>CAWJDE010000003.1:0-97752 GCA_963841545.1 uncultured Chloroflexia bacterium | reverse complement strand
CGGCCGGCACGCCCGTCGTCTTGAGGTCGACGCGCTGCGCGCTCGCAACGTCGATGGTGAGCGCGAACGAGGCGGTGGTGCCAGGCTCGGCGACGACGGCGGGGAACGGGGTGGTGACGGTCAACCCGCCGGTGGCCATGGCGATCGGGGTGGTGATCCCCGCGATGAGGCCGATGAGACCCAGGAGCAATGTAGCCCGCGACGCCAGACGGCGTAGCCCGGACTGCCCCGAAGCGCGATCAGACACGTGCATCTCCGCGTTCAAGTGAGGTTCGACAGGTCGACGAGCAACGCGGCGCGACTCCTCTGCGCCGCCGGCTGCGGGGCCGGAGCCTCCCGCGCCCACCACAACCGGCGAGATGATAGGGCCAATCGCTGAGAGATCGCTGAGACGTCGCGCGACACCCGGGTTCCGCCACCCGTGGCAGCGGGAACTGCCGCACTCCCGCGCTGCCTGCGAGCCCACCGCCAACTGCCACGCCGCGCACCGCCACCGGCCACGAGCTTGGGGTGGCGGATCACGACGGGGCGGGCGTCGGCGGCGCGGTGGGTGCGGGCGTCGGCGGCGCGGTGGGTGCGGGCGTCGGGGTCGCCGGCGGGGGCGTGGCCGTGGGCGGCGGCGTGGGCGCGGGCGTCACGACCGGCGTCACGACCGGCGTCGCGCTCGTGGTCGGGGTCGCGGATGCGAGCTCGGATGGGGACGGGCAGATCACCGCCGACGCGCTCGGATCCACGGAGGCCGATGGGTCGGGTGAGGCGGCACACGGATCGAACGAGGCCGACGGGCTGGGGCTCGGCGACCCGCAGCCATCACCGCCCGTGAGCGGTCCCCAGGTCGTCCCGTAGGGGTGGAAGAACCCGTTGTAGAAGAACGACGTGCGGGTGCCCTTGGGACCGCCGCGCACGCCGGAGCCCTTCTGGGCCCGCTTGAGCCAGGCCTGGTCGGCTGCCAGCCAGTCGGGATGCTGGGCCTCCTGCCCGGCGACCGCGAGCACCGCGTCCCCACACGACCCCGCGCCGAGGGCGGGTCCCGGTCCGGTCCCCGCGAGGAACAGCTCGTCGACCGAGGGACCGCCGCCGTTGGCCGACAGCCCGGTCCACGGGTCCACCGCCGCCTTCTGGAGGCCGTCGGGCTTCGGGAACCCGTTGATCGCCCAGCCCGCCGTGGCCTCCTGCATGAAGCGCTGCCAGACGTACGTCGAGACCTCGATCGAGAACAGCGGATCGGCGGGCGTGCTGACCAGCGAGTTGTCGGAGTTGCCGTTCCACACGCCGACCGCGAGCGCGTACTCGCCCTGCTTGCGGTCGCTCGCGCTCGGCGCCCCGATGAAGCCGTAGGCGTTGAGGTCGCGGGCGTCGTTGTTCGTTCCGGTCTTGAGCGTGGCCGGACGTCGCTTGCCACCGTCGGTGATCCGGAACGCGCCCCAGTACGGGTTGACGTGCGGGTTGGTGTTGTCGGCCAGGATGTCGGTCACGATCGCGGCGGCACCCGGGTCGAGCACCTGGGCCGGCGCCGGGCGCTGCTCCTCGCCCAGCACCGTGTTGCCGGCGGGATCGACCACGGAGCGGATGGTGGTCCGATCGGCCAGCTGGCCACCGTCGGCGATCACGCCGTACGCCCGGACGAGATCGATCGGATGCACGACCTCGACGCCCAGCCCGAACGAGAGGCCGGCGTTGACCTTGCCGTTCTGGAACTGGATGCCCATGGCCTCGGCCTGCGCCTGGATCCGGTCGTTGCCGATGATCGCGGTCGCCTTGACGGCCGGGATGTTGAGCGAGAACTCGAGCGCGTTGCGGACCCGGACCGGTCCGCGCTCGAGATTGTCGGCGTCGGTCGGGGTGTAGCCGCCGCCGAAGTTCGTGGTGACGTCCATGAGCATCGTGGACGCGGTCAGCAGCTTGCTGCCGATCCCGGTCGAGTAGACGATCGGCTTGAACGCCGAGCCCGGCTGCCGCCAGCCATCGGCGAGCACGTCGAACCGGGGCTGGAACTTCCTGGTGGCCTTGGTCGCGGTCGGGTCGGCCGAACCCACGTACGCGACCAGCTCACCCGTCTGGTAGTCGAGCGCCACCAGGGCGCCGTTGTGCAGGTCCTTCGAGCGCAGGTTCTGCATCCACGGCTCGTAGTCGATGCCGAGGGCCTTGGCGGCCGCCTTGGGCGACGTCGCATTGGGCACGACGGCCGCGGCCTTGACCCACTTCTCCGCGATGCCCTGGAGGCGCATGTCCAGGGTCGTGGTGATCTTGAACCCGCCGCGCTCGAGCGCGGGACAGGTATCGGCACCCTCACCGCACAGGCGAGCCGTGAGCTCGCGCCGCACCTGGTAGACGAACTGGGGGACCTTCCACAGGTTGGATCGCTGGGGCGCCAGCACGACCTTCTCCTGCCGCGCGGCGTCGAAGTCGGCGGCGGTGAGCTGGCCGCCCGTGAGCGGCGTTCGGCCCTGCTCCATGAGGTCGAGGACGAGGTTCCGCCGCTGGACGATCGGCGTGTCGTCGGGCACCACGAGCTGGGTGTCGCAGGTGGCCTCGGGTGCGCTCGGATCGACGCACTCCTGGACGGCGTTCTGGACCAGGTCGTAGCTCGACGGTGACTTGGGGATGGCCGCCAGGATGGCCGCCTGCGCCAGGTCGAGGTCCTGGAGGTCGATGCCGAAGTAGGCCCTGGCTGCGGCGGCCACCCCGTACGCGTCGTCGCCGTAGTAGTTCTGGTTCAGGTACGCGCGGATGATCCGCTGCTTGCCGTCGACCCCCGGGTACGCCTCGGTGACGCGGATCGACTGGATGATCTCGCGCAGCTTGCGGCTGATCGTCAGCTGCGTCTGCGCGGTGCCGTTCTCGGTCAGCAGGCGCTGGCGCACCAGCTGCTGGGTGATGGTCGAGGCCCCGCGCGCGTTGCCCCGCAGCGCATCCAGGCCGGCCGACACGATGCCGATGGGATCGAACCCGGCGTTCTCCCAGAACGTCCGGTCCTCCACGGCGGTGGTGGCGTCGATCAGGACCGGCGGGATCTGGTCATAGTCCACGACCTCGCGGTTGAACTCCCCGAACCGAGCCAGCTCGATCTTGCCCGTCCGGTCGTAGACCACGGATTGCTGCGGAAGCTCGATCTGCTCCAGCAGGCTCGGATCGGGCAGGTCGCGGCTCAGGGTGAGGTAGCCGGCAAGCGCGACGCCGGCCCCCACGAACCCGGCCAGCACCAGGATCCCGAACAGCACCAGGCCCATGGTCGCGGCCGTGCCGATCCCGCGACGCTGGCGCCGGGCCGGGTGCGCCTGATCCTCGGCGGGTGCCCAGTCTTCGTTCATCGGCGCGAAGTCTGCCCTGCGCGGCCGGATCGTGCCGAGCCGGCACCCCGTCCCGAGCCGGCACCCCGTCCCGAGCCGGCACCCCGTCCCGAGCCGGGCGACCTCGCCGCCGGCGTGGGATCAGCCCTTGCGCAGCTCGTCCCGGATCTCGGTCAGCAGCCTGACCTCGTCCGACGGCTCGGCGGGCGCGGCGGGCTCTTCCCGAATGAGCAGCCGGCCAAGCCAGAACACGACGAAGGCCACCACCACGAACACGATGATCGCGTTCACGAGCAGCCCCCAGCGGATCGCGACCTCCGTCGTCGGGTCGCCGCCGACGGCATCCTTGAGCACGATCTTGAGCCCGGCGAAATCGACGCCGCCGAGCGCATACCCGATGGGCGGCATGATGATGTCGTTGACCAGCGAGTTCACGACCGCGCCCAGCGCCGTGCCGATGATCACGCCGATGGCAAGCGCCAGCGCGTTGGACCTGGTCAGGAACGCCTTGAACTCCCCGAACATCGGTGCCATCTCCCTCCGCGTCGGCGATCGTCGCCGTCCGGCCAGACGATACCGCCACCGCCCCTGGCGATGACCCGGGGATCGGCGGCTCCCTTCAGCCCGCGGGTGGGATCCCGAGGCGCTCGAGGATCTGGGTCGCGAGGCGGTCGCCGATCGCGAGCGAGCTGGTGGCCGCGGGCGACGGAGCATTCCGAACGTGGAGGACCCCGTCGCGGGACGCGAGGTCGAAGTCGTCAAGGAGGGACCCGTCGCGGCCGAGGGCCTGCGCCCGGACGCCCGACGGCCCGAAGGTGAGCTGGTCTGGGCGCAGTGCCGGGAGATACCGCTGGAGCTCGCGCGTGAACGCGGTCTTGCTCGCGTCGCGCCACATCTCGGCCATGCCCATCCGCCAGTAGCGGCGGGCGAGCCGGGCGAAGCCCGGGTAGGCGATCACCGACGCGAGGTCGCGGAGCGAGACGTCCCGTCGCCGGTAGCCATCCCGGCGGAAGGCGAGGACGGCGTTCGGGCCCGCCCAGACCTCGCCGTCGATCCGCCGGGTGAAGTGGACGCCGAGAAACGGAAAGCGCGGATCGGGGATGGGGTAGATGAGCCCATGGACGAGGCTTGCCGCCTCCGGCGTCAGGCGGTAGTAGTCACCGCGGAAGGGGACGATGCGGGGCGCGTCGGGCGTCTGGTCGCCGGACATCGCCGCGACCCGGTCGGCCCACAGGCCCGCACAGGCGACGACGGCGCGGGCGCGGAGCTCGCCCCGGGCGGTGGTCGCGACCAGGCCGTCCGGGCGCCGCGAGATCGCCATGACCGGGCACGACACCACGATGCTGCCGCCTCGCCCACGGATGTCGCCGGCGAACGCGGCGGCCACGCGACGGAAGTCGACGATCCCGGTTCGCGGGCTCCACAGGGCCCGGATGCCGGCCGCATGGGGCTCGATCTCGCGGAGCCGCTCGGCGCCCACCTCCTCCAGCCCGTCGACCCCGTTGGCCAGGCCGCGCTCGTGCAGCGCGGCGAGCCTGGGCAGCTCGGTCTCGTGGAGCGCCACGACGAGCTTGCCCGGATGCTCGATCGGGACTGCATGCTGCTCGCAATAGGCCTCGAGGCGGCGCTTGCCCTCCCGGCACAGCAGGGCCTTGGCCGAGCCGGGCGCGTAGTAGAGACCGGCGTGGACGACCCCGCTGTTGTGCCCCGTCTGGTGGGCGGCGATGCGATCCTCGCGCTCGACGACCGCGATCCGCAGGTCCGGACGGGCCTCCTGGAGCCGGAGTGCCGTGGCCAGGCCGACGATCCCGGCACCGATCACGAGGACGTCGACCTGCTCGGGAAGCGCGTCTGCGGGCGCCCGCTCACCGTCAGTGGACGCCGTCGGCTCCCGCATCCGTCCCGGCGGCGTGCCGGCAGCGTCGCCCATCGGGTGGCCGACGCTACTCCGCCTCGCTCCGGGCGAGGGCCCGGAGGAGCCGGTCCACGAACTCGGCCTGGGCGGGGTTGAGCCGGAGGCGCGCGTCGGCGGGGCTCGCCCACATCACGCGGTCGATCTCGGGAACGCGGGTGACGCGACCCGATCTCGGCGGCCACTCGACCTCGGCCATCATGCTCCGCAGCGCGGCTGGATCGAGGTCGCCCTCGACCGCCCATGCGTGGACGGTCTTGCCGGACCGCATGCGCACGTCCCCGAGGTCGATCGACGGACCATCCGGCGCGGCCTGCCCGGTCTCCTCGAGGAATTCGCGGCGGGCGGCGTCGAGGAGCGGCTCGCCGTCGTTGGCGGCGCCCTTGGGAAGCGACCAGGCCCCCGTGTCGCGGCGTGCCCACACCGGTCCGCCCGGATGGGCGATCAGCACCTCGAGCGCATCGTCGGAATGGCGGTAGAGCAGCAGACCGGCGGAAAGCTTGGCCATCGACTCGTTTGACGGGTGCGGGTGGGAACGAGCCGGCCGGGAGGCGCGGCGCACACGAAAGTGCCCGAAGGAACCGTACCGCACTGTCACGCCCACGACCTTGCCGAGCAAGCTCGGCCCTGTCGCAGCGGCCCCGGTCTCCAGCCACCTCGTCAGCCTTGCGGCCATCGTGGCGGCGGCTCGGGGACCCGGTCCGTTGATTGCTCACCGGCCCGGCGTCAGTGCCACCGGCCCCTTCGGGCAGACCGAACGATATCGGCTGGCGGCCCCGCTCCACAACGGGCTTGTCCACGAATTCTGCGGATGACCGTGCGAAGTTGTCCACGATCCACGACCATCGTGGATAACGTGTGGATGAATAGGGTCCGGTTGGCCCTGACGGTCGACGGTCGCGGCCGGCGGTGCTCGCGCGCACCGCCGTTGCCGGAGCGCCCGTCCGGTTCGTGCGGGGCCTGGACCGGGCGAGGTGCCAGGCCCGGGTTGGCAGCCCGCACGGTGTCGGCCCCCCGTCGGCCTTCGTCCGCGACGACCCCACGGTGTCGGCCCCCCGTCGGCCCCGCCGTCTCAGCCCCGCCGTGTCAGCCTTCGTCCGCGACGACTCCACGGGCCGAACGCGCGGGCGCGATCTCGTGGTGCCGCAGGCAGCGTGCCTCGTAGGTCTCCACGGCGGGCGACGCGAAGCCGCCGATCACGATCAGGGGGTCGTCGATCGCCGCCGGGCGCCCGCCGACCAGCCGCTGCGTCCGGGTTGCCGTCTCGCCGCACACCACGCAGATGGCGCTCAGCATCGTGACCTCGTCGGCGAGGGCGAGGAGCGCGGGCAGCGAGCCGAACGGCCGGCCCGCGAAATCCGTGTTGAGCCCGGTCGCGATCACGTGACGTCCGCTCTGGCGCAGGGTCTCGATCGTCCGCACGATGCCGTCGTCGAAGAACTGCGCCTCCTCGATGCCCACCAGGTCGACGTCGCGCTCGCGCGCGAGCGACAGGATGCGCACGGGCTCGCCACGTGGCACCAGCACGCTCGGGAAGCGCGCCTTGCTCCGGCTCTCCGCGTACTCCGCGGGTGTCCGGTCGTCGACGTCGGGCCGCACCAGGAGGATCCGCCGGCGGGCGATCTCGGCGCGTCGGAGGAGGCGCAGCAGCTCGTCGGTCTTCCCGGACGACATGCACCCGGCGATGACGTGGAGCCACGGGTCGGCACGGAACAGCACGTCCCGATGCTAGCAACAGCGGCCGGGGCGGGAGCCGCCGGCGGACCGCCGCTCGCGGACTGCGATGGCCCGGATCCGCAGTCACCCAGGGCCCTCGGGGATCGCCCTTACGCCTGACACCGAGCCCTGCCCATGCGCGAGCCGCCTTCGGCCTGATCCCCGTTCGCGACCCGGCATCTCGCGCGGCGCCATGCGGTACGAAGGTACCCTGCCACCCCCACCGAATGGTCCGGTGCGCAGGGGTGGGGCACGGCCCACTGTTCGCCGCGGCATCGGAGCCGCGGGGGTGCGTGACGACGGCGGCTGCGATGCCCGATCGGGTCCGGCTGAGGGGCGTCGACGTTGGCGCCCGGCCGGAGGCGAGACAGGAGAACCATGAACGCCAGTGGCTTCATCCACGCACGGCGGGGCCGGCGCGTGGTGGCGGTCGCCGCCGCACTCGTGCTGGTCGCAGCGCTCGCGGGCGTTGCGCAGGCCGGATTCGCGAAGACGTCGTCCTCGTACAGCAACGCGACGCGGATCTATGCCTGCGTGAACAAGACGACCAAGGTCGTGCGGATCGTGCAGCCCGTGAACGGGAAGCGCGCGTGCAAGGCAGGGGAGCGCCTGGTCAGCTGGGCAAAGAACGCCGGCGCGGGATCCGCCGGGCCCTCGGGAGCGACCGGTCCCCAGGGTCCCCAGGGTCCGCAGGGCGACGCCGGGCCGCAGGGCCCGCAGGGCGACCCAGGGCCCGCGGGCGGGCCGCAGGGCGTGCAGGGTGAGCCTGGTCCGCAGGGTCCCGCGGGTCCGGCTGGTCCGACCGGCGAGACGGGGGCCACCGGCCCTCAGGGTCCAGCCGGTGCCCAGGGTGCCAAGGGCGATACCGGTGCCCAGGGCGCCCCCGGGGCGCAGGGCCCGCAGGGCCCCCAGGGCGCCAAGGGTGACACGGGCGCCCAGGGTCCGGCCGGACCGCAGGGTCCCGCCGGGACCGTCGGAGCAACCGTCATCGTGACCTCGAGCCCGGTCACGAGCGCCGCCAGCGTCCGGACGGCGACCGTCAGCGCCAGCTGCGTGGCCGGCCACACGATGCTCGCCGGCGGGGCGCGGGTCACCACCACCGACGCGGCGGACAAGGTCCGGCTGATCGCTTCGTACCCGAGCGCCGCCCTGACCTGGACCGCGACCGGCTCCGCGGTCGTCGGCAAGGGCAAGACCTGGACGATCCAGGCCTACGCGCTCTGCACGGCCTGACGCGCCACCGAGACCTGGCTGAGCGGCGGCCGGCGTCCGGCCGCCGCTCAGCTCCCTTTCGAGCCCAGGACACGGCCACCCACGGACGGGCGAGCGGTCCCGCTGCATCGCCATGGTCGATGACGCAGCGAGCGTGTCGGGACGCTTGACCCTCACGTAACGTCAGGGTCTAGAGTGCCGGCATGGACGAACCCGGGACCCTGACGGTCGGCACGGTTGCCCGGCTTGCCGGCGTCACCGTCCGGACCCTGCACCACTACGACGAGATCGGGCTGCTGATCCCGACCGGGCGCTCCGAGGCCGGCTACCGCCGCTACTCGGACGCCGATGTCGAGCGGCTGCAGCGGATCCTGTTCTATCGGGAGCTCGAGTTCGGCCTCGATCAGATCAAGGACGCCATGGCCGACGACGGCACCGAAGCGCTCGACCACCTGCGGCGGCAGCGTCTGCTGCTCCAGGACCGGATCGCGCGGCTGAGGCGGCTGTCCGACGCCGTGGAGCGAGCGATGGAGGCACGTCAGATGGGCATCAACCTCACCCCCGGGGAGCGGCTGGAGGTGTTCGGCGAGTTCGACCCGGACCAGCACGCCGACGAGGTCCGGGAGCGCTGGGGCGATACCGACGCATATCGCGAGTCGGCACGCCGCACGGCCCGCTACACGAAGGACGACTGGGCGCGGATCAAGGCCCAGGGCGCGGCGATCAACCGCCGCTTCGTGGAGGCCATGGCGTCGGGGCAGCCCGCCGACGGCGAGGCCGCGATGGACGTCGCGGAGGCCCACCGGCGGAGCATCGACGAGGCCTACTACCCGTGCTCCCACGAGATGCATCGCGGGCTGGGTGAGATGTACCTGGCCGATCCGCGATTTACCGCCAACTACGAGACGCTCGCACCAGGTCTCGCCCGGTACGTCCACGACGCGATCGTGGCCAACGCCGCCCGCCACGCCGGCTGATCCCGCCCAACGGGGTTGGCGTAGAGTCAGCCCCGATGACGACCACAGACGAGGGCGCGCCCGGGATCGGGATCTGCCTGCCGACCTGGCCGCGGCGGGGCGGCGACCACGCCTCGTGGCCCGAGATGCGGCGACTGACCGGCGAGATCGAGGCGATCGGCGTGGACACGCTGTGGGTCGTCGACCACCTCCAGCGCTCGGCGCGGGACGGGCAGCCGTTCGGCTTCCGGGAGTGCTGGACGATCCTGGCCGCCGCCGCCGAGGCCACGTCCCGGATCGCGATCGGCCCGCTCGTCACCTGCACGGGGTTCCGCAACCCGGCCCTTCTCGCCCGCATGGCCTCGACGCTCGACGAGGTCAGCGCTGGCCGCCTGGTGCTGGGGCTCGGCAGCGGCAACCCGGCGACCGACGCGACCTGGGGGGCATTCGGCTACGAGCGCGCACGACCCGTTGCCCGCCACGCCGAGGCGGTGGAGATCGTGGCCCGGCTGCTGCGCGAGCCGCCGGTCACCTTCGAGGGGACGTTCCACCGGACCAACGGCGCCGACCTGCTGCCGCGCGGGCCCCGGGCGGACATCCCGATCTGGATCGCCGCCAGGGGCGACCGGACGATGGCGATCGCCGCTCGCTGGGCGGACGCAGTCAACGTGAACGTGCCGCTGACCTCGGCCGAGGACGCCGCGGCGGTCGTCGAGCGGGCGGCCCTCGCCTGCCGCGGCGCCGGGCGTGACGCGGCAACGCTCGAGGTTACGGGCTGGGCCCGACTGGCGCTGCGGCCCGACGGCACGGCCGAGCCCCGGCCGGGATGGCTCGGCGGGACGGCGGCGGCGGTGGGGGAGACGCTTCGTGCGATCCGCGGGACGGGGATCCGGCACGTGACGCTGTACCTGGGCGAGGCCGGCGACACGAGCCCGTTCCCGGCCCTGACCTCCCGCGCCCTGGAGCGGTTCGTGCCGGTCCTGGCCGCGACGCGGGGGCTATGATCGGGCGGCCGCCAGTCCCCGCCTGAGGAGCCATCGACCATGCGCCTCGCCTCGCGTATCGACAACATCGGGACCGAGACCGCGTTCGAGGCGGCGGCGCGGGCCCGGGCCGTCGAGGCCACGGGGCGTGAGGTCATCCATCTCGAGATCGGCGAGCCCGACTTCGACACCCCGCTCAACGTCCGCGAGGCGGCCAAGCGAGCCATCGACGCCGGCCAGACGCACTACGCGCCATTCGCCGGCATCCCGGAGCTGCGCTCGGCCATCGCGCAGGACGTGACGGCCCGCCGTGGCTTCGAGGTCGACCCCGACCGGGTGTTCGTGACCGTCGGCGGCAAGGGCGTCATGTACTACGCGATCCTCGCCCTGGTCGATCCGGGCGACGAGGTGATCGTGCCCGATCCGGGCTACCCGATCTACGACTCGGTCACCCGGTTCGTGGGCGGGACCGCCGTGCCCCTTCCGATCCGCCAGCAGAACGACTTCCGGCTCGACGTGGACGAGCTGGTCTCGCTGGTGACCTCGCGCACGAGGCTGATCGTGCTCAACTCGCCGGCCAACCCCACCGGCGGGATGGTGACCCGCGACGACCTGGAGCGGATCGCGGCGGTTGCACGCGAGCACGACCTGATGGTGCTGTCGGACGAGATCTACAGCCGGATCCTGTACGAGGGCGAGCACGTTTCGATCGCCTCGCTGCCGGGCATGGCCGAGCGGACGATCCTGCTCGACGGCTTCTCGAAGACCTACGCGATGACCGGCTGGCGACTCGGCTACGCGGTGGTGCCCGAGCCGCTCGCGTTCGCCTTCGGCCGGCTGATCATCAACTCGGTGAGCTCGGCCACCACGTTCGCCCAGGTGGGTGCGGTCGAGGCCCTTCGCGGCCCGCAGGACGCGGTCGATGCGATGGTCGCCGAGTTCCGGGCCCGTCGCGACCTGGTGGTCGACGGGCTCAACAGCCTGCCCGGGATCCGCTGCGTGCGACCGGCCGGAGCCTTCTATGCCTTCCCGGACGTCAGCGGCACGGGCCGCACCGGCGATGTCCTGGCCAAGCTGCTCCTGGAGGAGGCCGGGGTGTCGGTCCTGTCCGGGACGGCCTTCGGACGGGTCGGCGCCGGCCACATCCGCCTGTCCTACGCCAACAGCCGCGAGCAGCTGGCCCGCGCGATCGAGAAGATGCGCGCCGTGCTCGACCCCGTCGGCGCCGTTCGCTGACGACTGCCTCGACCCGTCCTCGACGTCGCCCTCGACGATCGCCAGTCGTGGCACGCCGGTAGCTCGCGCTCCAAGGCGCACCTGCTCCTAGCGTCGCCGTGCTCCGGCGCGATGCGCTGGGTCGTGCGATGCCGGCGCGATGCGCTGGGACGTGCGACGCCCGTGGCGGCGACGCCCGTGGCGGCGGTGCGCGTGCGAGCGGGACGCGCGCCTCGCTCGCCTGCGCAAACGCTGGATGCGGCCGGCCGCCGCTCGGCCCCACGACCGAGCGACACGCGTCGGGGCGCCCCTCCGCCGCTGAGGCCCCACGACCGAGCGACACGCGTCGGGGCGCCCCTCCGCCGCTGAGGCCCCACCACCGCGACACGCGTCGGGGCGCCCCTCCGCCGCTGAGGCCCCACGACCGAGCGACACGCGTCGGGGCGCCCCTCCGCCGCTCGCCCGGCGGGCGACTCGTGGCGTCGCGCGGCAATCCGCTCGCTCAGAGAGCCGGGTGTCGCACCGCGAGGCCGCCCGTTGCCATAGACGACTCGCCCCGCGAGTGGATCGCCCCTGCGCGCGACCAGTCGCTCGCCCAACGAGCGGCGCGAACGGGTGGGGCAGCCTTGCCCAGCGATGCAGCGCGCACGCGTGGAGAGGATCGGCGCGAACGGGTGCGGCAGCCTTGCCCTCAGCGATGCAGCGCGCTCGCGTGGGGGATCGGCGCGAACGCGTGGCGAGGATCAGGCCCGGACGAGGATCGGCCCGGACGAGGATCAGGCCCGGACGAGGATCAGGCCCGGACGAGGTTCAGGCCGGGACGAGGTCGGGCGGCGTCGACCACGAGCGCAGGGCGGCCATGTAGTTGCCCCGCTCGAACGCCGACGGGTCCTCCACCGACGAGCGGGTCGCGCTGCCTCGCAGCTCGCTGACCGACACGTACTCGTGCTCGTCCATCCAGGCCACCAGCTCGCGCTCGACCGTGCCGATGTGCCCGGGCCCGTGGCGCAGCAGGGCCGAGGTCATCATCACGACGTCGGCGCCGACCATCAGGCCCTTGATCGCGTCGGCGCCCGTGTGAACCCCCGACGTGGCCGCCAGGGCCACCTCGGCACCCAGCTGCGGGCGCAGGATCGCGATCCAGCGCATCGGCAGCCGCAGGTCGCCCGAATGGCTCAGCTCGACCCGGGCCACGACGTCGAGGCTGTCGAGGTCGAGGTCCGGCTGGTAGAAGCGGTTGAACAGCACGAGGCCGTCGGCGCCGGCCGCGCGGACCTGGGCTGCGAAGCTGGCCAGCGCCGTGTAGTACGGGCTGAGCTTGACCGCCAGCGGGATGGTCACCGCGGCACGGACGGCCGCGATCAGCTCGAGATCGGCCGCCTCGCGGGCGGCCGCGGTCATGGCCGGATCCGCGACCACGTGATAGAGGTTGAGCTCCAGCGCATCGGCGCCCGAGTCCTGCATCCGCCGCGCGTAGCTCACCCATCCCCCGGTGGTGGTCGCGTTGAGGCTGGCGATCACCGGGATCGACAGGTCTGACTTCATCCGCTCCAGGCGGGTCAGGTAGCGGTCGCCGACGCCCGGCAGCGACTCGATCGCCGGGAAGTAGTCGAGCGCCTCCGCGAACGAATCGGTGCCTGCCTCGAGCGATCGGTTGAGCTGGATCTCCTCGTTGAGGATCTCCTCCTCGAACAGTGACGGCAGCACGATCGCCGCCGCCCCGGCCTCCTCGATCCGGCGCGCCGAGCCGGGCTCACCGGTGAGCGGCGACGACGACGCGACGATGGGGGAGCGAAGATCGAGACCCAGGTAGCGGGTCCGCAGGTCGACGGTCACGCCTGGCCTCCCTTCCCGTTGCCGCCCGGCTGGGCGGTGGTGGTGCCGGCCGATACGCCGGTCTCGACGCCCTCCGGTAGCTCCGGCTCCCGGTGGTCGAGATGGGGGATCGTGCGATGGATCCCGGCCAGCTGCTCGTAGTAGCGCCAGCGCTCGTCGGCGTCGGCCTGGGCCAGCTCGGCGAGCTCGGCCGCGCGCTCCGGGTTGGTTCGCTCCAGGATCGCGAACCGGGTCTCGCCGGCCACGAACTCCCGGATGGGGATGGACGGCTTGGCCGAGTCGAGCTTGAACGGCACGCCGTCCTCGACCTCGCTCGGCTGGTAGCGGTAGAGCGGCCAGTAGCCGCTGCGGACCGCGTCCTTCATGTGGGCCATCGACTTCGACATGTCGATGCCATGCGCGATGCAGGTCGAGTACGCGATGACCAGGGACGGTCCGGGCCAGGCGTCGGCCTCGAGCAGCGCCTTGATCGTCTGGGCATCGTTGGCGCCCATCGCGATCTGGGCCACGAACACGTTGCCGTAGGACCGGGCGACCGCGCCCAGGTCCTTCTTGCCGGTGGGCTTGCCGGCGGCGGCGAACTTGGCGACCGCGCCGCGCGGGGTGGCCTTCGACGCCTGGCCGCCGGTGTTGGAGTAGACCTCGGTGTCGAGGACCAGGATGTTGACGTTGCGACCCGAGCTCAGCACCTGGTCCAGGCCGCCGTACCCGATGTCGTACGCCCAGCCGTCGCCACCGATGATCCACACCCCCTGGCGGACGAGGTCGTTGGCCACGGCCAGCAGTCGCTTCGCCACCGCTGCCTGCTCGCCCGGAACCCCGGCGAGGGCCTCGCGCAGCCGGACGATCCGGGCGCGCTGGTCGGCGACACCCTGCTCGCTGCTCTGGTCGGCATCGAGGATCTCGCGGGCGAGCGGTTCGCCGACCACCGGGGCCAGCGTCTCGAGCAGGCTTCGGGCGAGCTGCTCCTGGGCGTCGAGCGCGAGGCGCATGCCCAGCCCGAACTCGGCGTTGTCCTCGAACAGCGAGTTGGCCCATGCCGGACCGCGCCCGTCGCCGTTGACCGCCCACGGCGTGGTCGGCAGGTTGGCGCCGTAGATCGACGAGCAGCCGGTGGCGTTGGCGACCACCATCCGGTCGCCGAACAGCTGCGACACCAGCCGCAGGTACGGCGTCTCGCCGCAGCCGGCGCACGCGCCCGAGAACTCGAACAGCGGCTCGAGCGACGCCGCGCCCTTGACCGTGTCGTGGGCGATGAGGCCGCGATCGAGCGGCGGGATCGACAGGAAGTAGTCCCAGCGCCGGCGCTCGACCTCCTGGTGCTCGAGCAGCGGCGCCATGTTGATCGACTTGTGGCCGACGTCGGTCTTGCTCTTGGCGGGGCAGATGTCGACGCACACGCCGCAGCCGGTGCAGTCGTCGGGCGCCACCTGGATGGTGATCCGGTGGCCGGCGAGGTCGCGCGACTTGAACTCCTTGCCCGGGAAGTCAGCCGGGGCGTTCGCGACGGCCGCCTCCGGGTACACCTTCATCCGGATCGACGCGTGCGGGCAGACCATCGCGCATTTGCCGCAGTCGATGCAGATCGACGCGTCCCAGACCGGGATCTGCTGGGCGATCGCGCGCTTCTCGTACCGGGTGGTCGCGCTGGGGAACGTGCCGTCCACGGGCAGCGCGCTCACCGGCAGCAGGTCGCCCTCGCCGGCCATCATCCGCGCGGTCACCCGCTGCACGAAGTCGGGAGCGGTCACGGGGACGAGCGGCGGCAGGACGCGGCCGGTGACCTCGCCGAGCGGGACGCGGACCATCCGCTCGAGCGATCGGTCGATCGCCGCGTAGTTGCGCTCGACGACCGCCTCGCCGCGCTTGCCGTAGGTCTTCTTGACGTTGGCCTTGATGCGCGCGATCGCGTCCTCCGGCGGCAGCACCCCGGCCAGCTGGAAGAAGCACGGCTGCATGACCGTGTTGATCCGGTTGCCCATGCCGACCTCGGCCGCGACCGCGAACGCGTCGATGACCCACAGGTCGATCTGCTTGTCCACGAGCTCGCGCTGCACGTTGACCGGCAGCTGGTCCCACACCTCGTCGGCGGGGTAGGGGGAGTTGAGCAGGAAGCTGGCGCCGTGCTTGGCCGCGGCGAGGACCGGCTGGGTGAGCAGCAGGTTGAACTGGTGGCAGGCCACGAAGTCGGCCTGGTCGAGCAGGTACGAGGACCGGATCGGCTGCGGCCCGAAGCGCAGGTGCGACGAGGTGACGCCGCCCGACTTCTTGGAGTCGTACACGAAGTAGCCCTGCGCGAACAGGTCGGTGCCCTCGCCGATGATCTTGACCGACGCCTTGTTGGCGCCCACGGTGCCGTCCGAGCCGAGGCCCCAGAACAGGGCCTGGACCTCGCCGGCCGGTCGCGCGACGCGGAAGTCGCGGTCGATGGGCAGGCTCAGGTTGGTGACGTCGTCGTAGATGCCGACCGTGAAGTGGCGCTTCGGCTTCGCCGAGGCCAGCTCGTCGAACACCGGCTTGATCATCGACGGCGTGACCTCCTTGGAGGACAGGCCGTAGCGGCCGCCGATGATGCGGGGCATCGCGGCGAACGGTGGCGTGTCACCGTCCATCGCCTCGGTGATCGCCGACACCAGCTCGAGGTACATCGGCTCGCCCACGGCGCCCGGCTCCTTCGTCCGGTCGAGCACCGCGATCGAGCGGACCGTGGACGGCAGCGCCGCCACGACCTGGGCCGCCGGGAACGGGTGAAACAGGTGCACCTGGAGCACGCCGACCTTCTCGCCCGCTGCGGCCAGCGCCTGCACGGTCTCGACGACGGCGCCCGTGGCGGAGCCCATGACGACGGCCACGCGCTCGGCGTCGGCGGCGCCGGTGTAGTCGGCGAGGTGGTACTGCCGACCGGTGAGGTCGGCCAGCTCGTCCATGACCTCCTGCACGATGCCCGGCACGGCGTCGTGGAACAGGTTGCACGCCTCGCGCGCCTGGAAGAACACGTCCGGGTTCTGGGCGGTGCCCCGGACGACGGGCGATTCCGGGGTCAGGCCGCGGGCGCGGAAGGCCAGCACGTCCTCCTCGCGCACCAGTGCCCGCATGACCTCGCGATCGAGGATCGCGATCTTGTTGACCTCGTGCGAGGTTCGGAAGCCGTCGAAGAAGTGGAGGAACGGGATCCGTGCCCGGAGCGTGGCCGCGTGCGCGACCAGCGCCATGTCGTGCGCCTCCTGGACCGAGGCCGAGCCCAGCATCGCAAAGCCGGTCGCACGCGCATGCATCACGTCGCTGTGGTCGCCGAAGATCGACAGGGCGTGGGTCGCGATCGTCCGCGCGGCCACGTGGATCACCGCGGGCGTCAGCTCGCCCGCGATCTTGAACATGTTCGGGATCATCAGCAGCAGGCCCTGCGACGCGGTGAACGTCGTGGCCAGCGCGCCCTTCTGGAGCGCGCCGTGCATGGCGCCGGCGGCGCCGCCCTCGGACTGCATCTCGACCACGCCGGGCACCTGGCCCCAGAGGTTGGGCTTGTGCGCGGCCGACCAGTCGTCGCAGTACTCGGCCATCGGCGAGGCGGGCGTGATCGGGTAGATCGAGATGACCTCGCTCACGGCGTAGGCGACGCGTGCGGCTGCCTCGTTGCCGTCGAGGCACTCCCACTGCTCGTTCATGGGTCTGTGCATCCTTTCGGGTCGCGGGGTCCGGCCGGGCGACGTGGACGACCCGGGCGTGGTGGCGACGGAGCGCACGGACCCACCGCAGCCGGGTGCATGACCGAGCAGGCCCGCGCTCACCGACAGTTTGCGCCTCGCCGGCGGATCAGGCGGCGGCCGAACGGACCCGTCGCGGCCGCCCACGAGTCACTGGCTTGGCCCGGATGGCCCTCGCGGCGGGGGGCCTTCGGCACGACGCGGAGGCGTTCGGGATGCCGGCGGGCCTTCGGCACGACGCGGGGCCAGGGTGATGCCGGCGGGCCTTCGGCACGACGCGGGGGCCTTCGGCACGACGCGGGGCTTCGGGCACAGCGCTGGCGCACGCCCCGAGCGTCGGTGCCCGGCCGGCGTCGCGCATACTTGCCGGACGGGAACGTCCTTTCGCCATGCCGGCACCGCTGTCGGAACCCTGGCGCACCCGGAGGCCTCGATGCAGTTTGCCCTCGACGTCGCCCCGCTGGGCGAGCTCGCCGACCCGCTGGTCCTGGTCGAGCTGGGGCGCGCCACCGAGCAAGCGGGCTGGGACGCGTTCAGCACCTGGGACTCGCTGGGTGTCGCGACCGACACGGCCGCGCCCGACCCGTTCGTCGCGCTGGCCGGGGTGGCCGCGGCCACCGAGCGCATCCGGCTCATGGCATCGGTCATCGTCCTGCCGCGGCGGCGGCCACAGCTGGTCGCCCAGTCGGCCGCGACGCTCGACCGCCTGAGCAACGGGCGGCTGGTGCTGGGGATCGGCGCGGGTGGCGATCAGCCCGACTACTCGCGCTTCGGCGAGTCGTGGGACGGGGCCGACCGGATCGCGCGGATGGACGAGGCGGCCGGCATCGTCGACCGGCTGCTCCGCGGGGAGCGGCTCACCCACCGGGGAGCGGGCTACGTGGTCGAGGACGTGAAGGTCGGTCCGCGAAGCGTCCAACGGCCGCGGCCGCCGATCTGGATGGGCGCGTTCCGGCCGGGCGGGATCCGTCGCGCGGCCCACTGGGATGGCTGGATCGCGGTGACGGTCGCCGAGGACGGCACGTCCCTCGGCATGGCCCCCGACGCCCTCGCCGAACGGATCGCCCTGGCCCGCGTGGAGCGCGAGGCGGCCGGGCTGGGCGGCGCCCCGTTCGACGTCGCCGTCTACGGCCACGCCGGGCTGGGCGGCTTCGGTCCCGCGGACTATGCGGCCGTCGGGGCGACCTGGTGGCTGGAGAACGTCTCGAGCACGCGTGGCTCGATCGCCGACCTCAGGCGGCTTGCGGAGGCGGGACCACCTCGCGGGGCGTGACCAGCAGCAGCGCCACGGCGCACGCGGCGGTCATGACCGCGGTGCCGAGCATCGCGAGCGGCAGCCCGAACGAGACCGAGATGAAGCCCATCGCGGGCGGGTAGGCGATCCCGCCCACCACGGCCAGGCCGACCAGGGTCCCGCTGATCGCCGCGGCGCGCGCCGGGTAGCGCTCCCCGCCGAGGGCGATGATCATCGGGAAGATGGGCCCGAACGCGAACCCGACGATCGCGAACAGCGCGATCGACAGCGGCAGCGACGGGACCACGACGGCACCGACGAGCGCGACGGCCGCGGCACCCGAGGCGGCGGCCGCGAACCGTGCATGGTCGAAGCGATCGGCGATGCGGGCCGAGACCAGCCGCCCGACCGCGAGACCCGCCCAGAACCCGGACAGGCTGGCCGTCGCCACCACCAGCGGCGCGGGCTCGAGGAAGCGGACGAGCCAGCTCGAGACGCCGACCTCCGCGGCGACGTAGGTGCCGATGGCGAAGCCGAGCAGCGCGAGCGGCAGCGAGCGCCGCCAGCGAGGACCGGGTGACGCCCCGCCATCCCCGGTCGGCGTGGCTTCGGGGATCGACCGGGCGTGGCGCCCGGCCGGGACGTCCAGGCTGGCGATGGCGGCGGCAAGGGCGAACGCCACGGCGCCCGTGCCGGCGATGATCAGCCGCCAGCCGAGCCCCGCTTCGGTGAGCAGCCCGATCGCGAGCGGGGCAGCGAGCGCCCCGACGCCGAAGAACAGGTGCAGGTTGTTGAGGGCCCGCCCCCGGCCGGTCGCGAACAGGTCGAGGAACAGGCCGTTCGTGCCGCCGTCGAGGACACCGGCGCCCAGCCCGGCGGGCGCCGCGAGCAGCAGGAACCACCCCCAGCCCGGCGTGGCGCCGAGCCCGATCAGGCCCGCGCCATGGATCGCCGCCCCGAGGGTGAGCACGGTGCGCCGTCCGAGCCGCTCGGTGATCATCCCGCCGCTGAACGACCCCAGGGCGTAGCCGCTCGCGTACAGGAAATAGAAGATGCCGATGCCGGCGTCGGTCTGATCGAGATCCAGCTCGAGCGAGCGGATGAGCGACGGCACCACGAGCCCGCTCCACCCGATCAGCAGGAACGTGGCATACCCCGTGAGGCGCGCGCCTCCCTGGGTGGGCCAGGCCGCCGACAGCCGACCGAGCGTGACCGAGGGCATGGGCGGACGGCTCCTGTCGGGCTGGGTGGTGGATCGCGACCGAGTGTACGTGGGCCGCCGAACCGGCGCGATCCGGGCGGGCGGACGCGATCCCGGTGCGCGCCGCAGAGCGGGAGCGCGCGAACACGATCCCGGTGCGCGCTGCGGTGGACCGACCCATGGGCCGTCCTGGTGGCAGGATGGCGTGGCAACCCGGGAGGCCGCATGAACGTACGCCACGATCGAATTGCCCGCGTCCAGGCCCGCATGCGCGAGGAGGGCCTGCTCGCGCTCGTGATCCTCAACCACGACGACTACCGGTACCTGTTCGGCGACGACCGTTACCAGCCGCGGGCCGTCATCCCCGTCGAGGGGCCGCCGACCATCATCGCGTTCGTGGGCGAGGAGCCCGAGATCAGGGCCGGCCTGGCCGAGGGCGAGGTGCTCGTCTTCGGGTCGGTGGGCGGGCAGATCCACGATGTCGTGGGCATGCTGCACGAGCTGGTCGAGCGCCTCGGGCCGCCCGCCGGCGGCCGGCCGCGGGTCGGGATCCAGATGTGGTTCGACACGCCGGCGTTCCTGGTCGACCTGTTCCGCAAGGTCAACCCGGGGATCGAGGTGGTGTCGTCCGACCCGGTCATGGACCCGCTGCGAATGGTCAAGGACGACGGCGAGCTCGCGCACATGACCGAGGCGCAGCGGATCGCGGGCATCGGGATGGACCGGGCCCGGGAGATGCTCAGACCCGGCGTCACCGCACGCGCGATCGCGACCGAGGTGACGTACGCGATGCTGCGCGAGGGCGCCGAAGACACCAGCACACCGCTGTTCGTCACCTTCGGGCTCGAGACCTGCATGCTCCATGGTCGGCTGAGCCCGGCCCCGCTGCGGGTGGGCGAGCTGGTCGTGATCGACCTCACGCCCCGCGTGGAGGGCTACTGCGCGAACCTCGCTCGGACCTTCGTCCTGGGCGAGCCGTCGGACCGCCAGCGCGCGCTGCTCGATGCCTACGCGGCCCTGGTCCCTGCCGCTCGCGACGCGATGCGTCCCGGTTCGACGGTGGCGGACATGGACCGGGCGGTGGGCGAGGTGCTGGCCTCCCACGGCCTGGCCGAGCACCAGGTGCAGGGGATCGGACACGGGCTCGGGTTGCGGTTCGAGGAGACGCCGGCGCCGACGATCCTGCCGCCGCACAAGGGCGTGCCCCTGCGCGACGGGATGACCATGACGATCGGCCACACGGTGCTCGCGATCCCGGGTCTCGGCGGCGTGCGCCACGAGGACGTGTACCGCGTGACGCTGGCCGGAGGCGAGCTCCTCTGCCCGTACCCGGTGGACCCGGTCGTCGTTACCGGATGAGCGAGCCGCCGGTTGCCCGGCGGGGTGCCGGTTCAGGTGCGCTGCACCGAGCTGAAGCTGTCGTTGAAGCCGCCGAGGCTCGCGACCTGCTGGTTGCAGCAGAACGACCACGACGACCCGCCGTAGTACCAGTCGGTGAAGAGAGCGCCGGATTGCCCGTTGATCGCCTTGAACGAGCTGATTCGGTCGTTCCAGCCGATGACGAACAGCGCCACGTAATCCTGCGAGACGTACATGTAGGAACCGTTGAACGAGCTGCCGTCGTAGATCAGCACGTAGCTGGCGCTCGTTGCCGAGTCCGTGCCCAGTGCCGCCTCGACGGCCGCGCCGATGGCCGCGTCCGACGAGTAGCAGTGGATCCGCGGGTAGTCGAAGTCGTGGCAGCGCAGCCGGCCGACCTCGGTCAGCGGGACGGCCTTGCCGTCGAGGTCGGCGCTCAACCCGCTCCCGGGCGCGCCGGCACGAACAGCCGGGACGCCCAGCAGCAACATCGCGGTCACGAGCACGCCCAGGGAGCGCAGCGCGGTACGATGGAATCGGCGATCGAACATGGCTCCCGCCTCCCCGGTCGATGACAGATGGCGCCAGTCGACGCTAGGCGGGGACCTGGACAATGAGCAGTGGAAGAAACCCTGGACCGGCCACGGGGTTTTCCCTTGATGCGTCTGCGCGCCGCTGAGGGAGACGTCCGGCGCGCTGCGACGACCGCCATCGCGGTGTTCTCGTTCGTGATCGGCGTTGCCGCGATCGCCGCGTCCCTCGACGGGCACGCTGACCCGGGCGAGGCGGCCAACCTCGTCCCCGGCTCGATCGTCGGGCCGGTGAGCCCCCTGGGCTACCTGTGGGCCGATGGCGTCCGGCAGGGGCAGCTTGTGATCGCCCTGGATTCGGCGGAGCTGCCGGGCGGCTGGCGCGTGGTGACACAGGAGGGGAGCCGGGTCATCACGGTCAGGGCGTCGCTGCATGACCCGGGTCTCAGCGGCACGCTCCCGCTGTCGCTCGGCGCTGCGCTGCTGGGCGGGCTCGCGATCATGCTCCTGCGCGGCCGCCGAAGCTGGGTCCCCGCGGTCGCCAGCGTGTCGGTGCTGCTCGCGGTGCCGGCGCTGACGCTGTTCAACTCGTCGGCGTCGATGTGGGCGATCGGCGGCGCCGCCGCCCTGCCGATCGGCTGGCTCGCCTGGCGGCCGCGGATCCCGCTGCCGATCAGCCTCGCCGCGACCCTGGTGACGGTCGCCGTGCTCGGCTGGTGGGCGCTCGCCCGGATCGGCGGGGATCCCGTGGTGCTGCGCCTCCAGCCGGCGCTCGGCGCGGCCGGCCTGTGGGCCGTGGTGGTGGTGGTCGCCTTGTCGGTCGTGCTCCCGACGCTGCGCGGCGATCCCGTCCGGCTGACCCGTCCGCGGGTGGGCGACATCGTGGTGATCGCCCTCGCCGGAGGGCTCGGCTACCTCGCGGTCGCCGAGCACGTCCTCCCGCTGCCCATCTCGGCCGCCATCATGGTGGGCGTCCTGGCGATCCTGCCGCTGTGGCGCAGGCGGGTGGCCGACCGGGCCGAGGGGCTGCTGCTCGCCGACGTCCGGGAGCGCGCGGTCATCGATGCGTCCGAGGCGGAGCGCGCCCATCTCGCCCGCGAGCTCCACGACGCGCCGCTCCAGCATCTGGCGGCCGTGATCCGCCGCCTGGAGCTGATCCCCGAGGCCCGGATCGAGGCGGAGGAGCTGCGGCTGGTCGCCGAGCAGCTCCGCGGGATGGCCACCGAGCTGCGCCCGCCCGTGCTCGACGACCTGGGACTCGCGGCGGCGATCGAGTTCCTGGGCGACAGCGTCGGCAGCGGCGAGGTCGAGGTCGCGCTCGACGTGCGCGACGACGTCGGGCTCGAGGCCGCGACCCGGCCGCCCTCGGACGTCGAGCTGGCGATCTTTCGCATCGTGCAGGAGGCGATGGGCAACGCGGTCCGACACGCGGAGGCAGCGAGGGTGGTGGTCCGCGGGCATGTCGCCCGCGAGCGGATCGAGCTCGTGGTCGAGGACGACGGTCGCGGGATCGCCGACGACGCGGCGCGCGAGGCGCTCCGCCGGGGCCGGCTCGGGCTCGCGTCGATGCGTCGGCGCGCCGAAGCGGTCGATGCCGACCTGTCGATCGGGCGCCTGGCGCCTGGGACGCGGGTGTCCGTGCGCTGGCGGGCATGACCATCCGCATCGGCCTCGTGGACGACCACCCGGTCGTGCTCGAGGGGCTCGAGGCGGCACTGGAAGGCATCGCCGACTTCGAGGTGGTCGACCGGTGCGGTACCGTCGCGGCCGCCGGCGCCATGCTGGTCCGCGCCGACGTCGACGTGGTCCTGCTCGACGTCCGCCTCGCTGACGGCAACTCGCTGGCGCTGCTGCACGATCGCGCCGGCCATGCCGGCCCCGCCGTGATCGTGCTGTCGTCGTTCCGGACCGCGCAGTACGTGGCGGCGTCGATCCGGTACGGCGCCCAGGGGTTCCTGCTCAAGACGGCGCCCATGGCCGAGGTCGCGGAGGCGATCCGGGCGGCCGCAGGCGGCGGCACCTGGTTCACCGCCGAGCAGCTGCGATCCGGGACGAGGGACGAGGTCCTGCTCACGCCGCGAGAGCGCGAGGTCGTCGCGCTCGTGCTCGGCGGGCATTCCAATGACGAGATCGGGGTGCGGCTGGGGTTGAAGCGCAAGACGGTCGAGGCGCACCTGTCGCGGCTGTTCTCGCGGTTCGGAGTCGCCAGCCGGCTGGAGCTCGGCCTCCGCGCCGAGCGCGAGGGCTGGCTGGATCTGGTGCCGGGACCGACGCCCGCCGATCAGCGGCCGTCCGGATAGCGGGGAAGCCCGGTCTCGGGATCGGCCGAGGCGTTGAGCCAGCCCTCGCGCTCGGCCACGAGCGCGAGCTCGACGCGCGAGCCGATGCCCAGCCGGCGGTAGAGACGGGTCAGGCGGGCCTCCACGCTCTTCGTTCCGACCCCGAGCACGCCGGCGATCTCGTCGTTGGACCGGGCGGACAGGACCAGCTCGATCAGCGCTCGCTCGGGTTGCGTGAGCTCGACCGGCGTCGCTCCCGCCGCCACCTCGGACGCGAACCAGGTGTCCCCACGGGCGACCGCGCGGACCGCACCGGCGATCAGGTCGGTCGACGCGGTCTTGACGATGTAGCCCCGGGCGCCGAGCCGCCTTGCGGCGGCGACGTGCTGGCGGGACACGAAGGTCGCGAGGACGATCACCGCGGGTCGGCCGGCTCCGGTGGCCTGGGTCGTGGCGCTGTGCGCCCCGGCGGCGTCGCTCCCGGCGCCGCCGACATGCGCGAGGACGTCGAGCCCGTTGCCGTCCGGCAGGCGCAGGTCGAGGAGCACGACGTCGAGGTCGGCCCGCGACACCAGGTCGGCCGCCCCGGCCGCGGTGGCCGCCCGAGCGGTCACGGCGATGTCGGGCGTCCGGGCCAGCGCCGCCTCCAGGCCCCAGACCACGGCCGGATGATCGTCGACCAGGCCGACCCGGATGGACCGGGGCGAGGCGATCGCGGCCGCCGTCGCGGATCGGTCGGCCGCCGTCGCGGATCGGACGGCCACCGTCGCTGATCGATCGGCTGTCGCCGCTGATCGATCGGCTGTCGCCGCCGATCGGTCGGCTGTCGCCGCCTGCCCCGTTCGGCCGAGCCCGGCCGCCGTGCCGGCAACGAGTCCCCCCGCGGATCCAGCCATCGTGCGCTCCCGTGTGGCCATCCCCCCGCGTCACCCGCACGAACCTCGGCTGCGCCATGGGATCCCGCCGAACGTAGTGCCGCGGCCCGGACGGCGCCAGTGGGGAGAACCCTGTCCGGCCACCGGAGCAAGCCGCCAATGGTCCGTGGCGACACGAACGAATGTCTCGCCCGCCGAGTTCGATGGCTCGATTACGATGCCGCGATGCGAATTCGACCGTTCATCCTCGTGCTCGCCGTCGCGCTCCTGGCCGCCTGCAGCGGAGGCGCGACGGGCTCGTCCTCGAACCCGTTGTCCAACCGCCCCGCCGGCAGCGACCGACAACGGCACCCCCGCCGACAACGGCACACCCGCGGGCAACGGCTCCCTCGACTGCGCCGCGATCGACACGGCGGCCCAGCAGCTGCTCGAGGTCCAGTTCCTCGCCCAGCTCCGGGACGCCGACACGGTCCAGGCTGTCAAGACCGGGGAGATGGGCAACCTCGACCTGGACAAGTTCCTGGCCGGGATGCACGAGCTGCACGTGCTCGACGGCTACGCCACGCCGCTGGGTGACCCGAAGCCGGCGATCGACGGCTACGAGCAGGCCGCCCAGGCTGCCAAGGTGCTGTTCGCGACCGATCCGATCACGCAGTCGGCCATCGACGCCTACCTCGAGCACGTCGGCTCGGTCGCCGACTTCATCGGCCACCAGGCCGCAATCGCCACCGCGATCTCGTTCGCCGGCTGCTGACCCGTTCCGGCGCTGCCCGGGGATGACCGCGTCCCCGTCCGGCCCGCGCCTTCGCGCGCCGCCCGGTCCGCGCTCGTTCGCCGGCTGCTGACCCGCCCGGCTGCTGACCCTCCCGGCGCTGCCCGGGGATGACCGCGTCCCCGTCCGGACCGCGCCTTCGCGCGCCGCCCGGTCCGCTCGAACGCCGCCCTGAGACCAGACGTAGTTGCGATCGGGTCTCGACAACGTAGTTGAGTCTCGGTATCATCAAGGCGTGATGGACGCGAACCCGATCGTGACCGCCTTCGCCGGCGCCGGCATCCGCCTGACCGGTCCTCGGCGGGCCGTGGCCGACCTCATCGCGACCCACGATGGCCACTTCACGGCGGCCGAGCTGGGCGCCATCGCGCGGGACCAGCGGCGGGGGATCAGCCGCGCGACGCTGTTCCGCGCGCTCGACCTGCTGACCGAGCTGGGTGTGCTCGAGCGGGTGGATCTGCCCACCGGCGAGCATGCGTACGTGAAGTGCGCGCCCGCGCATCACCACCACGTGATCTGCTCGCGCTGCGGGCGGACCAGCGAGGTCGAGGACCGGGGGCTGGGCGAGGCGGTCGCGGAGATCGGGCGTCAGACGGGCTACGTCATCGAAAGCCACCGCCTGGAGATGTTCGGGATCTGCCGGCATTGCCAGGCCAGGATCGGGTCTGACGCATGAGACCTGGTCGCGTGTTGACGACGGTCGCGGTCGCCATCGTCGCCACGGCCATGGTGGCCGGCTGCTCGGGTGATGGAGCGGCCACGACGTCGCCCGGAGACCCGGGGGCGACGACGGCCCCGGTGCCCGGCGCGCTCAGGGTCGTGACCACGACGTCGGTGTTCGCCGACCTCGTGCGCAACGTCGGCGGCGACCTCGTCGATATCACCAGCCTCGTCCCCAGGGGCGGGGACGTCCACACGTTCGAGCCCAGGCCGGCCGACGTCCGGGCCGTCGCGCAGGCCCAGCTCCTGGTCATGAACGGGCTCGGCCTCGACGACTGGCTCGAGGACACGATGACCAACGCCGCCGCCGTCGGAACGCCGCTGCTCAAGCTGGGCGAGGACCTGCCGGGGGTCGAGCTCCTGCCGGGCGACCAGCCCGACACCCAGAACCCGCACCTGTGGCTCGACGTCGCCTACGCCGAGCTGTACGTCGACCGCATCGGCTCGGCGCTGGCGAGCGCGGACCCGGCACACGCTGCGCGGTACGAGGAGCAGGCGATGGCCTACAGAGGGCGGCTGGACGCGCTCGACGCCAGCGTGCGCTCGAAGATCGCGACGATCCCCGAGGCCAACCGCAAGCTCGTCACGTTCCACGACGCGTTCCCCTACTATGCCCGGGCGTACGGGATCACGATCGTCGGCGTCGCCGTCAGGGCTCCCGGGCAGGACCCGAGCGCGGCGGAGACCGCGGCGCTCATCGCGGCCATCCGGGACGCGGGCGTCAAGGCCATCTTCAGCGAGGCGCAGTTCCCGACCCGGCTGGTGGACCAGATCGCCGTCGAGACGGGAGCCACGGTCGTCTCGAACCTGTACGACGATGCCCTGGGGGATCCGCCGATCTCGAGCTACGAGGCGGTCATCACGTGGGACACGGACCAGCTGGTGGAGGCCCTGAGATGATCGACCCGCCCGGCGCTCACCCGGCGGGGGACGACCCCCCGGGCGTCCATGCGGTCGGCCTGGCCCACGACGCGAGCCACGACGCCCACGACGCCCACGACGCCCACCTCGCCCACCACATGATCGACCACGCGCACCACGACGTGACCGCACACGATCACGCGGATGTTGCCGTCGCCCTGCGCGGCGTCTCGGTGGGCTACGGGGACCGGGTCGCCCTCCAGGACGTCGACCTCGACATCGGGCGCGGCTCGCTGCTCGCGGTGTTCGGGCCCAACGGCGGCGGCAAGACGACCTTGCTCAAGCTGATCGCCGGGCTCCTGAAGCCATGGCGCGGGACCGTCGAGACGCTTGGGGTCCCCGCCGGCGAGGCGGCGAGGCGGGTCGCCTACGTGCCGCAGGCGGAGCTCGTCGACTGGTCGTTCCCGGTCACCGTGCACGACATCGCGATGATGGGCCGCTACCCGCGCCTCGGACCGTTCCGCCAGCCCGGCAGCGCCGATCGCGGGGCCGTCAACCTCGCGCTCGACCGGGTGGGGATGCTGGGCCACGCCGGGACCCAGATCGGTCGCCTGTCCGGCGGCCAGCGGCGGCGCGCGTTCCTCGCCCGCGCGATCGCCGCGGAGCCCGACCTCTACCTGCTCGACGAGCCCGTCACCGGCGTCGATACGCCGACCCAGGAAGATCTCATGGCCCTCCTGGGCGCGGAGGCCGCCGCCGGCCGCACGATCGTCGCCACGACCCACGACCTGGGTGCTGTCAGCCGCCACTTCGACCAGGTCGTCGCCGTCAACCGCCGCCTCGTGGCGAGCGGCCCGGCCGAGCTCGTGCAGGACGCCGACATCCTGGCCCGGACCTACGGTGGGCACCTGCTGATGCTGGGCGACCGCGCCGTGCTCCTCGACGACGCCCATCACCATGACGCGGCGAGCGGCCAGGAAGTGCATTTCCACGAGGGCGGTCGCCGATGAGCCCCTTCGACCCGATCCTCGAGCCGCTCACGTTCGCGTTCTTCGTGCGCGCCCTGGCGGCGTCCGCGATCGTGGGCCTCGTATGCGCCGTCGTCGGCAGCTACATGGTGCTCCGGGGCCTCGCGTTCATGGGCGACGCCCTGAGCCACTCGGCGTTCCCGGGCGTGGTCGCGGCCTACCTGCTCCACGGACCCTTCTACGTGGGGGCGGCCATCGCGGCCGTCGCGACGTCGCTCGCCATCGGCTGGATCACGCGCAGCGGGCGGCTCCGGGGCGACACCGCGATCGGCGTCCTGTTCGCGGGCATGTTCGCCCTCGGCATCTTCCTGTTCAGCCTCATCCCGAACTACGTGGGCGACCTGTTCGGATTCCTGTTCGGAGAGATCCTGGGCATCGGCATCGGCGACCTCATCGCGCTGACGGTCCTCGCGGTCATCGTGCTGGCGACCGTGGCGGTGCTGTGGAAGGAGCTGCTCTACTCGACCTTCGACCCGCTCGGCGCGGCCGCGGGCGGCCTGCCCGTGGCACGGCTCGAGTACCTGTTCCTGGCGCTGATCGCGCTGACGATCGTGGTCAGCCTCCAGGCAGTGGGGATCATCCTGGTGGTGGCGATGCTGGTGACCCCGGCCGCCACGGCGCAGCTGGTGGCGCGCAGCTTCGGGCGGCTGATCGGGATCGCCATCGCGATCGGCGTGGTGTGCCCGGTCATCGGCCTGTACGCCAGCTACTGGCTGAACTCGGCGAGCGGCGCGACGATCGTCCTGGTCGAGACGGCGACGTTCATCGTGGTGCTGACGATCGGCCGGGTCAGGTCGCGAGGCGACCTCGCCGCGACGTCGGTGACCCCCTAGCCGAGCCGGCGGCCGGCGGCCCGCGTGGCGGCCGGCGGGCGGCGAACCCAACCCACGAACCCCAAGGAGGCGCAACGAGGATGGCCGACGCAGCCACCGACCTGATCAACGAGCTTGCCGAGGTCGGGCGGGACGCCGTGGAACGGCGGCTCGTGCTCGCTTCGGGCGGCAACCTGTCGGCCCGGATCTCCGATCGCGACGCGTTCGTGATCACGGCCGCCGGCACCTGGTTCGATCGCCTCGGTCCGGAGGGCTTCTCGATCGTCGACCTCGAGGGCCGTGTCGTCGGCGGCAACCCCCGGCCGTCGACCGAGTGGAAGCTCCATTGGCGAACCTACCAGGTCCGGCCCGACGTCAACGCCATCATCCACCTGCATCCGCAGACCGCCGTCGTGCTCGATGCGATGGGCTACGAGGTCCGGCTGATCACGCTCGACCACGCCAACTACCTGCGCAGGGTGAACCGGATCCCGTTCTTCCACAACGGCACCGACGAGCTCGCCGACGCGTCCGCCGAGGCGTCGCGCGACTGCAACGCGATCATCCTCGCCTACCACGGCTGCTCCACGCTCGGCGACACGGTCGCGATGGCCTACCGGCGAGCGCTCAACCTCGAGGAGGCCGCGCAGAACACGTTCCGCTGCCTCCAGCTGGGCAACACGGACGCGACGTTCCCGCCGGAGGAGCTGGCCGTCCTCGACCACGGATAGCGAACCGGGCGGCAACCGAGCCGGCGGCGACCGAAGGGGAGGCGATGGGGGGCGAAGGGGGGACGGGGCGGATGGGGCGCCTGCCCGCGGACGGGCGTCTCCGGACGCCGATGCAGCAGCCGGAGGCTCAGGAGATCGTCCGCAGCTCCGGCCACAGCGTCGTCCACGGCGCCCGGATCCCGCTGCACACGGTGACCGCCGTGCCCTGCTCGCCGTTCTCGATCCCCAGCCCGTTGTCGATCGTCGCCACATCCCGGCAGCCGGTGAAGAAGTCGCCGTAGCCGGCCGGTCGCCAGTCACCCACGTGGATGACGACCGTCCGGTCCTCCGGCGGCGGACCCCAGCTCCAGTAGCTGTTGTGCCCGGAGTACACGGGCGGCAAGCCCGAGCCGAGCAGGATCAGCGGGCTCGCCTCGCTGTAGTCGTTGGTCAGGATCACCGCGTGCGCTCGCTGGTCGGCGGGCAGCGCGGCCACGACCCCCTCGACCGTCGCCACGAACTGTGGCCAGCCCACCTCGTTGGCCGTGTCGGGCACGGCGGCCGGGAGCCCGGAGTCCGCGTAGCTCGCCAGCGGCAGGACCGGCAGGGTGAGCAGCGCGATGCCCGCCCCGGACAGCGCGGCGGCGACCGCGAATGTGACCGCCTTCGCCCGGAGGTGACCCCGCGCCAGCCAGCGATCGACCACGATCCCGCCCGCGGCCATGCACGCGGCCGTGGTGCCGATCGCGTAGTACGCCTTGCCACCGCTGACGAACACGATGACGAGCGCGACCGGCGTGGCGATCCCGATCGTCCGCCACGGGCCGGCGTCCTTCGCCAGCAGCAGCCAGCCGAGTCCCGCGGCGCTCAGCGGGAACAGCAGCGGCCCCGTGAACAGCCACAGCAGCGGCAGGACCTGGCCCCGGTTGTCGGACGCGTAGCCGGCGATCTGCGAGGCCATGGTGAGCTGCGGCCAGCCGTTCACCGCCTGCCAGGCCAGGTTCGGCAGCCACAGGACCACCGCGATCCCGATCGCCCCCCACGCCCAGGGCGAGCGAGCGACGTCCCAGCGCCGGGCGACCACGAGGCCCACCGCCAGTCCCGCCCCCAGGAACACGAGCGTGTCCTTGTTCTCGAGCCCGATCCCGGTCGTCACGCCGAGGGCGACCCACAGGCGACGATCGCCGCCCGCCAGCAGCCGGACCAGCAGCCACAGCACGATCGCCCAGGCGAGGAGGTCGGGGTCGGTGGTGGTGTCGAGATGGCCGGCGCCCAGGTAGCCCGAGAGCGCGGTGGTGATCGCGGCCAGGATCTGCGCCCGCGGCGATCCGCCGAGGTCGCGCGCCATCAGCGCGACCAGCACCACGATCGCTCCCATCTCGAGCGCGGGCAGCACCCGGACCGCCGTCGGCGAGACCCCGAGCACGGCCACCGAGAGGGCCGAGAGCAGCGGTGTCAGCGGCGGTTGGTCGACGTAGCCGAACGCCGGGTGCTGGCCGGCCACGACGAAGTACATCTCGTCGCCGTGGAACCCGTACTGGCCGGCGAGGGCCAGCAGCCCGAGGACCATGAGGCCCGCGACCGCGAGCACCGGCCACGGGACGGCGAGCCGCGACAGCCGGCGATCCAGGGCGTCCCACGACGAGGTCGTCACGTTCGGCCGAGTCTGCGCCGCCGCACGGGCGCCTGTCCAACCATCGTGCGGGAGGCCGGCCGCTGCACGCTCAGGCGGACTCGGGCTGGGCCTCGGCCTCCGGCTCGCCCTCGATGGTGACCCGGGGGATCCACGTCAGGAACGACGGCAGCCACCAGTTCCAGTCGCCCAGCAGGGTCATGCCCGCGGGCAGCAGGACGCTCCGGACCACGGTCGCGTCGAGCAGGACGGCGATCGCGAGCCCGAGCCCCAGCTCCTGGATGAAGGCGAACGGGATCGTCACGAATGCCGCGAACACGAGGACCATGATCGTTGCCGCGCTGGTGATCGTGCCCGCCGTGATCGCGATGCCCCGGGCGACGGCCGCCCGGGATTCCAGGCCCCGATCGCGCGCCTCCTTGACCCGGGTGAGGATGAACACGTGGTAGTCCATGGACAGCCCGAACAGGATCGCGAACACGAAGATCGGCACCCAGCTCTCGATCACGTCGGTCCGCTCGATCCCCAGGGCGCCGCCCAGCACGCCGTCCTGGAACACCGCGACCATGATCCCGAAGGCCGCCGCGGTCGACAGCAGGTTGAGCACGATCGCCTTGGTCGGGATCACGAGCGAGTGGAAGACCACCAGCAGCAGCAGGAACGACAACCCGAGCACGAAGGCGAACACGAGCGGGATCGCGTCGAGGTACGTCTTCGTCACGTCCAGCGCCTGGGCCGCGTTGCCGGTCACGTACGCCCGGACCCCCGGCACCCGGCCGAGCGTGACCGGGACGACCGACGCCCGCACCTCGCGGACGATCGCCTGGCTCGCCGGATCATTCTGGCTGCCGGCCATCGTGAACGAGACCATCCCCACCTTGCCGTCGGAAGACGGGCGCACCGTCGGCGGTCCGCTGAGGCCCGGAACGGCGAGCGCCGCCTGCTCGAAGCCCGGCAGCGCGTCCTGCGTCGCCGGTTGATCGAAGTCGGTCACGACGACCTGGAGGGTGAGGGTCGTGCCCTGGGGCCACTTGGCGTAGAGCAGCTTGATCGCCTGGACGCCATCGATCTGGTCCGGGAACGCCGTGATGTCGGTCACGCCGATCCGCAGGTGCGAGACCGGCACCGCGAGCACGACCAGGAACGCCGCGGCAAGGAGGCCCAGCCGCCATGGCCGGCGCATCACCGCGGTGACCATCCGCGCCCACAGGCCCGCCCCCTCCGACCGGTCGCGCCGGATGAACGGCACCCGCCCGGTGTTCACCCGGTCGCCCAGGATGGCGAGGGTCGCCGGCAGGAACGTCAGGCTGCCGATGACGGCGACCAGGATGACCCCGATCGTCCCGATGGCCATCGATCGGAAGATCGACACGTCGATGTTGAACAGGCCGGCGATCGAGATCATGACCGCGAGCCCGCTGAAGAACACGGCTCGTCCGGCGGTGCTGCTCGCGGTCTCGATCGCTTCCAGCCGATCGACCCCGCGCTGCCGCTCGGTGCGGAACCTCGTGATCATGAACAGCGAGTAGTCGACCGAGACCGCGAGCCCGATCAGCACGACCAGCTGGGTCGCATACGGGCTGGCCGGCGTCACCAGCTGGCTGAAGATGCCCAGGATCCCGAACGCGGCGACCAGCGCGGTGCCGGCCAGGATCAGCGGGACGAGCGCGGCGACGAGGGCGCCGAACGTCACCAGCAGGATCAGGAACGTGAGGCCGATGGTGATGAACGTGCGGTCGAGCCCGGCGTTGATGAGGTCGGTGATGTCCTTGTTGGTCAGCGTCTGGCTGACCGAATGCACGCTGAACCCGGACGTGTTCCCCTCGAGCGCCTCGATCGCCGGGCGTACCGGCACGAGATGGCGGTCGACGGTTGCCTGGTCGCCGTCGATCGTGCCCACGATCCGCACGGTCGTGAGGTCGGGCGAGATGAGACCGGCCGTCGGGGGCGAGGTCGCCGGGTCCTCGATCCGATCGAAGGCCGGCACGGTGGCACCACCATCGTCGATCGTCAGCGCCCCGAGCTGCTCGACCGCCCCGGCGACGAACGACGCGTAGGCGGCGTCGGTGACATGCAGGGTCGGGCTGGTGATGACCAGCGTGACGTCCTCGGACGGCGTGGAGGTCCCCCCGGTGTCGAACACCGCGTAGGCCTTCGACGATTCGGTCTGTGCGGCGTCCGGGTTGCCGTTGGGGTCGTCGGTCCTGATCCCGCCGGTCGCGCCGCTCAGGACGAACAGCCCGATGGTCGCGACGAACCAGCCGACCACCACCAGCCAGCGATGCCCGGCGCTCCACATCGCCACCCGGACGGTGGCCGGCTCGCGCTGAAGCCGCTCCTCGAAGGTGTGATCGGCCATCAGGGTCCCTTCCGATGCTGCCGGACGTCTGGCCGGCGGCATCCTATTCGCCCCACGTTGACGTCCGGTTTGGATCTCAGGCAGCGTAGGTTCGCCAGGCCAGCAGCGCGGCGACGGCCAGGCCGCAGCCGGCGATGAGCCCGCGGAACAGGGTCGGCGGCAGGCGGCGCGCCAGGGCCGGTGCCACGAGGCCGCCCAGGAACATGCCGATGGCGAGCGGCACGACGTACGCCCAGCGCACCGGGCCGAACAGGACGAACCCGACCGCGGCCGCGCCGTTCGCGACGCCGGCCAGCACGGCCTTCGCCGCATTCACGTCCCGCAGCGGCCGGTCGATGATGCCCCCCAGCGTCACCAGCGCCAGCACGCCACCCGCCGCGCCGAAGTAGCCGATGTAGATCGCGGTGGCGAAGTACGACGCCGCCGTGACCGGCGTGATCCCCCGCGGGCGGAACCGTGCCTGCCGTTGCAGCCGGGGCTGGGCCAGGATCGCCAGCGACGCGACGGCGATCAGGATCGGGACGACCAGCTCGAACCACTCGCCCGGGAGGACCAGCAGGAGCACGGCGCCCGTTGCGCCGCCACCCGCCGCGACGACGGCGAGCCGCAGCAGGGTTGGCCGCTGGCCGACCAGCTCGGGTCGTGCGCCCAGGGTCGCGCCGGCGCTGTTGAACAGCAGCGCCACGGTGTTGGTGACGTTCGCGCTCACGGGGGGCAGCCCGGCCGCGAGCAGAGCCGGGTAGGTCACCAGCGATGCCATGCTGACGAGCACGCTCACGATGCCGCCGACGGCGCCGACGGCGAGCAGGGCGACCGCCGTCGCGGCATCGATGTCAAGCGTGAAGGTCATGCGTGGGCCGGCTCCGGCAGGTCGTCAGGGGATCGCTGTGTCGGGCCAGTGTCGCGGATCCTTGGATCGCCTCGTGCGGCCCTCGGGTCGCCGGGAGCGGCCCTCGGTCGCCGGGAGCGGCCCTCATTCGCCTCGTGCGGCCCTCATTCGCCCACGGAGGAGCTCGTGTCGGTGTCGACCGCCAGCTTCGCGGGCGTCCCGTGCAGCCGGATCGTCGAGCCCAGCATGCACGTGCCCCGAACCGACTCGATCGCGTGCACGTGAGCCGTTGATCCGGTGGTGACGGCCACCCGCGCCTCCGCGACCTCGACGTCGCGCAGGTCGACGGTGGAACCCGTGTCCACGGTGAGCTCGAGGCTGGTCGCGCGGCCGCCGGCGCGCACCGACGCGCCGGAGCTCGCCCGGATCACGAGGCTCGCGGGCTGGAGGTCCTCACAGTCCACGCTGGCGCCGGCATCGGCCGCGATCGCGTCGATCGGCGATGCCACGGTCACGTCGACCCTGAGCGGATGCCGGGTTTCGATGCTGCCGTCGACCGCGATCGCGAGCGTGCCGTCGGTCACGTCCGTGGTGACGTGCGCGAGCAGGTTGTCGTCGGCCGTCACGCTCGCAGCGTTCGACGCGCCGGTCGACACGAACACCACCACGCCCTGGGAGGCGGACACGGCATGGAACGCCTCGAGCTCGCGCGTCTGCGTGGCCACGGTTCCGGAACCCTGCTCGTAGGGTGCCGACCCGATCTTCGTGCTGCCGCCGTCGCCGACCGCGCAACCCGTGACGCTCACCGCCAGCGCCGAGGTCATCGCCAGGGCGACCAGGATCGCGGGCGCGCGCCGCCGCGCGCACGACACGTGTGACATCTCATCCCTCCACGAACGGGACGCACCGGTCCGGCCAACGATCGCCGAGCCTGGACGCTGCGGGCGAGAGTCGAACGGCTCCGAGTCCGGCATCCGGATGGAGAGTTCGGACGGGCCCCCGGAGCGGGCCCTGACCGACACCGTGTGCCGAAGGGCCCCACGCCGGAACCCGGTTTGGTTCGGCTCGGCGTGCGTCCCGGCGGGTCGACGACGCCGAACCGCACGTCCGCCGGCCTCTTGCGGCGACCGGGATCGCGGCTATCGACGGTCCTCGATCGACCGCTCGCCTGCCGCGCGGAGGCGGACCCGGTCAGGCCCGAGGTCTGCGATCCGGGTAACGCCGAGCAACCGCATCGTGCGGACCGTCTCGGCACGGAGCAGGTCGGCCGCCCGCTGGACGCCTCGCTCGCCACCTGCCATCAGCCCGTAGAGGTAGGCTCGTCCGACGAGCACGGCGCGCGCACCCAGCGCCACAGCGGCGATGACGTCGGCGCCGCTCATGACGCCGCCGTCGACATACACCTCGGACCGGTCACCGACGGCGGCGGCGACTGCCGGGAGCTGCTCGAGCGGCGTGGGCGCCCGGTCGAGCTGGCGGCCGCCGTGGTTCGAGACCACGACTGCGTCGGCGCCGGCATCGACGACCATCCGCGCGTCTTCGACGGTCTGGATGCCCTTCACCACGATCGGGCCCGGCCATTCCGCGCGGATCCACGCGAGGTCGGTGACCGTGATGGTCGGATCGAAGACGCGATTGATGAGATCGGCGACGGTGCCGCCCGTCTCGCTGAAAGCGGCGAACCGGAGCGGCTCCGTGGTCAGCAGGTTGAGCCACCAGCCTGGATGGCGCGCCATGTCGAGGATGGTCCGCGCCGAAAGCGTGGGGGGGATCGTGAGCCCGTTGTGGACGTCGCGGATCCGCGCCCCGGCGACCGGGGTATCGACGGTCAGCACGAGGGCACGGAAGCCGGCCGCCCGGGCTCGCCGGACCAGCTCCACCCCGGCGTCGCGATCGCTCCACAGGTAGAGCTGGAACCATCGGTCGGTGCCCGGCGCGGCGGCCGCGACGTCCTCGGGCGACGTCGTGCCCAGCGTCGAGAGCGCGTAGGGAATGCCGACCCTGCCCGCGACCCGCGCGACGGCAGGTTCACCCTCGTGGTGCATGAAGCGCGTGAAGCCGGTCGGGGCGAACACGAGCGGCAGGGCCGCCTCCCGTCCGAGGATCGTGGTCGAGGGATCGACCTTGGACACGTCGCGCAGCACACGTGGAACGAGCTCGATCCGGGTGAACGCCTCGCGCGACCGGCGCAGGCTGGCCTCGGTTTCCGCGGCCCCGTCGACGTAATCGAACACGGCGCGCGGCGTCACGCGCTGCGCCGCACGGCGCAGGTCGTCGATCGTGGCTGCTGCGGCCAGCCGGCGTTCGACCGGCGACAGGCGCACGGGTCCGGTGCGCAGGTACGGCTGGAGATCCTTCCAGCGCGGGATTCGTCGGCGCGGCCTCCAGGCCGGTTCGACGACCGGACCCGGGCCCGGCACCGGCAAGCCGGCCGAAGGCGTGGCTGCCGATCCCGGGGCAGCATCGGTCGACCGGAGGGTGGCTCGCGTCATCGTCAGGCCCCCGCGGCGCAGCGATTCCGGAGCGTCCCGATTCGCTCGATCTCGACCTCCACGAGGTCCCCGTCCGCGAGAAACATGGGAGGATCCCGGAACGCCCCGACGCCACCGGGCGTTCCCGTCGCGATCACGTCGCCGGGCTGGAGCGTGAACGACCTGGAGCAGTAGGCGATCAGCTCGGCCACGCCGTGGATGAGATCCGCGGTCGTGGCGTCCTGGCGCGCCTCGCCGTTCACCCGGCAGCGCACCCGCAGGCAACCCGGATCCGGGATCTCGTCGGCGGTCACGATCCAGGGTCCGAGGGGGCAGAAGCTGTCCAGGCTCTTCGCTCGCGTCCACTGGCCGTCACGCACCTGCAGGTCGCGTGCGGAGACGTCGTTGAGGCACGTGTACCCGAGCACGTGCTCGAGCGCACGATCGACCGGGACGTTCCGCGCCGACCACCCGATGACGACCGCCAGCTCCGCCTCGTAGTCGACCTGGGCCGTGAGCGCCGTCGACCAGCTGATCGTGGCGCCGTCACCCACGATCGAGCTCGGTAGCTTCGCGAACAGGAGCGGGGCCTCGGGCAGCTCCGCGGACTCCTCGGCTGCGTGCTCGCGGTAGTTGCGCCCGACGGCCACGATCTTGCCGGGCCGCGTGATTGGCGCGAGCCGCTCCAATGCCTCGGGTGGGCGACCCGGGCGGTGGGGATCCCGGTCCAGCGCGTCGCGCACGCGCTCGAGGGTCAGCGGCAGGTCCGCGAGCAGGCGCCCCATGGTCCAGGGGCCGTCGTGGAGCAGGTCAGCGACATCGATCGCCCCCGCCGCCTCATTGACGACCGCCAGCCGCTCGGCGCCATCGACCGCGTGCGTCAGGAGGCGCATCGTCCGCCGACGCTGCTCATTTCGCGCCCCGCACGCCACCGTCGACGAACAGCCCCGAGCCGAGCACGAAACGGGCCTCGTCGGACGCGAGGAACAGGGCCGCCGCCGCGACGTCCTCCGGGCGCCCGAGGTCGCCCGTCAGCTGCCGCCGCCGGAGGATCTCGAGGCCGGCCGCCGGATCGTCGTAGCTGTCCGCGAGATAGCGATCCACGAATGGCGTGTGGATCGTGCCCGGCAGCAGCGCGTTGACGCGGATCCCGTACGGCGCGTAGTCGGCCTGCATCTGGCGGGTCAGCGCCAGCACCGCGCCCTTGGAGGCGGCGTAGGACGCGCGCCGGGCGAGGCCGATCTCGGCGATCGTCGAGGACATGTTGATGATCGATCCGCCGCGGGCGGCGACCATGGCCGGCAGGACCGCCCGGGCGACGAGGAACACCCCTCGCGCGTTCACGGCCATGACCCGTTCCCACAGCTCGAGCGAGGTCTCCTCGACGGTGCCGACGCCCGCGATGCCCGCGTTGTTGACCAGGACGTCGATCCGTCCCCAGGCGTCGACGACCGCGGCGGCCAGCGCTTCCGTCTCGGCGAGGCTGGTGACGTCGGCGGCGAACGGGCGCGCGGACGGTGCCCGGTCCCTCGCGGCGCCCGATGGCTCCGGGATCGCCGCGCCCGCGCCCGCGTCCGCCGCGATGAGCGCCACCGTCTGCTCGGCAGCGGCGGGATCGATGTCGGCAGCGGCGACCGACGCGCCTTCGGCGGCGAACAGCCGGGCCGTCGCGCGGCCGATGCCCGAGCCTGCCCCGGTGATGAGGGCCACCTTGCCCGCGAGCCGTCCGCTCATCGCGGCTCCCTCGAGGGCTTCGCGAGCGGCCCGGGCTCCGGCCGGGTGCGCGACCCGGTCATCACCTGGCGCGCCGCCCAGAACGGACCGTCCGGGAAGGCGAACGCCGCCCGCGACTCGGGCCGCATCTCGATGGTGTAGCCGTGCGCCGTCGGGACCCGGTAGCGACCGCCCCGAACCTCGACCGGGTGGAGGAAATGCTCGTGGAGGTGATCGACGTACTCGAGGATGCGTTCGTCGAGCGTGCCGCTGACCGCGATGTAGTCGAACACGGCCAGGTGCTGGACGTACTCGCACAGGCCGACGCCACCGGCATGCGGGCACACCGGCACGCCGAACTTGGCCGCCATGAGCAGGACGGCGAGCACCTCGTTGACACCCCCCAGCCGGCACGCGTCGATCTGGCAGAAGTCGACCGCGCGAGCCTGCAGGAGCTGCTTCCACATCACCCGGTTGTGGCAGTGCTCGCCGGTCGCGACCCGGATGCCCAGCGGCTCGAGCGCACGCGCGATCCGGGCGTGACCCAGGATGTCGTCGGGGCTGGTCGGCTCCTCGATCCACAGCGGGCGCATCGGCGCCAGCTCGCGCATCCACTCGACCGCCTCGTCGACGCCCCACACCTGGTTCGCGTCGACCATCAGCACCCGGTCCGGGCCGATCTCCTCGCGCACGATGCCGGCACGACGGACGTCGTCGGCCCGGTCCCGCCCGACCTTGAGCTTGAAGTGCGTCCAGCCGGCGGCGACGCTCGACCGGCACAGCTGGCGGAGCTTGTCGTCGCCGTAGCCGAGCCAGCCCGTCGAGGTCGTGTAGGCGGGGTAGCCGGCCGCCAGGATCTCGGCCTCGCGGCGCGCCTTGGTCGGCGCCTGCCGGCGCAGCAGCTCGAGCGCCTCCTCGGGCGACAGCACGTCGCTGATGTAGCGGAACGGCACGCAGCGGACGATCTGCTCGGGCGTCATGTCGGCGAGCAGCTTCCACAGCGGCTTGCCCTCGGTCTTGGCGTACAGGTCCCACACGGCATTCACGATCGCCGCGGTGGCCAGGTGGATGACCCCTTTCTCCGGGCCAACCCAGCGGAGCTGGCTGTCACCGACCATGTGCGACCAGAACCCGCCGAGGTCCGCGGTGAACGACTCGAGGGTGCGGCCCGCCACCAGCGGGGCGAGGGCCTCGATGGCCGCCACGCACAGCTCGTTGCCGCGGCCGCTGGTGAACGCGAGGCCGTGACCCTCGAGGCCGCCCGGGTGGTCGGTGCGCAGGATGACATAGGCCGCCGAGTAGTCCGGGGCCGTGGTCATGGCATCCGACCCGTCGAGCGTCGCCGAGGTGGGGAAGCGGACGTCCAGGGCGGATACCTGGGTGATGGTGACTGCCACGCGGGGACTCCTGGGTTGGGATGCGGGCGGCCGAGCGAGCTCGGCCGCCCGTTGGATGCCGCGGCCAGGGAGGAGACCGACCGGCCGCGACGGCGATGTGTTGGCTACTTGAACTGGTCGGCGTTGTCCTTGGTGACCATCTCGGTGCCCGTGTCGACGTTCGCCTCGACGGATGTGCCGGAGATGGCGTCGACCAGCGTCTGGACGCCCAGCGAGCCCATCTTGGCAGGGAACTGGGCAACCGATCCGGCCTCCTGGCCCGCGACGATCGCGTCGATCTCGCCAGGCGCGGCGTCGAACCCGACGACCGTGAGCTGCCCATCCGGGATGTTGGCATTCTTGATGGCCTGGAGGGCGCCCAGGATCGGCGGTCCGCAGGCGCCGTAGATGGCCTGGATATCGGGGTGGGCGGTGAGGATGTCCTGCGCCGCGTTGAGGCCCTTGGTCTGGTCGCAGTCGGTCGGTGCCTGGGCCACGACGGTGGCGGCGTCACCGAGCGTGTCGAGCATGCCGCTCACCCGCGCGTCGAGCGACGGGTTGCCCAGCACCCCCTGCAGCACGCCCAGCTTCGCACCGGCCGGCAGGTGATCGGCGAGCCAGCTCCCGGCGAGCTTGCCGCCCGCGAGGTTGTCGGTCGCGACGACCGACGTCTTGCCGCTCCAGTCCGGGATGTCGTTGTCGATCAGGACCACCTTGATCCCGGCGTCGACGGCCTTCTGCAGCTCGGTCTGGAGGTTCGGGCTGGTCGGCGTGATCGCGATCCCCTGCACGCCCTGCGACATGAACGACTCGATGGCCGCGATCTCGCCCGCATCGTCGGTCCCGCTCGCACCCTGCGCGAACAGCACCTCGACGTTGGGGTTGTCCTGGTTCCAGGTCTTCACCGCGTCGACCATCGTGTCGTAGAAGTCGACCGGGAACTTGGTGATGAAGCCGACCTTGATCTTGTCCGCCGCGGGGCTCGGCGAATCGGCGGCCATGGTCTCGGGTGCGGTCGTGGACGCCGTGGTCGGCGGAGCCGCGGTCGGCGTGCTGCCGCTCGAGCAGGCTGCCACGCCCAGCATCAGCACGGCGAGCCAGCCGGCCGTCCTGCGCTTGATCATCGCTGTCCTTCCTCCTCGTGTTCGCTCACCCAATCCCGCCTGGAGACGCCGGAGGCGGGCCGGCCATTCAGCGCTGGCTCAGACCTCACCTCCCACGATCAGCGACACGATCTGGTGCTGGTTCTCGCGGAGGGCGTCGACCTCGCCGACGATCTGCCCGCGGCGCAGGATCACGGCGCGATCCGCGACCTCCAGGACGTGGTCCATCGCGTGCGAGACGACGACGACCGCGTGGCCCTCGTCGCGCAGTCGGACGATGAGATCGAGCACCTGGCGCGACTCCCGCAGGCCGAGCGCGGCCGTGGGCTCGTCGAGGATCACCACCCGGCTGGCGAACGCCGCGGCCCGGGCGACCGCGATCGCCTGCCGCTGGCCACCCGACATGAGCCCGACAGCGGCGCGCCCGTCGCTCAACACGACCTGCAGCCGGCCCAGCACCTCCGCGGTCGCAGACGCCATGTCCTGTCGCCGGAGCCAGCGCAGGCCGTGGGGCACGAAGCTGCCGTGCGCCAGCTCGCGCCCGGCGTAGAAGTTGGCGGCCGGATCGAGGTTGTCGAACAGGGCCAGGTCCTGGTAGACGGTCTCGATCCCGAGCGCCCGCGCATCGGCGGGCGAGCCGATCGCGACCGGCTGGCCGTCCATCTCGATGGAGCCCGCGTCGAGGCGGTGCACGCCGCTGATGCACTTGATGAGCGTCGACTTGCCCGCTCCGTTGTCCCCGAGCAGGGCGAGCACCTCGCCGTGCCACACCGAGAGCGAGACCGCGTCGAGCGCCAGCACGGCGCCGAACCGCTTGGTCGCCTCGCGCACCTCGAGCGCGGCAGGGGTCGGCCGCTCGGCGCGGAGAGCGCGCCCGGGACGCTCGGGGGGCGCGGGACGCTCGGGGGGCGCGGGACGCTCGGCGGTCATGAGCGCGCCGCCTCCGTGACGCGGAAGCGGTCCTCGAGGTGGCTGCGCACGACATCCGACTCGACGGCCAGCACGATCACGACGCCGATCACGATCGGCTGCAGGAAGGCGTCGACGTTGAGCAGGTTCATCCCGTTGCGGATGACGCCGATCGTGAAGGCCCCGACGAGGGCGTTGGACACCGTGCCCCGACCGCCGAGGAAGCTCGCGCCGCCGATCACCACGGCCGCGATCGAGTCCAGCTCGGCGAGCTGGCCGAAGGTCGGCGAGCCGCCGTTGAGCCGGCCGGACGAGATGAGGCCCGCGAGGCCGGCCGCGAGACCCGACAGGGCATACACGGAGATCAGCACGCCGTTGACGGGGATGCCTGCACGCCGCGCGCCCTCCGGGTTGCCGCCCGTTGCGTAGATCCAGCGCCCCCAGACCACGCGACCGAGCAGCACCGCGATGGCCACCGCGAGCGCCGCCACGACGAACGTGGAGACGGGCAGCCAGCCGATGGAGGTCCCGCCCAGCAGATCGACCATGCCGGGCATCCCCTGGATGGGCTGGCCGCCCGACAGCCACAGTGCCAGACCTCGTGCGATGCTGAGCATCGCGAGCGTGATCACGAATGGGTGGGGCAGCCGGCCGCGGACGTAGACGAGCCCGTTGACGAGCCCGACGGCGAGCCCCGTCCCGAGGATCGCGATCACGACCAGCACGTCCGACGAGACCGTCTCGAACACGAGCGCGCCGGCGACGGACGACAGCGCGAGCGTCGAGCCGACGCTCAGATCGATGCCGCGGGTGAGGATGACCAGCAGCTGCCCGAGCGACAGGATGGCGATGACCGCGGTCTGGGCGAGGACGTTGCCGGCATTGCGGGTGGTCGCAAACACCGGGGACAGGATCGAGAGCACGATGATGAGGCCCAGCAGTCCGATGAACGGGCCGAACCGGAACAGGGCCAGCGCGAGGCGAAGCAGGGCATACCGATCGAGGCGACCCGGGCCACGATGGTCCTCGCCCGTACGTGCCAGCGCCTCAGGGCGCGGCTCGGTCACGGGCGTGCCCGATGGCTGCAACCGGGCCGCGAGCCGGAGGACACCATGACGACGGGGTCGATGAACGGAGACATAGGATGTCCTATGTCTGAGGCCATCTTGACCCGCCGGGTTGCCATGGATGTGCAGACTAGCCACATAGACATCCGATGTCTAGGGGTATACTTCACGCCGAACCGGGACACTGCGAGGGTTGGGAGTCGGCCATGGCGGCGCCGCTGACCGAGACGGTCATCCAGCGGATCAAGGATCAGATCACGTCGGGGTCGCTGGGGCCCGGATCGCGTCTGCCCCCCGAGTCGGAGCTCGCGGCGGAGGTCGGCGCGTCACGCAACACCGTTCGGGAGGCCGTCCGCGCGCTGGTCACCGCCCGCGTGCTCGACGTCCGGCGCGGCGACGGCACGTTCGTGACCAGCCTGCGCCCGGACCTGCTGCTGGGTGGGATCGGCGCGGCGATGGACCTGATCGAGGAAGGGTTCTCGCTCGAGCTCATCGGCGTCCGGCGGATCCTCGAGCCCGCCGCCACCGCCCTGGCCGCGACCCGGTTGGACGACGCCAGGGCCGACGCCCTGGCCGCCTGCATCGAGCGGATGCGCGAGGCCGGTTCCGAGGCGGAGCGGATCCGGCACGACGCGGAGTTCCATCGGCTGGTCGCCGAGGCATCGGGCAATGCGACGCTCGCGTCCATGCTCAACGCCGTGTCCGGCCGTACGATCCGGGCGCGGGCCTGGCGCGGGGTGCTGGACGAGGATGCGCGCTCGCGGACGCTCGCCCAGCACGACGACATCCTGCGGGCGCTCCGGGCGCACGATCCGACGCGTGCCGAGGCCGCGGCGCTGGTCCATGTCGCAACGACCGAGTCGTGGTTCCGCGACGGCTTCGGGGACCGGCGCGACGCGGACGGCGAGATCGACGATCCGGCGGCCGGCCTGGAAGACCCGGATTCCCGCGGCCGATGAGCGACGAGCGGCTGGCCGTCGGGCCCGAGCCCGGGCATTGGCAGGACGGCGCGGCCGGGGACGGGAAGCGACCGCCACGGATCGACGCACACCATCACCTGTGGGACGTCGAGAGCGGTGCCTACGACTGGCCCACGCCGGAGCAGGGACCGATCTACCGAACCTTCACGGCGGCCGACCTGGAGCCGCTCCTGGTCGAGGGGGCGATCGACGGCACGATCATCGTCCAGACCGCCAACACGCTCGCGGACACCGACTCAATGCTCGCCGTCGCCGCCGCCGAGCCGTGGGTCCGCGGCGTCGTCGCGTGGGTGCCGCTCGATGATCCGGTCGCGGCCGTGACCGCGCTCGGCGAGCGTGCCGACCAGGTGCTCGTCGGTGTCCGCCACCTCATCCATTACGAGCCGGACCCTGACTGGTTGCTCCGCCCGGCCGTGCTGGCCGGGCTGCGCGAGGCTGCCAGCCTTCGCCTGACGTTCGATGTCGTCGCCGTCTTCCCGGACCACCTGCGCCACGTGCCCACGCTCGCGGACGCGCTGCCGGACCTCACCCTGGTGATCGATCATCTGGCCAAGCCGCCATACCGTCGGGTCGGCTGGGAAACGTGGCGCGACCAGCTCGTGGCCGCCGCTCGCCGCCCCAACGTCGCCGCCAAGATCTCCGGGCTGACGACGGCCGCGGGCCCGGGCTGGACGCGCGAGGAGCTGTGGCCGGCGCTCGAGGTGGCGCTCGAGGCCTTCGGTGCCGACCGGCTCCTGTTCGGGAGCGACTGGCCAGTCTGCCTGCTCGCGAGCTCGTACGCGGCCCATCTCGAGGCGCTGGAGGGTCTGATCGGCACCCTCGCCGCGGACGATCGCTCGGCGATCATGGGTGGCACTGCCACGCGGGTCTACCGGCTGGCCGATCGTCCCTGACCTCGCCGACCGCGAGTCCGGCAGCTCCGGTCAGGCCTCGATATCGGCGACGAGCCGGCCCTCGACGCCCCGCACGCGGGCACGGACCGGGCGGCGGCCGGCTCGCAGGCAGGAGCGCACCGCGCGGCCCACCCGGGTTTCGATCGCCCGCTCTCGGTCGCGCGACGACGCCGCCGCCAGGCCGTTGGCGAGCACCGCTTCGGCAGCGGGGTCCCAGGCCAGCTCGATGCCGGCCGCCCGGTAGCTCGAGGCCAGCTGGTCGAGGGTGTGGGTGAGCCAGCCCGAACCTCGGCCGGAGGGCGGCAGCACCGTGAGATCGCACGCGGCGGCCAGCTCCTCGCCGAGGGCCGCGATCGCCAGGGCGTCGGTCGGCCGGCCTTCGAGCGCCCGGTCGCGCGACGCTGGCCCCGCCTCACGCGATGCGGCGCCGGCAACGCCAAAGCCCAGCGGCCTCGCGATTTGTTCCTGTGCCGCCGCCTCGAGCACGACGATCGAGCTCGTGAGCCCGATCCGGCGCGCCTGGGCGTCGGTCAGGTAGCCGTCGCGCAGGGCGCGCGCGAGCAGGGACCGGAAGGCCTCGTGGGCGGCGTCGATGCCGCGCAGCAACAGGACCGAGGACGGTCGCTCGGCCAGGCCGTGGATCGGCAGCGCCTCCCCGTGACCGATGTAGCCCTGGCTGGTGCCCAGGAACCCGGAGATCGCGTTCGGGTCGCGAATGCCGCCCACGCCGATGCTGATGACCCGCTCCGGACCGCCGAGGACCTGGGTGGCGAGGGCCTCCGCGACGGCCAGCCCGTCGGGGCCGCCGGCCGAACGAAGGACGAGGACCGTGGCCCGGGGCCGCTCGGGCCGCAGGGTCAGGCCGGCGAAGGCGAGCCCCAGGCGGTCGACGAGCCGGGTCGCGTCCGCGTCGCGCAGCAGCCCCTCGCGCACAAGGGAGCGCTCCAGCCCCGCCAGCGTCTCGTCGGTCACCTCGGGTGCGCCAGATGCCGCGGCAGCGGTCGCCTCGAGATCGGTGGTCGTGACGGCGTCGGCGCCCGCGGCGATGGCCCGGGCGACGGCCTGGTCGAGGAGGTCCCGCGATCGATCCGGTTCGCGACGGTGGGACAGGCGCGACGTGGTGAGCACGAGCAGCCGCTCGATGGCGGCGTCACCGACCATGATCCTGTGCGTGACGGCGATCGCGTCCCGGTGGGCGGCAAGCATCGCGCGGACCGCGTCGCGTGCCGGCTCCGCGACGTGGACCACGTTGAACCGGCGCTCGAGCGCCCCGTTGGGCGCGATGAACCGGCGGTACTCGTCCCCGGTGGTCGCGCTGATCAGGCTCAGGGCGCCACGCGCGAGGACGGGCTTGAACACCGATGCGACGTCACCCGTGCCCTCGCGCCCGCCGGATCCGGTCATCGCGTGGCCCTCGTCGATGAACAGGATCGCGTGGATCGCCCGGGCCTCGGCGATCAGCGACGCGAGCCGCTGCTCCATCACGCCGTAGTAGCGCGACTCGCGGGTGAGCTCGGCCATGCTGAGCGCGATCAACGGGCGTCCTCGCAGCGGCGCCGGGACATCGCCCGCCGCGATCCGCTGGGCGAGGCCCTCGACGAGCGCCGACTTGCCCACGCCGGGCTCGCCCACCAGCAGGACGTTGGGCTTGGTGGGGCGGCACAGGCCCTCGATCACCAGCCGCAGCTCGGTGTCGCGCTCGACCATCGGTGGCAGCTCGCCGCGCGTTGCCGCCTGCGTCCAGTCGGAGCCGCACTGGTCGAGCATCGGGGTCGGCGGGCGCTTGCTCCGGCTCGCGGACCGACGGGCCTGCGCGGGCCCGGGCGTGGCAGGCGCGGGCTCCGGCGTGGCAGGCGCGGGCTCCGGCGTCGGCTCGGGTGCCGGTGTTGGCGTCGCGGGCTGCGTGGGGGCGCCCGGCTCGACCTCCAGCGCTGGCTCCGTGTCCCGCGACGGCTCGACGTCCAGCGCTGGCTCCGTGTCCCGCGACGGCTCGACGTCCAGCGCTGGCTCCGTGTCCCGCGTCGCGATCCCGAACCGGCGGAGGACGACGAGCACCAGGTGCCAGGCGTGGATCCGGCTGTCCTGGCGCCGGGCCGCGGTCGCCTTCGCCTCGGCCAGGACGTTCTCGGGCGGTAGGGGCGGGCCCGGGGTGCCCGCGTCCAGCGCCTCCTGCATCCGCGCCCGCGTGGCCAGGATGTCCCGCTCGCGCGCGACCGTCCGCGCCAGGAAGGTGCGGGCGCAGGCGGTCGCCACCCAATGGTGGAGGCCGAGCTCCGCCGACCCGTGGCGACGCGCCTCGCGCTCCACCTGGTCGATGAAGACGACGGCGTCGCGGGCGAGCGTGATCGTCGAGGGTCGACCTGTCGTGCCGCTCATGCCAGGCCTCGATGCCCTGAAATCCGGATTGCCACGTCGTGCGCGATCCCGGGGCGGCACAGGCGGACCGGAATGATACGCCCGTTCTATTCCCCTGTGCCAGTGGCTTATCCACGAACTTCGCTTCCTACGGGCCGCCAGGGTCCCAGCGATGCCAGGACGGCTGGTCCTGTAGTCTCCGAGCGGCCGCCGTCGAGGGTCGCCCGTGAGCGTTCCCCGCGCGCGGCAGCTGGCGTGCGAGCGAGGGAAGATGGCGCTCGAGATCGTTGGCCGGGACGAGGAGCTGTCGCTGGTCGCCGCGTTCATCGACCACGTGCCGGACGAGCCCGCCGCGCTGGTGTTGGAGGGCGAGCCCGGCATCGGCAAGTCGACGCTGTGGCTGGCCGGCGTCGATCGCGCCCGTGCGTGCGGCATGCCCACCCTGGTGTCGCGCCCCGCCGAGGCCGAGCGCGGCCTCGCCCACGCCGGGCTGGGTGATCTGCTGGAGGACGTGCTCGACGAGGCGCTGCCGGCGCTCCCGCCGGCGAGACGGCGTGCGCTCGAGGTCGCGATGCTGCGCGGCGAGGCGGCCGGCGAACCGGTCGATCCGCGCGCGCTGGCCGTCGCGGTGCGCGACCTGCTTCAGCGCCTCAGCCGCGACGGGCCGGTCCTGGTCGCGATCGACGACGTGCAGTGGCTCGATCCGTCGTCGTCGGGCGCGCTCGGGTTCGCGCTCCGACGCCTGACCGGCAGCCGGGTCCTGGTGCTGCTCACCCAGCGACCGCGCGACGATGGGCAGCCCGGCGAGCTCGAGCGCGCGTTCGTCCCGGAGCTCGTCACGCGGATCGCGGTTCGACCGCTCAGCATCGGCGCCCTCCACCAGCTGCTGCGCGATCGGCTGGGCAGGCCGTTCCCGCGCCAGACGCTGCTCCGGATCGCCGGGCAGTCGGGCGGCAACCCGTTCTTCGCGCTGGAGCTGGCCGGTGCGATCGAGGCGGATGGGAGTCCGCTCGAGCCGCTCCGCGTCCCCCCGACGCTCGAAGGGCTGCTGCTGGCGAGGGTCTCCGGGCTGCCCGCCGACACGCGCGAGGCGCTCGCCGTCGCGTCGGCCCTCGGCACCGCACCGGCTCGGCTGCTCGATCGGGCGGGGATCTCGGCCGAAGCGCTCGAACCGGCCGTCGCGGCCGGCGTGATCGAGCGCGAGCAGGGCACGATCCGGTTCACGCACCCGCTGCTCGCATCGGTGCTGTACCAGGACCTGGGCGAGCGACGGCGCAGGGTGCACCGGCGGATCACCCGGATCGCCAACGACCCCCTGGTCCGTGCCCGCCACCTCGCGCTGTCGCAGGAGACGCCGGACGCGGGGATCGCCGCCGTGCTCGACGAGGCCGCGGGACTGGCCGTCGATCGCGGTGCGGCTGCCGTCGCTGCCGAGCTCTCGGAGCACGCGGTCCGGCTGACACCGCCGGAGGCGGCCGACGATCGTGCGCGGCGGGCGCTGTCGGCCGCGCGGGCGCACCAGGTCGCCGGAGAGTGGCCGCGCGCCCGGACCATCGCGACGGATCTGCTGGCCCCGACGGCGATCGGCGGCTGGCGCGCGGAGGCGCTCATCCTGCTGGCCGAGCTGGAGGGCGTCGATCGCGCCGCCGAGCTGCTCGACGAGGCCCTGGGCAATGCCGCCTCGCGCCCGGCCCTGCAATCGGTCATCCACTGCCGGCTGGCCTGGGCGCGGCGCTTCAGGGTGAGCTTCGACCACGCCGGTGCCGCGCTCGCGCTCGCCGAGCAGCTCGACGACGACCTCCTCCGAACCCGGGCACGCGCGGTGCAGGCGGTGCTCGGCTGGTTCGCGGGCGACGCGCCGACGCCCGCCGATCTCCCGGCGCTCATCCCGCACCTGGCGGCCGCGCTGGGCGGCGAGCGATTGGTGCAGGAGGCAACCCAGGCGATCGTGAACACGCTCGCTCCGGCCGCGCGACGCGGCGAGGCGCGGGCGCTGTTCGAACAGGAGCTGCGAGCGTGGCGCGAGCGCGACGAGCCCCGCAGCGCCCGCGCCCTGTGGGGCCTTGCCTGGGTCGAGCTCTGGGCCGGACGATGGGAGCTCGCGGCCGATCTCGCCGCGGCTGCCCACGACATCGCGATCCAGTACGGCCTCGAGGTCCCGCAGGACCACCTGCCGAACGCGGTCATCGCCGTACACCGGGGACAGCTGGAGCTCGCCCGCGAGCACTCGGAGCGAGCCCTCGGCCTGGCGGAGGCGCAGTTCGGCTTCCACCCGCCGCAGCACCTGGCGGTCCTGGGGCTGGTCGCGCTGTGGAGCGGAGAGCCGGTCGTGGCGAAGACCTGGCTGGGCACCGCAGAAGCTCGGGCCGCCGAGCTCGGGTGGGGTGAGCCGAGCGTCCGCTGGTGGACCGCGGACCACGTCGAGCTGCTGCTCGAGCTCGGGCGCTTCGACGACGCCGTCCTCCTGCTCGATGCCTGGGAGGCGGACGCGGTCCGGGTCGACCGCGACTGGGTGCTCGCGCAGGTCATCCGTTGCCGCGCCCTCGTGGCCGCAGCCCGGGGGGAGGTGGAGCCGGCGCTCGCCCTGCTCAACCGGGCGGTCGCGGCGCACGACGCGATCGGCGACCCGTTCGGCCGCGCTCGGGCACTGCTCGCCCTGGGCACGATCCGGCGCCGTGCTCGGCAGAAGCGGCCCGCCCTCGAGGCGATCGAGGCAGCCATCGAGGGCTTCGATGCGATCGGGGCCTCGGGCTGGGCGACCAAGGCGCGTGCCGAGAGCGGCCGGATCGGCGGACGACGGCGTGCCGAAGGGCTGACCTCGGCGGAGCAGCGCGTCGCCTCGCTCGCCGCCGAGGGCAGGACGAACCAGGAGATCGCCGCGGCGCTGTTCCTCGGCGAGCGGACGGTTGCCAGCCACCTGACCCACGTCTACGCCAAGCTCGGCGTGCGCTCGCGGACCGAGCTTGCCCGCCGGCTGCGGTCCTGAGGACGGCTGCGAGGAGCTGACGAACCCAGCCGGTGCGGAGCCGCGGGGCAAAGATCAGACGTTCTGACGTTTCCACCGCCCGGCTTCCCGCCTAGCGTCGGCTCGTGCCGAGCTATCTCGTCGAGACCTATCTGGGGCGTGACCAGGCGGCCGAGCGGGCCGCCCGGGAGCAGCGGGCACGGGCAGCCGCGGAGCTGATGCCGGGACCGACCCCCGTCCGCTTCCAACGCTCGATCCACGTGCCCGAGGACGAGATCTGCCTGTACGTGTTCGATGCCCCCTCGGCACACGAGGCCGCGCTCGTCGCGCAGCGCGCCCGTCTCGATCCCCTGCGCGTCGTCGAAGCCGTCGCATCGAGAGAGGAGCAGCCATGACATCGACATCGATCCCCGGACGCATGCGTCCGTCGGCAGCCACTGGCCGTGCCGGTGGCAGAGCCAGGGCGATCATCTCGCTTCCCCTGATCCTGGCGCTCACGGCCGCGCTGCTCGCGCTGGTTCCGGCAGCCACCGTGTCCGCCGAGGGCCGGCAGCTGGCCGGTGCGTACTGCTCGAACCCGCAGGCGCTCCCCAAGCCCGGCGCCTGCATCGCGCTCTCGTTCGGGGATGCAACGGCGATGGGCTACACCGATTCGCCGGACCGTGTCCTGACCCTGAGGCCGGGGACGTACTGGCTGACCGTGAACGACAACAGCACGGCCCACAACTTCTCGCTCGAGGCGCCGGACGGCCAGGACCTGGACATCACCGGCGTCGCAGATACGCCCGGCTGGGTGACGGTCAAGGTGCACCTGACGCACGGGACCTATGTCCTCTTCTGCGACGCGGCCGATCACCGGGCGATGGGCATGTACGTCGACATCGAGGTGTCCGGCGTCGGCCAGGTGGAGTAGCCGTCGCTGGGTGGCGTCGGCGGGTCCGCGCGAGGCGCTCGAGCGGCGGGACGCGACCGCACGCTCGGGCGCCCCTCGGCGCCGCGTCCCTGACGCGGTGCGAGACGGCCCCGCGCCCGGTCCGGATCAGGCGCTACAGTCGGGAGTGCCCCAGGGGGACCTCCCGTGTCCGTTGACGAGCAATCGAGCGCCGAAGCCCCGGGCTGGCGCGAGATCATCCGCACCGAGCGTCGCCGTGTCGGGCTGACGCAGAAGGAGCTCGCCCGGCGCGCAGGGCTCGACGCTGAGACGATCCGCAAGTACGAGAACGGCGCCCGCCTGCCGCCGCGCGAGAGCCTGGAGCGGATCCTGGAGGTGGTCCAGGCGTCCGACGCGACGATCCACCGGGTGCTGACCGACCGCGGGTTCTTCTATCCCGACTTCCGCTACCCACCCAACAAGTCGCCCGGCTACTACTTCACGAACCAGGAGCTCCAGCCGTTCGTCGACCAGGTGCACTGGCCGGTGTTCGCGGCCAACGAGCTGGGCGAGGTGGTCGTCGCGAACCGGGTCGTCCAGCGGCTGTGGGGGATCGATCTCGCGGAGGAGGTCCGGCTTCGGGGCCGGGCCCGCGCCAACATGCTGGTCGCGATGTGCGAGCCGCGGTTCGCGTCGCGGCTGGTCAACTGGGACGACATCCTGGGCCGGTTCATCGGGCTCAACAAGGCGGTGGCCGCGAGCCGAACGATGCTCGAGAACCCGGGTGTCCTGTTCGAGGAGATCCTCGCCGCGATCGCGTCATCGAACCCGCAGGCTCGATCGGCGCTCCCGGCGCCGGGGGCAAGCGCAAACCCGTGAGCCCGACCGAAATCGAGATGATCAACAGGACGGCGAGGAGCCCGATCGCCGCGACCGCGAGCCGTCGAGCCACGACCCGGGCGACCACGAGCCTGCGGAGCTCCCACAGCACGGCGAGGCCGAGGACGCCGAGGAAGAGCATCACCGGGTAGAGGTCGATGCCCGTCACGTGTGCGATCCCTTCGGTTGCCCCGGGTTACCAGCGCGGTTGCGGTGGGAAGTTGCCACCGTCGAACGGGATCCGGTCGCCGAGGCGCTCACTGGTGATCTTCCTTCGAGCCGACGCCGGGTGGCCTCAGGAGGCAATTGGGCGTCGTGCGCAGCTCCAGCGTCGGCTCGACCCTCGTCCCCGGCCAGGAGCTTCGTCATTCGTGACACCACTGTCCTCGTTCGGCCGCGGGTCGGAGACGCGAACCCGGCGACCGAATCCTCGGTTGCGATCGCCGACGGGGTAAGCCTGACCATGGGGTTGCTCAAGGACATGACCTCCAGCGATGCGCCCGTTGCGGGTCCTGTTCGCTGGCCCCCGGCCGCCCACCGCGGTCTCGATCGCGGCTGACTGCTTTGAGCCAGACAGCGTCCGTCCTGGAGGGCCAGGATGAGCTGGGCCGATCGCTTGACGGCGCCCAGCCTCGGGGCCGGATCGCGGATGACCTCCGTGTGGAGCTTCGAGCTCTCGCGCTCGATGTCCGTCGAGATCGCTGCCCGTGCGCGCTCGCTGCCACCCCGGGAAGTCGCGCGAGCCTTCGAGAACCTGCGGCCCACGGGGCGAGCTGATGGCGTGGAGGATGCGCAGGAGATTGGTCGCCTGGGCCTGGTCGGCTCCGGCGCCCGACGTCATCTCGGACGCACCACCGAGAGGGGGTTCTGGGCCGCGCCGACGACTTGAAGCCCGCGAGTGACCGCATGCGGGACACCGTGTGCTCGACAGCCTTCCATGTCGTCGAGCCACGTCTTGAGTCGGGCGAACAAACGGGAAGGGAGTCAGGCGGAGTCAGGCGAAGTCGCCACCGATCGACCGCCTCGGCGCCGCGTCCAGGAAGGTCGAAACCCCAACATCTGGTGCTTCACCGTTCGGCTGGCACAGATGTTGTAGGTTGGCTGGCGAGGAAGGATTCGAACCTTCAATCCCCTGATCCAGAGTCAGGTGCCTTACCGTTAGGCCACTCGCCAGCGGGGCCGCCGGCGGACCGGCGACGTGGGCCCGTCGCGGGCCGATCGAGAGTCTACCGTCACCGCGCGACCCGCTCAACCGGGGTGCTCCCTGATCCTGCGGCTGCGAGGCCGCGCCGGCGGGTCGGTCCGGTCCCGCCGCTCAGGCCAGGGCCCGCCGCTCGGGCCAGGGCCCGCCGATCGCGCACCGCCGGCACGAGCGCCAACAGGACGGCTGCGGCCGTGAGCCCGAAGGCGGGACCGAAGCCGGCCATGCCGGCAACGAGACCGAAGGCGGCGGCGCCCAGCCCGAACCCGGTGTCGTAGACGCCGTTCCACAGCGCGCTGGCGGCCGCGAAGCCGTCGGCGTCCACCCTGGCGAACATCGTCGTCATGGTCGCGGCCTGGAGGATCCCGAAGCCGGCACCGAACAGCACCATCGCGGCCAGCAGCCCGACCGGCTGGGAGGCCAGCACGAGCACGCCGATCCCGCCGCTCACGGCGAGCAGGCCCGCGACGAACGGGGGCGTGACATCCGACCGGTCGGCGCGCGCACCCGCCCACCAGCGGGCCGCCGTGGATGCGAGGTTCTGGGCCAGCAGGGCAGGGGCAACCAGCCAGGACGAGGCCATCGGGACGGCCAGCGGCAGGAACGTGACCACGATCCCGGACGCCGCGGTCGAGGCGGCGAACACGAGCGCGGGCCGCACCAACGCCGGCGCACGGAGCGCCGTCCCAATCCCGGGCCGCGACCGCTTCTCGCGATGCCCACGGCCGCCGGGAAGCCCGGCCAGGAGCGGCAGCACCACCAGCGCCGAGATTGCCGCGACCGCGAGGGTCGCCTGCGTGCCGAACGCGCCGGCGAGCCATTCGCCGAGCGGCAGGCCGACGATCGCGGGCAGGCCGACGACCACGCCGTAGAGCCCGAGGCCCTCGCCCCGCCGCTCTTTCGGGGCCAACGAGGCGACCAGCGCGCCGCCGACCACAACGGTCAGCCCGAACCCGACGCCACGGACCGCGCTGGCCGCGAGGACGGCAGGGAGTGAGCCGGTCCCGGACACAGCCAGCGCCAGTGCGGCGACGCCCAGCAGGAGCAGCCCGGCCGCGAACATGCAGCGCTCGCCCAGTCGCGCGACCAGGCGGGGCGTGGCGACCTCGCCCACGACCGAGGCCAGCATGAGCGCGGTGGTCACCGCGCCCGCGGCCCCGGTGCCGCCGCCGATCGCCGCGGTCGAGGGCAGCGCCGTGAGCAGCAGGTAGAGCGACGCGTCCGCGCCGACCGACGCGGCAAACACCAGCAGCAGGGCCCGGGAGACGATCCGGGGGCGCGTGTCCTGGCTCGTGTCCTGGCTCGTGTCCTGGCGTGTGCCCGGATGCGCGGCGGGGTGCGCGGCACCGGCCGGCTGCGGGCCGATCGGGATGGCGGCGATCGTGGTCATGGGACGCTCCTCGTGCTGGCTTGCCGACCCGATCCTCCGTCGATAGTGGTCATCTGGTAAGGTCCATTCCTGTGACACGACCAAGGACCACTTCGGGGATCGAGCTGCTCGTGGCGCTGCGTCGCGACGACCCCGAGCCCCTGCACCGGCAGCTCGAGCAGGAGCTCCGTGGCGCCATCCAGTCGGGCCGCCTGGCAGCGCACACGCAGCTGCCCTCGACCCGCACCCTTGCCGAGCATCTCGGCCTGTCGCGGGGCGTGGTGGTCGAGGCGTTCGAGCAGCTGGTGGCGGAGGGCTATCTCGACAGCCGGCATGGCGGCGGGACGTGGGTCGCGGCACGGGCCGTCGAACCGGGCCTCGACGGGGATCACGGCGCCGGTCCGCCGGGCACGGCCACCGGTGACGCCGCCGGCGAGGGGACGGCGCCGGAGGCGCGCCCCGGACCGGACATCCGGATCGACTTCGGGTACGGCCGCCCGGACGTCACGGAGTTCCCGCGCCAGGTCTGGCTGCGTTCGCTCCGCCGCGTGCTCAACGAGGCACCCGCCGAGCGACTCGGCTACCTCGACGCACGCGGCGCTCCCGAGCTCCGCGAAGCGCTGGCGCGCTACCTCAACCGCGTCCGCGGCACCGAGGCGAGCCCCGACCGGATCGTGATCTGCAACGGCTTCGCCCAGGCGCTCGATCTCGCGGTCACGGTGATCCGCGAGGCCGGCGCTCGGTGGGTCGCGGCCGAGGACCCGGGCCAGACCGACACGCCGGACGTGGTCCACCGGCACGGCCTCGAGGTCGTGGCCACGCCCGTCGATGCGGGGGGCCTCGTCGTCGAGGAGCTGGACCGCTCACCGGCCACGGCCGTGGTCGTCACGCCCGCGCACGAGTTCCCGGTGGGGTCCGTGATGACCGCGGAGCGCCGGGCCGCGCTCGTGACGTGGACCGAGGCGCACGACGGGCTCGTCGTCGAGGACGACTACGACGCCGAATACCGCTATGACCGGGAGCCGATCGGCGCCATCCAGGGCCTGGCACCCGGCCGCGTCCTGTACGCGGGATCCGTGAGCAAGACGCTCGCACCCGGTCTCCGGCTGGGCTGGCTCGTCTGCCCCGCGCACCTGGTCGCGCCGATCGCCGCGGCGAAGGAGGCCCTCGACCGCGGGTCGGCGGGGCTCGAGCAGCTGGCCTTCGCCGACTTCCTCGAGCGCGGCGAGCTCGACCGCCACCTGCGCCGGATGCGCCCGATCTACCGGCGCCGCCGGAACGCCCTGCTCGAGGGGCTTCGCTCGCACCTCCCGAGCGCGAGGCCCGCCGGCGCGTCCGCCGGGCTCCACGTCGCCGCATGGCTGCCCGACGGCATCGACGAGGCGGCGGTCATCGCGCACGCGGCGGCGCTCGGCGTGCGTCTCGACGGCATCAGCCGCTACCGGATCGACCGTGGACGTGGACCGGGCGGGCTGCTGTTCGGCTACGGGTCCACCATCGAGGCGCAGATCGAGGAGGGGATCCGCCTGGTGGGGCGGGCGTTCGACGCGGTGGCCGGCGGGCGTTGACGCCGCGTCAGCGAAGCGCCCGCACCGCCTCGCGCTCGATCGCCAGCCCGGCCCGGTGGCGGGCGAAGAACGCCGCGAACCCCGCGACGTCGCGCGGGTCGGGCGCGACGGGTGCGCCGATGCTGCCCGAGATCCGCTCGTCGAGGTAGTCGGGCAGCGACTGCCCCGGGTCGGCCCGCAGCAGGAAGGCGGCCAGCACGGCCATGCCCCACGCGCCGCCCTCGCCCGCGGTGGCCGGGATGCTGACCGGGACGTTGAGCGCCGCCGCCAGCATGCGCTGCCCGGTGTCGCTGCCCTTGAACAAGCCGCCGTGTCCGCGGATCTCCTCGACCACGACCCCCTCCTGCTCGGTCAGGATGTCGACGCCGGTCCGCATGGCGCACAGCGACGCGAAGTACATCGCCCGCACGAAGTTCCGGAGGGTGAACCTGCTGTCCTGGTTCCGCGCGAACAGCGGCCGGCCCTCGGTAAAGCCGGTCACGTGCTCGCCCGAGACGTAGTTGATGGACAGCAGCCCGCCCGCGTCCGGATCGCCCTGCGCCGCCAGCGGCAGCAGCTTCGCGTAGAGGTCATCGAGCGACGCCTCGGCACCCAGCGCCGCGGCGACCTCGCCGAACAACGCGATCCAGGCGTCGAGGTCCGAGGACCCATTGTTGGCGTGGGCCATGGCGACCGGGCGGCCGTCGGGTGTGAGGACGATGTCGATCTCCTCGTGGACGCGGGTGAGGCTCTGCTCGAGCACGATCATCGCGAACACCGACGTGCCGGCGGATACGTTGCCCGATCGCGGGCGCACCGCGTTGGTGGCGACCATGCCGGTGCCCGCGTCCCCCTCGGGAGGACACAGGGGAATGCCGGCCGCGAGGTTGCCGGTCGGGTCGAGCAGCTGCGCCCCGTCGGGGGTCAGAAGGCCGGCCGGCCGCCCTGCAGGCAGGACGTCGGGCAGGATGTCGCGGAGCCGCCAGCCGAGCGCGCGCGGCGCGATGAGCGCATCGACCTTCGCCAGCCGCGCGGCGTCCCAGTCCCCGGTGACCGGGTCGATCGGGAACATGCCCGACGCTTCGCCGACACCCATCTTCCGCTCGCCGGTGAGCCGCCAGTGAACGTAGCCGGCAAGGGTCGTGAGGTGGGCGATCTGCGGGACGTGCGGCTGCGCCTCGAGGATCGACTGGTGCAGATGCGCGATGCTCCAGCGCTGTGGGATCGCGAACTCGAGGGCGTGGGTCAGCTCGGCGCAGGCCTGCGCGGTGATGTTGTTGCGCCAGGTCCGGAACGGGACGAGCAGCTCGCCGGCGGCGTCCAGCGCCACGTAGCCGTGCATCATCCCGCTCAGGCCGATGGCGGCGACGCGCGTCAGCTCCAGGGCATACCGGGACCGGACATCCTGGGCCAGCGACGTGTAGCACGCGGCGAGGCCCTTCCAGACCTCGTCCATGTCGTACGTCCAGATCCCGTCACGGAGCCGGCTCTCCCAGGGGAACGCCCCCGAGGCCAGGGGGGTCGTGTCGGGCGCGATGAGGGCTGCCTTGATCCGGGTTGAGCCGAGCTCGACGCCGAGGATCGCGCCGCCCGATCGGATCAGCTCGGCCGCGTCTCCCTGCTGCAGGTTCACCTGGTTCTCCTCTGAGCGTTCCGGCGGCATCCGCCCGGTCGCCGCCGCGCGCTGCGATCCCGAGCCGCCTGTCTCAGCCTCGCCGGCCCGCCTGTCCGTAATATGCCGCAGGTCCGTGCTTGCGCCGGAAGTGGCGCTCGAGCAGCTCCGGGTCGATGGGGGCTGCGGCCGGATCGAGCACCCGGGTCCGGTGCGCCATCGCTGCCACGAGCTCCAGCGCAACGGCGTTCGCGACGGCCTCGGAGACGTCGGCCCCCCACGTGAATGGCCCGTGCGAGCGGGCCAGCACGGCCGGCATCTCGAGCGCGCCGAGCATGAGCCCATCGAGGGTCTCGATGATCACCGCGCCGGTGTCCGCTTCGTACGTCGCCCCGAGCTCGGCCGGCATGAGCGCCCTCGTCACCGGGACCGGCCCGTGGAAATGGTCGGCATGGGTCGTGCCGTAGCAGGGGATCGCCTGGCCCGCTTGCGCCCAGGCCGAGGCCCAGGGGGAGTGGGTGTGGACGACGCCACCGACCTCCGGGTAGCGCCGGTACAGCGCGAGGTGCGTCGGCGTGTCGGAGGACGGTCGGTAGGCGCCTGCCTCGGCCGCGCCCGACGCGATGTCGACGGCAACGAGGTCGGCGGGTTGCAGCTCCTCGTACGGGACGCCGCTGGGCTTGATGACCATGGCGCCTGAGGTGCGATCGATCCCGCTCGCGTTGCCGAACGAGAGCGTGACCAGCCCGGCCGAGACCAGGCCCTGGTTCGCCCTCCAGACCTGCTCGCGGAGCGTCTGGAGGTTCATGACGGCCGGCGGGTGAGCGTGTAGGAGGCGTGGTTCCAGCGCAGCTCCTTCCTGATATCGGCCACCGTCGACCCGTCCCCGATCGACACCAGCTCGATGCCGGCCAGCTCCGCGAAGTCCTCGAGATGCGCCCGGCGGAGCGCGGTGCTGAAGCTCGTGTGGTGGGGTCCGCCGGCCATCAGCCACGCCTCCGCCGCCACCTTCAGGCTCGGCCGGGGCTCCCACAGCGCGCGGGCCACGGGGAGCCGGGGCAGCGCCTCGGGCGGCTCGACCACGTCGACCTCGCTGAGGACCAGCCGGAACCGGTCACCGAGATCGAGCAGCCCCACGGCGATGGCCGGCCCGGGGCTCGCGGTGAACACCAGGCGGACCGGGTCGGCGCGCCCGCCGATCGACAGCGGATGGATCTCGCACGACGGCGTCGACCGGGTGATCGACGGGCAGACCTCGAGCATGTGCGCCCCCAGCACCTGCGGCCGGTCGGCAACCAGGTGGTAGGTGTAATCCTCCATGAACGAGGTCCCGCCGGGCAGGCCGGTCGCCATGACCTTCATCGCCCTTACCAGCAGGGCCGTCTTCCAGTCACCCTCGGCCCCGAAGCCGTAGCCGTCCGCCATGAGACGCTGGACGGCGATCCCCGGCAGCTGCGCGAGCTCGCCCAGGTCCTCGAACGTGTCGGTGAAGGCGCCGAACCCGCCCGACTCCAGGAACGTCCGCAGGCCAACCTCGATCCGGGCGGCCTCGCGTAGCGCGGCGCGCTGCCCACCCTCCGCCCGGAGCGCGGGCGCGATCTCGTAGCTGGCCTCGTACGCCTCGATCAGGCCGTCGATGGCGGTCTCGGGCGCCGACCGCACGGCGTGCGCGAGGTCGCCGACGCCATAGCCGTTGACCTGGACCCCCAGACGGATCTGCGCCTCGACCTTGTCGCCCTCGGTCACCGCGACCTGGCGCATGTTGTCGCCGAAGCGAGCGAGGCGAAGCCGCCGCAGCTCGTGAAGGCCACAGGCGGCCCGGGCCCAGACGGCGACCCGCTCGACGACCTCGGGGTCGCGCCAGTGACCCACCGCCGTGATCCGCGGGTGCCCCAGGCGGGTCTCGAGATAGGCGAACTCGCGGTCGCCGTGGGCCGACTGGTTGAGGTTCATGAAGTCCATGTCGATCTCCGCCCAGGGGAGACCGCGGTTGTGCTGGGTGTGCAGGTGGAGCAGCGGCTTGTGCAGCGCGGCGAGGCCGGCAATCCACATCCGCGCCGGGGAGAACGTGTGCATCCAGGCGATGACGCCGGCGCAGTGGGGCGCTGCCGTCGCCTCCAGCAGGACGGCCCGAATCGCCTCCGCGGTCGTGACGACGGGCTTGGGCACGACCCGGACCGGGATGGCGTCCGCGTCGTCGAGCGCGTGGGCGATCTCGGACGCATGCTCGGCAACCGCATGAAGCGCATCGTCGCCGTACAGCGCCTGGCTCCCGGTGACGAACCAGACCTCCCGGTCCCCGAGGACCTTCATCCGAGCAACCTCCCGTACGCGCCACTTGGGCTCGGCCGCCTGCCTCGCCGCATCATGACGCTACCGCCTGGCTGACCCCGTCGCTCGCCGCCCGGGAAGCCACACCCGCATCCCGCCGCCTCCGCTGTTGCCCCAGGCAAAGAAGGGCAGAGGTGGATGTGGCGCCGGCAAACCATACGATCGGCCGGGCGGTTCCGCCCCGATCGACCATGTGGCATGCGAAGGGTGGCCCCCTCGAATTGCCGGCGGAAGGCGGCACCAGCCGGACATGGCGACGCCCCGACGGCAGGGGGCCGGGCTGGACTGGCCGTCGGTCCCTGGATCGGGGCGTCGCGGTTGAGGGCGGGCCGAGGAGCCCGCGCGGACTAGATGGGTCGCACCGACGCCATGCCCGCGAGCGCGAGCAATGCGACGGCACAGACGCGCACCAGCGCGCCGAGGTACGGGTGGCCGCGAGGCACACCAACCTCCTGACTTCGGCAGCCCGGCTGACTCGACGATGCGAGTCCCGTGGCTTTGCGTCCCCGGGTCACCCCGGGTTTGCCGTTTCGGGCCAGCCTCCTGGCTGGGGCGGCGCTCACCGCCTGGCTGCACGGTAGCAGCGCCTCGACGCCGTGGGCACCCTCCAAGTCGTCCCGTCCGGCCCGTTACTCCTCGCTGCCGAAGGCCGGGACCTCCGGCCGAAACGGGGACTCGGCGTGGCGCGCGAAGGGCGGGGACGTGGAGGCGCCGGGGCGTCCTGCGGACGCCCCGGCGCCGGGAGGAGCGAGAGATCAGGCCGCGGACACGGTCTCGTCGGCGAGCATCGCCTCCTCCGTGCCGGACGCCGGCTCCCACGCCTCGACGCTCGCGGCCGCGGGCGACTCGCGCAGCAGCAGGACCATGCCGGCGGCCAGGATCGATGTCCCGATCCCGATCGTGAACGTGCTGGCCGTCGCGATCGAGAACGCCTGGTGAACCGCGCTCACGATCGAGGGCACGTACGGCTCGACGAGCCCACGCACGTCCGGCGGGAGCGAGGCCAGCAGCGTCGCCCCGAGGTCGCCGACGCTGGTGATCGCGTTGAGCCCCCCGCCGCCGGCGAGCGCCTGGCTCACCTGCGCCGGGACACCCGCGGATCCGATCGCCGCGGGGACCTCGTGGCTGAGCGAGGTGCCGAAGATCGTGCCGGTGATCGCGAGTCCCACCGTGCCGCCCACCTGCTGGAAGAACGACAGGTTGCTGCTCGCCGTCCCGAGCTGGGTGACCGGCACGTTGTTCTGGACGATCAGCGGGAACACCGCGAACATCGGCCCGACGCCGAGGCCGGTCACGAACATCCACGTCCACAGGAGCGGGAGCGGCGTGTCGACCCGCAGCTGCGTCAGCATCGCGAGCCCGCCGGCCATGGTCGCGAGAGCGACGAACACCAGCATCCGGTAGCGGCCGGTGCGGCTGACGATCTGGCCCGACACGGACGCCGTCAGGATCACGCCGCCCAGCAGCGGCAGCATCTGGTAGCCAGAGACCGTGGCCGACGATCCGACCACCACCTGGAACCAGCGCGGCAGGAACACGACCGCGGTGAAGAACCCGGAGGCGGCCAGGAACACCGAGGCCACCGAGACCGTGAACGAGCGGTTGCGGAACAGGGCCAGCGGCACGATCGGCTCGGCGGCTCGCGACTCGACCCCCACGAAGGCGGCCAGGACCAGCGCGCCGAGGCCGATCAGGCCACCGACCGCCGGGTCGGTCCAGTCGGCGGTCTGCTTGTTGGTGAGCCCGATGAGGATCGGCACCAGCGCGCCCGCGAACAGGGCCGCACCCGCATAGTCGATCCGCGGCCGTGCGCTGCCCGCGTGGTAGCCGGGCAGGTTGCGACGGACGAGCGCGAGCACGACGGCCCCGACGGGCAGGTTGAAGAAGAACACGAACGGCCAGCCGACGGTGTCGGTGATCAGCCCGCCGATGGCCGGGCCGACCAGCACCGACAGCCCGAACACGGCGCCGAACAGGCCCTGGTACCGGCCGCGCTCAGAGGGCGCGAACAGGTCGCCGATGACGGCCATCGCGATCGGGAACAGCGCGCCCGCGCCGAGGCCCTGCACGCCACGGGCCGCGACCAGCTGCCACATCTCGCCCGACAGGCCCGAGAGCAGCGAACCCGTCATGAACACGCCGATGCCGAACAGGAACACGGGCCGCCGGCCGAACAGGTCCGACAGCTTGCCGTACAGCGGTCCGCTGATGGTCGAGGTCAGCAGGTACGCGGTGAACGCCCAGGTGTAGAGATCGTTGCCGCCGAGGTCGGTGATGATCCTCGGCAGCGCGGTCCCGACGACGGTCTGGTCGAGGGCGGCAAGAAAGACGCCGACCATGACCGCGCCGAGGACCCGCATGCGGACGGGGTGGGGGAGCTCGATCGGCGGTCGATCCGTCGATCCGAACCCTGCCTGCATCGCCTGGTTGGACAACCCAGCTCTCCTTCGCTTCCTTCGTCGTGGATCTCCGCAGCGTATCGGTTGATTAGGTCGAGTTCGTTCCTAATAGCGTGGTAGATTTCGACCGGGATGGGAACCTCGGCGCGACTCCTGCGGCTGCTCTCGCTGCTCCAGACGCCACGCGACTGGACGGGGGTCGAGCTCGCCCGGCGGCTGGAGGTGAGCGCGCGCACGATCCGCAATGACATCGAGCGGCTGCGCGCCCTGGGCTACCCGGTCCACGCCACCCGCGGCTCCGTCGGCGGGTATCGGCTGGAGGCCGGCGCCTCGATGCCGCCGCTGCTGCTCGACGACGACGAGGCGGTCGCGGTGGCCATCGGGCTGCGGACGGCGACCGGCGGCGCCGTGACCGGGATCGAGGAGACGTCGCTCCGCGCGCTGGCGAAGCTCGAGCAGGTCCTGCCGCCCCGGCTCCGCCGCCAGGTCAGCACCCTCCAGGGCGTCACCGTCCACGTCCGGCGGGGGAGCGGCCCGACCGTCGACCCGGCCATGCTCACCGAGCTCGCGCGGATGAGCCGCGAGCATCGCCGGCTGTGGTTCGACTACTCGGACCGGCGGGACACGGCGTCCCGGCGGCGGGTGGAGCCGTACCGGATCGTCAACGCCGGCCAGCGCTGGTACCTCGTGGCATGGGACCAGGATCGGGACGACTGGCGGACGTTCCGGGTCGACCGGATCCGGCCCGGCGTGTCACCGGGCCCGCCCTTCGTGCCGCGCGACCTGACCGACGCCCAGGTCGAGGCGATGATCGCGCGCGGCATCCCGCCAGCCGCCCGGCGGCACCAGGCCCGGGTCACCGTCCATGCGCCGGCGGCCGACCTCGCCGGGCGCTTCGGTCCGTGGCTCGGGACGATCACCGCCGTCGACGAGACCTCGTGCGAGCTCGAAACCGGCGCCGAGACCCTGGAGTCGCTGGCCGTCTATCTCGGCATGCTGGGCGCTGACTTCTCGGTGACCGAGCCACCCGAGCTCGTCGCCGCGCTGCGCGCCCTTGCCGCCCGCTACGCCGCCGCGGTCCCGACCGCCTAGGCAAGGTCCGCGAACGGCCCACCAGCCAGGCCCCTCATACCCGCGTGGCGGGCGGCCCGGCCCACGTCCCCCCAAACCGCCTGACCTCCCAACCGCCTGACCTCCCAACCGCCTGACCCCCCAACCGCCTGACCCACGCCCCCCAGACCGCCCGGCCCGCGCCCCCCAGACCGCCTGACGCTGCGCCGCGGCCGCCCCACCACGTCGTCGCACCATGTCGCCCCACCACGGCCACGGCTCCACCTTCCACCGGTGCCCCACCGCCGCCTCCCCCGGAGGACGGTCGCCCACTATGTCGATCTCGCGATCGTTCACGGATCGTGGAACCATCGCGTGGATCGTGCTCCCGACCGATGCACGAACGGCGATGCCGGCGACCTGGGCTCCTCCGAATTCGATCTCCAGCTTCCCGCCGTAGGCGCGGCACCATGGAGTCCCGCCATCGAGCGCTTATGGCACACGCCGCGCTGGTTCCGCTTGGCTGGAACGATCCGGAGGGGCGAACTCTGGGCGGCCGAGCTCCGGGCGGTCGAGCTCCGGGCGGCCGAGCTCTCTTCGGCGCGCACCCGGCGATGGTTCCGCTTGGCTGGAACGATCCGGAGGGGCGAACTCTGGGCGGCCGAGCTCTGGGCGGCCGAGCTTCCTTCGGCGCGCACGCGGCGATGGTTCCGCTTGGCTGGAACGATCCGGAGGGGCGAACTCTGGGCGGTCGAGCTCTGGGCGGTCGAGGTACCGTTGGTCCACGCGCGTAACGCCCGCGGAACGACGACGAGGGCCGACGGCCGAATGCAGATCCGATCCTGGCTCATCGACATGGACGGCGTCCTCGTCCGCGAGGAGACGCCGATCCCGGGCGCCGCCGAGTTCCTCGGGCGCCTGGTCGAGCTGGGCATGCCGTTCATGGTCATGACCAACAACTCGATCTACTCGCCGCGCGACCTGTCGGCGCGGCTGGCGGCAAGCGGGCTGAGCGTCCCCGAGGCGTGCATCTGGACCTCGGCCCTCGCGACCGCCCGGTTCCTGGCCGATCAGCGGCCCGGCGGCTCCGCGTTCGCGATCGGCGAGTCGGGGCTCACCACCGCGCTCCACGACGCGGGCTACACGCTCACCGAGCGCGACCCCGACTACGTGGTCCTGGGCGAGACCCGCACCTACAGCTTCGAGCGCGTCACCCGCGCGATCCGCCTGGTCGCTGCCGGCGCTCGCTTCATCGCCACCAATCCGGACCCCTCCGGGCCCACCGAGGATGGCCCGGTGCCCGCGACCGGCGCCGTGGCCGCCCTGATCTCGCGCGCCACCGGGGTCGAGCCCTACTTCGTCGGCAAGCCCAACCCGCTGATGGTGCGCTCGGCGCTCAACGCGCTCGACGCCCATTCGGAGACCTCGGGGATCATCGGCGACCGGATGGACACCGACGTGAAGTCGGGCCTCGAGGCCGGGATGCACACCGTCCTCGTCCTCACCGGATCTACCGCGGCCGCCGATATCGAGCGCTATCCGTACCGGCCCTCACGGGTGGTCGACTCGGTCGCGGACCTGATCCCCACCCTGGCCTGACGCACCCGAAGGCTCCTTCGCCGTTCGCGGGCCGAGCCGGCGACGGCGTGGACCGGTTCGGAAGGGCTGACGACCGCATGGTTGTTGACACCGCAACTAGTTTGGCGTAGAGTCTTGCTGTTGGACAAATGATGTTGCCTAGGGCAAATGCCCGGGCACACGACAGGACCAGGAACCAGGCACGGCCATGAACGCGATCGATCTCTCAATCCTCATCCTGCAGCTCGGCGTCGGGCTGACGTTCGCCGCGCACGGCGCGCAGAAGATGTTCGGCTGGTGGGGTGGCCCCGGGCTGACCGGCTGGGAAGGCGCCATGACCCACATGGGCTTCCAACCGGCCCGGCTGTTCGCGCTCGTCTCGGCGATGGTCGAGCTCGCCGGCGGCCTGCTGCTGGCCGTTGGGCTGGCAACCCCGCTCGTTGCCGCAGCGCTGATCGCGCAGACCGTGGTGATCATCGGCCAGGTGCATTGGCGCAACGGATTCTTCAGCACCAAGGGCGGCTTCGAGTTTCCGTTCACGCTCGGCGTCGGCGCCGTGGCGGTGGGGCTCGGTGGGCCGAGCAGCGCCAGCCTTGACACGATCCTTGGCATCGCCATCGACCCGGCGGCGCGCGGCGTGGTCCTCGTGCTCGGCCTCGTTGCCGGCCTGATCGCGCTCGCGATCCCGCGCGTGGGCTCGAATCCGCAGAAGACGGCGGCGTAGGGCTCAGGGCTCAGGGCTCAGGGCTCACGGCTCAGGCCTCCGGCCTCAGGGCACCTGGGGTCCAGGTGGCGCCTTCCGCATGGCGGCCTGGACCGCCGAGCACCCCGTGTCGCCGGCAGGCCCGACAACCGCTGGCGGAGGCCGTTGCGCGGACCGCGGGCATCCATTGATTCTGGTTCGGCGAGGCCCTATGGTTCACCGGTTCCCCGATCATCGAACCACAGAGGGAGGAATCCTCGGGTGCCCACGGCCATCTTGAACCGCCGGCGGGTCGCCCGCCGCGCCCTGACGGTGCTTGCCTCGGCCGGGCTGATCTGGATGGCGATCGGCGTGCCGACCGCCACCGCATCGCACAGCCAGACGGCTGGTACGGTCTCCGCCGCATTCACGAATCCCACCATCACCGCCGCCGGCACCGTGGCGCTCACGCTCCGGGTCACCAACAGCGGCACGTCGCACAAGGCGATCCGCTCGATCCGCGTGAGCGCGCCGGCCGGCTACCAGATGTCGTCGACGCTGTTCGTGTTCGACACGTCGCACACGGTCGCCCCGGGCGGCTCGGTCGATCTCGCGCTCACCGCCGGCGTGCCCGACGGCTGCGGCGTCGCGACCAGCGCCTGGAAGGTCTGGGCCGACACCGACGTCAATGCCGGCGAGGACGACCCGGGCGGCGACCTCGATGACGACTTCCAGCCCTACCCGAGCAGCGCCACGACGACCGTGTTCAATGCCTGCGCCCTGGCGTTCCAAACGCAGCCGGCGACCGCGATCAAGGGTCAGAACATCACGAGCCAGGCGCTCGCGCCGGGTGGGACGCCGGTCACGGTCCAGGTGGTGGACACGGCCAACGGCAACGCGCTGGTCACCGCGCTCGACGGCTCGACCGTGACGTTCACCGTCGCGGACGGGACGCCCGCCCAGTCCCTCACGACCACGGCCGGTGTGGGCGGCGGGTCGGCGAGCTTCGCCGGCAGCCTGCCCCAGAGCGGCGACGGTTATCGAATCCACGCCGCGCTGACGAGCTCGGTGGTCACCGGCGTCAGCGTCGCCCCGGCCACGTCGGGGACCTTCTCGATCATCGACGCGGGCGCGACCTGCGCCAGCGGGCAGTCGTGCTCGGCCGACGCCACCAGCACCAACGGCAGCAACTCGTCGTTCGGGGTCACCGCCGGTGCCGGCACCAGCAGCGACCTGCTGACGCTCGCGTTCACGCCCGCCGACACCCAGTGCACCCTCCCGATCATCGGGACCAGCTACCCCAACACCACCGGGACGGTGACGATCAACGTGACCGGGACGCGGACCAAGATCGTCGACATCACGATCCCCAGGGCCACCGCGCAGGCGGCGGGACGGCCATTCGCGATCCAGTACCACGTCTGCTTCAACAGCCCGACCCCGTTCATCCCGCTGCTCGGCACCGCCAGGCACAAGGTCACCACGGGGCTGCTGCCCAGCTGCTGGCGCTACGCCAGCGATGACGAGCCGCCCTCCACGGTGACGGATCCGAACTTCGCCGGACCGTGCGTGATCTGGAAGTACCGCGCGAGCAACGGCGACATCAAGGCCCGGTTCTTCGCGCCGGCCGGCGACCCGAGAGGCTACATGTAGGGTTCCGATCCGGGTCACCGGCCCGGTCCATGGATCGTTCCGACGGCGGCGCGCCTGAACGGCGCGCCGCCGTCGACGTTCCCGGCGTGCCGATCAGCAGCCGCTGTCAGCGCTCGCCTAGACTGTGACGATGGCGTCCTGCCCGGGCTGCGGCGAGCCGATCGAGGAGCACCTTCCCGCCTGTGGCTCCTGCGGCCGGCCGCTCGCGTCCGCCACGCCCGACGCACCGGCCACGCCCGTCACGCCCGCCACGCCCGTCACGCCCGCCACGCCCGCCACGCCCGTCACGCCCGCGCACGCCCGCCGCCACGCCCGCCACGCCCGCGACGCCCGCCGCGCCCGTCACCCCCGACGCCGGCAGCCGCCACCGGGTGACGATCGTCACCTCGGATCTCAAGGGCTCCACGAGCCTGGGCGAGCAGCTCGACCCCGAGTCGCTGCGCGAGGTCCTCACGGTCTACTTCGACGAGATGCGGGCCGTCCTCGAGGCCCACGGCGGGACCATCGAGAAGATCATCGGCGACGCGATCGTGGCCGTGTTCGGGCTGCCGGAGGCGCGCGACGACGACGCCCTGCGGGCGGTCCGGGCCGCGGCCGGGACCCAGCGCGCCCTCGCGGCTCTCAACGAGCGGCTCGACCGGACCTGGGGCGTCCGGCTGGTCAACCGGACCGGGGTTGCGACCGGCGAGCTCGTGGTCGGCGCGGCGTCGGCGGGCGAGCACATCCTCACGGGCGACGTCCTGCGCCTGGCGACGAGGCTCGAGCAATCGGCCCCGGCGCAGGAGATCCTGGTCGGCGAGCCCACCCACCGGCTGGTCGCGGAGCAGGTCACGGTGGAGCGGGTCGACGACGTCGTGCCCGCCGGCGCGTCGCAGCCCGTGCCCGCCTACCGCCTGGTCGGGGTCGTCGCCGATGCCGAGACTGCCGCCGCCGCCGGCCCGGACGCAACCGTCGGATCCGGCGCCATCCGGGTCGCCGAGACGCGCAAGACCGTGACCATCGTGTTCTCGGATCTCAAGGTGACCGCGGCCGACGGCGATCCGCTGCCGGCGGAGGCCCTGCGCGGGGTCATGGCCCGGGTGTTCGACCACGCCCGCCGGAGCCTCGAGCGCCACGGCGGCACCGTCGAGAAGTTCATCGGCGATGCGGTGATGGCCGTGTTCGGGCTCCCGGTCAGGCACGAGGACGACGGGCTGCGCGCCACCCGCGCGGCCCTCGACCTGCGCGACGGCCTGGCACGTCTTGCCGAGACGCTGCTCCGCGACGAGTCGGTGCGCCTCGTGGTCGCCACCGGCGTCAACACCGGCGAGGTGGTGGCCGGCGACGCCAGCCTCGGTCAGCGCCTGGTGACCGGCGACGCCGTGAACGTGGCGGCACGGCTCGAGCAGGCGGCGCCCACCTATGAGGTCTACCTCGGCGGGCTCACCTACGGGCTCGTCCGCGACGCGGTCGAGGTGGAGGAGGTCGAGCCCCTCACGCTCAAGGGCAAGGCCGAGCCCGTCGCCGCATATCGCCTGATCGCCATCCACTCCGACCAGGGATCCAGGCGGCGGCAGGACACCCCGATGGTCGGCCGCGAGGCGGAGATGCGCCTCCTCGCCTCCGCCTTCGACGACGCGGTCGCGGAGCGCGGCTGCCGCATGGTCACCGTGGTGGGCGAGGCGGGCGTCGGCAAGACCCGCCTCACGAGCGAGTTCATCGACGCCGTCACGTCGCGGTCGCGGGTCCTGCGCGGGCGATGCCTCCCGTACGGCGACGGCGTCACGTTCTGGCCGATCGCCGAGGTGGTGCGCCAGGCAGCCGGCATCCGCGACGACGACCCGCCCGAGCTCGCGACCCGGCGGATCGCCTCGCTGCTCGGCGAGGGCGGCGAACCGGTGGTCGAGCCGGTCGCGTCGGCGATCGGGCTCATCCCGACCGCGTTCCAGCTGCCCGAGCTGTTCTGGGGCATCCGGCGCTTCTTCGAGCTGCTCGCCGCCGATGGGCCCGTGGTCGTCATGGTCGACGACATCCACTGGGCGGAGCCGACGCTCCTCGACCTGATCAGCACCCTCGTCGACTCCCTGGCCGGTGCGCCGGTGCTGCTGCTGTGCACCTCGCGCCACGCGCTGATCGACCGGGAGCCGGGCTGGGCGACGCGGGACCGAGAGGCCCGGATCGTCCTGCAGCCGCTCACGCAGGTGCACGCCGAGCTGGTGGTCGACAACCTGCTGGGCCAGGCGGGGCTCGACCACGCCGTCCGCGACCGCGTCGTCCAGGCGGCGGAAGGGAACCCGCTGTTCGTGGAGCAGCTGCTCTCGATGCTGGTGGACAGCGGGTCGCTGCGCCGGGAGGACGGCCGCTGGGTCGCGGCAACCGACCTCTCCCGGCTTGCGATCCCGCCCACCATCCACGCCCTGCTGGCGGCCCGGCTCGACCAGCTGCCGGGGCCCGAGCGCGCGGTCCTCGAGCCCGCCTCGGTCATCGGGCTCAACTTCGCCCCCGCCGCGGTCCGCGAGCTCGCGCCGGACGGGCTCCGCGACGAGCTCCCCGTCCATCTCGCGGCGCTCGAGCGACGCCAGCTCGTGCGCGAGGGCGAGAGCCGGAGCGAGGTCGACCCGAGCTATCGCTTCCAGCACATCCTGATCCGCGATGCCGCCTACCAGGGGTTGCTCAAGCGCTCGCGGGCCGTCCTTCACGAGCGGTTCGTCGACTGGGCCGACCGGGTCAACGCGGAGGCCGGACGCGCCCAGGAGTTCGAGGAGATCCTGGGCTACCACCTCGAGCAGGCGTTTCGCTATCGCTCGGACCTCGGGCCGCTCGACGAGGCCGGCATCGTGCTCGGCATCCGCGCGAGCGAGCGTCTGGGCTCCGCCGGCCACCGCGCCTTCGGGCGCGGTGACATGCCCGCCGCCGCGAACCTCCTGGAGCGCGCGGCCACCCTGCTGCCCGAGGACCACGAGGCCCGGCCGGAGCTCCTGCTGCGCCTGGGCGAGGCGCGCATGGAGATGGGCGACTACGAAGCGGCCAATACCTGGCTCGACGCCGCCGTGCAGACGGCCGCGGCGCGTGGCAGCGAGGGCCTCGAGACCAGCGCCCGCCTGACCCGGCTCCTCTTCCGCCACCTCACCGATCCGGCGCTGGTCGAGGGCGACGTGGAGGCCCAGGTCCGTCAGGCGATCGACCTGCTGGAGCGGGCGGGCGACCAGGCCGGCCTGGTCACCGCGTGGCGGTTCATCACCAACCTGCGGATCGCGGCCGCGCAGTGGGCCGAGACCGAGGACGCTGTGGAGCGTGTGCTCCATCATGCGCAGCTGGCCGGCGACCGGGTCGCCGAGCAGCGGGCGGGACCGATCCTCGCGATGGCGTCCCTGTTCGGGCCGATGCCCGTGCCCGACGCGATCGACCGCTGTCGCGAGCTCCTCGAGCGGTCGGGCGAGAGCCGCAAGGCCCAGGCGAGCATCGTGCGCGACCTCGCCTACCTGCAGGCGATGGCGGGCGACTTCGAGGCCGCCCGGGCGGGGTATCGCCAGGCGCGGGCCTCGCTCGAGGAGCTCGGCCTCACCAACCAGGCCAGCATCACCTCGCTCGACTCCGGACCGATCGAGCTGCTGGCCGGCAACCCGGCCGCCGCCGAGGCCGAGCTGCGGCGCGACTACGAGACGCTCGATCGCCTGGGTGAGCGCTACTTCATCTCGACGGTGGCCGCGATGCTGTCGGACGCGCTCTACCGCCAGGGGCGCTACCCCGACGCTGACGCGTTCGCGACGTTCAGCGAGGACGTGGCCGCACCCGACGACAACGTGACCCAGATCCTGTGGCGATCGGTGCGGGCCAGGCTCCTCGCCCGCGACGGCGGGACCGCCGGCGCGCTCGAGCAGGCGAACGCTGCCGTGGCGCTCACCCGGCTGTCCGACGACCTGACGGCCCAGGCGCAGGCGCTCCTCGACCTCGCGGAGGTGCAGCACCTTGCCGGCCAGCGGGACGCGGCGATCGAGGCGGCGACGGCCTCGGCCGCGCTGTGCCGCCGCAAGGAGAACGTGGTCGGCGCCGCCCACGCCGATGCGATCGTCGCCGCGCTCCGGGCCGGTGCGGGCGATCCATTCCTGCCCGAGGCACCCGACGCCGTACCGGCCTGACCCGGCCGGGTCGGGCCCGAGCGCAGCCCGCAGCCGCGGGGGGCCTGCCACCGAGGCCCGCCGGGCGGTAGGCTGCGGAGGCGAACGTCCCGCAGCCGGAGCCCCACGATGACGGACCAGCCGATCTTCGAACGGATCAACGAGCTCGCCTCCGAGGAGGAGCAGCTCTGGGAGCGGGCGTCCGCCGGCGGTGGCCTGGGAACCTCCGACCAGGAGCGGCTGGAATTGATCAAGGTCGAGCTCGACCAGTGCTACGACCTGCTGCACCAGCGTGACGCCCGGCGCTCGGTCGGGCTCGATCCCGATCAGGCGAAGGTGCGCCCGCCCGACATCGTCGAGCGCTACCAGCAGTAGCGGCCGCGGCCCCCCGCAGCCATCGACCCGGCGTCTCCGCCGCCCGGCCCGCCCCGTCGTGGATACGCTGACCGCCGCCCTCGCGGTCCTGGTCGCGATCGCCATCCTGTTCGAGCTCGCCCGCCGGCTGGGCATCCCGTATCCGTCGCTGCTCGTGCTCGGCGGCCTGTGCCTGGCCCTCGTCCCGGGCCTGCCGCGCATCGAGCTCGAGCCCGACCTCGTCCTGCTCGTGTTCCTGCCCCCGCTCCTGTTCAGCGCGGCCGTCGAGACCCCGATCCGCGAGCTGCGCGCCAACATCGCGCCGCTCGGCCGGCTCTCGATCGGCCTCGTCATCTTCACGATGGTCCTGGTCGCGGTCGTCGCCCAGGCGGCGATCCCGACCCTCGGCTGGGCGGCAGCCTTCACGCTGGGCGCGGTCGTGGCGCCCACCGACGCGCTCGCGGCGACCGCCGTGTTCCGGCGGCTTGGTGCGCCCCGGATCGTGGTCACCCTGGTCGAGGGCGAAGCGCTGCTCAACGACGCCACCGCGCTGGTCGCCTACCGCACCGCGATCATCGCCGTCGTCAGCGGCTCGTTCGTGCTCGCCGAGGGGATCGCGTCGTTCCTCGTCGCCGCGGTGGGCGGGATCGCCATCGGCGTGGCGGTCGGGCGGGTCGCGGGGATGATCCTGCGCCGGCTCGACGATCCGCCGGTCGAGGTCGTCCTCTCGCTCGTGATCCCGTTCGCCGCCTACCTGCCGGCCGACGAGCTCGGGCTCTCGGGCGTGCTCGCCGCCGTCGCCGCCGGTCTCGTCATCGGCAGCCGCCTGGGCGTGATCCTCTCGCCGGACAGCCGGGTGCTGTGGCTCACGACCTGGAAGATGGTCGGCTTCGTGCTCAACGGCGTCCTGTTCGTCCTGATCGGCCTCGCCCTGCCCGACATCCTGGGCAATGCCAGCACCCGCCCGCCCGCCGAGATCCTGGGCCTGATCGCGGTCGTCTCGGTCGTCGTGGTCGCGGGCCGGTTCGTGTGGGTCATCCCGGCGAGCTTCCTTCCCGGCGGTCCGCGGCGCGTCGTTGCCCGCACGGATCCCCGGCTGGCCGGGCGGCTCACGCTGATCGTGTGCTGGTCGGGGCTGCGCGGCGCGGTCTCGCTGGCCGCGGCGCTCGCGCTGCCGGCCGGGTTCCCCGAGCGCGACCTCATCCTGCTGATCACGTTCGGCGTGATCCTGGTCACCCTCGTCGGCCAGGGGCTGACGCTGCCCTGGCTGGTGCGCTGGGCGGTGCGCGGCGCGGCGGCGATCGACGGCGACGAGGGCACCCACGCGCGCGACGTCGCCTACCGGGCGGGGCTCGAGGAGATCGAGCGGGCGCGCCCCGAGTGGCCCGGCCACCAGCCGCTGCTCGACCGGTTGGAGTCCGGTCTCCGCGACCGGACCCGCCACCTCGCCACCGACGACCCCGAGGAGACCGCCGAGCGCAGCCAGGAGCGGCTCGAGCACGAGCAGATCCAGCGCGGCGTGATCGCCGCGCAGCGGGCCGCCATGATCGAGCTCCGGGACCGGCGCGAGATCAACGACGCCACCCTCCGCGAGATCGAGCGCGAGCTCGACCTCGAGGAGCTCCGGATGGAGGCGTAGGGCGGGGCGCCGGCCCGTGCCAGCGGGGCGGCGGGCGCTCGATCCGGCCACCCGTCCCACCGGTTGACGCGAGTGCGATCTTGCGGCGCCGTGCCGATCGCCACCTTCGACGAGGACCAGCCGCGCTACGGGACCCCAACGAGCGAGCCGACCTCGTCGTCATGCAATCGGCAGGATCATATGACTGACCATCGATTGCATGACAACACGACATTCGTCATACTCTCGGGCATGGCAACCGTTGGCGAGCGATATCAGCTCGTGATCGAACGTCACGCGCGCGAGACGCTGAAGGTTCGGCCCGGCGATCGCGCGGTCGAGATCGTGGACGGCGACCGATTGATCGTGACCTTCCTGCCCGGCCGCCACCGACGCTCCCTGCGCGGCCGGCTCGGCGGCCGGGGACGGATCGCGGACTTCGCGGACTACCGGGACGGCGACGCACTGTCCGGCGCGGCGCGGGACGAGGACACGCCCCCGGTCGAGGAAGCCCCGGTCGAGGACACGCCCCCGGTCGAGGAGGCGGCGCGAGACGAGGACGCGCCGCGGGACGAGGACGCCGGGTGATCGCCCTCGACACGAGCGCCCTGGTTCGTTACCTGACCGACGATGATCCGGCCGTCGCGCAGCGGGTGGCCGGCTTGATCGATGGACCGGAACCCGTTCAGGTCTCGCCGCTGGTCCTGATCGAGACGGTGCACGTGCTGCGCGGGCGTCCGTACGTCGTCCCGAACCCTGACCTCGCCGACACGTTGGTCGAGCTGCTTGCCCACCAGAACGTCGTGCTCTCCGGTCTCGATCAGGACCTCGCCGCGGCCGCGATGCGTGACGCGCGCGACCGGTCGCCGCGCCACCTGGCCGATGCGCTGATCGCGGCCGCCGCGCGCGGCGCCGGCTGTCGCGTCCTGGTCACCACCGACGTCGCGTTCGCCACGGAGCTCGTGCCGCTCGAGCAGCTGCGGTAGGTCATGCGAAGCATGCCGCCCGTCGCGGATCGCCCGCCCGTCGCGGATCGCCCGGACGTCGCGGATCGCCCGGACGTCGCACATCGCCCGCCACGTCGCGCGCCGCCCGGACATCGCCGGCACGCCGGCGGAGCGCGCGGCGCGCGGGCTCGCCACGTACCGGGAGGGGTCGCTCCACGCCGCGCTCAAGGCGCGCTACGCGGGGACGGTCGCCGGGGCCCGCGTCGAAACCCCCGTCGACGGGTTCGTGATCGATGTCGCCGGGCGCGACGAGCTGGTCGAGATCCAGACCAGCGGCTTTGCCGGGGCACGGCGCAAGCTCGAGCAGCTCGTCGAGCGCCACCGGGTCGTGCTGGTCCACCCGATGCCGGTCGAGAAGTGGCTCGTCGTCGTGGATGGCGACGGCGCGATCGTCCGGCGACGGCGATCCCCGCGACGGGCGCTCCCGATCGACCTGTTCGACGAGCTCGTGTCCATCCCCGCGCTGCTCACCGAGCCCGGCTTCCGGATCGAGCTGCTGCTGACGTCCGAGGAGGAGATCCGGGGCCCGATCCCGCCGGGCGCCAGGTACCGCTATCCGCGCGCGTGGTGGCGCCTCGACCGGCGCCTCGTCGACATCGTCGAGACGCGCCGGATCGATGGCCCTGGTGATCTGCTGGCGCTCCTCCCGGCCGGGCTGCCGGACGTGTTCACGACGGCCGACGTCGTGGCCGCCTCCGGGCGCTCGAAGCGGCTCGCGATGCGCGCGGTCTACTGCCTAGAACGCTGCGAGACGATCGAGCGGGTGGGCCGGCACGGGCGGCATGTCGCCTATCGGCGGGTGCCCGGCAGCGGCGAGGGCCCGGACCCGCGCGGTTGAGCCGGCGATGCGCGACGCCGCGTAGCCTGCGCTCCGAACCCAGCCCGGCACCGAATGCGTGGAGAAGCTGCTGGCGCGCCCCAGCGTGCGCACGGCGGGCGAAGGCGAGGCGTTCAGGCGACGGTCTCGGGGCCGCCACCGTTCAGCCGAACAGGACCTGCTGGCCGTAGCCGGGCGCGCCCTCGAGCTCGAGCATCCGGCGCTTGGTCGCGAGACCGCCGGGCGCCGAGAACCCGGTCAGGGCGCCGTTTGCCGCGACCACGCGGTGGCACGGGACGATGATCGGGAATGGATTGCGGGCGAGCGCCGTGCCGACGTCCCGCGCCGCGTTCGGGTGCCCGATTGCCCGGGCGACCTGACCGTAGGAGCGGGTCGTGCCGGGCGGGATGTCCCGGGTCGCGGCGTAGACCGCGCGCCGGAAGTCGTCGATGCCACCCTCGTCGAGGGGGACGTCGTGCAGGTCGGCCGGCTCGCCGGCCATCAGGGCCGTCATGCGCTCGATCGCCGTGCGCACGAAGGGCGGCAGGTCGACGTCGGCATCGGCCGCGAGATCGGGTGGCCGTGCTCGCGACGGCAGGAGCACCCGGGTGATGCCCCGCTCGCTCCAGCGCACGGCGCATCGTCCGAGCGCCGTCTCGAACGTGATCATCGACAGGGTCGTCATCGGTCGCGTCATCGTATCCATCACCAGCGAAACACGGCCGGGCCGGGAATGGTTGCGCGGTCGACCCGCACGCCACGCTGGTAGAGTCAGGCCCATGGGACTTGGATTCGGATTGCTCAGCGCCCAGCTGCGACCGGGCGAGACCGACTGGACGCGTACCTACGACGACACCATCCGGCTGGCCGTCGAGGCGGAACGGCTGGGGTTCAGCTCCGTGTGGACCACCGAGCACCACTTCGTCGACGACGGGTACATGCCCTCGCTCCTCGTCGTCTCCTCGGCCATCGCCCAGGCCACGTCCCGGATCGAGATCGGCACCGGCGTGATCCTGGCGCCGCTGCACCACCCGCTGCGGCTGGCCGAGGACGCGGCGACCGTCCAGCTCCTCAGCCACGGCCGGCTGGCGCTGGGCCTTGGCCTCGGCTGGTCCGAGACGGAGTTCGCGGCGCTGGGTGCGGACCCCCGCCGCCGGGGCGCGGCGATGGACGAGATCCTGCGCATCCTGCCCCAGGCCTGGAGCGGCGAGCCGTTCACCCACCGGGGATCGGTCTACCGGCTGCCGGCGCTGGCCGTCCGACCGCGGCCCGCGACGAAGATCCCGGTGCTCATCGGTGGCAGCGCCGAGGCCGCCATCCGGCGCGCCGCCCGCCACGCCGACGGCCTGTTCGCCAACGCCCCGGCCGACCGGTTCATCGAGCAGGTGGGCTGGGCGCTCGACGAGTGCGAGCGGATCGGCCGCGACCCGGCCACCCTGCGCTTCATCCACTACTCGGTGCTGATGCCCGGCGCCAGCCGCCAGGAGGCGCTGCGCCGGTACGGCGAGGCGCTCTGGGAGATGCAGTGGAAGTACTCGGACATGGAGGCATCGGCCACCCGCCCGCTGCCACCGCCGGCCCCGCCCGCGTTCGCCGGCAGCGACGAGGATCTCGTCCGTGGCCGGTCGACCGCGATCGCCGGCACGCCCGAGGAGCTGGTCGATGCGCTGCTTGACATCCGGCGCCGGGCGGGGGTGCCGGTGGAGCTGGTCGCCCGCAGCCACTTCCCGATGCTGGGGCTGACCGCACAGCTGGAGCTGATGGAGCAGATCGCCCAGGAGGTCGCGCCGCACGTCTGAGGCGAGGGACCGCCTCGCCCTCGTTCAACCGGCGCCGGCCGCCCAGGCTTCGGGGTCACCGATGCATATCGGCGGGCCGCCGGGCGTCGCAGCGGTTGGGCCGAACGGGTGGGATCCGTTCCAGCGATGGACCGGGTCCGTGGGGCCGCAAGGCGTGGGGCGTCTGCCACCGGGTGCTTGCCCTGGAGGCACGGAATTCGGGCCGTGACCGCCAACACGACCGCCTCACGAGAGATTCTTGCCTGGAGGGCCGGTTTCGTCCGCGTGGCGGGCCGAATCCGCCATCGACGACGGATTGAGCCTCAATGGGTTGCCTCCCAGGCACGTGCGCGTGGAGCCGGCACGTGCGCGCTGGAGCAGGCACGTGCGCGGTGGGGCAGGCACGTGCGCGGTGGGGCAGGCACGTGCGCGGTGGGGCAGGCACGTGCGCGGTGGGCCAGGCACGTGCGCGGTGGAGCAGGCACGTGCGCGGTGGAGCAGGCCGACCGGCATCTCACGGGACGCCCTTCGGCGATCTCGCTGTCCTCGACCCGTTTGCCGGCGGCTGAGGGTCCGGGTCTCGGGTGCAGACCCGATGCGGCTCGCGGTCAGCCGGGCTCGGCCGAGCGGTCCTTGTCCTCCATCTCCCACGCGTGGTCGAGCGTGTGGAACGCCGAGTGCCGGATGAGGAACGGGAGCGTCCACGACCGCATGCGCCGCGCGACCTCCCCGGCGTTGTAGGCGCGCATCGCCGCCAGGTAGGCCGCCCGGTAGTCCCGCAGCCCGTCGGGACTGAGCGCGCCGCCTTCCGGCACTCGCAGCCCGACCCGCTTCGCGAAGTACTCGCTCTCGGTGCGGATCGTGTGGCGGATGATCTGGTCGCGGTCGCGCCCGCCGCCGCGCACGCCTCTGCGCATCTCCGGCGAGACGCGTGCGGCGACCCCGTCGAAGAACGCCCAGGCGGCCTGGAGCAGCGTCATCCCGCGCTCGAGCGCGGCGTCCTCCATCGGCTCCAGCTGCTCGGCCGATGACGGGGAGAAGGAGATGCCCCAGAAGTCGGTGGAGCCCGTGCCGACCCGGTCCTCCACGACATCGAGCGGTCCGGCGGCGTCGAACGCGCCAGCCATCCGGGCAAGATCCGCGACGGGCCGGTAGCGCGCCCGATAGGCCTCGAGCGTGTCCAGGGCGAGCTCGGGGGTCTTCGCACCGCGGCTCCAGCCCGGCCAGTCGAGGCTGACGGCGACGGCCCGCTTCCCCCTGGGCCCACGTTCGATGACGGTTCGGACGGGCATGCGCTCACTATGGCACCGGGCGACGCTCGCCCGCCGCCGACTCGCGGGGAGGATCAGTCCTCGGGACGGGAGGGCCTCCCGGCGGGGTTCCGCTCGGGAGGCGAATGCGAGCGGATGACCTTCCCGTCCAGCTCGTAGGTCCGCCGTCGACGCCGCGGGACGTAGCCGTCCGGGCAGAGGCGGGGTTCGTCCGGTTCGGTCTGCGGGCTCGGCGGCCGGACGTCCTGCTCGCGGCCGGCCTCCTCGGCCGGGACGCATTCGACGTCCGGATCGACCGCCGAGGGGATGATGCCGCGCGGGCCTGCTGACGGGTCGCTCCCCGCTGACGGGTCGCGCGGGCCTGCTGACGGGTCGCTCCCCGCTGACGGGTCGCGCCCCGCTGACGGGTCGCGCCCCGCTGACGGGTCGCTCCCCGCTGACGGGTCGCGCCCCGCTGACGGGTCGCGCCCCGCTGACGGGTCGCGCCCCGCTACGGGCATCCGGAGTTCTTCCCGCTGCCGCCCCACCAGAAGTACGAGCCCCAGCTCGTGCCGCTCAGCATGTGGGCCTCGATGCCGTAGCAGGCGGGGGCCTCCGCGTGGGCCGTCCCGTTGTAGTCCGCCATGCTTCCGCCCGTCGTCGACTGATAGCGCAGGTTGTTCATGTACGCGCAGTGCTGCCAGCCCTCGTACGGCCAGTGGCCATTGCCCATGTCCGTCTCGGTGGTGCCCGAGTGCGCGGCCGAGTCGACGATCTCACCGCCCCAGTCGAGCCGGTCGGCCTGCGAGCGGAGCCCGTTCGTGTTGTACAGGCTCGCGGGGTAGTAGCCGATCCAGGTCCCGTTGACCCGCACCCACCAGTTCCCCTGCCACAGCTGGACCTTGAGGGCCATGATGTATTGCGTCCCGCCGAACTGGCTCAAGGGGGACGACAGCGCACCCGGGTGGATGGTGTTGGCGTACTGCACCCAGCCGTCGACGTCGGTGTTGTAGCCGCCCTTGTTGTCGCCCTGCGACGTGTAGTGGTTGGTCGTGTAGAACAGGAACAGGTGCGGCACCCAGTCGCCGTACAGGTCCCGGTACTCCTGCTGGCCGACCTCGAGGGTCTGCTGCCCGTTCCCGCTGCCGCGGATGAGCCACAGCTGGCCGAGTGAGAACTCGTCCGACCAATCGGTGTACGGATCCCAGGCGTTGATGTTGCCCTCGGTCCCGTAGCACGTCACGGACTCGGTCGCGTAGGAATGCTGGTGCACATCCGTCCCCGGCAGCTCGAAGGGATAGGGGCTGTCCACCGCCGGGATGCGCATCGCCTTCGGCCCCTTCGCGAGCCAGTCGTTGAGCTCGACCGTGGCCGTGATCCGGTCAATCGGCGTGCGCAGCAGCGGAACGGTTCCCTTGGGACCGAGCTCGACGCCTCGTTCCTGGAGCTCGAATCGACACAGCTCCGCACGCCGATCACCCTTGTCCGGCTCGATCGGCCGGTCCTCCTCGGGTGGCTGGGCGAGCTTCGCCCCGCGCAGCTGCGACTCGATGGGCACCCAGTCGAGCTCCAGGCCACCCGGGGTCCGGAGGCGCGACACGACCTCGCGCCGCGCATAGCGACTCGAGAGGTAGTCACGGATCTCCTCGAGCCGCGCCGCAGCCTGGCGGTCGAGCTCCCGCTGTGGCAGCGCCCTGCGCTCGCCCCGGTCGTCGTCGCGGTCCTGCTCCGGGTCACGGTCCGGGTTCTGCTCGTAGTACCGGCTCGCCATGTCCGCCCTCCTCGCCCTGGGCGGAAGCGGCGGTCGAGAGCCGAGTCTGGGCGAGACGACGCCCGGGGGTCTGGCGCGATCACGGTCCCGGCGGGATCGCGGCGCCGAAGATGGTTCCGGCTGCCGACCGTGCACTCCACGCTTGCTCGGCATCGCATCCGGATGCCGGCCTTTCCTGTAGTAGCCGATCACCCGGTTCGTGGCAAGGGGGCGAGACGCCGTATGCTGTCCGGCGCCCAGACCACGCGACGGGGTCCCGATCCGTCGCCGGTGAATGGGGTTCACTCGCGATGAAACGAGCCGTTCGTGCGACCGTTCTCGTGGCCGCGGTCGTCCTGGCCGGATGCGCTGCGGGAGGCCAGACGCCCTCGGCGCCGGTCAACCCGCCGTCGTCCTCAAGCCCGCCGTCGTCGGCACCGCCTGCGTCGGCCCTGCCGCCGTCGGGTGCCCCCTCGAGCTCCCCGACCTCCTCGGCCGCCGAGTCCGCGAGTCCGACGGCGAGCACGACCACGCCCACCGCGAGCACCGGCGAGCTCCACCCCTGCACCCTCCTGACCGCCGATGAGGCGAGCCAGGTCAACGGTGTCACCTACGGCGCGGGCACGGAGAGCCCGGGCCACGCGGGTGCCGCCCCCGGCCTCGAGGACACGGATCCGCCGAGCAGCCAGTGCGTCTGGCAGAACACCACGAGCCAGGCGAGCGTGACCGTCCAGGTGACCGCCGATGCCTCGTCGGCGGCAGCCGACGCGCGCCTCCAGGCGTTCCGGTCGTCGCTCAAGAGCTTCACCGTCACCGATCTCTCGGGCTTCGCCGACGGCGGCTTCATCGCACGCGCGAAGAACACGATCTCGACTGGCGGGATCTACGCGGTCGACGGGTCGACCGTGTTCGACGTCACGTACCTGCAGGGCACCGCTCCCGACGACAACGCCCTGCAGCACTGGGCGATCCTGGTCATGGGATCGCTGCCCTGAGCTTGATCCGGCCGTCAGCGACGGCCCGTGGCTACAGGCCGAGGCGGCGGCTGGCGTTCGACGGGCTCGCGATTCTGGACCCCTCGGCCTCCGGGTGAGCGCGATCGGGGGCGGGGGAGACCGACCGTCGAGGCCGGGCCTGAAGCCATGACCGAACGGAGCTGGTTCGACGAGGTTGCCGAGATCTACGATCGGGTGCGGCCGCTCTACCCGACCCGGCTGTTCGACGACCTGCTGACCTATCTCGGACGCGATCCGGAACGCCTGGCGCCCCTCGCGGTGGTGGAGATCGGCCCTGGCACCGGGCAGGCCACGGCACCCCTGCTCGCGCGCGGGATGACCGTCACGGCGGTCGAGCCGGGCCCGCGGCTTGCCGCGTATCTCCGGCGGAAGCTCGCGGACGAGCCGCGGCTCACGGTCCTCAACGATCGCTTCGAGGACGCGCCGCTGCCCGGCGCCGCGGCCGACCTCGTGCTCGCGGCGAGCTCGTTCCACTGGATCGATCCGGCCGTGCGCTACCGGAAGTCGCTCGCGATCCTGCGACCGGGCGGCGTGCTGGCGGTGATCGGGGCCATCGAGATCGCGTCCGAGGTCGATCGTGGGGAGGATGCGATCCCGCCCGAGCATCCGGAGCTCATCGAGAGCGGGCTGTTCCGGATGGTCGAGCTCCACCGCTACCGCTGGGACCAGCGGTACGACACGCCGGGTACTGCACGGGGTTCCCCGGGGCGTGCTGCGGGCCGACAGCCCGGTGCACGTCGAGGACTGGTACGACTGCGGCAAGGTCGTCAACGAGTTCCAGGTGCGGGACGCCGCCGCGGCGGGCGTGGACGGCCGCGGACCCGGCATCAGCCTCCGCCCGACGCTGTTCTTCGGACCCAGCAAGCGGCCCCCCGAGCGCCAGTACCTCGCCTGGTTCTTCTACCACGCCCGCGCCGGCCACGCGCTCACCTTCGACAGCGACGAGGCGATGGCCACGACGGGGGCGTCATACGTCGGGACCGGCGACTTCGCGCGGGCGGTGGTGGCGGCGCTCGGGCTGACCGACAGCGGTGCCTACCCGATCTCGGGCGGGTTCGTGACCTGGCGCGAGCTGATGGACACCGTCAACCGCGTGGCCGGCACGAAGGGGCGCTGGATCGTGCGGCCGGAGGGTCCCCAGGGCGACGACGAGTTCCGGGCCGGGCACTCGCGGACCGAGCTCGACGACGCCGCGTTCCGCACCGCGACCGGCTGGTCGCCCCGGGAGTCGCTCGAGGAGCTGGTGACCGCGTTCGTGCCGTGCGAGCGCGAGGCCTGGCGAGCCTGACGGCGCCGACGCCGACGCCGACGCCGACGCTGCTCACCGAGAGACGCCGTCCGCGTTGATGGCTCGGGGCCCGGGAACACCTCGATCCTGCTCAGCTGAGCCCCGATCCTGGCCGACGAGGCTGCCCGTTCGGGCGCGCCGGTAGTCGCGGAGGATTGCCCCCTCGGGCGATCGTGGGTGACCGGGCGGCTGCTACGGTCGAAGGATGCATGTGCCTTCGCACAGCAAGGAGCCGGCCAGCCCGGCGCGAGTGGATCGCCCCATCCTCGGGGCGGGCGACGCCGCCGGCCTGCAGGGGTACCTGCTCACCCTGCAGCGGGCGGCCGGAAACCGTGCCACCACCCTGGTGGTCCAGCGGACGCCGCCCTTTCCGTTGTTTCCGGGATCGTCGCATCCGCTGCTTCTCATCCCGGAAGGCCCGCCGCCCGGGCCGCAGGCGGCCAACGCCGTGGAGCGCTTCGAGACCCTCGTCGAGGGCGGCGCGACCGAGGCACAGCTCACGCGAGCTGCGCTCGCCGAGACCGCGGGCCTCCCAGGCGGTCAAGGCGTGCGGGCACGGCTGTTCAATCACTTCGCCAATCGGATCCACCAGCTGTTCAGCAATTGGATGGCCTGGCCGCTGCGGGGTGCCAATGAAGCCGTCGTGTTTCAGGGGAACCCAGCCGGCGGCGTCGGTGGATATGGGGCGATCATCGATAGCGCTGGGTCCGTTCGGGCAGGAACATGGTCGCCCGAGAGCGTCAGAACGGCGAACGGCATGGTTCACATGGAGACGGGCGGCTGGCGAGTGATCGAGCCGGGGACCGCCACGCCGACGGCACCCAGGACCACGGGTACCCAGGGATTTCGTGGCGCGTCGCCCACCGCCGCGGCTGCGACGGAACCCGCTCGAGTTCCGGAGGCTGGTGTGGAGCCCGCCGGCGCAGAGGGTGTGGGCGCACGTGTCTCGGCCGGTCGCATGCCGCCGGGCGAAGTTCCCACCGGCCTCGTTGGTCCTCGCGGCGGCCTCTGGCGCACCATCCGCGGTCCGCTGATCCTTTGGGTGATCACGCTGGTCATCGCCCACTGGGAGCAACAGCGGGCCCGCGCGCGCATGCGGGAGATGTTCGAGCGAGACGTCGACCCTGAGGCGCGGCGCGCGATGGACGCCCTCGCCGAACGGCTCGACGCCGCGAACGAGGACGACCCGTTTTCACCGCTGTACGTATCGGTGTCGATCGAGGTTACCTACCGCGGCAACCTGTGGCTGGGCACGCCGCTCGCCCAGTCGCTCGAGCGTGCCCGTTTCCTGCATGCGCAGATCAGCGAGGATCTCGCCCAGTCGTACCAGCAGGGATCGATCGCGGAGCTCCCCGGCTATGCGCTCTCGACGACGCCGGGCTTCCGACGGACCGACCGGTTCACGACCTCGGCTCACACGTATACCGACTTCACCTACGAGGAGCGCCTTCGATATGCCGCGCGACACGCCGTCGAGCGCGGTCGTCACGCGAGCGAGGTGGTCGCCGCGTCGTGGTCGGAACGGCAGCGGACCGACTATCTCGATGCCTACGTCTCGGTCAGCGAGGACCGGCCGGACCTCCACGCTTCCGCGCGCTCCACCTGGGACGAGTCCCAGGCACGCGGCCGACTCGAGGCAAGGTACGGAACCGCCAACGTGGCGGCGGCGCGAGCGGCCGCAGATCGCGGCATGTCGGCGCGAGAAGCCTCCGCGCAGACGCATTGGCGCTCGGCGGCGGAGCGTCGCGCGTTCGTGGCGGCGTACGTTGCCGTGACCGCCGATCGACCATCGGACACGGGGCTCAACGCCGATGCGCGAGCCTACCTCGAGGCGCTCGATGGAGCGGCATCGGGATCCGCGCTGGAAGCTGACCCACGCTCGTTCGAGATCTCGACGCCCTGAGTCGATGCTCTGACGTCGCGGTGCCGGCGGAGGCGCAGCCCCCGAGGCAGGGGACCGGCGAACCGGCGGCGATCGAGATCGGGAGCTCGCACGCCGCCGGCTTGAAGATGCCCTGCGGCCCGAGCAGCGGGATCCGGACGCCGTCGAGGGTGAAGTTGACGAGCAGGTCGCGCGGCAGCGCCTCGCCCAGCTCCTCGCGCTGGCGCGTCAGCCAGTCGAAGACCGCGAGCCTGATCCGCCGATCGGCGTCCCCCAGCATGACGGCGAGGTCACTTGCTCCGGTAGCGCCAGGGCGGCGGCTCGTCGCGCGGGCCACGGAAGATGCGGATCATCCAGACCAGTCCGCCCAGCATCGCAAGGACCGCCCCGCCGTACACTGCGATGCCGGCACCGGAGCGCACATCAATCGTTCCGGCGGCCGCGGCTGGCAGCAGGACGTCGACGATGAAGAGCAGGCCGACGACGACCGAGCCGATGCCGGTCGCGAGCAGGATCCGAGCCGACCACCAGGCGGGTGTGCGCTCGCCGTGCATGCGGACAGCATACGAGCACCCGTAAAGGGTTCCCGGGTTCGCGCGTCTCGGCACTCCCGCCCGGCTGCCGATTGCGAGATGATGGTTGGCAGCTCCGTTGCCGCCCCGCACCGCTCGTGACAGCCGAGGTGGCACGCGGCGCTCGCATGGTTGACGTGCCCCGGTGGTGCAGGGGGTGCCGGCCGGGGCGCCAACACGACGTTGGGGGATGGTCGAGATGACGAGCGCCAGCGCCACACGCGGGCGGAAGCCCTGATGGCCGGCTGGCACACGCGCCTCTGGCGTCGCGTCCGGGTCGCGCCGGGGGTGACGATCAACCTCAGCAAGAGCGGCCCGTCGGTCTCGGTCGGCCCGCGCGGCTCGAAGGTCACGTTCGGGCGTCGCGGGGTGCGCCAGACCGTCGGCATCCCGGGCACGGGCATGTACGCGACGCGCCAGCTGCCGCGAACCGGGAGTCGCGGGCGGGCCGTCCCGGCGCAACCCCCGGCGCAACCCCCGGCGCCGGCTCAGGAGGTCGCCGACGTTGGGGTGGGCGGTGGCGTGTCCGTGGCCGCGGCCGCGGACGATCAGGTCGAGCTCTACTACGGCTTGGCGACGGTCGTCGGCGTGGTGTTCGGACTCGTCCTGATCGCCGTCGGCGTTCCGGCCGGCGAGGCCACGCTCGCCGCGGCCCTCGCGATCGCCGGCGGCATCGCGTACGAAGGCCTCGCCCACCACCATCCCGGCCCGGCCAAGGTGCTCGCCCAGGTGGTGGTCGGCCTGGCCACGCTGGTGACGGTGGTGCTCGGCGCGATCGCGATCGGCGTGATCGCCGGCACGCTCCTGGGCGCCGGGTCATCCGGAAGGCGGCGACGGCGATGAGCATCGACCGACGCACCTTCGAGGCGGCCGCGCTGATGGTGCAACACCCACCGCGCTGGCGTGACCGCAACAAGCTCGTGGTTGCCGACCTGTCCTGCCCGCTGGGCGCGGAGCACCGGGGCACAATCGGCTATAGCCGGTGGCGGGCGATCCCGCTGCCGGTGCACGTCGAGCCGCTCCCGGCCGACCTCGTCGCCACGGAGCCCGGCTTCTACGACTACCGCGCCGCGCTCGAAGGCGCGATCGAGTGGCACGTCAACTTCGCCGATCCGCACCTGTTCGTCGCCTACGGCGGATCCCTGTTGGCCCAGGATGAGCTCCAGGTTGCCGAACACCCGGCCCTCGGCGCCCTGCGCGAGGCGCTGGTCGCGGCCGGTGACGCGGCGCTGACGGTCGATGATGGCGAGCCCACACCGGTCCTCGTGACCGGGGTCGAACGGCGGGTCTCGATTGCCACCGAGCCCGATTCGGCGGCCGGCCGACCGTGGGGCCTGTACGGCAACGCCTTCGCGCGCGCCGATCCCGATGTCGTCCGCGGTGCGACGACACGGCTCGACCCACCGACCGTGTCCAACCTGATCGCGATGGCCGCGCTGCCCGGCGGGTTTGGCGCGTACGAGGCCTCCGAGATCGACTCGATCCTGGTCACCGCGTTCACGGGCTTCCGGGCGGCCGTCATGGAGTCCGAACGGCTGGCAGCCGGGGTGCCGGTCGTCGTGCACAGCGGCTTCTGGGGCTGCGGCGCGTTCGGTGGGAACCGGGTCCTGATGTCGGCGCTGCAGATGGCCGCGGCGGGCATGGCCGGGCTTGATCGACTGGTGCTCCACACCGGTGGCCCTGACGGTGATGGGCCAGCCGAAGCGGCACGCGCGATGCTCGAGGGGCTGATCGGTCCTGCCGGCATCGAAACCAGCGCTCTGATCCAGCGGCTGGCGGACCAACGGTTCGCCTGGGGGGTGAGCGATGGCAACTGAGCCGGCATCGGCGACGCAGCCATTGGAGGCCATAAGCACCTCCGGCCCCGCCCTCACCGACGAGCAGCTCGCGATCGTCGAGTGGGGCGACGGCCCGCTCGTTGTCATCGCGGGTGCCGGGACCGGCAAGACGCGGGTCATCGTCGAGCGGGTGCGCTACCTCCTGCAGACGAAGGGCGAGTCCGCCTGGACGACGAGCGGTCTGCCGATCCCCGCCGAGCCCGGGCGCCACGAGCAACCCTTCGACGGCCCGCTCGCACCCGAGCAGGTCCTCGTGCTCACCTACAACGTCAAGGCGGCCAAGGAGCTCGAGCAGCGCCTGGAGCAGGCGCTCGGCCCCACCACGGTCAGCCGGCTGGCGGTGTCGCAACTTCCACAGCTTCTGCCACCGGGTGCTGGGCGAGCACGCCGCCGAGGCCGGGCTCGACGGCCACCCCGACGTCCTCGACGGCGTCGGCCAGCTGCTGCTGCTGCGCGACCTGTGGCCGGACCTGCCGCTCGTCTACCACTCGAGCCGCGGTGGTGACGGGGGCTGGTGGCTGGGCCAGTTCGTGGCGTTCATCAACCGGGCCAAGGACGAGCTGGTGACGCCCGAGGCGGTCGACGCCTTCGCCAGCGCCGAGCAGGCAGCCTTCGAGGCCGACTTCGGACCCCTCGAGCCCGCCATCGAGCGCCTGCGAGGACTGGGCAGCCTTCGACCGGCCCGTGCGGTCCGCGGCGACTATGCCCGCTGGCGGGCGGCGGTCCGGGCGGGTGACGACAGCGATCCCGACGACGAAGCCATCCACAGGACGGCCGAGCGCGAGGCCCGCCGGACGATGGACGGCGAGGGCCACGCCCGCGCGATGCACCGCTTCACGATCGATGAGCAGGCGGAGATCGAGGCGCTGGCGGACACCTACGTGATCGACGGCGCGGCGCTCGAGGTGCTGCGGTTCCGCGAGCTCGCCCTCGTCTACCGCGCCTACCAGGACGAGCTCCACCGGCGCGGCGCGCTCGACTTCGGGGAGCAGATCGCCGCCGTCATCCGGCTGTTCCGCGAGCGGCCGAACGTCCTGCGCCGCTACCAGCGCCAGTTCCGGTACCTGCTGGTCGACGAGTTCCAGGACGCCAACGTCGCCCAGATCGAGCTCGTGGAGCTGCTGGGCAGGACGCCCGACCGGCCCGACAACGTCATGGTCGTGGGCGACGACGACCAGTCGATCTACCGCTTCCGCGGCGCCAGCTATGCTGCGTTCGCGGAGCTCGACCAGCGCTTCTCGCGGCCGCCGATCCACGACCCCGGCGCCCCGCCGCCCGGTCCGCCAACCCGGCTCCGGCTCGAGGAGAACCACCGCTCCGGGGGCCACGTGCTCACGGCCGCCAACCGGCTGATCGCCGCCAATCTGATGCGCTTCGCGCCCGACAAGGCGCTGTACACCCGCGGCGGCGACGGCGAGCCCGTGACGCTCGTCGTGTGCGCGGGGCCCGATGACGAGGCGGTCGCGATCGTCGACCGGATCCGCCAGCTGGTGGGTGTCGATGGCGAGGGCGGGCATGGGCCGCCGGCGCGACCCTGGTCCGACGTCGCGATCCTGTACCGCAAGCACCGCCACCGCGAGGCGATCGTCGCCCGGCTGCGCGACGAGGACATCCCGTACACCGTGGTCGGCGGGCTGTCGCTGTTCGAGACGCCCGAGATCCGCGACCTCGAGCAGACCCTGCGCGCGATCGCCGATCCGCACCAGGACGTCGCCCTGGCGCGGATGCTGTCGGCCGGTCCGTGGCGGCTCGACGCGCTCGAGATCCTGGCCGTGGCCCGCATGGCCCGCTACGACCGGCGGCACCTGATCGAGGCCGTGCGGGAGATCGTCGAGTCGGGCGAGGTCGTCGACGAGCGACCGGGCGAGCGCGCGGCGGCCGACGGCGAGGACGACGCGGACGAGGCCGGCGTGCATCCGGGCGCGGCCGCGGGTGCCGCGCTCCAGCCAAGAACCTTCGATCCGCGCGAGGGGCGTGACACTGCGCCGGCCAGCAGGGGACCTCGCCGTCCGATCGACCCGGCCACCCGCGCCCGGCTTCGGCGGGTGCTCGAGACCATCGACGCCCTCGGCCCCGAGACCTGGCGCGAGGGTCCGCACACGATCCTGGAGCGCCTGCTCGAGCGCACCGGCACCGTGCTCGACCTGATCGCCGCCGACACCCGCGAGTCGCAGCGCCAGGCGGCCAACATCGCGTCGTTCCTGCGCTTCGCCGCCGACTGGCAGCGGGAGCACCCGCGGGGGAGTCTCGCCGCCTTCGTCGACTACCTCGATGCGTACCAGGCGGCCGGTGGCGAGCTGCCGACCAGCGTCGAGCTCACCGAGGACGTCGACGGGGTCCGGTTGATGACCCTGTACCAGGCCAAGGGCCTCGAGTTCCCCTGCGTCTTCGTTCCGTGCCTGCTCGACGGGGAGTGGCCGGTGAGTCGCGAGTCCGGCGAGATCCTCCCCCGCGAGCTGCTGCGCGAGCCCGTGCCCGTGGGCGACCTGCTGATGGAGGAGGAGCGCCGCCTGCTGTACGTCGCGATCACCCGGACCCGGGAGCGGCTGACCCTCACCACCCAGGCCGGGCCCGACATCGAGAAGCGGATCTCGGCCTTCGTCGAGGAGCTGCGCGACGGGGCCGGCCCCGAGCTCGTCGAGGTCGAGTCGCACGGCGGGGTCGGCGCGGCGGAGGTGGAGCCGGCGCCGGGCGCGACCGATGCCGCCGACGCCGGAGCCGCCCACAGCACCGCCGCCGCCCACAGCACCGCCGCCGCCATCCGCCAGGTCATGCCCCTGCCCACCGTCCGCGAGCACCGCCTGGCCATGCGCGTCCGGGCCACCGAGCTGCTGGGGCTGATCGAGGGCACCGATCCCGAGGCGCCCGAGGCCGCCGATGCCCGCGCGACGTTCGGGCTCGAGCTCGCGAGGGTGGGGGAGGCCGCCGCGCTGACCGCCGACCAGGCCCGCGCCCGGGGCCTCGATCCGCTCACGATGCGGGTGGTCGCGCTCGACAGCGACGCCGGGGCGAACCTGCTCGAGGTCGCGCCCCTGCCCGGCGCGTTCAGCTACAGCCAGCTCGACGTCTACGAGCGCTGCCCGCTCCAGTACGCGTTCCGGCACGTCTACCGCTTCCCCGAGCCCGAGGGCCGCGGCGCGCTGACGTTCGGCTCGACCGCCCACGCCGCGTTCGAGCGGTTCACCCGCGAGCGCCGCGAGCGGGCGGCCCGGGGCGAGCCGCCGCCCACGCGCGAGGACCTCGGCCGCTGGTTCGACGAGGAATGGGAGCCCGGCGCTTACGGCAGCCAGGCCGCCGAGGCCGTGTACCGCGAGCGAACGACGCCGTTGCTCGACGCGTTCTTCGCCGGCGAGCTGTCTGGCGAGGGCCGCGAGGTGCTCCACGAGGAGCTGCCGTTCGAGCTCGTCCTGGAGCCCGACGACGGCTCGGCACCCGTGCTGGTCCACGGCTTCATCGACCGGATCGACCGCCTCGCCTCGGGCGGCATCGAGGTCATCGACTACAAGACCGGCAAGCCCGGCAGCCAGAAGAGCGTCGACGAGAGCCTGCAGCTCTCGATCTACGCGCTGGCCTGCCGCGACACGCTGGGCCTCGGCACGCCCGAGCGGGTGACCCTCTACTTCACCGAGGCCGCCACCCGGATGACCACGACCCGGACGGACGAGCAGCTCGACGCCGCCCGCGCCGAGATCCTGGCCCAGGCCGCGCGGATCCGCTCGGGCGACTTCGCGGCGACGCCATCATCGAGAGAGTGCGGCTGGTGTGACTTCCGGGCCATGTGCCCGTCGAGGGTTGGATAGGGTTGAGGCAGCAAGCTGGGGAGGCAAGGCTGACCGATGGAGAACCGATAAGACCTTTGAGCGGCGCGACCGGGCGAAGGTCGAGATCTACGAGCGTGCCCGGCAGAGATTCACCACCCGGCCACCCGGTATCTGCAGATGCTCAGCGAGCACGGTGGTATGGGGACCGCTCACCGCTTCCTCGCCTCGCCCGACTTAACGAGCGGCTCACGACCCTGTCGGGAGGGAGACGTCCCTACGACAGCGTCGAGGCAAACGTGCGGCTGACGGTTCTGGAGTCGTTCATGCGCTGCGCCGCCGGCCGCTGCCCCCCGGGCTCCCTAAAGGAATCGGACCTCGAGCCAATCATGGACGCGTCGGGTGACGCGCACCTCGACCCATCGCGACAACGACTGCACGGAGGTGCCGAAGACCATGTTGGCGATGGCCAGAATCAGGAAGGCCCCGGCCGCGACAAACAGGACCGGGCGTGCTGCATCAGCCCACGCCACATTAAGAGTCGGCAGGTACCCGCTGAGCCCGAGATAGGAGACGACGGCAACGACCAGCGCCCCTCCGAGGAGGACGGAGCGAGCAGCGACAAGGCCGACCCTGGCGGCGTAGTCGCGCAGCCTTGCCGAGCGCTGAAGGCGCTCGGCCTCGAGCGCGGAGCGCGCAGCGTCTTGTCCTCGAGCTGCCTCGCGTGCGCGAACGGCTTCCATCTCAATGGCGCGGGCGACATCGTGAGTTGCGACCTCGGCGCCAACGGCGGCCTCGACCTCGGCCCTCAGGGCGGCGTTGGTGCGCGCCAGGATCTCGGGGACCGTCCCCTCGATGGGGTCCCCCGGCCCCACGACGTCCACGAGGGCGCTCTTGCCGGCCATCGTGAACCTGAGCGAGTAGTAGTCCTCTGGGGTGATGTCGCCGCTCGCCTCAAGCCGTGCAATCTCGCTCAGGTACGCGCGCCACAGCCCTTCGGGCGGGTTCAGGGCGGCGTAGCTGTCGGCCATTACCTGCAGCATGGGCAATGCCGGCGCAGCCGTCGGCTTCTTGAGCCATGCAATAGTCGCGAGCTGGTGGTCCACGTAGCAGAGCGGCACGCTGTCTTGGCCGTAGTGCTCCCGGAAGAAGTCGCCTGCGACGCCGGCGAGGAGTGCGTTGGTCGTCAGGAAGACCGCCCGAGCGCTCTCAAGTACCGGCTGCGGCGCTCCGCCTCGGATGCGGTGGATGGCGGTCACGGCGTCGATGTCGTGGCGCAGCGCCTCCTCCGCATACGGCCGCAGTGAATGACTGCCCACGCGCAGCCGTCGTTCGAGCTCGGTCTCGTCGACCCCCATGCGGATGGTGTGCCGCGGGCGTTCTCGGACTTGTACGCGCAGAGCCCTGAGGTGACGGTCGAGCTGGGCGATGAGTAGCTCGACGTCGCTCGAGCGATAGCCCTGTGAAGCCAGGTACTCCAGCGATTCTCCTGATCCTTCCGCGCAGACGACTCGACTGCCGGAGCGCGGCCGAGGCCGCACCGAGCACGTTACGAACCTCCTTGAAGGTCGAATCGAATACGGCGATCGTCGCTCCGAGTTCGTATACCAACTCGAGTAGCTGGCGAGAGGCCTCTTCGTGCTCGGGTCCCGCTGTCCCTAGGCACCGGAGGACGAGGCGAGTGTCGATGTAGACGTCGAGCCTTGTGAAACGACTAGCGACCCTTCCCAGATCGGGGTAGTACATGGCGCTGGCGAGGAGTGAGCCCTTGATGAGGGACTCCAGGGCCGCGTAACCCACTGGGTCACCCGCCTTCAGGAAGACGACAAACTGACCCAGCACGTGAGACTCGTCGGGCGCCTCATCTACAGGCGCCGCGAACGCGCCGTCCTGGCCGGCGAGGACGCTCGTCCCGCGTTCGGCCGCGAAGCGCAGGAGCGCAGCCTCCGCCTCCTCCGCCGACCATGGGCTGGACACGTGCTGAGCGCTGAAACTGGAGAGCTTCTCGACGAGGAGCTCCTGTTGCGCCCTTGCAGCCGCGCTTGCGACGGTAATGTTCCGGCTGACCTCACCCTCGTCGGTTAGTGCGAAGACGCCGTGACCTCGCGCCTCAACAAGGCCGCGCCGGGTAGCTCGTCGGAGGATGGACGTGACTGCACCATCGGGGATGGTGATGCCAAATCGTCGCGTCAGCTCGGCGCGGATCCAGAGCGACTTGGCGCCAGGGCGCCCCGCGGCGCGCAAGGCCTCGACCGCGAATGGGACGAAGTTGTCGATGAAGTCCTGACCCTTCTGGTCGAAGTTGACCTTGAGGATCGCCAGGCTGGCGAGTGTGGTCCGCTTGGGGGCCTCGGAGGTCACCGCCGCTTCCCTGGCTGCGCTCGGCGCATCTGAGTTCACGCGTCCCCCCGACATGTGTGAGGTAAGTCGCGAAGAAGCATAGGATCGGGTGAGGCGGCTCGCACGCCCCTCCGCCTTGTACGCCATGCTTGTGATGCGCCCGATGGGGATCCCAGGCTTGTCCCACGGCGCCTTGCCGGCGGGATCCCTGAGTCCTTGGTCAACGATGACTCGCACAGGTTCTTGACCCGGAGCAGCTCTGCGCCGGCTGCTAGGACCTGGTGCGCGGGATCACACATCCCTGTTCCGGTCGACCCAAGGTTCGTCGCCAACTCACGACAAGGCTCGCACGCCTACGTCGGGACCTCGATGGCAATCCCCGCCTTGATCGCGACGGGCGCCCAGATGTCCACGTTCTGCTCCGGCGCCTCAATCGAGACGACCAGAGCGTACCTGGCGCCTGCCGCGCTCCCGTCGAGCCGGGGTCTCGCCTTCCACCAACCGGCGGTCGGGTAGACGGCGATCTGGCCGCGCCGCGCGAGGTCGGCCGCGGTGCCGCTCCAGATGTCGGAGAAGATCGACCCCGCCGTCCGTAGCTGGGGACCGAACAGCCACTGTTGGGAGTCGCTGTCGCCGGCGGCTCCCGCCCAGTCGTCCCCACGGGCGAGCTGGTTGACGCGGCCCTCGAACTCGGCCTCGCTCTCGGTGGGCCGGCGGAGGTCGAAGCGGAGGCCATGCGACTGGTAGCTGTATCGGCTCTCCCAGCCGCGTCGTGCGGCGCTGGGCTCCACGAAGTAGGACAGGGTCACGCGGAGCCGCACTGGAGCCTCAGCGAGGGACGACAGCTCCGCCTCGGGCCATGGCAATTTGTGCAGATGCATCTCGTTCATCGCGCCGTCTGAGAACGGATGCAGAGTGTCCTCGACGATGAGCGTAAGGGCGTCGCTGGCACTCCGCGTTGCGCGGCCGAGGTCGGGAACGCCCATCCCGTAGCGTCTGCGCAGTACATCGACTTCGCCGCGGCTGGGCCTCGTCGCGAGGTGGGATCGCATCGCGCGCGTCCACTCCGCCGAGTGCACGACGAGCGCTCGCACGGTCTCGGGCCAGAGTGCGGGGTACGCGGCCATGACGGACGCGGCCAGCTGCGCGACCTGCGATGTGGCCGCGCTGGTCTCGCGCGTCACGGTCAGCAGCCGGCCGCCGTGCATAGACCGGTTCGTGGTCAGGATCTGAAGCGACGACGGCGTGTCATACCGCCCCTCAGGCGACCTGCCAAGGTTCCCGCCCTCGACCACCACGTCGGGCTTTGCCGGCCACTTGCGGTCGTGGCTGACCGACGTCCTGCTGAAGGGCGAGAGCTCACCCGCGGGTGCCACACCCGTCCATCCGGCGAACGTCGCGTCCCACGGCTCTACGATCGGCTTGTCGGTCATCGCCCCGACCGTTAGGGCATTCCAAGCCTGGCCGGGATCGCAAATCGGTGTGATGTCGCAGCGGTCGAGGAACTCATCTCCCAAGCCGTCATCGTTGAAGCCATCCACGTTGCCCGCCGCCAGGACGAAGAGCCGGTGCCGCTCGGGTGAGCTGCCCTCGAGGATGACGAGATCCTGCTCGTCCTCCGTCGTGATCTGCTGGCCAACGGCAAGTGCATCCACCGCCGCCGACCAGGCGGTGGGCTGGCCAACGCCCGGAACGGGCGCACGAGACTTGGGCGTGTCGTTGTCGGCCGCAACCGCAACGGAGAACACCCGAGGTCGCGCCGGGGCCTCGATCTCCACGAGGCTCGTCGCGGTCGCCGTCATCGCTCCCCAGAGGTGTCGCGGCGTCGCTCCGCCCCTCGGCAACAGCTTGACCGACTCGAGCCGACTGCGAAGCCGTACAGATCCCGCGATGGACACCGCCTCGTCCAGCCGCCCGTACAGCGCGAGGCCTGCCATCTCGGTGCCATGGCCATGGTGATCGTCCTTGCCCCAGTCCGGATCGCAGGCGTGGCAGTCTCGCTCGGCCAGGCTGTTCGTCAGGAGCGGGTGCGAGTGCTGGACCCCGGTGTCAAGGACGCAGACCGACGGGGAGTCCTCGGGCGCGGCGATCACGCGGCCGGCCAGGTCCTCGACCCAGTCGACCTGCTCCGTGGCGGGCTCCTCCGCGAGGAACTCGATCTCAGTGCTCGGCCGCCGCAACTCCGCAAGGTCGTCGAGGACGTCCAGCCCTGCGGCGAGCTGTCCTGGAGTCGCCTCGGCGAGAGCGACTAGACGGTCCCGCAATGCCAGGAACCGTGGGCCGAGTTGCAGGTGCTGATCCTCCGCGAACTCGCGGAGTCGGTCGAGCTCTCGGCCATCCCGACGGCGCAGCCACACTTCCCACCACACGGCTCCGTCACCGGTGGGAAAGGATTTAGGGCGATCTGTCCAGAACGCAGCGAGGGTCGCGAGGCCGATCTGGTGGATCCGGTCCACGAGGTTCGCGGCCTTGGGCTGTGCCGCATCGCGCGTGGCCACGTAGCTCTCGAGGCGTTTCACGAAGTAGCTGAGCTTGCCGTACGGAATCCAGACGACGGCCCGCTCGACCTCGAGGCCGTTGATGACCGCCGTCTGCACCCCTCGCAACTCCGGCTGCAAACCCCGGAGCTGTGGGTCGAGCGACTCCAGCGCGAGCGGGATCTCCGGGAAGCTCTCGACGCTGATGAAGAACCCGCGGTCGTCAGTGGGCTGTGCCGGCCGGCGCTCGACGCTTGCAGCCCGGGCCGTCTCAAGCGCCGTGATGAGGGCGGTTCCGTGGGCTTGGCGATCGGCCGGTCGCGACAGCTCCTCCGGCGGGATGACCCGATTGGGCGGACGGTACTGCTGGCTGGTTGCAGTGCCCCTCAGCCTGATGTGGGGGCGATCGCGCGCCGCCAAGCGTCAGCGTCCTGCTTTGGATCGCCGGTCCTCGAGGGCGCGCACCAGCGCGCGAGTGGAGACTTCCGTCTTCCCCCCGAGGATCGTGTCCTTGGCGGCCCGCTCGACCGCGAGCGTGACCTCCGCGTGGCTGAGCCCTTCTGCCGCGGAGGACACGAGTGACCAGTCGAGCGAGCCATTGCCCAAGAGGGCCAAGCGCGTTGCACGATGCCCCTGACAACCTCGGCATCCGGAAGCGGGTACTCGACGACAGCGTCAAAGCGGCGGAAGAGGGCTTCATCGAGTAGGAGCGGGTGGTTCGTCGCCGCGACCAGGAGGCTCTCCGACGGATCCTGTTCCAGGAACTGCAAGAACGAGTTGAGCACCCGGCGGATCTCGCCCACGTCGTTGGACCGGGCCCGCTCCCGGCCAGCGCGTCCACCTCGTCGAACAAGTAGAGCCCCCTGGTTTCGGTCATGGCGTCGAAGATGAGCCTGAGCTTCGCCGCCGTCTCACCCATGAACTTGGTGATGAGGCCGTCGAGACGGATCACGAAGAGGGGGATCCGAAGCTCGCCGGCCAGCGCTCCGGCGCTCATTGTCTTGCCGGTGCCAGGCGGACCGACGAGAAGTAGCCGCCTCATTGGCTCGAAGCCCTTGTCGCGCAGTTCCGCCTGCTGACGCTGCTCGCGCACGACCAGCTCCAGCCGCTGCCGGACGTCTGGCTCAAGCACGAGGTCACCGAGCCGGGTGTCCGGATAGCTGGCTAGCAGCAGCCCTGCCAGGTCACCGCGCGGCGTCGCGATCGGCGTGGGCTGACGGGGTTTGAGTGGGCGCGAGCGGGCCTCTTCTACAAGGTCACGGAGTTCCGACGCGAACTTGCTCTGCCCGCTGCGCGCCGCGCGCGCCGCCACCTGGAATTGACGGAGTAGAAGCGGGTGTCATCCCCCTCCGCGTGACTCTTCACAAGGGCGCGGAGCTGCTCGGCAGTCGCCATTACCTCCCCCTTGTGCCAGCGCGGCGTAGATGGGCCTCAGAAGCACCTAGCCTTCAGTGGTCGTCTCGCGGCCAGCGGAGCGCCGTGTGCCAACGCGAGTGTAACCACCGTTCCCGCCATTGTTCTAGCAGAGCCGGGCCCGACTCGGAGCGCCGTAGACGGGTCGATCCGCTCCGCGCTGACAGCCGAGGTGGCACGCGCCCCGTGCAAGCTGCGCTTCGAGGAAGGGCGCCGTGGCCTGCGGTCGGCGGCTAGACTCACCTCAGAGCACGATCGGGGGCGCTCCCGGCCTCCGCTATGAGGGATCGGATGCGCCTTGACCTGTCGCCGCAACTGATCGCGGCAGGGGCCTCGAACGAGCGGCTGGAACCCACACCAGCCGCACGATGATGCTCGACGAGCTTGAAGCGCTGCTCGACGGCTGCCCGCCGGCCGCGTCGTACGACGAGTACGCGTCAGCGATCGTTGACGACAACCTCCTTCGCAAGGCCACGGTCGCGACGCGCCGCAAGTCGCTGCGGCACCTCCGTGAACTCTATGCGCTGCGGGCATCGGTGCCCCTGTTCGGCGGGATGCGCGAGCTCTGGCACGACGACCCGGAGAGCCGGCCTCTGCTCGCCGTGCTGTGCGCCGCAGCTCGGGAACGCTCGTCCGGGCATCCTTCGATGTCGTGGCCGACTCGGCAATCGAGACCCCGCTCGAGGCGCCCGCCTTCGCGCGGGCCATCGGCCAGCGTTCCCGGGCAAATTCTCGCCCGGCGTTCAGTCGCGGATCGGCAGGAACCTGGCTAGCACGTGGACGCAGAGCTGGCATTGCACGCCGGCGTCGCGCGGGCCCAAAGTTCGCGCGCGGGTCGCAGCGCGACCGACCTCGGCCATCTAGCGATGTACCTCGGCCACCTTGATGGACAGCCGGCTTCGCGCTCCTTGCCACGCCTTGGGCCGCAATGCTCGACGCCGATCCCTCGGCGATGCGAGGTCTCGCCGAGGAAGGTGGCCGCCGCGGCTGGCTCGACTACGCGTCCTCGGGTGGGATGCTCGAGATCGGATTCAGCCACCTCGACAACCTGCTCGCCGCAGGGGCCGCCTGATGGACCGGGTCGAGCAGCTCCTGCACGCGTACCGCGACCGAGTTGAGCGGCCGTGGGCTCGCGACGTGTCAGGACCGGAGCGGGTCTGGATCGCCGTCTACCCGCCGAATCGAGCGCCGGCTGCGCCTCCGGATCCCCGAGTTCGGGCTCGCGACCAAGGACGCGGGTAAGGGATGGCGGCCCGTCGACGTGACCACCGCCTTCGCCGACTGGCTGGGCAACCACGAGCACCGCGAGGCGTACTTCGAGGACCCGACCGCCCTCCGGCCCGCGTACCCGGGGTTCGCCGCGCACGTCGAGGGTCTGGTTCGGCCCGCGTTGACCGAGGCACTACGACGCCGACACCGTCGTAGCGATCTCGGGAGTGGGATCGCTGTACCCGATGGTCCACGTCA
>CAWJDE010000002.1:0-486250 GCA_963841545.1 uncultured Chloroflexia bacterium | reverse complement strand
TCCGGCTGGCTGCGACGGCCGCCTGACGAGCTCGCCGTGCAACCGCGATGGGCTCAGCCCCGTCCGAGCAGGATGTCGAGGCCGCCGAGGACGAGCTCGAGGCGGGACGCCGAGAGGCGGCCGGCCCGCTCGGTGAGCGTCGCGCGATCGAGCGTCACCACCTGGGACACGTTCGCGACCGACGGTTTGGGCAGCCCGGTAGCACGCGCCGGCAGCAGGACGTTGCCCGGCGCCTCGGCCCACTTGAGGTTGCTGGTGAGCGCGACGCAGACGACCGTCCGCAGCGAGCTGGCGTTGAAGGCGTCGCCCTGCACCACGACCACCGGGCGCCGGAAGCCCGGCTCGGACCCCGCCGGCTCGCCGAGATCGACCCACCACACCTCGCCCTGGGCGATCACCATTCGGCGGCGCCGAGCGTGCGGCGGGCGGCCCGGCCGGTGAAGGCGTCGGGCGCTGCGCCGATGTCGGCGACGACGGCATCGAGGCCCGCCGTCACCTCGTCAGGTGCGTGGCGCGCGAGGTACTCGCGCAGTGCGGCGCTGTACACCTCGCTGCGCGAGCGGCGGGAGCGCTTCGCGAGGCGGTCCGCCTGCGCGAACAGCTCGTTGGGCACGGATACTGCCGTCTTCATACCGGTAGTATAACCGAGGGCGGTGTCGCTTTGGCGGCGATCAATGATTGACAGGCGCCGCGCAGCCGACGGCAGGCTGTTGACAGTCCGCGATCTGACACATAACGTGCTAGTCATGAGTAGCATGTTCACTGGCTCGCCGCTCTCGCCCCGCACCCGGGTGATCGCGTCGGCCACCGGGGTCCTGCTGGCGGTGGTGCCCATGCTGCTCGTGGTCCCGCTGGGGCTGGGCCCGTGGTTGGGCGGCGTCGACCCGAGCTGGGCACTGGGTATCGGCGCGATCGCCGGGGCCGCAGCCGCAGTCATCGCAGGCGTCCTCGGATGGATCCTCACGGACCGCGTCCTTGGGCCGTCGGCGCCGGGGCGGTCATTCGTGGTGATGGTCGCGCTGCTCGCGGTGGTTGCCGGTGCCGTGCTCGTTGGCGGGTTCATCGGCGTCGGCACCGACACCCGGGTCGAGACGGGCGGGCTTGCCGTTGAACCGCTTGCGCGCTCGCTGGCCTACGGCTTCTCCGCGGTCGTGATGTGGTCGGGCATCGCAATGCTGTATGGGCTGTTCCTGCTCGGCATCCCAACACTGGTCGTCACTGCCGTCCTCGTCTGGCTCTGGATCCGGGTTGTCCGGCACTTCGTCAGGGAGCGGGTCGGCGGCGTCATTCAGCCGATCGATCCGACTCCCCGCGAGACGGTCCCGTTCGCGACCGATCGGAAGATCGCCGGATGGGTGGCCGTGCTGGGGGCCGCAGTCCTGGCCGGCGCCGAGGCAGGAGTGCGGGCGGCATCGAACGATCCCCCTGGGATCCTTCACGGCGCGCTCTTCGCGTGGCTCCTTGCCTTTGTCGGTCCGGCACTCGTGGCTGCCGCCGGTCTGCGCGCTGAGTCGGCGATGCTCGTGCGGACCGGTGCGGTCGCGCTTGTCGTCGTCGGTGTGTTCGCGACACTGATCGGCACGATCGGCTTCGCCGGGGCAGGCGTGGTCCTCGCCTGGGTCGCCGGTACAGGTCGCGCTCGACTCGGGTTGTGGGCCGCGCCGGCGCTCCTGATCGCGTTGCTGCTGATCAGCGCACCCGCAGCACTGGTCGCGACAACCGGGAGGGTGTGTTGGGACGTCTACGCCGAGGGGGGACTGACGATGCGGATCTTCCCCGACGAACCCAACGGTCCGTCGGAGGTGCCGATCCTCTCGTCCGGCTGCGAGGAGGCTTCCTTCTCGGCTGTCGGCGCAGCCTTGGCGACGTACGCGACGGGCGGCGCAGTCGCACTGACCCTCTTCATCGCGACACGGCGTGCGCCGCGGAGGTTCATGGGTCGCTCCTTGGATTCAGCGGTCAGGGGCCGGCGTCAGCGGTCGTCGGAGGCGAACACGACCGGACGCACCTCGACCGCCGCGAAGGCCGCCTCTGGCACCTGCGCGGCAAGCTCCGCGGCGCGCCGCGGGCTATCGCAGTCGAACACGTAGTAACCGCAGACGAAGGTCTCGCCCGCGTCCTGGGGTCCCGGCGTCTCGGCGACCGCGCCGTCGCGGACGCGGATCACCCGGCTCTGCGCGGGCTCGGCGAGCGCCTCGGTGCGGACGAACTCACCGCTCGAGCGGGTCGCGGCCTGGAGGGCCTCGTGACCCGCGTAGACGGCCTGGCGCGCGTCCTCGCTCATCGCCTCCCAGGCGGCGGGATCCATGTGCATCAGGACCAGGTAGCGCATCTCGGTCTCCTCAGCGGTGATGGTTGCTGCCCGATCATCGGATCCGGCATCGCACCCACCAAGGACCAGTTGCGCGTCGCTGTTCGGGACCAGTTACCGCGGTTGGCTGGTACGACTCGCTGGACGAGGAGCCCGTCGCGACGCCCATCGTGCTCACCCAAGCGGAACACCTGGCGACGACGCGCGCCGGTCAGCACGCGACACGGGCCGTCCGCGCCGATCTCCGCGACGGGGCCCACCTCATCGCATGGTGGCCGTCCGCGACCCGGGACGCGGCCGAGGTCGCCGATCGGTACGAGGACCTGGGCCTGGGGCTCACCGACGCGTCACTCGTCGTGCTGACCGCCCGCGTCGTGACGACCGACATCGCCACGTTCGATGTCCAACACTTCCGCGCCGTGATGCCAATCGGCAACGCCGACGCCTTTCGGCCGCCTAGCCCCCAGCGGCTGCGCAAGTCAAGAGCGCGACGCTCTCTCCCGTGAGCCACCGCTGCGTGACACGCCGATCGGATCCGTGCCAGGACCGGGTACACAGCGCGCGTCCGAAGCGACAGCAGAGGATCTCCACAGCGCTCGTGGCGCACGATCATCGGCCAGACGGCCAGCGCACAACCAGCGGCCGGCGGCGAGGACCCCGTTCGCTGCCCGAGAGCGTCCCCACCGTCATTGTAGGATCCATGTTGAACGGGCCTCGATCCGGAGACGAACGCGGATGGCGACCTCGCTCGACGCCAGCCGGGCGTGCCATTCACCGGCTTGGGCGCCGCGGCGCCGGGCCGCCGGCGCCAGGACAGCACGGGGGCAGTGAGAGCGAGCGTGACTGACCGTCGGGCCGTCGTCCGGACGGTGCTGGGCGACGTCGACGCGTCGACGCTCGGCGTCACCTACGCGCACGAGCACCTTGCCATCGACAGCGCCCTGGTCCGCGCGGCGTACCCGCACATCCTGCTCGACGACCCGGCGATCGCCATCGAGGAGGTACGCGCGTGCCAGGCCGCCGGCGTTCGCACGATGGTGGACGCGATGCCCGCCGCCTCCGGCCGCGACGTGCTCCGGCTGGTCGAGATCAGCCGCGCGACCGGCCTCAACGTCGTGGCCGTGACCGGGCTGCATCACGAGCGCTATTACGGTCCAGCCCACTGGACGGCCCGGATCGACGTCGAGGAGCTGGCACGCCTGTTCATCGACGACGTCGTGGTCGGCATCGACGCCTTCGACGACACGGGGCCCGTGGTTCGGCGGACGGGGCACCGCGCCGGGCTGATCAAGGTCGCCACCGGCGGGGGCGAGCTGGAGCCGAGGGACCGGCACGTGTTCGAGGCTGCGGCGGCCGCCCACACCGAGACGGGGGCGCCGATCCTCACCCACTGCGAGCACGGTCGCGGCGCGCTGGAGCAGGTCGCCGCCCTGACCGGGCTCGGCGTGCCGGCGAGCGCGATCCTCGTCTCGCACACCGACAAGCTCGCCGATCACGCCTACCACGCCGACATCGCCGGCACCGGTGCCTGGCTGGTCTTCGACCAGGCGGTCCGGCAGCACGAGGCGCCGCTGCCCGGCACCGCCGTCGCGATCGAGCGGCTCGCGACGGCCGGCTTCCTTGACCACGTCCTCCTCGCCACGGACGGCGCACGCCGCGACCTCTGGAGCGCCTATGGCGGTCGGCCGGGGCTCGCCTGGCTGGCCACGGCATTCCCGGCGATCCTCATCGAACGCGGGCTGTCGGCCCAGCAGGTCGACCGGATCCTCGTCGCCAACCCGGCCCGCGCGCTGGCGTTGCAGGGGCGCGCGGTCGCCTAGCCAGAACCCGAGCGAGCATCGTCCGTGGCCGAGGCGGCGTTCGGGGACATGCGCAAATACGCGCTGCGCAGGACCGGCGCCATCCGCCGCGCCGCGCGGGCCCGATGCGAGATCGCGTGCTTGGCCTCCGCGGGCCACTCCCCGAGCGTGGCCCCGCCCGGCGGCTCGGAGGCGGGCTCGAAGATCGGGTCGTAGCCGAACCCACCATCGCCCCGCGGCGCCGTCGCGATCCGCCCTCGACAGGTCCCGCGCCGGACGAGCGTCCGCAGCCCACCTCGCGGGCCGGTCTCGTCCGGGAACGCGAGGGCGAGCACGCACACGTAGCGGGCCCCGCGGCGCTCGGGCGGCAGCCCGGCGAGCTCGCGCAGCAGCTTCTCGTTGTTCTGCCCGTCGGTCGCCGCCGGGCCGGCGTAGCGGCGTGTCCAGACGCCGGGGCCGCCGCCGAGCGCCTCGACCTCGATCCCGGAGTCGTCGGCCAGGGTGGGCAGGCCCGAGGCCTTCGCGTACCAGCGCGCCTTCAGCCGGGCATTGGTCTCGAAGGTCCGACCGGTCTCCTCGGGCTCGCCGACGATCCCCGCGTCATCGGGCGAGACGAGGTCCACCTGCTCGCCCAGCGCGAGCAGCTCGCGGAGCTCGCGCAGCTTGTGGCGCGATCGCGTGGCGACCAGCAGCCGCCGGGACGTCGTCATGCTCGCGGAACGCGCTGGTGGCTCGGGTCGGGTTGCTACCGCCGGACCTTGGCCAGCGCCGCCGTCTGCGCCTCGAACAGCGAGCCCAGCCCCGTGTTCGCGAGGTCGAGCAGCGCGTCGAGCGCGGCGCGGTCGAAGGGCTTGCCCTCGGCGGTGCCCTGGAGCTCCACGTACGCGCCGGAGTCGGTGCCCACGACGTTGAAGTCCACCTCGGCGCGCGAATCCTCGGAGTAGTCGAGGTCGAGCATCCGGACGCCGTCGATGATCCCCACGCTCACGGCCGCGACGTGCCCGATGAGGTGGCGGTCCATGCCATAGGTGATCAGCGCCGCCGCCAGCGCGACGTACCCGCCGGTGATCGACGCCGTGCGCGTGCCGCCGTCGGCGACGATCACGTCGCAATCGACCGTGACCGTCCGCTCGCCGAGCCGGGCGAGGTCGACCACGCCCCGCAGCGACCGGCCGACAAGGCGCTGGATCTCGTGCGTCCGGCCACCGATCCGTCCCTTGGCCGCCTCGCGCTCCGATCGCTCGGCGGTGGCGCGGGGCAGCATCTCGTAGGTGCCGGTGACCCACCCGGTGCCCTTGCCCCGCAGGTGGGGCGGCACGCGGTCCTCGATGGTCGCCGCGCACAGCACCTGGGTGTCGCCGAACCGGACCAGGCACGATCCCTCGGCCCACTTCTGCACGCCCAGGGTGAGCTCGATCGGACGCAGGTCGCCCGGCCGGCGGCCGTCGGCCCGGACGATGCCACGGTTTCCGATGCCCCCGGCGCCGGATCCCGCGGACCCACCACTGCCGACCCCGCCGGTGCCAGCCACGCCGCTGCCGGATCCGCCCGGCGGCCGATTCCCGATGCTCATGCCCTCGCCTCCCGGCGCTCGTCCGCCTTGGCGGCATCCCAGAGCGCATCCAGCTCCTCGAACGACAGCTCCCGGAGCGCGACGCCACGGGTCGCCGCCGCCGCTTCCACGTGTCGGAACCGACGCCGGAACTTGTCGTTGGCCGCGCGCAGCGCGCCCTCCACCTCGATCCCCGACTTGCGTCCGACGTTGACCAGCACGAACAGCAGGTCGCCGAGCTCCTCGGTCCGGTGCCCGGCGTCCTCGGCCTCGACCAGCTCGACGACCTCCTCGTGCACCTTGTCCAGCACACCGTCGATCGACGGCCAGTCGTAGCCAAGGTTCGCCGCGCGCTCCTGCATCTCCTGACTTGCAGCGAGCGCCGGCAGCGAGCGGCTGATCCCGTCGAGGGCGCTCTTCACCCCGGCAGCAGGCGGGCCGCCCGCTCCGTCCACCGTCGCGGCAGCGGCAGCCGCGCGCTCACCGGCCTTGATCCGCTCCCACTGGCGGTTGACGTCGGACGCGGTCCGCGCCTCGGCGTCGCCGAACACGTGGGGATGGCGGCGCACGATCTTCGCCGCGATGGCCGCCCACACGTCGGTCAGGTCGAACACGCCCTCCTCGGCCGCCAGCTGGGCGTGGAGCACGACCTGGAGCAGGAGGTCGCCGAGCTCGCTCGCGAGCTCGCGGGTCGCCCCCCCCGCCAGCGCGTCGTAAACCTCGTAGGCCTCCTCGAGCAGGTGGTTGCGCAGCGATTCGTGCGTCTGCTCGCGATCCCAGGGGCAGCCATCCGGTTCCCGGAGGCGGGACGAGATCCAGGGCATCCCCCACGGGGAGGCGAGATCCTCGACGGGGGTCACGGGAGCCAGGTACAGCGGCGACGAGAGATCCTCCGGTGCCAGCGCGGACACCGTCGTGCCCGCCTCGACCCCGAACCGCCCGACCGGGTGATCCCCGGGGTACAGGCGCCGCACGACGGCCAGCGGGTCACGGCCGGCCGGCCCGTGACGGCCGGGGAGCGGCAGCGCCGTCCCGGCGACGGTCCGCAGGCGTGCCGCAGGAACGATCAGCGCCGGCACGGTGGGCTCGATCGGGGTCCCGACCAGGCGCTCTGCCACGATCACGGACAGCCCCGCGGCCGGGTCCAGCCCCCAGCGGAGCCGGGCCTCGGCCAGCAGCGCGTCCAGCATCGTGCGGCTGCTCTCGCGGCCGATCAGCTCGTCGCGCTCGACAGCGACGCGTCGCGCGTGATGTCGTACGTGGCCTTCTGGGTCGAGTACCAGGTCGAGAAGGCCGAGCTCTCGATCGCCGCCTTCTCGGTCGCGTCGGGCGCCTGGTTCGCCTCCTCGGAGACCAGGAACAGGTACGTGCCATCGCCGTCGATCGTGAGCGGGTCGCTTACCTTGCCGACCGGCGCGGCGAAGATCGCCTGCTCGAGCTCCGGCGACAGCTGGAACTTGCCCACCCAGCCGAGATCGCCGCCCTGCTCCGCGTCCGACCGGTCCGAGTTGTCGCGCGCGGCATCGGCGAACGTGAGCGTGCCGTTGTCGATGTCGGTCTGGAGCTTGGTCGCCCACTCGGCGTCGCTCTGGAAGTGGAGGATCTGGATGACATGCCAGCCGGCGTCGGTCTTGACCGGCGGCAGGATCTGCCCGGGCTGCAGGCCCGGCTGGAAGATCGCGTCGTGGAACTCGGGCAGGAGCCCGTCGTCCGTCGAGAACCAGTACTTGCCGCCCCTGTTTGCGGAGCCCGAGTCGTCGCTCTCGGCCCGCGCGATCGAATCGAACAGGGCGGGGTCGGCCTTGACCTTGGCGTAGGTCGCATCCGCCTTCGCCTTCGCGTCCGCCCATGCCTGGTCGTCGGGGGCGATCGACGGGGCCGCACCAGGGTCGCCGTTGGGGGAGTAGAGGATGTGCCGGATCTTCACGGCACCGGGACCGCTCTCGCTCGCCGACGCCTGCATCCAGATCTCGGCCACCTTGCGCTGCGGACCCACCGCCAGCGCCTGGGCGAGGATGGCGTCGTTGAGCTTCTGACGCAGCACGTCGCGGCGCAGCGCGGCTCGCAGGTCGTCCATGCTGATGCCCGCGTCGGCCACCCGCGAGTCGAAGGTCGCGTCCACCGACGGCGCGATGATCTCGGTCACCCGGCCGATACGGAAGGTGCCGTCGGACCCCTCCACCACGGCCGTGGGGGTGTCCTTGGTGGCGGCCATGAGCGCGTCGACGAACGCCGGATCGAGGCTGGAGTCCTTGTCGATGAAGCTGAGGTCGCCGCCCTTGTCCTTGGATGCATCCGTCGACACCGACGCGGCCACGGTGGCCCAATCGGCGCCACCCTGGAGGTCGCTCAGCGCCTTGTCGGCGGCGGCCTTGGCGGCAGCCTTGTCCGCGTCCGAGAGCTCGGTCTCGCCGCTCGCGATCTGCGGCGTGACGGCGATCATCCAGGCGTGCCGCAGCTCCGGGGTCGTCGCCTCCTCGGTCAGGGCCGCGTCGACGTCCGCGTCGGTCACCGTGACGTTCTGCGACGGCGCGAGGTCCGCCATGACCGCCCCGTCGATGAGCTGCTCGAGCGCGATGGTGCTGGCGTTCGAGGTGCGCGAGTCGAGGGCCGACTGCCGTGCCGTGACATCGGCCGTGCGCAGGTGTCCGCTGGTCAGCAGGAACCGCAGCCGGTCGGCCATGTACTGGGTGCGGAAGGTGTTGACGGCGAGCTGGTGGTTGTAGGCGTCCTTGGTGATCGTCTGGCCGTTGACCGTTGCCGCCGCGGCCAGGTGGTCGGAGTACCAGGAGATGCCGAACGCCAGCGCCAGCAGCAGCAGCGCGACGATGACCGTGAGACCGAAGCCGATGTTGAGCAGCATCGAGCGCCGGTCCCGGTCGTCCCACGTCCGCGATCGAGTCGAGGAAGGCCGGGCGCGGAATGTCATCGGGTCGGAGAGTCCTCGTGATGGGCCGCTTCGGGCGCGGAGCTGGCGCCGCCGGCACGGCGGGCAATGGTACCCCATGCGCGCGCCCGAGCCGGCCGGCCAGCGCGGGTCGACCCGGGCCCGTGCTACGCTTCGCCGCCGTGACAGCCAGATCCGAGGCGCCCGTCTCCTTTCGCTCCTCGGCCGTCTCGCCAGGACCGCTCGACCTGCTCCGGAGCGGCGTCAATGACGTCCTGTCGCGGCGACGCCTGATCGCCTACCTGGTCCGGGCCGACCTCAAGAAGACCGGCTCCGACACGCTGCTGGGCAATGTCTGGTGGGTGTTCGATCCGCTGCTCCAGATGCTGGTCTACGCGATCTTCATGGGCGTGATCCTGCAGAAGGGGAAGGCGGACTTTCCCCTGTTCATCTTCTGCGCCGTGCTGCCCTGGAAGTGGTTCAACTCGGCCGCCCAGGACGGCATCGCATCGGTCGTCGGTCGCGAGCGGCTGATCAAGCAGATCTACTTTCCGAAGCTCGTCCTCCCGACGGCGGGCGTGATGGCCGGCGTCGTCAACTTCACCTTCGGCCTGATCCCGCTGTTCCTGCTGCTCTTCCTCGTCTACCCGCAGCGTGCGACGCCGTGGGTGCTGCTGATCCCGGTGATCGCCGCGGTCCAGCTGCTGTTCACGCTGGCCGTGGCCACCCTGCTGGCCGCGGTCAACGTGTTCTACCGGGACGTCAGCAACCTTGCCCATCACGTTCTCCGGATGTGGTTCTACCTGTCGCCCGTCCTGTGGAACGCTGACGACATCCAGAGCATCGCAGGGAAGCAGGAATGGGTCGGGACGCTCGTCGTCCTCAATCCGTTCTACCAGCTGCTGGCCTCGTACCGGAACGTCGTCTACGAAGGGCATCCGCCGCACTGGACCGGGCTCATCGCGCTGGCGGCGTTCTCGCTCGTGCTGCTCATCGTGGCGGTCCTGGTGTTCAAGCGGGTCGAGCCCACGTTCGCGAAGGTCCTGTGAGCAGCGTGGCCCCCTCCCTGTCCGCCGATCCGGCCGGCGAGCAGCTCGTCATCCGTGCCGACCGGCTGGGCGTGCGCTACAGCCTGAAGCTGACGCGCAAGCAGACCGTCCGGAGCTCGATCGTGCGGCGCGCGCGGCGCGAGGGCGATCCGGACTTCTGGGCGCTGCGTGACGTCTCGTTCCACGTCACCCAGGGTGAGTCGCTTGGCGTGATCGGCCCCAACGGGGCTGGCAAGAGCACGCTGCTCCAGGTGCTGGCGGGAATCCTCGTGCCCTCCGAGGGCGTGGTCGAGGTGGACGGCCACATCTCGAGCCTCCTGACCCTCGGCGCAGGGTTCGACGAGGAGCTGAGCGGCATCGACAACATCCGGCTGGCGGGGGCGTTCATGGGGATCGATCACGGGGTGGTCGAGGAGCGCCTGCCGTCGATCGTGGAGTATGCCGACCTGGGCCAGTTCATCGATGCGCCCATCAAGACCTACTCGTCGGGCATGCGCGCCCGGCTGGGTTTCTCGATCGCGACATCGGTCGAGCCGGACATCCTGCTCCTGGACGAGGTCCTGGCCACCGGGGACGCCGTGTTCCGCGAGAAGTCCAAGCAGCGCGTCCTGGAGCTCGTCCGCCAGGCGAAGGCGATCGTGCTGGTGACCCACGACATGATCTGGGTGACCGAGTACTGCAACCGCGCCATCCTGATCGAGCAGGGGCGGATCGTCCTGGACGGGAAGCCCGAGGAGGTCGTGGCGCTCCACCAGGAGCACGCCGCGGTGCGCAAGGCGGAGGCTGCGGCGAAGGGCGTCCTGCAGCTCCGCCGGCCGAGGTCGCGGCGCCGCTAGGCGGTCAGGGCCGTCCGCGGACGGCCCGTGCGACGGCCATCACCACGCCGAACGCCGCCCCGGCGACCAGCGCGCCGCGCCAGTCGAGCAGGGGGCGCACGTCGCCCGAGACCTGCTGCGCGATCAGGACCAGGACGCCCGTCGGCCGGGTGACCGTCACATTCTGGGCGATCAGCGTCCGGACGAAGCTCTGCTCGAGCACCGCGTCGCGGGCGGCCACGCTGCCGGCGATGCCCTGTGTCACCCGAGCCTCGCTCGCGAGCACGGCACCAAGGGTCCCGAACTCGATGCTCAGATGGTCGCTGCGGGCGGCGCCCACCGCCCCGCCACGCACGAACACCTCCTCAGCGTCGAGGGCTCCGATCGCACCCATTCGCAGGTCGACGTTGCGGGCGGTCACGCCACCCAGAGCGGTGCGCTCGAGATAGAGCGTCGGGTCCGGCGCCGCCTCGCGGGAGCGAGGCCCGGCGTCCGCGGGCGCCTGGGCACGCGGGGGCTCCGGTTCGCCAGCGCGCGCGGCCATGGCCGCGGGCTCCGATTCGTCCGAAGGCTCCGGGGCGGGATCGACCACCAAAGGGGACGGATTCGCGGTCCTCCGGCGGCGAGGGCGTCTCTTGGGTCTGGGCGTCGCGTCGGTCATCGATCGCTCCTCGGGCTGGCGGCGTCGGGCATCTCCCCGGAGCCTACCCCCGATGGGCGACCGGCAGCCATGGCCAGACGGCGTCCCCCGACGGTGCCGACCCGCACCGATCCGACCATCGAGCGGGCTCGGAACCGCATCGGATCGTGCGCCACCGGCACGTGACGAGTCGCCTGGACGGGGCGCACCGGCACGTGACGAGTCGCCTGGACGGGGCGCAGCGGTGCGGCGTCTGCAAGGATCCGGCTGGATCGGCTATCCTCCCGCGCAGCCGGACGGGTCTGACAGCCGGCGCCAGGGCCGCGCTCGCCGAGGGCGTGGCCGGGGAATCCGAGATGCACGAACCACTCCTCTTCGTTGCTGCGCGATGAACCGCATGGTGGCGGCCGCGCTGGTCGCGATCACGCTCGTGGCCGGCCTGGCCATCGGCGTCGCGGCTGGCGCCCTGGTGGGCTCGAGCCCATCGCCCTCACCCGCGACCGTCGCGTCGGGTCCGACGCCCACGGCGACCAGCTCGGCGACCATCGAACCCGGTTCGTCTGCGCCCGCCCCGACACCCGAGGCCAGCCCGTCAGCCGAGCCCAGCCCCACGCCGGCGCCGACGCCCGTGCTGGTGCCCGCGCCGCTGACCGGCGTGCCGGTGAAGCCGGCCATCGCCCATCGCCACGTGATCGCCGTGATGATCGACGACCTGTACGCAGCCCGCCCGCAGTCCGGGCTCTCGCAGGCGAGCGTCGTGTGGCAGGCGGAGGCCGAGGGTGGCATCCCGCGCTACATGGCCCTGTTCCAGGAAGGCGATCCGCCGGCGGTCGGCCCGGTTCGCAGCGCGCGCCTGTATTTCATCGCCTGGGCGGCGGAGTGGAACTCGGTCTACGTCCACGCCGGCGGCTCGCCGCAGGCAAAGCAGCTGCTGGCGTCGTCGAAGGGCCAGGGAAAGCTCGTCTACAACGCGGACGACTTCCGGTGGGAGGGTCGCTTCCTGTGGCGAGTGGCCACGCGGCTGGCGCCGCACAACGTCTACACGGATGGCAAGCACCTGCGCCAGCTCGTGAAGAAGGTCGGCGCGAAGACGATCGACAAGGCGCCCGTCTGGCACTTCGCCCCCGACGCCGACATCAGCGCCCGCCCGCAGGGCGGCAGGATCGTCGTCCCGTACCCCTACAACAAGATCCGCTACGCCTACGATCGGACGACCAACACCTACCGGCGCTCGGTGTCGGTCGAGGGCAAGCAGGTCGACGCGGGGACGAAGGTCCGGATCGCGCCCAAGAACGTGGTCATCATGTTCATGCGCTTTGCCGCGCTCAACGACGGCACGCACCATGACCGCCAGTCGGCCAGCTTCATCGGGTCCGGCGTGGCCTACATCGCGACCAACGGCAAGACGATCAAGGGCACCTGGAAGAAGACGACGATGCGGTCGCCGACACGCTTCTACGACAGGAACGGCAAGCCGGTGACCCTCACCATCGGCCAGACGTTCGTCCAGGTCGTGCGCCTGGGCACGAAGATCACGATCGAGGACGGCACGGTCCCGACGTCGCCCTGACCCGGGCCTACAGCAGGGGCGCCCGGCGCGCGGCACGCGCCCACACCCGGCGGGTCTCGAGCCCGACGTCGGCCCAGGTCCTGCCCGCATCGGGCCGCTCGCGAACGGCGCCGACGAGCCGGGCGTGCAGCGCATCGTCCGACCAGACCGAGCGGATCGCCGTCGCCAGCCGGTCGGGATCGCCGGGCTCGACGAGGACGCCGGCCCGGCCCACGATCTCGGGCAGCGCCCCCGCGGCGCTCGCGATCACGGGCACGCCGGCGGCGAAGGCGTCGAGGGCGGCGAGGCCGGCCAATTCCGAGCGAAGCGGCAGCAGCTGGAACCGCGCGCCGGCGACCAGCGCGGCAAGGCGCGACTCGGGCAGGCGAGGCGCGTAGACGATCGCATCGGTGACCCCGGCGCGCATCGCGGCGCGTGACACGGCGGCCCGGTCGTCGGGCGTCGCGTCGACGAGGCAGACGCGCGGGGGCCAGCTCTCCGCATCGACGCTGTCGGGCGCCGCCTCGCCGGCCAGCCGGGCGAGGGCGTCGAGCGCGGTCCGCAGGTCATGGCGAGCGTCGTGCCGCCCGGCGTACACGCCGTAGCGCGGGCCGAGGCCCAGCCGCACGCGCTCGGCCTCCGCGCGCGCCGGCGCACCCGGGTCGCGGAACCCGGCACGCGCCGCGAGCGGGATCACCTCGAGACGAGCGGTGCGGATGCGCAGCAGCCGGCGCGCATCGACGGCCGCCTCGCGGCTCGGGACGATCACGGTCGCGGCATCGCGGAGCAGCCTCGCGCGGACCCTCGTCCCGAAGCGGGCCACCGTCCCGCGCTGGTAGGCGTCGGGCAGCGACCACGGGGCGAGGTCCAGCATCGCGACGACGATCGGGATGCCGGACGCGATGGGCAGCGCCCCCGCCGCCGCGTGGTAGACGGTGCCGCCGGCGCCGTCCCGCTCCGCCCGCCAGCCGGCTCCGAGCACCGCGCCGCGAAGGAGCATCGGATCGACCGTCAATGCCCCGGATCGAAGGAGTCGGGTCGGTGGCAGCAGCCGGCGTCCCGCCACCGGCAGCCGCGGCCAGCGCGGGCTCGGGTCGTCGCGCTCGGCGGCGAGCAGCAGCGTGAACGACTCGCCGGGCAGGGGCGCGGCCTCGAGCGCCGCCAGCAGCTGGTCGAGGTAGGCCGCGGTGAGCGGGGCACGGTCGGGGTCCTGGAGCGGGCGCAGGTCGACGACGACGCGGACGCCCGGGGGGCCCTCGACCGGCGGCGCCGTGCCGGGGCGCCACCCGGGACGACCCCCGGTCACCGCCCGCCCGCGTCCGGGCCGGGGCCGGGCGGTCGGTCGCCGTCCCCCGTCGGTCGCCCGGCGCGTGCGGCCGCGGGGGCGTGACCGCGGAGCTCGTCCCAGCGCAGGCGGATGACCACGAGCAGCGCCTCGACCACGATCCGGCGACTCATCTTCGATTGGCCCACGCGCCGGTCGCGGAACGTGATCGGCACCTCGACGATCCGCGCCCCAAGCCGGGAGGCTCGATAGGTCATCTCGATCTGGAACACGTAGCCGCCGGCGCGGACGCCGGCGAAGGGCACCCCGTCGAGCGTCGTCGCCCGCCACGCCTTGAAGCCGCCGGTCAGGTCATGGGGCCCGAGACCCAGCATCAGCCGCGCGAACGTGCTCCCGCCGCGCGAGATGATGCGGCGCCCGATCCCCCAGTCGACGACACCGCCGCCGCGGACGTAGCGGGAGCCGATCACGAGGTCCGCCCGATCGGCCGCGACCGGATCGATCAGCGACGGGAGCGCCGCCGGATCATGCGACCAGTCGGCGTCCATCTGGACGACCGTGGTGGCGCCGCCCGCGAGGGCGATCCCGAAGCCATCGAGGTAGGCGCGCCCGAGACCCTGCTTCGCCGCCCGATGGCGCACGCGAACGCGTGGATCGCGATCGGCCAGCCGGTCGGCGAGGTCGCCCGTGCCATCGGGCGATCCGTCGTCGACCACCAGCAGCGTCGCACCCGGGAGCGCCGCCAGGATCGCGGCCGAGATGTCAGGGAGATTGTCGACCTCGTTGTACGTGGGCAGCACCACCCAGGTGCCCTCACCCTGGGTGCGATCGCTGGCCGCCCGTTCGGTCGTCATCGGCCGTGAGTGTACGGGTTGGCGGCGCGGCGACGGGCGCTCCCGGTCAGGGGACCACCCGGACCGGGATCGTGAGCCGGTTCAGGCGCCCGCCCGCATCGCGTGCCGTGATCGTGACGGTCGCGGCTCCGGCGCGACCCGAACGCACCCTGAACCGGGCGCGATACCCGCCGTCCGTGCGCCGGGTCGCCGTCACCGTGACCGGCGTCCGGCCCGGCTGGCTGAACGTGACCCGGGGCGCCGACGCCAGGGGCTCGACCGACTCGAGGTCGATCGTGAGGGTCTGGCCGGCACGAACCGTGCCGGCCGAGAGCGTCGCCACGTACGGCACGACCCACACGCTCCCGCGGAGCTCGACCGTGCCCAGGCGCGAGGCGACGGTCAGCCGAGCCTCATAGCGCCCGGTCGCGACCATGGTGCCATCGGCGAGCCTGCCGCCCCAGGTCCAGTGATGCGAGCCGGCCCCGAGGCCGCGGCTCGACCACACGAGGCGCACCAGCCGCCCGCGGGCGTCGTACAGCCGCAGGGTGGTGGCCGCCGCCCGCGACTGCGTCCACGACAGCCGGGATGTCGTCGCCAGCGCATCGCCGTCCTGGGGGTAGAACGCCCCGGACCAGCGCAGCTGCGCGGCGGTCCGGTCGACCACGACCCGGCTGCTGGCCGTGGACCAGCTGCGGCCGGCGTCTCGCACCCGGACCTCGAACCGGTACCGGCCGTCGCCCACGGGGTGGCCGGCGGCGTCGCGCCCGTTCCACGTCACCGACCCGGCCGTGACCCCGGACACGGCCCAGGAGCGGATGAGCCGGGTGCCCTTCCAGACCCGCGCCGTGCCCCAGGCCGGCTCGTTCGACGTCCACGACAGGGTGGTCGTCTCCAGCGCGTGATCGCCGTTGGGCGAGAACACGTCGGGCGACGCACCGGGGGTGACCACGGGTGGCGTGGCATCGACGCGCAGGGCCACGGCGCGGCTGCCGCTGTTGCCGGCATCGTCGAAGGCGAGCAGCGTGGCCGTGTACCGGCCGTCCGGGACGATCCGGCCACGATCGTCGACTCCGGTCCAGGTGAACGCAAGGCTCCGGCCGTCGCCGGTCGCGGTGCGGACCGTGGTTCCGGCCGTGTTCGCGATCCTGACTGCCCAGTGGGTGGCGCCGCGCGCGTCCAGGTGCAGCGTGAGGCCGTCCCGCTGCCCATCGCCGTTGGGCGAGATGAGGGTGATCGTGCTGCCGAACGAGGTGACGGTCGGCGGGATCCGGTCGACGACGACCGCGTATGCGGCGACCTGCGCCGCGCTGACCGGCCGCGACGATGGCGCCGTGTACGTGCGGTTGCCGGCCACGCCGACCAGCTGGAGCACGTACCGCCCGTCGGGCACCACCGAGCCGCCGGCCCGCCCGTTCCATGACCACGATTGCGCACCCTTCGCCCGCCGTGGGATGGAGCGGGTGCCGACCAGCGTCCCGTCGGTGCGGTACACCCGGAGCGTCAGCCTGTCCATCGCCACGGTGCTGGTCCAGCGCAGCTGGAGCGCGTCGCCCGACCGATCGCCGTTGGGCGAGAAGGAGCGGACCGCGATGGCCGCTGCGGCGCTCCCGACCCCGGTCGCGACGCCACCGCCGAAGTCAAGGTCGCGGATGCCCGCATCGACCGAGGTGCTGTTGGGTGCGCGGTACGGGACCACGTACGTCGCGGACGATGATCCGCCGGCCACCCACACGCCGCGCTCGACGAACGAGACCGGCCCCCACTCGCGGACGGGCTGGGTGACCTCCCACCAGGTGTAGCCGTCGGAGCTGACGGGTCCGCGCGTGACCGCCACGATCGTGCCCCTGGCGAGCGTGCCCAGCTTTGCTGCGGCGGTGTCCGGGCCTGCCCGGTACGACAACCGGTCGAGGGTCACCCGGCCGAACCCGCCCCGTGCGAGCGTCGGTGCCGGGCTCCAGGTCGACGTCGTGTTCCAGCTGCCGGCGTTGCCCTTGCTGTCGGTCGCCCGCACCCGGAAGGCATACCCGTGCCCATCGGCACCCAGCCAGACGTCGCTCGTCGACTGCGTTCGAGCCAGCCAGCCGGCCCACGGCCCGCCGTCGACCGACACCTGGACGTCGTAGCTCGCCACGCGGCTGACGTCGCGGGCCGACCAGCGCACGACGAAGCCCTCGTCACGCGTGGTCGTGGGCAGCATCACGATGCCGGCCTGCGGCGCCGACTTGTCGATCAGGAACGATTCCGAGAGCGCTCGATATGGCTCCGCGTGACCCCCGTCATCACCCAGCGCCCAGATGCCGGCGCCGCGCAGCCCGTAGTCGTTGACCAGCGCCAGGCGCAGCTTCATCGACGCGGCGTCGTCGTAGTAGACCTGGCGCCAGCTGGTCGTGCACCCGTACCGGCTGGTGCAGGTCTGGCGCCGGTAGACCACGTACGGGCTCTGCTCCACGCTGTCCCAGCGGCGGCCGTACCTGGCCACGAGACCGACCACCGTGTCGTAGTTGACCGCAACGCTGTAGCCATACCTTGCGCTGCTGATGTTCGCCGACCGCGCAGCCGCCGAGCTCGTCGACCAGGCGCGCCCGTACCACGGGATGCCCAGGATCACGCGCGCCGGGCTGATCCGCGCGGTGTAGGCGCGAACGGTGTCGGCGAGGTCGTACTTGGGTCCCGAGAGCGGGTCCACGGAGCCGGCGGTGGCCGAGGATGCGGTCCGGTAGTCGTAGCCCATGATGAACACCGCGTCGGCCGCGCCGCCGCCCACCGACGCCTCCAGCGGGTAGTTGCCGATGTACCCGGTGGTGTCGTAGGTCAGCTGATAGCCGGCATGGATCCGGTTGAGCTCCGAGCGCATCGTCCGCAGCAGGGCGACGAACTCGCTCTCGTAGCCCGACGCCAGCGGCTCGAAGTCGAGGTTGATGCCGTCGGCACCCCGATCGCGGACCGCGGCGGCGGCCTGCCGGGCGAGGGCGAGCCGGGCCGAGGCGCTGCCCAGGAGCGAGGCCTGGACCCGCGCCTGGCTCGTGGTCCAGGCGAAGACGCTGACGGTGAGCACCACGCGCGTCCCATGCTGGTGCGCGCCCGCGATCACCGCGCTCATGTCCGAGCTCGTCCAGCCCGCCCAGCCGGTGGTCCGCGACCCGTCCGACGCGCGCTTCCTGAGGTTGCCCGCCCCGTCGGCGCCGACCGAGAAGTAGGCGACCGTCGACAGCACGGCGTCATTCAGCCTCGTGGACGCACCCTTGAGCTCCCAGTAGGGCAGGAACCCGAACACCTGACGACGCAGGCCCGATGCGGCGGCGGGTTCGATGGCGGGATCCCCGGCGCGCGTGGTGTCGCCCGCGCCGGTCGTCACGTAGGCCGCGCTGGTCGCCGGCACGGACGTCCCTCCGGCGGGCGTGTCGATCGGCGACGCATCGCCGGCGGGAGGCGCGCTCGCAACCGCCACCGCGAGGGACGCGAGCGCCCCGTGACCCACCGCGTGGACGGGCTGGGGTGGCGTCGCGTCGGCGCGCGGGCGGGCGGGCGCTGACCCGCCGAGCGCAGCCCATTGGCTACCCTCGGGGCTGGCGGCCATGTCGCGGCCCGTGGCTCGCCCGGCAGGCAGCGCCGTGGGCCCCTTGCCATCGATCGGCCAGCGGTCGTCGGCGCGCGGTGCGAACCCCGCGGTGACCCGGCCGCCCGGCACGAAGTCGATCCGATCGTGCTCGTGGGCCATCGCCTCCTCATAGGCGATCGACGGCTGCTGCGGAGCGCCGCCGTCGAGGCCGCCCTGGCCGCCCGCCGAAGGCCCCGCGCCAGACGCCGTGCCAGGTGAGGACGGATCGACCTCGGCGCCAGAGGGATCGGCGGCCGAGGGGCCGGCGGCCGAGGGGCCGGCGGCCGAGGGGCCGGCGGCCGAGGGGCCGGCGGCCATGCCCAGGGAAGCCCGGGCAAGCACGGTGCGGGCCAGCGCGGCCGGCGCTCCGGCGGACACGACCCCGGGTGCATCCGGCTCGGGCAGCGCGGCGGCGTCCAGCTGACCGGGCGCCGGCTGTGCGGTCGCGATCGCCGGAGCGGGCATCGGCAGCGCGCTCGCGATCAGCGCTGCGGCGATGGCTGCCGTTCGCAGGGCACGGGACGCCCGGAGCGCGGATCGGGATCGGGTCACGGCCTCCTCGGAATTGCGGGCCGGGTGTCGATCGTCTGACCGCGTTCGCGCCGGGCCGCCTGCGTGACCGGCTGCCTCTCGGGACATCCGGCGAGCGCTGCACACCCTACGCGGATCGTCAAGCCGGGCCAACCCCCCCAAGGTCCGGTTGCGGGCCAGTACGGAGGGGTCGGGTGCGGTCCGGTGCGGTCCTCGAGCTGGGTCGCCCAGGCGCGAGCAGGCCCGTCAGTGCAGCGTCAGGTACCGGTTGGTCGCCTGCCTGGCACCGTGCTTGTCCTTCCCGTACACCCGCAGGCGCAGGGTCCCGGTGGCGCTGGACCGGAGCCGGATCGTCACCCGGTAGACGTGACCGGACACCTTGACGGCGGTGGCGCGCCAGACCCGGATCCCCGGCTGGTAGACGGCCACCCGCGGGTTCGCACCCAGCGTCTCGGTCGAGGTCACGGTGACCGTCAGCCTCTGGCCGCGTGCCGGCGTCGCGTCGCTGACCGCGATCCTGAACGCGTCGACGAGCACCGAGACCGACTGCGTCGCCACCTGCGTGCCGTTCGTCGCCTGGACGACCGCCCGGTAGGTTCCGCGCGGGACGTAGCTGCCCGAGTCTGCCCGCCCGTTCCAGCTGAACGCGTACGTGCCGGCGCCGAGCGCCTGGCTGCTGTCGACGGTTCGAACGACGGCGCCGCCGGCGTTCACGATCGTCCAGGTGACGGTGGCGGGACGCAGGAGCTTGAACGAGAAGGCCGTGGCCGGGGCCAGCCGATCGCCGTCCTGCGGGAAGAAGGCGACCCGCGACGAAGCCGCGAAGCCCATCGCGCCGTAGACGTCGACCGTCCGCTCGACCGCGGTGCTGGCGTTGCCGGCGAGGTCGACGGCCTCCAGCGTGACGCTGTACCGACCGTCGGATGCGTAGGCGCCGCTGGTCTTGCGGCCGTCCCAGGCCAGCGTCTTCGCGCTGCCTGCCACGCCCACCGATGTCGTGGCGACCGTCGTGCCCGACGCGTTGCTGACCGTGGCGACGACCGAGCCCGGCTCGCTCGAGCCCACCGGGAAGCCGATCGTGTCACCCGATCCGTCGCCGTTGGGGGTGAAGGTGCGGATCGAATTGGCCGGGGGCCCGCCCAGCGTGAGCTCGGGCGCCTGCGTATCGACGACGACGGTGCCGTGGGCGTCGAGCGGGCCGTTCCCCCAGGCGTCGGTCGCGGCGAGCGTCCAGGTATAGGTGCCATCGGGCACGGACCCGGCGGCCGGGGCCCAGGTTCCGGTAGCGGTGTCGCCGCTCCCGGACGCGACCTGCTTTCGTGCGCCGGCCTCGGCGCCGATCGTCAGGGTCCAGCTCGATGACTCGGACAGGCGGACCGAGAGCGCCAGCGTGTCCTTCGATCCGTCCCCGTTGGGTGAGAAGGTGCCCGTCCCGTCGTCCACGCTCCAGACGCGTGGCGCGGCGCTGTCGCGGGGCACGAGCTCGCTTGCGAGCATCCAGCCCTCGACGCCATCGTCCGTGTGGATCTGGAACACGGACGCCCCTTCCGCCGCGGTCTCGATGTCCTGGGCCTCGATCCGAACCCTGGCGCTCGCCGGGAGGGTCGTGGCCGGCTCGCCGCCGGTCATGGCCGCCGTCGGAGAGTCGTAGACGGGGGCGCCGTCGACGGACGGGCTCGCGTTGCCCGGGACGACGAACGCGTCGGGGTCGCCGCCCGTGGAGGCGTAGGAGGCACCGGTCACGTCCTGGGTCCGGAGCGACATGTCACCGGCGATCGAGCGGTAGTACTTGCCGGGAGCCTCGGGATCCATCTGGAACGTGTCGCCGCTCGTCCGGGTGGAGGCGTAGCTGCTGACCTTGTCGTGGAAGTCGGGGGCGCCGCGCCAGTACTCGTCGATGGTCTCCCGCGTGGTGAACAGCGCCCGGATGTAGTACGGATCGTGGCTGTGGCCGTTGGCGATGACCGCCCGGGCACCGGCGCGCAGGAACGCCGACGCGAAGTTGTCGACGCGCTGCTTGGCCACCGAGAGGCTCGGCGTATCGCTGCTCGACTCCGAGTTCCCCGACGCGTAGCACAGGTGGAACAGCAGGACCACCGCGTTCGGCGCGGGCGTCAGCGTCTCGATCTTCGGCTCGCCGTAGTACTTGTTCTCGTTGTCGGACAGCTTGCCGTCGCCGTTGAGATCGTAGTTGAGCCCGAAGCCGTCCTTGGTCGTGAAGTTCGGATCGTAGGTGTACGGGCTCGGCCAGCCGTTGCCGTGACCCAGGTACACGATGACCGACGCGCCATTGACGGCGGCCTTGACCTTCGACCACGTCGCGTTGGGGCTGTACACCTTGACCACGTTGGTCGTGTACTTGATGGCTTCCGCGTACAGCTGGTCGGCGTACGAGCGATAGGTGGGGGTTGTGCTGTGCGTGGCCCCCACGATGATCGCGACCTTGGGGTTGGCGCTGGCGAAGGCTGCAGGGGCAGCCGCGGGTGTGAGGACGCCCAGGCCGGCGAGGAGCGCGGCGGCGAGCGCGATGGCAAGGGTTCGCAAGACGAAGAGCTCCGGTCGACGAGCGGCACCCGGCGATGAGATCGGGCGCGGATGTTTGCCGGACCAGCCTCCACCCCGCCCGATCCGGCAGCCAGTCGCGGGATGGTCACGGACCGGCTGGCCCTTTCGGGTCAGGCCGGTGGCGACCGGGGTGGTCCAGAGCAGTGGAGACCGATCCCCGGAGAGGTGCCGGTGGGCACCGGCCGATCAGGACGAGGGTCCTCCGCACCGCGGACACGCGGTGCGAAGCTCGGTCAGCGGGACCGCCGACCGAGGTTGTGCCCGGCCGGACGGGCGCGAACGACCGGTTTCAGCGAAGGTCGGGGAGCGAGCGGACGAGCGCCGGGATCGCATCGGCCAGCGCCTCGGTCCATGGCCGCATCGGCGCGCCGGAAGGCAGCGGCGTCGGGTCGAGCACGGCCCACAACGGTGGCGTCGACGCCCGCTGCCAGGCTGCGGCCGCGATCTCCTCGACCCCCACGTCGATCCCGGCCGCACGCAGGACCTCCCGGGCCCACGCGGCCCGCGACGCTCGACCCGAGTTGACCAGGTGGTGGACCGCGACGGCGTCGCCCGCATCCGGCACCAGGGCATCCTCGGCGACGAGCTCGACGATCGCCTCGGCGAGGTCGGGCGCATAGGTGGGGCAGCCGATCTCGTCGCCCACGACCCGCAGCGGCTGGCCGGCGGCCTGCATTCGCAGGGCAGCAGCCGCGATCCTGGCCGGAAAGTCGTTGCCCGGCGGGCCGTGGAGCCAGGCGGTCCGCACGATCCCCAGGGCCAGGGTGCCGGTGCCCATCGCGTCGGTGGCCAGCCGCTCAGCCGCCAGCTTGCTCTCGCCGTAGGCATTGATCGGGTTGACCGGGTCCCCGGGTGCGTACCCCTGCCCGTCCGTGCGCCGGCCGTCGAAGACCTCGTTCGTCGAGACGATGGCGAGCCCGGTGGCGCGCGCGGCACAGGCCAGTGCGATCAACCCGGTCGCCGTCGCATTGCGCCGCATCGCGAGCCCGGGATCCCGGGCGCAGCCGTCGACGTCGGTCCAGGCCGCGGCGTGGATCACGAGCTCCGGCCGGTCGCGGTCGATGAGCGCGGCGACCGAGTCCTCCGTCAGCGTGTCGAGGTCGAGCTCGGGCCGCGACCAGCCGACCGGCCCCATCGGCCCCGTGAACGGCGCTTCCTCGAGCGCGGCCAGGAGCGCCCGGCCCAGCCGTCCACCCGCCCCGGTGACCGCGACCCGCACCGGTCAGCCCGCCGGGTCGCCGGGCGCGCTCGCCTCGTTCAGGACATCGGGCGCGTCGCCGGGCGCGCTCGCCTCGTTCAGGACATCGGGAGCGTCGCCGGGCGCACCGCCGGGCGCACCGCCGGGCGCGTTGCCGGACGCGCTCGCCTCGTTCAGGACACCGGACGGGCCGCCGGGCGCGTTGCCGGGCGCGTTGCCGGGCGCGTCGCCGGGCGCGCCCTCGGCCACGGCCAGCCCGTGGGCCAGACGGGCCTCGTACTGGCGTGCGTAGTAGGCATCCCAGTCGCCGCTCCTCGCGCCGGCCACCCAGGCCGGATGATCGCGGTACCAGGCGACCGTCTCGGGCAGGCCCGTGCCGAACGGCACCCGCGGACGCCAGCCCAGCGCGGCCAGCTTCGACCCGTCCATGGCGTAGCGGCGATCGTGACCGGGTCGATCGGGGACCGACCGGACCAGCGACCAGTCCCGGCCGGCCGCCTCGAGCAGCCGCCGGATCACGTCGCGGTTGGGCAGCTCGCTGCCACCCGCGACGTTGTAGGCCTCCCCGGGCTCGCCGTGGTGGAGCACGAACTCGATGCCCGCGGCGTGGTCGGACACGTGGAGCCAGTCGCGCACCTGCATCCCGTCGCCGTACATCGGCAGCGGCTCGCCTGCGAGCGCATTCGTGGTGAACAGCGGGATCAGCTTCTCCGGGTGCTGGTACGGGCCGTAGGTGTTGGAGCCTCGGGTGATCACCACGTCCAGCCCGAAGGTCGCGCGATAGGCGCGGGCGAGGAGCTCGCCGGCGGCCTTGGCCGCGGCGTAGGGACTGCGTGGCGCGAGCGCGTCCGTCTCGACGCTGCGCCCTTCCGGGATATCGCCATAGACCTCGTCGGTGCTCACCTGGAGGAAGCGCGGCGGGGCGGGGCGGTCGCCGGTCCTTGTGCGTTCCGCCTCGCGGCAGGCCGCCTCGAGCAGCACGTGGACCCCGATCACCCCGGTCCGCAGGAACGCCTCCGGGTCGAGGATCGAGCGGTCGACGTGGCTCTCGGCCGCGACGTTGACGACCGCATCCGCTTCGGCGACCAGGGCGCCGACGATCTCCGGGTCGGCGATGTCGCCGTGGACGAAGGTGAACCGCGCGCGCTGCTCGGGGTCGGACTCCACGGCTGCGAGGTTCGCGCGGTTGCCCGCGTAGGTGAGCTTGTCCAGGACGGTGATCCGGGTGCCGTCGCCACGGCCGAGGATCCGGCGGACCAGCTCGCTGCCGATGAACCCGGCGCCACCGGTGACGAGCAGGTGCGGGCGCGCGCCGAGGCGGTCGGTCACGCGGCGTCGCTGGGGTGCGGCGGCGGGGCGGCCAGCCGGCCCGCCTCGGCATCGTCGCTCGCGAGCTCGGCGGCCCGGAGCAGCGATGTCACCGTGCCGGCGTCGGCCCAGTGACCCTCGTAGACCCGGGTGAACAGCCCGCTGGCCGGGATGTAGTGGTTGAGGACGTCGGTGATCTCGAACTCACCGCGACCGGACGGCGCGAGCGCCTCGATCACGTCGAACACGTCGGGCCGGAGGAAGTAGACGCCGATCGGGATCAGGTCGCTCTTCGGATGCTCGGGCTTCTCCTCGAACCCGATCACGTTGCCGCCCGCGTCGAGCTCGGCCACCCCGAACCGGTGTGGGTCGGTCACGCGGTACAGCAGCGTGCCGGCCCCCCAGGCACCCTGGTCGAACGCCTGCGCGGTGGCTGCGAGCGGCTCGCCCCGCAGCACGTTGTCACCCAGCACGACGCAGAACGACTGGTCCGCGATGAAGTCCCGCGCGAGCCCGATGGCGTGGGCGATCCCCAGCGCCCCGCGCTGGTAGCGGTAGGTGAGATCGAGACCGAAGTGCCGGCCGTCGCCCAGCAGCTCCACGATGTCCCCGACGCTCTTGCCGCCGACGATCACCATCACCTCGCGGATCCCCATGCCCGCGAGGGTGTCGAGCGGGTAGTAGATCATCGGCCGGTCGTAGATCGGCAGCAGGTGCTTGTTGGTGACGATGGTGAGGGGGAACAGCCGGCTCGCGGTGCCGCCGGCGAGGACGAGGCCCTTCATCGACGATGAGCGTAGCAGGGGCGGAGCCGCGGCAGGTCGGATTCGCTCAACCCCTGGCCCGTCGGGCGCGCGGCTCGCCTGCCCGCCCGACGTCGCGACGCGCTCCGAACCGCCGACGGTCCCAGGCGCCCGCCGGCGGTTCCAGCGCCCGCCGGCGGTTCCAGCGCCCCGGGCGTCGGCGGTCCCAGCGCCCGGCGCGAATCGGCGTCCCAGGCGCCCGGCGCGAGCAGGCGCCCAGCGTCCGCCGGCGGTCTCAGCGCCCGGCGCGAGCCGGCGTCCCAGGCGCCCGGCGCGAGCAGGCGCCCAGCGTCCGCCGGCGGTCTCAGCGCCCGGCGCGAGCCGGCGTCCCAGGCGCCCGGCGCGAGTCGGCGTCCCAGGCGCCCGGCGCGAGCCGGCGGCCGATGCCGCCATCCGGGTCCCTCGCCAGGCGAGCGAGTCGTGCCATGGGGGTCCGATCCACTCGCCGTGAGAGCCGGCCATGGCATGGCGCGCACGTCCCTCGCCACAGGCTGTTCGCCGGGCGAGGGAAAGGGACTTCGATGCCACGAGCCGCCCCCTGGGCGAGCGAAGCCTGGGACCCTGGGCGAGCGGGGCGTTGGCACGCCTGGAGACGTGGAGTCTCCGGTCGACGCTCGACGATAAGGCGCGGTGAAGCGTCGGGCTGCATGCTCCGCGCATGGCGAGTGTCCGTAGACGTGGCGTGGAGGGAGCAGAGGCTGCGCGCCGGCTGGGCCGGGTGCTGGGCACGGAGCTTCGCGAGACCCGCATGGCGGCGGGCCTGAGCCAGGCGGTTGTCGCGCGCGTGGCAGGGATGTCGGCCGCGCAGCTGGGGCGACTCGAGCGGGGTGAGATCAGCCGGCCGGACCTCGAGCAGCTGGCAAGAGGCGGCCGGGCGGTCGGTCTCGAGCTGTCGGCGCGGTTCTACCCAGTCGGAGCCCCGGTCAGGGATGCCGCGCAGATCGCCCTGCTCAGGCGGCTCGAGCGCTGCCTCGGCGCACCGCTGCGCCTGCGTCGCGAGGTGCCGCTGCCGATCGCTGGCGACCTGCGGGCGTGGGACGGCGTGATCGAGGGTGATGAGCGGCCGTGCTTCGTCGAAGGGGAGACGCGGTTCGGCGACGCCCAGGCCATGGAGCGCCGGCTCCGGCTCAAACAGCGCGACGATCCGCGCGCGGCCATCATCCTGGTCGCCGCGACGCGCAGCGACCACAATCGACAGGTCATGGCCGAGCATCGCGAATTGCTGCGCGATCTGCTCCCGCTCGACGGCGCGGCGATCCTACGAGCGCTCCGGGCCGGCCGGTGTCCCCCTGCTGGTGGTGTCGTCCTGCTCTGATCCCGTCTCTGTGGCGGTGACCCATGCTGTTCCGTGGTGGCGGGCGCGCCCGGTCGTTGTCAGCCAGTCAGGAATGCAGGACCAATAGCCTCCTACGGCTCGCCCCGAGAGTGACCCATGGCACGGGACCGGAATTTGCTCGCCCCGAGAGTGACCCATGGCACCCAGGCGTCCAATCACGTCACGTTCCACTCGCCCCGCGAGCAGATCGGCATCGCACGCCACCAGTCGGTCGCTCAGCGAGTGGCGGGGGGTGCGGCTCGGGGCGGGGGGTGCGGCTCGGGGCGGGGGGTGCGGCTCGGGGCGGGGGGTGCGGCTCGCTACGACTGCGGGGCTACGACTGCGGGGCGACGACTACAGCTACGGGGCGGGCGTGTAGCACGGGACCTCGCCGCCGGGGACCGGGCCGCTGGTCCCGCACGGGACCGGCAGCTGGTCCGCGGGCGGCAGGCCGCCCTGGTAGTCGGTGATCACCAGCGCCAGCTCGAACGAGTCGAGGTTGGCGGCCGGCGCGATGAAGGCGGTCTGGACGACGTCGTTGGTGGCGGCGCTGACGTCGACCACGCTGCCCACGAACAGGCCCTTGGGGTACGGCGACCGGATGCCCCCGGTGAGCTCGATGCCGGCCGTGAAGACCTCCTCGTCCTGCCCGATCTGCACGGCCGCGTCGATGTTGCGCATGATCAGGACGTCTCCGGTCTCGCCCACGATGTCGCCGGTCGCCCCGGATGCCTGGAGCTGCCCGACCATCGTCGAGGAGCTGTCGCTGATCAGCGTGACCTTCGCGAAGTTGGGGCCCACGTCGGTCACCCGGCCGGCGACGGCGCCGCCCTGGACGATCACCACGTCCCCGTCCTCGATCCCGTCGTCGGTGCCCTTGTCGAGGGTGACCAGTCGCCGGTTCTCGGCCGGCTCGCGGCCGATGACCCGGGCAGCCACGGTGGCGTGGTCGAACCCGCTCTGGAGCTGCATCAGCGCCGTCAGCTGGTCGTTCTCGCGCTTGACCTCCTGCAGCCGCGCGTTCTCGTTGGTCAGACGATCGTTCTCATCGCGCAGCGCCGCATTGTCGATCCGCAGCGTATCGATCTCGGTGATGGCCCCCACCACGTTCGCGACGCTGTCGGCCGTCGACGCCAGGGCGCCCTGCAGCGGCCGGAGCGCGAACGAGACACCCAGCTGGAGCTCGCGGACGTACGGGTTGGCCGAGAACGCCATCAGCAGCAGCGTCACGGCCATGAGGATGGCGAAGGTGATGGCCCGGCGACGGGCCTGACGGTTGGCGAGCAGCGTGGTCATGACACGGCTCCGGCGGCGGTCCCGAGTGCCCGGGATCCGCGGTTCGCGATCAGCGTGGGGGTCGGCTGTACGTCTCGGCGACCAGGACGCGCTCCATCTGCGGGCTGGCGAGCTCCTGGAGCACCACACCCGTCCCGCGCGCGACGCAGGTCAGCGGATCGTCGGCCACGTGGACCGGCATCTGGGTGGCCTCGGCGACCCGCCGGTCGAGGCCGACCAGGAGCGCCCCGCCGCCGGCGAGCACGATCCCCTGGTCCATGATGTCCGCCACCAGCTCGGGCGGCGTCTCCTCGATGGTGTCCTTGATCGTGTCCACGATCTGCGCGACCGAGGTCTCGATCGCCTCGCGGATCTGGTCGGCGCCAACCTCCACGGAGCGCGGCAGCCCGGTGAGCAGGTCCCGGCCCCGCAGGGTGACCCGCTGCGAGTCCCATTCGCCCGGGTAGGCGGAGCCGATCGCGATCTTGATGTCCTCGGACGTCCGCTCGCCCAGGAACAGGTTGTACTCGCGCCGCGCGAATGCGACGATGTCCTGGTCCATCTCGTCCCCGCCGATCCGGATCGAGCGGCTGACGACGATCCCGCCCAGTGACAGGACCGCGACCTCGGTGGTGCCGCCGCCGATGTCGACGATGAGCGAGCCCGACGGCTCGGACACCGGCAGCCCGGCCCCGATCGCCGCGGCCATCGGCTCCTCGATCAGCCGCGCCCAGCGCGCGCCGGCGTTGAGCGCAGCGTCCTTGACCGCGCGCTTCTCGACCTCGGTGACGCCCGAAGGGATGCCGAGGAGCATCCGGGGCCGGGGGATGAGCCCGACGCGGTCGTGGACCTTGTTCACGAAGTACTTGATCATCTGCTCGGTGACGTCGAAGTCGCTGATGACGCCGTCACGGAGCGGCCGCACGGCAATGATGGACGCCGGGGTGCGGCCGACCATGCGCTTGGCCTCGGCGCCGATGGCAAGCACGCGCTTGGTCTTGGCGTCGATCGCGACCACGGAGGGCTCGGAGATCACGATCCCTCGATCGCGGACATGGACCAGGGTGTTGGCCGTGCCGAGATCGATCCCGATGTCACGGGAGAAGAGGCCGAGGAGACGGTCGAGCATGCTGACGGGCGGTTCCTTGCTGTGGCGGGCCGTGGCGGGCGCCGGCGTGCGGCGCGAACGCGGGCGGTCGGGGCGCCGCGGGTTGGTCTCGGGGTGGCGCGCGAGCGCGTCCGGCCCGCGAGCCCGAGCAGTATACCGGGGCGCGGCGACGACTCTCCGACCGCGCCCGGATGCCACACGACGGCCACGGCGACGGATGCCCGCGGATCGGACGACGCGCGTCGGCGTCGAACCGGCGCCCGACGCCTAGCGCCAGATGGGCGAGCCTCCGTGCTCACCGCGCAGGAGGCGTCCTGCCGCGAACCGCTCGAACGTGAACGGGCTGATGTCGACCGACGTCGCCGTGCCGTCAAGGATCAGCTCGGCCATCGCGAGGCCGACCGCGGGGGCCGTCTTGAACCCCGTTCCGCTGTGACCGCAGTCGAGGAAGAAGCCCTCGGGCCCGGCGGGGCCGAGGATCGGGCGCTGGTCGGGGGTCAGGCCGTCCTGGCCGCTGTGGGCGGAGCGGAAGGTGCCGTCGATCAGGCCCGGCACGCGGCCGACGATGCGGTCCGCGGCCACGTCGGCGAAGCCGGGCTTCGCATCCGCCGTGTCGCGGTCGGGCGAGCCGTCGAGCTCGTTCTCGTCCTCCAGCCCGATCAGCACGAGCTCGCTCCCCTCGGGCCGCAGGTACATCTCGCGGGCATTGTCGATGACGACCGGGATCGGGCGCGGCACCGACGCCGGGATGCCGAGATAGCCCGTGTCGTGGCGCCACACGGTGACCGGGATCTCGAGCCCGGTGAGGGCAGCGACGCGCGCCGCCCAGCCGCCCGCGACATCGACCACGACCGGCGCCGAGAACGATCCCGCCGCCGTCTCGACACCCGTCACCCGGCCGCCGTCGACCGGGATCGCCGTCACCGCCGCGCCGGTCACGAGCCTCGCTCCGCGGCCCCGGGCGGCGCGCATGAAGCCGGCCGCCGTTCCCGAGGGATCCGCATACCCCGACTGCGGCTCGTAGGCCGCGAGCTCGGCGTCGCCGACGGCCAGCGCCGGCGCGATCCGCCGGATCTCGTCCGCGCCGACGACCGAGGTCTCGATCCCCAGCTCGCGGTGCGCGGCCACGTTCCTGTGCAGCCGGTCCTCGCCGTCGGGCGGCTCGATCCACAGGAAGCCGGTACGCGTGAACCCGCAGTCGCCGCCGACCCGCTCGGCCCACTCCGTGAACCACGGGAACGACGCCCATGCGAGCCGGGTCTCGGCGAGCAGGTCGTAGTGCATCCGCACGAGCCCGCTGGACCGGCCGGTGGCACCGGCGGCCACCGACGATCGCTCGATGACGATCACCCGTGCCCCGCGGCCCGCGAGATGGAACGCGAGGCTCGCGCCCTGGACGCCTGCCCCGATGACGATCACGTCGGCGGTTTCGCTCATCACGCTCCCCGGACCTCCTGTGGTTGCGTGCCCAGTATCGGCCGGGCCGTGCCACCGCCTGCCTACAGCGCGAAGCCCGGCGGCTCGGCGAGCTCCGGGTGGGCGGCCTCGAACGCGCGCGCCGCCTCGAGGGTGCGGACCCATTCGTAGTACAGCCCCTTGGCGTGGATGAGGGTCGCCCCGGCGTCCCGGATGCGGCCGAGACCGGACGCGTGCATCTCTCCCGGCGCGCCCGTCGCGTCGACGACGACCGCGACCCGGAACCCGCGATCGAGCAGCCCCAGGGCCGACTGGCTGACGCACACGTCGGTCTCGAAGCCCGCCAGCACGGCCGTCCGACGGCCTGTCGCCTCGATGGCCTCGACGATCTCCGGAACCGCCGCCAGGCCGAACGCCGGCTTGAGGAAGGCGCGCGGTGACCCGGCCGGTACACGCTCGAGCACCTGGCCCGCGGTCGGCCCGTTGCGTGACGGGTCCTCCTCGGTGATGACGACCGGGATGCCCAGGGCACCTGCGACCCCGGTCAGCCACGCGATCCGCGCGACGACAGCCTCGACACCGGCGGCGTCACCGGCGGCAGGCGCCCGGTAGAACCCGGGCTGGGCGTCGATGACGATGAGCACCGAGTCATGCCGATCGAGCAGCAGAGCCATCCGCCTTCCTCCGGGCCGTGGCCGACGACACGCTCCATGATGGCCGCCTGGCTCCCCGCCGTCACCGCGCGGGCCGCGCCGGGTTTCGCTCCCGGCTCCGAGGCCCCGGACGCTACGCGGCCCTGGCGGGACCCGCCCGGTCGAAGCTCACACCCCGGTCTCGGAGCGAGATCCACGCGTCGTGCCCGATCACGACGTGGTCCAGGACGTCCACGTCCAGCAGGCGGCCGGCCGCGATCGCCTCTGCGGTGAGGTGGAGATCGTCGGGGCTCGGGGTCGGGTCGCCGGACGGGTGGTTGTGGGCCAGGATCACGCCCGAGGCGTCCAGCCTGACGGCGTCTCGGAACAGCTCGCCCACCCGGACCAGCGACGACGACACGTTGCCGACGTAGATCGTGGACACCCGCTGGACCACGTTCTTCGCGTTCAGGCTCAGCACCCGCAGCTCCTCGCGCTCGAGGCGGCCCATCTCGTGCTGCAGGCGCTGCGCGACGTCGCCCGGCGACCGGATCGTCCAGCGCCCGGCAGGCCAGTCGGCGACCGATCGGCGACCGAGCTCGAACGCGGCGGCCAGGCGGGCGGCCTTGGCGACGCCGATGCCCGGGATCGACGCGAGCTCGGCGTCGCTGGCGCGGGCGAGCGCGCCGATGCTCGCATGCCGCGCCAGGGCCTCCTCCGCGAGCTCGATCGAGCTGCGCCCCCCGGCGCCCGTCCCGAGCACGATCGCGATGAGCTCCGCCGCCGAGAGCCCGCCGGGCCCGCGCATGGCGAGCCGCTCGCGCGGGCGCTCGGCGGCGGGCAGATCGCGCACGGACCGGCTCGCCCGCCGATGGGCAGGCGCTCCGTCGATCCGTGACTCGCGCGGGACAGGGTCGCCGACCTCCAGCTCCATGACCAGGCGTCCTCGTGCGGGCGGTCGGGCTCGGGTGGGCGATGGGCCTGCGCCGGTGGGTGCCGGGTGGGCGTCCCCGGGGTCCGGACGACGGAAGCCCGCCGATTTCCCCCGCCATCCGGACCCGGGAACGCGGCACAGCCTAGGGTTCGGCCCTTACCACGGGCTCATCGCCGACTTTGCCGCGGATCACCACCCGGCGCCGGCCTCGGCCGGGCCCCTGGTCGGCCCGCATCCCTGGCGCACCCGGGCGAGCCTTGCCTGGCGCACCCGCGCGAGCCTTGCCTGGCGCACCCCGGGCGAGCCTTGCCTGGCGCACCCGCGTGAGCCTTGCCTGGCGCACCCGCGCGAGCCAAGGCCCGATGTCGATGTCGCTGCCGGCTCGATGTCGCTACCCGCTCGATGCCGCCGCCGCAGCGGCGAACAGCGCGATGACCTGGATGGCGTTGAACGCGGCATGGAGGCCGATCGACGCGTACAACGACCGGCGGGCGAGGAACAGCCAGCCCAGCGTCGCGCCCACCGGCAGCAGCGCCACGAACGAGAACAGGGCGCGCTGGGCGCCGGTCGCGAAGCTCGGGTCGAGCTGCGCGACGACATGGGCGAGGGCGAAGAACACCGCGCCGCGGATGATCGCCGCGCGGGCACCCAGGGTGCGCGCCCAGGCGCTGGTCGCGAACCCGCGGAAGAACAGCTCCTCGCTGATCGGCGCGATCACGGCCGCCGAGAGCAGGTTGGCGAGGAGGCCGAGGGCGTCGCCGGAGTCCGGCAGCGGGCTGGGTGCCGGCTCGAGGAAGCGGCCCAGCACCGCGCCGAGGATCAGCGTGACCACCAGGACCGGCAGCGCCAGGACGGCGCCGATCAGCAGATCCGAGGCGGCCCGCGGCACCGGTACGCGCAGCCCCATCTCCGACCAGGTCAGCGCGCCGGGACCCACCACCAGCAGCTGCACGACGCCCACGTACACGGCCGCCGTGATGAGCAGCGAGAGCGTCGTGGCGGCCGGCGACAGCGCATCGAGGCCCAGGGCCGTCAGGGGGGCGAGGATGATCACGAACACGACGAGCGTGACCACGAACACGGTGATGAACGCCAGCACCGGCGACGGGCCCCGATAGGCGAGGTCCCTCCGGCGTCCCCGCTCGACCGCCTGCGATCCACCCGCGGCCACGGCACCCAGCCCGAGCACGGCGAGACCGATGAGGAACAGCCAGCCCGCGGCGGGGGCGCCGGACGCGAGAAGCGAGATGGTCACGATGCCGAGCCCCACGACCGTTCCGAGCCAGCCCACCAGGTACAGGGCGGGGGCGGCCCGGCCCTCGAGGCTGAAGGTGGCGATCCCCGGCGGGCCCGGCAGTGCCGGCGGCGCGGAGTCAGGCGCCTCGGACGACCCGCCGGTGCCGGTCGGCTCCGTCAAGGCTCCGAGGTCTGCCCCGAGGCGCCGCGCCGGGGCGCGGTGGCCCGGCTCGACTGGCGCAGGGTGGTCGCCCGGTCAGCGGTTCGCAGGGCGGGCGCAGCCACCGGCGGCTCCAGCCGCTGCGGGCTGCTGGGCGCGATCGGCTCGAGCGCGGCGAGGTCGGTCCGCTCGAAATCCCGGCCGCACCAGGCGCACAGCGACCAGTCCAGCCCCACCAGGCGCCCGCAGTTCGCGCACACGCGATTGAGCCGGGTACGGCAGGTCGGGCAGATGATCCACTCGTCGTTGATCCGGCGGTTGCACGAGGGGCAGGTCTTGATCGCCTCGACCTCGGCCAGCAGCGCCTCCTCGGCCAGGTTGCGCTCGTAGACCTCGCCGATCTTCTCCTGCGGCCGGATGATCCGGTATACGACGACGCCGAACGGGAACAGGACGTTGAACAGGACGATCAGCGTGGCCGCGAGGTACGGCAGCACCGGGTTGTCGCTGCGCAGCTGCATGTCCCGGAACGCCCAGTAGGCCGCCGCGAACCACAGGATGAGGTAGTAGAGGGCGAAGAACTGGATCGACACCTGCACGATCGGGTTCCCGAAGAACCCACCGATCGTGTCGTTGATCACTTGCAGGATCTGGTCCATGCGCTGGCCTGCGGCCTCCCAGCGGGGCGTTGCGCGCCCGAGGGCACGCGGCGACCGGCAGTGTAGCAGGGGCGACCCCGATCACCCGGCTTGGGCAGATCACCCGGTCGGCAGATCACCCGGTCGGCACCCGGACGGGCCGGCGCGATGGCCCGTGACGCGGTCGGCGTGCGCGGCATCGCACCGCCGGGTCAGGTCGGCCGATCGGCGATCAGGGTCCAGGCGGCGACGCGCACGGCGGACGCCAGGCCGGCGAGGACCAGCGCGCCGAGCCAGATCGCGATCCAGATGGCGACGGCGAGCAGCACCGTCAACCCGTCGCGGTCCCCCAGCAGAACCTCGCGGACCCTCGCCCAGCCGGCGGACGCGGCCAGCATCGCGGGGCCGAGCAGCGTGACCAGGACGAACAGGCCGACGACCGCGGTCCCGGTGGATCGGAGCGGATGCCGGACGAGGTCGAGCCAGCCCAGCCCGCAGGCCGCGAGCACCGCGTGTCGCCCGAGCACCAGGCGCCGGACGCCCAGGGCCGCCGCCGAATCGGATACGAGCCAGGTGAGCAGGATCGCCGCCAGCGGGCCGGGCACGCCGCCGATCACGCGGATCGGCAGCGGGGTGCCCAGGTCCCGGGGCAGGATCAGCTCCTGGTACGTGGCGTCGTAGACCGGTTGCCAGGCCAGCCCGACGGCGACCGCCACGGGCACCAGCGAGAGCAGGCGGACGCACGCCGTGCGACCCGCGCCCGGCGCGCCGCGGAGGTCAGGGGCCACGAGCAGCCGCTCCTCCTCGGCCGCGCCGAGCGTGAGCGCGATCCCCGCCCGCTCGGCCCAGGCGCCGACGAACGTCCCCCCGGCCAGGGCGACGACCGCCCCGGCCGCGAGCAGCACGATCAGGGCGATCAGGGTGTTCGACGGCGTGCCGACCACGAGGGTGCTGACCGGGCCGCCGAGCGCGTTCTGGAGCCCGCTCGGGGTCGGCAGGACCGCGATCGGCAGGCCCACCACGAGCACCCCGCCCCCCGCGAGGAACCCGGCCAGCCCGACCGCCCACGACGCCGGCCGCAGCAGCGTGACGGCGAACGCGCCGCCGATCGCGGTGCGCCAGGGCAGGCGCGGGGACGATGTCGACGACGGCAATGACGGCACGCCTGGATCGAATGCGACCGACCCCGCCCCCGTACCCACCGCGGACGGCGTGTCCGTCACGGCTGGACGGTGGCGCCCGGGGCTCCGGTGAGCTGGCTCAGCGCCTGCAGCGCCGCCTGGACGAGGTCCATCTCCGAGCCATAGGTCGCGAAATCGCCGTTGCGCAGCGCTTCCTGGGCGAGCTCGAAGTGCGTGTTGGCGTAGTCGACCAGGCCGGCCACGTCCGTCGGCAGCCCGGCTCCGGGCGGCAGCGTCGGTGGCGGCGTGGCCGTCGGACCAGGCGTCGCCGTCGGGCCGGGCGACCCACCGGGTGAGGGCGTCGGCGTCGGCGTGACACCCTGGCCTGCGAGCAGCTGCTGGAGCGCGTCGGCGAGCGTTCGCGACCAGGCGATCGTGGTCGGGCTGGCCACGATGATGCGCTGGAACTCCGGGAACGCGGAGGAGCTGCTCTGGAGGTACACCGGCTGCAGGTACAGGAGCGAGTCGCCCACCGGGACGACGATCAGGTTGCCGCGCACCACGTTGCTGCCGCTCTGGTTCCAGAGCGTGATCTGGGCGCTGATCGTCGGATCGGCGTCGATGCGCGACTCGATCTGGGCCGGGCCGAAGATCGTGGTCTTGGACGGGAACTGGTACACGCGCACGGTGCCGTAGTTGGGCTGGTCGTTGCGGGCGGCCACCCAGGCGATCATGTTCGGCCGGCTGCGCGCGATCATCGGCTGGAGCAGCAGGAACTCCGCCTTCGATTCGCCCGGCATCCGCATCACGACGTAGTACGCCTCGGACGGCAGCACCTGGGTGTTGGTCTGGGGCGCCGGCACCGTCCAGCGATCGGTGTTGTTGAAGAAGGTCAGCGTGTCCGTCACGTGGAACTGGCCGTACATCCGCGTCTGGACGTTGAACAGCTCCTCCGGGACGCGCAGGTGGGCCTGCAGGTCGGCCGGCATGTTGTCGATCGGCTCGAACAACGCGGGGAACACCCCCTGCCACGCGCGGATCAGCGGGTCTGACTTGTCCGCGACGTAGAAGTGCATGGTGCCGTCGTAGGCGTCGATCGTGATCTTGACGCTGTTGCGGATGTAGTTGATGGACGCGCCCTGGAGCCCGGAATCGGCGCCGAGATCGCTGGTGTCGAACGTCGAAGCGTGCGGGAAGCGGTCGCTCACCGTGTAGGCGTCCTGCACGTAGACCAGGTGCCCCTGGTCGTTCACCACCACGTAGGGATCCTTGTCGAACTGCAGGAACGGCGCGATCATCCCGAGCCGGTCCGACAGGGTGCGATGGAACAGGAGCTGGCTGTCGGACGTGATCTGGTCGGTGATGAGCAGGTCGAGGTCGCGGAACCGGAGCGCGAACAGCAGCCGTGACAGCGTCGAGTCGAGCGGGATGCCGGTGCCACCGGTCCACGCCGTCGTCGCGTCACCGCCCGCATCCGCGGCCCGGGGGTAGTCGAACTCGGCCTGGCGCGCCCGGACGACGACGTAGTGGTCGTCGCTCTCGCCGAAGTAGATCCGGGGCTGGCTGACGGTCGGGACACCCTGGGTCGAGACGGGCGGCAGGTCCCGGATCCACAGCTCGGGCTGCCCCTCCCCGGTGACCTCGTTGACCGGCACCATCGTGACGCCGATGCCGTGGGTGTAGATGATCCGCTCGTTGACCCAGCTCGACGCGTCCGGGTTCTTGTCGATGGCCAGCTCGCGGGCCGAGAGCATCACCTGGCGAAGGGTGCCGTCGACCACGTAGCGGTCGGTATCGACGTCCGAGAAGTCGTAGTACTGGCGGACGGTCTGGAGCTGGTCGAGCGTGGTCTGGAGCGGGCGATAGTCCCACAGCCGGGCGTTGGTGAACGTGTCCGCCTCGTTCGCCACGGCCGCCGCCGTCAGCGGCGCCTCCCCGTCGTACGGCTTCGGCTGCCACTGGTCGAGCCCGAACGCGAGCCGGGTCATGGCGATGTTGTTGGCGATGTACGGCTGCTCCTGCGCGTAGGTGTTGGGGTCGACGGTGAACCGCTGGATCGCCTCGGGGTACAGGCGACCGAGCACGATCGAGGCGAGGAACCAGACGCCGACGATCAATCCCAGCGGCCACATCCAGCGGGTGAACGCCCCGGCGACCAGGAGGGCCGCGGCCAGCCCCGACAGGAAGGTGAGGATGTCGTAGGCGAAGAAGCGCGCATGCGCGTCGGTGAAGGCGACGCCCGTCACCACCGGCGTCTGGCTGTACACGAGCTCGTACTTGTCGAGCTGGTAGCCGATCGCGACCGACATGAGGTACAGGCCGGCGAGGATCGCCAGGTGCACCCGCACCCGGGTCACGAACACCTCGCCGCCCCGCGTGGCCGCGAGCAGATAGCGCGCCCCAACCACCACCAGCAGGGCGAGCAGGATTCCGTTGGCGAGCTCCTGGACCAGCCGGAAGAACGGCAGCTCGAACAGGAAGAAGCTGATGTCGCGGCCGAAGACCGGATCCACCACGGCGCCGGTGGGCGAGTACGGGACGCGGTTCACCCACAGCAGGATGGTGGTCCAGGCCCCGGAGACCGCACCCGCGATCCCGAGGGCGAGGAGCACGGCGAAGCCGGCGATGACCCAGCCGCCGATGGGGACCAGGTCCGGCATGTCCTCGCTGCCGAACGTCAGGTCGGCGCCCGCCTGACGGCCGGTCGGGCGCGAGCCGCCGAAGGGCCCGAACGGGCCGCCCGTGGCCCGCATCCGCGCGTTCCAGTCCGCCTGGCGCTGTGCCTGCGCGAGCCGGTCCGCCATCGAGCGCAGCCGGCCCGGGCGCTCCGGATCCACGGGGGGCGTCAGCCTGGCGGCCAGGATCAGGTTGCCGATGAGCAGTACGAGCGCGATCAGCAGGCCGGCCACGAACAGGCCGGCCTGGGCCCCGATCCGCGTCCACAGCACGCTGTCGAAGCCCACGCTCTTGTACCAGATCGCGTCGGTCCACAGGTCGACGCCGGCACCGGCAAGGAGCAGGAACAGGACCACGACGATGATGACGATGGCCAGGCCGGCGCGCCGGAGGAGACTGCCGAACGACGGGCGGTCGGCGCCGTCGTCGGGTCCCCCCACCGGGCGAGGCGGGGGCGGCCGGCGTCGCGAGCCGCCGCCGGAGCGGCGTCGCGGGCGCCGGAAGGGCACCGGTTCCTCGTCGGACCCGACCTTGTCCGTGCTGGGTTCGTCGTCGCCGTCCGCGTGCCCGTCATCGCCGCGCTCGCTCGTGTGCTCGCCCGCGTCGCCGGTTGACGGCGCGTCGCCGGTTGACGGCGCGTCGCCGGTTGACGGCTCGTCGCCGGCGTCGTCGGCGTCGGCCCGCGGGGCGTCGTCACCCTCGTCGCCCGGCCCCGCCCGCCGCCGGCTGCCCTGGTCTGCCTCGGCGCGGCGGCGCTCGAGCTCGCGCATGAACTCGTCGAACAGGTCACCCATCGGGACCGAGTCTAGTCGGAGTCAGGCTACGGGGCGCTGCGACCAGGTGGATGGGGCACGGCGACCGAACGGACCGGCACCGCGACCGGGCGGATCCGCAGCTTCGGCCGGCCCGTCAGGGACGCTGCAACGCCTCCACGGACCGCCGGAAGCCCGCCAGCACCTGCTCGGCGAGCTGGTTCGGGCGCATCGTCGCCGCGAGCGCCGGCTCCCAGCGGAAGGCGGCACGGATGGCCAGCGGACAACGCCACGGACGGGCGTCGTCCTCGGGCGGCACGAGCGGCGCCAGGCGAATCGCCAGGCGCCCGTCCTCCTCGCGGATCAGCCCGGACAGGCTGCCCGCGAGCGACGGCCCGAGACGAAGCAGCGGCGGGTCGGGCGGCGGTCCGGCGAGTGGCGCCACCTCGCGGAAGCTCACCACGCCCTCCGCGTCGGCGACCCACAGCACGGCCAGCCACCAGTCGTCGGGTCCGTCCACGGGCCTGGCCATCCCGGCCACCAGCCGCCGATCGCCGATCCGCACCTCCTGCTCGCGGAGGTACGAGGGTCCGGGGTGGGGAAGGCGTTCAGGCACGGGCTCGAGCATACCGGGCGGGCCGTGGCGCCGGGTGCGCACGGGCTCGAGCGGCCCGCGCCGTGGCGTCGGGTGCGGCACGGACCCGACCGGCCCGCGCCGTGGCGTCGGGTGCGGCCCGGATCCGGCCGGGCGGTGAGGGGTCCCCGGGGTGCCGGCCGTCAGAGCCGGGCGCGTCGGCGGCGCGGTCGGACGGTCAGGGCCGCGGTGGCGACGGCGGCTGGTCGAGTGGAGCCGGCGGCTGCGCCGGGAGGCCCGGATCCCCGGCTGCCGGCGGGGCCTCCGGGATCGCCGCCGCGTCGGGAGCCCCTTCCGACGCCCCAGCCGGTGCGCCCTCCGCCGCGGGCTGGCCCTCGCGAGCGAGGCTGGCAAGATCGATGCCCTGCTCGACGATGACGTCGGTCCGAAGGGCGACCGACTCCGCCTCGAGCGAGGCGCGCTCGGCCTCGATCTGGAGTCGCAGCATCTCGCGGCGCACCGCGTCGGCGGGCGGCGCCACGGAGGCGGCCGTGGCCGGATCCAGCCCCGAATTGCTCGCGTCGCCCGTGATGAACGACAGCAGGCGGCTGCGTGGCCGCGACGACTCGGACCGCGCGCGCAGGATCGCCTCGGGGTCCAGCGTGGTCACGCCCCGGATGTCGGGCTCGGGCCCTTCCGCGCTGGTGAGCGTCGCTCCGCACGCGGGGCAGGTGCCCGCCGTCCCGGGGGGCAGCTCGGCTGAGCACCAGGGGCAGTGGGCGGCGGCCGGACCGGTCTCGAGTTCGGACATGTGCGCACTCTAACCTTCCGCGGACCGTTCGACACCACCCGAATGCGCTATGCCGCTACTCCCATTCGATTGTGGCGGGTGGCTTGCTGCTGATGTCGTACACGACGCGGTTGACACCCGGCACCTCGTTGACGATCCGGCTGCTGATCTTGCCCAGGACGTCGTACGGGAGCTTGGCCCAGTCGGCCGTCATGCCGTCCTCCGAGGTCACCGCCCGGATCGCGACCACGTTGGCGTAGGTCCGCCCGTCACCCATCACGCCCACCGACCGCACCGGGGTCAGGATCGCGAACGACTGCCACACCCTCCGGTACAGGCCGGCCGCCTTGATCTCGTCGATCACGATCCAGTCGGCGTCGCGCAGGGTGTCCAGCCGCTCCGAGGTGACCTCGCCGATGATCCGGATCGCCAGGCCGGGACCCGGGAACGGCTGGCGATGGACCATCGCGTCGGGCAGCCCGAGCTCGAGACCCACCAGCCGGACCTCGTCCTTGAACAGGTAGCGGAGCGGCTCGATCAGCTGGAACCGGAGGTCGGCGGGCAGCCCGCCGACGTTGTGGTGGGTCTTGATCTTCTGCGCCGTCTTGGTCTCGGGGGCGGTCGATTCGATCACGTCGGGGTACAGCGTGCCCTGGGTCAGGAAGTCGATCCGGCCGAGCTTCGTCGCCTCCTCCTCGAACACGCGGATGAACTCGTCGCCGATGATCCGGCGCTTCTGCTCCGGGTCGGTGACCCCGGCCAGCCGCGCCAGGAAGCGCTCGCGGGCATCGACCATCACGAGGCGCATCCCCAGGTTGGCCTCGAAGGTCGCCCGCAGCAGCTCGGACTCCTTCTTGCGCATCAGCCCGTGGTCGACGTAGATGCACGTCAGCCGGTCGCCCACCGCGCGATGGACGAGGGCCGCCGCGACCGCGGAGTCCACGCCGCCCGAGAGCGCGCAGATGACCTTGCCGTCCGACCCGGTCCGGTGGGCATGGGCGTCCACCCGGTCCCGGATCTCCACCACCGTGGTCTCGACGAAGTTCGCGGGCGTCCACGCCGGCGCGATGCCGGCGATCCCGGTCACGAAGTTGCGCAGCACGTCCTTGCCCCGTGGCGTGTGCACGACCTCCGGGTGGAACTGGATCCCGTACAGCCGGCGCGCTGGAGCGGCCAGGCCGGCATAGGGCGTGGAATCGGTCTGGGCGGTGGCCTCAAAGCCCTCGGGCAGCCGCGTGATCGAGTCGCCGTGGCTCATCCACACCGGCTGATCACGGTCGATGCCGGCGAACAGGCCATCGCTGCGGGTGACCTGGACGGTGGCCGGCCCGTACTCGCGCCGGGCGGCCGGGAGCACGTCGCCACCCAGCTCGAGCGCCATCAGCTGGGCCCCGTAGCAGATGCCGAGCACCGGCAGCCGCCCGCTCCAGATCGAGGCGTCCGCCCTTGGCGCACCGTCGTCGTACACCGAGTTGGGGCCGCCCGAGAGGATGATCGCCCGAACGCCGCGCCGCTCCAGCTCGTCGAGCGGGGTGTCGTGCGGCAGCAGCTCGGAGTAGACGTTGAGCTCGCGCACGCGGCGCGCGATCAGCTGGCTGAACTGGGAGCCGAAGTCCAGGACGGCGACCACCCCCGGCTCGGGGACCGTCGCGGCGGCCGGTGGCAGGTCGGTGGGCGTGCGGCTGGGGGCCGGCGCGTCGAGCGCGACCTCGAGGTAGGCCTCGACCTCCGCATCATCGGGGGCGAGGACCCGGTGGCCGGCGTTGGCGGCGGCCCCGTGCACCGTCTTGCCGCGGTCGGCGACCGGCGATTCGACGCGCACGCCCGGCGGCGACGCGGCGGCCTCCGACGATGGCTCCTGCTGCTCCTCCGTCTCGGCCACGGGCCCTCCCGGCACGGTGTCGGATCGATGGCCCGAAGTCTAGCGGGCGGGCGGGTTGCGGTCCCGTGACACCGGCGTAGAGTCGGTGCATGACGTACTCGATCGTGGCTTGCGACGCGGGCACCGGCGAGCTCGGGGTCGCCGTCCAGTCACGCTGGTTCAGCGTGGGCAGCGTCGTGCCCTGGGTCGAGCCGGGCGTCGGCGCCGTGGCGACCCAGTCGTTCGTCGAGGTCGCCCACGGCTACCACGGCCTGCGCCTGCTGCGCCTGGGTGGGTCAGCGGCGGCCGTGCTCGCCGAGGTGCTGCGCGACGACCCGCAGGCGGCGATGCGCCAGGTCGGCGTCGTGGATGCGGCGGGGGGCGCCGCGGCCCACACGGGCCTCGGCTGCGTGCGCCACGCCTCGCACCTGGTGGCGCCGGGCGTCACGGTCCAGGCCAACATGATGGAGCGCGCGACGGTGCCGGCCGCGATGCTGGCCGCCTACCGGGGCACGGACGGAGATCTCGCCGCTCGCCTGCTGGCCGCGCTGCGGGCCGCCGAGCGAGAGGGCGGGGACGTCCGGGGCCGGCAGTCGGCGGCGCTGGTGGTGGCACCGGGCCCCGGCGACGATGGGGCGATCGCACCGGCGTGGGCGCGCACCTTCGATCTGCGGGTCGAGGACCACCGGGAGCCCCTGGACGAGCTGGGCCGGCTGCTCAACCTCGCCCGGGCCTACAACGCGCTCGACGAGGCCGAGCAGGCGTTCGTCGCCGGCGACGGGCAGGCGGCCGATGCGGCGCGCGCCCGATCGGTGGCGCTGGCGCCCGACGACGACCAGATCCTGCTCTGGAGCGCCGTCGGTCTCGTGGCGGCACGCCGCTTCGCCGAGGCGCGCGAGGCGCTGGCCCGCGCAACGGCCAATGAGCCGCGGGCGGCTGAGCATCTCCGCCGCTTCCACGAAGCGGGACAGCTGCCCGGTGGCGCGGCCACGCTGCGCGCGCTCGGGCTGGACCCGGCGTAGGTGGCCCGGATCGCCTACGCTCCGCACCGATGGCTGCCCGCTACCCCATCCGGATCGGCTCGCGGTCGGCCCTCGCCCTGCGCGTGTGCTTCGGCGTCACGCCCGAACGCGCGTGGGCCGAGGTCGACCCGGAGACGATCACGGTCAGGTTCGGCCGGTGGTCCTTCGCGGTCCCGACGGCCAATGTGAGCGGCTGGCGGATCGAGGGTCCGTGGCGCTGGATCACGGCCATCGGCATCCGGCGGAGCGTGCGCCACGCCGACGTGTCGTTCTGCGGCAGTCCGCGAGGCGGGGTCAGGCTCGACTTCCGGGCGCGCGTGCGCTGGGGCGTGCTCGGGGTCCCGGCGATCTACGCGGGGGTCGATGACCTCGAGGGGTTCGCGGCCGAGCTCGCCGCGCTCGGGATCCCCGGCGAGGACGCGCGCACCGCCCGCTGAGCCCCGACGCGCTTACGCCTCCCCCCGCGTCAGGGTCTCGGCGGCTCCGCTGCGCTCAGGGAGCCGGGGTCGCCTTCTTGGCCTGACCCGGCGCGTTCTCGTTGCCGTGGCCGGGCTTGCCACCGGCCATCCAGTCCTTCCAGCCGGGATGCGTGGGGCCGACCACCCACGGTCCACCCGCCCAGGGGGGCTTGCCCGGCGCGCGCAGCGACGTGCCGTCGATCGTCTCGACGTCGATCTCGCTGCTGCCAGCGCTCGTCTCCCCGGCGACCGTGACCGACTTCCCGACGAAGGCGGCCAGCGGGTTCTTGTCGCCCCAGAACCACGGTGGTCCTGCCGAGATGATCCATGTCGTCCCGCCCACGGTCATCGTGTAGGTCGAGCGACCGGCGGTATCGACTGAGGTCCTGACGGTGCCCTTGAGCGAGACGGTCGTCTCCGGGATCTTGTCGGGCTTCGCCGCCTTGTCGGGCTTCGCCGACTCACCGGGCTCGGCCGACTCACCGGGCTCGGCCGACTCACCGGGCTCGGCCGATTCGCCGGGCTCGGCCGACGTCCCCGGTGCGGCTGACCTGCCGGGCGAGCTCGAGGGCGACGGCGAAGCCGCCAGAACCGGAATGGCGAGCGCAACCAGGACAACCCCGGCCGCCAATGCAACGCCGACGCGGCGATTCCGGGTGTTCATGCACGCAGTGTCCCGCGATGACCTTTCACGCGACCTCGCGAACGTGGGCGGTCAGGATCGGGCGGTGCCTGGCAGCAACGGATTGTCGAGCGTCTCAACCGGATGGACCACCCGATCAGGAAATTCGGGAGGGCACGATGGAGCCATGCAACCTGAGCACCGTACCCGGCGTCCGAGCGACATGAACGTGGCGAGGCTGGTCCTGCTCGCGGCCTGCGCGCTCGTCGTTGCCTGCGGCCCGGTGACCGGTGATTCACCGCTGCCCAGCGCTTCGCCGGTCGTCACGCCGGCCGGCGGACCGCCCAGGGTGACGGGCACCATCACGGCGGGCCCTGTCTGCCCGGTCGAGCCGTCCCCGCCCGACCCGCGGTGCGCGCCTCGGCCGGTTGCCGGCGCGGTCATCGTTGCGACCAATGCCGCCGGTCAGGAGGTCGGTCGGGCCACGAGCGGCGCGGATGGCTCCTACCAGATGATCGTGTCGGAGACGGGGACGGTGCTCCTCACGGCCCAGCCGGTCACTGGCCTCGTCGGGCTCCCGGCACCGGTGACGGTCACCCTGGCCGTACCGAGCGAGGTCGAGCACATCGATCTGGCGTACGACACCGGGATCCGCTGAGGCGGGTCGCCACCAATCGGGAGCGTCCGCTGAGGCGGGTCGCCACCAATCGGGAGCGTCCGCCGAACCCAGCGTCGCAAGGAACAGGAGCTCCGGGGTCCCTGGTCATGAGCCGCTGATGACCGGCGTCGGGCCGCCGGGCGGGCACGGCTGCGGTGGGTTGCCGGTGGTGCACTGCACGCTCACCGGGGTCGTCAACAGGAGGAACAGCAGGTACAGCGCGGTCACGCCGACGGTCGTGACCAACTTCCGCCGGATGGTCCAGACGCCCGATGCCCAGACGAGCGCCAACCCGATGGCGCCGAGGCCCAGCCACAGGATCTGTCCAAAGGGAAGGAACATCGCCGGCCAGGCAAGGCACAGCAGCGCCACGGCGGCGACCTCGATGGCGCCCCATCTCGGTTCGGTCCTCGTCGGCGCAGGCGCGACGGGTGTCCCTCCGGGCAACCCGACCAGACCCACTTCGGCGGCGACGATCTCCTCCGGCGACCCGAGCCGATCGAGGATGTTTCGCACGGTCACCTCATCGGAGCGCCCGGACTCCGCGAGCGCCCCGTCGATGTGCTCGCGAACTTCGGCTGCCAGCTCATCGCGGCGATCGCCGGGGAGCACCGCCGACGCCGCCTCGAGCCGCCCGAGATAGTCGCGAACGAGGACGTCAGCGTCCACCGAAGAACCTCCGATCGATCATGCGGCGAACACCGCATCCACGGCATCGCGAAACCGAGTCCAATCCTGGACAAAGTCGTCGAGCGCGCGTCGGCCCTCGCCAGTCAGCCGGTAATAGCGGCGAGGCGGTCCGGACTCCGACTCGCGCCAGGTCGTCTCAACCAGGCCGTCGCGCCGGAGTCGGGAGAGGAGCGGGTAGATCGTTCCCTCGCTCGTCACGAGGCCCCCCGCAATCGAGAGGGCGCGCACGATCTCGTAGGCATAGTTCTCCTTCTGGCGGATGACGGCGAGCACGCAATGCTCGAGGACACCTCGCCGGAGCTCCGTCAACGGGTCTCGTGTCTCGCCAGCTACCATGCCGCGCATGATACCAACCCTGGCGCGGACGTCAAGCGGCTGACTCGGCGCCGGCGCGGCTGCGTCACTTGGCGCTCACCGGGTGGTCGGGCTGCTGGCGCCCAGGTATGGTCCCGACCGAGCGACGGCAACCCCGGGGAGGTTCACAACGTGGGCGGTTCGGGAACCTCGCTCGCAAGCTTCCCGTCTGGTGATTGACATGACGGGCAGACACGCGTTCCTCGCGCTCGCCGTCGCCATGCTGGCCGCGTGCGCGTCGACCGACATGACGCCGGGTGTCGCCGCCCCGGGTGTCGCCGCCCCGGGCGCCTCCTCAACCGCGACCGCACCGACGCCATCGTCCTCGCCCTCCCCGCCGTTGCCGATGCCCAACGACGACCACACGGGCGACCCGACCGCGTGCGCGCGTCGCCCGGCGACGCCGCGGACTCCGCTCACCTCGAACGACGCCGCCGCGCAGGTGATGAAGCGTCTGTCGGGCGAGCCGCAGCTTGCCGGGATCACCACCACGTCGACGCCGTCCGGGCTCGAGGTGGCCATCAGGCTGACCCGGAACGACGACGGCGTGCCGGAGCTTTGGCTGGCCGATCTCGCGATCGGGGCGGTCGCCGAACTTGCACACTCGGATCAGGCGATGGCGAACGACCTCATCTCGAGCGCGACCGCGGTCGGGCCAGGCGAGGGTGGCGATCCGACCGCCAGCGACGTCGGGGCCGGGGCCGTGCGGCTGGGCCAGGTGTTCGACTCGCCGTGCGATGCGGCGCTCACGACGCACGTCGCCGACGTTGCCCTGCGCCATGGTCTCGCGGTGGCCGACCTCCAGATCCTGCACCCGCTCGAGAGCGCGCTGCGCGTGACGTTCGTGGTGCCCAACGACGCGACGGTCGACTGGACGATGGACGAGCTGGTAGGCGACCTGGTGGGGCAGCCACCGGACCTGGAGGGTGTGCTCATCGAGCTCGACGACCCCGACGGCCAGCCGCTGCTGCAGGAGGGGGCCGCGTACCGGACGGGCGCAGGCGGACTCTGGTTCGCCCCCGGTCAGGACGGGCGCTTCGGTGCCGTCCACGGTCACACGCCGGGGCACTAGTTCAGCCGAGGACCGCTCACGGATGTCCCCAGGCAAAGCGTTGGGCAACGCGCCCTCGTCCCCGAGCGTTCGCCAATGTCACCCGGATCCGCAGCCGGCTAACGGCCTGACGGGAATGCCTGACAGCTGATCGTCAGAGCGGCAGGGGACGCTTACGCCGAGGGGATCGTCTCGCGGAACGGAGCGCGCCAGTCGGGCGCGGGAAAGTCAGGCGCGAAATATGTCGTCGCGCGGGCGACAAGCCCGCCCTTGAACTCCAGGACACTTACGAGGAACCAGTCGGAGCCGTCCGGATACCGGGTTCGGATGACGAGGGTGTATTGGTCGCTCGTGCCGGTGATCCGTAGCATGCTGTATGCCGGCGTGAGAACCCACGTATCCTCCGCGCCGACCAGGTCCCGCTTGGCGATGTCGAGCGCGCCGCCGGGGTACTGCTCTCGGACTGCCCGCATGTTCGCGATGCCCCGGATCCGCTCTCCGGACTGAGGCCAATCCTCCACAAATTCGGGATGCAGCACCTCGCCGAGCCGGTCCCACGCTCGCTGGTTCATAAGGTCGACGAACCGCTCGATCTGTTCGCGCTCGGTGCGTTCCGCCATCTGGGACCCTCCATCGCGCCGTGGATAGACCGGCATTATGGCCGTGCTGAACTGACGAGCCAAGGCAGACAGCGTGGCCGCCGGTGATCGCGAAATGCCGGCGGCGTCCCCGAGCGTGACCTCACCTGGGACGCGACGCTAGCCTCGGCCGCGTTGCCAGGACTTGCCCTCGGTGGCGACCGCCGGGGCATACACGATCTCGACCTCGTGCATGTCGGCGATCGTGCGGGCGCCGAGCGCGGCCATCGACTGGCGCAGCGCGCCCATCAGGTTCTGGGTGCCGTCGGTGACGTGCGAGGGCCCGTTGAGGATCTGCTCCAGCGGGCCGACTGTGCCGACCTTGATCCGGGTGCCGCGCGGCAGCACGGGCGAGGGGGCGGCCATGCCCCAGTTGGTGCCCTTGCCGGGCGCCTCGGCGGCGCGCGCCAGGGGCGAGCCGAGCATGACCACGTCGGCACCGGCCGCGATGGCCTTGGCGATGTCGCCGCCCCGCTTCATGCCGCCGTCGGCGACGACCGGCACGTAGCGCCCGGTCTCGGCATGGTAGTGATCGCGCGCGGCCGACACGTCCGCGATCGCGGTGACCTGGGGGATGCCGATGCCCAGCACCTCGCGCGTGGTGCACGCGGCACCGGGTCCGACGCCCACGAACACCGCGGCCGCGCCCTGGGCCATCAGCTGGTAGGCGGCCTCGGCGTTGGTGGTGTTGCCGACCGCGACCGGGATGGGCATGAAGCGGGTGAAGTCGGTGAGCTCGAGCGGGTCGTAGCCGGTGGCCAGGTGACGGGCGGACGAGACCTGGGACTGGACGAGGAACAGGTCCGCGCCGTGCTCGGCGCAGAAGGGCCCGAAGCGGCGCGCCACGCCGGGGGTTGCGGACACCGCGGCCTTCGAGCCCGCGGCGTGGAGCTCCTCGATGCGGCGGGCGATCAGCTCCTCGCGGATGGGTGCGGCGTAGGCCTCGGCCAGGACGTCCTGGACGCGGTCGTCGGGGGCGTCGATGATCCGGTCGAGGACGCCGGCCGGATCCTCGTAGCGTGCCTGGACGCCCTCGAGGTTGAGGATCGAAAGCCCGCCCAGCCGGGCCAGCTCGCCCGACAGCGTGACGTCGGCGACAGCATCCATGGCCGCGGCGAGGACCGGAATGTCCAGGTGGAGGCCGCAGAAGTCCTGCTCCAGCACGACGTCGGCCGGATCGACGGTGTCGGTGCCCGGAGCCAGCGACACGTCCTCGAACCCGTAGGTCGGTCGGATCGTGTCGAGCTTCGAGCGGAAGACCCGCCGGTTCGCCAACGCCTCGGTCATGCTCTCCACCTCGTCCGCCGCCCGCCTGCCACGTCGCTCGATGCCAGCGTCGCCGTCCCTGCCGCCCGCCCCGGATGTTCTGCGCAGTCTAGCGGTCGATGATGGAGGTGGATAATCGGGCCAGTGCCGGCGACCCGGATCATGCGGACAGGAGGCGGTCTCCGATGGCGAAGGGACACACCAGGCAGCGATCCGGGGCCGATACCGTCGACGGGTCCGATGCGCGGGCGAACGGCGGCGACGGAGCCGGGGGCGACCGGGCGGGCGTGCGATCGAAGCGGCTGCCCGCCAAGGACTACCTGGCCGAGCTGGCGAAGCTCCAGGTCGAGCTGGCGAAGCTCCAGGAATGGGTCCATGCGCGCGGTCTCAAGGTGGTCGTGCTGTTCGAGGGTCGCGACGCCGCGGGCAAGGGCGGTGCGATCAAGACCCTGACGCTGGCCCTCAACCCGCGGATCGCGCGGGTGGTCGCGCTGCCGGCGCCCACCGAGCGCGAGCGCACCCAGTGGTACTTCCAGCGCTACGTGGCCCATCTGCCGGCCGCCGGCGAGATCGTGCTGTTCGATCGCAGCTGGTACAACCGGGCGGGGGTCGAGCGGGTGATGGGGTTCGCGACGCCAGAGGAGATCGAGGAGTTCTACCGCAGCTGCCCGGAGTTCGAGCGGATGCTGGTGCGCTCCGGAGTCCTGCTGGTGAAGTACTGGTTCTCGGTCAGCGACGCGGAGCAGGAGCGGCGGTTCCAGGCGCGGATCGAGGACCCGACCAAGCGCTGGAAGCTCTCGCCGATGGACCTCCAGTCACGCACCCGGTGGATCGAGTACTCGATCGCCAAGGACGAGATGTTCCGCCACACCGACATCAAGCAGGCGCCGTGGCACGTGGTCAACGCTGACGACAAGAAGCGGGCCCGCCTCAACGTCATCCACCACCTGCTGTCGCTGATCCCGTACGAGGACCTCACGCCGGAGCCGGTGGTGCTGCCGCCGCGCGAGCCGGATCGCGGCTACGTGCGGCCGCCGATCGACGAGCAGACGTTCATCCCCGAGGTCTACTGAGGCGCGGCGGACGAGCCCTCGCCGAGGTCGCCGCAGGCCGTTCAGCCGGCCTTCGGGCGGCGGGCGACGCGCCGGCCATCGGAATCGAGCAGGAACCAGGCCGCCGGCTGCGGGTCGAGCAGGGTCGTCCGGACCCGCCGGATCGACTCGGCGTAGGACGGCCACACGGTCAGCGCGGCGGCCTCATCGGCGGTCACCCAGCGCAGGCCGTCGTGCTCGCGCGAGATCCTGGGCGTCGCGTCCGGGCGGACGCGCGCCGCGAAGATCGCGCTGACCACCACCGCATCGGTGCCCTCATCGTAGAACGGCGCCACCTGGTCGAGGTCGTAGCAGGCCTCGATGTCGGCCGCTCCGAAGCCCGTCTCCTCCTCGACCTCGCGGAGCGCCGCCGCGGGCACCCGCTCGCCCGCTTCGATGCCGCCGGTCACGCACTGCCACAGGCCAGGGAAGATCCGGTCGGGTGCCCGGCGGATCAGCAGGATCTCGAGTCGCTCGGCGTCCGGACGGCGATCCGCCGCGCCCGATGACGGCACGACCCGGAACACCCAGCACTCAACGATGTCGGGCCGGAGGGTCATTCGAGCACCGGGCCGCAGGAGCTCAGCCGGGCAGCAGCTGGCGGAGCGCGAACAGGACGTTGGCCGGCCGCTCGGCGAGGCGCCGCATGTACCACGGATACCAGGCCGCCCCGTACGCGATCAGCGTCTTGACCTGGTAGCCGGACCGCGCCAGCCTTCGCTGCTCGCCGGATCGGATCCCGTACAGCATCTGGACCTCGAACGCGTCCCGCGTCACCCCTGCGGCTGCGGCGTGGGTCGCGATCTGCTCGATCAGGGTCACGTCGTGCGTCCCGAGCCCCAGCCGAAGGGAGCGGTTGCGGGTCTCGCGCGCGAGCGTGACCGCGAGCCCGAGGTAGTTGGCGTCGACCTCGCGCTTCGAGCGGAACGCGATCGCGGCAGGCTCGTCGTAGGCGCCCTTGACCAGCCGGATCGCCGGGTCGAGCGGCAGCAGCCGCTCCACGTCCTTGGCCGTCCGCCGCAGGTAGGCCTGAAGGCAGATCCCCGTGCGCGGCTGCGACGCCCGGAGGCGCTGGTAGAGATCGATCGTGCGGTCGACGTACGAGCTGTCCTCCATGTCGATCCACAGGTACGAGCCGTGCTCGGCGGCCGCGGCGGCCAGCGTCCGGAGATGGCCGAAGCACACGTCCTCGTCGACATCGAGCCCGAGCTGGGTGGGTTTCACGCTGATCTCGCCGTGGATCTCGGCGGCCTGGATCCGGTCCAGCAGCTCGAGGTAGTGGTCGGCAACGAGCTGCGCCTGCGCGACGTCGTCCACGTTCTCGCCCAACCGCGTGTACAGCGTCCCGATCCCCAGCACCTCGAGCTCGATCGACGCGTCGAGCGCGTCCTGGGCGTCCTCGCCGGGCATGAAGCGCCGGACCGCGCGCTGCATGAACGCGACCCTCGGCACGCGCTGGCGCAGCCAGCCGTTCCGGGCGAGCCACAGCAGGACACGGCGCATCAGCGCATGCATGCGAGCCTCACAGGCGCTCGAAGCGCTCCACGGGCAGGACGAACACCGTGGCCCCGCCGACCTCGACCTCGAGCGGATAGGGCATGAAGAACTCGCCCGGCTCCATGATCGGCGGCATCGGGTTCACGATCTGCGTTCGCGCGTGGCAGTTGTCGCGGACGATCGCGATGACCTCGTCGACCTGCGCCTCGTCGGCGCCCACGATCACGGTCGTGTTCGACTGCTTGAGGAATCCGCCCGACGAGTGCAGGCGGGTCGCCCGATGCTCGCGCTCCAGCAGGGCGTCCACGAGCGTCCCGGCGTCCTCGTTGTGCACGATGGCGACCACGAGCTTCATCCGCCCGAGCATAGCCCACCGCGCGACGGGATTGGCACCGGCCGCGCGACCGATGACGGTCCGGGGCGTCCGGCAGCGGGTCATCGACCGATCAGCGACGGGCCCGTGGCCCCCAGGATCCGATCCGCCGCCGAACCAGCGGCAGCCAGATGGCGCCGCCCACGGCCTGCGCGAGGATGGCCAGGATCAGCAGCAGGCCGGACACGCCGAACGCGACGCCCGGCACGGCCCAGGTCATGCCCAGGGTGAGCCCGACCGTGTCCATCGACACCCCGAGGTCCGAGGCCATGCCGGCGTCCGGTGGCGGGGCGATCACGGCGAGCGGAGCGTCGGCAGACCCGTCGTCGGGCCCGTGCCCCGCGGGCCGCCCCACGCCGGCCCCGCCGCTCCCCGGTGTCGCCGCCGATCCCGACGAGCCGGTGGACCCGCCGCCGCCACCCGGCGCGGAGCCTGCCGGCGGTGCGGACCCCGCCGGATCCGGGGCCCGCGAACCGCGCGGCGAGGGCGAGCCCGCCGCGGCTGGGGTGGGCGTGGGTGTGGTGGTCAAGCTCGGGGTGGGCGTCGGCGAGGCCGTGCGGTCGGGCACGGGCGTGGGCGCCACGGTGTAGACCGGCGTCGGGGTCGGGCGACCGGTTGGCGTCGGCTCGACGCTCGGGGTCGGCCCATCGGACGGCGTGGGCTTGGGGCTTGGCGTGGGCGCTGCCGTCGGTGTGGCCGACGGGGTCGGCCTGGGCGTGGGGGTCGGCGCCGCCGTCACCGTCATCCCGACCGCCACGGGCAGGAACAGCCCCCCGGAGCAGTCCCGGTCGGCGTACGCGCGGCCGGTCCAGGTGGACGTCCCGACCCCGCCGGCGACGACCTGCACCCGGAACCCGGCCGAGTCGCCCGGGCTCAACGCGTCGCCGTCGGCATCGGCCCGGAACCGGGCCAACCGCGACGACGAGCCCCCGCTGGTGCCCGCATTCCAGCTCGACCCCGCCGGAACGTCCACGACCGACACGTCCAGGACGTCGAACGTGTCGGGGATCGTGATGGTCACGCACCCGATGCCGCTGGCCAGCAGGAGGCCCTGGTTGGCCACCGTCGCATCGACCGACGTTGTCACCCCGGCCATCATCGATCGCGGCGCGAGCGACATCGACCACAGGTCAACGAGCGCCCGCGCCGGCAGGGCCGCGGTGAGGATGAGGAGCCACGCGGCCACGAGCGCGCCCGATGCCCGCCGGATCATGCGACCTGCCGCTCCGGCAGCCACACCGACGAGAGGCCGGCGTCACCGGGCAGCGGTGGAGCCGGATCGTGCTCGATGCCATCGATGAACGCGAGGGCGAGCCGCTCGTCGAGCTGCGTCCCCGCGGCATCGCCCAGGCGTTCGAGCGCCTCGCCGACCTCGAGCGCCTTGCGGTACGGGCGGGTGGTGGTCATCGCCGAGAAGGCGTCGCCGACCGCGAGGATCCGGGCGACCAGCGGGATGTCCTCGCCGCCGAGCCCGTCGAGATACCCCCGGCCGTCCCAGCGCTCGTGGTGGTGGCGGATCCCGAGCCGCACCTGGTCGAACGCGACGAGGCCACGCACGATCGACTCGCCCAGGGCGACGTGCTGGCGGACGACGTCCAGCTCTGCGTCGGTGAGCTTGCCCGGCTTGCGCAGGATCGTCTCCGGGATCCCGATCTTGCCCACGTCGTGGAGCAGTCCGGCTGTCCGGATGGTGTCGATCACCGAGGGCTCGAGCCCGATGCGCCCGGCGAGGAACACCGCGTAGCGGGCGACATCCTCCGAGTGGCGCTTGGTGTAGCGGTCCTTGGTGTCGATCGCGAACACGAGACCCTGGAGCACGGTGAACCCGCGCGCCGCGTCCGTCTGGGCCACGCGGCTGGCGACGCGGATCCTGTCCCCGCCGCCGGCCTTCGCCTCGCCCAGGACCTGGGCGACGGCGGCCAGCAGCTCGGTCACCGAGTCGGCGTCCTGCGGGCAGCTCGCGACCCCGGCGCTGATCGTGATCGGCAGGCGCTCCGAGGCCTCGAACTGGAGGCTGTGGTCGACCAGGGCGTTGCGCAGCCGCTCGAGCGTCGGGACGAGATCGACGATCCGCGCCGCGTCCGCGATGACCAGCAGCTCGTCCGGCCCGTACCGGCCGAGGATCGTGTCCGGCGGCACCTGGCGGCCCAGCTCGTGGGTCAGCGTGAGCAGGGCGATGTCGCCGGCGGCGTGCCCGTACGTGTCGTTGAGCAACCGGAAGTTGTCGAGGTCCACGAGCGCCACGCCGATGGGAACCCCCTCGGCTCGGGCGGCCTCGAGCGCCTCCGCCAGCGCGCCGACGAGGGCCCCGTGGTTGAGCAGGCCGGTCAGCGGGTCGCGGCGCGTCGACTCCAGGAGCTGCGCCTCCTGGCGGCTGATCCGCTCCTGCGCGGCCCGGAACACGAGGAACAGGAGCAGGCCCGCGATCCCGGCCGCGGCGAGCGTCACCAGGACGATGTCGCGCTCGATGCTCGCCAGCGGCGCGAGCACGGGCGCCGCGTCGCGCCAGACGACGGCCACGGCGCGCGTGGCGCCGTCCCCGTCGACGAGCGGCAGGTAGGCGCGGAGCACGCCATCGGTGCCGGACAGGCCCAGGGGCGTGCCGCCGGCGGTGCCGGGATCGACGCCGGCGGCAAGGATCGTCGCCTTCACGCCGCCCGCGGCCGCCGAAGCAAACTCGCCCGTCGCGGCCGCCGAGCTCCCGAGGACCGCGGGGTCCGTCGCCAGCCGGACGACGCCGGCCGGATCGCGGATCTCGAGTCGCGCGATCCCTGCCCCGTCGGCAAGCCGGCTGAGCTGCTCGTCGAGCGCCTGGACGCGATCGGTCGCCGGCCCGGCCTCGAGGTCCGCGGTGGTCAGGCCACTGTCCGCGAAGGCCCGGATGATCGAGCCGTCAGAGGCGATCGTCGTGTTGAGGGCGGCGGCCGAGAAGTGGGCGGACACGAGGATCGCCTGCGCCGATGCCGTGACGCCGACGACCACGAGGAACATCCCGTAGACGACGAGAAGGAGCATCGGGCGGACGGTGTGCGCGCGGGCGCGGGTGGCTCGTTCGCCCGCGGGAGGCGGCTGCGCTGTGGATGCGGCGGATTCTGCGGGGGTCATGGGAGACGCATGACTCCTGTTCGGGTCCCTGGCACCGGGCGACGCCGGAAGCGCGTTGCGCGGTCTCCCGCGATGGTGCCGCCCTTTCGTCGGGTCTCCCACCCGACGAAAGTCCCGGCGCCTCGCGGCCCGAACGGCACCGGCACGCCCGCGGGGCTCGTTCCGGCCCGGGTCCGGGTGTACGATGCCGACTCGTCCTGAAGTCGCGCGCGGGCGTCGCCGGTGACGCCGTCGGGGCTCGTCGGCGAAGGCCGGCGGGGTCCGCGGCAAGGTCCGACTCGTGCGCATCGGCCAGCACCCGGAGGGCATCCGTGTCCGAACCCAGCGGCTCCGCCAGCGGCGCGCTCACCGTCCTGACCGCCGGCGCGGCCGCGCTCGCGCGGGCGGAGGACCTCGACACCGCGCTCGCCGTGATCGTCGAGGCGGGCGCCTCGGAGGTCGGCGCCGAGGCGGCGACGCTGTTCACCATCGACCCGGATCGCGCGCGCCCGCAGCTGCTGCTGACGCTCGGCCTGTCCGACACCGATGCCGCGGACCTGGGCGACATGGTGACGGAGAACGCGGAGCACCCGGTCCATCGCGCCGCCATCGAGCGGACGGGCTCGCTCGCCCGGGCGCACTCGTCCACGGACGGCCGCCAGATGACCGCGGCCGACCTGCCGCTCGTGATCGCCGGTGGGGGCGTCGAGGCAGGCGTCGGGGTGCTGTCCTTCATCTGGCCGGGCGAGCACGAGGTGGGCGGCGAGGAGGAGCAGCTGCTGGTCGCCGTCGCGGACCTGGCGGCCGGTGCCATCGCGTCATTCCGGTCGTCGGCGATGGCCGCCGAGCGCGCCGAGTGGTTCGAGCGCGTCGCCCACACCGACCCGCTGACCGGCCTGTCCAACGGGCGGACGCTCAATCGCATCCTCGAGCTCGAGCTCGCGCGAGCCCAGCGCCAGGGATCCGAGGTGTCGATCGCGCTGTTCGACATCGACGGCTTCACGACCCTCAACCGGACGGCCGGGCACAAGACCGGCGACCAGGTCCTGCGCCTGGTTGCGGCCGTGCTCGCGGAGACGGTCCGGCTGGTCGACACGGTCGCGCGGACCGGCGGCGACGAGTTCGTCGTCGTTGCCCCGGGATCGGCGGGCATCACGGTCGCGCGGCGCGTGCTCGACGGGATCGAGAAGCTCGAGGCGATCGAGGGGCATCCGGTCAGCGTGAGCGCCGGGGTGGCACGGTTCCCCCAGGACGGGACGAACGCCGAGTCGCTGATGGCCGCGGCCCGCGCCGCGCTCGATGCGTCGGGGGGCACCGCGTCGATCACGGAGGCGGCGGGCGAGCCCAGCGCCTGAGGTCCGGTCCGGCGCGTGAGGTCCGGCGCGGCGCGGGTCAGCGGGCCGGCGCGTGAGGTCCGGCGCGTGAGGTCCGGTCCGGCGCGTGAGGTCCGGTCCGGCGCGTGAGGTCCGGCCCGGCGCGGGTCAGCGGTCCTCGTCGTCCCGGAGCGAGCCGGCCACCCCGCCGGAAACCGCGGGACGAGCCAGGCACGGCATCCGGCGAGCCAACCGATCGATCGCGGCAAGCGAACCGTCCAGGACGGCCTGGGGGCTCCCGGTCGCCTCGACGATCGCGTAGCGGTCGGGTTCGGCGGCAGCGAACCCGAGGAAGGCGGCGCGCACGCGCTCGTGGTACTCGAGGTCGAAGTTCGCCTCGAACCTCGTCACCTCCGCCGCCTTGCGCCCGAGGCCGGCCTCGACCGGCAGGTCGAGCACGATCGTCAGGTCGGGTCGAAGGCCACCCGTGGCCAGCCGCTGCACGGTCGCCAGGGCGTCGAGCGGGACGCCGCTGCCGTGGCCCTGGTAGGCCATCGACGAATCGGAGAAGCGGTCGCACACGACGACCGCCCCGCGGGCCAGCGCCGGCCGGATCACCTCCGCGACGTGCTGGGCGCGGGCCGCCGCGAACAGGAGGGCATCGGCGACGCCCGTTCGCTCGATCGGTGGGTCGGTGTCGAGGACGAGGTGCCGCAATCGCTCGCCGAGCGGCGTCGAGCCCGGCTCGCGCGTGACGAGGACATCGCAACCCCCGGCTCGCAGCGCGTCGCCGATCCGGGCCGCGAGCGTCGACTTGCCCGAGCCGTCCGGCCCCTCGATGGCGATGAACACGCCGCGGCCGGCGCCTGGCTCCTCCGACATGACGGCGCGAGTGTAGGCGATGGCGGTCGCCGGATCGACGGTCGCGCGCCCGGCGCCGGCGTCGGGCAGCGGCGCGACGCGCGTGCGTTTCCGGCACGAAATTACGCCGTTCGCCCTACAGCGCATCCCGGACCCCCTTGCTACGCTCGGGCCGATGCGCGATCTGACCACCCGTGCCCTCGACACGGCCACTGCGCTCGGCGCGAGCTACGCCGATGTTCGCGTGGTCCGCCGGATCGAGGAGTCGATCACCGTCAAGTCCCAGCGCCTCGAGGGCGTCCAGTCCGGCGAGACCGAGGGGTTCGGCGTCCGTGTCCTGGTCGATGGGGCCTGGGGCTTCGCCGCCAGCCACCAGCTGTCCACCGCGGAAGCCGACCGGGTGGCCGGCGAGGCCGTCCGCATCGCCCGGGCCAGCGCGACCGCGCTCCGGACGCCGGTCGTGCTCGACGATCGGCCACCCGCCAACGGATCGTTCGAGACCCCCGTCGGGGAGGACCCGTTCGCGGTCCCGCTCGACGCCAAGGTCGCGGACCTGCTCGCGGCGGATCGCGCGCTCAACCAGGTCAAGGGAATCGCGTACACGGAGTCGCTGTACGCGGCGCAGCGCGAGTGGAAGACGTTCGCCGCCTCGGACGGCAGCTGCACCGAGCAGGTCATCACCCATGTCGGCTCCGGGCTCGAGGCCAACGCGATCGACGGCGACGAGCACCAGCGACGGAGCTACCCCGACAACGGCGGCGGCTGGGCGTCGGCCGGCTACGAGTACGTGCGGGGCCTCGACCTGGCCGGCAACGCGGAGCGCATCGCGAGCGAGGCGGTCGAGCTGCTGAGCGCCCCGCCGCTGCCGTCGGGCACGCGGACGATCCTGCTCCACCCGAGCCAGCTCTACATGCAGGTCCACGAGAGCTGCGGCCACCCGACCGAGCTCGATCGCGCCCTGGGCACCGAGGCCAGCTACGCGGGGACGAGCTTCCTGACCCCCGACCTGCTCGGCACCTTCCGCTACGGCTCCGAGCTGTGCGACATCGTGGCCGACGCGACGGTGCCCGGCGGACTGGGCACGTTCGGCTGGGATGACGAGGGCGTCGAGGCACAGCGCGTGCCCCTGATCAGGGAGGGGATCTTCGTCGGCTACCTGAGCAGCCGCGAGACGGCGCCACGGCTCGGGCGGCGGTCGGGGGGCGCGATGCGCGCCGATGGCTGGAACCGGATCCCGCTGATCCGGATGACCAACGTCAACCTGCTGCCACGGCCGGGCATGTCGTTCGACGACATCGTGGCCGACACCGACGACGGGCTCCTGTTCGAGACCAACCGCAGCTGGTCGATCGACGACCGCCGCCTCAACTTCCAGTTCTCCACCGAGGTCTGCCGCGAGATCAAGGGCGGCAAGCCCGGCCGGCTGTTCCGCAACGGCACCTACACCGGGATCACCTACGAGCTGTGGCGCTCGATGGACGCCGTGGGCGACGCGTCGAGCTGGCGGATGTGGGGCACGCCGAACTGCGGCAAGGGCGAGCCGGGCCAGACGGGGCACGTGGGCCACGGCGTGTCCGGCGCGCGGTTCCGCAACGTGCGGGTCGGGGTGATGGGATGAGCGAGCGCCACGGGATGGGCGGAGACCCCGAGGAGGCGCTGAAGCTCGCGGAGCAGGTGGTCCGCGCGGCCGAAGCCGCGGGCGCCGGCGAGGCCGAGGCGCTGGTCGTCGCCGGCGAGTCCGCGCTGACCCGGTTCGCGAACTCGGAGATCCACCAGAACGTCGCGACGGCGGAGGTGTTCGTCAACCTGCGGTTCGTGCGCGGCCGCCGGGTGGGCGTCGCGAGCTCCGGTCGCACCGACGCCGAAGGGATCCGTGACCTCGCTGATCGGGCCGCGGCGATCGCGGGCGCGGTCGAGGAGCTCGAGGACTGGGCCGGCCTCCCGGTGGCCGATCCGCCCCAGCCGCTGGTGGCGGCGTGGTCCGACGGCACCGCCCACGCCAGCCCCGAGCTGCGCGCCGAAGGGGCACGCGCGGTCATCGCCGCCGCGGATGCGGTCGGGGTCACCGCGTTCGGCTCGTTCTCGACCGACACCGAGGCGGTTGCCGTCGCGAGCTCGGTCGGCGTCCGGGCCGCCGAGCGGCGGGCCTCGTCGCAGCTGCTCACCGTGACCATGGGTCCGGAATCCGGGACCGGGTACGCGGAGGCGTGCGCGGTGGACGCGACGACCCTCGACCCGGAGGCCATCGGACGCGAGGCGGCGGAACGCGCGCAGGCCTGCATGCGACCGGTCGACCTCGACCCCGGCGACTACCCCGTGGTCCTCAACCACTACGCGGTCGTCGACCTGCTCGACATGCTTGGCTACCTCGGGTTTTCGGCGCTGGCCGTGCAGGAGGACCGCTCGTTCTTCGAAACCGGAAAGCGCGTGGCCTCGCCGCTGGTCACGATCACCGACGACGGCTGCGACCCGGCGGGCCTGCCCGCGGGCTTCGACGCCGAGGGCGTGCCCAAGGAGCGGCTCGTGCTGCTCGATGCCGGCGTCTGCCGCGACCTCGCCTACGACGCCCAGACGGCGGCGCGGGCCGGCCGCCGCTCAACCGGCCATGGGCTGCCGGCGCCCAACCCGTACGGTCCGTTCCCGGGCAACATGCTGATGGCGCCTGGCGAGACGCCCTTCGATGACCTGGTCGCGGGGCTGGACCGCGGGCTGCTGGTCACCCGCTTCCACTACACCAACCCGGTCCACTCGAAACGGATGGTCATCACCGGGATGACCCGTGACGGGACCTTTCTCGTCAGGCACGGCCGGATCGTGGGTCCGGTCCGCAACCTGCGGTTCACGATGTCGTACCTCGACGCGCTGACGAACGTCGAGGCGGTGAGCCGCGAGCGCCGGTGCCTGCGCGGGTTCATGGGCGGCTGCGTGGTCCCCGCGCTGCGACTCTCGTCGTTCTCGTTCACGGGCGCGACGGCGGCCGGCTGAGCTGCCGACGTGCGTCGCCTGCCATGAGCCGACGCAACGCCCCGGCCGACGACCTGGTCGTCCACGCCGACACGGACGGGACCGTCTCGGTCGATGTCGGCACCCGGTTCGTGGCGGTCAGCGACGAGGAGCTCGAGCGCATCCTGGACCGGGTCGCCGCCGATGGCGGGGCGGTCCGCCTGCTGGGCGGCACCGGCCGCGCCGACGACGGGGACGAGCCACCCGACCGCGAGAGCGACCCGGCCATGAGCGCGGCCGCGTTCGTGCTGGCGGCGGCGCAGGCCCGCGGCCTCCGCGTCGTGCGCGGGGAGTAGCGACGCGGCCGCAGTCGGTCGGGCGGGGAGGGCCGGTCGCCGTTGACGGGCCGGAAGCCGCGCCGAGCGGCGACCGGCACGCTTCGGTCGGGCGCCGGGCAGCGCCGACGGTGAGGGTTGACACGTGGGATATCGCGATATATCGTGATGCCGCGCGACCTAGCGCGACAGCATCGAACAGAGGACAAGGTCCCACCCATGATGTTCCAGTCCCGGCCCGGCCAGGCGCCGCGGCCACACCGAGATGACCCGCGGCCCGGCTTCGGGCCGCGCCACCACCACCGGGATCCACGACCCGGTCCGGACAACCTGCCGTATCCGATCCGCGAGCTCCTCCGCCGCGGACGCGGCGGGATGGTTCGGCGCGGCGAGATCCGGCCGCTCATCCTCCAGGCCCTGACCGACAAGCCCATGCACGGCTACGAGGTCATCCAGGAGCTCGAGACCCAGAGCGGCGGGCGCTGGCGCCCGAGCGCGGGCTCCGTCTATCCCACCCTCCAGCAGCTCGCCGACGAAGGCCTCGTGACCAGCGAGGAGATCGACGGGCGGCGGACCTACACGCTGACCGACGAAGGCCGGGCCGCGGCGGCCGCCACCCCGGCCCGTCGTGGCTGGTCGGACGCCCGGTCGGACGCGGACGTCAACGTCCGCAAGCTCGCCCTCCAGGTCGCGGGCGCCGTCATGCAGGTCCAGCAGGTGGGGTCACCGCGCGCCCGCTCGGAGGCCCAGCGGATCCTCGTCGACGCGCGACGGCAGCTCTACCGGCTGCTCGCCGAAGACGAGGACGCCGTGCCCGGGACCGACGCCACGTCCGAGGACGACGGGGCCTCACCCGCCTGACCGCGGGCGAGCCGGTCGTAGCCATGGACGAACAGGCGCACGGCGAGCTCGGCACGCGCCCGGGGATCGCTCGGCAGCGGGTCGTCGCGCGCGTCCTCGGCGGTGTAGAAGATCAGCGAGGCGAGGACGCCGCCGAGCAGCGACGCGGCGGCCTTCGCCCCCAGCGCCGCGTCCGGCGGCCCGGCCTCCTCGAAGCACCGGATGACGGGCTCCTGCAGGCGGTCCATCGCCGCGTGCAGCTGCCGGTGATGGGCATCGTCGAGGTGCTCGTGGGCCTGGAAGTGGGGCTGGTAGACGTCGGTCTGGAGTCGTTCCAGCCCGACGATCGCGAGCCGGGTCAGCCGCTCCTCGAGCGTCCCGCCGGCTCCGGCGACCTGGTCGAGGGCCGCGAGGATGCCCTCGATCTGCCGCAGCGAGACGGTCGTGAACAGGTCCTGCTTGTCCGCGAAGTGGTAGTAGAGCGCGGCCTTGGTGACGCCCGCCGCCGTCGCGACGTCCTGCATCGAGACGTCAGCGTAGCCCCGCGTGCCGAACTGCTTCAGGGCCTCGCCAACGATCCGCTCGCGGCCGCTCGGACGGCCACCACGACGGCGTGACTCAGGGCTTGACAGCGCGATCACTCCTCGTCTAACTTACCGACCGTTCAGTAAAGTTAGGTTGCTGGCGATACCTTCGGCCGCGAGTCTACTTACCAAACGGTCAGTCAGTCAATCGGCATCCCTCTCCACGGAGCGTCTGCACATGGATCCCATCATCCGGGTCGATCACCTGACCAAGCGCTACAGGAAGAGCCAGGCACCGGCCGTCGACGACATCAGCTTCGACGTCGGCGAAGGCGAGCTGTTCGCGTTCCTCGGCCCGAACGGGGCCGGCAAGACCACGACGATCTCGATCCTGACCACCACCCTGGCCAAGACCAGCGGGACGGTCACCGTCGCCGGCCACGATCTCGACCGCGAGGCGACGGCCGTTCGCCAGAGCATCGGGATCATCTTCCAGAACCCGAGCCTCGACCTCCACCTCTCCGGAGAGGAGAACATCCGGCTCCACGTCGCGCTCTACGGAATCTACGGCTACCGCCCGCTCTACCGCCTCATGCCCGCCGAGTACCGGGAGCGCCTCGAGCGGCTCGCTTCCCTGGTCGGCCTCGGGGACGTGCTGTTCAAGCCGCTCAAGACCTATTCGGGCGGGATGAAGCGCAAGCTCGAGATCATCCGCAGCCTCATGCACCGGCCGCGGATCCTGTTCCTCGACGAGCCCACCTCGGGCCTCGACCCCGTGAGCCGCCACAGCCTGTGGAGCTACCTCCGCGAGGTGCGCAACGATGACGGCACCACCGTGTTCCTCACGACCCACTATCTCGAGGAAGCGGAAGAGGCCGATCGGGTGTGCGTGGTCGACCACGGCCGGATCGCCATCATCGGCACCCCGGGCGAGCTGAAGGGGCAGCTGCTCGAGCGCTCGATCCTGCTCGACGCCGACGATCGCGACGGTCTCCTGCGCGAGCTGCGCAGCCTCGGGCTCGAGCCCCGGATCGACGCCACCGGATTGGTCCGGGTCGCCTACGACGAGCACACCGCCCAACCCATCCTCGGCCGGATCCGGACACCGCTGTCCGTGCTCCGCGTCCATGACCCCAGCCTGGAGGAGGCGTACGTCGAGCTTCTCCGGCGCAGCCCGTCCGACGAGGAGGCCGCCGCATGACCGCCGAGGCCACGATCACCACCATCGAGCCCGCCACCGGCCTGAAGGGGCTGGCACGCGAGCTGAACGCCACGTTCGCGATCGCCTGGCGCGAGGTCATGCGCTCGGTGAAGAGCCCGATGTCGATCGGAGTCACGATCATCTTTCCGGTGCTGTTCATCGGCCTGCTGGGCGGCAGCATCTCGGACAACCTGGGCGGCGCGCTGCCGTACGCCTACCTCCCGTTCATGGTCATCGGCATGATCGCGAACACGCTCTACCAGAGCACGGTCGCGAACGTGATGAACCTGGTCGAGGAACGGGACAACGACTTCACGGCCGAGCTGTTCGTGGCCCCGGTGTCGAGGTTCACGGTCCTGCTGGGCAAGATCGTCGGCTCCGCCCTGTCCGCGATGATCTCGCTGGTCGGCGTGCTGGCGATGATCGTCGTGATGCAGGTGCCGATGGATGCGGGCGACCTGCTGCGGGTGCTCGCGCTGGCGCCGCTGCTGGCGCTGTGCGGCGCGGCGCTGGGCGCGTTCTTCGTGGGCTTCGTGCCCGACGCCAGCACCGCCCAGATGGTCACCGGGCTGGTGGTGTTCCCGCAGATGTTCCTGGCCGGCGCGCTGATCCCGGTCGCCAGCTCGGGTGGCATCCTCGGCCTGCTGGCCAAGCTGATGCCGATGACGTACTCGATCGACCTGGCGCGCAACATCTTCTACGCGGGCAAGCCGGAGTACGCCGCGGCCGTGCTCCATCCACTGGCGCTCGACCTCGTGGTGACCGTGGGGCTGTGCGTCGCGTTCATCGTGATCGGCACGTTCATGTTCGTTCGCTCCGACCGGAACCGCTGACGCCGGGCGGAGGCACAATCGGCGCGTGACGCGTGCCGACCCCCAGGCGGAGGCACAATCGGCGCGTGACGCGTGCCGACCCCCAGGCGGAGGCACAATCGGCGCGTGACGCGTGCCGACCCCCAGGCGGAGGCACAATCGGCGCGTGACGCGTGCCGACCCCCAGCGATCCATCCGCCCGCGGCTCGCCCGGCCGTTCGATCCCGGCGAGCTGCGGGCGATCAAGCGCCTCTGGGTGCGGCATGCGATCGCGGAGGACGCCCGCGACATCGAGGGCCTGATCGCGACGCTCGCGCCCGGCTGCGTGTACGAGATCGTGCCCACCGGCCAGCGCTGGGAGGGGCACGCTGGTGCCCGCGCGTTCTACACCGAGCTGTTCGCCGCGTTCCCGGACAACCGGTTCGCGCTGACCGACATCGTGGTCGGGCCGCAGGGGGTGTTCGAGGCGGCGCGGCTCACCGGGACCAACCTCGGGCCCTGGGCGGGCACTCCCGCGTCGGGCCTGCCCGTGAGCCTCGACGTCCTGATCCTGTTCCCGTGGGACCCCGGCACGAAGCGGTTCCTCGGGGAGCGGATCTGGTTCGACCGCGGCGCCATCGCCGAGTAGTGCCCGGCGCGTGTCCTCCGTCGGGCGCAGCGCAGGCACCAGGCAGCCGGGTCTTGCTGCGCCTCTCACCAGGAAGCCAGGTCTTGCTCCGCGCCTCACCAGGCAGCCTGGCGCCGGGGCGTCCGGGCGCCCCCAGGCTGCCCCGGAGGCGCGCTCGCCGGGCGCCTCAGGCTGCCCCGTGGGCGCGCTCGCCGGGCGACCCGGAGGCGCGCTCGCCGGGCGAGCAACCGGTGGCACCAGGCGCCAATCCGACCGCCGGGCGAGCAGCCCATGGCGTGGGCCGGTCGATCCATGCCCGATCCGGCTCGCGTGGCGAGTGAAACGCCACCTCGTGGCACCAGCCGCCCGCCCGGCGAGCGGCCCGGCGGGTCGGGAGCCCCAAGGCTAGCGTCGTGACCGGGCGGGCCCGGGCGAGCGGAAGGGCGAGCTGAGCGACGTGACCGGAAGGGCGAGCTGAAGGGCGAGCTGACCGACGATGGCGGGGGGGCCTGGGCGAGCGGAAGGCGCGAGGCTGAGCGACGTGACCGGGAGTGCCCGGGAGAGCCCGGGCGAGCGGAAGGGCGAGCTGAAGGGCGAGCTGACCGACGACGGCGGGAGGGCCTGGGCGAGCGGAAGGGCGAGCTGAGCGACGTGACCGGGCCGGCCCGGGCGAGCGGAAGGGCGAGCTGAGCGACGAGGGACGAGCGACGAGGGACAGGGCGCGCGCGAGCTGGCGCGAAGGTGCGGGAAGGTGCGGCGGGACGCGCTGCGGACGATCGCCGGCGGCTAGACTCGGCCGGTCATGACCACGCCGCCGCCTGAGCACCGATCGCGGATCGCGGACGTCGAGCGCATCGCGTTCTTCAGTGATGCGGTGTTCGCGATCGCCCTGACGCTGCTGGCGGTCGACCTGCGGCTGCCCGAGGACGTCGCGGTCACCGATGTGGCGAGCCTGGCCGACGCCCTGGTAGCGATGGGCCCCCAGCTGTTGAGCTTCGTGCTCAGCTTCTTCGTGATCGTCATGTTCTGGCTCGGCCACTACCGGACCTTCCGGCTGGTGACGGAGATCGACAATCCCACCCTCGCGCTCAACACGCTGCTGCTGTTCGGGATCGTGTTCCTGCCGTTCCCGACGTCGATCCTGGGCCGCGCGACGGGCGTCGGCGCGGCGGTCGCCTTCTACGGGCTGTGCGCCGGGGCCACCGGGCTCGCATCGACCGCGCTGTGGGTCGTCGTCGCGCAGCTTCGCCACCACGTCGGTGCCGTCGACGTGCGGATCGTCCGGTCCAAGACGCTGATGTCGGTGATCGCGCCGGCCGCCCTCCTGGCAGGCGTCCCGCTCTCCTTCGTCGATACCCGCCTGGCCATCACGCTGTGGCTGGTGATCGCCCCCGCCCAGGCGCTGGCGAGCCGCTGGGGCATGCGCTGGGTCCAGGCCCTCGAACGGGACGAGCGACCAAGCGCGGTCTGACCCAAACGGGCGGGTCAGGCCCGTCACCAGGCGACGAGCTTCCAGATCTCGGGCTTGAGCTCTCCGGGCGCACCTCCGACGTCCGCGAAGATCGCGACCGCTCGCTTGAGGTGCTCCATCGCCTCGTCGGTACGCCCGACGGCGTGCAGCTGGTCCGCGAGGTTGTTCTCGACGACCGCCTCGAGATGCCGCTCGCCCATCCGCCGGCAGCGGTCCGCAGCGGTCGCCAGCAGGCCGATCGCGGCCGCCCGATCCCCCGCGGCCGCCTCGACCAGGGCCAGCCCGTTGCCGGCGGCGATCGCGGCGGCATCGTCCTCGGTCGCCGTGCCCGCCCGCCCCTCGGCCAGCGCGAGGCTCTCGCGCAGGGCCGCGCGCGCCGCATCGAGGTCGTCACGATCGAGCGCGACCAGGCCACGGATCCGCAGGCCCGCGCCACGCGCCGCGTCATCGGAGCGAGCCGACGCGATGGTCAGGGCGCGGTCGACCGAGGCCTCGGCGGCAACCGGGTCACCTGCCCGGAGCGCGACCGCGGCCCGCTCGACGAGGGTGCGCCCGAGATGGGCGGCGGCCGGATCACCCGCACCCGCCATGCCCTCGATGGCGGCGTCGAGGTGGCTGGCAGCGGTGACCAGGTCGCCCCGTCGGGCATGCACCCGGCCCAACCGGAGCTCGACCTCGGGCAGCTCGTGGTCGGGCACGCGGGCCGCGGCGGCCTCGAGCGCCGCGATCGCACCCGCGTAGTCGCCCACGACGGTGAGCAGCTCGCCCAGCTCGATCTGCAGGCGCGGCACGTCCGGGTGGCCCAGCGCGATGGCCGTCTCCAGATGCTCGATCGCCTCGCGGTTGGCGTACAGCGACCGGGCCCGTTCGCCGGCTGCCCGGTAGGTCTCGGCGGCCTCGACATCGAGCCCCGCCGCCCGCTGGTGGGCGGCGATCGCGGCCAGGCGTCCCGGCGCATCCCGGACACGTCGGTCGGCGGCGAGCACGCCGGCGATGCGTCGATGGAGCAGGCGGCGACGGGTCAGGCCGGTCCCCTCGTACGCCGCGTCGCGCAGGCGGGCGTGGGCAAAGTCGAAGGCGGGCTCGCGGTCGGTGGTCACCTCTCGGACGATCCCGCGCCGAACCAGCTCCTCGAGGGCCACCAGCGTCTCGTCCTCGGACCGACCGCTCGCGGCACGTACGGTCTCGAGGTCGAACGAGCGCCCGATCGCCGCCGCCGTCGACAGGATCTGGCCCGACGTCTCGCTCATGCCGGACAGGCGTTCCCGGAGCAGCGCGCGGACGCCCAGCGAGGCTCCGGCATCGAGCGCTGCGAGCCCTCCGGCGATCGCCTCGACGACGTACAGCGGGAGCCCCTCCGACTCGTCCGCGACGCGCTGCGCGTCGAGCGCCGGTCCGCCCGCGGCCGAGGCGGCCTCGACGATCCGTGCCACGTCGTCCGCCCGCAGGCGGTCCAGCGTGATCGTGCCGGCCATCGGCAGGTCGGCCAGACCGCCGGTGAACCCGGCCGTCGCCGCATCGAGGTCCTCGGGCCGATAGGCGAGGACCAGCAGCAGCGGTCGCCCGACGAGCCGCCGGGCCAGGTAGGCCACCGCCTCCCGCGAGGCATCGTCGATCCACTGGACGTCCTCGAGCACGATCAGTCCCGGGTGCGGTCCCGAGACCATGGCGGCCAGGGCGGACGCGATCGCGGCGAGCAGGCGAGCCCGGGCGGCCGGCTCGCTGGTCGCGCGCGGCGGGGGGCCGCCGGCCCGAGCGCGGATCCCGACCGGCAGCGGCACCAGTCGCTCGAGCTCGTCGAGCGTCCCGGGCGCAAGGGTTGCCAGCCGTGCCGCCGCGTCGGGCCGGCGGAGGCCCGCGCGGAGGAGGTCGCTGATCGGAGCGTACGGGATGGCGCTCTCGCCGGCGAAGCCGCGGACCGCGAGGCACCTGACGCCGCTCGCGACGAGCTCGCCGACGACCTGCTCCAGGAGGCGGGACTTGCCGATCCCGGCCTCCCCGGCCACCAGGGCAACCCGCCCGTCAGGGGTGGCGGCACGGAAGCTCGCCAGCAGCGACGCCAGCGGCTCATCCCGGCCAACCATGGGCAGCCGCCCGGGAACCGCGGCCGGGGCCCGGGTCGCAATCGGCCCCCCTGCCGGGTCCGACGCGGCGGCCGGGGCCGATCCTTCGGCCGGGGCCCGGGTCGCAATCGGCCCCCCTGCCGGGTCCGACGCGGCGGCCGGGGCCGATCCTTCGGCCGGGGCCGCCCCCACTGCCGGGGCCGACGAGGCGGCCGGGGCCGATCCTCCGGCCGGGGCCGCCCCCACTGCCGGGGCCGACGAGGCGGCGGGGGCCGGCGCGGCGGCCGGCGGCGCGGCCGGTGGCCGGCGGCGCGGCCATGGGCCCGGTGGCCGGCGCGGCCGAGGGCGCCGGCAGGGCGGCCGAGGGCGCGTACCCGGCTGGGGCCTCGAATCGACCGTCCCGGATCGACTCGTACAGCTCCGTCGTCTCCGTGAGCGGCGTGACGCCCAGCTCGCGCTCGAGCAGCGCAACGCACGCGCGGTACGCGCGGATGGCACCCGTCCGGTTGCCGGCGGCCGCCAGCATTGACATCAGCTGGCGATGGGCCGCCTCGTCGAGCGGGTCGAGCTCGACGCGTCGGGTGGCGGCGGCCGTTGCGATCGGGACGTCGCCCTCGATCGTGGCGAATGTGACCAGGCGATCCAGGGCGTTGCCCGTCGTTCGCTCCACGGCGACCGCCCGCGTCGCCCGCCAATCGTCGAACGCCGCGCTGTCCCGCAGCGAGAAGCCGGCCAGGAACGGCCCGCGGGCGTGATCGAGCGCCGTTCGCAGCGCCTCGGGCGCGCCCGAGGCGAGGGCATCCTCCAGCTCGCGCAGGTCGACGCGCACGCGACCCCCGAGGGCCACCGTCGCCCGGTCGACGACCAGCCAGCGATCGTCGAGCGCTGCCCGCAGCACCGACAGGGTCCGTCGCAGCGCGCCTCGAGCGGCCGCGTCGTCCGATTCCGGCCACAGCATGGCAGCCAGCTCCTCGCGCGCAAATGGCCGGCGCTCCACCGCCAGCAGGGCGAGGATCGCGAGCGCCTTGCGCGTGTCGACGGCGACCGGGTGCCCATCGGCCATGACCTCGAGCGGGCCGAGCACCCGGATGTCGAGCGTCCTGTGCGCGGGCGTGGTCATGCTCGGGACGATACCCCTGGGACCGTGACGGCGATGCCGACCGGACCACGATCCGTAACGATCCCCGGACGTTCGAGGCGCAACCTCGGCCCGCGGCACGGATCGACCGGCCAGCGCGTACTGTGGTCGAGGCGACCGGAGGCATCTCGTCCGAGGCACATGACCAGCGTCCCAGCGCTCCCCAGCCCCACCCCGATCCCATTCGCCGTGGCGGCTCGCGATGCGCTGCCGACGCGATCGCTCCGGGCGCCCGGATGCCAGACCGGGAGCGACGCCCGGTGACCGCCGAGGCGGTGCGCTCACCGGCAGCGCGACCGGGCGCCATCACCGCCATGGTCATCGTCACGAGCGCGCTGTGCGCGGTCGCCATCGGCATGCTCCTGGCCACCTGGTCGACCGAGGTGCCGGGCACGTGGTCGATCCGCGGCTTTCCGATCGCGATCGGCCTGACCTGCGTCGCCGTGGGCCTGGTGGTTGCAGTCCGCGTTCCGGGCAACCCGATCGGCTGGCTGTTCCTCGCCGCCGCCGTCACCTCGGCCGTGCAGGCCGTGTGCGACCAGTACGCGACGATCGCCCTGATCACCGCACCCGGCAGCCTCGCGGGCGGCGAGCTCGCCGCCTGGATCACCGGCTGGATCTGGATCCCGGCGATCTCGATGATCGGCGTGTTCCTGCCCCTGCTGTTTCCGACCGGCCGGCTCGCCGGCGATCGCTGGCGGGCGATCGCCCGGCTGGACGTCGCGATCGTCGTCGCCGCGACCCTGGGCGCGGCCCTGCTGCCCGGGCCGCTGGACAACGCCCCGTACCTGTCAAATCCGTATGCGATCGACCTGGGCTTCCCGCCCGACCTGCGCTGGATCGTCTACCTGCCGCTGATCGCCGCGATCCTGATCGGCGCGCTGGCGCTGGTCCTGCGGTTCCGGAGGGCGACGGGGGAGTCGCGCCAGCAGCTCAAGTGGCTGGCGTACTCGGTGGCCGTCGAGGGCGTCGCCTTCCTGTTCATCCCGCTCGGCCAGCTGGGTGCCCTGCCCACCGGCGGGGCGAAGCTCACCCAGATCGCGGCCACCGCCGGCATCCTGGGCATCCCGATCTCGGCCGGCGTTGCGGTGCTCCGCTATCGGCTGTGGGACATCGACCGGATCGTCAGCCGCACCATCGGCTACCTGATCGTGAGCGCCGTGCTCGCGGTGCTGTTCGCCGCCACGGTGGTGGGCCTCCAGCAGCTGTTGAGCCCGATCACCGGGCAGAGCACGGTCGAGGTGGCGGCGGCGACGCTGGTCGCGTTCACCCTGTTCCAGCCGCTGCGACGGCGCGTTCAGGCGGCCGTGGACCGGCGGTTCAACCGCGCCCACGTCGACGCCCAGCGCGTGCTCGTCGGATTTGCGGCCGGGTTGCGCGACGACACGGCGCTCGATGCCCTCAATGAACACCTGGCCACGGTCGTCGCACGGTCGATGCAGCCGCGGTCGGTGGCGGTCTGGACCCGCCCAGGCAGGGCCGCCCGATGACGATGCTCCGGTGGTCGTCCGTGATCCCCGCACCGCGAACCATCCTCGCCCATGCGCTCGCCGGCGGCAGCCTGCTGCTGTGCGTCGGGTTCGTGCTGCTCCTGACCCCCGCGCCGGCCGAGGAGCTGGCCCGGACCGACACCGCCACGGCGGGCGGGTTCGTGCTCGGCGCGACGTTCCCGATCGTGGGCTGGATCGTGGCCACCAAGCGGCCCGCCAACGCGATGGGCTGGATCTTCCTGGGCGTCGGGCTGTCGCAGGCGCTCGACACCTTCGCCTTGCAGTACGCGACCGTCGGTCTGGTGATCGTGCCCGGTGCACTGCCGGCGGCTGACCTCTTGGCCTGGGTTGCCAGCTGGGTGTGGGCACCGGGCTACGTGCTGCTGCTCACGGCCACGGTCCTGCTGTTCCCGGACGGCCGGCCGCCGTCGCCTCGCTGGCGTCCCGTGCTGTGGGCGGCCGGCCTCTCGGCGCTGCTCCTGATGGTGCCCATGGCGCTGATCGCGTGGCCCAGCCGCGGCGTGGCGCTGCTGGGTCCGGGCCCCGGCCCATCGGACCTTGCCGGCCTGGACCCGGCCCTCGCCGCGATGCTCGAAGACCTGGGCGCGCTCATCCCGGTCGGGCTCGTGCTGCTGCTGGCGGCCGCCGTCGGCTCGATCGCGGGTCTCGTCGCACGCTTTCGGGCATCCGCGGGCGTCGAGCGAACCCAGCTCAAATGGTTCGTGGCGGCCGGCGTGGTCGAGATCGCGGTGATCGTGATCTCGACCCTCGAGATCCTGCCGTGGACAGCGCTGAGCACGCTGCTCGCGATCGCCGTCTCCCCGCTGGTCCCGGTCGCGGCGACGATCGCCATCCTTCGCTACCGCCTGTACGAGATCGACCGGATCGTCAGTCGCACGGTGGGCTACCTGCTCGTGTCCGGCCTGCTCGCCGGGACGTTCGCGATCCTGGTGGTCACGCTCCAGGCGCTGCTGGCGCCGCTCACCGAGAGCAACGACCTGGCCGTGGCCGGGTCCACGCTCGTGGTCGCGTCGCTGTTCCAGCCGCTTCGCACGCGGATTCAGCGCGCCGTGGATCAGCGGTTCAACCGGACCAGGCTGAGCGCCGAGGGAACCGTGAGGGCGCTGATGAGCACGATCCGTGACGAGGTGGACGGCGCGGCCATCGTGGGTTCCCTGGTGGGCTCGATCGAGCGAACCCTGCAGCCGGCCTCGACGTCGGTCTGGATCCGCGGGGGCGACCGATGACCGCCCCGTTGGCCTCGCGCCCGACCGGCCGGATCGCGATCGTCGGGGCGATCGCCGCGCCCGCCGTCGCGTTCACCGTGGTCGGCGTCCCGATGGGCGTCGCGACGCTGGACCAGTACGGCCCGACCGGGATCCTGTTCATCGTGATCTTCCCGGCGATCGTCCTGTCGCTGACCCTGGTCGGCGGCTTCGTGGCCGTTCGCGTGGGCAACCCGGTCGGCTGGCTGCTGGAGCTGGCGGGGTTGGCGGCCGCGGTCGGGATATTCGGCGGCACCTACGTCAACTACGGCCACGCCGTCGGCGCCAAGCTGCCGTTCGTGGTCCCCATCGCCTGGCTGTCGAGCTGGACGCTCCTGCCGGGTCTCGGGATGCTGCTGGTCTACGTCCCGCTGCTGTTCCCGACCGGTCGCTTCCTCGGGCCGCGCTGGCGCCGGTTCGGCCTCGCCGGTCTGGCGGGCGTGGCCGGAACGCTGGCCACGGCCCTCGTCCCGGGGCCGCTCTCGAGCACCCCCTGGATCGAGAACCCGCTGGGCATCGCCGGAGCCACCGACGTCCTGAACCTGATCACCCTGCTGTCCAACCTCTCGACGCCCGTGTTCTTCGGGGGCGCCGTGGTCAGCGTGTTCCAGCGCTACCGGCACGCCGCGATCGTTGAGCGGCAGCAGCTCAAATGGTTCGGCCTGGTGGCCGGGATCGCCGTCGTCGCGTTCGTGGTCTCGATCCCCAACGACGGACCCGTGTCCGACCTCGCCTGGATGGTGGGCCTGGCGACGCTGCCGCTGCTGCCGATCGGGATCGGCATCGCGATCCTGCGCTATCGCCTCTGGGACATCGACCGCATCGTCAGCCGCACCGTGGGCTGGGCGCTCACCAGCGGGCTGATCGGTGTGCTGTTTGCCGGGCTGATCGTCGCGCTCCCGGCCCTGCTCGCTCCGCTGACCAGCGAGAGCAGCCTCGCGATCGCCGCCTCGACCCTGGCGGTCGCCGCCCTGTTCCAGCCCGTGCGCCGACGGATCCAGGGCGCCGTGGACCGTCGCTTCAACCGCAGCCGGTACGACGCCGAACGGACGGTCGGCAGCTTCGCCGAGCATCTCCGCGGCGTCACCGACCTGGCCGAGATCAGCGACAGCGCGATGACGGTCGTGGTCCGGGCGCTGCGCCCGAACGGTGCCGCGGTCTGGATCCGGTCGCGCAGAGAGGGTGGCGCATGACCATGGACGGGGCGATCGGACCGGACCGCGTCGCCGTCTCGTCGTGCAAACGTCTCGAGGATCCCATCCGCCGAGGTTTCGTAACGATGTCCGGACGCGCACCCACGAGGATCAGGCCATGACCGCACTGTCCCGCCCGTTCCGACGCCTCCGGGCCCGGCCGGCCGAGGCGGCCGCCGAGGAGACGGCCCCCGCGCCGGCGCCCGTCGTCGACGAGCAGCCGGGCGTCGCCATCGACATCCCGGAGACGGATCCGCTGTTCGCGTACCTGCAGGCGGCGCCCGGCCCGGTCGACCTGGCACGCCTGGAGCTGGCCTCGCTGGCGCTCCAGCAGCTGCGGGACGCGGGCGTGGCCCTGGTCGTGCCGCTGGTGACCCAGGGCGAGCTGATCGGCACCCTCAACCTCGGCCCGCGCCTGTCCGAGCAGGACTACTCCACCGACGACCGGCGGCTGCTGGCAACCCTGGCCGCCCAGGCCGCCCCCGCGATCCGGGTGGCGCAGCTGGTGCGCGAGCAGGCGGCCGAGGCAGCGGAGCGCGAGCGCTTCGAGCAGGAGCTCAAGGTCGCCCAGCTGATCCAGCAGCAGTTCCTGCCCCACGAGCTGCCGCAGCTGCCCGAGTGGCAGGTGGCCGCCTACTACGGCCCGGCCCGGGTCGTCGGCGGCGACTTCTACGACTTCATCGACCTCGGCCAGGGCCGCATCGGCGTCGTGGTGGGTGACGTCACCGACAAGGGCGTCCCGGCGGCCCTCGTCATGGCCCGCACGCACTCGATCCTGCGCGCCGAGGCGCCCCGGCTGGTCGAGCCCGGCAAGGTGCTCGCCCGGGCCAACGAGCTGCTGGTCCCCGAGATGCCCGCCCGGATGTTCGTGACCTGCCTGTACGGCGTCCTGGAGCCGGCGAGCGGCCGCTTCCGGTTCGCCAACGCGGGCCACAACCTGCCGTACGTCCGAACCGCGGACGGCGTGACCGAGCTGCGCGCGACCGGTCTCCCGCTGGGCCTGCTGCCGGACATCGGCTACGAGGAGACCGAGGGCACGATCGCCGCCGGCGATGCCATGCTCCTGTACTCCGACGGGCTGGTCGAGGCGCACTCGCCCGACCGCGACATGTACGGGTTCCCCAGGCTGCGCGAGGCGATGGCGACCGACGAGGCCGGAAGCCGCCTGCTCGATCGGCTGCTCGAGGGGCTGCACGCGTTCACCGGCGCGGGCTGGGAGCAGGAGGACGACATCACCCTCGTGACCCTGCGCCGCGCAGCCGGCGTCGCTGGCGACTGGTCCGAGGACCGGCCCGAGGTCGAGCTCACTCGGGACGACGTGCCGGCGATCGACGAGGGAGCGCCGCTGCTCGCGTTCACCATCGGCGGGGCGATCGGCAACGAGCGCGAGGCCATGGAGCGCGTGGCGGCCGCGGTCGCCCCGCTGGGCCTGGCCGAGTCGCGCCTGGAGCGGCTCCGGACCGCCGTCGCCGAGACCGTCATGAACGCGATCGAGTACGGGTCGCAGGGCGACCCCGAGGTGCCGGTCGACGTCCGGGTCGATGCCGACGCCACCGAGATCCACGTCCGCGTCACCGATCGGGCCCTGTCGGGGCCGGTGCCGGACGTCGAGGCGCCCGATCTGGACGCCAAGCTCGAGGGCCGGCAGAAGCCACGTGGCTGGGGCCTGTTCCTGATCCGCCACATGGTCGACGGCATGGACGTGCACACCGCCGACGGCCTGCAGACCGTGACCCTCACCCTCGCCCGGGACGGGCGCTGACCGACGGAGGTCCGACATGGACGAGCGACGACTCGAGGTCGAGGTCATCACATCGATCCCGGGCGAGGTTCGGCTCGCGCTGCGGGGCGACGTGGACCTGGCGGCGGACGGCGAGCTGTCGGCGGCGTATGCGGCCGCGGCAGCCGCCGGTGCGACCCGCGTGATCCTCGACTTCTCGCGCGTGGACTACATCAACTCGACCGGCATCGCGCTGATCGTCCGCCTGCTCGCGGAGGCCCGACGCGACCGGCGGGAGGTGATCGCCATCGGCCTCACCGACCACTACCGCGAGATCTTCCGGATCACGCGCCTGTCCGACTACCTGACCATCGCCGACGCGTCCCCCGCGGTCGGCCAGCTGGAGGAGGCAGCTCGATGAGCACCACCGTCGACATCGTCCCCGCCGGGAGCGCGGCCATCCTGCGCATCCACGGCGAGATCACCGGCGCCAGCGAGACCCCGCTGATGGACGCCTACGCCCGGGCGGGCGCCGGCATCCGCTCGATCGTGCTCGACTTCGGAGACCTCGAGTACATGAACAGCGGTGGGATCGGGTTGCTGGTCACGCTCCTCGTCCGGGCGCAGCGCGCCGGGCAGCGGCTGCACGCGATCGGCCTGTCGGAGCACTACCGGCAGATCCTCGCGCTGACGCGCCTCGACGAGGCGATCGGAATCCACGACGACGAGCGTGCCGCGCTGGCGGCCGCCTCGGCCTGATCGCACGAATCGGAGGAATTGACATGTCCGCGTCCCCGTCCAGGACCCCCACGGAGCGCCGCGACCGCGAGGCGTGGGCGCGCCCCGTCGAGCGCCTGTCCACGACCGCCACCGGAGCGGGCATCGACACGGTCACCGGCCGTCGTGTCGCGGGACCGATCCAGGGCTTCGGCCAGATGTGGCAAAAGACGTTCTCGGTCCGCCTCGACGAGCGTTTCGCTCGCGCCCGACGCTGTGGTCGCGTTCTGGAAGGAGCGGTTCCCGACCTTCTGGCCCAGGGGCGCCCGCTTCTACGCCCCGCTGTCGGGCATCAAGCCCGGCGAGGTGGCCCTGCTCGAGGTGCCGCCGCTGCCGGGCTCGCCGGTCAAGATGTCCACCGGCGTGATGGTCATCTACGCGGACGAGGAATTGTTCACGTTCATGACCCCTGAAGGGCACGCCCTGTCCGCGTGGATCACGTTCTCCGCGTATCGCGACGGGGACACGACGGTCGCCCAGGCCCAGGCGCTCGAGCGCACCAGCGACCCGTTGATCGAGCTCAGCTACCTGTTCGGCGCCAACCGCGCCAACGACCGGTTCTGGGAGCAGACGCTCGAGAACCTGGCCCGGGCGCTGGGCGTCGCCAGCCCCGAGGTGCGCGCGCTGAAGGTGTGCGTCGACCGCCGTCGCCAGTGGCGCTACGTCCGCAACCTGCGCCACAGCGCCGCGGTGAACATGGCGATCGGGACGGTCACCGCGCCCGCCCGCTGGGTGCGCCGGCGCCGCGCGGCCGGCTGATCCGCATCACCATGGCGCCATGACCGCCCGGGTGCCCGCCGTCGACGCGATCGTGGTCGGCGGCGGACCCAACGGCCTGGCCGCCGCGATCGAGCTGGCCCGCGCCGGCCGAGCCGTTCGCCTGTACGAGGCCGCGGAGACCGTCGGCGGCGGGTCGCGCTCGGCCGAGCTCACGCTGCCCGGCTTCGTCCACGATCCATGCTCGGCGGTGCATCCGCTCGCGCTGGCGTCGCCGTTCTTCCGCTCGCTCGACCTCGCCCGCCACGGCCTGACCTGGGTCCAGCCCGAGGCGCCGGTCGCGCACGCGCTGGCCCCGGATCGCAGCGTGATCCTCGAGCGCGACCTCGCCGGGCTCGACGACGCCGGATCGCTGGGCCGGGACGCCGATGCGTGGCGCCGGCTGTTCGGTCCGCTCGTGGCCGAGTGGGAGCGCCTGCTCCCGGCGCTGCTCGGGCCGGTGGTCCGGCCGCCGCGACATCCGATCCTGATGGCCCGCTACGGCCTGCCGGCCGTGCTCCCGGCGACGGCGCTCGCCCGGCTGGCCTTTCGGCAGCCCGAGGCGCGCGCCCTGTTCACGGGCCTCGCCGCGCACTCGATGCTGCGCCTCGGCCGGCCCCTGACCGCCGCGTTCGGGATCGTGCTCGGCATGCTCGCCCACGCGGTCGGCTGGCCGCTCGCCCGGGGCGGCAGCGGGCAGATCGTGGCCGCGCTCGAAGCCGAGGCGCGCGGGCTCGGGGTGGAGATCGAGACCGGGCGGCGGATCCGCTCGCTGGCCGAGCTGCCCCGGGCCCGGGCCGTGCTGCTGGACCTGACGCCGCGGCAGGTGGCCGAGGTCGCGGGCGAGCGGCTGCCGGCGAGCTATCGCGACGCCCTCGGTCGCTATCGCTACGGGCCGGGCGTGTTCAAGGTCGACTGGGCGCTCGACGGGCCGATCCCGTGGCGGGACGCGCGGACGGCGCGGGTGGCGACGGTCCACCTGGGCGGCACCCTGCGCGAGGTGGCCGCTGCCGAGGCCGCGGTCAGCCAGGGCCGCCTTCCCGAGCGTCCGTTCGTGCTGCTGGTCCAGCCGACCCTCGCCGATCCGTCGCGCGCGCCGGCCGGCAAGCACGTTGCCTGGGCGTACTGCCACGTCCCCAACGGCTCGACCGCCGACATGACCGCCGCCGTCGAAGCCCGGATCGAGCGCTTCGCGCCCGGGTTCCGGGACCTCGTGCTCGCCCGGGCGACCCGGAGCGCGGTCGAGATGGAGGCCTACGACGCCAACTACGTCGGCGGCGATATCAACGGCGGCATCCAGGACGTGCGCCAGGCGCTGTTCCGCCCCGTCGTGCGCTGGAACCCGTACACGACGCCCGACCCCGGGGTGTTCCTGTGCTCGTCGTCGACGCCGCCCGGCGGCGGCGTCCACGGGATGAGCGGGTTCCACGCCGCGCGGGCCGCCGACGCGAGCCTCCGGTGAGCGCCCCGCCGGGCCGGTGATCGCGGAGCCGGCTACCGGCCGTCGGCGACCGGCCGCTCCTCCGCGGTCCAGCGGGCCAGCCAGTCGAGGACCGTCTCGTGCCACTGCACGGAGTTCTCGGGCTTGAGCACCCAGTGGTTCTCGTCGGGGAAGTGGAGCAGCCGCGACGGCACCCCACGACGCTGGAGTGCCGTGAACATGGCCAGCCCTTCGACCTCGCTCACCCGGAAGTCCAGCGCGCCGTGGATCACGAGCGTCGGAACGTGCCACGAGGCGATGTGGTCGACGGGGTTGTGGCGCGCATAGCCGGCCGGGTTGTCCCATGGCGTGCCGCCGTGCTCCCACTCGGGGAACCACAGCTCCTCGGTGGCGAAGTAGGCGAACCGCTCGTCGAGGTTGCCGTCGTGGGTCACCAGGCATCGCCACGGCTCGCTCCAGACGCCGGCGATGTAGTTGACCATCCAGCCGCCATAGCTGCCGCCCAGCGCCGTTGCCCGGCTCGCGTCGAGGAACGGGTACCGCTCGAGCGCGGCGGCCAGGCCCTTGCGAAGGTCTTCAAGCGGCTTGCCGCCCCAGTCGCCGCGGATCGAGTCGGTGAACGACTGGCCATAGCCGGTCGACCCGTGGAAGTCGATCATCACGGCGGCATAGCCGGCGCCGGCGTAGACCTGCGGGTTCCAGCGGTAGTGCCAGTCGTTGCCGAAGCTGCCCTGGGGTCCGCCGTGGATGAGGAACGCGATCGGGTACCGCTTCGACGGGTCGAAGCCGACGGGTTTGACCAGATAGCCGTGGACGGTCTCGCCGTTCCAGCCGGCGAACGAGAACTGCTCCGCGTGTCCAAGCGCCACGTCGCGGAGCCGGGCCCGGTTGAGATGGGTCAGCTGCCGCGCTCCGGCATCGGCCAGGACCCACAGGTCGGCGGGCGTCTCGAGCGAATCCCGCAGGTGGAACAGGGCACCGCCGGCAACCCTGGGATGCGACACGTGGCCGCGGGGCACGACCGGCGTCACCGACCCGGTTGCGACGTCGATGCCGAACAGCCCGTGCTGTCCGGTGTCGTCCGCGGTCACGTACAGCGTGCGGCCGTCGGCCGACCAGGCGAGCGAGTCCGCGCTGCGGTCCCAGCGATCGGTCAGGGCTCGCGTCTCGCCATCGGGCCAGCTCCGGAGGATCACCGTCTGCTTGTCGGCCTCGTACCCGGGGCGGGCCATGGCGAGGTATGCGAGGAGCGAGCCGTCGGGGCTGAAGGCCGGGTGGGTGTCGGTGGCCCGGTTGTCGACCGTGAGCCTGCGGGGTGACGCGCCGCCGTCGATCGGGACGAGGAACAGGTCGAGGTCGGTGCTCCACGCCTCTTCCCGGCCGGCATCCCGTGCGGTGAACACGATCCCGGAACCGTCCGGGGTGAAGGTGTACTCCTCCCGGCTCCCGAACGGCCGGCTCGGCGCGTCCGCGTCCATGTCCGGCATGACGTCCACCGCCGGGCCTCCGTCGACCGGCTGGACGAACAGGTGTCGGCGCCTGCCCAGCTTCCACTCGTCCCAATGGCGGACGAACAGCCGATCGTGGATCCGACCGGTCTCCGGCCGACGCCGCTCCTGCCGGAGCCGATCCGCCGTCACCGCGAGCGACGCCTGGCCCGATCCGGGGAACACCGGGGCCGAGAACGCGAGCCACCGGCCGTCGCGCGACAGCACGAAGGTCTCGATGTCGATCGGCGAGCTCGTGACGGCGATCGGGTCGCGACCGTCCAGCTCGAGGCGCATGACCTGCCGCGCCTGCTTCCGCCGCCCGGACAGGAAGAAGAGCGTCCGGCCGTCGGGAGCGAACACCGGGTTGGCGTCGTTGCCCCCGGATCGCGTCAGGCGGCGAAGCCCGGTCCCGTCGGCGCGAACCAGCCACAGCTGCTTCTCGAGCCGGTTCCGTCCGCGCACCGCCGACTCGATCACCATCACCACCACCCCGCCGTCGGGCGACACGGCGATGTCCCCGACCCTGCGAAGCGCAACCTGGTCACGGATCGCGTACGGCCGCCGGGGGCGCAACCGCCCGGTCCGGGCGGCGTCCGGTGGTCGCGCCATCGACTCCTCCTCGTTCAACGCGCTCGTCACGTCCGGCTCATCGCCCCTGGTGGCTCTGACACGGATTCGGTGCCACCAGCGTACCCACCGCGAGGCGTCCGCCGGCGGCGGTTGCGCGACCGGGAGACGATCGCCGCGGCTCATCGTCGAGCGCTTTCTCGCGGCCGGAGCGCGCGCGGCCCGGGCGAGGGAAACGCCGGACCGCGCACTCCTGCCCGCTGGACGCTTGACTCGCCGGGCGCGGCCGGAGCGAGCATCCGGGACCGCGCACCCCTGGCCCACCGGACGCTTCCCTCGCCGGGGGTCCTTCTCGTCGTGTTGCACGCTCCGGCCGCGCCGAACCCTGCACTCCGGGCCGCACGGGGGTGACCGGCCGTTTCGCTCGCCGGGAGAGCGACTGGTGGCGCGACTGTCGGATCCGACCGCGCAGCGAGCCATTGGTGGCGCCGTCACCCAGCGGCATGCCACGGACCACTCTCCGGGCGCGCAGGGCAGGCCCTGGTGCGATGGGTCGCTCGCCGGGCGAGCGGCCGTCCGGGGACGAGCGGCCGTCGCTCGCCGGGAGAGCGACTGGTGGCGCGACTGTCGGATCCGACCGCGCAGCGAGCCATTGGTGGCGCCGTCACCCAGCGGCATGCCAGCGGCCACTCCGCCGGGAGAGCGGCCGGTCCGGGGACGAGGCGCCGTCGCTCGCCGGGCGAGCGGCCGTCCGCCGGGAGAGCGGCGGTCCGGGGTGGTCCAGCACCCCGACGCTAGCGCCAGGCCGGCCTGGCCGCGTCGGGATACAGGCGCACGCGCCGGTAGGGCTCGCGGCCGCGGGATCTTGAGACCAGGTTCGCCCGCTCGGCCATCTGGTGCTGCAGGCGGCGGATGTAGGCGTTCTGCGGCGCCAGCTCGACCGGCTCCTGCTGCTTCATCACGAGCCCGATCGCCTGCTCCGTCTCGCGCAGGGCCGCCTCCCGTGGATCGACCTCGAGCGCGAAGATCGAGGTCAGCGACGCCTGCATCTGGGCGATCGTGTTCGACTTGAGCACGTACACCGGCATCGCCCGCTCCTCGGCCTCGCGGATCGCGGGTGGCTTCTGGCGGTACTCGCTGCGCAGCGTCATCGCGACGTCGGCCTCGTCCACGTCGCGGGCCACGATCACCGGCAGCTGGAGGTCGCGGATCGCCTGCTCGAGGCGCTTGCGGCTGATCCCGTGGGGGAACACGCGGAGGGTGGGCAGCGTGCCGCCCTCCACCTCGAGCACGGCGTCGACGTCGGCCGCATCGCCGTCCTCATCGGGATCGCCGGATCCGCCGTCCTCGCCCGGGACCAGCAGCGCCAGGCGTCGCTCCTCCTCGGCCTCGAGCTCGTCGGCGTTGACCGGCCGCGTGCCCTCGTCCTCGCGGAGCGCGTTGAGCGCCTTCGAAGCCTCGGCGCGCCACGCAAGCTGGCGGTGGACCTCGCGCGCATCGCGGGCCGCAAGCCCGGCCGCGGACGCCGACACTGCCTCTGCCCGCTCGAGCGGGCCGCGGTCCGCAATCCCGCCCACCACGAACGCACCGGCCGGCGGGACCGCGAACCGCTCGCCGGGCAGGGTCCTCATCGGGTCCGGTCGGTCACCCTCCGTCGAGCGGCTGCCGCCCGGCTCGGACGAGGCGCCGCTTCGGCCGGTCCGCCAGCCGCCGGACTGCCCCGGCCGGAACCCCGGGCGAACCGGGAGCCGATCGTCGCCCGCATAGCCGCCGCGGTAGGTCGAGGTCCCGCGCCAGCCGGGCTCGCGCCCCCAGGCACCGGCACCCGAGCCCGTCAGACCGCTGAACCGGTCGCCGCCCAGACCCTCGCGCGCGGACGGCTTGGGTCGGGCCTGCGATCGGTGGACTCCCTCCTCGTCCCGCCAGCGGAGCTCGGGCGCGACGGCATCGCCGAGCAGGAGCGCATCGACCGTGGCCGCGACGTCCGCGTGCACGAGCACGCGTTCGCGGTCCTGGATCTCGACGATCACGTCGAACGTCGGCGGCGCCTTGCGCTCGAGGACGCTCTTCTGCGAGCGGCGTCGGCGGGCCTCCTCGTCGCCCAGGGTGACGCTCTGGATGCCGCCGATGAGATCGGACAGGGTGGGGTTGAGCATGAGGTTGTCGAGGTTGTTGCCGTGCGCCGTGCCGATCAGCTGGACGCCGCGCTCGGCGATCGTCCGTGCGGCCTGGGCCTCGAGCTCGGTTCCGATCTCGTCGATCACGATGACCTGCGGCATGTGGTTCTCGACCGCCTCGATCATCACCTCGTGCTGGAGCGACGGTGTTCGCACCTGCATCCGGCGCGCCTTGCCGATCGCGGGATGCGGGATGTCCCCGTCGCCCGCGATCTCGTTGGAGGTGTCGACCACGACCACCCGCTTGCGCTGCTCCTCGGCCAGCACCCGGGCCGCCTCGCGGAGCATCGTGGTCTTGCCGATGCCCGGCCGGCCCATGATCAGGATCGACTTCCCGGTCTCGATGTAGTCGGCGATGATGTCGATCGTCCCGTACACCGCCCGCCCGATCCGGCAGGTCAGCCCGACGATCTTGCCGTTGCGGTTGCGGATCGCGCTGATCCGGTGGAGGGTGCGCTCGATGCCCGCGCGGTTGTCGTCGCCGAAGCTCCCGATGTGGTCGACCACGTGGGCGATGTCGTGCTCGACGACCTCACGGTCGAGCAAGGTCACCTCGGCGGCCGGGTAGCGCGCTTCGGGACGGCGACCGAGGTCGAGCACGACCTCGATCAGCGTCTCCCGATCGGGGAGCCCGTGGATGGCATCGACGACCTCGGGCGGCAGCGCCGCCAGCAGCACGTCGAGGTCGTCCATCGTCTCGCGTCGGCGATCGGCGGCTCCCAGGGCAGGCCGGTCTCCATCGACTCCGGACCCCGGTCCATCGGCGGCAGGCTCGGTCATCGGACCATCGGCGGCAGGCTCGGTCATCGGTCCCTCGGCCGCCGTCCCTGGCATCCGTCCCTCGGCCGCAGGCTCGGTCATCGGACCATCGGCGGCAGGCTCGGTCATCGGACTCCCGCCGGCACCAGCCGCGGCTCGGCCACGCGGACCAGGGCCTCCTTCATCAGCAGCGTCACCGTCGCGATCGTCTCGAAGCCCTCCTCCTCGAACCGGCGGTCCAGCGGCAGCTCGTAGGTCCGAACCGGGGCCAGGACGCCCTCGCGGCGTGCGGTCGACGCGTCGGAGCGCGCGCCGATCACACCCATCGCGTAGCGGATCAGCGTCGTGACGTCCACCTCTGGCCGCGCGATGAGCTTGAGATAGTGCGGCTGGTCCTCCTTCGCGACCCCGACCAGGGCGAGGGCATCGAGCTGGGTGCCGTCGCGGCCGCCGCCGGGTGCCTCGCACACGAAGGCATCGACGTCGGCGAAGCGCAGGATCGGCGCCAGGGAGCTTCGGGGGACCCGCCACTCCCGGCCCTGGCGCTCCCAGTCCGCGATCCTGACCATCTCGAGCCGCTGGACCGGCGCGGGCGTGATCGCCGCGTACAGGCGCGACAGCGCCACGGCGTCGAGCGGTGACGCCGCCCGGATCCCGGCCTCGCGCGCCTCGTCCTCGGGCATCGGCCCCGGCATCGGCCGGGAGGGCTCGCGGAACAGCACCCGCTCGTCGCCGAACCGGATGAAGCCGGCCTGCATGAACAGCTCCACGTTGTCGTCGACGTCGACGCAGGCCACGTGGAACCGCGTCGCGCCCCGCTTGGCGCCATCGCGCATGAGGTGCTGGACGAGACGGAACCGGACGTCGCCCGCATCGAGGTCGCCCACGGCATCGAGCTCGACCACGGTCCACTCGTCACGCGGGTTGTCGCGCTCAACGCGGAGCAGACCGGCGATGTGCCCGTCGCGATCGAACACGTACAGGATGTCGTGCGGGCTGAACGCGCCGAGCGGAAGGCGGAACAGGCTGAACATGCCGATCCGGGGCCCGGCCACGGGCAGCCCCAGCGATCGCGTCCCTTCGCCGTCGGCCTGGGCCAGCCGCGACAGCTCGCCCAGCGCCGCGAGGTCGGTCAACCGGGCCGCTCGAACCTTGCCCGTGCTGCGTGCCATCGGGCTAGCGGTCCGGCCGCGAGCGGCGCGTGGGGTGGGGCCGGCGGCCGATCCCCTCACCCGGGTCCGCGTGCTCGGACGCCATCGTGGCCAGCAGCCGGTGGAACCGGGTCTCGCCGGCGAGCTCCGGGTGGAACGAGGTGGCGATGACGTTGCGCTGGCGCACGGCGACGATCCGCCCGTCGTCGAGCCGCGCGATCACGTCCACGTCCGGGCCCACCCGTTCGATCACCGGCGCCCGGATGAACACCGCGTGCACCGGCTGGGTACCCAGCAGCGGGACGTCGACCTCGGTCTCGAACGAGTCCAGCTGCCGGCCGAAGGCGTTGCGCTCCACCGTCACGTCGAGCAGCGGCAGCACGGGTGGCTCGTCACCCGCGATGTCGCGCGCCAGGACGATCATCCCGGCGCAGGTCCCGAACACGGGGACGCCGCGCTCGGCAAGGTCGAGGATCGGCGCACGGAGCCCCCAGCGATCGATGAGCCGGCGCATGGTCGTGCTCTCGCCACCCGGGATGATGAGCCCGTCGATGGTCGCCAGCTGGTCGGGCAGACGCACCTCGACGGCCTCGACGCCGATCGAGCGCAGCGTCGAGACGTGCTCGGCGAAGGCACCCTGCAACGCAAGCACGCCGATTCTCACCGCGTCGAACCCTCCGAGCGTCGGGGCGACGCTCCAGTGCGCCATCGACGCGAGGATTTGCCGGTCCTCATCCCGCCGGCCTCCCGGTGATCCCGGGGCCTGCCGTCGTGCTCGCCTACCAACCGCGGACCGCGAGCCGCTCCTGCTCCGGGATGGCTTCCATGGCGAGCCCCCGCATCGGAGCCCCGAGGCCCTTGCTGACCTCGGCGATGATCTTGGGGTCCTGGTAGTGGGTGGTGGCCTGGACGATGGCGTTCGCCATGCGGGCCGGATCCTCGCTCTTGAAGATCCCCGAGCCCACGAACACGCCCTCGGCACCCAGCTGCATCACCAGCGCGGCGTCCGACGGCGTGCTGATGCCACCGGCCACGAAGTTGACGACCGGGAGCCGGCCGTTGGCCGCGACGTCATGCACCAGCTCGTACGGCGCCTGGAGCTCCTTGGCCGCCACGAACAGCTCGTCTTCGCGCATCCCCTGGAGCCGGCGGATGGCGGCGAGCACGTCGCGCAGCTGGCGGACAGCCTCGACGATGTTGCCGGTGCCGGCCTCGCCCTTGGTCCGCATCATGGCCGCGCCCTCGCTGATCCGGCGCAGCGCCTCGCCGAGGTTCCGGCAGCCGCACACGAACGGCACCTTGAACGCGTGCTTGTCGATGTGGTTCGCCTCGTCGGCCGGCGTGAGGACCTCGGACTCGTCGATGTAGTCGACGCCCAGCGCCTCGAGCACCTGCGCCTCGACGAAGTGCCCGATGCGGGCCTTCGCCATCACCGGGATCGTCACCGCCTCCATGATCCCGGTGATCATCGCGGGATCGGACATGCGGGCGACGCCGCCGGCAGCGCGGATGTCGGCCGGCACGCGCTCGAGCGCCATCACGGCGACAGCGCCGGCTTCCTCGGCGATCCTGGCCTGGTCCGGGGTGACGACGTCCATGATGACGCCACCCTTGAGCATCTGGGCGAGGCCTTTCTTGGTGGCCCAGGTGGAGGTTTCGGTCATGGCTGGTTGGGCTCTCCGAAAGGACACGTACGCGGTCGGCCGTCCGGCTTGCCCCGGGGTCCTCGCCCGCTCGAACCGGTTCGGACCGACGTCACGGTCCGATTATGGCACGGGGTCCCGGAATCCCCCACGACTCGCCCCATCGTGTCGCACGCGGCGGCCCTGTTCCGGGTCGCGGCGCGGGGACCGGCTACCTGACGAGCGTGCGGACGACGCCCGACATGAGCGTGGTCGCGCGACGGGCCGACGTCGGGGACAGGCGGCTGAGAGCCTCGACCAGACCCAGGACGTCGTCGTCCGGCAGGCCGTCGAGGAGCTTCACCAGGCGCATGACCGTGTCGTCGGGGACCTCGCCCAGCAGCCGGAGGGCGCGCTCGAGCTCGGTGGGCTCGAGGCGTGAGACGAGCCCCACGGCACGATCGAACAGCCGAACGAACACGAGGAAGGTCGACAGCCAGTCGCGCAGGCGGAGCAGGTCGGTGTCGCCCGGCTGCCGCTGGAGGGCCATGGCCGTGTCGGCCAGCGTGCGCTCGAGGACGACGATGATCGGGTCGCCCTCGCGGACCTTGCGCTCGGCGACGACGCGCCCGAACCAGCGCCAGTGGTCGCCGATCGCCATGTAGGCGGCACCGGCGGGCCCGCGGCGCCCGACGCGCCTGGGCTCGGCAACACGCTCGACCAGGCCCCACGCCTCGGCCTCCGCGAGAGCCAGGCTCGCCGCGCGGTGGCTGAGGTTGAGGGCCTCGCGCACCTCCCGCTCGGTCAGCGGCTCCTGGCGGGCCATCAGATAGGCATGGACCCTCGCGATGGCCGGCGCGACGCCCCACGCCGCGCCCATCTCGCCCCAGGCGTCCGCGAGGCGCAGCCGGATCTCCTCGGCGATGGGCGAGCCCCGTCCCCCTGCCGGGTCGATGGAGGTGGCGGCATCGGTCACGACCGGATCGTACCGCAGTGGCTAAACCTGCACCTCGTCGCTAGCACGAATCCAACCGCGAGCGGCCGAAGGCGCGGATGCCGCGAGCCTGCCGTAGCATCCTGGGTGATGCCCGAGACACCGCCTGCCTCCGTTCATCCGGTCGCTGCCCGCGGCTTCGCGGCCGGCGCGGAGGCGTACGAACGCTCGCGCCCCGACTACCCGCCGGATGCCGTCGCGGACGTCATTGCGACCCTCGACCTGCGGCCCGGCCGAACGCTGCTCGAGCTCGGCGCGGGCACCGGCAAGATGACCCGACTGCTGGTGCCGTCGGGTGCCCGGATCCTGGCGATCGAGCCCGTCCCCGAGATGCGCGCCCGGCTGGCCGACTCCCTGGCGCGGGCGGGGGCGATCGTGCGGGACGAAGCCGCCGAGCGGGACGTAATCGCCGCGCGGGACGAGGCCGCCGCGCGGGACGAAGCCGCCGCGCGGGACGAAGCCGCCGCGCGGGACGAAGCCGCCGCGCGGGACGAGGCCGCCGCGCGGGACGAGGCCGCCGCGCGGGACAGGGCCGCCGCGCCGGTCGAAGCCGTCGATCCGCCAGGCACCCAGGTGGTGCTCCTCGACGGGACCGCGGAGATGATCCCGCTTGCGGCGGGGTCGGTCGATGGGGTCGTGGTGGCCCAGGCCTTCCACTGGTTCGACGCGATTCGCGCCCTGTCGGAGATCCACCGCGTCCTGCGGCCGGGCGGCCGGCTGGTGCTCGCCTGGAACCGACGTGACGAATCGGTTCCCTGGGTCCGCGCGATGGGCGACCGCATCCGCCTGATGGCGAACGACGAGCCGCAGGTGCGGGACGGTCACTGGCGTGCGGCGCTGACCCGCTGCGCCCTGTTCGACGCCTTCGAGTCGCACCACTTCCGCCAGGTCCAGCGGCTGTCCATCGACGGCATCCACGACCGGGTCGCCTCGGTCAGCTTCGTCGCGGCGGCATCGCCGGAGTCCCGTGCATCGGCGCTGGCCGACATCGATGCGATCCTCGCGGCCGACCCGACCACGGCCGGCCACGCGTCCGTCGACCTGCCGTACGACACCGAGATCATGTCGGCCGTCGCTCGATCGCCGTCACCCGGCGACGAAGGCACCGTGGCGTCCGTCAACGTCAACGCCGGGGGCGTGCCCAAGCCCCCGATCGACGGCGCGCGGATCGGGCCGCGCGGCCTCGACGGTGATGGCCATACCGAGCCCGAGCCGGTTCACGGGGGGCCCGATGCCGCGGTATGCCTCTATGCGCAGGAGGCGATCGAGCGCGTGCGCGCCGACGGTCACCAGGCGTTCCCGGGTGGATACGGCGAGAACCTGACGCTGCTGGGCCTCGACTGGGCCGGGCTCCGGCGCGGCGACCGGATCGCGGTCGGCGACGGGGACACCGGGCCGCTGCTCGAGCTGACCGACACGGCGACGCCGTGCCAGACGCTGGCCCACTGGTTCGTCGAAGGCCGGATCGCTCGGGTCAGCGAGCGGGTGCATCCCGAGGACACGCGCTGGTACGCGCGGGTGCTTCGCGACGGGCTGGTCGCCCCCGGGATGCCGGTGCTGCGCCTCGCCTCCGCGGACAACGACGAACGGGCGCAGTACCCTTTGCGGCGCACCCACGGAGGGACCATGCCAGACCCCGCCACCACCGGCAACCGACCGGCTCCCGCAGGCCGGGGGCGTGCCGCTCCCACGAGCGGCGGGCATGCGGCGCCGGCCACTCGCGAGCAGCTGCTGGTGGAGCACGCGGCGGCTCGGCGTCGGCGGAACGCGGCCACGCTGGGCGGTCCCGACTGGGAACAGGCGTCCGCCGATGTCGGGCGCATCGAGGTGGAGATCGCTCGGTTGGAACGGGCGATGGATCCGCCCAGCGTCTGACCGGGAGCCCTGCCGCCAAGACCTCCACAGCCCCTCGGCCTGCCCCGACCGCCCTCCACGACGGTCCTGCTATCGTTCGGCCGATGGACGGCGTGGTGCTCGTGCTGAACCAGAACTATGAGCCGCTGAACGTCTGCAACATCCCGCGGGCGTTCCGGCTGCTGTTCGGCTCCAAGGCCGAGGTGATCGAGTACAACCACGCCGAGATCCGGACCGTCCGGACCGTCTACAAGGCGCCATCGGTGATCCGCCTCCAGCACCAGATCCGGCGTCCGCGGCCGCGGGTCAAGCTGACGCGGCGCGAGATCTTCAGCCGGGACCGCAACACCTGCCAGTACTGCGGGCGCCAGTCGAGCGACCTCACCCTTGACCACATCCTGCCCCGCCATCGCGGCGGCGGCCACACCTGGGAGAACCTGGTCGCCGCGTGCAAGCCGTGCAATCACCGGAAAGGCGGGCGCACCCCCGAGGAGGCGCGCCTGCGGCTCGTCCGGCCGCCGTTCGAGCCCCGGAGCGACCTCTACTCCCTGTTCACGCCCTATCTCGCCGACACCCGCAACGAGGCCTGGAGGACGTACCTGTTCCTCGGGCGCAACTGATCCGGCGTCGTGGCTCTCCCGCCCGAGGCTCTCCCGCCGGAGGCTCCTCCGCCGGACGCGGGCCCGGGCGGCCGGACATCACCCGATCCGGTTGCGCGCGCCGTGCCGGGAGCGGTCCGGGCCCTGCTCGACGAGCTGCATCTGGCCGGGCACGCCGCCTACATCGTCGGTGGCTCGCTGCGTGACACGCTGCTCGGCCGGGCTCCCTCCGACTGGGACCTCGCGACCGACGCTCGCCCGGAGCGCCTGACCTCGCTCCTCCACGGCGCGGTCTACGAGAACGCGTTCGGCACCGTCGCCGTCCGGCGCGATGACGAGGTGATCGAGATCACCACCTTCCGGACCGACCACGACTACGCGGACTTCCGCCGGCCGCACCGGGTCGAGTTCGGCGAGGACCTGACGGCCGACCTCGCCCGCCGGGACTTCACGGTCAATGCGATGGCCTGGGGCCGGGCGGCCGACGACGGCGATCCGCCACGGCTGGTCGACCCGTTCGGCGGCTCTGGCGACCTCGCGGTCCGGCTGCTCCGGGCGGTCGGCGATCCCCATGCCCGGTTCCGGGAGGACGCCCTGCGGATGGTTCGCGCGATCCGGCTGGCGGCCGTGCTGGGCTTCGAGATCGAGGCCGTCACGCTGATCGCGATCCGGTCCAACGCCCCGCTCGTGGGCCACCTGTCCGGCGAGCGCATCGCGATGGAGCTGGCCAAGCTGCTCGCCGCGCCGGTGCCGTCGGCCGGCCTGCGCCTCGCCGAGGAGGCCCGGCTGGTGGAGGTCATCTCGCCCGAGCTCGCCGCGCAGCGCGGGATCGCGCAGAACAAGATCCCGGGCGAGGACCTGTGGGATCACACGCTGCGGACCGTGGATGCGGCCCCCGTGGACCGGCCGGTCGTCCGGCTGGCGGCGCTGCTCCACGACATCGGCAAGCCGGCGACGCTCGCGGACGGGCGCTTCCACCATCACGAGGTCGTGGGCGCCCGCCAGGCGGAGGACCTGCTGCACCGGCTGCGCTACCCGCGGGCGGCAACCGACGAGGTGGCCCACCTGATCCGGAACCACATGTTCCCGGTCGATCCCGAGGCGACCGATTCGGCCGTGCGGCGGTTCATCAAGCGCGTCGGCCGCGAGCACGTCGATGCGCTGTTCGCGCTGCGTCGCGCGGACGACATCGGCAGCGGCATGGACCCCGACGATCCCGACCTCGTCGCGTACCGCGCCCGGGTGGACGAGCAGATCGCGGCGGAGGCAGCCCTCGACCGATTCGCGCTGCGGATCGACGGCCATGACCTGATCCGGGAGCTGGGGCTCCAGCCGGGACCCACGCTGGGCCATATCCTCGATTCGCTGGTGGACCTCGTGATCGCCGACCCGGCGCTCAACGATCGGGGCACGCTGATGCTGCTCGCACAGGGCATGCTTGCGGACATGCACGGCGACGCTGCCCACCCATGATCGAGCTGCTGCTCCAGGCAGAGCGCGCCCTGTCGGTCGGTCTCGTGGACCAGGCCGAGCAGCTGTACCACCAGGCAATCAACGCGGACCCCAGGAACGCCATCGCCGTCGTCGGGCTTGCCCGGGTGGCCCTCGAGCGCGCGGATGACGCGGGGGCCTACCGGGAGGCGCGGCGCGCCCTGACCATCGACCCCGAGAACGTGGCTGCGCTCCGGCTGGTCGCGAGGCTCGAAGAGGTTCTGGCGGCCCGCGGTGAAGCGCTGCCGGACCTGTCGGGAAGCGTGGCAGATGCCCGGGCGCGTCCCGCCACGCCCGCCGGCGATGCACCGGGCGCGAGCCCGGCCGGGCCGGACGGTCGCGGTCTCGTCGACCGCCTGCTGGGGAGGAGGCGCGCGTGAAGGTGCTCGTCACCGGTGGTGCCGGCTACGTCGGCGGCGTGTCGGTCGATGCCATCCTGGCCGCGGGCCACCAGGTCGTGGTGCTCGACGACCTCTCCACCGGACACCGTCCGATCGTCGGCCCCGGCGCACGCCTCGAGGTCGGGTCGTACGTGGACGAGGATGCCGTCCGGGCCCTGCTCGAGCGCGAGCGGGTCGATGCGATCCTGCACTGCGCCGCCCGGTCGCTGGTCGGCGAGAGCATCGCTGACCCGGCGAGGTACTACCGCGAGAACGTCGCGGGCGGCATCGCGCTGCTCGAGGCAGCCCGCGCCGCCGGGGTGCTGCGAGTGGTGTTCTCGTCCACGGCCGCCGTCTACGGCACGCCCGAGGTGACGCCGATCACGGAGGACGCGCCGCTGCGACCGATCAACCCGTACGGCGAGACGAAGCGGACGTTCGAGGGCGCGCTGCGCTGGTACGGGGCGGCGTACGGGCTGCGGGCCGTCGCCCTGCGCTACTTCAACGTGGCCGGCGCGACGGAGCGGCTGGGCGAGGTGCATCGGCCCGAGACCCACCTCATCCCCAACATCCTGATCGCCGCGGACGGCGGTCAGCCCCTGACGCTCTACGGCGACGACTATCCGACCCCCGACGGCACCGCGGTCCGCGACTACATCCACGTCTCGGACCTCGCCGACGCGCACCTCGCGGCCCTGGAGCTGACGGCGGCACCCATGGACGGGCTGCTGGCCTGCAACCTCGGGACCGCCGCGGGGTTCTCGGTGCGCGAGGTCCTGACGGCCGCCGCGACCGTCGTCGGCCATGCCGTGCCGCACCACGTCGGTCCGCGCCGCGCCGGCGACCCGCCGGTGCTGGTCGCGTCCAACGATCGCGCGCGGGCGCTCCTTCGCTGGACACCGGAGCGCTCCGGCCTCGAGGAGATGATCGGATCCGCCTGGGCGTGGCGCCGGGCGCACCCGGCCGGCTACGGCGACTGATCGGGATGGGCGCAGCGCGCCCCTCCGGCTACGGCGGCTGACGAGGCCGGTGACGGGCGCGCACCGCCGGCTGCGGCGACCCACCGGCCGACCGACCCGCCCAGGCGGCGCGACGTTCAGGACGCCAGAGCGGGAACCACCCAGTACATCAGGAACGCCATCAGCGCGGCGAACCCGACCGCCAGCGCGGTGATCGCGAACAGGAACGCCTGGGCGGGCGCCATCGTGGCCCGCCGCTCGCGCTCCAGGACCGCATCGTCGGCCCGTGCGACCCCGTCCGGCTCCACCTGCTGGGGCGCTTCGCCCGGCGAGGTCACGGAAGGACGAGGTGGACCGGGTTGCCGCGGATGTCCACCGACCAGGTCGTGGTGTCGTTGCCCTGGTTGACGTTGTACTCGATCTGCCACCAGCCGTCCTCGTCGGTCGCGTCACCGGGCGGATTGAGGCCGGAGGCACCGTAGCTCGCGGGCAGCGGGATGGTGATCGTGATCTCCCGGTTGTTGAACTGCGCGGCCCCGTTGATCGAGGTCTGGATCGAGGTGACCCCGGTCGCGCCGTGCCCGGCGTCATCGGCCCAGTCGAACGTCTGGTAGTGGTACACGTTGCCGTCGGGGCTGAGGATCCGCAGGTAGGCGTTGCCGCTCGCCTCGCCCGGGTCGAACAGGTGGATGAGCATCGTCTTGCCGGCGTGGACCTTCTCGATCTGGGCGAAGTAGAAGCGCTGCAGCCCGCCGTCGAGGTTGGTGTAGGCGGCCATCTTGCCGCCGCCGTAGACGCGCGCCGAGCCGCCCGACTGGACCCAGATGGAGAACAGGTTCTCGGCGCCGACGTTCTGGTTGGCCGCGTCCAGGGCGGTGTTGACGTTGAGCCGGTACGTCCCGCTGGCGAGGCCGGCGGCCATCTGCACCCACTGGTTGTGGGCGGGGTTGGCCGAGCAGTCCTGGAGGTGCGAGTCCGTGCTGTTCTGCGGCGTCCCGAACGCGCCCGACACGTCACCCAGGGTGTGGGTGCCCGGGTCGTAGGTGAGGGTCGCGACGGGCGGCCCGTCGTCGGTCAGATCGAGCAGGGTGCCCTGCGTGTTGTACAGCCGGTAGGTGATCCCGACCGGCGCGATGTTGCCGGGCGAGGTCCAGTGGTCGCCGGCCCCGAATGAGCCGCCGTGGCCGTTGTCGCCGGTGGCGCAGAAGATCGGATCGAACAGCCGGACCTGGCCCGAGCCGCCGGGCAGCTCCAGGGTGTAGTCGTAGCCGTTCGAATCGTAGGTGGGGCTGGCGGAATCACCCGGCGCGCCGGTGCCGTTGCCGATATGGGCCGGCGCGTACTTGTCGCCGTTCTCGCGCCAGCCGCCGGGCGTGAAGATGGCGCCCCAGAAGCCCTGCGAGGTGAGCGGGCTGCCCGACTGGGGGTCGTTGACCTGCATCGTCTGGGTGTTCCAGGTCGTGGTCGTGGTCGTGGTGTCGAGCCGCCACGTCACGCGCACCTGCATCTGGTCCAGCCGCAGCTGGGTGCTGCCCCCGCAGCCCTTCTGCGCGGTGATCCGCACCCGGAAGTTCGCGTTGGTGAAGTCGTCGTAGGCCCAGGCATGGGGGCCCCACGACGAGACGTCGTTGCTCGCCCCGAAGTTGTAGTCGCCGCTGGTCGTGTTGGTGCCCAGGGTCGGCGTGGTCTGTGCGGTGCTCCAGTGGATGCCGCCGTCCCATGAGATCTCGACCGCGAACCGGGAGTTCGAGCACGACGCCGACAGGTAGGCGTCCGCGAGATCGAGCTCGAGGCCCCGGATCACCAGCGTCTGGTTGCCGGCCGGGTTGGGCACCGCGCCGCTGCCCGAGGTCAGGTTGAACGACGACCACTGCTGCTGCTGGCCGTTGGTCGCCGAATAGCCGTAGTAGGAATCGTTCGACCGGACGGCGTTGTAGATGCTGCCGCCGCCGCTGTTGTAGGACCACTGCCCGCCCCCGGGCGCATTCGTCGCGGTGACGAGGCCCGTGTTGCCCGAGCTCGAGGTGGTGTTGCTGGTGGTGGTCGCGACGCGGCCCTCGAAGAATCCGACCCCGTAGTAGTTGATCGGGCTGCCCATGGGCACGGGCAGCACGTAGTCCGCCTTGGCCACCCGCTTGGCGGGCCAGTCGTTGATCCCCACCGCGCGCGCGAAGAACGTCCCGACCGGGCCGGCGATGGTGACCCCCAGCCGGCGCGGATTGGTCGCATCCTGGAGCGGCGTGACGGTGACCCCGCCGGCACCGTTGACGTAGCCGTTTCTCGATGCCTCCGCGACGGCCGTGCTGTAGGCCGTGCTGACGTTGCCCGGCAGCCACACGACGCCCGCCAGCGCCGCGGCATCGGCGGCCCGCTGCATCCGGAGATTGTTCGTCCAGTACCAGGCGACGTCGACGACCGTCGCGCACAGCGCGAGCAGCACGACGATCGCGCCGGCGAACAGGACCACGATCTGGGCCCGCTGGGCGCGGCGACGACGGACCGGCCGCCGCCAGTCGGCGGCGTTGATCTCGTCGGCGGTGGTGTCGTCGTGGCGGAAGCGATGGACACGCATCGAGGGGTCCTCAGTCGGTCGGATTGAGCGCCATCACGGTCCGGTCGGACATCGGCAGGGTGGCCCAGCCAGGCCCGCCGAACAGCCGGAGCAGCGACGCGAGCGGGGTGACCGCCCGATAGGTGTACGAGACGGACACCCCGATCGAGTCGGGATTGGAGGTGGCATTGGACCGGGTGCATGGTGCCCACGCGTAGGCGGACTCCCTGAACAGGAGGGGTTCGCCGTCGACGCTGGGGCCGGCACCGGGCGTCCACACGTTGGCCGCGCTGGTCGGGTTGCCCGAGGCGTCCGCCCGGTAGATGCGGATCTCGGTCACGTCGGCCAGGTGGCCGGCGACCGGCGAGCCCGGCGAATCGAGGACGCGCTGGACCGCCGACACGACGTACTCGTCGACCTGGGTGCAGTCGGCGAGCTTCGAGCCTGACGCCAGGGCGGCGCCGGTGCGGGCGCCCTCGCGCGACGCGTAGTTGAGCGTGATCAGGTGGTCGAAGGCGAAGCCCATCTCCAGCAGTCCCAGCAGCAGCAGCAGGAACAGCGGCACGATCATGGAGAACTCCACGAGGCTCTGGCCCTGCTCGCGGCGCTCGCGCAGGCGCCTCACAGGACGGGCTCCATGCGCATGGAGTTCGATCTGATCACGTCGAGGTAGGAGCCGAGCCCGAGGCCGACCGGTGTCCGCCAGGTGTGCCGGTACGTCAGCCGGACGCCGATGTGGTCGAGCGGCTGGCCGCCGCAGCCGGCAAGCACGTTGCACCGGCTGGCCTCCGGGTACCCGTTCTGCGTCCTGCTGTACGGGATGGTGATCGTCGACGAGTCGGGCAGCACGCAGTCGGTCGTGCCGGTTCGCCGGTAGATCGTGGCAGTGCCCTGCTGGTCGCCCGCGGCGTTCGTCCGGTAGATCTCGACGGACTGGATCTCGCCGCGGTCCTCCGGCGCACCCATCTTGTCCTCGATGGTGCGGAGGATGGAGCAGTCGGCGCCCACGGTGTCGCCCGCCTCGGCGGCGACGAGCGCCGCGTCCCTGCTGACGACGTCCGTCGCCAGGATCGCGCTGAACATGAACGCGAACTCGACGATCGAGAGCAGGATGCTGACGAAGATCGGGATCACGAGGGCGAACTCGACCAGGGTCTGGCCGTGCTGACGGCGGGGTCGCGACCCGGATCGTCCCGCCGGGGATGATCGTGCCTTGCGTCTGAACATGCGTGAGTCCAACGTGCCAGGAACCCCATTGCGGTCGCCGGGGGACGTGCATCCGAACCCTACGCGTCCGGGACGTGAATGGGTGTTGCCGGACGCCGTACCTTCGTACCCGCCGCCGCCGGAAGGTGGTCCGGGGAGTTGTCGCGGCGCACCGGGCGCACCACCCACGGGGTCCGCACGGCGCTCATCGGGGTTCGCCCCGAGAACGGTGCGCGCGCGCACGAGGGCGGTGACCGGCGGTGTCTCCTCCGCGGGCTCGGGGCGCTCGGTCGCGGGGGCACGCGATCGGGTCGAGACCGGCGCCAGCGGCTAGCGGCGATCCTCGATCGGGGCCCGGTCGGGTGCGAGGCGTGGCGGTGGCGCCTCGCTGGCTGCCCCGTCGTCCGCGGCCAGCTCGCCGGAGCCGGCCCAGCGATCGCTCACCGGCCACACGAGCCACAGGCCGATCAGCATCGTGACGATCAGGCTGAGCACGGCGACCTGGTAGGCCCCGATGCGCAGGCGGTCGAGGAGCAGGAAGATGATCGCCCCGTACAGGAGCTGCCCCAGCACCTGCGAAGCCTTGCCCACCAGCCCGTAGATCCCGAAGAACTCGCCGACCCGCTCGGGCGGTGACAGCCGGATCATGAACACCCGGTCCGAGACCTGGACCCCGCCCAGGCCCGAGCCGAGGATGGCGCCGGCGACGACGAACAGCCCGAGACCGACGGCCGTGGGGATCGGCTTGCCGGTGACCGCGTCGGTGCCGTTGAGCGACAGGGAGATCGCGCCGATCACCAGCCCCACCGCCCAGCTGACCAGGACCGCGCGCAGGGTCAGCTGCGGCCCGAACCGGTCGGCCATCCAGCCCCAGGCGAACGACATCAGGATCGCGACCACGGTCAGCGTCAGGAGCAGCAGCACGACGTCGCGGTCGGACAGCCCGACGGCCTTGGTGCCCACCAGGCTCATGACCACGATGACGGTGTTGACCGCATCGGAGTAGAAGAACCGGCCGATCAGGAACCGGGGCAGCCCGGGCACGAGGCGCGCATGTCCGATGGTCGTCCGGATCTGGCGCCACGAGCCCAGGACGTCGCGCAGGCCGACCGGCTGGGCGCCGGCGTCGGGGTGGTCGTGCACGAGCAGAAAGATGGGTACGGCGAACAGCGCGAACAGCACCGCGGCCAGGAGGAACCGGCCCTCGACCGGGATGTCGACGAAGAAGATGAGCAGGCCGCTGAAGATCGAGCCGAAGTAGCCGATCGCGGTGCCGATCCCGGACAGCCGGCCTCGGGTGGTCGGGGTGCTGACCAGCTTGAGCGTCGAGTCGTAGTAGATGAGCGCCGCCTGGTAGCCGAAGTTGGCCACCACGAACAGCAGCGCCCCGACCAGCGGTGCGGCCGGACCGATCAGCGCCGTCGGCACGATGCACATCGCGGTGAACGAGAGGAGGAACGGCAGGCGGCGGCCGCCGCGATCGGAGACGGCGCCCAGCACCGGCGAGACGACGGCATTGAGGCCGACGCTCACCAGCACCGCGATGCTGAACACGGCCTGGCCGGTGGCCTCGCCCAACCGGGTGTCCGCGCTCAGCCACAGGCCCATCGCACCCGACACGATGGCGAACGAGAAGATCGTGTTCGCGAAGTCGTACAGCGTCCAGGCACCCTGGGCGATCGGGCGCAGGTTGGGATCGCGGGCCGTCGCCCCGGTCTGGCTCGCCGGGATCGGGTGAGCTGCCATGCGCGTTCCGGAGGGTCCTCAACGGGGCCGGGCTCGCCCGGAGCGGTGCGAACGCGGCGATCATAGGTGGCCGGCGGCCCCTTCCGGCGCCTCGTGGCGCACCGCGGGGACTACCATGCGCGCCATGGCAGCAGCGAGCACACCGCGCGACGTCGCCGCGGCCTGGCAGCCCCAGCGGCCCGGCCGGCGTCCGGCGCGGGACATCCCGAACGCGATCGTGGAGCCGGATTGGGGTGGCGCCCGCGTGGTGGCGGCGCTGCACCCCGGCGAAGGGGCGCTGTACCGTGACGGGGAGGAGCTCGCCATGCCCGTCGCCTTGCTGGAGGCACTGCTGCACGGGTTCACGGCGCTCGAGGCGGTGGTCGAAGGCCACGTGACGACGGCCGCGCTTCGGACGGGTGAAGGCGCGATCGCGCGGATGCCCGAGGTGGAGCGACCGTCGCTGCTCATCCCGCGGGCGATGCGCCGGCGGCCCCCGCTGGATCCCGGCGACCGCGTCCGGAACGCCCGGATCGAGCGCCGGGAGCTGGCCACGCTGGATGCGCTCGCCCGCGGTGAGCGCCACGTGTTCGTGGCGACGGACCTGCTCCTCCTCGACGGCCAGCGCCTGGACGACGTCCCGCTGCTCGAGCGAAAGCGGCTGCTCGAGGCGATCCTCGACGAATCGGAGCTGGTCCGGGTCTCGGCCTACGTGCGCTCGTCGTCGACCGGCGTGCTCCTGTCCTGGAGCTCGCTCGGGTTCACGGAGCTCCACTACCGCGGCAGCAACAGCCGCTACCTCGCGGGCGAGGAGAACCCGGAGTGGGCGACGGTCCGTGCGCCGCAGGCGTCGAAGGGGGCAGCCACCGTCGGGTCGTAGCCCGACCATCCGCCGGATCGTGGCCCGACCGTCCGCCGGGTCGTGGCGCGGCCCGGGCGGCGCACCGCCCCGACCCCGGGCAGATCCGCGGTGGTAGGGTGGCGTCGTGCCCGCGACCACCCTGACGCCCGCCATCCGGGCAGAGATCGCCCGCCTCGGACGAGCCGACATCATGGTCGGAATCCCGAGCTTCAAGAACGCGGCGACCATCGGCTACGTGGTGCGCGCCGCCCATGCCGGCCTCGTCCAGTACTTTCCCGATCTGAAGCCCGTGCTCATCAACTCCGACGCGGGCAGCCCCGACGGCACGCAGCGGGTCGTGGTCGACACGGAGCCCCCGGACTACGTGGAGTCGATCCTGCTCGTCCGGCCCACCAATCGCCTGGTCCGGGTCACCCTCACCTACCCCGAGATCGACGGGGTCGGCGGCAAGGGCGCAGCCCTGCGCACCATCTTCGAGATCGCCGCAGCGCTCGAGGTCCAGGCGCTGGTCGTCGTCGACAGCGACCTGCGCAGCATCGTCCCGGAATGGATCGAGCTGCTGGCCGGTCCGATCCTCAAGGGCGGCTACGACTTCGTCGCCCCGCTCTACGCCCGCTACAAGTACGACGGCACGATCACCAACACGGTGACCTACCCGCTGACCAGGGCGCTGTACGGCCATCGGATCCGGCAGCCGATCGGGGGTGACTTCGGCGTCAGCGGCGACCTCGTCCGGCGCTACCTCGAGCTCGACGACTGGACCGAGGAGATCAGCAAGTTCGGCATCGACATCTGGATGACGACCTCGGCGCTGATCGGGGGCTTCGCGGTGTGCCAGACGCGCCTCGGGGCCAAGGTGCACGATCCCAAGGACCCGGGCTCCGACCTCGGTCCGATGTTCCGGCAGGTGGTCGGCACGATCCTGCGGCTGGCCGCGGCGCATCCCGATGCCTGGCTGGGCATCCGCGGCAGCCACGACGTGCCGGCCTACGGCTTCGAGCGGATCATCGACCCGCCGCCGCTCGAGGTGAACGCGATCCGGCTGCTGACCGAGTTCAACGTCGGCTCGCTGACGGTCGCCGACACCTGGCGCCGGATCCTGGAGCCGGCCAACGCCGACGCCGTGCTCCTGCTCGCCGCCGAGGCCGGGCAGCTGGCCGAGGCTGCGTCGCAGCGCCTGGGGGTGGGTGGCGAGACGTCGAAGCCGGTGTCGACCATGGACATGGCCGAGGCCCTGGCCGGGTTCCACTTCCCCGACGACCTGTGGGCACGGGTGATCTACGACCTCATCGTGGCCACGCGCCGCCGCGTCGTCGACGACGGCCAGCTCGTGGCGGCGCTGGTGCCCATCTACTTCGGCCGCGTCGGCAGCTTCGTGGTCGAGAACCGCCACCTCACCACCGCCGATGCGGAGGAGCGGGTGGAGCGGCAGGCGCGGCAGTTCGAGCTGCTCAAGCCGTACCTGGTCGAGCGCTGGCAGGCGATCGACGAGCCGGGGGCGAACCGGACGTGACCGGCGAGCCGCTTCCCTCGAGGATCCTCATCCCGGTCGCCAACCCGCTGACGGCCGAGGAGCTGGTCCGGATCGGCGCCTCGCTGATGGACCCGCGAACCGGCGAGCTGACCGCGCTCGGGATCGTCGAGGTGCCCGAGGGCATGCCGCTGAGCGACGGGGCGACCCGGGCGCGCCAGGCCCGGCGCCTGCTCCAGAAGGTCCTCGACTACGTTCCCGAGGGCACCGTCATCCACCCGCTGGTCCGGATCGGGCGCCACGCGGCGGCCGGCATCGTCGAGGCCGCCGCCGAGCAGGAAGCGGATCTCATGATCTTCGGCTGGGGCGGCAAGTCCGCGGCCGGCCGCGACGCACACGGGCCGGTGATCTCGCCCACCATCGACGAGGTCGTGCGGGAGTCGCCCTGCGACATCGCCGTGGTCAAGCAGCGGGGCGCGGTCGACATTCGCCGGATCCTCGTCCCGGTCCGCGGTGGCCCGCACGCCGAGCTCGCGCTGCGCTTCGCCGATGCCCTGGCCCACCGCTACGGCGCGACGGTCGCCGTCATGCACCTCGTCCCGGCGGGCGTCACCGAGGCGGTCCGTGCCCAGGCGGAGCATGCGCTGGCCGCCTTCTCGCGCCAGCACGTGACGGCACGGTCCGAGCCGATCCTGCGCGAGACCGCCAACGTCCGCACCGCGATCCTGCGCGAGGCCGACCGCGCCGACCTCGTGGTGATGGGCGCCTCGGCACCGCCGGGCGACCCGGGCAGCTCGCTGTTCGGCGCCCTCCCGGAGGCGATCGCGCAGCGCGCGAGGCCGACCGTGATCGTGGTCAAGACCCGGGAGCCGATCGGGCGCCAGACCTTCGAGCAGCTGGCCGAGAAGGCGGAGTCGCTGGCCGCGGCGGACCGCGCTGCCGAGGAGGCGCGCGCGATCCCGGCCCGTGTCGAGCGCTGGTTCGCCGAGGCCAACTTCCACCACTCCGAGTTCTCCGACGTGGCACGCCTGGTCGCGCTCAAGGAAAAGCAGGGCGTCACCGTCAGCCTCGTCCTGCCCACGCTCAACGAGTCCGAGACCATCGGGCCGATCGTGCGGCGCGCCATCCGCGAGCTCAGCGAGCGGTATCCGCTGCTGGACGAGATCCTGGTGATCGACTCCGATTCGACCGACGACACCCGGGAGATTGCCGTTGCCGAGGGCGCTCGGGTCGTGCGGCATCCCGAGGTGCTCGCCCGATACGGATCGTTCCGTGGCAAGGGCGAGGCACTCTGGAAGTCCCTGTACGAGACCAGCGGCGACATCGTGGTCTGGGCGGACACGGACGTCCGCAACTGGCACTCGCGCATGGTGTACGGGACGCTGGGCCCGCTGCTCGTGGAGCCACGCCTCCAGTACGTCAAGGGCTATTACCAGCGGCCGATCGTCGAGGGTGGCGTGCTCAAGGAGGGTGGCGGCGGACGGGTGACCGAGCTGGTCGCGCGGCCGCTGATCAACCTGTTCTTTCCCGAGCTCTCGGGCCTCATCCAGCCACTGTCGGGCGAGTACGCGGGCCGGCGGTCGCTGCTCGAGCAGCTGCCCTTCTTCACCGGCTATGCGGTCGAGATCGGACACCTCATCGACGCCGTGGAGAAGGCCGGCCTCGGCGGCCTGGGCCAGGTCGACCTCGAGCGTCGTGTGCATCGCAACCAGGAGCTCGAGGGCCTGTCGCGGATGTCGTTCGTCATCCTCCAGGCGGTCATGAAGCGGCTCGAGGAGCGGCGCCGGGTCCGGCTGTTCGCCGAGCTCGGATCGACGATGAAGCTCCCGCGATCCGGCCGCGGCCGGCTGTCGCTCGAGGTGGAGGAGCTGGCCGATCACGAGCGGCCCCCGATGATCCGGATCCCCGAGTACCTCGAGAAGCGCCGGGCCGAAACGGGGGAAGGCGCCCTCGAGGGCGCACCGGGCGAGGGCTGACCGACGATCCTCCAGCGCGTGAGCGGCGCGTGCAGGTTCGATGGCTGAGCGGGTGGCCACCGGCCTCGTCGGGTGCGGCAAGGTCGGCCTGACCCATGCGCTGGCGCTGGCGACCCTCCCCGCGTCGCGGTTCGCCGCCGTGTGCAGCACGAGCCGCGAGCGGGGTGAGGCGTTCGCCGCCCGGTTCGGCGTCCGAGCCTACCGGGACGTCGCGGAGATGGTCCGCGCGGAACGGCTGGACATGGTCTCGATCTGCACGCCGCACCCGCACCATCCCGACGGGGTTGCCGCGGCGGCCGCCGAGGGCGCCCACGTGCTGGTGGAGAAGCCGCTGGCCGCCGATCTCCAGGGCTGCGACCGGGCGATCGAGGCCGGGCGCGCCGCCGGCGTCAGGATCGGGGTGGTGAGCCAGCGCCGCTGGTACCGGCCCGTCGTCCGCGCCCGGCGCGCCATCGACGATGGAAAGATCGGGACGCCGGCCCTGGCATCGGCGACGCTCCTGGGCTGGCGCGACGAGGCGTACTACCGCTCGGACCCGTGGCGGGGCCGGTGGACGACCGAGGGCGGGGGCGTGCTGGTCAACCAGGCGCCGCACCAGCTCGACCTGCTGCTGTGGCTGATGGGGCCGGCCGAGGAGATCTTCGGCCGCTGGTCCAACGTCAACCACCCGTATCTCGAGGTCGACGACTCGGCGGTGGCGGTGATCCGCTTCCGCAGCGGTGCCCTGGCGACCGTCATGGCCAGCAACGCCCAGAACCCCGGGCTCTACGGACGGCTCCATGTCCACGGCTCGAACGGAGCGACGATCGGCGTCCGCACCGACGGCGGCTCGAGCTTCGTGTCGGGGGTGACGACCGAGGTCGAGCCTCCCATCAACGACCTGTGGACCGTTCCCGGCGAGGCATCGTTGCTGCCCGCGTGGCAGGAGGCGGACCGGCAGGCGGCCCGGACCGAGGACCCGCTGACGCACTACCACCGGCGGCAGATCGAGGACTTCCTCTCGGCGATCGTCGAGGATCGGCCTCCGGCCGTGACCGTCGAGGACGGCCGGCGCGTCGTCGAGCTGTTCACCGGCCTCTACCGATCCGCGCGCGACGGACGGCCGGTGCACCTTCCGCTCGAGGCGGAGGACCTCGGCGACTTCGACGGCCGGCTCGCCCACCCGCCTTCGATCGACCCCGGCAGCGGCGCGTGAAGGCGCTCGTCCTCACCGCCTTCGGGCATCTCGACCTCACCGACGTGCCCGAGCCGGCGGTCGGGCCCCGGGACGTCCTGGTCAGGATCCGGGCCAGCGGGATCTGCGGGAGCGACGTCCACGGGCTGGACGGCAGCACCGGCCGCCGGATCCCACCGCTGATCATGGGCCACGAGGCGGCGGGTGACATCGCCCGGATAGGGGCGGAGGTCACGGGATGGGCGCCGGGCGATCGCGTCACGTTCGACTCGACCATCTCGTGCCGTGCCTGCGACGCCTGCCGTCGTGGCCTCGTCAACCTGTGCGACCGCCGCCGGGTGTTCGGAGTTGCGACACCCGAGCACCGCCAGGACGGCACGTTCGCCGAGTACGTCGCGGTGCCGCAGCATCTGCTGTACCGGCTTCCGGACGGCGTCTCCTACGTGGAGGGGGCATGCGCCGAGCCGCTTTCGATCGCCGTCCACGCCGTGTCGCGGTCCACGGTCACCCTGGAGTCCTCCGCCGTCGTCGTGGGCGCGGGCGCCGTCGGCCTGCTCATCGTCGGCGTGCTGCGGGCGATGGGCTGCGCCGGCATCGTGGCGCTGGACCTCGATCCGGGCCGCCTCGAGCTGGCGAGGCGCCTGGGCGCGACGACCACCATCCGGGCCGAACGGGCGGACGTGCTCGAGGGCATTCGCGCGGCCGCCGGCCCCGACGGCGCCGACGTCGCGTTCGAGGCGGTGGGCATTCCCGAAACGGTCGGCCTCGCGATCGAGGCGACCCGCAGGGGCGGGACGGTCGTCCTCGTGGGCAACGTGGCGCCCGTGGCGCAGCTCCCGCTGCAGGCGGTGGTCACGCGCCAGCTGACCATCCACGGATCCGCGGCGTCATGTGGCGAGTTCCCGGTGAGCCTGGACATGATCGCCGCGGGGACGGTCGACGTGCGAGCGATCATCGGCGCGGTCAGACCGCTCAGCGAGGGCGCGGCGTGGTTCGGCCGTCTGCGGTCGGGCGAGGCCGGGCTGGTCAAGGTCGTCCTCGAGCCTTGAGGGGACGCGCGGACAAGGGGCGGCCCGCGGCACGATCGCCCGGACGGACGGTTCGCCGCAGGATCGCCCGGACGGACGGTTCGCCGCAGGATCAGCCGGTCGCGTCCGGCCAGCCGGGCGGGATCGCGAGCATCGTCACCGGGCCGCCGTCCTCGTCCCGGAGGAGCGGCGTTGTCGCCCGCGGCAATCCTGGACGCCGGTGTGAACGTCGGGCGGGGCGTCCCGGGGTAGACCGGGGTGTCGGGGGCGAGCGGGTGCGAGAGGAGCCTGATCACCTGGCACCTGTGCTTCGGCGTTGGCACGGCCCGCTTCGGCGTCGGCGCAATGGTGGCACCGTGGGAGCGCCCATGACGGCGTCCATCGGCACCACGACGCCGGGGCGACCGCGCTCGACGACCAGGATGGACCGATCCGCATCGACGCCTGCGCAAGGCACACTACGATGACGCCATGACCTTGTCGGTGCAGCGACCGCTGCGGGTGCTCATCGCCCCCGATTCGTTCAAGGGCTCGCTCACCAGCGTCGAGGTCGCGCAGGCGCTGAGGGCCGGCTGGCTGCACGCCCGTCCGGCGGACGACGTGGCGCTCGCCCCCCTGGCCGACGGCGGGGAGGGGACGCTGGTCGCGATCGAGGTGGCGGGCGGCTGGCGGTGGCGGGAGACCGAGGTCCTCGATCCGCTGGGCCGGCCGGTCCGGGCGCGCTGGCTGGCGCGCGACGACGGCCGGGCCGCGGTCGTGGAGATGGCCACCGCGTCGGGTCTGTCGCGGCTCGCTCCCGACGAGCGCGATGCCGGTGGCGCTACCAGCCACGGGACCGGCGAGCTGCTGCGGGCCGTGCTCGATGCGGGGATCCGCGACATCGCGCTGGGCATCGGGGGCAGCGCCACGACCGACGGCGGTGCCGGGCTGCTCCGGGCGCTCGGTGCCCACGTCAGCCAGGACCTGGCCGCGGTCGACCTCGCAGGGCTCGATCGACGGCTCGCGGAGACCCGGCTCCGGATCGCCTGCGACGTGACGAACCCGCTCCTGGGTCCGGCCGGAGCGGCGGCCACGTACGGCCCGCAGAAAGGGGCCGACGCCGACACGGTCGGTGTCCTCGATGCGCGGCTGGAGCGGTTCGCCGATGCTCTCGAGGCCGCCACGGGCCGGACGGAGCGCGAGACGCCCGGAGCCGGCGCGGCCGGTGGGGTCGGCTTCGGGCTGCTGTGCCTGACCGACCGGTTCGCCGCCCTCGAGCTCCGCCCGGGGGTCGACCTCGTGATGGAGGAGGCGGGCTTCGATCGGGCCCTGGCGACCGCCGATCTCGTGATCACCGGGGAGGGCCGCATCGACGTCCAGACCGCGTTCGGAAAGACGGCGCTCGGGGTGGCGGTGCGGGCCCAGGCCGCCGGCAAGGGTTGCGTGGCGGTCGGCGGTGGGGTGACGCCCGAGGGCGTCGAGGCGATGGCGACGGTCGATGCGATCGTGGTCCCGGTCGTCGAGCGGCCGCAGACGGTGGACGAGGCGATGGCCGCCGGCACCGCGCCGCTCGAGCGCTGCGGCGAGCGGATCGCGCGACTGCTCAGCCTCGGTGCCCTGCGTGCCTAGGAAGCCGGCGAGCGGCGTCCCGGAGCCGGCGCGGCGGCCCGTCCCGGAGCCGGAGAGCGTCGTCCTGGAGCCGGCGAGCGGCGTCCCGGAGCCGGCCCCCGGGTCGGCGAGGCCCGCCCCGGCCCCGGGGTCGGCGAGGCGCGCTCGCGGACCTGGGCAACAAGCGGCCGGCAAGCGAGCGGCCGGCAAGCGGGCTCGGACCTCAACCGACTCGGTCAGGCGCTGGGCGAGCTACCTGCGCCGCTACCGGCCCGGGCTCCAGCGCGACGTCCTCGAGGCGCTCGCCGGCAGCTACGGGGAGCAGCACTGGGCCCCCCGGCTCGACCCGACCAGCGAGCTCGTGCTCACCATCCTGACCCAGAACACTGCCGATGTGAACGCCGAGAAGGCCTACGAGGCCCTGCGCGTCGCCTACCCGAGCGACCGGGATCCCGAGGTCCATGCGCCCGGGATCGGCTGGGGCGGCGAGGGCCTGTCCACGGCACCGCCGCCCGACTGGTCGATGGTGGAGCACGCCCCGCTGCCCGAGCTGATCGACGTCATCCGGCCCGGCGGGCTCGGACCGCAGAAGGCACCCCGGATCCAGGCGACGCTCCGGTACATCCGCGAGCAGCGTGGCGACTACTCGCTGGTGTTTCTGGGCGACCTGCCCGCGCTCGAGGCCCGCGACTGGCTGACGGCCATCGGCGGGATCGGCAAGAAGACCGCCTCGATCGTGCTGCTGTTCTGCTTCGGCACGCCGCTCATGCCGGTCGACCGCCATGTCGAGCGGGTCAGCAAGCGGATCGGGCTGCTGCCGCCCAAGGCGACCGCGGACCAGGCCCACGACCTGTTCCTGGGCCTGCTCGAGGCGGACGAGATGTATCCCGCCCATGTGCTGCTGATCCATCATGGTCGGGCGATCTGTCACGCCCAGAACCCGAAGCACGAGCTGTGCCCGGTCGCCGATCGCTGCCGGTTCGTGGATCCCAAGGCCCCCTGACCCCTCGTCCCTTCGCCGCCGGAGGCCCGCCGTGCCGACCCCGCTCGCCACCGTCCTCTCCGACCTGCTCGCGGCCGACTTCGCCGCGTCGCCGGTCACCGCCAGCGGTCTCGGGCTGACCGACTTCGACACGCGGCTGGACGACCTCTCGGCGGACGCATTCCAGGCCCGCGACGCCGACGCGGCCACCTTCCTCGCCCGGCTCGACGCGATCGTGGACGAGGGCCTGAGCGCCGCCGAGGCCATCGACCGCGACCTCGCCCGTGCGGTGCTCCGCGGCCGCCTGGTGATGGCACCGTTCGAGGCATGGCGTCGGGATCCGGTCACCTACTCCGGACCGCTCACGTCGGGCCTGTTCACGCTGTTCCTTCACCGGCTGACCCCGGAGCGCGACCGCGTCGATGCGGCCGTCGCGCGGCTCGAGCAGGCGGCGCGCGCCGTGGACGCGGGGATCGCCAACCTCGATCCGGACCTCGCGCACCCGCTGATCGTCGAGCGCGGCGCCAACGCCGCACGCGGCGCGCTGCGCTACGTCAGGGACCTGGTGTGGGTCGACGTCGAGGAGGAGGACGGCCGCGAACGGCTCCGGGCGGCAGGTGCGACGGCCGCCGCGCATCTCGGACGGTGGATCGCGCATCTCGACGACCTGCGGACCCGGGCGCACGGCAGCTGGCAGCTGGGCGAGGAGCGATACACCCGGATCCTCCGCGAGCGGGAGGTCCTGGCCGACGACGCCCGCTCGCTGCGCGAGCGGGGCTGGATGGAGCTGAACCGGCTGGACGCCGAGATGAGCGCGCTCGCCCGGGACACGGCCGGCAACCCGGACTACGTGGCGCTTCTGCGCGCGGACGACGAGCAGCACCCGCCCACCGAGCAGGCCATGCTCGACACCTACGCCGATTGGACGGACCGCGCCCGCAGCTTCCTGGCGGAGACCGGCCTGGTCACCCTGCCGGCGGGCGAGACGTGCGCGGTCGTCCCCAGCCCGGTGTTCCAGCGCCCGATCCTGGGTGTCGCGTCCTACACGGCGCCGCCGGCGTTCTCGGATCGCTGGCAGGGCCACTTCTTCGTCCCGTTCGCCCCCGACGGCGCCTCGGAGGCGGAGATCCAGTCCCGGCTGTCGGGCAACTCCTACGGGTCCATCCCAACCACCTCGGTCCACGAGGCCTACCCGGGGCATCACTGGCACCTGGTGATGCGCAAGCGGCAGGCGTCGGACGTGCGTCGGGTCTACAGCACGCCGTACTTCAACGAGGGCTGGGCGCTGTACGCCGAGCGGGTGATGCGCGAGCGCGGGTTCTTCACCGATCCGATCCAGGAGCTGCACCACCTCAACGCGACGCTGTTCCGCGCCGCCCGGATCGTCGTGGACACCTCGCTCCACCTGGGCGAGATGGCGTTCGAGGAGGCGGTCGAGCTCATGATCGATCGCGCCGCCATGCCCGAGCCCGTGGCTCGCGCCGAGGTCGGCCGGTACTGCTCCTGGCCGACGCAGGCCTCGGCGTACCTGACCGGCTGCCTCGAGATCCTCGCCACCCGCGAGCGCTATCTGGCGGCGCGCGGGTTCGCGGGGGTGGCCGCCGCGGACGTGCCGGTTGAGGTCGTGCGCGAGTTCCACGACACCATCGCGTCCGCCGGGTCGCTGCCGCTCGGGCTCGCCGACCGGGCGGTGATGGCCTCGATCGCATGACCGGGGCACCGCCGGGCGAGGCTCGCCGGACGCGATGACCCTCGAGGTCCTGGTCATCGCCCTGGTCAGGATCGCAGGCTCGCTGCCCGTTCTCCGCTGGCCGCTCGCGGGCGGCATCCTGGCGATCCTCGTCGACCTGTCCGACCTGCTGCTGATGAACGTCCTGGATCTCGGCGGCGTGCCCGACTACCAGCGCCTGGACAAGGTCCTCGACCTCGTCTACATGGCGGCGTTCCTGGCGGTGGCGCTGCGCTGGCGCGGGCCGGATCGGTGGGTGTCGGTCGCCCTGTTCGCCTGGCGGATGGTCGGCTTCGTCGCCTTCGAGCTGAGCGGCGAGCGGGCGCTGCTGCTGGTGTTCCCCAACGTGTTCGAGCCGTGGTTCCTGCTGGTTGCGCTGCTCCACCACCGCTGGGATCCGGTGCCCTGGACGCGCTGGCCGTTCGCCGCCGCCATGGGCGGCCTGCTGGTGGTCAAGGAGATCCAGGAGTGGGCGCTCCACTTCGCGCGCCTGTTCGATGGGATCACGGCGCTCGAGGCGATCGACCGCGCCTGGCGCTGGCTCACCGGCGGCTGAGCGCGGCAGGTCCGCCGGGCGTCCCGATCCGGCCGATTCAGGTAGCCAAACGCCGCGACCGTGCCAGTCGATCGGGTCAGGGTTGCTCCGTTTTCGATCGCCACAATGTGAACGGTGTTGGACCGGCGTCGACACCACCTCCTGGCCGGACTGGGTGCAAACGTCTTGCCGGTCTCACCACGGCCCATCGGGTCGGCCGATGCACCAGCGGGCATCGCGCGTGCCGCCTGTAGACTCGGAAGCGATGACCGCCCGCCCGATCCGCGCCGTGATCTTCGACATGGACGGCGTCCTGTGCGACTCCGAGCCGTTCATCAACGAGGCGGCGATCGGCGTGCTCCGCGACCGCTACGGGGTCGAGACCCAGCCCGCCGAGTACCTGCCGTTCACGGGCACGGGTGACGCGCGCTACATCTCGGGCGTGGCCCGGCTCCATGGCCTGGAGCTCGATCCACAGCGGGCGAAAGGCGAGCTGTACGAGCGCTACCTGGCGATCATCCGCGGCCGGCTGCAGCCGACGCCCGGGGCGGGGACGTTCGTCCGCGCCTGCCGCGACGCCGGGCTGGGCATCGCGCTGGCCACCAGCGCCGACGCGCTCAAGGTGGACGCCAACCTGGCCGAGATCGGGATCGAGAACGCCCTGTTCGACGTCATCGTGGCCGCCCAGGACGTGACCCGGCACAAGCCGGCGCCCGACCTGTTCCTGCTGGCCGCCGAGCGGCTGGGCACCGAGCCCGCCGCGTGCCTGGTCGTCGAGGACGCGCTGACCGGGGTGGCCGCGGCGAAGGCGGCCGGGATGCGCTGCCTCGCCCTGACCACGAGCTTCCCGGCCGACCGGCTCGCCGAGGCCGGTGCGGACGATGTCGCGCGCGACCTCACCGACGTCCCGGGCGGGCTGCGGGCAGAGCTCGGGACGATGGCGGCGGCGTCGGAGGTCGAGGGGTGACGTCCCCGGTCAAGGTCCGCGGCGACGAGGAACCGTGCCCACACCCCTGATGCTCGACGTCGACACGGGGATCGACGATGCCCTGGCGCTGCTCTACGCGTGCGCGAGCCCCGAGGCCGAGCTGGTGGCCGTGACCTGCTGCGCGGGCAACGCCACCATCGAGGACACGTGCCGCAACACGCGCGCCGTGCTGGCCCTCGCGGGCCGCCCGGACGTGGCCGTGGTCGGCGGACGCTCGACGCCGCTGGAGCGACCGCTCGAGATCACGCCCGAGACGCACGGCCCGCACGGGATCGGCTACGCGGAGCTGCCCGACCCCGGGCCGCCGGTCTCCATCGGCGGCGGTGCCGAGCGCATCGTCGAGGCCGCCCGGGACCGGCCCGGCGAGCTCACCCTGGTCACCCTGGGTCCGCTGACGAGCCTTGCGCTCGCCGTGCGCGACGAGCCGCGCCTGCCGTTCCTCCTGCGGCGCTGGGTGTGCATGGGCGGCGCGTTCCGGGTTCCGGGCAACACGACGCCCGCCAGCGAGTGGAACGTCCACTGCGATCCCGAGGCGGCTCGCGAGGCGTTCGCCGCCTGGCAGGCGGCGGTCGACACCGGCCGGCCCGTGGCGCGCGCCCTGGTGGTGGGCCTCGACGTGACCGAGCAGGCAAGGGTCACCACCGACCACGTCGTCGCGATCGCCCGCCTCGCGGGCAGCCACCCCGACGACGATCTCGATCCGGACCGGGCACCGGGCAGCCCGGAGCGACGATCCGTCGCCAGCAACCCGGTCGTGCGCTTCCTGGCCGATGCGCTCCGCTTCTACTTCGAGTTCCATGCGCGGTACGACGGCTTCTACGGCGCATTCGTCCATGACCCGCTGGCGGTCGCGGTGGCGCTCGACCCGTCGCTCGTGCGAACGGCGTCGGTGGCCGTCGACGTCGATGCTCAGCGGGGTCCGGCCGACGGCCAGACGATCGCCGACTGGCGCGGCCTGACCGGCCGCGCGCCCAACGCGGACGTCGCCGTCGAAATCGATGGTGCCGCGTTCCTGGAACGGCTCGTCGAGCGGCTCGGGACGCTCGCAGCGGCTCGGGATGCCCGCAGGGGCGCACGGTGACCGCCGAAGGGTCTGACCCCGGGGTGAAGCGCGAGCCAGGCGCGACCGGCACGGGCCGGGCGTCGCGGACGGAGCCGGGCGGCATCGCTCGGCCGCGTGCGCTGCGGGCGGAACGGCCGATGGGATCGGGACGTTCGGCCGATCCTCTCCCCACCAGGTTGGGCCGACGATGGCCACGATCGGAGGTCCCCGATGCGCATCCTGCTCGCCGTCGACGGCTCGGTCTCGAGCGACCGGGCAGCGGAGCTGGTGTCCACCTTCCAGCTGTCACCCGATTCGCTCGTTCGCGTCATCGCGGTCCAGCGCGCGTACCTGGACGTGCTGTCGCTGGCCTGGGCCACGGGCGACAACGGCTACCCGGTCGAGAACCAGGAGCAGGCCGACGCCCGCCACCTTCGTGAGGCCGTCGAACGCACCGAGCGGCTGGTCACGCAACCGGGCCTGGCCGTCGAGGGCTTCGTCCTGCGCGGTCGCCCGGGCAGCGCCATCGTCGACGAGGCGGACGCGATGGAGGCCGACCTGATCGTGCTCGGCAGTCGCGGGCACGGGACGATCTCCACGATGCTCCTCGGCAGCACCGCGGCGGAGGTCGTCGACCACGCGCCGTGCCCGGTCCTCGTCGCGCGCTCCAGCAGGCTGGGCTCGATCGCGTTCGCGGACGACGGGTCCGGTCCGGCTCGCCGCGCCGAGCGCGTGCTGGCCGAGTGGCCGATCTTCGCCGGCTCACGGATCAGCGTGGTCACCGTGGCCGAGACATCGGTCCCGGTCGCCGCCGGGTTCACCCCCGGGCTGTACGACCAGGTGCTCGACTCCTACACGCGATCGGTCGACGAGGCGCGCGAGGAGGTTCGCGAGGAAGCCGACTCGGCCGCCGGCCGGCTCACCGCCGCGGGCAGGCCGGCCGATGCCGTCGCCCTCGAAGGCGACCCGGCCGCGGAGCTCGTCCGGTTCGCCACCAGCCGGGAGATCGGCACGCTCGTCATGGGGACCCGCGGGCATACGGGGATCGCGCGCCTGCTGCTGGGCAGCGTCGCCCGCAACGTGCTGGCGCACGCCTCCTGCTCGGTGCTCATCGCCCGCGAGAATCGCTGAGGCGCCGGCAACCGGCCGTCGGCATCCGCCTCGGGTCGGTCAGCCGTCCCAGAGCACCGAACGGACCTCGCGGGCGATGGCAACGTCCTCCCGGGCGACGATCACCAGCGCCCGCACCGGCGCGTCCGGCTCGCCGATCTCCCCGTCGCCGTCCCCGGAGGCCTCGGCGTTGCGAACCGGGTCCAGTGCGATCCCCAGGTACCCGAGGCCCTCCGCCGCCGCCGCGCGGATTGCCGGCGAATGCTCGCCCACACCCCCCGTGAACACGATCGCGTCCAACCCACCGAGCGAGGCGGTCATGGCAGCGATCGAGCTCCGCAGGCGGTGCACGTAGACGCCGAGCGCCAGCGTCGCGTCCGGGTCGCCGCCGGTTGCCCGCTCGAGGATCGCCCGCATGTCGCCCGTACCGGCCAACCCGAGCAGGCCGGAGCGGTGCTCGAGCGTCGACGCGATCTCCGCCGGCGGCATCCCCACGTGGTCCGCCAGCCACAGCACCAGCCCCGGGTCCAGGCTGCCCGAGCGCGTCGCCATCACCAGGCCCTCGAGCGGGGTGAAGCCCATCGTCGTATCCACCGACCGGCCATCGAGGACGGCGGCCAGCGATGCCCCCGCGCCCAGGTGGCAGGTGACCAGCCGCAGCCCGTGAGCGGGCCGCCCCAGCAGCTCCGCCGCCCGCCGCGCCGCGTAGCCGTGCGACAGCCCATGGAACCCGAACCGCCGGAGATCCCAGCGCCGGCGCCACGGGCCGGGCAGCGCGTAGGTGGCGGCCGACGGCGGCAGGGTGGCATGGAATGCGGTGTCGAAGCAGGCGACCGCGGGGACGTCGGGCAGCACGCTGCCCACGGCGGCCAGCGCCGCGAGCGACTTGGGCTGGTGGAGCGGCGCGAGGTCCGTGAGCGCCTCCAGCCGCGCCACCACGCCGGCATCGATGCGAACCGGTCCCGAGAACGCCGTGCCGCCGTGGACGATCCGGTGCCCGACGGCGTCGATCGATCCGAAGCCCGCCACGGCGCCGGCCACCTCGGCGGTATCGGTGCCACTCCCGACCGGACCCAGGTCGGCCGAGGCGACCACCGCCTCGACGTCGTCCAGCACGCGCAGCTTGAGCGAGCTCGACCCGGCGTTGACGACCAGGACCCGCATCAGAGCCCTCCGAGCGCCGGGGCGGCTGTCCTCAAGGCCATCGGCGCGAGGACTCGACGCTGCCGCTAGCCATCCGCCCGGGAATTCCAGGCCCAGTTCGCGATCTCCGGCGCGTCCTCGCCCTCGAGCCGCGTGTACGCGCGAGCCTCGATCCGCTTGTCCACCATCAGCTGGCGGACGTGGCCGGCCCTCGGTCCCAGCCCCGGCACCCGGTCGATGACGTCGATCACGAGGTGGAATTGGTCGAGGTCGTTGAGCATCACCATGTCGAACGGCGTGGTGGTGGTGCCTTCCTCCTTGTAGCCCCGGACATGGAGGTTGGCGTGGTTCGTGCGCCGGTAGGTCAGGCGATGGATGAGCCACGGATAGCCGTGATAGGCAAACACGATGGGCTTGTTCGTCGTGAACAGGGCGTCGAACTCGGCGCTCGACAGGCCGTGCGGGTGCTCACGCTCGTCCTGGAGGCGCATCAGGTCGACGACGTTGACGAACCGGATCCTGAGCTCTGGCAGGTGCTGCCGCAGCAGGTCCACCGCAGCCAGCGCCTCGAGCGTCGGGATGTCGCCGGCGCAGGCGACCACGACGTCCGGCTCGCCGCCCTGGTCGTTGCTCGCCCAGTCCCAGATCCCGATCCCCCGGGTGCAGTGGAGGATGGCCTCGTCCATCGTCAGCCAGTTGGGTGCGGGCTGCTTGCCGGCCACGATCACGTTGACGTAGTGGCGGCTGCGCAGGCAGTGGTCGCCGACCGACAGCAGCGTGTTCGCGTCGGGCGGCAGGTAGACCCGGATGACGTCCGACTTCTTGTTCACGACGTGGTCGATGAAGCCCGGGTCCTGGTGGCTGAAGCCGTTGTGGTCCTGCCGCCAGACGAGCGAGGACAGGAGGTAGTTGAGCGACGCGATCGGGCGCCGCCAGGGCAGGTCGCGGGTCACCTTGAGCCACTTGGCGTGCTGGTTGAACATCGAGTCGATGATGTGGATGAAGGCCTCGTAGCAGTTGAACAGGCCGTGACGCCCGGTCAGCAGGTAGCCCTCGAGCCAGCCCTGGCACTGGTGCTCGGAGAGCACCTCCATGACCCGGCCGGTGGGCGCCTGGAACTCGTCGGTCGCGAGGATCTCGGCGTCGAACTGGCGATCCGTCACCTCGAACACCGCGCTGAGCCGGTTCGAGAGCGTCTCGTCGGGTCCGAACAGCCGGAAGGTCGCGCGGTTGCGATCGATGACGTCGCGCAGGTACGCGCTGAGCACCCGGGTCGCCTCGGACGTCGTCGCGCCGGGGGCCGGCACGTCCACGGCGTAGTCGCGGAAGTCCGGCAGCACCAGGTCCCGCAGCAGCTCGCCGCCGTTGGCGACCGGGTTGGCGCTCATGCGCCGGTAGGCCCTGGGCGGCAGGGCGGCGAGCTCGGCCATGAGCTCGCCGTTCGAATCGAACAGCTCCTCGGGCCGGTAGCTCCGCATCCAGCGCTCGAGGATGGCGCGGTGCTCGGCGTTGGTCCGCACCTCGGCCATCGGCACCTGGTGCGATCGCCAGGTGCCCTCGACCTGCTTGCCGTCGACCGTGTCGGGGCCCGTCCAGCCCTTGGGCGTCCGGAGCACGATCATCGGCCAGCGCGGGCGCTCGGTCGAGCCGCCTTCGCGGGCCGCCTTGCGGATGGCGAGGATGTCCTCGATCACGGCGTCGAGCGTGGCGGCCAGCTGCTGGTGGACGGTGGCCGGGTCGTCGCCCTCGACGAAGTACGGCTTGTGGCCGTAGCCCTCCATCAGCGCCACGAGCTCGTCGTGCGGGATCCGCGCGAGGACCGTCGCACTGGCGATCTTGTAGCCGTTGAGGTGCAGGATCGGCAGGACCGCCCCGTCGCTGACGGGGTTGAGGAACTTGTTGGAGTGCCAGCTGGTGGCCATCGGCCCCGTCTCCGCCTCACCGTCGCCGACGACGGCGCAGACCACGAGGTCGGGGTTGTCGAAGGCCGCGCCGTAGGCGTGCGAGAGGGCGTAGCCCAGCTCGCCGCCCTCATGGATCGACCCCGGGGTCTCGGGCGCCACGTGGCTCGGGATGCCGCCCGGGAAGGAGAACTGGCGGAACAGCCGCCGCATGCCGTCCTCGTCGCGGGTGATGGTCGGGTACACCTCGCTGTAGGTGCCCTCGAGCCAGGCATTGGCCACGATGGCGGGTCCGCCATGACCCGGCCCGATGACGTAGATCGCGTCCAGGTCCCAGCGCCGGATCACCCGGTTCATGTGCGCGTAGATCAGGTTGAGGCCCGGCGTCGTGCCCCAGTGCCCCAGCAGGCGTGGCTTGACGTGCTCGGGGGCCAGCGGCTCGCGCAGCAACGGGTTGTCGAGCAGGTAGATCTGCCCGACCGAGAGATAGTTGGCCGCGCGCCAGTAGGCATCGATCAGCCGCAGCTCATCGGGGGACAGCGGCGTGGCGGCGAGCGGCTCCGTCGGGGTCGAGGTGGAGGGTGTCATGGCGGAACTCCGGCACTGAAGGGTCCGGTCCTAGGCTACGCCGCCCGCCGGGTCGAGGCACCGGCGAGCCCCCGCGGCAACCGTCCCGGGCGAACGCTAGGATGTCCGCGTGGCCGATCCGAGCACGCAGCACCCGGGTGGCGAACCGGCGCACGGCACGCGACGTCGGGTCCTGGTCGTCGACGACAACGCGACCAACCGCCGCGTGGCCCAGTCCCTGCTCGCTCGCCGTGGGGTGGACGTCGCCGTCGCCGAGAGCGGCCGGCGAGCGCTCGCATGGCTTGCCGAGCAGCCCTGTGACCTGGTCCTGCTCGACGGCATGATGCCGGGCCTCGACGGGCCCGCCACGGCGCGCGAGATCCGGCGCCGGGAGCGGGCCGCGGGCTGCGACCCGGTCCCGATCGTGGCCCTCACCGCCAGCGTCCTGCCCGAGGACCGCCAGCTCATGCTCGACGCGGGCATGAACGATCACGTGGGCAAGCCGCTGCGGACCGAGGAGCTCGTGGCGGTGCTGGCCCGCTGGCTCCCGGCCGACGGTGGGAGCCGCACGTCCGTCATCCCCGGCCAGCCGTCGGGCCTGACCCCCGGCACCGAGCTCGCCGAGCAGGTGGCCGGCTCGAGCCCGTCGATCGTGGACCTCGAGGCGTTCGGGCGGCTGTCGGATCTCGGCGATGCCACCTTCGTGGAGCGGATCATCCGTCTCTTCCTCGCCGACGCGGCCGAGCGCGTCGCCCAGGCCGAGGACGCCATCGAGGCGCGGGACGCCGTCCGGCTGCGGGCCGCCCTGCACGCCCTCGAGGGGATCTGCGGCAACGTCGGCGCGGCGGCGCTCGACCGGCGGGCACGCGACGTCCACGAGGTCATCCATCGCCGCGAGGCCCAGGGCGAGCGGCCCTTCGCCCGATCGCTCGGCGAGACGGGGCTCGAGACGCTGCTGGAGACCACCCGCCGGCGATACCGCGACCTGCTGGCGGAGGGGGGCTAGGCTGAACAGTCTCCCAGTTCTCCCGACACCTGGTGCCCGCCTGACCAGGTGACAGGCCAGGCGCGACCCGGTTCCGTGGCCGCCGCCAGGGCCCTGACGACCCGCTGCGGACCGTCAGCCGATGGCGAGGTAGCCCGGCCTCGTGACGAGCCGCTCCCCCCAGCCCGACGCCCCCGGGACCGGCTCGGCCGGGTTCACGACCTCCTCCGGGACGAGACGCATGAACGCGTCGACCACGTCCGGGTCGAAATGGGTGCCGCGGCTGTCGAGGATCTCGGTCACCGCCAAGTCCACCGGCCAGGCCGACTTGTACGGGCGCTCGTGGGTCAGCGCGTCGAACACGTCCGCGAGGCCCACGATCCGCGATGCGAGCGGGATATCGTTCGCGACCAGCCCGTGGTAGCCCTTCCCGTCCCACCGCTCGTGATGGGTCAGGGCGATCCGCTCGGCGAGCTGGAGCAGCGACGACCGGCTGCCCGCCAGGATCTGGGCGCCGATCACCGTGTGCGTCTTCATCTCCTCGAACTCGGCCGGCTCCAGCTTGCGCGGCGCCAGCAGGATCGCGTCGGGGATGCCGATCTTGCCCAGGTCGTGCAGCGGCGCCGCGCGCCGGAGGAGCCGGACGACGTCGTCGTCGAGCCCGAGCTCGCGGGCGATGAGCGCCGACACGCGGCCGACGCGCACCACGTGGCGACCCGTCTGGTCATCGCGATACTCGGCCGTGCGGGCCAGCCGGTCGAGCGTCTCGAGGTTGGCCGCCTCGACCTCGGCGGTCCGCTCCCGGACCCGGAGCTCGAGGTTCTCGTTGCGCCGCTCGAGCTCGAGGTACAGCATCCGCGTCTCGAGCAGGTTCCGCGTGCGCAGGATCACCTCGATCGGGTCGATCGGCTTGGTCAGGAAGTCGCGGGCGCCGTTCTCCAGCGCCTGCCGGCGCGCGTCGTCGGTGGCGTCGGCCGTGAGCACGAGGATCGGCAGGTAGCCCGCGGCGTCGAGCTGCGGGCGGAGCGCCTCCATCACGCCGAAGCCGTCGAGGCCGGGCATGTGGAGGTCGATGAACACGAGGTCGGGGGTCCGCTCGCGGACGAGCTCGACCACCGCTCGCGGATCCTGCGTCATCGCGATGTCGTGAAGCCCCGATCGCTCCAGCACCTGGCGGAGGACGCGCAGGTTCAGCTCCTGGTCGTCGACCAGCAGGACGTGCGCATCCTGGAGCCTCGACGGGAGCGTGGGCATGGTTCGGACGGTCATGACCCGCTCATCATTCCCGGATCGCGTTCGTTGTGACAGCACCCGAATCGGCCCCCCGAGAGGGCTACCTCCGGTGCGCCACCGGGGGGATCAGTCGGGGCGGCGGACCGCGACCACCAGCAGCAGGAGCGAGGTCTCGAGGATGTCGATGCCGGCGATCACGAGCGCGACGACGAACGGCAGTGGATGGCCCAGCAGCCAGCCGGCGCCGGCCGCGAACGCCGCCACCGAGAGGAACACCAGGCGGACGGCCCGGATCAGGGCCGCCACGTCGCCGGCGGCGAGCTCCGCGGCGCGCACCCGGGGGCCGTCGGACAGCCGCTGGATCGCCGAACGCAGCAGCGCGATCCCGACCACGACGCTCGCCGCCACGAGGGACGCGCGGATGAGCGCGGGCGGGCTCACCACGGCGTCGAGGACCTGGGCGTTCCAGCCCAGGGCGGTGCCGCCGACGATCGCGATGGCGCCGATGGCGAGCCACGCGATCCTGCCGCGGTCGATCGTGCCGGGGCGAGTGGTCACGTGATCTCGAGCGCGACCTCGAACGAGGCGCCGTCGCGGATGCGCCACGCCCGGAGCGACAGCTCGCCGGTCGGCGATGCGTGCTCCTCGGCCAGGGACACGAGGACGTACAGGGCATCGGGCCAGAACGCCAGCCCGACGTCCGTGGGCGAGGGAACCGCCGGTGACCGGACGTGGGAGTGGACGATCGACCAGAATTCCTCCCCCCGGTCGTCGGCCTCGATCGAGAGCCGCAGCGCCTCCTGGCTGTCGATCGCGTAGCGGTAGGGCGAGGCGGCCTCGTTGCGGCAGGGGACGTAGCGCAACGCCTCGCCCCCCTCGGCGGCGGGGCCGCTCCCGATCACGATCCCGCAGGCCTCGTTGGGGTACTCGGCCCGGGCCTGGGCCACGATCGCGTCGGCCAGCGCGCGCGGCAGCCGGACGCCGGTGGGCCCTGGATGCGGCGGGCCGGCCGGCTCGCTCACCACCAGTTGACCCCGCCCTCGAAGTCGTCCTCCATCTCGTCAAGGTCACGCTCGAAGGTGCCGGCCGAGAGGTACTTCCAGCCGCCGTCGGGCAGCAGCGCGACGATCGTGCCACTGCGCATCCGGCGTGCCTCACGGGCGGCGGCGACCAGCACCGCGCCGCACGACGGGCCGGCGAACACGCCCTCGCGGAACACGAGGTCACGGAGCGCCGCGACCGCGTGGCGGTTCGAGACGAGGTACTTGGCGTCGAGCAGGGTGGGGTCGAGGATCTCGGGCACGAAGCCCTCCTCGAGCGATCGCAGACCCTGCACGTTCTCCCCGGGGAGTGGCTCAGCGGCCACGATCCGGACGCCGGGCCGGTGCTCCCGCAGGTAGCGGCCGGTGCCCATCAGCGTCCCCGAGGTCCCGAGACCCGCGACGAACACGTCGATCTCGGGGCAGTCGGCCAGGATCTCGGGGCCGGTCGTCTCGTAGTGCGCCAGCGGGTTGGCCGGGTTGCCGTACTGGTAGGGCATCACGAACCGTGGGTCGCGGGCCGCCAGCTCCTTGGCCAGCGCGATCGCGCCGTTCGAGCCCCGGCTCCCGGGCGAGTCGATGATCTCGGCGCCGAACAGGGCGGCCACCTGGCGCCGCTCGGCGGTCACGTTGTCCGGCATCACGAGCGCCACCCGGTAGCCCTTGCGGCGGCCGATCATGGCCAGCGCGATCCCGGTGTTGCCCGACGTCGGCTCGAGGATGATCGAGTCGGGCGTCAGCAGGCCGCGCCGCTCGAGGTCCTCGACGAGGTACTTCGCGACCCGGTCCTTGACCGAGCCGGTCGGGTTGTACATCTCGAGCTTGGCATACAGCCGGACCGCGGGGTTGGGGCTCATCCGCGGGATGGCGACCAAGCGGCGTGTGGCCGACCGCGTCGAGGATCGACTCGTACCGTCCGCCGTGGAGCTCGACGGCATCGTGCGCCAGCGCGTGGAGGCTGGCGGCCTCGGTCATCCCGATCCGCCCGCCATCGCCCGCGGCTCGATGCCGGCCGCGACCGAGCCACCGGCCATGGCCGGCAGCAGCCGGACCTCGTCCGTGTCGGCGACCGCCGTCGCCCGCCCGTCGAGGTAGCGCACGTCCTGGCCGTTGACGTAGACGTTGACGAACCGGTTGAGCTCGCCGTCCTGGGTGAACAGCTGGTCGCGCAGCGCCGGATACGCGCCGGACAGCGTGTCCAGGACCTCGCCGATGGTCGACCCCGCCGCCTGCACCTCCCGCGCCCCGCCCACGTTCGCCCGCAGGACCGCCGGCACCTTGACCACGCTCATCGGGCGCCGCCCAGCGTGAACACGCCGTCGCTCACGGCGGCGACGGGGAGCGGGGTGCCTGCCTCGCGCGCCGCCCGGGCGGCGTCGGAGCAGACCGGGCACTCGGGATCGCGGCGCAGCCGGAGCTCGGTGAACTCCGTGGCCAGGGCGTCGAACAGGAGCAGCCGTCCGGCCAGCGTGTCGCCGATGCCCAGCAGCAGCTTGAGGACCTCGTTGGCCTGGAGCAGGCCCATGATCCCGGGCACCACCCCCAGCACGCCCGCGACCGAGCAGCCCGGCGCGAGCTCGGGCGGCGGCGGGGTCGGGTAGAGGCAGCGATAGCACGGACCCTCGTAGGGCACGAAGGTGGTGAGCTGGCCCTCGAACCGGAACACCGAGGCGTGGACCACCGGGATCCCCGCCGCGACGGCCGCGTCGTTGAGGATGTACCGGGTCTCGAACGTGTCGGTGCCATCGAGGATCACGTCGTACCCGTCGATCAGCCGCGCCACGTTCCCGGCGACCAGCATCTCCTCGTGGGCGACCACGGTCACGTCGGGGTTGAGCGCGGTCAGGGTGCGGCGCGCGGAATTGGTCTTCTTCTCGCCCACCCGGTCGCTGGTGTGGAGGATCTGGCGCTGGAGGTTGGACAGGTCGACGACGTCGAAGTCCACGATCCCGATCGTGCCCACGCCGGCCGCGGCGAGGTACAGCGCGGCCGGGGAGCCGAGGCCGCCGGCGCCGATCAGCAGCACCTTCGAGTCGAGCAGCTTCGCCTGCCCCGCGGAGCCCACCTCGGGGATCAGCAGGTGGCGGCTGTAGCGAAGCCGCTGCTGGTCTGACAGGTGGGTCGGCTGAGTCCAGTCGAGGCCCTGCCCCTTCCACTGCTGGAATCCCCCGCTCATCGAGGCGACGTCCGAGTAGCCCATCGCGCGCAGCGCCTGCCCCGCGAACAGCGAGCGGACGCCGCCGGCGCAGTACAGCACGACCGGCGTGTCGTGGTCCGGGACGGCGGCCTCGATCTGCTGCTCGAGGTAGCTCCGCGAGACATGGGTGGCGCCCGGGATGTAGCCCTGGTCCCACTCCGAATCTTCGCGGACGTCGATGAGCGCGATCCCGCCGCGCTGGCGGAGTGCGTCCGCCTCGGCCGGCGTGACCTCCCGGACCTCGGTCCGGGCCTCACGGAGGAGCTCGGGATAGGTTTTCGACATGGTGACAGGGTGCTCCCGGTTGGTCGGCAGGCCGCCGGTGCGGCCGCGATGGGACGACTCAGACGGTGGCTCCGGCGCGGTCACCCAGGGGCCCGCGGGCGGAGACGGAGGAGTGCCGGCTCAGGCCGGCCGGCGACACGAGCAGCGGCGCATCAGCTGGGCTCCCTGGCGGGGAGCGGCTTGGCCCCGATCTCGTCGAGGAGGTGCTGGAGCGAGTCGAAGCTGAGCATCGCGCACTTGAGCCGCGCGGGGCTGATCTCGATGCCCAGCAGGTCGAGCAGGTCGGCGGCGCCGAAGTCGATGACGGTCTCGAGCGGCTTGCCCTTGACCTCGTCGGTCAGCAGCGAGGCGGACGCCTGGCTGATCGCGCAGCCGCGGCCGGTGAAGCCGATCCGCTCGACGACGCCGTCCTTGACCGTCAGCTGCATCGTGATCCGGTCGCCGCACAACGGGTTCGACCCCTCGTACGACGCCGACGGCTCCTCGATCACGCCGAAATTGTGGGGCCGCCGGTAGTGCTCGAGGATGTAGTCGCGGTAGAGATCGTCCATCGGATCGCTCAGGATAGCGGAGGCTCGCCGCCGAACAGCGAGACCACCTCGCGGAGGCCGGCCGCCAGCGCGTCGAGGTCGGCCCGGGTGGTGTACACGCCGAAGCTGGCGCGGGCCGTCGCCGCGAGGTCGAGCCGCTCGTGGAGCGGCATCGTGCAGTGGTGGCCGGCCCGGACGGCGATCCCGAACCGGTCGAGGACCTGGGCGACGTCGTGCGGGTGGATCCCCGGCAGGTTGAACGACACCACCCCGCCGCGGAGCTCGGCCGCGGGCCCGTAGATCTCGATCCCCGGCACCTCCCGAGGCAGCAGCTCGAGCGCGTAGGCGACGAGGTCCTGCTCGTGCGCCCGGACGCGATCCATGCCGAGCGCCGTCAGGTACTCCGCGGCAGCACCCAGCCCGATCGCGGCCGAGATGTCGGGCGTGCCGGCCTCGAACTTCCACGGGATGTCGTTCCACTCCGAGCGCCGGAGGTGCACCTCGCGGATCATCTCGCCGCCGGCCAGGAAGGGTGGCATCGCCTCGAGCAGCTCACGCCGCCCCCACAGGGCGCCGGATCCGGTGGGCGCCAGCATCTTGTGGCCGCTGAACGCGTAGAAGTCGCAGCCGATGGCGCTCACGTCGACCGGGACGTGCGGCACCGCCTGGGCGCCGTCGACGAGGACCAGGGCCCCCGCCTCGTGCGCGCGACGGGTCATCTCCGCGACCGGGTTGATCGTGCCCAGCGTGTTCGACACGTGGGCGAACGCGACCAGCTTGGGCTTGAGGCGCAGCAGCACGTCGAACACGTCCTGGCGCAGCAGCCCGTCGTCGGTGATCGGGATGAACTCCAGGTCCGCGTCCTTCTCCTGGGCCAGCAGCTGCCACGGGACGAGGTTGGCGTGATGCTCCATCTCGGTCAGCACGATCACGTCGCCCCGGCCGATGTTGTGCCGGCCCCAGGCGTAGGCGACCAGGTTGATCGCCTCGGTCGCGTTCCGGGTGAACACGATCTCGTGCGCGTCGGGCACGCCGATGAACCGGGCCACCGAGGCGCGCGCGGCCTCGTAGGCAGCCGTCGACCGCTCGCCGATCGTGTAGATCCCGCGATGGACGTTGGCGTTGTACTCGCGGTAGAAGGCGTCGACGGTCTCGATCACCGCGCTCGGCTTCTGCGAGGTCGCGGCCGAGTCGAGGTAGATCAGCGGGTGCCCGTTGATGCGCTGGGCGAGGATCGGGAACTCGGCGCGCAGCGCGGCCGGATCAAGCGGGCCACGCTCGGGCGTGCCGGCCGCGGTGCCGGGCGCGGGCGCGCCGGCGCCTGGCACCGTCGCGGATGCGCTGCGTGGATCGATCTCGGTCGCCATCGGTCGCTACCGGCCCGCGCCGGCCACCTCGGGTTCCTTGGGGAGCGCGAGCGCATCGTCGGGCACGCCGATGTCCAGGCCGTTCTCGCGGAGGATCGGGCCGTAGCCCTCGTCCTCGAGGCGCAGCGCGAGGTCCTTGCCGCCCGACGTCACGATCCGGCCGGCCGCCAGCACGTGGACGTAGTCGGGCGTGATGTAGTTGAGCAGCCGCTGGTAGTGCGTGATCAGCAGCACGCCCATGTCCGGGTTGAGCATCGCGTTGACGCCCTCGGCGACGATCCGCAGCGCGTCGATGTCGAGCCCCGAGTCGGTCTCGTCGAGCACCGCGAACTCGGGCTCCAGCATCGCCATCTGGAGCATCTCGAGGCGCTTCTTCTCGCCGCCCGAGAAGCCGTCGTTGACATACCGGGTGGCGAAGGCGTCCTCCATCTTGAGGAGCGCCATCTTCTCGCGCATCCGGCGCCGGAAGTCGAGCATCGAGACCCCGCCCCGGGTGGGGTCGGTGGGGTCCACGTCGGGGTTCTTGTCGATCCCCTGGAGCTTGGCGTTGAGGGCGCTCCGGATGAACGACGCGACCGAAAGGCCGGGGATGGCGGTCGGGTACTGGAAGGCGAGGAACAGCCCCAGGCGCGAGCGCTTGTCCGGGGTGAGCTTGAGCAGGTTGCGACCCTTCCAGGTCACCTCGCCTGCCGTGACGACGTAGGCGGGGTGGCCCATCAGCGCGTAGGCGAGCGTCGTCTTGCCCGAGCCGTTGGGGCCCATGATCGCGTGGGTCTCGCCCTTGCGAATGGTCAGGTCGATCCCCTGGAGGATCTCCTGCCCGGGGTGGGCGGCAGGGGCGACCCGCAGGCCGGTGATGACGAGCTCGCGGTCGTTCGCGTCGGTCACGAAATTCGGCTCCTGGTGAACGTCGGTGGTGGCCGGCTCACGCAACGCCGGCCGGGGACGGGGCCGGGTCACGCGGGTCGATGGCGATATGGCGCAGCGGGACGAGGTCTGCGAGGGTCATGGCGTCGAGCGTGTCGGCGATCGCGTCGCGCACCTTCACCCACAGCAGGTTGACGGTGCAGCGGGCGGACCGGTCGCACGCGATGTGCTCCGGGTCGTCGGTCGCGCAGATCATGGGGGCGATCGGCCCCTCGAGCGCGCGGAGGACGTCGCTCATCCGGATCTCGGCCGGCGCCATGGCCAGCTCGTAGCCGCCGCGGGCGCCGCGGGTGGACACGACCAGCCCGGCATCGCGGAGGCTCGTGACCAGCTGCTCGAGGTAGGCACGCGGCAGATCCTCGACCTGCGCGACCTCGGCCAGGCTCACCGGACCCGTCCCGTGATGCCGTCCGAGCTGGACCATCAGCCGCACGCCGTACTCACCCTTCGTGCTGAAGGCCAGGGCGCCGGATCCATGGAAGCTCACGCGCGTGGTCAGGGGTCGGTCCTCGTCAGATGGCCACGCTCGGTGGCCCCGGCGGCGTTTGATGCCTTGGCGACGGGCCGGAGTTCCCCGGGGGGACGCCCGCGGCGAGGGAGCCGCCGCGCCGGGGAATTCCGACCGATTTCGTCGGGATTGAGTCTAGTGCTCGCCCGCCAACCCGTCAACGAGGTCCGGGGTAGTAGTTAGAGGCGTGGAAGTTGCCGCGCTCCGAACGGATCCGTCAGATCCGGGTGTTGTCGACCGCGATACGAGCGGCCGTTAGCTCCCGAACAACCCGCAACTTCCAGCCATCGTCCGTCCCATAAGGGATGTACACGAAGCCGCCGAGGTCGTTAGGGAGGGGGGTGTCTACCACTAGAGCCGCGACGCGCCCTCGGCGCAGGCGGCCCACAAAGTAGCCGAGTTCAAAGATCACGTTCTCGCGTGCGCGCGGCTCCAATTCGGGTTCGTCGGACTCTTGGCGGAGCGCTCCAACGTCGTCCGGTGTGATCAGAACGACGACGTAGTCGACATCACCGTACTTCTCGATCTTCTCAATCAGGGTCGCACCGCCACTCGGCCGGTCGGCGAGCACTGTTACGTCCAGACCCAATTGGCGAAGGTACGCCTCAACCGCGCGAAGTCGTCCTTCATCGCGACCATGGACGATGAAGACGCGATTGCCGGGTCCGTCGGGAGCCGCTCCCCCCACTGGTGACGTCCGCTCCACAGACTCGGCCTCGTCGATGAACTCAAGCTTCTCTACCACGCCTTCGAGACGGCGGATCGACGTCGAGATACCATCTCGTGCGTACTTGATCCGACGGTCCAACGGCGGCGAGCCGCCGGCGACACCAGCCCAGTGAGCGTAATCGTCAGCGATCTCGTCTGTTGTGAACAACTGACGGAGCAACGCGGCGTTGCCTTCGTGCCACGTGTAGTACTTGGCACGCACGGAGTCGAGGCTCGCTTCGTCGTGGACTTCCGCGTTGAGTAGTTCACGCCCCTTTGCGATGCGGAGTTCAATTCGCGACTGTGCGACATCGCGTGCCACGCGAAGAGCTGGGCGATCTGGTTGCGATGCGGTCTTCTTGGCGGGCATTTCCCCTCCAGGCTCAGTGCTGTTAGCAGGATCGCGGTTGGATCCTCCTGGGAGTCGCTGATCACCAACTGTCGGCAAGATGTGCGGATCAGCCCCGCAGTCTTGCGAGCCGCTCAGCAAGCTTGGCGGGTGTTGCGCCTGGCGCGTGGGGCACGGCCTCGTAGCGCTCGAGGATCGCGATCTCGGCGGCTCGGTCCTTGCGCCGCCGGTAGATGGTGGCAAGTCGCTCGTAGGCCGCGGGTGCGACGCCAACGCCCTCGGCGGCCGCCTCGGCCTCGGTCGCGTCGCAGATCTCGAGGAGCAGCCGCTCGGCCGCCGCCTCGTCGCCGACATGTTGGAGCCGACGCGCTTCCGCATGCCATTCGCTATGTGGCCGGCCACGCACCATGCCCGGTCCACGCCCGCGCCCTGGGGCGAGCGGAGGTGTAGCCGCGGCTATCTCGGCGGGCGTCTTGCCGTCCAGGGCGCGATCGAGCAGGGTCGCCTGCTTGGCAGGGTCGCCGATGTAGAGCGTGATGCCGTAGTCACCGCGGTCCTTGGGCCCGCGGTCCCAACCCCCGTAGATGTCAGCCCGTGTGTATCCCACCCGACCAGCGGCGGTGAGGCGAGCGAGCACAGGCGCGAAGGCTTTGGCGTCGGCACGGGGGATGTGGCCGACCTTACGCCCCTCGATCCAAACGCCTATGGCATTTGTGTCGTAGACGTTGTCGGGCTCGGGCACGAGGCAGGCCCACGCCACAAGGCGGATTGCCTCGCGACGGGACCCGCCGGCGATGGTGGCGATCTCGTCGCGGTAGTGGCTCTCGCCAACGATCCCTAGGCCAGGTCCGGAAAGGAGTGACAGCCCATCGGGCGGCAGCTCGCCACGTCGATCGCCGAGGTCGAGCCGCGCTGGCCGAACTTCGGACCCCGCTTGAGTCTCGGGTTTGGCACCCAGCAACCGACGGAGGAAGCCCATCAGTCGCGAACCCAGGTGCCAGCGTGGGCCCGACTCACCACGCGTTGCTCGGGTGTCAGCTGCTTATCGGGCACGATCGGGAACTCGTGGTAGGTCACGGGCCGCAAGCCGGCCAAAGGCTCGGGCGCAGGCGTCCCACATGCCTCGAACCAGCCACGCGTTGGCCATCCGCAGATGTAGTGGACCCACCAACCACGCTCGGGGTCGAGGGTGAACCCCGGGTCGCCGCAGTCGCAGTACCGCATCAGGAGCGGCCGTCCGCACCTCTCGTGGACTGTGAGCCGGTGCTCGGGCACCGAGCACATCCCGTCGGGGAACTCACACGGCGTCGGGTGGTCGAGCAGCGTCGCTGCTCCGCGGGCGTGCCGCGGTGCATCACCACAGTCGCACCAGCGCCCAGCAGTTTGCTTCCCCACAGGGGCATCCTAACGCCACGTGAACGGCCAGGGGAGGACGCGATGAGCGGGCTGGACTTCTGTGCAATCGACTTTGAGACCGCCAACGCCTTCCGCGGCAGCCCGTGTGCAGTCGGTTTGGTGCGGGTCCGCGACGGCGAAGTCTCAGAGGCCGCGCGCTGGCTCATGCGGCCGCCCGAGGGCTACGACGAGTTCGACGCCTTCAACGTCGCGCTCCATGGCATCACGCCGGCGATGGTCGCGCACGAACCACGCTTTGCGGCACGCCTGCCCGACATCCTCGCCTTCGCGGATGGCCTTCCGATCGTCGCCCACAACGCCGCCTTTGATGTGGGCGTGCTGCGCGACGCTTGCGACGCGTCGGAGCTTCTCTGGCCGACACTCGACTACGCGTGCTCATTGGTCCTGGCGCGCCAGACCTACGAGCTGCTGTCCTACTCGCTGCCCTGGGTCGCCGAGGCGGCCGGTGTGTCCCTCGATGCCCACCACGACCCGCTCGCTGATGCGAACGCCTGTGCCCACATCGTGCTGGATCTTGCCCGTCGCCGGGAAGCTGCGACCCTTCCCGGCCTTGTGACAGCCAGCCGCTGCTTCCTTGGCCACGTCGACGAGACGGCCTGGGACGGCTGTCACGCGACATGGTCGGGCACAGGCCTGCTGCCATCGCCCAACCCGAACGCCGATCCGACCCATCCCTTCTACGGTCGCGAGATGGTCTTTACCGGGGCACTCGCTTCGATGACTCGGGCCCAAGCATGGGAGGTCGTGGCGCAGCACGGGGCGACCCCGGCCGCCGGCGTGACCAAGCACACGAGCATTCTGGTCATCGGTTTCCAGGACGCACGCAAGTTGCGCCCGGGCGAGATCCTGTCCGCCAAGGCTCGCAAGGCCGCAGACCTGCGCACGCAGGGTCAAGCGATCGAAGTCATGCCTGAGGAGGACTTCTTCCAACACCTCGCGCTGTGATCGACTTCCGCACTACTTTCCCGATTGGGAGCGCCAGGAGTCTCCCCCGCATTCCCCCCCGCGGCACTCGCGCAGTGCTGCAGCACCAAATCTCCGAGAACGAACGACGTGTCGGGACCTATTCGGATTCCGATCGTCTGGTTCGACTGCGATCGCCGAACCCAGCAGTCCAAACGATCGCCGAGGTCCTTCTTCTTGTGCCCGCTCGCCAGGGCTGCCTTGACTGCTGACTTGCCGTCAAGCGCCCAGGGGAGTGGTAGATGGGACGGTTTGAAGTTACCGGGTGCGGCCCACGGCGGCAGCCTCGGACGCACGGAGGTGGGTCCAGAGCGTCACCGGACGAGGGCTCGCAGCGGATCCCCGCCGAGGTCTGCATCCGCCACCTTCGTTATCCGTCCGGTCCGTCCGGTTAGAGTCGGGCGAGGATCTCCTGCTTCTTCCTCTCGTAGTCGTCTCCGCCGATAAGCCCTTCGTCACGCAGTTGGGCCAAGCGACGGAGCGCGTCTCGAGGATCACCGTCCGCGAATTCTGACAACGCTTGTGGGAACGGCTGGCTGCCGGGGGGTGGCAAGCCCGCGAGAACGCCCGTGACCACTTGAGCAAACTCGCTGGCGGCACGACGATCGACATACGCGATGCGGGTAACGATTGAGCCGCCACCGTTGTTGGTAATCGTGATCCGCGCACGAAAGGACGCGACTACGAACGCGAGGGCAAGCAAAAGGATCGCCCAGCCAATGAGCCCACCGAACACAGCAATGTACAAGCCAACTATGACGAACAGGACGGCAGTCAGGAGTCCCGCGATCCACACGCTCGTGTCCACGCCGACCGCTGCGATGTTCGGCAGCGGGTAGGTGAGCCGCTTGCTTCCGACCTCGACAAGACCGAGGAACAAGTTGGGCTCGCGTCCTACCAACCGTCGCGAAGTGATCGTGAGGTCGAGCCGCGCCCAAAGCGCCACGTTCGAGCGTCGAAACGAGGCCGACCGAACGATGCGCTCGTCCGGTGCCATTGCTTCGCCAGTCGGAAGAAGTGCAAAGACCTCGCTCATGTCTCCCCCTATCACCTCGGCTGACGCCGCGCTGCTTCTATGCCCGCCGGTCCGCGCAAGGCGCCAGCGACGAGAGGAAGTATGGCGCTCGCATCTGCCGGGTGCCCACCCTAGTACCAAGCGTTGGCGGCAACTTTCCACCCTCCCATCTACTACCCCGTCAACGAGGTCCGTGGGCGGGAGGTAGCGCGCCGTTGCACGAGTGTCCGTCGAGGTCGGACCTGCCGCGCGACGTGCTAGTCGAGGCCGGAGAAGCTGCCGAGCGCCGGATACGGTGGACCCTCCCGCAGCGCGGCGAGGAGCTCTCGGAGCGCTTGTTTCCCGTTCGGCAGGCGGTCCTCCGGGTCCAGCCGCCAGGCGGCGACCATCGCAAGGACGAGGACCCGGCACTCGCGGAGCAGGTCCGGGTCGATGCCCGGATAACGCTCGACGACCTCATCGGGCACGTGCGCCAGGTCGAACTCGACCGGGCCACGACAGCACGTCTCGAGATCGATGAAGAGGGGGCCGTCCGTCGTGTTCAGGACGTTCCCTGGGTGAGGCTCGCCATGCAGGAGCTGCTCCGCGGCTCGACGCACGCCGATCCCACGAGTGGCTGTCGTGAGGACGCTCATGAGCAAGCACCGGTCGGCGTCGCCGAGCCCTGGGGTCCGCGTGCGGCTCCCGACGAGCTCCTCCGCCTCCCTGACCCGGTCTGTGAAGTGCGGGGTCGCGACATCGACGCGCTGCATGCCGAGGTGGAGCCGCCGCAGCGCGTCCGCGTAGTCCACGGGCGAGAGCTCGCGAGACGCCTGGGCTGCGTAGTAGGTCCACAGCGTGATCGTGAAGCCGTCCCGCGCATACACGCGCGCCGCTACTCGAGGATCGAGCGACGCCACGGGGCTGCCCGTCCCGGCGAGCCTCGCGGCGAGCCCAACCTCGAGCTGGGCCGCCCCGTGGGTGCCGGGCGCGACTCGAGCCAGAACGTCGGAAGGCAGGAGGCGCAGCGAGAACCGGTTCGACGCGCGGAGGACGATCGCCTCGTCGACGGCCAGGCCGAGCCCTTCGGCGGTCGACGTGGCCGCCTCGATGGCCCGGGCGACATCGGTGTCGTGCGAATCTGTCAGGTCGGTCATCAGGGTCTGCCTTCGGCGCGAATGCACGCTCAAGGGTAAGGTCGGCACCCTGCGCGGCGATGTCAGCGCTGGCCTCCTGCCCTTGGCAGCCCGGTGAGCTCGGTCTCCTCCGCCTCGATCGCCGCGGCGTCCGGCACGGTGCAAACTCAGGACATGCCCAGGATCGCCACCGGTCGTTGGTCTCGACGAGATGCTCACGCCAGGCGAGCCGGGCGGACGGCGAAGCGAGCGTAGGGGAGCATCGTGTTCTCCCGGGTGTCTCCGGCCAGCCGCCTCGTCCTCGCCGCGATCCTGCTGGCCCTGGTCGTGGTTGTCGCAGCAGGGTCCCAGGGCGGTCCGCCGCCGCCCGGCCGACCCGTTGACGTCGGCTGCACCGCTCACCGCCGGTCCCGCGACGTCAGGCCCCTGGGCCAACCTCGGTCGCGCTCGCGACCGCCTCCGCCCCGGATCGGATGTCGCCAGCCGCCACGCAGGGTTCAAGCAGCGCCGCCCCCGGCCCGACGAGCTCCTCAGGCTCGACGGCCCCTCCCACGCCGCGGTCGACCGACCAGTCCGACACGCAGGGCGGCAACGCCCTCATCAGCCTGATCTCGCAGCTGCCGGTCGCCGCGGAGCGCCGCGAGGGCTACTCGCGCGACCTGTTTCGAATCTGGATCGACGCCAACGGCGATGGCTGCGACACGCGCCACGAGGTGCTGATCGACGAGGCCGTGCAGGCTCCACACGTCGGATCGGGCTGCCGGCTGACCGGCGGCAGCTGGATCAGCCCCTATGACGGGGTCGCGGTCAGCGATGCCTCGAAGCTCGACATCGACCATCTCGTCCCGCTCGCCGAGGCCTGGGACTCCGGGGCCTCCGCGTGGACCGCGCAGCGCCGCGAGGCGTTCGCCAACGACCTCGGTGTCCCGTGGGCGCTGTTCGCGGTCACCGCCTCGTCGAACCGCAGCAAGGGGGATCAGGACCCGGCGGACTGGCTGCCACCGCTCGCGTCGGACCGCTGCACCTACGTGGTCGACTGGGTCGCCGTGAAGGTTCGCTGGGGCCTCTCGGTTGACGCGACCGAGCGTCAGGCGCTGCTCCAGGATGCCGCCGGTTGTGACGGTACGCCGATCCCCTCGATCCCGACCCGTTGACACTGGTACGACGGCAGCCGTCTGGGTGGCTGACCGCATCGGATGCCGCGATCGGCCGTCGGAGGCACGCCCCGCGATCGGCTAGTCAGCCGCTGATCTCTAGATGGCCGAGCCGCCGCGCTCGCCAGTCCGGATGCGGATGCACTCCTCGAGCGGCAGGATGAAGATCTTGCCGTCGCCGATCGTGCCCTCGCCGTGCCTGGCCCCGGCAAGGATGGCGTCCACGGTGGGGACGACGAAGGCGTCGTTGACGGCGATCTCCAGCCGCACCTTGGGCAGCAGGCTGGGCGCCACCTCCTCGCCGCGGTACAGGTCCGGGTCCTCCTGCTGGCCATGGCCGGTCACCCGGCTGACGGTGATCCGGAAGATCTCGGCATCGATCAGGGCCTGGTGGACCTCGTCCAGCTTGTCGGGCTGGATGATGGCGACGATCAGCTTCATGTGCGTGCCTCCGGCAGCCGGTCGATCGGTGGGACGGGCGGACGATCCGGCGACGATCAGTTGAGGTTGAGCAGGCCGTAGCCGTGCTCGCCGTGCAGCTCGTGGTCGAGACCGGCCATCTCGCCGGTGGCGCCCAGGCGCAGCCCGACCAGGCGTTCCACGACCACCAGCAGCACGATGGTCACGGCCGACGCGTAGACGATGGTGGTCGCGACGCCCAGCGCCTGCACGCCGAGCTGCGTCAGGACGTCGTGGTTCATGGGCATGTCGCCGGCCCGGATGAACAGGGCGAGCAGCAGCGCCCCGGCCATCCCCGCCACGCCGTGGACGCCGAACACGTCGAGCGTGTCGTCGTAGCCCAGCCGGTTCTTGAGCAGGATCGCGCCGTAGCACAGCAGCGAGGCGACGCAGCCCAGCACGATCGCGCCCGCGGGCTGCACGACGCCGGCCGCGGGTGTGATCGCGACCAGGCCGGCCAGGATGCCCGATGCGATGCCCAGGCTGGTGGCCTTGCGGTGATGGACGGCCTCGATCGAGATCCAGGCCAGCGCGCCGGCGGCCGCCGCGACCTGGGTGACCGCGAGCGCCTGCGCCGTCTTGACGCCGCTGGTCAGCGAGCTGCCGGCGTTGAAGCCGAACCAGCCCACCCACAGCAGCCCCACCCCGATCAGGGCCATCACCAGGTTGTTGGGGTGCATCGCCGAGCGCGGGTAGCCGCGTCGCGCGCCGAGGTACAGCGCCGCGACCAGGCCGCTGATCCCGGCCGAGATGTGGACCACGGTGCCGCCGGCGAAGTCGATCGCCCCGAGCGAGAACAGGAAGCCCTCGGCGCCGGGATTGGACGACCACACCCAATGGCACAGCGGGCAATAGACGATCAGGCTCCACAGGGCGATGAACACCGCGTAGCCGCGGAACCGCACCCGCTCCGCGACGGCGCCGGCGATGAGCGCAGGCGTGATGATCGCGAACTTGCCCTGGAACATGGCGAACACGAGGTCGGGCACGCCGCCGCTGTTGACGGTGGAATCGATGCGGTGCAGGAACACGAGGCCCGGATCCCAGCCGAACCAGCCGCCCAGGACGTTGGGGCCGAAGGCCAGCGAGAAGCCAACGGTGACCCACAGGACGCCGATGATGGCCATGGCGGCGAAGCTGTGCATCATCGTGCCCAGCACGTTCTTGGTCCGCACCAGCCCGCCGTAGAACATCGCCAGGCCGGGCACCATCAGCAGCACCAGCGCCGTCGACACGAGCATCCAGGCGGTGGCCCCGGTATCGACGGGCGGCTGCTCGGGCAGCGGGGCGGCGGCCGTGTCCTGGAGCGCCAGCACGATCACCACGCCCAGCACGAGCACCAGGGCCGCGGCAGGCATGGCGGTACGGATCGGCGCTCGTTGGGCTGCAAGCATGCGTGACTCCTCCGCTGGCGCTGGCTTCACCGTCGAGTTGCACTCGACGGTGTCGGGGGCGAGATCGACGCCGTCGGAGGCGAGATCGACGCGCCTGGCTCACGAGGCGTTGCCGGGCTGTGGGCAAGCCGACGGGGACCCGTGGGGCCGAGTGTGGTCAGCATGACCGGCCGTATCTGATAGCCGGGGATGCGGCAGGGTTGCGGTTCGGCGTCATCGGCGTGGACGCCGGGACCCAACCGCAGCGGCACCGGGACAGGGTGAACCGATCGCGCCACCGGTGGGTCGGTGGCCACCCGGCCGGCCGCGGCGCGCCTCCCCGGACTTCGCCGCTGGCCTGTTGCGCCGCCCGGGAGCCGGGTCATGGAGCCCTGCGGCACGTGGTGCTTGCCCATGGTCAGCCACTCGTCGTGCTGCTCGACCACAAGCGCCGTGCCCAGGCACCCAGCACGGCGCCGCGGTTGGCGAAGACTCACGCTCCGACGGTCTTGACAGCCCACTGATTCCGAGGCGATGCCGCGTCCTCGATCGCGGCGGTGGCTGCGCCCGCCGAAGATTGAAGGGATCGTGCCGCGCCGACGTCATGGTTGTGAGGCCGCGACCCCCACGCGGCGACGACGGAGGCCCCCATGGAGCAGGTCGAGCTCGTGATCAGAGCCCAGAGGGGCGACCGCGAGGCGTTCGACGTCCTCGTCGTCGGGACCCTCGACCGGCTCTACGCGGTGGCCCGGCTGATCCTCCGCGACACGGACCTCGCAGAAGACGCGACCCAGGAGGCCCTCGTCCGCTGCTGGCGTGAGCTGCCAACCCTCCGCGATCCGCAGAAGTTCGAAGCATGGCTGCGGCGGCTGCTCGTCAACGCGGCAACCGATCAGTACCGCGGCGACCGTCGGTTTCGCGCGAGCGTGCGCGTGCTCCGTGCCGACCCGGTTGGCAATGACCCGGCCGCGGCGCTGGCCGACCGTGACCAGATACGCCGCGGCTTCGAGCGCCTCGGCCTCGAGCATCGAACGATCCTCGTGCTCCACCACTACCTCGGCCTCAGCGCCGACGAGGCGGCAAGCCTGCTCGGGGTTCCGGTGGGAACCGCAGCCTCACGGCTCCACTACGCGACCGCGGCCATGCGGGCTGCGCTCGAGGCCGATGGGCGGAGCACGACGATCCAGGAGGTATCCGCGTGAACGTCCGGAACGACATCGACCGGCGAGTCGCCGACTGGCTCGTCGAGGACGCGCCCGGTCGCGCCCCCGATCATCTGCGAAACGCCATTGACCGGCAGCTCGACCGGACGCCGCAGCATGCAGGCATCTCCAGGCTGCCACTCCCCGGCCGGACCCTGCGATCCTGGTTCCCCGCTGCTGCGATGATCGTGACCGTGATCGCGGCCACGACGGCGGGCCTCTGGGTGTCGGGCTCACAGCCTCCGGCCACGCGGCCGCTCACGATGGTTGCCGTCCTGCAGCCGTCCGGCGGTGCCATCTTCGGCGACGTGGCGACGAGCGGATCCGGTCTCGTCGCGGTCGGCACCATCGGGGCTGACGGGAATCACGCAGCAGCCGCCTGGACGTCCGCTGATGGGGTGGCCTGGTCGAGCGTTCCGTCCGTCGGTACGACCGGCGGCTCCGAGCTCGGCCGGCTCGTCAGGGGCGCCGCAGCGCCGGTGGGAATCGGCCTGCTGTGCCCGGGTCCCGCGCAGCCGTGCGAGTTCGCCCGTGTCACCTTGTCCGCCGGCGGGAGCGAGTGGCGGGCCATCCAGTGGGTCGCGGCCACGTCGACGTACGGGGTGCCGACCATCGATGGCGCGGGATATGGCTTCGGGCTGAACGCGACGGCGACCGACGGCCACACCGACGTGATGGTCGGCTGGGCCGCATCGCGCCAGGGCCCGACGCCGATCGGGCCGGCCGTCGCGACCTCCACTGACCGATCGCTGTGGACCTGGCGCGTCCTCGCGGGCACCCAGCCGTCGGGCTCCGCGATGAGCGGAGTCGCGTCCGGCGACCATGGGTTCGTCGCCGTCGGCACCGGGCCGACCGTCGAGCCAGCCATCTGGGTTTCCGTGGACGGCTCGAGCTGGCAGCGGCTTCCGGCTGCCGGAACGCAGGTCACGGGAGAGCTGGACGACGTCGCCTGGGGTGGAGGCGTCTATGTCGCGGTGGGACGGGACGGGGCGAACGCGGCGGCGTGGATCTCGGAGGACGCTCGGATCTGGCGACGGGCGCCCTCGGCGCCATCCCTGGATGACGGGGATATGACCCGGGTGACTTGGACAGGCGCGGAGTTCCTGGCCGTCGGCAGGACCGGAGCCGGGGACGGTGCCGCCTGGACATCCGCTGACGGATCGTCCTGGACGCGACTCGACACCTCGGGTGTGTTCCCCCGCGTGCCGATCGTGGGTGGTGCCGTTGTCGGGTCGCGCATCACGCTGTTCGGCCAGGACCCGGTCGGGCAGATCCAGGTCGCACAGCAGGGTGGCTGACCCGCGTTGCGGGGATGGGTGCCGGTCGACGAGCGGATCGCGGACGCCTGGCTTGCGCCGCCGTTGACCTGGCTCGCCGGGGCCGTGCAGCCGGGCCAGGACGCCTGCGCCGGCTCGACGCAGGCGTCACGTCCGTCACGACCGCGACAACGCGAACCCGATCGTCCGGCCGTGCGTCTGCGTGAGCGCGATCCAGACGCGCACCATGTCCTCCAGCGGCTTGGCGTTGGCCAGGCCGCCGGCGTCCTCGGGCTCGAACCCGATCTCGGCGGCGAGGCCAAGCGCGACACGCTTCGCGTCGGGGTCGTCGCCGGCCACGAACATCGCGACCGGCGTCGTGCGATCGCGCGCGGTGATCAGGTTCTCGTAGCCGGTCGTGTTGAACGCCTTGGCCAGCTTGGCGCCCGGCAGCAGCTCCGCCAGATCCTCGGTGGTGGAGCGCAGCGGGTCGCCGTCGAACCGGTTCATGGCGTCGATGACGATCCGGTCGGCAAGCGGCGGCAGGTCCCTGACGGTGGCGGGGATCGCCACCGGCCGCAGCGCGAACACGATCACGTCGGCACCATCGACCGCCTCGGACGGTGAGGCCGCGGCCGCGGCCGGAATGTCGGCGAGGGCGGCCTGGGTCTTGGTGCTGTCGGGATCACGGACCCCGAACACGACCTCGTGGCCGACGTCGGCAAACGCCTTGCCGAGGCTTCCACCGACGTTGCCTGCACCGATCACGGCGATCCGCATCGCACCTCTCCCAGGGCTGTCACCTCGTCGTGAGGCCCATTGTCAACCTCGCGGGAAGCCCCGCAGGTCGACGGATCGGGCAGCCGGGACACCGCGGGCGGGCGACCTCGGAACGGCCGGGGCGGCCGATCGGCGACCAGCAGGCGTTAAGGGCCGCTGGCGTTCGGCGACCAGCTGGTGTTCGGCGACCATCGGCCGATCGGCGACCAGCAGCCGTTCGGCGGCCAGCCGGTGTTCAGCGAGCGGCAGCCGCCCCCAGCTCCACGGCGATCGATCGCGCCCAGGCCTCGATCTCCGGCCACGGCCGGAAGTCACCGTCATGCGCGTGCACGACGGTCACGAGCGCGCGCTCGGCGAGTCCCAGCCGGGATCGCTCGAGCTGACCGGCGAACACGCGGTGGCCGCGCGCGCCGACCAGGGCAACCATGGCCGCGGCATCGACCGGGTCCTCGGCGGGTGCCGGCGGATCGCCCACGGGACCGCTCGAGAACAGCCACACGGGGATCAGCGCGAGCCCGTCGCGGTGCCGCCGGAGCAGGTCGCGGGCGGGCGCGAGCCAGCGACCCGCGTAGACGGCGCTGCCGATGACCGCCGCGTCGAACTCGCTGACGTCGGTGACCTCGGCCGGGACGGCGACGACCACCTCGAAGCCCGCTGAACCGAGCGCGGCAGCGATCGTCGCGGCCATCTCGGTGGTGGCGCCGTGCCGTGAGGCGGCGCTGACCAGCACGCGCATGTCGCCTCCTCCCCTGCCCGATCCGGGCAAGCGGCAGGCGCTCGTCGATCGGTGCCCGAGAGTCTGGGCACGCCGACCGTCCGCGTGCAGGGCCGGATGGGACGGACCCGGGTCGAATTGCGGGGGACCGGCCCCGGCCGGATGGTCTCCGTCCGGCAGCGCGGAAGGTCAGCCGCGCGAGCCGCCGAACAGCCGGAGCAGGAACAGGAACAGGTTGATGAAGTTGAGGTACAGGTGGAGCGCGGCGAGGATGGAGCCACGCTCGGGCGAGCCGGTGAAGGCCGCGTAGTCGCCGCGGGTGATGCGCTGGACGTCGTACGCCGTGAGCGCCGTGAACAGCACGACCCCCACGATCGAGATGACCCAGTAGAGCGCCGACGACGCGAGGAACAGGTTGACCAGCATCGCGACGAACAGGCCGACCACGGCCATCACCAGGATCCCGCCCATGGACGCCAGCTCGCGCTTGGTCACCGCGCCGTAGAACGCGGCCGCGCCGAACATCGCCGAGGCCGAGAAGAACGCCGCCGAGACCGCGCCGACCCCGCCCGGCTCCCTGGTGAAGGCCCACACGATCACGCCGATGGTCAGCCCCATCGATGCCGCGTACACGAAGAACAGGCCCAGGCTCGCGGTGGGCGACAGCCGCCTGATGGCCACCTGGATGGCAATCGCGAGCACCAGCTGGCCGATGATGATCGGCATCCACCACTGGGCGACCGCGCTCAGCAGCGTCTCGCTCGTGGCGGTGACGTAGGCGACACCGGCGGACAGCAGCAACCCCGTGAACATCCAGCCGAACGCGCCGACCAGCAGCTGCTGGACCAGCGCCGGGGCCGGACGAACACCCAGCTGGGTCGGGCTGTACATGAATCCGCTCACGGATCGGTGCTCCTTTCGGGTTTGGCGGCGGTCACCGGACCGCCCGATGCGCGGCTGCGGGTCGGCCGCGATCCGGTTCGAACCATCGTCGCGCCTCTCGCCTCGGCGTTCTCTGAGAGGCGGGCCAGAATCCACAGCACGTCGGCGAGGCGGTTGACGTAGGCAGGGACGTGGCCGCCGGCGATCGCGGGATCGGCGGCGGCGAGCGTGACGACGCGCCGCTCCGCGCGCCGCACGACCGTCCGGGCGAGCTCGAGCGATGCGCTGACGCGCGTCTCGCCCGGCACCACGAACTCGCGCGGCAGCTCGACCGCCGCCTCCATCTCGCGCAGCACGCCGTCGAGGCCGTGGACCATCGTCTCGGTCACGCGCGTGGCACCGTCCCGCTGCCGCTCGCGGCCCCCGGGGCTGGTCGCCAGCTCGGCGCCCACCACGAACAGCTCACGCTGGAGCCGGAGCAGGAGCTCGCCGAGGCCGCCGAACCCGGCCGACAGGACGCCGTACTGCGACTTCATGCTGAGCTCGGCGCGCGCCAGCCCGATCGCGGCGACCGCCTCGTCGACGGTCCCGCAGGCCTCGGTCCGGAGATCGTCCTTGCGGACGCGATCGCCCCCGAACAGGAGCCCCGTGGTCCCGTCGTCGCCCCGCCCCGTCGCGACGGCGCTCTCGTAGGGCAGATTGCTGCGGGTCATGCGATGGCGGCGCTCACCACATCAGGCCCGCGTCGCGCGGGTCCCAGCGCTCGGCGAGCAGGGTGACCTTGACCGGGTGCTCGACCACGCTCTCGGCCTGCTCCTTGACCTGCTGGATCATGGCCCCGGCGTACGGGCAGAACGGCGTGGTCAGGATCATCTTGATCTCGGTCGAGTCAGGCCCCAGCACGATCTGCCGGATCAGGGCGAGCTCGACCACGTTCATCCCGATCTCGGGATCGACGACCGCGCGCAGGGCGTCGAGGATCGCGAGCTCGGTGGCCCGGCGCTGGGCGTCGAAGGCGGTATCGGCGGGCGCGGCGGTGGGCGCCGTGCCGGCCAGCTGCGTGGGCTGCATGTCGGTCATGGTCGGGAAATCCTACCACCAGACTCGGAAATGCCCGGGTGACCGGCGGTGCGGATTCGCGGTGACCCAGGACCCTGCGGGCGGGGGACCTTCGGCCCATGCTCCCGAGCCCAGTCGTCCATTTGCGCAAGCACGCAACTAGGCGCACCATGGGACCAACCCCCAGGGAGGTCCCGATGTTCGACGCGGCGAAGGTACCGGCATGAGCTCGAAAACGGCCGTCGCAACGCTCGAGGGGGACGGCCAGCGATTCGTGGTGACGACGGGCAGCGGGCACACGATCGTGCTCGACGACGGGCAGGGCGATCAGGGCCCGAGGCCGTCGGAGATGGTCGGCGCGGCGCTTGCCGGGTGCACCGCGATGGACGTGATCTCGATCCTGCGCAAGAAGCGGCAGGCGGTCACCCGCTACGAGGTCCGGGTCACCGGCGTCCAGGGTGATGACCATCCCCATGCCTTCTCCCGGTTCGACGTGCTCCACGTGGTCGAGGGGGAGGACCTCGATCCCGAGGCCGTCCGGCGGGCGATCGAGCTGTCGGCCACGAAGTACTGCGCCGTTGGATCGACGCTCTCGTCGGGGGCCACCGAGCTGCATCACCGATACCTGGTGCGCGGACCGGGCGGCGACGAGCGCGAGGCGGACGTGCTGACGACGGGACCGAACACGGCGCCGGACGCCCTCGCCGCGGGCACCGCGGGCTGACCGGGGCGAGCGGATCGGGGCGTTCCTCAGGCGGGCGCCGGGACCTTGATCACGATGCCCGGCTGGCGGAGGCTCTCGGGCAGGACCGCCGCCTCGAGCTCCGTGAAGCCTGGCCCGACCAGGGAGCCGTCGGCCTCGAAGAAGTCAGCGTAGGAATCGCGGTGCGCCGCCGCGTACGCGTACGCCGAGGCGATGCCCATCCGGCGCAGCTCCGGGTGGTCGGCGAGAAGGTCGTCGACGGTGTAGCCGTTGGCGCGCAGCTCGAGCACCTGGCGAACGGTCAGCCGCGTGCCGTAGCAGAACGGCTCGCCGTTCATCACGAGCGGGTCCGACTTGACCCATTTGATCGTCATCGGGGCCTCTAGACGCCCTTGTACAGCGCGGCCGCGATGGGATTGCGCCGGCGAGCATCTCCCGCCAGCCGGCGGTACCAGCCGAAGATCTCGACAGCCGCATCGATCGCGCGGTCCACCGAGCCCATCTCGGCCTCGCCGACGATCCCGCGAGCTCCGGTCCGGAGACCCTCGCACAGCTGGACCACGTCGTCGACCGGCACCTTCCGACGCCGGAACACCGGGGCTGACTGATCGGCGAACTCCCGCAGCCAGAACGGATCGTCGCCCGCGACGCACAGCGCGAGGCGGTCGGTCAGCACCTCGGCGTCGCGGAGCAGGTTCCGCAGCCCGGCCTGGTCGTGGCGTTCCCCGATCGTGGGATCGGCGGCCACGGCCACCTCGAGCGCCCGGGCCGCGATCGCGGAGCGCTCGGCCGTGAGGCGCGCGGCGGCATCCGGAAACACGAACAGGTTGCGCGGCGGGGTACCGAGGGAAGGATGGCTCACGGTCTCAGAGGATACCGTCCCGGTCACTCCCGCGTAGGATCGGGACATGCGTGGGACCCCGGCATGAGCGGCACCCCGGCGGGACCCGGCGAGCGCCCGCCGCGTCGCCTGGCGCAGGCTCCGGGCGAGCGCTTCCGGCCGTCCGAGGCGGACGCCGCGACCGATCGGGAACGGACCCCGCTCGCGACCGGGGGCGTGGTGGCGCTCGTCGCCATCGCCGGCATCGCGCTGTTCGCCGTCCTTGGGTCGTTCGACCTCGGACCCGGGATGCTCGTGGTCGCCGCCTTCGTCGGCTGGGTGGTCGCGCTCGCGGTCGTGTGGGCGGCGCCCGCGGCCGGGCACGCCGCACGGGGCGCGGGACGCCGTCCATGGTCACGCGCCGCGGCGGCCGCCCTGTTCGCCGCCGGATCGATCGTCGCCGGGCTCGGCCTGCTGTGGTTGTGGTCGAGGCTGGAGGGTGGGGTCCTGGGGCCGATCGCGTACGCCGACGCCCGGTTCGGCGTGCTCGCGGCCGCCCAGGTGCTGATCGCCGCGCTGGTGGCCGGCATCCGCGCCCGCTGACGGGCTGGGGTTCGGTCGGTCCGCGCGCGGTCGCCTCCGCGCGCGATCGGCCCGCGCGATCGGCCGGCGAGGTGGTCCGCGCCCGGGGCACAATGCTGCCCGACCGTGAGGGAACCGGACGTGGACAGAGGAGCTGGCGATGAAGTCCCTGCGCCTGATCATCCTGGTCGTGGTCATCGTCGGTGGCGTCGCCGTCGCCTTCCTCTTCCGTGATCGACTGAGCGGCAGCGCATCGGAGCTCCGGGTCGGCGACTGCTTCCAGGTGCCCGCGGGCGACACCGTGGATGACGTCCAGCACTCGCCGTGCACCGAGGCGCACGACGGCGAGGTCCTCGTGGTTGCGGACTACCCGGGCGGCGACAGCTACCCGACGTCGGACGACTTCGACTCGTGGGTCCAGACCGAATGCGTCGACCACGCCTTCGCCGACTACGTGGGGGCCTCGTTCGACAGCCGCCAGGACATCGATCTGGGCTACCTCTACCCGCAGTCCGACGGTTGGGCGTCCGGCGATCGCCAGATGATCTGCTACCTGACGCCGGCATCGGGCGGGACGGTCAGCGCCCCGTTCCGCGCGGCCCCATAACGGCGATCGCCGGCGGGGTCAGCTGCTCGCGCAGGAGGCGCCCGAAGCGGGCCGGCCGCTCGTGCTCCGGGACGGCGTCCAGCCACCGGCCGACGAGGGCCTCGCCCTCGGGGTACACGTGGACGTAGAGCCGCCACAGCGGATGCTCGATGAACTCCAGGCGCTTGGCGGCCTCCTCGACCGTCGATCGGCCGACCTCGACCAGGTAGGCGAGCACGCGATCCGGCGGCCACCCGTCCCGGTGGCGGTGCAGCGCGGCGTTCAGGCGGGCTGTCTGAAGCCGCCGCCGGTGTTCGTCCACCGCAGCCGCACGGCCGGCGGCTGCCTCGAGCGCCGCCCGATCGGGAGCGTGCGCGACACGGGCGACGCCCGCGAGCTCGACCAGCAGCCCGGGCAGCTCGCTGGAGGGCACCACGAACCCGCGGCCGGCCTCGGCGAGCCCCTCGGAGATCAGGCACTCGGGCGTGTTGATCAGGAGCACGCTGGCCTCGAGCCGGCCTTCCTCCTCGACGAGCACCCGCTCCTTGGTGGCATGCTCGAGATGGTGGCCCGGGTAGGTCTCGTGGGCGACCGTACCGATCAGCGCGGGGAGCCGCACGGGCAGGTCGAGGTTGAGGTCGACCCGCGATCGGTACCCGCCGTCGTACCAGTTGTAGCCCGACCACGGCTGCCGGCGGACGAGCGACACGCGGACGCCCTCCCCGTCGGGCAGACCGAACAGCCGCCGGGCCCCGGCGCGGAACCGGTCGACGAGGGGCTCGACGACGGCCGGCACGCGCCCCGGGTCGACGGTCCAGGCATGGTCCCAGGCGGCCAGCCGGGCGGCGAGCGATCCGGCGCCGGGCAGCAGGCCATCGAGGGCCGCGGCGGCCTGCTCGAACAGGCGCTCCGGCCGTGCCTGCGGCGTGTGCGCGAAGCACCGGGTGACCTGTTCGAGGTACGGCATCGACTCGCCGCCGGCGACCCTGGCCAGCGTCTCGAGCGCCAGGAGCTGGCGGTCCAGCCAGTCGCGCCGATCCGGCTCCGGGACCTCGGCCGGCAGCCGGTTGCGCAGGGCGACGGCGTCGTCGGCGAGCCGGGCGAGGGGACGGAGCTGGCCGGTGTCGACCTGGGCCTTGAGGTCAGCCGGCCCGAAGTAGCCGTCGACGGTTCCCGGCAGGTGCTGGTCGAGCCGGAGCGCGAGCAGCAGGTAATCGCGGGCGACGGGATCCGGGACGGGAACGTCGCGGACACCACCCACCGCCGGCGTCCGTCCGGGCGTCACCGCTGCAGGCGCTCCGGCCGGGGGGCGCGGCGCGGGCCGGCCTGATCGTGCGCGGCGTGGTCGGCGGCGGCGCGGCGCGCCTCGTCGAGTCGTTGCTGCATGGCCGGGTCGAGCGGGATCGCGCGCCGGGAGCCCCGAGCGAGGGGGGCGCGGCCACCCACGCGGTCGTCGGCCTCATGGGCGTCGTGGCCGCCGTCAGCCTCGTGGGCGTCGTCCGCGACCGCGGCCTCGCCGGCCTCGGAGGTCCGGGGCACCTCGCCCATGCCCTGGCCGGACCCGACCCCGCCGGTCTCGCCATGGAACGGCATCCCCTGCCGCGCCACGGCATCGAGGCTCATCCGCAGCGCGGCCGTCTTCTGGCCGGCGACCTCGCGGACATACGCGGCCTCCTCGTCCCGCGACATCTCGCGCCCCCGAACGACGCCTTTGGGCTTGCCCACCATGAGCCAGGCGAGGTGGTAGCGGTCCATCGTGCCCCACGCCGTGGCCAGCAGGTCGTCGGACAGCTGGAGCCAGGTCTGGAGCCCGGTCATCGATGGCTGGGCGTCGAGCCGCTCGCCCTCGGCGATCAGCTGGCGGGTTCGAAGGATGAGCTCGTCGCGGGTCACGGTTCGAGTGTATGGCGGGTGGCACGTCGCCATCGCGTGCAACGTCCGCCCGTGCCCCCGGGCAGGCTGCGGCCGGGGCGGTCGTCGTCGACCACGGACGGTCGGCGACCTGACCTCCGAGCGGTGCGCCGAGAACCGCCGCCGAGAACCGCCGGCGAATCGGCTGCCGCCGAGTCAGCCCGCCGCCGAATCTGCCCGCCGCCGCCGCTCTGTCCGCCGCCGCGTCTGCCGCCGCTCTCAGCCGCCGGCGATGAACGCCTCGCGCTCGGCGCGAGCCCGCATCGTCCAGGGGCCGGGCCTGCCGTCGCCGATCGGATGGCCGTTCAGGCGCGTGACCGGCAGCACGCCCGCGACCGACGAGCACAGGAAGGCCTCACGGGCCGCGGCCAGCTCGTCGGGCGTCAGCCAGCCCTCGACCGGGCGCAGGCCGGCATCCACCGCCCACCGCAGGAGCCACGACCGGGTGGTGCCGGGGAGGATCGCGCAGGCGAGGGACGGAGTGGCGAGCTCGATCGCAGCGTCGGCGGCATCCCGCACCAGGAACACGTTGGCGGTGGTGGCCTCGGACAGGTGACCGGTCTCGGTCAGGAACAGCGCATCGTCCGCGCCGGCGCGCCGCGCCTCGATCCGCGCGTAGACGTAGTCGATCCGGCTGGTCGTCTTGAGGGTCACCACCGGGTTGCCGGGATCGCGCCGGATCGCCGAGGTCACCAGCGCGAGGCCGTGCTCGAGATGCCCCGCGGGAACGGGGGGCACCGGCCACGCCTGGATCACGGTCGTGGGCACGATCGCGGTGCCGGCCGGTGGCAGCAGCCCCCGCGACGGCCATGCGCCACGCGACACCGTGATCCGCAGCGAGGCGTCCGCTCCCGGTCCGTCGAGCCCCTCGGCCGCCAGCAGCGCGGCGATCCCGGCCTCCACGCGAGCGGCGATGTCGGACGGCAGGTCGATCGCGAGCTCGATCGCCGAGCGCTGCAGCCGCGCGACGTGCTCCGCCAGCTCGGTCACCCGGCCGCCACGCGCCCGCAGGGTCTCGAAGATCCCGTCGCCAAGCTGGAACGCGCGGTCGAACACCGACACGTGCGGCCCGGCCGCCGGTCGCACCTCGCCATCGATCCAGACGAACCGTGGGCCGTCCGTCAATCCACCTGCCTCCATCGCGCCGCCTGCCCGGGACGGTCCATCGAGCCGGCCCGCGCCCGTCGCTCCCGGGAACGACCCTCGCTCCCCAGGCCGATGCCGCGCTCTCGGGGCGTCACGTGGCGGCACAGGCGACGCCCGTGGAAACGAGGATACCCGTGCGCCCGGCCGTCACGGACCCGCAGCCGTGCCCGCTCGCGTGCCGGCGCTCCCCGGCCGGCCCCGCGTCGCCGAGCCCGGCCCGACGGCCAGCACCACGATCGCGACGCCGACCGCACCCACCACGGCGGCGAGGAGGTACAGCCGGGCAAGTCCGGTGACCGCCCCGACGGCCCCGCCGACGGCCGCGGCGCTGACCTGCGCGAGGCTGACCGTGACGCCCTGGAAGATTCCCTGGGCGGTGGCGGCCAGCTCGGGCGGCGCGTGGCGGGCCACGTAGGTGATCCCGCCCACCAGGAAGCACGCGAACCCGACGCCGCTGACGCCCGAGGCGAGCACCAGCAAGGCCGGCTGGTCGGCGATCCCGGCAACCACGGCCCGCGCGACGAAGATGGCCGAGCCCAGCACGAGCAGTCGCTCGGCGCCGAAGCGCCTGGCGAGCCCGGCGAAGCGCAGCATGATCGGAACCTCGACCGCCGCCCCGAGGGCGCCGGCCAGGCCGACGACCGACGCTCCGGCACCGAGCTCCCGCAGTCGCAGCGCATAGAAGCCCATGACCACGCCGAGCGCCGTCCAGGTGACGAAGGCACCCATCAGGAACACGCCGAGCCCGCGCGGACCGAACAGCCGACCGGCCGAGCGCAGGGGCCGGGCGTCGACGCGGGCGCCGGCCCCCGGCAGGGTCGAACCCGCGACGCCCGTGAGCAGCAGCGCCGGGACGAGCACGGCGAACGCGGCGCCGAGACCCCATCGATCGATCGCGAGCCCGGTGACGAACACCGACACGACGTAGGACACCGAGCCCCAGGCGCGCATGGCCCCGTAGCCCGTCCGGTCCGGGCCCGCGACCTCGAGGGCGCGCGCGTCGAGGATGGGTGCGATCCCGGCCAGGCCCGTCGCGAGCGTCGCCGCCGACAGCACGACCGCCGCGGGCTCGCGCGACATCGACAGCCCGAGCGCCCCGCAGGCCGCCACCAGCGTGGCTGCGGCCAGCACCCGTGGCGCACCCCGCAGGCGGTCCGAGACGGAGCCCCAGAGCGGCGCCGCCGCGAGGCCGATCAGCGCCGCCGCACCCACGATCCGCCCGATGGCGGCGACGTCGAACCCGAGCGACTGGTAGTAAAGGACGAGGTACGGCGCCTGGGCACCGATCGCCGCGTAGAGCGCGACATAGCCCAGAGCCGCCCGGACGCGGACGGGCACGCTACCGGAAGGCGGGGATCACGTCGCGCGCCAGCAGCCGCAGCTCCGCCATCAGCAGCTCGTGGGGCAGGCCCGGGAAGTAGAGGCGGCACACGAGGTGATCGACCCCGAACGCCTCCCGGTAGCGCGCGATCTCGCGGCAGATGGTCTCCGGGCTGCCCACCAGGAACCGGTCGCGGCCGAGCTCGTCGAGCTGCCCCAGCGACGCCGGGTCATCGTCGCCGATGAAGGGATGGGCCCATGTGCCGCCACCGTATTCGTCGCGATACGCGACCAGGAGGTGGCGCTCGGCGACCTCGCGGGCCTGGGCGTCGCTGGGCGCGATGACGACGTCACGCGTGAGCGGCGCCGGCCGGTCGGCCGGATCGATCCCTGCTGCGAGGAGGTTCGTCCGGTAGCTGGCCTGCGCGTCGAGGAGCCTCGCCAGGTCCGCCGTCGGCCCCGGGATCCAGGCGTCGCCGAGCCTCGCAGCCCGCTCCAGCGAGCGCGGTCCCCAGCCGCCGATCCAGATCGGCGGCGCGCGATCCGGCCGGGGCTCGATCCGGGCACCGGCCAACCGGAGGTGGCGGCCCTCGAAATCGACCTCGTCCTCGGTCCACAGCCGGCGGATGAGCTCGATCGCTTCCGCGAACCGCTCGCCGCGGCGTTCCAGCGCCACCCCGTAGAGGGCGAACTCGTCGGGCTTGTAGCCGATCGCGGCGCCCAGGATGAAGCGCCCGCCGGACATGATCTGGAGCTGGGCGGCGTCCTCGGCGACGCGTACCGGGTGGTAGAACGGCAGGACGATCACGTCCGTGCCCAGGGCGATCCGCTCGGTCCGGGTGGCGGCCCCGGCCAAAGCCGTGAGCGGCGACGGCCAGTAGTGATCGCGTACGCCGTGGTGCTCCTCGAGCCAGACCGAGTCGAAGCCGAGCTCCTCGCCCAGCAGCACCTCCTCGAGGAACTCCCGGTAGTAGCGTCCACCCTCCGTCGGGATGAAGCCGAACCTCATCGACCGCTCGCGGCGACCCGGCTCCCCGACGACGCAGCCGGGGCGGCCACCGACTTCCGCACGACGATCCGATGCGGCAGCGTCGTCTCGCCGTCGGCCGTCAGCTCGCCGCTCCGCAGCCGGAGGACGCTCTGCATCCCGATCGCGCCCAGGTCGCGCAGCGGGATGGCGACCGTGGTGAGCGGCGGATCGACCACGACCGCGGTCGGCACGTCGTCGATGCCCATGACGCTGATGTCGTCGGGGACCTGGAAGCCGAGACCGCGGAGCCCGACGATGCAGCCCATCGCGCTGATGTCGTTCGAGGCCAGCACGGCCGTCGGTCCGGATCCCATCGAGGCGATGGCGGAGGCCGCCCGGATGCCCGCTTCGAACGTGTAGTCGCCCTCGAGGACCGCCCCGGGTCCGGGCTCGAGACCCGCAGCCTGCATGGCGGACCGGTAGCCCGCGAGTCGCAGGCCGGTCGTCGTGAGGTTCGGGGGACCCGAGACGAACGCGATCCGCCGGTGACCGGCGCCGATCAGGTGCTCGGTCGCGTCGCGCGCCACCCCCTCGTTGTCGATCATCACGCGATAGGCGGGGAACATGTGCCGGCCCAGCGTCACGCACGCTGCGCCGCGCGACGTGAAGCGCCCGATCGACTCCCGCATCTCGTGGACGTAGGGCTCGCCCACCAGGCCGCCACCGGCGAAGATGAGCCCGTCGAGCCGGTATCCGTTGAGCGCCCGGAGGTATTCGAGCTCGATCGCCGGCACGCGGTCGGAGTTGCACACCACCACGAGATAGCCGCTGGCCCGGGCGACGTCCTCCACGCCGCGCACGATCGCCGCGAAGTAGGGGTCCGTCGCATCGCCCACGATGACGCCGACCATATGGGTGGTGCCCGTGACCATCGCCTGGGCCAGCACGTTGGGCGAGTAGCTCAGCGCATGCGCTGCCTCGAGGACCCGGGCCCGTGTCTTCGGGCGGACCGGATAGTCGCTGCCGCTCAGGACGCGTGATGCGGTCGCCACGGAGACGTTGGCCAGCTTGGCGACGTCGAGGACGGATGACATCGTGGCTAGTGCCCCCAACCCCCGAGCATCTCGCGGATGTGCCGGCTGAGACCCAGCGCGATCGCCGCCGGCAGCAGCATCGAGAGGACGCCGGCGGCCATCATGACCGGCACGTTGAGCGTGTATTTACCCACGAACTGCGTGATGATGACCGTGAGCGGCTGGGTCTTGTCGTTGCTCGCGAAGATCAGCGGGATCGTGAACTCGCCCCACGTGCTGAGCACGAGGATCGCCGTCAGCGCCGCGATCCCGCCCCGCATCTGCGGGATGACCACGTGGCGGAACGCCTCGAACCGGGTGCAGCCGTCGACCCGGGCGGCCTCTTCGAGCTCGATGGGCAGGTCGCGGACGTAGTTGTAGAACAGCCAGATCCCCAGCGGGGTGTAGGCGGTGACGTACAGGGTGATCACCCCCGGCAGCGTGCCGATCAGGTGCAGATCGGACATGACCCTGAACAGCGGCACGATCAGCAGGAACAGGGGGATCACGATCGTGCCCACGATGCCGATCATCACCGCCGGACGTCCCGGGAACCGCAGCCGGGCGAACGCGTACCCCGAGAGCACGGACAGGACCAGGATGATGGCCGTCGACAGCCCGGACAGGATGACCGAGTTGCCGAACGCGTTGAAGAACTGGTTGGAGGTCCCCTGGCCCCGCGCTCCGGGCATCAGCGCCGCGTAGCCGTCGAGGCTGAACGGCGACGGCAACCAGTGCGGTGGCACGGAGGTCACGCTGTTCTGGGTCGAGAAGCTCGTCACGACCCCGACGTAGATCGGGCTGAGGGTCCACAGCATGACGAACGCCAAAGCGAGCACCTGGGGCAGCGAGCGGACGCGGATGCCTTTCATGGTGCCGGTCTCCGCAGGAACAGCATGTAGATCCCCGAGATGGACAGCGACACGGCCGAGATGAGGACCGCCAGCGCCACGCCGTGCCCGAAGTCGAGATTGGCGAACGTCGTCAGGTAGACCTGCATCATCACCGAGCGCGCGTCGCGATCCGCGCCGACGAGCACGTAGATGACGTCGAAGATGCCGAACGACACCACGGTGCCGATGGCCAGCGCCGCCGCGATCGAAGGCTGCAGCAGCGGCAGCGTGATGTACCGGAACGCCTTGTAGCTCGAGGCGCCGTCGATCTGGGCCGCCTCATACAGCTCGGACGGGATCCCCTGGAGCCCGCCCAGCAGGATCAGCGCCACCAGCGGCACCAGCCCCCAGGCGTGGACGAGCGCGATCAGCGGCACGGTCGTGGTGGGCTGCGTGAACCACACCTGGTAGTGATCGATGAGATGGAGCTGGTAGAGGACGCCGTCGAGCCAGCCGTTGGTCGGGTCGAACACGCGACGCCAGAGCAGGCCCGCCACGACCGGGGGCAGCGCCCACGGCAGGACGAGCAGGGCCAGGAACACGCCCCGGCTCCGGAACGGATGGCGCAGCGCGAGGGCGGCCATCAGCCCGATCCCGATCTCCACGCTCACCGCGATGAGCCAGTAGCCGACGGTGTGGATCGCCGCGCTGATGGTGTCGCTGCTCGAGATGACGTCGGCATAGTTGCCGAGGCCGACCCAGCTCGACTGATCGCCGGCGTAGATCGCGACCTTCTGCGCGCTCATCTCGAACGAGAGGATCAGCGGATACCCGACCAGTGCCACGATGAGCACGCAGATCGGCAGGACGAAGAGCCAGCCCAGCCAGCCCTGCCCCATCTCCGGGCGGCCCAGGCCGTCCGGAGATGGGGACGCGTCCGAAGGTCCCCGCCGCAAGCGGCGGATCGTGCGGCCGGCGCCCCCCGGACGGGTGAACGCCGGCCCGGACCCGGTCGTGCTCACCGCCCGTCAGCTGCCGGCGCCCGAGAGACTCCGCATCTTGTCGGCCATGGCCTTGATCGCCTGGTCGACGGACATGTTGCCCTTCGCCGCGGCGTTGATGTCAGACGAGACCTCGGTGCTGAAGGCGCTGTACCACTCGGGGGCACCCGACGGGAACAGCGGGCTCACGTAGTCGAGCTCGTTGAGCAGGACGTCGCCGCCCAGCAGCTTGCCGTCGTCGACGAGCGACTTGAACACGCTCGGCCGGCACGGCAGCAACCCGATCTCGTCGTAGATCTTGAGCAGCGTGTCCGGCTGCTCCCACCAGTTGACGAACGCCAGCGCGGCGTCCTTGTGCTCCGTGTTGCTCATGATGCCGATGGCCTCGGGCTGGCCGTAGCTCGGACCCGGACCGCTGACGCCGGGCACCAGCATCGCCTTCACCTGGCCCACGATCTGCGACTGGCTGGGGTCCTCGTTCGACACAAAGTCGCCCGGCGCCGCGTACGTGATGGCGGCGTGGCCCGCGCGCCAGTACTCACCCTGCTGCTCGTTGGACATGGACTCCATCGCCGGGTCGATCAGGCCCTCGTTGAGCGCGTTGATGTAGAACGCCAGCGACTGGTAGCCGCCCGAGCTCGGATCCTCGAACTGGGGCTGGCCGTTCGCGTCGACGATCTGGCCGCCGAAGGCCAGCACGTTGAGGTACCACGTCATGGACGTCGATTCCTCGGACTCGAGCGGCAGCAGCAGCGGATACTCGACGACCCCCTTGGACTTGAGCGTCCTGGCGTCGGTCAGCAGCTCGTCGAACGTCGCGGGCGGGCCGCTGATGCCCGCCGCCTCGAACATCTTGGCGTTGTACTGGTACAGCCGGAAGTCGTTGTTGTAGCACGCGCCGTACAGGTTCCCGTCGAGCGAGAACGCGTCGTTGTTGCTCATGTCGGTGGCATCGAAGATGCCGTTCAACGGCTCGAACCAGCCCGCCTTGCCGTACTGGCCGGTCCACGACCAGTCAAACTCGGTCACGTCGGCGAGATGCGAGTTGGCCGCGCCGGCGACCGCGATCTTGTCCCGGATCGCATCCCACTCGGCGATCGTGTAGTTGACCGTCACGCCGGTCTGCTGGGTGAATGCGTCGAGCAGATCCTGCGAGACGTTGGCCCACGGCGGCATGAGGACGTCGATCGTCTGGCCGCTGATGTCGGGCGGGGCGGGCGTGGTGCTCGGCGTGCCCGGAGCGGCGCTCGAGCCGGCGGGCGGGGTGGCGGCCGGCGCCGGCGTGGGCGGTGTGGGCGTGCTGGAGCTCGAACACGCCGTGCCGGCGATCGCCGCCGCGGCGATGAAGGCAACGAGCCTGGCCCTGGTGGTCATGCCTCTCTCCTCTCGTCCTGCTTCGACGCTGTGACCGACGGAGCCCGATCCAGGCCGATCCATACGGCCTTCACCCGCGAGTACTGGAGGAGCGACTCGTAGGCGCCTTCGCGCCCGAAGCCGCTCTGCTTGACGCCGCCCCAGGGCGACTCGACATCGAAGCCCCCGCCGCCGTTGACGGCCACCACGCTGACGTCGAGCTGTGCGGCCACCCGGTGGGCACGCGACAGGTCGCGCGTCCAGATCGAGGCCGAAAGCCCGAAGTCGGTGGCGTTGGCCATCTCGATCACCTCGTCCTCGGCGTCGAACGGCAGCAGCGAGACCACCGGCCCGAAGATCTCCTCCTGGACGATCTGCATCCCGGGCCGGGCGTCCACGAACAGCGTCGGCTCGAGGAAGTAGCCACGCCCCGGGCCGGTCGCCGGCCGGCCGCCGCCATGGGCGAGGCGGGCCCCGTCGCGCTGCCCCGACTCGATGAAGCCGACGACCCGCTCGAGCTGCTCCTCGGACACCAGCGGGCCCATGTCCGGATCTTCGACACCCGGACCCAGCCGGACCTCGGCGAGCACCTGTCGGACGCGATCGGTCATCCGGTCCAGCTGATCGCGCGGCACGAAGACCCGGGACTGCGTCCCGCACGACTGACCGGCGTTGTAGGTCACCCCGTGCGCGGCCGCCTCCGCGGCGGCGTCGAGGTCGGCGTCCCCGAACACGATCTTCGCGGACTTGCCGCCGAGCTCGAGCGACACCACCGGGGTGATCCGCTCCGCCGCCGCGCGCAGGACCTCCCGGCCCGTCGCGACCGACCCGCAGAAGGCGAGACCCTGGATGCCCGGGTGACCGGCGAGATGCGCGCCGGCATCCCGGCCCAGCCCGGTCACGACGTTGACCACGCCGGCCGGGATCCCCGCCTCCTCGGACAGGCGCGCGACCATGAGCGTCGAGAGCGGTGTCTCCGCCGACGGCTTGGCGACGATCGTGTTGCCCGCCGTCAGGGCCGGCGCGACGCCGCGGGCGAAGATGTCGAGCGGGTAGTTCCAGGGAACGATGTGGCCGACCACGCCCAGGGGCTCGTGGAGCACGTACTCGAGCGCGCCGTCCGGCACGCGCAGCACCCGCCCGTCGAGCTTGTCCGCCCAGCCCCCGTAGTACTCGAGGTAGCGGACGGTCGTGTCGACCTCGTCCAGCGACTCGTGGAGCGGCTTGCCGTTCTCACGGGACAGCAGCCGCCCGATCGGATCGCGCTCCTGGTCGATCCGGCGCGCCCAGGCAAGCAGGAGCCGGCCACGGCGGTACGCGTCGAGATCGCGCCAGGCCGGCGCCCTGAACGCGACCTGGGCGGCATCGACCGCCCGATCGACGTCCTCGGCGACCCCGCGCGACGCCTTTGCGATGACCGCCTCGGTGGATGGGTCGAGGACCGGGAGCGTCTCGCCGGTGCTGGCCTCGACCGATCGACCCCCGATCCACAGGCCGGTCTCGGTCACCTCGCTACCGATCATCGTTCGCCTCCATCGCCAGAACCTGCGCTGCCGCCACGACCCCGCCCGGGATCTACGGTCCGACCGGAGCCGCGCGCCCGGTCCGATCGAAGAACCGCGGCAGGAATGCGCGCTCGTTCTCGAGCACCCGGTCGAAGAACGAATGGGCCTTGCTGTACGAGCCAACCAGCGGATTGGCGACGAGGGCCTGGATGGCGCGGCCCCGATCGCCGGTCAGCGCGGCTTCGATGGTCAGCTGCTCGTAGGCCTTGACGGCCTGGACCAGGCCGCGGACCGGGAGCGGCAGCGGCCCCACGGGCAGCGGCTCGGCGCCGCCGGCACTGACGCGCGCCGGGATCTCGACGCAGGCGTCGCGCGGCAGGTCCGGGATCGCCTCGCCGTTGCGCACGTCGGCGATGATCCGCGCGCCCGTGTCGTGGACGACCGCGTCCATGAACTCGAACACGTTCGCGTAGTAGTTGGCGCCGCCCTTGCCGGCCAGGATCGAGCGCACCTCGTCGTCGTAGCCGCCCGCCTGGAAGATCGCGTCGAGGCGCGCCTCGGCGCGGATGTCGCGATCGCCCTTGGTCTCGTCCTCCGCGCGATCGGCCTCGTACACCTGCGGCGTGTAGGAGAAGTAGCGGACGTAGTACGAGGGCACCAGTCTCAGCGCCTGGAGCTCGTCGATCGTCATCAGGGGGTCGAGGAGCGCGGTGAGGGGCGCACCCGGCTCGGTCGTGGCGTCCATCAGCGGTTGCAGCAGGTCGAGGCCGTCGACCAGCGCTCGCCGAGCCCAGCTCAGATGGTTGAGGCCGAACGATTCGAGCTCCAGCCGGCCGGGGTCGACGCCCGCGATCTCGGCGATCTCGAGCGCCGTGTTGATCGGGATGTTGCAGAAGCCGGCCGCACGGACCGACGAATGGGTGAGCAGGGCCTCGGTCACGATGCCGGCCGGGTTGGTCAGGTTGAGGATCCACGCCTGCGGGGCGACGCGCTCGACCACGCGCGCGATGTCGATGATCACCGGCACGGTCCGCAGCGCACACACGAAGCCGCCCGCGCCGGTCGTCTCGTTGCCCACCAGCCCGAGCTCGAGCGGCAGCCCCTCGTCGCGCTTCCGGGCCGCGAGCCCGCCGACCCGGATCTGGGGGATCACGAAGTCCATGCCTTCGAGGCCCGACTCGAGGTCGGTCGAGGACAGGATCCGGATCCGCGACCCGGCGGCGTCGAGCAGGCGCTGGGCGACCCCGGTGATCCTCGCGATCCGCTGGGCATCGAGATCGACCAGCGTCACCGCCTCGACGTCGAGCGGTCGCGTTCCCCGGGCGAGCTCGGCGAACAGCTCCACCGTGTAGCTGCTGCCGGCGCCCACGACGGCGATGTTCAAGCCCACGCTCGACCCTCCGACCACGTCCCGCGACCTGCCCGGGCGTCCGGCCGACGTCCGCCGGCGACGCTTCCCGGCAGCCGCCGGACCTCCTCCTGGACCGCGACCCGCCAAAAAGAGAGCGTTTTCTATACGATAGGCGCGGGTGTCAAGCACGTCTCGCGTGCGGGTTTCCGGCGACCTCGCGGCCTGATCGACCGCAGCGGTTCAGGCGACCTCGGCCGCCTGATCGAGCTCAGCGGTTCAGCGGACCTCGCGTCCCGATCGACCTCAGCGGTTCAGGCGACCTCGGCCGCCCGATCGAGCTCAGCGGTTCAGGCGACCTCGCGGGCCCCGATCGCGCTCAGCGGCCCGCGTGCCTTGGCCACGGTCTCCCGCCACTCGGCCTCGGGATCGCTGCGCCAGGTGATGCCACCACCGACGTGGAGGGTCAGCCGGCCGCCATCGGCGACGAACGTCCGGATCAGGATGCTCGATCCCAGCCGGCCGTCGGGACCCAGCCACAGCATGGCCCCGCAGTACGGACCGCGACGGACCGGCTCGAGCGCCTCGATGACCTCCTGCGCTCGGATCTTGGGGGCGCCGGTGATGCTGCCCCCCGGGAACGCGGCCGCCAGCAGGTCGAACGCGTCCGCACCCGGACGCAGCCGGCCCGTGACGGTGGTGACGAGGTGCTGCACGGTCGCAGACCGCTCGAGGCGCAGCAGGCGCGGCACGCGGACGCTGCCCGGCTCGCAGACGCGCCCCAGGTCGTTCCGCAGCACGTCCACGATCATCACGTTCTCGGCCTGGTCCTTGGCGCTCGCTAGCAGCTCACGGGCGAGGGCGCGGTCGGCCTCCGGGGTCCGGCCACGCGGACGCGTGCCCTTGATCGGGTCGGTGCGCACGACGCCACCGGCGTCGACGGCGAGGAACGGCTCGGGTGACGCCGACAGGATGGCACGGGGGGTGCCGGTCACCGGTGACGGCCCGAGATCGAGATAGCCGGCGAACAGCGCCGGATCGCCGGTGCGCAGCTGCCGGAAGGCCGGCCACGGGTCGCCGCCGAACGGGGCCTCGAGCCGGCGGGCGACGTTGGCCTGATACAGATCGCCGCGGGCGATCGCCTCGCGGACCGCTTCCACCTGTTCGATCCAGGCCGCATGCGTGGTCCGCGAGCGGAAGGCGACCGGCGGGACCGTGGGCGGATGCGGCCGTGCATCGGGCGGGCGGCGCTGCCCGCCGGGCCGGCCCTCACCGCCGTCGGACGCGGGCAGGCCTTCGATCCGCTCGATGACCTCGCGGATCCGGCCGGCCAGCCTCGCCTCGTCGCCATCGATGGCGCGGGCGGCAAGCCAGGCGGAGCCCGTCCTGCGGTCCCAGGCCAGCACCCAGTCGTGGAGCCCGAGCCGCAGAGGCGGCAGGTCCTGGTCCGCGGCCGCAAGGGAGGGCAGGCGCTCGAACCGCCGGCCGAGGTCGTAGCCGAGAAAGCCGATCAGCCCGCCGGCGAATGGCGGGTCGTCGGTGAATGCCGCGCCGTCGGTGAATGGCGCGCCGTCGGTGACGGCGGTCGCAGCTCCGGGCGCGGACCGCGCCGTGTCGGCGGTCCCTCGCAGGCGGGCCAGCTGACGTCGCGCGTCCGAGAACGGGTCGGGGCCGCCGGACGCCTCCTCGACGAGGCTCACCGGATCGGCCGAGAGGTAGCTCCAGCGGCCCGTTCGCCCGGGGCGCGCGCTCTCGAGCAGCACCAGCCCGGGCTGGTCGCGGAACGCCTCCGCGGCATCCACCGGCGCGACCCCCTCGAGCGCCGGGATCCGGACGAGGACCGGCCCGCCGGGAGCCTGCCCGCCCGACCGCGATGCCGCCCATGCCGCATCGCGCGCGCCCGCAGCGCGCGAGCCGGGACGGCGGACCGACAGGGTGGACACGGGTCGATGATAGGGGCGGCGCCCGCGTGTGGCGCCGGTCGCCATCGGAGGATGCCGTGCCTGCTCGGGAGCTCGGCCTGCGCATCGGCCGCCTCGACCCGGGACCGCTGGACGCGATCACCGACGTCCCGGGCGTCAGCGTCGGCCACACGACGCTGATCTCGGGCGACGGGCCGCTGGTCGTCGGACGGGGACCCGTCCGGACCGGCGTCACGGTGGTGATCCCGCACGAGGGAGACGTGTGGGCCGATCCGGTGTTCGCCGGCTGCCACCGGCTCAACGGCAACGGCGAGCTGACCGGGCTGGAGTGGATCCGGGAGGCCGGGCTCCTCGGCGGCCCGGTGGCGATCACCAACACCCACAGCGTGGGCGTCGTCCGCGACGCGCTGGTCGCCCACGCGATCGCGCGCCGCGGCGCCGGTGGCGGGCTGTGGTCGCTGCCCGTCGTGGGGGAGACCTGGGACGGGATGCTCAACGACATCGACGGCCTCCACGTCCGCCCGGCCCACGTCGACGCCGCGCTGGCGGCCGCCTCGAGACGGCCGTCCGGCGGAGGGGAACGTGGGCGGCGGCACGGGCATGGTGTGCCACGAGCTCAAGGGCGGCATCGGCACCGCGTCACGCCGGGCGCCCGAGCCCGATCCGGGCTGGACGGTCGGCGTGCTGGTCCAGGCGAACTACGGCGAGCGCGAGCAGCTGCGGGTCGACGGCGTCCCGGTGGGCCTCGAGATCCCGGTCACCGAGGTGCCGAGCCCCTATCCGGCGTCCGAGCCCGGCGCCCCGGGTCCGAGCGGCTCGACACGATCGGTCCGCGCGCCCGGCCCCGAGCCCGGCACGGGCTCGATCATCGTCATCGTCGCCACGGACGCGCCCCTCCTGCCGCACCAGTGCCGACGGCTCGCCCAGCGCGCGTCGCTGGGCCTTGCCCGGATGGGCAGCACCGCGAACCACTCCTCGGGCGACCTCGTGCTGGCGTTCGCCACCGGCAACCGCGGCCTGTCCAACACGGACGAGCCCGGGCCGGAGGTGCCCCGGACGGTCGACGTACGGATGGTCCCCGACAACCGCCTCACGCCGCTGTTCAAGGCGACCGTCGAGGCGACCGAGGCGGCCGTCGTCAACGCGCTGCTCGCTGCCGAGACGATGACCGGCCGCGACGGCATCACGGCCCACGCCCTCGATCACGAGCGGCTGCTGGATGTCATGGCCCGCTACGGCCGAGGACCCCGGGCGTCGGGCGGGCCGCGGGCCGCGCAGGGCTAGGCAACCGGCTGCGGGCCGCGCGGGGCTCGGCAACCGGCTGCGGGCTGGGCGGCAGCGAGCGCCGGCTGCGGGCCGCGCGGAGCTCGGCAGCCGGCTGCGGGCTGGCGCGGCAGCGAGCTCGCCAACCGGCTGCGGGCTGGGCGGCAGCGAGCGCCGACCCGCCCGCGCGACCCCGATCAGGCCTGGCGCTCGATCGGCACCCCCACCATCGATCCCCACTCGGTCCACGACCCGTCGTAGTTGCGGACGCGCTGGAACCCCAGCAGCTCGTGGAGCACGAACCAGGAGTGCGACGAGCGCTCGCCGATGCGGCAGTACGCGATCACGTCGCGCTCGGGCGTGATGCCCTTGGCCCCGTACAGCGTGCGCAGCTCGTCGGCCTCCTTGAACGTGCCGTCCTCGCGTACGGCCTGGGCCCACGGGATCGATGCGGCGCCCGGGATGTGGCCGGCGCGCTGCGCCGTCTCGGTCATGCCCGGAGGCGCGATCAGCTCGCCGTTGAACTCGGCCGGTGACCGGACGTCCACCAGCGCCAGTCCCGGATCGCCGAGCCGCGGCAGGATGTCGTCCCGGAAGGCCCGGAACGCGAAATCGGGCTCCGGCAGCCTCATGCCCGTGGCCGGATACGACGGGACCTCCGTGGACAGCGGCAGGTTGTGATCGAGCCAGTACCTGCGCCCACCGTTGAGCAGCCGGACCTGCTCGACGCCGTACAGCTTGAGCTGCCAGTAGGCCCAGGCGGCGAACCAGTTGTTGTTGTCGCCGTAGAGGATGATCGTCGTCGCGGGGCCGATGCCACTGCCGCTCAACAGCTCGGCGAAGTCCTCGCGGGTCGCGATGTCGCGCCGCACGCCGTCGGACAGCTGGCTGGTCCAGCTCCAGGCGACGGCGCCCGGGATGTGGCTCTGGTCGTAGGCGGTGGTGTCGACGTCGACCTCGACGAAGCGCACGGCAGGGTCGTCGAGGTGGGCCCTGGCCCAATCGGCGGAGACGAGGACGTCGCGCGCGTAACCGGGGACGGTCATGAAGGTGGCTCCTGTCGGCTGCGTGGGAGTGATGGGACGCGCTCCGGTCGGTGGAGCGGCCGGGGATCGTGCCCGTGGCAGGACGGGCGGAGTGGATGGGCGGCGGGCGCGATCCTAGCGGGACCGGGCCCGCCCGGGACACGAGCAGCGGCCCGCGGCGCCCGGCGAGGGGATCCGGCGACAGGCCCGATCCGGGACCATCTCAACCACCCGCGGCGACCCGGTCACGCCGGGCGAACTCGTCGAGGATCTGCCGGCAGGCCGCCGCCTCACGCTCGGCCTGGCGCACGATCCAGGGGTCGACCCGGCTCGAATCCTCGAGCGTGACCATCGTCCCGTATGACCCATCCTCGAGCTGGATCCCGGACGCGTTCCGGTAGTCGGCCATCCAGTTCGCCTGGAGCGCGACCAGCACGCCCACGACCACCGAGCGCGAGAACAGCCAGTCGAGGTGGGTCGCGTTGAGCCGGTCGACGAGGTCGTCCACGCGGACCGGGCGGCCTCGATCCATCCGGGCGACGGCATCGACGACGCGCAGCGCGGCAAACGGATCGCCGGCCTCGGCGATCGTCGGGGGCTGGAGGCGGGCATCCGGGAGGCCCGTCGGGGCGGGCCGGCTGCCGATGACGCCGGGCTCGGCGGTCAGGGGATCTGGCATGTGATATCCGAGTGAATTGGTCGGGATTGGAAGGCTAGCACACCGAACGGACTCGGATCCAGGGTCAGGTCGAAGCCACCGTGGCGGCTGCCACCCGACGACGTGCGGGTGTGGGCCGGTCGGCGTGGCTGCCTCAGAGCAGCTCGTGGTTCGCCGTGGCGCTCGGCTGCCCCTCCGCGGGCCGCGGCTCCTCGCCCGGGCCGTATTCGCGCGTCACGCGATCACCGGCCCGGGGCTCGAGCACGGGCAGCGTGCCCGCGCCCTCGGCCGCCCGGCCCTCGATCGCCCCGACGCCGTACGGGACCCACTTCGACGGATCCTTGAGCCGGTGCGTCTCGGTGGCGCCGCGGTCGTGGATCTGGGTGAAGCCGGCGGGCTCGATCCACATCCGCTTGCCGTCGAGCAGGCCGGTGATCCCCTCCTGGCCCGGCTCCGGCCGCGGGTTCTGGCAGTAGGCGCAGCGCGCGCTGTCGTGGGGCGTGTACTCGGTGGGCTCCTCATACGTCGTGATGTAGCCCTCGTAGTTGCGCAGGATCACCTTGTGGTCCGAGTACGACACGAGGTAGTTGGGCATCACCGGGATCTTCCCACCACCACCCGGCGCGTCGACGATGTACTGCGGCACGGCGTAGCCCGAGGTGTGGCCGCGCAGACCCTCGATGATCTCCAGGCCCTTGCCCACCGGCGTCCGGAAATGCCCGGCGCCCTCGACCAGGTCGCACTGGTAGATGTAGTACGGCCGCACCCGGATCTCGACCAGCTTCTGGACCAGGTCGCGCTGGATGTGGACGCAGTCGTTGACCCCGGCGAGCAGCACCGACTGGTTGCCGAGCGGGATCCCGGCCCGGCTCAGCTTGTCGCACGCGCGGGCGAGCTCGGGCGTGATCTCGTTGGGGTGGTTGACGTGGATGTTCAGCCACATCGGGTGGTACTTCGCGAGCATCTCGCACAGCTCGTCGTCGATCCGCTGGGGCAGGAACACCGGCACGCGCGAGCCGATCCGGATGATCTCGACGTGGGGGATCTCGCGCAGCCCGCGGATCGCCGATTCGAGCAGCTTCGGCGCCAGCGTCAGGCCGTCGCCGCCCGAGATCAGGACGTCCCGGATCTGCGGGGTCCGCCGGATGTAGTCCAGCTGCGCCTCGTGCTCGCGGCGATTGAAGTTCTGGGTCGGGTCACCCACGATCCGGCTGCGCGTGCAGTAGCGGCAGTAGCTCGCGCACTGGGTGGTGATCAGCATCAGCACCCGGTCCGGGTAGCGGTGCACGAGGCCCGGCACGGGGGAGTGCCGGTCCTCCGCCAGGCTGTCCTCCATCATCCCGGTGAAGCTGTGCAGCTCGCGGCCGAGCGGGATGATCTGGCGTCGGATCGGGTCGTCGGGATCCCTGGGATCGATCAGGCTGATGAAGTAGGGCGTCACGTCGACCCGGAACTTGTCGGGCGCGGACAGGCCCTCGCGCTCCTCGTCGGTCAGCTCCAGGATCTGCTCGATCTCCGCCAGGTCGTTGACCCGGTTCGAGAGCTGCCAGCGCCAGTCGTTCCACTTGTCGTCGGGGACGTCCGCCCACATCGGGGCGCGACGGCTGACGGCGGGCCTGCCGTCCGGTCCGACCGCCTGCGCCGGGTCGCGCCGGTTGACGAACGGGGTCTCGGCCGCCGTCAGCGCGGTGCCGCGGGGCTGTGTCCGCGCCTCGGTCTCCATCGAGCTGGCCTCCCGTTCCGCGCGCCCGGCGCGGGCATGCGCGATGCATAGATCTTATTCACAGTGAATGAAGGCCGATCATACCGAAGGCGACCGGACCCGTCCATGGGCCGGCACCGCGCGCGGGTGACGCGCTGACGGGTGTGGCCGGACGTCAGCGCAGGCCAGGAACCCGTCCACGTCCACCGTCGGGTGCCCGGCCGTGCCTTCGACGACGATCGGATCCGGTGCCTTCGATCGCGGGCAACGGATGCTCGGTGTACGCCTAGCGGATGCCAGGTTCCAGCACGTGCCGCATCGCGGGCGGCGCGGCCTCTCAGTCCCCGATCACGCTCCAGAGCAGGCCCATCATGATGAAGAAGCCGCTGAACAGCGCGATCAGGCCGAGGCCGCCGTACGGCGAGCTGGCGCCTTCGTGGGGGACGAGCTGGAGCCCGATGCCGAACACGATCGCCCACAGCACGAACAGGATCGTGAACAGGATCTTCGCGTTGGGGCCGGTGATCCGGCGAACCCACCCCTGGCGACCACCCTCGGCGACCATCGCCGAGCGGGCGAACACGAAGATGAACGAGCCCGCGATCGCGGATGCCGCAAGCAGGATCACGAGGTTGTTGGGGAAGTTCTGGAACCAGATCGTGAAGATCGTCACGCGAGGCCCTCGGACGGCATGGACGGTGGCGGGTCGCGAAGCGCGGCGTGCGCGGTCGGACGATGCTAGCAAAGAACGTGCGCGGTCGGCTGCCCCCGTGCCGTGGCGCGGGCCATGCCGGCTCGCCGTCACCAGGTCCATCCGCGGAGCCCCGGGATCCGCGCCGTTCCACGACCGACGGTAACATGCTACTCGTGACCCGCACGTTCCTTCGATCGGCGCCGGCCTGCCGAGCCTTCCCATCCCGCCGACCGTGATCTTCGATCGCCTGGGCCGGTTCGCCGTCCGCCGCCGGTGGTGGATCGTGGGTGCCTGGATCGTGCTGATCCTGGCCGCGGTCCCGTTCGCGCCGCGGGCGCCCGGCGCGCTGTCGGCAGGCGGGTTCATCCTCGACGACCTCGAGTCGGCACGGGCGAAGCAGCTGCTCCAGGACACGCTGGGTGTCGAGCCATCGGCGTTCGTGCTCGTCTACACCTCGGACACCCTGACCGCCGGCACGCCGGCGTGGCTGGGCGCCGTGGCCGCCGCCACCCGCGACGTCGCCGGCGCGCCGCACGTCACCCGGGTCCTGTCACACACGCTCGCACCCGGCCAGGTCTCGGCGGACGGGCACACGGCCTACGACATCGTGTTCCTCGACCTGCCGCCCGACGACTCGCCCGACGCGATCCCCGGGGTCGAGGCGGTCCTGCACACCGTGCCCGGGCTGACGGTCCGCATCGGGGGCGGCGCGGCCTTCTACGGCGACGTCCAGGCGGTCACCGAGACCGACCTTCGCCGGAGCGAGCTGATCTCGCTGCCGCTGGCGGCACTGGCGCTGCTGCTCGTGTTCGGCTCGGTGGTGGCGGCCGGCATCCCGCTCGCCGTGGGCGGCGCTGCGGTGCTCGTCGCCCTGGCCGGGATCTTCCTCGTGGCCTCGCTGACCCCGATGAGCATCTTCGTCCTCAACCTCGCGACCCTGCTCGGCCTGGGGCTGGGGGTGGACTACTCGCTGCTCATGACCAGCCGGTTCCGCGAGGAGCTGGCCCGACGCGACGGTCCGGATCGCGTGGCCGAGGCCGTCCGGGTGACCGTCGCGACGGCCGGACGGGCGGTGTTCTTCTCGGGGCTGACGGTCCTGCTCGGCCTGCTCGGCCTCGTCCTGTTCGAGCTCATGATCCTGCGCTCGGTCGGGATCGCCGGGGCGATCGTGGTCGCGCTCGCGGTGGCCTCGGCGATGACGCTGCTGCCGGCGATGCTCGCGATCGTCGGCACGAGGATCGACGCGCTGGCCCTGCGGCGCGTCACCGTCGAGCCCGGGGGGGACGGACCCTGGGCGCGCCTGGCGCGGCGCGTCATGCGCCATCCCGTGGCCGTGCTGGTCCCCACGCTGACGCTGCTGCTGGTGCTCGGTGTCCCGTTCCTCCACGTGCGCTTCAACGCCCCCGACGCGACGATCCTGCCCCCCCAGGTGCCATCGCGGATCGCGTTCGACATCCTCGCCCGCGAGTTCGGCGAGGGTGAGTTCTCGCCGATCGTGCTCGCGATCCGGACCACCGGAGACGCCACGGCGCCCGACAACGTCGCGCGGCTGTACGACTATTCGCGCCGCCTGGCGGCCGATCCGCGGATCACCCGTGTCACCAGCCTGGTGGACGTCGACCCGCGGATCACCCTGGCCCAGTACCAGCTGCTGTACGCCTCGCCGGGCGGGCCCCCCGACCGGTTCGTGGCCACCTCGCTGGCGGCAACCACGAAGGGCGACCTGACCGCGTTCACGCTGTACACGCCGTTCGGCCCCAACAACGACGAGGGGCGGGCGCTGGTCCACGATCTCCGCGCCGCGGGCAGCGCCCTGGCGCCCCCGGCCGGCATGACCGTGCTGGTCGGCGGCGGGGCGGCCGACGTGGAGGACGTGGTCAGCCGCGTGTGGAGCGACTTTCCGCGAACGGCCGCCTTCATCGTGCTCTCGACCTTCGCGGTCCTGTTCGTGCTGCTCCGCTCCGCGATCCTGCCCGTCAAGGCGCTGGTGATGAACACGCTGTCGATCGTGGCCAGCTTCGGCGCCCTGGTCTGGATCTTCCAGGATGGCAACCTCTCGGCGCCGCTCGGGTTCCAGCCGCTGGGGTTCGTGGAGACCACCCAGCCGGTGATCCTGTTCTGCGTCCTGTTCGGCCTGTCGATGGACTACGAGGTGTTCCTCCTGACGCGGATGAAGGAGGTCTGGGACCGGACCGGCGACAACACCGAGGCGGTCGCGGGCGGTCTCGAGCGCAGCGGGCGGATCGTGTCCTCCGCGGCCCTGGTGGTGGTCGTCGTGGCCGGGTCGTTTGCCTTCGCCGACATCGTCCTGATCAAGGCGCTGGGTCTCGGGATCGCGCTCGCGGTCGCGCTCGACGCCACCGTGGTGCGCGCCCTGCTGGTGCCGGCCACGATGCGCCTGCTGGGACGCTGGAACTGGTGGATGCCGGCCTGGCTGGCAACGGCGATCGAGCGGGCGCTGCCGCCGACCGAGCCGGAAGCATCGGCCCGATGATCCGGCGCCTGCTCGCGATCGTGACCCTGGCCGCGATGGCGTCGGGCTGCGGCGGCCCGATCCTCGCGAACCCGCCGGCTGCCCATCCCGTGGTCGCACGCTCGCCCGCGCCATCGACAGGGCTTCCCGACCCGCAGCCGGTGCGCCTCCCCGCCGACGACGGCCCGCACGATCGCCTGACCGAGTGGTGGTACTACACCGGCCACCTCGTGGACGAGTCGGGCGGGCGCTGGGGGTTCGAGTACGTGGTGTTCCGGGCGAAGCGGGGCGACTTTCCGGTCTCCTGGGCGTCGCACCTGGCGCTGACCGACGAGACCGGTCACACGTTCCACTACGCGCAGCGGTCCGAGATCGGGCCGCAGGTGGACCGCAGCACCGGCATCGGCTTCTCGCTGGCGGTCACGGGGGGCCCCGGCCCGGACGGCGCCCCGGTTGGCACGCCGTGGACGATGACCGGGAGCGACGGCAACGACGAGCTTTCGGCACGGGCCACCGCGGACGAGGTCGAAGGCGATCCCGTCGACGGGTTCGGCCTGCTCCTGCGGCTCCACGCGTCCCGGAGCCCGGCCCTCCAGGACGGTGACGGCTGGGTCGACTTCGGGCCGGCCGGTGGCTCCTACTACTACTCGCGCACCCGCATGGCCGTCGACGCCGGCCGGCTCCTGGTCGGCGGCCAGTGGCTGCGGGTGGACGGGACGGCCTGGTTCGACCACCAGTGGGGCGACTTCATCGCGGTGGGCGGCGGCGGTTGGGACTGGTTCGCGATGAACCTCGACGACGGCACCGACATCAGCCTGTCGCTGGTGCGTGCCGCCGACGGCTCGTACCCGCTCGTGTACGGCACCCTGGTCGACGACGCCGGCGTCACCCACCTCGACCGGTCGGCGTTCGCCGTCGCGGTGACGGGCCAGTGGACCAGCCCGGCGACGGGGACCCGCTATCCGGCCGGCTGGCGCATCACGCTGCCCTCCCGGGACCTCGTCATCGACCTCACGCCGACGGTCGCGCAGCAGGAGCTCGACACCCGCGCGACGAGCGGGGTCGTGTACTGGGAGGGCTCGCAGGTGGTGACCGCGATGCGCGACGGGGTCCGGCTGGGGGGCGAAGCCTACGTCGAGCTCACCGGCTACGCCGGTCGATAGCCGCCTCGCCGGATCCAGGACGCGGGCCGGCGGCGGGGTTCCCGCCGGGACGCCGCATCATCCGCGCCGGAGCGCGAGGGCCGTGATCCCGAGCGAGAGCAGGATCGTGATCGCGTACGTCACGCACCAGGCGCAGATCGCGTGGATGACGAACAGCTCGAGGTAGGTCAGGTATGCGACCGCCAGCGTCGCCAGCAGCAGCAGCGCGTACCCGAGCAGCAGCGGGCGGCGATCCGCACGCCACCACCACACGGCGGCGCAGGCCACGAGCACGAGCGACAGCACGAACCCGAGCGCCGCGACCGGGATCCCGAGGACCGTCGAGTACTCGGACGCGGCCACGGTCTCGCAGCCGCCGAGCGGACCGCAGACGGGCGGTTCGCCGAGGATGCGAGCCACGAGCAGGTAGCCCGAGGCGACCAGCCCGGCCAGGGTCACGACCACCAGGGGTGCACCGAGCGCGCCGCGAGTGGCCCGCCCGACGGCCGGCACGGTCAGGGTGCCGTGGTCGGCGAGGCCGCGGCCGAGGCGGCCGGCGACGCCGAGGCGGCCGGCGACGCGCCGGCCGAGGCGGCCGGCGACGCCGTCCGCGTGGCCAGCTCCGCGTCGAGGATCGTGGACCACTGGGAGAAGGACCTGACACCCGAGCCATCGACCTGCCCGTCGAGATAGAAGGTCGGCGTACCGCCCGAGAGCATCGGGAGCCCGGCATTCGACGCGGCGTTGACGGCCTGGATCGTCGCCGGGTCCTCGAAGCATGGCGTCCAGGTCGCCATGTCGAGGCCGGCCGCCTCGGCGATGGCGGTGATGCGCGCCGCCCGGAAGCCGCCCTGGTTCTCACCGTCCTGGTTGTTGTAGACCCACACCGTGTACGGCCAGTACCTGCCCTGCTGGGCGGCGCAGTAGCCGCCGGCCATCGCCGTCTGGGACTCGTTGCTCGCGCCGCTGCCCACCCACTGGACCTCGTGATGGACGATGCGCAGCGTTCCGGGCACGACGTACGCGTTGACGAGCAGCGGCTCGACGCTCAGGACGCTCTGGGCGCAGTACGGGCACTGGTAGTCGCTGTACACATCGAGGGTCATCGGCGCGTCGGCCTGGCCGAGCGCCTCGCCGTCCTCGAGCGACGCCGGATAGCTGATCGACGGATCCTGGAGCGTCCCGGTCACCTTGTTGCCGAGCTGGTTCACGGCCACCAGGGCAACGATCAGGACGCCGACCACGACGGCCGCGATCGTGATGTTGCGGGTGGTCATCAGCGACGGGCCGCCGCCACCGGCGCCCCGAGACCGCCGTTCCTCGCGGGCGACGTCGAACCGATCGCGGCGCTCCGCGGCGCGGCGCTCGCGCCGGCTGGTCTGGGGGGTTGATTGCTTGCCGCTCAGGGGAGGCCTCCATCGTCTCGGTCGTGGAACGCCAGCCCATTCTGGCGCAGATCGCCGTGGCGGGCGGGCTCGGGCCGGCTGAACGAGCACGTGGACGGCCATGACGCAGGTCCGCCCCGCGCCAGGACCATCGGCGCGGCCGACCCCTGAAACCTTCCCGCGGCACGCCGCCTCAGAGCGGCACCGAACGAAACGGGAGTCGATCATGCCAGTGCAGCCTCCGCGCTCCGTCCTCGTGCATCCCGACGATTGCCGCCACCTGGTGTCGGGATGCGCGTGAACGCGGCCATCCTCGTCATCCTCGGCGCCATCGCGGCGCTCATCGCGCTCGGCGTGACCGACCAGATCCTGCCGGCCACCGACCCGCGGACGGCGCAGCTCCGCCCGTGGATCGCCGCCCGCGCGATGGGCGTGACGGCCTACCTGCTGCTCGCGTTCGAGGTCACGCTGGGCCTGGTGCTCAGCCACCCGCGCAACACCGCGGAATGGCGCAAGACCAAGCAGGTGTTCCCGTGGCACGAGATGGTGTCCGTGTTCACCGGCGCCTTCCTGGCCTTGCACGTGACCCTGCTCGCCATCGACCCGTACGCGAACGTCGGCGTGATCGGCGCCCTGGTTCCCGGGTTCTCCAGCTACCGCCCCGTTGCGGTCGGCCTCGGCTCCGTCGCGCTCTATGCGCTCATCTTCACGGCCGTCACCGCGAAGTGGACCCGTCTGCTCCCGTCGGGCTGGTGGCTCAAGGTCCATCGCGTGGCTGCGTTCGTGTTCCTGATGACGTGGGTGCACGCAGTGACGTCGGGGACCGACGGCGGAACGTTGCTGCCGCTGTACCTCGCGACCGGTCTTCCGATCCTGGCCGGTGTCGCTCATCGCTGGTGGACCGCCCGCGCCCGTACGTCCCGGGCGGCCCCATCGGCCCGATCGGCCGTTTCGACAGCTCCGGCGGATCGGCCCGCCGCACCCGTCCTGTCCATCGTCCGGCCCCAGCCGGCGACCGTCACCGTGGAGGAACTGTGATGTCCGGGGAGCTGCTGCGGCGGCTGGCGCGCCGAGCGATGGTGCTCGCGCTGACGCTGGCCGTCATTGGTGTGGGGGTGGGCACCGTCCAGGTCGCCGCCCGCTGGCGCGCCGAGTCGGCGCCGATCGACACGGCGCCCGCGGGCATGGACACGATCGGCGCCGACGTCGCGGCCGAGATGGATCGAACCACGAGCCTCTCATCCCAGGTCGACGGCGTCGCGAGCCAGATCAGCGATCTCAGCGGCGCCGTCTCCACCGCCAGCGACAGCGTCTCCGGGGACTCGGAGAACGCACAGGCGCTGCAGGCGCAGCTGGACCAGGCGCAGGCCCGGCTCAAGGCGATGCAGCGACAGCTCAAGGCGGCGCAGGCCCGGTTGGACGCGTTGAACGCCGCCGCGGCGCGCCAGGCAGCGCTGAACGCCGCCGCGGCGCGAACCCAGGCACCGGCCGCCGGCGGAACGTCCGGCGAGCACGAGGGGGGCGGCCACGATGACTGAGCGCATCCTGCCGGCCGTCGCGGTCCGGGCGCCCGTCCGCCGCGTCGGCCCGGGCGTCCCTGCCCGTCGCACCGAACCGGGCGCGTCCCGGCCGGCACTGCGGCCGATCGACGGCGGTGCCGGATCCGCCGTGGCGCGCCCCGCCGCCAGGGCCGGCGTCCACCGCAGCGAGGCGCTGCTGAGCACCCCGGCACGTGCGGGCATGCTGTTCGGCGTGAGCGCGGCGGTCTACGCCGTGTCGCTGGCGGGAGTGTGCGCACTGCAGGCGACGAGCGACGCCGACCTCGCCGCGCAGCGCCAGCCCTACCTCGACGCGGTCGCCGAGATGCGGGCCGCCAACGACACGCTCGACGCCGCGATCACCAGCACCGGGGCGCGGGCGCAGGCGCTGGTCGGGACCTACGAGGCTGCCGGCAACGACATCGGCGCGTACCAGGCCCGCCTCGACTCGCTGGCCGCGCTGGTGGCCGACGTCCAGGGTTCGGCCGCCGCGCTCCCGACCCGGATCAACCTGCCGAAGGTGACCATCCGGGCGGCGACCACGACCAGCCGGGCGGCACCGAGGACCACCACCAAGACCACCGCCTCGGGACACTGAGATCGCCGCCCACGGCAGACTCCCAGCCGGGGTCGGCCGGGGACGTCCTGCGGACCTCGGCGCCGGACCGTCGACGGGGTCCGGCGGCGCGCCGCCGCCGGACCCGCCCGGCAACACCCGGGTCGACGAGGACGGGGTCACCGTGTTCGAGGCTCGGGCGCTCGGCTCGGCGCTCCGCATGTTCGTGGCCCCCGACGGGTCCGACCGTCGCGGCCCGCGCCCGTTGACGGCTGCTCGGGCCCGGGACGCGTGGGCCGCCGTCAACGGTGAGTTCGACGCCGTCGATCGGGCGCTGTCGCGGTTCCGCGACGACAGCGAGCTCACCGGTCTCAACCGGCGGGCGGGGACGGGCGAGATCGTGATGGTCTCGTGGCGGCTGCGGATGGCGCTTGCCGCGATGGATCGGGCAAGGCGGATCACGGACGGCAGGTTCGACGCCTCGCTGCTGGATGCCCTCGAGCAGATCGGTGAGCACGGAGCGACCCTCGACGCCGAGGCGACCCGCGCGATGGGCAGCGTCGACCCACACGGCTCGGCAGACCCCGAACCGTCGACCACCCTCCACCGGCCCCGGCCCGTCCGCGCTCCGGATTCCCCCCTCGACACGGGAGGGATCGGCAAGGGCCTGGCCCTGCGGTGGGCGGTCGCCCGGGCCACCTCGATCACCCCCGGAGCCGGCCTGCTGCTCGAGGCCGGTGGCGATCTGGTCAGCGCCGGCCGCGCACCGGACGGCGGATGGCAGGTCGGGATCGAGGACCCGGTGTCGCCCGCCGGGCCCGACGCGCCACCGCTCGCGGTCATCGCCCTTTGGGCCGGGGCCGTCGCGACCTCGTCGATCGGCGTCAGGAACTGGACCGCGCCCGACGGACGTCGCGTCCACCACCTCCTCGACCCGCGGACGCGTGAGCCGGCCCGCACCGGGCTGCTCGCGGTGACCGTGGCCGGTGCCGACCCCGCATGGTCCGAGGTCTGGAGCAAGGCGCTCTTCCTCGCCGGCCGTGCCAGCATCGGTGGCGAGGCGCGTTCCCGCGGCCTGGCCGCGTGGTGGGTCGACGACGCGGGGCGGCTGGGCATGACGCCGGACGCGAGGATCCGCAGCGCCTGGGTCGCCGAGAACCGGCTCGGCTGACGCCCGGGGCCGGCGGCTCGTCCGGCGGCCCGGCGGGCAGGAAGCTCGCGTGGCGCCCGACTCGGCGCCCGACTCGCGTGGGGCCCGACTCGGCGCCCGACTCGCCTGGCGCCCGACTCGGCGCCCGCTCGGGGAGCCCGGGCGCCAGGGGAGCCCGGGGCTCAGGGGAGCCCGGGGCTCAGGCCTGACCGCTGGGGGCTTCGGTACCCGCGCCCGGCGCGTCGGTCGGCGTCTCCTCGGAGCCGGCGCCGGTCTGCGGCGGCGTCTCAACGGGCACATCCTCGCCCAGGGCCGTACGCAGCTCGGCAAGGGTCGGCATGCCTTCCCGCGCGCCGGCCCGGGTGACGGACAGGCCGGCGGCCATGACTGCGCGCCGGGCGGCGGCGACAAGATCCAGCCCGCCGGCGAGCGCGGCGGCGAGGGCCCCGTTGAGCGCGTCGCCCGCGCCCGTCGCGTCGACAGCCTTCACCCTGGGCGTCTTGATGTCGATGGCGCGGCCCGACCGGGGGACGAGCACCGCACCGCTGGCGCCCAGCGACACGAACACCGCCTCGCCTGCCCCGGGACCCTCGCTCGTCTCCTCCAGCAGCGTCCGTGCGGTGCGAATGGGTTCCTCCGCGCCCGTGGTCGGCCGCCCCGATCGGCGCGCGTCATCGGCCACCAGTCGGACAAGCTCGCCACGGTTCGGCGTGAGGACGTCGGCGAGCGAGAGCACGGAGCGATCGAGGCCGTCCGCGGGCGCCGGGTTGAGGACCGTCCAGGCGCCACCCTCGCGCCCGAGCCGGAGCGCCTCCCGCGCGGCCGCGGTCGGGATCTCGGTGGTGACCAGCACGACGTCGCCGCGGTGGGGGTTCAGGCGGCCCAGGGCCTGCCGCACGTGCGCCGCGGTGAGGCCCGCGTTCGCACCGGGCGCGACCGTGATCAGGTTCTCGGCCTTGGCATCGACGAGGATCAGCGCCACCCCCGTCGCCGTGTGGTCGAGCGTGACGAGGACGTCGGTGCCGACGCCTTCCCGCGCGAGCGCTGCCCGCGCCTCAGCGCCAAACGCGTCGTCGCCCAGCGCGGCGACCAGCATGACCGGCACCTCGAGCCGCGCGGCGGCGACGGCCTGGTTGCCGCCCTTGCCACCGTGGAACCTGGTGAACGTCCCGCCCATCACCGTCTCACCGGGAAGCGGCAGCCGCTCCCCCTGGACGACCAGGTCGACGTTGACCGACCCCACCACGAGGACCCGACCGCTCACGGGTACGTACCCCTCTCCTGCGGCGTCACGAGCCGGTGACGAACTCGCCGCCGTCGACGCCGATGATCTCGCCGCTGATGAAGCCGGTGCCCTCGCCCGACAGGGCACGGATCGCGCCCGCCACGTCCGCGGGCCGCGTCATGCGGCCGGTCGGATTACGCCGCGTCGCCGACTCGATGATCGCGTCCTTCTCGGGGATCTTGAGCAGCGCCGGCGTGACCGTCACGCCCGCCCGGATCGCGTTGACCGTGACGCCGGTCCCGAGCCGGGCAAGCTCCATCGCGAGCTGCCGGACGTGCGACTCGAGCGCCGCCTTGGCGGAGGACACGACCCCGTAGCTGGGCACCACCCGGCTCGACCCCTCGGAGGTCATGGCGAACACCTTGGAGCCCTGCTCGAGGAACCCGCCCCGCCACAGGTCCTGGACCCAGTACACGAGGCTGTTGGCCATGACGTCCTGGGTCATCTCCATCTTCTTGCGGTCGACGCCGGCCTTGGGATCCTCGGCCAGGAACGGGACCAGCGAGCCGAACGCGAGCGTGTGCATGACCACCCGTACGTACGGATGCCGGCCCGCGGCGCGCGACTGCTCGAAGCGCGCGCGCAGCGCGGCCAGCGCCGAGGCCCGCTTGTCGTCATCGGCCGCGTTCATGTTGATGAACATGGCCTCCGATCCCTGGGCCTCGATCCCCGCCTTGACCTCGTTCACGTGGGCCAGACCTGCCCGGAAGTCGAGGTGGATGCCGAAGATGTGGTAGCCGGCGCCGGCCAGTGCCATCGCGGTCGCCTCGCCCATGCCCGAGGACGCGCCGAGGATCAGCGCCCATCGCTCGCGGTCATCGGTCATGGCGTTCCTCCGGGACGTCGTGGGGGACCCCGCCGACCAGCGCGTCGGCCGAGTGCCCGGAGTCTACCAGCGCGCACTCGACGGCCGAGGTGGTGGAGCGCTAAGGTGCTGTCCCCGGTGCTCGCACGAGCCGTGGCCTGGAAGGCCGTTCCGGCGATGGCGGTCGGGCCGGCCGCAGCCGGGGCGGGGCTTGCCCGCGGGCATCGTGACCATCGTCCCTTCGTTGATGGGGCAGATGGTGCTGGTGCCCGGGGCGCCGTTCGAGATGCTGGCGATCATGCCGCCCGGCATCATCGCCCAGGCGGGAGCTCGGGCAGTGGATCGGGGCCGATGGCGGAGCCCCCAGGGAGGCGAACGGTGCTGGATCAGCTCGGCGGGATCGACCCCACGATCGTGGCCCTCGTCATCCCGCTCGTGCTGGTCGAGCTGGCGATGCTGATCCTGGCCATCGCCGACCTCCTGCGAGACGACCGGCGGGTCCGTGGTGGCAACAAGGGCGCGTGGGCCGTGATCATCGTGTTCGTCAACATCGTGGGGCCCATCCTGTACTTCCTGGTCGGGCGCGAGGAAGGGCCGGTCGAGCCGACGGAGCCCGGACCGGGTGCGATGCCCGGGTGGGGCAGCCCGCACGACCCGCCCATCGTCGCGCAGCAACGCCCATCGGTCGCCGGTGGCGCCGGACCGCTCGCCGGCGGCGTCGCCGGTGGCGCCGGACCGCTCGCCGGCGCCGTGGCGGTCGAAGAGCCCGGACCGTCGCAGCCGACCTTCGTGCCCGACCCCGACGCCCCACCGGCGATCGCGATCGAAGGCCTCACCAAGCGCTACCAGGGTGGGCTGCTCGCGCTCGACCACCTGTCGATGAGCGTCCCGGAGGGCTCGGTGTTCGGGCTCCTGGGGCCCAACGGCGCGGGCAAGACCACGACCCTGCGCCTGATCGCCGGCCTGACGCGGCCCACCGCCGGGCGCACGGTGGTGGGTGGCATCCCGGTCGACGCGGACCCGCTGGCCGTGCGCAGGCGCCTCGGCTATCTCGAGCAGGATCCGCGTGGCTACGGGTGGATGACAGGACGGGAGCAGCTCCGGATGCTGGGGCGGCTTCACGGGCTCGGTGGCCCGGAGCTCGAGCGTTCGATCGCCGAGGTCCTCGAGCGGGTCGACCTGGCCGCCGCAGCCGACCGCCGGGCGGGCACCTACTCGGGGGGCATGCGCCAGCGGCTGGGGATCGCCGGGGCGCTCGTGCATCGCCCGCCGATCGTGGTCCTGGACGAGCCGGTGAGCTCGCTGGACCCCGAGGGCCGGCGCGACGTGCTGGGGCTCATCGCCGCCCTGCGCGGCGCGGCCACGGTGCTGTTCTCGACCCACGTCCTGGCCGACGTCGAGCGGATCTGCGACCGCGTCGGGATCCTCGACCATGGCCAGCTGGTGGTCGAGGGAACGCTCGCCGAGCTGCTCGACCGGTACGCGCTCCCCGTGTACCGCGTCGAGGCCGAGCCGGGCCAGGACGTCGCGCTGGCGGCGCTGGCGAAGCGGCTGCTGAGCGAGCCATGGGTGACCGGCGCCGCGATCGAGCACGGGCTGCTGACGGTCGCCGTCGCCGATCCGGGTCGAGCGGCACGCGAGCTGCTGCCGGCGATCGCCGCCGAGGGGCTCGGGATCATCTCGGTCGCCCGAGCGCGGCCCACGCTCGAGGACGTGTTCCTCCGGCTCACCGGTGACGGACGCGAGGTGGCAGCATGATCTCCCCGCTGAGCGGCTTCGGCGTCCTCGTCCGCAAGGAGGTCTCCGAGGCCTGGCGGACCCGGCGGCTGCCGGTCATCGCGCTGCTGTTCCTCACGGTCGGGATCATCTCGCCGTTGACCGCCCGCTACCTGAACGAGATCCTGACCGCCGCCCTGGGCGATCAGATGACGATCCCGCTGCCGCCGCCGACGGCCGCGACGGCGCTCGAGCAGCTCGAGAAGAACCTCGGACAGCTGGGCGCGCTGGCGGCGATCGCCCTGGCGATGGGATCCGTCGCGGGCGAGCTCGATCGCGGGACGGCGGCGCTCATCCTCGCCCAGCCCGCGACGCGGGCGGCATTCCTGCTCGCCAAGCTGACCGGGATCGCGATCGTGCTCGGCGCCTGCACCGCGCTCGCCGTGGCATCGGCGTGGATCTACACCGTGATCCTGTTCGAGCCGTTGCCGGTGGGCGGCTGGCTGGCGATGGGCATCCTCGCGTGGCTTGCCCTGATGGCATGGGCGGCCCTCACCTTCCTTGCGTCGGCCGCCACGGGGTCGACCACGGCGGCCGCCGGGCTCGGGTTCGTCGGGCTGGTCGCCGTCAGCCTGCTCTCGGTGGTGCCGGCGCTCGATCGCCTGCTGCCGACAGGGCTCGCCGTGCCCTCCATCCAGATCGCCGTGGGCGATACCGCCGCGCTCGACGGGGGGGTGCTCGCCACCGCGATCGGCGGAACCCTCGTCCTGATCGGGGCGTGCGCCGCGATCGCGCTGACCTCGTTCCGCCGCCGGGAGCTCTGACCAGCGGCGGCATCCGGGGGACGGAATCGAGAACGGCGCCCCTGCGGGACGCCGTTCAGCGGGGTGGCCGCCTGCGGGTGGCCGCCGGCCGGTCCGGCCTTGCGGTCAGGCGCGGACCTGGCGCTCCAGGCGACGCTGGAAGCGCTCGACCTGTCCGGCCGTGTCGATGATGTTCTGCTTGCCCGTGAAGAACGGGTGGCAGTTGCTGCACACGTCCACGCGCAGCTCCTCACGGGTGGAACCGACCTCGAACTCGGTCCCGCACGAGCCGCAGTGAACGCGCGCCTGGTGATATTTCGGGTGGATGTCGGGCTTCACTGGTGCTCCTTCGACGCCGTCCGAACGGGTCGGTCGCCCGCCGGTGGTCGTCGCTGTGGCTGACCGGCCTAGGCCTCGGCGGCGCTCGGCTCGGCTTCGACCGGGATGACCCGGACGCGCTTCTTGGATCGGGTCGCGTGCTCGAATCGCACCTTCCCGTCGACCGTGGCGAACACGGTGTAGTCGTTGCCCAGCCCGGCGCCGTCACCGACCGCGAACGTCATGCCGCGCTGCCGCACGATGATCGAGCCGGCGTGGACCAGCTGGCCGTCACCGACCTTGACACCCAGCCGCTGGCCGACGCTGTCGCGGCCATTCTTGGAGCTGGACCCGGCCTTCTTGTGCGCCATCGCTCACTCGTCCTTCTTGGTGCGCGAGCGCTTGGGCGCCGCCTTGGGAGTGTCATCGGCCGCGGATCGGTTCCGGCGGGGGCCGCGGCCTCGGCTCCGGCATCGGCATCGGCCAACGGAGCGTCGTCGGCCTTGGTTCGCGAGCGCCGCCGGGCCGTCGCTGCCGGCTTGGCGGCAGGCTCGGATGTCGCCGCCTGATCCTCCGCCGCCGCAGCCGCGGAGCCTTGCGCCGCGTCGGGCGTCGCCGCCTCCTCGCCCGCCGGCCTGGTCCGGCTCCGCTTCGGGGGCTTGGTCGCGGCCTCGGAGGACGTGGCGTCGTCCGCGGTGCCAAGGCTCAGCCTGGCGGCCAGGGCCGCGTCCTCGGCGGCCTGGCGCGCGGCCGCCTCCTCGAGGCGCTTGCGATCGGCGGCCTTCGACGGCGCCTTCGTGGTGCCTTCGGCGGCGCTCCGTCCGTTGTACCGGATGTCGGCAATCCGGAGGAGGGTCAGGTCCTGGCGATGGCCCTTCTTGACCCGGCGACGAGCCTTGGGTCGGTACTTGAACGCGATCACCTTCTCGCCACGATCGCGCCCGATCACCTCGGCCTCGACGGCCGCGTTGGGCACCAGGGGCGTACCGACCGCCGCCTCGCTGCCGTCGGCGACGAGCAGCACCCGCTCGAGGGTGATCGACTCGCCGGCATCCGCCTCGAGCAGCTCGACCTCGAGCTCGGTTCCGACCTCGACGCGGTACTGCTTCCCGCCGGTCTCGATGACTGCGTACATGGGTCCTCGGAAGAGCGTGGCGATCGGACGTCGACCGCATTGTGGACGTGGAAAGACGCCGGCGACATTCGCGGGCGCGAACGGAGAGTGTAGGGCGGATCCGGAAGCGGCGTCAACGACGCCACGAACACGATGTCGAGCGTCAGCGATTCTGTCCGACCTAAGGCGACAGCGACTTTGTCACCCTCGATCCCATGCAGACGAGGGAGACGATCACGTTGGATGCCAAGGCGCAGCAGCGCCTCTTGGTCCTGACTCATGTGCTGGCCGGCGAGCTCGACCCCGGTGAGGCGGCCGCGTACCTGCAGCTCTCGACCCGCCAGGTGAAGCGGCTGGCCGACCGCCTGCGGTCCGAGGGAGCCGCCGGCCTGGTCCACGGCAACCGTGGCCGGCGGCCGGTCAACCGGGTCGACGACGTGGTCCGGGCGACGATCGTGGACCAGGCGCTCACGACGTTTGCCGGGTTCAACCCGGTGCACCTGGCCGAGACCCTGGCCGAGGGCGATCCGGCGATCCCGTCGGCCCGCACGGTGCAGCGGATCCTGACCGAGGCGGGGGTCGCGCCGCCGCGGACCCGGCGACCACCCGCGCACCGCAGCCGGCGCGAGCGGATGCCCAAGGCCGGGATGCTGCTCCAGACCGACGGCTCGAAGCATGACTGGCTCGAGGAGCGGGGTCCCGAGCTCACCCTCGTCGGCGGCATCGACGACGCGACCGGGACCGTCACCGGCGGCCGGTTCCGGGCCGCCGAGGATGCGGCCGGGTACTTCGAGATGCTGGTCCAGACGATCCGCCGCCACGGGCTCCCGCTCGCCCTGTACACCGATCTGTCGGGGGTGTTCATCAAGGACCCCAACCGGCCGCCCACGCTCGCGGAGCAGCTCACCGGACGGAGGAGCCTGACCCAGGTCGGCCGGGCGCTCGACGTGCTCGGCATCCGCTGGATCGGCGCCCGCAGCCCCGAGGCCAAGGGCCGGGTCGAGCGGCTGTGGGGGACGCTCCAGGATCGGCTCGTCTCGGAGTTGCGGCGGGCACGCGTCACCACGCTCGAGGGCGCCAACGAGCTGCTCGCCTGGTACCTGCCCCGGCACAACCGCCGGTTCGCGCTCGAGCCGGCGGACCCAGCGCCAGCCTGGCGGCCCTGGCCGTCGGACCTGCCACCCGAGGCCGTGCTGTGCTTCGAGTACCCGCGCCGGGCCGAGCGTGACGCGACGGTCAGCTGGGACGGCGGCAGCCTCTCGCTGCCGCGACGCCGCGGCGGGGCCGGCTGGGCCGGACGCCGGGTCGTCGTCCAGGAGCGGCTCGACGGCAGCCTCTGGGCGCGCGACGAGGGCGACCTGTACCAGCTCGTCGCCGCCCCGCCGACGGCGCCGGTCCTGCGGGCGCGCAAGGTCAGCCGGGTGCCCGAGCTCACCACCCCGCCCGAACCACGCGAGCCGAGCATCGATCCCGCGCCCTCGGCAGCCACGGCATCCCGGGCTCGTCAGGACCACCCCTGGCGCAGGTACCCTGCCGTCAGGCCCAAGCCACGGTGACAGAATTGCTGTCGCCTTGGCGGTCAGAGTCGCTGTCGTCCGACACGACGCCACGAACACGAGTGACGCCACGAACACGTGTCGGAGGACAGCGACGTCCCGAACACCAGGGCGGCCGGCTGACACGCGCCTGCAACACCGCAGGCCTGATCGGGCCTCGCCTTCCTAACCCGGGCTCATGCATGGTCGGTGCCAAAGGGCCATCCGGGGATGGTGCCAGCATCGCGGGACGGGAGGATCGGATGCCCCGGAGCGGGAGACCCATGGCGATTGCACGGATCCGTCGCGGCATCGAGGTCGGCGTGGCGACCCAGGTCGCGTACGACCAGTGGCGGCGGTTCGAGGACTACCCGCGCTTCCTCGACCAGGTCGAATCCGTGGTCCACGAGGGCGGCCGCCGATGGCGATGGTCGGTGACGAACCAGGGAACACATGAGGAATGGCGTGCTGAGATCATCGACGAGGTCCCGTACGAGCGGATCGCCTGGCGCGCGATCGACGACTCGGGAAACGCCGGTGCCGTCGTGCTGACACCCCTCGGATCGCGCCGGTGCTGGGTCGACTTCACGGTCGAGGCCGTCCCCACCGAGCTGCTTGCCTCCAGCGAGACCGGGCTGGGCCTGCTCCAGCGACAGGTCGAAGGGAGCCTCGATCGGTTCAAGGCCGTGGTGGAGGGTGCGAGCGGGTCGCTCGACGGACGGTCCGACGAGGTGCCCGGCCCGGTCCGGGAAGATCGTGCAGGGCACCGATGACGCCGGGACCGTCGGCAACGGAGGCCGCCGTGTACGTCGACTGGAGCGCGTTGACGATCGAGTCGTCGATCGACGGCGTACGGGCGGCGCTCGATGCGCCCGGCCGCAACGTGGCCATCCGCCACCTGCTCGACGCAGGCTGGCGCGTCATGGCCATCGCCGATCCCGCGCTCGATGCGCGAGAAGACCGTATCGGCGCCAATCCGGCCCTGCCGCAGCGCCTTGCGCCGGCCGGGCTCGAGCACGTCGACTGCCTGCCCGACGGCGCCACCGGCTGGCTCGTCACGAGCGACGAACGGCAGTGCCGGGCCGCTCGCGACCATCACGGGCTCCGCTCGATCCTGGTCGCTCCGGGGAGCACGGGCCGCCCCCCGGTGCTCCGGACCTGGGAACGGGAAGCACGCAGCCTGCTCGACGCGGTGCTCGTGGTCCTCTCGGAGGACGCGATGCCCATCGCGGGTGCGGTTGCCGCGCCCTGAGCCGACCGATCTGCCGGCCGCGGAACCGGCCCCCTGCTGAGGGGCGCGGCACGGCCGCCGATGGGTCGGGCTCGATCTCCTGCCGGTTGCGACCCTTGGTCGAACGTCGCAGTATCGCCCGGCGATGAACCCATTCCACCGACCTCGCCCGCAGCCCGGCCTCGCACGCCTCGGTGCGACCCTGGCCACCGTTCGCGCCGGCACCCTCGCCCGGGTTCGCGCCGTCGCCGCACGGTTCCGGGCCCGCGGTCCGGCGGACGCCGCAGCGGGAGCACCGAAGGCGGCAACGCCCGACCTGATCGCCGCCAGGCGCCTCAACGCCCTGCAGTCGCTGGCCACCGAGCTCGCCGGGGCGCTCACGACGACCCAGGTCATCGACCTCGTGATCGGCAACGGCGTGGAGGCCCTGCGATCGGACGGGGCCGCGGTCTACCTGCTCGAACGGGATGGCCAGAGCATCCGGGCCGTCGCCTGGCGTGGCCATCCGGACGAGAACGCCCGCGGCGTGGGCTCGCTCGCGCTGGACCTGCACCTGCCGACGACCGACGTGGCCCGGACCGGCGCACCGGTGTTCATCGAGGACCCGACCCACTACCTCGCGGAGTACGGCGCAACCTTCACGAGCCTCGGCATCGACGCCCGCCCGGTCGCCGTGGCGGCCGTCCCGCTCACCGCAAACCGGCAACGCTTCGGCGTGCTGAGCTTCACCTGGTCGAGGGGTCACACGCTCGAGCCCGATCGCCAGGCCTTCATCGCAGCGCTGGCCAGGCTCGGGGCGAGCGCGATCGAGCGCGGGCGGCTGTTCGACGCGGAGCGGGAGGCCCTCCATCGGGCGGAGTCCGCGCAGCGCCGCCTCGATCTGCTCGCCGAAGCCGGACGCGTGCTCGGGATGTCGCTCGACTTCGAGGACATCGTGTGGCGTCTGGCTCGCGTCGCGGTACCGCTGATGGGGGATGTCTGCATCGTCGACGTCCTGGGCGAGCTCAGCAAGCGCCAGCTCGTCGCCACGGCCGACCCGGCGATGGGCGACGACGCGGCGCTCGAGGCGGGACTCCTGGCCGTGCCTGCGGGACAGGGCGCGATCGCCCGGGTGGTGCGCGAGGGAACCTCGGGGATGTTCGAGGTGGACCCCGCCGACAACCATGGCAACCATCCGCCCCTGAGATGGGGTCTCGGGGTGCCGATCCAGATCCGCGACCGGACGATCGGCGCGCTCGTCTACCTGCGCCGCGGGGATCACCCGTACGACGACGAGGCCCTCGTGGTCGCCGAGGAGCTGGGCCATCGCGCCGGTCGGGCGCTCGACAATGCGCGCCTTCACGGGGAGATCGCGCGGCTGGCGGCTCGGGAGCGGCGTCATGCGGCAGAGCTGGAGGCGGTCATCGCCGCGCTGGGCGAAGCCATCGTGGTGGCCAACCCCGACGGCTCGGTCCGCCTGTCCAACTCGGCCGCGGCCAGGCTGCTCGGTGGCATCCCGCAGACGGTGGACGAGATCCTCGATCGGATGCTCGACGCCGGCGATGCCCGGCCGTCGTCGCTCGAACGGGGTCCGGCCGAGTACCGGCTGGCGGCGAACCCGACCGCATGGGTGGAGATCGCCGCCTACCCGGTGGCCGACATGGGCGCGGTGATCCCCACCTCCTCGGTGATCGTCGGCCGCGACGTGACCGCGTTCCGGCAGGGCCAGGGGCTCCGCGAGGCCTTTCTGGGCCTCCTGTCGCACGAGCTCCGGACGCCCGTGACCAGCATCTATGCCGGCGCGTCGATGCTGCTCCGACCGAGCGTGGCGACCGACGGCGGTCTGCGGGACGAGGTCCTGGCGGACATCGCCGGCGAGGCCGAACGTCTCTATCGGCTGGTCGAGGACCTGCTCGTGCTGGCCAGGTTCGATGAGGGGTTCGATCTCGGCGATCAGCCGATCCTGCTGCAGCGGATCGTGCCGTCGGTCGTCGACCAGGAACGGGACCGCTGGCCCGGGGTCACGTTCGAGGTCGACATCGCCGCCGACCTGCCGGCCGTGGGTGGCGACGAGACCAGCATCGCGCAGGTCCTGCGCAACCTGCTCTCGAACGCCGCCAAGTACGGCGGGGTCGGTGCGACCGTCCTCACCATCGTCGAGCCGGCCGACGGCGGCGTAGCGGTTCGCGTGCGGGACCAGGGTCCGGGCATCGACGCGCAGGAGCTGGAAACGATCTTCGACCCGTTCTTCCGGTCACCGTCAACCGCCAGGATGGCCGGCGGGGCCGGCATCGGCCTGTACGTCTCACGCCGCCTGGTCGGTGCGATGAACGGCCGGATCTGGGCCGCGCCGGGCCCGGACGGCGGCAGCGAGCTCTCCTTCCTGCTCCCCCGGTACGAGCTCGAGGGCGACGAGTGAGGCCGGGGAACGTGGCGCGGCAGGCGGACTGACACACGGCTGAAACGGCGCGCGGCGCGCGATGGCGGGAACCTGTCGCGCACGTGCCCATACCGTCTTCCTCACCACCCGTGACGGCGCCCGCGCCGCGCGGGCGCAAATGAGTGAGGAACCCATGAAGCGAATGATCGTGCTCCTGTTGCTCGTCGTCGGTGGCGTCGTCGCCGCCTGCAGCCCGGCGTCCAGCCCGGGTGCTTCCGTGGAATCCGTGCCGCCCGCCAGCGTCGGCGAGCCGTCGACCGCCCCGTCGTCCGGCGCGCCCGCCTCGATGGCGCCGGAGCCGTCGGCATCCGGATCGCCCTCGTCGGCGCCCGCTGCGTCCTGAGCACGCTCCGGGCGCGGCTGCCTGCGCTGCCCGTTCCAGAGCGCGGGGTCGTGAGCCGCACCGGGCGGTCGCTCGGCGAAGGTGGTGTAATGCGCTCCCCGGCCGGGTCCTGACAACCCGAGCCGGGGAGGCGGGCCGTGGCTTCGGCGGAACGGCTCGACACCACGGAACAGCGCGACAGTCGGGATGCAGGAGGTTGCGATGTCCCACCAGCCACTGGTCCTGGTGGTCGACGACGAGCCGCGGATCACCAAGCTCGTCGCGATCTCGCTGACGGAGGACGGCTTCCGCGTCATCACGGCCGCGACGGGCGAGGAGGCGCTGGTCAAGGCCGAGCACTATCGACCCGATGTCGTCCTGCTCGACATCGTCCTCCCCGACATCGACGGCATCGAGGTCATGCAGCAGCTGCGCGAGGGCCGGGCCGTACCCGTCATCCTGCTCACGGCCAAGGGCTCGACCGCCGACAAGGCGAAAGGGCTCGACCTGGGCGCGGACGACTACGTGGCCAAGCCGTTCCACCCGGACGAGCTCGCCGCGCGTGTCAGGGCGGTCCTTCGGCGAAGCACGGGCGCCGTCGCGCCCGGCGGCATCGTCCGGTTCGATGACGTCGAGATCGACCTCGAGCGGCGGCTGGTCCGCCGCAACGGGGACCTCGTGCGGCTGTCGCGCACCGAGTGGCTCCTGCTGCACCATCTGGCGGCGAACGCGGGCAAGGTCGTCCTCCACTCCGAGCTGCTGACCAAGGTGTGGGGCCCCGAGTATCGCGACGACCTGCAGTACCTGCGCGTGTGGGTCAGCCGGGTCCGCCGCAAGCTGGGCGCCGAGCCTGGCGACCCGGGCCGCATCCGGACTTTCCAGGGCATCGGCTACCTCCTGGACGTGGACCCGGCGGCGATCGAAACCGGGCAGCCCGTCGGCTAGGCTGCCCGGTTTCCCGACGGTCAGGATCGCCGCGGCGCCGGGGCCGGTCGTCACGCCGGTTTGGCAGGCGAGGCTCGGGTCAGCGACGTTCCTGGCGACGCCGAGCGCCGGGTCCTGGCGGCGGCGGCGTCGGCGGGGGCGCCTGGGCGAGCACGATCCGCTCGCGCGTCAGGTGCACGCCGGTGATCGCCGCACCAAGCCGGTCGCCCAGCTCGGCCAGGACCTCGTCCGGCCGGCCCACGCCCTTGGCCGGGTCGTGGCGAAGCGTCATCACGACGACCGTCGAGGCGCCGTCCGGGCGGACGACGAGACTCTCGATCATCGGACGGAGGTCGTAATCGACCCCTCGGTCGCCCTTCGTGCGCCGGCGCGGCAGCGATCCGGCAGCCTCGATGTCCGCCGCGGCGGCGGCGATCCGACGCACGTCCAGGTCGGGCGCATCGATCGTGACCCGGTACACCGACGCCACGACCTGGCCCGGCAGGGCCGGCTCGCCCAGCCACACGTCAAAGAGATCGACCAGCGTGTGCGCCGGTGGCAGGACGCCGGTCAGCGCATCCCGGACGTGCCACCGTGGCAGCCGCTGCGTCAGCCAGACGTCGAGGAGCTCGGCCTCCCCCGCCGCCGCGGCGGCCAAGGGCGCGGCCGTCGCCATCCGCGGCCGCAGACCCGGCGCGTCGACCCCGGCCAGCGGCAACCCGCTGCGACGCAGCGCGGCTTCCCATGCCGCCTGCTGTCCCCTGCCGGCATCGGCAGGGTCGATGGGGTCGCGCCGGATGACCAGGCGCCAGCGCTGCGCGGGATCGCGCGGGGGGATCGCGGGTGGACCAACGGGGGGTTCGTCACGCATCGGCACGGTGCTAGTCTGCCGGGGATGCAGCCCGCCGTCGCGCTTCGGCGCCGCCACCGATCCGTGAGCTGTCCGTGACCGTCCCCGATCCGTACAAGGTTCTCCAGGTCGATCCCGAGGCCGAGGACGAGGTCATCGAGGCCGCGTACCGCCGGCTCGCGCGCAAATACCACCCCGACGTCGCGCCCGGCCCCGAGTCACAGGAGCGGATGGTCCGCATCAACCAGGCGTGGGAGATGCTCAAGGACTCGACCCGGCGCGCGGCCGTCGACCGCGCGCGAGCGCGCGCGCTGGCCGCCGCGGCCACCGTGGCGGCGACCGAGGCGAAGACGCGCACCGCATCGGCTGGCCGGTCGGCTCCCGGTCCCGAGCCACCACCGCGTTCCGCGTTCGGCGCACCGGAGGCGGCCGGGCCCGCACCCTCGTGGCCCTCCAGCGTCGCCGATCCTCCGACCGGCCGCCCCGGCTCCGCGACCCGGGGCGGCGCGGCGGGGACGCCGGGACGATCGACCTCCGGCGGCGGCTACGACGCGCCCCCGCGGTCGACCGAGTCGGCTGGACCTCCGCCCGGCAACCCGTCGGGAACCGTCCTCAACTTCGGCCGCTACAGCGGATGGTCCCTGGGTGAGATCAGCCGGAGCGACCTCGAGTACCTGGAATGGCTCGATCGCACGCCGATCGGGCGTGCCTACCAGGCGGAGATCGATGCGCTGCTCCGGGCGCGCGGCCGGCGCATGGCGGCACCGCGGCCGGAGGCCGGCGAGCGAGGCCTGTTCCGCCGGCGGTGACGCCCGGGCGATCAGGCGCTGGTCGCCTCCCGGATCGCCCGTGGCACCGAGTACGAGAGCAGGTACGGCGCGATCACGGTCGTCAGCACGACGGCCACCATGATCGCCGCGAACAGGGAATCGCCGACCACGCCGGCCGCCAGAGCGAGGTTGGCGACCACGATCCCGACCTCGCCGCGCGGGACCATGCCGAACCCGACCGTCATCGCGGCCCAGGGCCCGATCTCGCGCGCCCCCAGCAGGCCCCCGGCGGCCTTGGTCACCACGCCGATCGCCGTCAGGGCAAGGGCGAGGGCGAGGACGCCGGGGTCGAGCATGGACGACAGGTCGAGCTCGGCGCCCGTCAGCGCGAAGAAGAACGGAGTGAACACCGACGCGAGAGGCCGGACGTCGTGCTCGAGCTCATCGGCCGCCTCGGTCTCGGCGATGATCAGGCCCGCGACGAACGCGCCGATGATGGCGGCGAGGCCGATCGAGGCCGCGAACAGGGCCGCCGCCAGCATGAGCAGAAACGCCGGGACGAGCGGTGTGTCGGCGAACAGCGGCCAGGTGAACACGTGCCTGGGCAGGCCCCGGGCCCGGCGCGCCGCGGCGAACCCGAGGAGCACCAGGCCGATGCCGGCGACCCCGACGAGGAGCGTGCTCGCCGACAGGTTGCCGTCGGCCACCCCGCCGGCGATCCCGATCAGGACCAGCGCCAGGATGTCATCGACGAGGGCGGCTCCGATCACGACGCGGGCGAACGTCCGATCCAGCACGTGCAGGTCTCGCAGGACCCGGCTGGTGATCCCGATGCTCGTGGCGGCCAGGGCCAGGCCCACGAAGGCCGACGTGATCGGCGTCTCACCCAGCACCGTGGCCAGCGCGAACCCGGCGACGATCGGCAGGACCATCGCGACGACCGCGGTCAGCACCGCCGGCCGCCCCACGACCACCAGCTCATCGGTGTGGACCTCGAGCCCGACCGAGAACAGGAGCACCACCACGCCCAGCTCCGCGAACACGGCCGCTGCGTCGCCGGGGGCCACGAGCGCGAGCGCGTGCGGTCCGACGAGGAAGCCCCCGATGACCTCGCCCACCACACCCGGCTGCCCGAGCCGGCGCAGCACCTCCTCGCCCAGCTTCGCACCCAGCAGCAGCACCAGCAGACCGACCAGGGTGCTGGTGACGCCCTCCGCGGCCGTGTTCGCGACGCCGCTCGTCAGCGGGCCGCCGAGGATGACGGCAGCCGTCACCACTCCGCGCGGTGTTGCCGGATGTTGACGCTCTGTATCACCCCCAGCCCGATCGCGATGCTCAGCAGCGATGCGCCGCCGTGCGCGATGAACGGGAGCGGGATGCCGGTGACCGGCAGCAGCCCGACCACCATCCCCACGTTGACGAACACCTGGAACAGGATCGCGGTGGCCAGGCCCGCCCCGAACAGGGTGCCGAACGGGTCGCGGGACTTCCAGGCGCTGGCGATGATCCGCCACAGCAATGCGGTGAACAGCAGGAACACCACGACGGCGCCGATGAAGCCGAGCTCCTGCGCCAGCACGGCGAACACGAAGTCGCTCTCCTGGACCGGCAGGAAGTCGCCGCGGGTCTGGGAGCCGTTGGTCAGCCCGGTGCCGAAGAAGCCGCCGGAGCCGATCGCGATCTTCGACTGGAGCACCTGCCAGCACGAGCCCAGGGTGTCCTCGCAGGGGCTGAAGAAGGCGGTGATCCGCTCCTTCTGGTAGTCGCGCAGGACGTAGGTCCAGGCCAGCGGGACGGCCGCGGCGATGCCCAGCGCCATCGCGATCAGCCAGCGGAGGCTGGCCCCCGACATGAACAGCATCCCGGCCAGGATCGAGGCCAGCACGAGCGAGGTGCCCAGGTCGGGCTGGAGCATGACCAGCACCCAGGGCGGGACCATGAGCAGGCAGGCGCCCAGGATCGACGACAGCGAGTCGAGCCGCCCCTCCCGGTTGCCGAGGTACACGGCGAGCACGATGATCATCAGGATCTTGGCCAGCTCCGAGAACTGGAACGTCAGCGGTCCCAGCCCGATCCACCTTGCAGATCCGCCCACGCCGTCGCCGATCGCCAGGGTGAGCACCAGCAACCCGACGTTGGCAAGGTAGATCGGCCAGGCCAGCGTCTTGAGCCAGCGATAGTCGAACATCGTGGCCAGGACGAACGTGACGATGGCCAGGCCCGACCACATCAGCGCCCGCGAGAACCACGATCCGCTGGCCATCGCGGGCTGGCCGGCCTCGACGCTGTTGACGTAGGCCATGACCAGCCCGATCGTTCCCAGCAGGGCGGCATAGGTGGTGAGCTGCAGGTCGTAGGCACGCCAGGCCGCGCCGACCGACCGAGCGGTCATGTCGGCAAAGCGACCGGGCTCGGCGCGCATCACCCGCACCGGATCAGCACCTCGTCACGCCTCAGTTCCCATAGTGGTTCCCGCGCTGCAGCAGCACCGGCAGGCGGTAGTCCTTCTTGATGTGGAAGTGCAGCTGGAGGAATGCCTTGCCGATCTCGGTCGCCGCGTTGCCGATGGTTCGCGAGTCGTAGGCGAACGCCAGGAACATGAGCTGCGAGTCGGGCTTTGCGAAGCTCCCGTGGTACGGGTCCTTGGGCACGAACCCGACGAACCAGGAGTGGAACGGCAGGCGGCCCTTGGCGTCCCGGGTCCCGAACTCGGCGGTTCCGGACTTGCCGGCGACCTTGATCGGCATGTCGACGAGGTTGTAGGTGTGGCGAAGGGTGACCACCGTGCGGGCGGCCAGGCGCATCGTCCGCAGGGTCGCCTGCGACACGGGCAGCTTCCGGATCAGGTCGGGCTTGAACGACTGGATGACGTTGCCGTCCGGGCCCACGACCTGCCGCACCAGCTGGGGCCGATACAGCTTGCCGCCATTGGCCATCGCGGCGTAGGCGTTGATCAGCTGGATGGGGGTCACGACGTCGTAGCCCTGGCCGATGCCGGCCTGGTAGGTCTCGCCCTCGAACATCTGCTGGCCGAAGGCATTCATCTTCCAGGCGTTCGACGGGATGATCCCCGAGACCTCGCCCGGCAGGTCGATCCCGGTCGGGGCTCCGAACCCGTACTGCCGTGCCCAGTACGCCAGCCGGTCCGCCCCCAGCATGCCGGCGACCTGGAAGAAGAACGTGTCGGACGAATGGCCGAACCCGCAGAAGATGTTGCACAGCCCAAATCCGGCGTGGTTCCAGTCGTAGAACCGGGCGCCGCCAATGGTCAGGAAGGCGCGGGTCTGGAGCCTGGTCTGCGGCGTGATCTTCTTGTCCTGGAGCCCGCCGGTCCCCGTCACGAGCTTGAACGTCGAGCCGGGCGGGAAGTGCGCCTGGACTGCCTGGTTGGTCAACGGCTCGTTCTTGTCGTTGGCGAGCTTCTGGAAGGCCTTGGTCGAGATGCCCTCGGCGAACAGGTTGTCGTCATAGCTCGGCAGGCTGACCATCGCCAGGACCTCGCCGGTCTGCGGGTTCATCACGATGAACACGCCGCGCTTGAGGCCGGCCACCCGCATACCCCACTTCAGGGCCGACTGGGCCTCCTTCTGGATCGTCTCGTCGATCGTCAGGGTGAGGGACGCCCCGGGGACCGCCTGCTGCTCGGTCCGCAGGACCTGGACGTCCCTGCCGGTGGCGTCGCGCTGGACCAGCTCGCTGCCGTACGTGCCCCGGAGCTGGGACTCGAAGGTCGCCTCGATGCCGGCCTTGCCGATCATGTCGTCCGCGAGGTACCCGTCGGTCTTGAGCCGGTCCAGCGTCCCGGCGTCGATCGGGCCGGTGTAGCCGACGATGTGCGCCATCAGGGGACCGGCCGGGTACTCCCGCCGCGTCTCGACCGCGACCGACACCCCGGGCAGCGTATCGGTCGACTCGGACACGAGCCGGGCGACGTCCTCCGGCACGTCCTGCGCGATCCGGACGGGATCGAACCGCGAGCCGGGCGCGCTGTCGAGCGTGGCCAGGATGTCCGTCGGATCCATGTCCAGCAGGTTGCCCAGCCGATCGGCGACGTCGGCCCGCTTGCCGAACGGGAGATCCGACGGCGTGATCTTCACCGCGTACGAGGCGACGTTGACGACCAGCGGCCGGCCCTTGCGGTCGAAGATCAGGCCGCGCGGCGCGGTGATCGGCTCGGTCGCCGGCTTGCTGGCGGCGGCGGCCTGCGCGGCGTAGACGCGCCCGTTGCTGATCTGGAGGTACGCCAGCCGCGCCCCGAGCAACCCGAACACGAGGATCGTCGCGATCCCGAACGTCAGGAACCGGAGCGGGCGTCGGTCGCGCTCGGACCGCGAGGTCACGTAGGCGTCGTTCACCGTTCAGGCCGCTCGGTGTCGCGACGGCGGAGCACGATCGCCACGGTCAGCGGCCCGACGAGCACCGCGAGCAGCGTGTCGTACAGCGCGGAGCCGCCGATGGCCCCGAGGCTGACGCCTGACAGGCTCGCGGGGCTGAGGGCGCTGATGGCAGCAAGCAGGAGCATCGAGTAGACCACGCTGGCGAGGGCGGTGGCGGCGACCGGCGCGACGATCCTCACGCGACCAAAGAAGCCGCCGATGATGGAGGCCAGGCCGATCGAGATCAGGAGCGCGAAGGCCGAGGTGCCGAGCGGTCGCTGAGCCAGGATGTCCAGGGCGAGGCCCCCCACGAATGCCCACGTGAGCCCGGCTTCGAGACCACCGGCGATGGCCCAGATGACGCCGAGGACGAGGACCGGATGCGGGACGGTATCTCCGACCCTGAGATATGGAACCACGGTGTATTCGACGAGCGCGGCCACCACGGCGATCGCCGCGGCGATGGTGAGTTGCATGTGCGGCGTTCGATCCCCGGCTTGCGGCCGACGGTCGGGCCTGGGAACCGATGGCGACGGCGACGAGATGACAGCGGGTGTCGCCGGCAGTATCCCATGGGCACCTGCAACCGGCAATTGCCGGACGACCTGCCTGTGCGGTCCGGATGCGGCGTAAATCGGGGCCGCCGCGACCCGTCACGGCGAGCATCCACCCCATCGGTGAGATCGCGCGGTGTGGCGTGCCCGGGGGCTGGTCGCTGACACGTCCGCGGACCGGCCGGGTCTTCGATCCACGGCGCGGCATCCGGCTCGACATGAAGCTGGCGACGATGTTTCACGTGAAACGGCGAGCAGAGGTCCGATACGTCGCAGATACAGGGGGCATCGCATCATGGCGGGCACGGAATCGACGGCCGTCGAGCGCCGGGCGGAACCACCCTGTCGAAGGGAGAGGCCGGTGTCCGATGCTAGAATTGCGCTTGATGAGCACGACTGGGACAGGAGCCTGAGTGGGCCAGACGATCGCCTGCACGAATCAGAAAGGCGGCGTCGGGAAGACCACCACGGTGGTCAATCTCGCATCCTATCTGGCGCTTCTCGGAGACCGCGTCCTGGTCGTCGACCTCGATCCCCAGGGCAACGCGACGAGCGGCTTCGGTGTCGATCGAACCTCGGTCGATGGCTCCGTCTATGACGCGCTCGTGGACGGCCGTCCGCTTGCGGACCTCCATGTCCGGACACCTGTCGACGGCGTCCGGCTCGTTCCGTCGTCCATCGCCCTCGCCGGCGCCGAGCTCGAGCTGGCCGGCGAGTCGAGCCGTGAGCGGCGACTGCGACACGTCGTCCGCCCGGAGCATGAGCGGTGGGACTGGATCCTCGTCGACTGCCCGCCCTCACTCGGGCTGTTGACGGTCAATGCGCTCACCGGCGCCGACGCCGTCCTGGTGCCGATCCAATGCGAGTACTACGCGCTCGAGGGTCTGTCGCAGCTGATCGCGACGATCAACCTCGTGCGCGATCACCTCAATCCGGACCTGGCGATCTCCGGCGTAGTGCTCACCATGTTCGACGCCAGGACCAACCTGTCGGCCGAGGTCGCCGCCGAGGTGCGCAGTCATCTCCACGACACCGTGTTCGATACCGTGATCCCCCGCAGCGTTCGCCTCTCCGAGGCGCCCAGCCACGGATTGCCGATCGCGCTCTACCGGCCCGAGTCGAAGGGAGCCGAGGCCTATCAGGCGCTCGCGCGCGAGATCATGGCGCGGCATCGCGCCGACACGCGGGCCCGGTCGGACGCGGCGGTTGGTGGCGAGCCGGCAGCCAGTGCTGCCCCCGGCGGCGACGCGATCGCGAGCGGCCACGCGTACACGGGTGCTGGCGCATGACCACGCGCGCCGAGCGCGGCGGCACGGCCCTCGGTCGCGGCCTCTCGGCCCTGATCCCGCAGCGGGCGTCGGGTGCGTCGCCGGTCGTCGACGTCCCGTTGACGCGGATCGCTCCCAACCCCTACCAGCCGCGCCGTCACATGGACGACTCGAGCCTCGAGGAGCTCGCCGCGAGCGTGCGCGAGCACGGCGTGCTCCAGCCGGTCCTGGTCACCGAGACCCTCGATGGCTACCAGCTCGTCGCGGGTGAGCGTCGCGTCCGCGCGGCACGACTCGCGGGGCTCGAGCGGATCCCGGCCCTGGTCCGCCAGCTCGCCGACCGTGACCAGCTCGAGGTCGCCCTGGTCGAGAATGTCCAGCGCTCCGACCTCGATCCGATCGACGAAGCGACCGCGTACCGGCAGCTCATCGACGAGTTCGGCCTGACCCAGGAGCGTGTCGCCGACCGGGTGGGGAAGGCGCGTGCCACCGTGGCCAATACGCTGCGGCTGCTTGACCTGCACCCGGAGGTCCAGGCCGCCATCGCCGACGATCGCCTGACCGAGGGCCACGGCAGGGCGCTCGGCGGGCTGACACCGGACGGGCAGGCGCACGTGCTCGCCACGGTGATCGGGCAGGGGCTCTCCGTTCGCCAGACGGAGGAGCTGGTCCGGCGGCTCAGAGAGCCACGCCCTCCCCGATCGGTCGCCCCGGTCCGGACGCCGGACCCGGACCTTGAGCGGGTCGAAGAGGACCTGCGCCAGCGGCTCGGAACCAAGGTCAGCGTCAACCGTTCGCGCCGAGGCGGGCGGATCGTGATCGAGTACTACAGCGACGAAGAGCTCGGACGGCTCTACGAGCGCCTCATCGGAGGAACCGCGTGACGGACGTCGGCGATCGGCAGCGGACCGCACCCACCAACGGCCGCGCATCCGGCGCCCGGCGAACCAAGGCGAGCGCGGCGGGCGAGTACACCGCCGCGAGCATCCAGGTCCTCGAAGGTCTCGAGGCGGTGCGGCGGCGCCCGGGCATGTACATCGGGTCCACCGACGTGCGTGGGCTCCACCATCTCGTCTGGGAGGTCGTGGACAACTCGATCGACGAGGCGATGGCCGGCTTCGCCACCACCGTGATCGTGACCATCCACAGCGACAGTCGCGTCACCGTGGAGGACGATGGCCGGGGCGTTCCGGTCGGGAAGCACGCCACCGGCAAGGACGCCCTCGAGGTCGTGCACACCGTTCTCCACGCCGGCGGCAAGTTCGGAGGTGGCGGCTACAAGGTGTCCGGTGGGCTCCACGGCGTCGGCGTCTCGGTCGTCAACGCGCTGTCGTCGTGGCTGCGCGTCGAGACGGCCCGCGACGGCGGCATCTGGGCGCAGGAGTACCAGCGGGGCAAGCCGACCGGCCCGGTGCAGCGGATCGGTCCACAGGGGTCCCGACGCGGCACCCTGACCACGTTCACCGCGGACACCGAGATGTTCGAGTCGACCGACTACTCGTTCGAGACGATCTCGCAACGGCTGCGCGAGTCGGCGTACCTCACCAAGGGCGTCTGGATCACGCTGCGTGACGAGCGGGTTGACCGCGAGCGCTCGTTCTACTTCGAGGGCGGGCTGGTGTCGTTCGTGCGCCACCTGAACCGCAACAAGGTCGCCCTCCACCTGCGCCCGATCTACGTGGAGCGCAGGGACGGCACCAGCACGATCGAGGTCGCCCTCCAGTACAACGACTCGTACGCCGAGAACGTGCTCGCGTTCGCGAACAACATCAACACCGTCGATGGCGGCACGCACATCACCGGCTTCCGGCGGGCGCTGACCCGCTCCCTCAACGACTGGGCCAAGCGGGCCGGGGTGCTCAAGGACGCTGACGGCAACCTGTCGGGTGACGATGTCCGCGAGGGGCTGACGGCGGTGGTGAGCGTCAAGCTGACCGATCCCCAGTTCGAGGGCCAGACCAAGGCCAAGCTCGGCAACGCGGAGGTCGCCGGCCAGGTCGAGACCGCCGTCGCCGACGCCATCTCGCAGTATCTCGAGGAGAACCCCGCCGACGGACGCCGGATCATCGAGAAGTGCCTCACGGCGGCCAGGGCGCGCGAGGCGGCGCGCAAGGCGCGCGACCTCGTCATCCGCAAGGGAGCCCTCGACGGGCTGTCGCTGCCGGGCAAGCTGGCCGACTGCCAGGAGCGCGACCCCGCGAAGAGCGAGATCTACATCGTCGAGGGCGATTCCGCGGGCGGCTCGGCCAAGCAGGGCCGTGACCGGCGGTTCCAGGCAATCCTGCCGCTGCGCGGCAAGCTGCTCAACGTCGAGAAGGCGCGGCTCGACAAGATCCTGAGCTCGGAGAATGTCAAGCCGCTGATCATCGCGCTCGGCGGGGGCATCGGCGACAGCTTCGACATCGCGAAGCTGCGCTACCACCGGATCATCATCATGACCGACGCGGACGTCGACGGTGCCCACATCCGGACGCTGCTGCTGACCTTCTTCTACCGGCACATGCCCGAGGTCATCGACGCCGGCTACCTGTTCATCGCGCAGCCGCCGTTGTATCGGGTGTCGACCGGCAAGGTGACCCGGTACGCCAACACCGAGAAGGACCGGGACCGCGTGGTGCGCGAGTTCACGACCAAGAACGTGAGCGTCCAGCGGTTCAAGGGCCTCGGCGAGATGAACGCCGACCAGCTCTGGGAGACCACGATGAACCCCGAGACCCGGACCCTGCTCAAGGTCGAGGTCGAGGACGCCGGCGACGCGGACGCCGTGTTCACGATGCTGATGGGGGAGCGCGTCGAGCCGCGCAAGGACTACATCAAGAACGAGGCACGCAAGGTGCAGAACCTTGACGTCTGAACCCTCGGTGATGGCCCCCGACGTGCGGGTGGGCGGCCGGCGGATCCTGCTCGCCCCGCACAACTGCTTCGCCTGTGGAACGCTGAACGTCCACGGCCTGCGGCTGGTCCTCCACGCGGGCGGCGATCGGTGCTGGACGGAGCTCAGCCTGGACGGTCGGTTCGAAGGCTGGGAGGGGATCGCCCACGGCGGCATCCTGTGCACGATCCTCGACGAGGTCATGGCGTGGGCCCTGGTCGACCACGATCTGTGGGGCGTGACCGCCCGCATGACCGTCGACTTCAAGCGACCCGTCCTGGTCGGGCGGCCGATCCGCGCCGAAGGCCGCGTCGTCGCGGTGCGGCGGCGCCTGGTCGACGCCGAGGGCGTGATCCTCGACCCCGACGACGGGGCGATCCTCGCCCGCTCGCAAGCCACCTACGTGGGGGCACCCGAGGAGCGGAAGCGCGATCTCAAGGAGCGATATGCGTTCCGGATCGAGCCCGACACCGATCCGCGCGAAGGGGTGGCCGAGTGACCGTCGCCTCCCTGCCCACCGCGCCGGTCGGCAGCCCGGCCACGGCCCGGGCGCGGGCCATCGTCGAGGCACGGACGCCCGACGCCCTCGCGCTCGGGGACCGGACGGCCGAGCTCGCGACCGATCCGGCCGCCGCGGCACGGACCCTGCTCGACGGGTTGCGGGACCTCGCCGATCCCGAGTACCTGGCCGGCCAGCAGCGCATTGCCCCCGGGATCGGGGAGGTGCTCGGCGTCCGCCAGCCGCTGCTGACGGCCGTGAGCCGGCGGCTGATCCGGGGTACCCGGCGAGACTCCACCGCCCTCCGGCTCGACCTGGCGGAGCGCCTCCTGCGGGAGGCGCCCCTCGAGCTGCACTGGATCGCGTTTCACCTGATCGAGCGCGCGATCGCGGCAGATCCCGAGCGGGCCTGGCAGCTCGTCCGCGCCGAGGCGCGCACCGCCATGGACTGGATCACCGTCGACTCGCTGGCCCACGTGACCGGGCGGGGAATCCTTGCCGAGCCGTACCGGTGGGCCGAGCTGGAGCAGCTCGTCTACTCGCCGTCGCGCTGGGAGCGCCGGCTCGTCGGCTCCACGATCGCGACCATCCCGCACGTCGACCGCACGGCGGGTCGCCGGCCCGAGATCGCCGCCCGCGCGCTGGCCATCCTGGGCGAGGTGATCGGGGACGCCGCCCCCGAGGTGCAGAAGGCCCTGTCCTGGGCGCTGCGCGCGATGGCGCAGGTCGATCTCCGCGCCACGGTCGCCTTCCTGCAGCGCGAGGCGGGTCGGGCGGGCGCCGAGGACGACGGCCATCGAGCGTGGGTGGTGCGCGATGCGCTCGAGCACCTGCCGCCCGATGTCGCGGACCGGATCCGGGCCGGCATCGCGGGGGTCCGAAAGCGGCCCGGCGCCGCGTCGACCTCGCGTGCGGCGCTCGCCGTCGCCTCGTTCACCGATCTCGGGCTCGACGTGCCGCCCGCGCAGCGCCACGTCATCGACCGGACGTGACGATCACCGCTGACCGCATCGAGCACAGGAGAGCCACCACGTGACCGACGATCTGGGCCAGGTCCGCGCGACCCGCCTCGAGGACGAGATGCGGGTCTCGTACCTCGACTACGCGATGAGCGTCATCGTGTCCCGCGCCCTGCCCGACGTCCGCGACGGCCTCAAGCCCGTCCACCGCCGGATCCTGTACACGATGGGCGAGATGGGGCTGTCGGCGACCAGCTCCTATCGCAAGTGCGCCGCGATCGTCGGCGAGGTCATGGGCAAGTACCACCCGCACGGCGATGTGGCGCTGTACGACGCGCTCGTCCGGCTCGCCCAGGACTTCTCGATGCGCTACCCGCTGGTCGACGGCCAGGGCAACTTCGGCTCGGTCGACGGCGACTCGGCTGCCGCCATGCGGTACACGGAGGCGCGCCTGACCGCCATCTCCGCGGAGATGCTGGCCGACATCGACAAGGACACGGTCGACTATGTCGACAACTACGACGGCACCCAGAAGCAGCCATCCGTGCTGCCGGCGCGGCTGCCGAACCTGCTGATCAACGGCTCCTCCGGGATCGCGGTCGGGATGGCGACCAACATCCCGCCGCATCACCTGGGTGAGGTCGTCGACGCGACGATCGCCTACATCGACAACCCGGACATCACGACCGACGAGCTGTGCCAGTTCGTCAAGGGCCCGGACTTTCCCACCGGTGCCTCGATCTTCCGGCTCGAGACCCGCCGCAACCCGATCAGCGGCGAGCAGGAGACGTTCGACGCCATCCGCGAGATGTACGCCCACGGCCACGGCCGGGTCGTGATGCGTGCCCAGGTCGCGTTCGAGGAGACCCGCCACGACCGGACCGCGATCATCGTCTCGGAGCTCCCGTACCAGGTGAACAAGGCGGCCCTGCTCGAGAAGATCGCCGACCTGGTCAAGGACAAGCGGCTCGACGGGATCGCCGACCTGCGCGACGAGTCGGATCGCGACGGGATGCGCATCTACGTCGAGATCAAGCGCGACGCCAACCCGCACAAGGTGCTCAACAACCTGTTCAAGCACACGGCCCTCCAGACGGCGTTCAACCTCAACATGCTGGCCCTCGTCGACGGCCAGCCGCAGACGCTCCCGCTCAAGAGCGTCCTCCGTCACTACACGAATCACCGGCGCGAGATCGTCCGCCGGCGGACCGAGTTCGATCTGGAGAAGGCGCGGGCCCGCGCCCACATCCTCGAGGGCCTCAAGATCGCCCTCGACAACCTGGACGCCGTGATCCAGACCATCCGTGCGTCGGCGGACGTCGAGGCGGCCAGGACCAACCTGATGACGGGCTTCGGCCTGTCCGAGCCGCAGGCGCAGGCGATCCTCGACATGCGCCTCGCACGGCTCGCCGCCCTCGAGCGCAAGAAGATCGAGGACGAGTACCTGTCGGTCATCCAGCAGATCGCCGAGCTGGAGGACATCCTGGCCAACCCCGCCCGGGTGCTCTCGATCATCAAGGACGAGCTCGGCGAGCTGAAGCGCAAGTACGCCGGAGAGCGGCGGACGCGAGTGGTCGACGACTCGAGCCGCGAGATGACCGACGAGGACCTGATCGCGGACGAGGATGTGGTGGTCACCATCAGCCGTCGTGGCTACATCAAGCGCCAGCCGGTCGCGACCTATCGCCGCCAGCATCGGGGCGGCAAGGGGATCATCGGGCACGTCACCCGCGAGGAGGACGCGGTCGAGCACCTGCTCGCCGCCAACACCCACGACTGGGCGCTGTTCTTCACCAACCGCGGACGCGTGTTCTCGGCCAAGGTGCACGCGATCCCCGACGCGTCCCGCCAGGCGAAGGGCATGGCGATCATCAACCTGCCGGGCGTCCAGGTGGACTCCGGCGAGGTCCCGATGGCCACCATCTGCCTGCCCAACTTCGAGCCCGGCCACTACCTCGTCATGGCCACCCGCAACGGGATCATCAAGAAGACGCCGCTCGAGCATTTCGAGCGCGTCCGCTCGACGGGGATCCGGGCGATCACGATCAGCGACGGTGACGAGCTCGCCTGGGTTGACGTGTCAGGCGGCGAGGATGACGTCATCATCGCCACCGCCCAGGGGATGCTGGCGAGGTTCTCGGAGCGCGAGGTTCGTCCGATGGGACGGGACGCCGCCGGGGTGATCGGCATCCGGCTCGCTCGCCAGGGGGACGCGGTGATCGCGATGAGCGTCGTCGACCCGGCCGCCGACCTGCTGGTCCTCACCGAGACGGGCTACGGCAAGCGGGTCGCGCTGGCCGAGTTCCGCCGGAAGCATCGCGGCGGCCAGGGCGTGCGCCTGATCGCGCTCGAAGGGCGCAAGACCGGGCTCATGGCGGCGGTCCAGCAGGTCACTCCCCAGGACGAGGAGCTGCTGCTCATCTCGGCGCACGGCCAGGTGATCCGGACCGAGACCAACACGATCAACCGCTACTCGCCCAGTGCCCGCGGGGTGATCGTGATGCGGCTCGCCGAGGAGGACAGGGTCGTGGCGATCGCCGCCTTCGAACCGGGCTTGGCGGAGCGGGGTGTCATCGGCGACAATGACGAGCCGGCGCCCGACGGTGGATCGGACGGAGCGGGGCCGGGTCGCTCGTGATGACCGCCTTCGGCGTACGGGAGCCAGGTGTGTACGCGGACCAGTTCGAGATCTACCACGGCAACGCCAACCGCGAGCTCGCGCGCAAGATCGCCCACTGGCTGAACACCGAGCCCGGCCACGCCGAGGTGTTCCAGTTCGCCAACGAGAACATCTTCGTGCGGATCCTGGACAACGTCCGCGAGAAGGACGTGTTCCTGGTGCAGCCCACCTCACGCCCGGTCAACCAGTCGATCATGGAGCTGCTGATCATGATCGACGCGTTCAAGCGGGCGTCGGCCGGGCGGATCACGGCCGTGGTGCCCTACTACGGGTACGGACGATCCGACAAGAAGGACCAGCCGCGCGTCCCGATCACGGCCCGCCTGATCGCCGACATGATGTCCGTGGCCGGCGCCGACCGGCTGCTCACCATGGATCTTCACCAGGGCCAGATCCAGGGGTTCTTCAACATCCCGGTGGACGAGCTGACCGCGGTCCACATGCTGAGCCGGTACTTCATCGACAAGCAGCTGCGCGAATGCGTCGTCGTCACCGACCTCGGCTTCGCCAAGCGGGCGCGCGCGTTCGCCGAGCTGCTCGACGCCCCGCTCGCGATCGTCGAGAAGCGCCGCCACGGCAACCTCGACCGGGCCGAGGTGATCAACGTCATCGGCGAGGTGAGCGGCCGGCGAGCGATCATCGTCGACGACGAGATCGACACGGCCGGAACGCTGATCGAGATCACCCGTGCGCTCGAGCACGAGGGCGTCACCGAGATCTACGCGTGCGCGACCCACGGCATCCTGTCCGACCCGGCGGTGGAGCGGATCGCGGGCTCGAGCCTCCGCGAGGTCGTGATCACCGACACGGTGCCGCTGCCCGCCGCCAAGCACATCCCGCAGATCCGGGTGCTGTCGGTGGCGCCGCTGATCGGCGAGGCGATCAAGCGCATCCACCGTGGCGAGTCGGTCGGCGCGCTGTTCTCGTCCGAGGTGTCGTTCACCCAGGAGATGCTGCTCTGGGAGGATGGCCTCGCGGATCGCGGAAGCGACGAGGGCTCCGGCGACGCCCCCTCGGATGCGGACGACGTACCATCAGCGATGCCGGCCGGCGCCGGCGCCTGAGCCCACGCATCGATCGATCCGGAGATCCATTGAGCCTTCAGCTGCACCGCCCCGACGGCAAGGGCGGGCTCGAGGTCCGTACCGTCGGCGACGAGAGCTGGCGGGGTCAGCTGCGCTCGACGCGCTGGGGTGCCTCGCTCAAGGGCGGGAAGCTGCCCGAGCTGTCGAACCCCGAGATGAACCCGACCTCCGGGCTGCGCTCGGTCGTCTTCTGGACCGTGCTTGGCCTCGTCACGTTCGCGATCATCGTCGCCGGCTACGCCCTCCACGTTTGGCGGCTGGGCGCGGGAACCTGACCGCGGCGGGTCCCGTCTGGGGTACACGATGCAACGTGCGCTGATCGTCACCGGCATCCTCGGGTTCGGGACCGCGCTCGTGTTCGCCGCCGCGGCGCTGACGGCGGTGCTGTTCCCCAACGGCACGCAGGTCAACGCCGGGTGGAACGGACCGGTGTTCATGGACAAGGCCGGGGTGGGGCCCGCGATGCCGGTGCCGGCACCGGTCATGATGCCGGTGCAGGGCGGCGGCGTGGTCATCGGCCCGGCGCCCAGCGGACCCTAGCGCCAACGCCGTCCCGAGCCAGGCCAGCGATCCGTCGTCACCGATCGCCATGACCCGCCGGGCCGCGGCCCGGTCCTGACCGGGCCGGTTCGGCCGTTGCAGCGAGCCACCCTATACTCAGCCGGCCATGCGCTTGCTCTCCCGGTTCTTCGACAGCAACGACCGCGAGCTGTCGCGCCTCCAGCCCCTGGTCGATCAGATCAACGAGCTCGAACCCGAGTACCAGGCGCTTTCCGACACCGAGATCCGCGAACGGATCGACGTCATCCGTGCCGACGTCCTCGAGGAGGCGGAGCCCGAGGAGCCGTCGGACGACGAGCTCCATCACGTCGACCTGGAGCGGCGGCGCGACCTCGCCAAGGATCGCCGCAAGCGGGACAGCGAACGCCTCCAGGCGGTGCTCGACGGCGTGCTGCCGGAGGTCTTCGCGGCGTCGCGGGAGGCGATGCAGCGGACGCTCGGGATGCGCCACTTCGACGTCCAGCTGATGGGCGGCATCGTGCTCCACCAGGGGAAGATCGCCGAGATGCGGACCGGCGAGGGCAAGACCCTCATGCCGACCCTTGCGCTGCTGCTCAACGGCCTCGCCGGGCGCGGCGCGCATCTCGTCACGGTCAACGACTACCTCGCCCGGCGTGATGCGCAGTGGATGGGACCCGTCTACCACTTCCTCGGTCTGACGGTCGGCGTCATCACCCACGACACGTCCTACGTGTTCGAGCCCGGCTACCCGACGACCGACGAGCGGCTGATCAACCTGAAGCCCGTGTCGCGCCGCGAGGCCTACGCCGCGGACATCACCTACGGCACCAACAACGAGTTCGGGTTCGACTACCTGCGCGACAACATGGTCGACCAGCTCGAGGGCCGGGTGCAGCGCGATCGGGCGTTCGCGATCGTCGACGAGGTCGACAACATCCTGATCGACGAGGCCCGGACGCCGCTCATCATCTCCGGCCAGGCCGAGGAGTCGGCGGACCTGTACTTCACCTTCGCCCGCCTGGTGCCCCGCCTCAAGGAGCGCCCGGAGGGCGACGAGGAGGGCGGCGACTACTTCGTCGATCTCAAGGACAAGGCGGTCTCGCCCACCGAGGAGGGCATCGACAAGATCGAGCGGCTGCTGGGGATCGAGAACCTGTACGACGCCGACCCCCGGCTTGCGCGCCACTTCGACTCGGCGCTCAAGGCGCATGCGCTGTACAAGCGCGACCGCGACTACATCGTCGAGAACGGCGAGATCATCATCGTCGACGAGTTCACGGGCCGGAAGATGCCCGGCCGGCGGTGGAGCGAGGGCCTGCACCAGGCGATCGAGGCCAAGGAGGGCCTGCGGGTGCAGCGCGAGTCGCGCACGCTCGCGACGATCACCTTCCAGAACTACTTCCGGCTGTACGACAAGCTGTCGGGGATGACCGGCACGGCCCTCACCGAGGCCGAGGAGTTCCACAAGATCTACGAGCTCGAGGTGGTGGCCATCCCCACCCACCGGCCGATGATCCGCGAGGACTACGGCGACCTCGTGTTCAAGAACGAGACCAGCAAGTTCAACGCCGTGATCGACGAGATCGAGGAGATGACCAGGGCCGGGCGGCCGGTGCTGGTGGGCACGGTCTCGGTCGAGAAGTCCGAGGTGCTGGGCACGCTGCTCAAGCGCCGCGGCATCGACCACGAGGTGCTCAACGCCAAGTTCCACGAGCGAGAGGCGGGGGTCGTCGCCCAGGCGGGCCGCAGCAGCGCGGTCACGATCGCCACCAACATGGCCGGCCGCGGCACGGACATCAAGCTCGGCGGCGATCCCGCGGGCATCGCCTCCGAGATCCTCCACAGGCGGGACCTCAACCCGGCCGAGGTCGACAAGGCGACGTATGACGCGGCCCTGGCCGAGGCCAGGGCGATCACGGAGGCCGACCACGAGCGCGTCGTCGCCGCCGGCGGGCTCCACATCATCGGGACCGAGCGCCACGACAGCCGCCGGATCGACAACCAGCTCCGTGGCCGCTCCGGCCGCCAGGGCGACCCCGGCTCGTCGCGCTTCTACCTGTCGCTCGACGACGACCTGATGAAGCGGTTCGCCTCCGAGCGGGTCGCCTCGCTCATGGAGCGGCTCGGCCTCGAGGACGACGTGGCAATCGAGTCCGGTCTGGTCTCGAAGACGGTCGAGAGCGCCCAGTCGCGGGTCGAGGGCTTCAACTTCGACATTCGCAAGCGGGTGGTCGAGTTCGACGACGTCATCAACAAGCAGCGCGAGACGATCTACGCCGAGCGGGACAAGGTCCTGCGCAACGAGGACCTGACCGAGACGGTCCGCGAGTTCCTCGACGCCGAGATGGCGGCCATGGGGGACCAGTTCGCGGGCGACCCCTCGCCGAGCGAGTGGAACCTCGAGGGCCTGTCGGCGGCGCTCAAGGCGATGGGGCTCGACGGGCCCGGCACGTCCGAGGCCGAGCTCAACGAGGCGGCGACGTCGCACGAGGACCTGGTCGCGCACCTGCGCGTGCTCGCCGAGGAGGGTCTGGAGGCACGCGAGCAGGAGCACGGCGAGGAGGTCTGGTCGCAGGTCGAGCGCTTCGTCCTGCTGCGGACGATCGACAGCCTGTGGGTCGAGCACCTCACCGAGCTCGATGACATGCGCCGGGGAATCGGGCTGCGCGGCTATGCACAGCAGGACCCGCTCAACGAGTTCCGGCGTGAGGCATACCGGCTGTACGAGGAGCTGCGCGAGCTGATCCGACGGCAGGTCGCCGCGACGATCTTCCGGGTCACCGTCCGCCGCGATCCGCCACCCGGTGCCACCGTGCCGCTGCCCGGCCCGGGTCAGCCTCCCGCGCAGGGTGGCGACGGCGCCGGCCAGCCGCCGGACGGGGCGAACGGGCACTCCGGTCGCCCGTCGGCGGGGCCCGGCCGCGGGACGGCCAACCGCCGCGCGGCCATCGGGGCGCCCATCGCCGCGGGTCGCGCAGCCGTGGGCGGGCGAGAGGGCGGGCCGGTCGGCGGCCTGCCGGCCGACCCGATGCGCGGGGCGCGCGAGGCGCCGGGCGCGGGTGGAGGTGGATCGCTGCGACCCGGCTTCACGCCCTCCGGCGCCCGGATCGGACGCAATGATCCCTGCTGGTGCGGCTCGGGCCAGAAGTACAAGAAGTGTCACGGGGCCTGACGCCGCGCAGGACCAGCGATCTCGTGCGCGTCATCGTCATCTCCGGCATCGCGATCACGATCGTCATCGGAACGACGGTGATCCGCGTCTGGCAGCAGGGAGCCGTCGACGAGCGACGGCCGGTCGACGCGATCGTGGTGCTTGGCGCCGCCCAGTACGACGGCAAGCCCTCCCCGGTGTTCGAGGCACGGCTCGAGCACGCCGTGGGCCTGTTCCAGGCCGGAATCGCGGCATCCTTCGTGGTCACCGGCGGCAAGCTGCCCGGCGACCGGACGACGGAGTCGGCGGTCGCCCGCCAGTACGCAATCGATCACGGCGTACCCGCTTCGGCCATCTACGGCGAGCACGACGCGCACAACACCCTCGACTCGCTGCGGTCCGTTGCCAGGCTGATGCGCCAGCGGGGGCAGCGTACGGCCGTGTTCGTCTCCGATCCGACGCACATGCTGCGCGTGCTGCGGATCGCCAAGGACCTGGGCATCGAGGCCTTCGGCTCACCGACCCAGACGTCACCGATCGCCCGGGACCCGGGTCGGACCGTGATGGCGACGCTCCACGAGCTGGGGGCACTGGGCGTGTACTTCGTCACCGGCGGCACGCCGCCGATCGAGCAGGCCGGCGGGTAGCACCCTTGTCGGCGACCGTCGCCGGTGGTGGCGGACGGCGAACGAGCGGCTTCCTGACCCCATCCGGGCCACGAGGCGCCCAAACGTGTCGCGAAAGGCGGTCACACCCCCTTGGCGTGCGTGAATCGCGCGCCTATACTCGCCTGCAGTTCTTCGTGATCCAGGGACCCGACGTCGCTGCCCCAGACTCGCGCCCCCGAGACTTGCCCCAACCGGATTCGACGCCTTCGTCCCGAACCGTCAGCCCGATCGACACACGAAGGACCAGAGAGAGGGAGCCGTGAAGCAGGCTGAGGAAGCCCAGTTCGTGGATCTGATCGCGTGCGAACGGGATTGCCGAACCTGCAGCTACGCCGCCGCCCTCGACTGTGACGGCAACTGCGGCGTCTGCCCGCACAACGGCTACTGTCCCTGCGTGAACCCCGTCGTCGCCCGGAGCAAGACCGCCCTTCGGCTGATCGAGCTCCGTCCGATCCTGCTCCAGGATCTCCAGGTACGAACCTAGTGGACGCTGCGTCCATCCGGGACCTGGCCGAGCGGATCCGGTCGACCTCGGGGCGGCTTTGACCTCGCCGTCAAGACCGACCGGGTCAACGAGCTCGACGCACGGGCAAGCGAGCCCGGGTTCTGGGACGATCAGCGGGCCGCCCAGAAGGTCCTCCGTGAGGCCGAGGGGCTGCGCGAGGAGATCGCGCTCTGGCGATCGCTGACCAAGCGAGCCACGGACCTGGTCGAGCTCGTCGACCTGCTCGCCGAGACGCCGGACCCGGACACCGAGCGCGACGTCGAGCGCGAGGCCGATGCCCTGCGCCGCGAGTTCGAGCGCGAACGGACGCTGCTGCTGTTCTCCGGCGACTACGACGCCAAGGACGCCGTGCTCACGATCAGCGCGGGCGCGGGCGGCACCGAGGCCACGGACTGGGCGGACATGCTGCTCCGGATGTACCTGCGCTGGGCGGAGCGCCACCGGTTCAAGGCGGAGGTGATCGACTCGACCGAGGGCGAGCAGGCCGGGATCAAGAGCGCCACGGTGACGGTCTCCGGCCGGTTCGCCTTCGGCTGGCTGCGCGCCGAGCGCGGCGTGCACCGGCTGGTGCGGATCAGCCCGTACGACGCGCAGAAGCGGCGCCAGACGACGTTCGCCCTGGTGGAGGTCATGCCGGAGGCCGACGAGGACGTCGAGATCGAGCTCAACTGGGACGAGATCCGGGTCGACACGTTCCGCTCCTCGGGCGCCGGCGGGCAGCACGTCCAGAAGACCGAATCGGCCATCCGGCTCACGCACCTGCCGACCGGGATCGTGGTCACCTGCCAGAACGAGCGGTCCGCGACCCAGAACCGCGAGCTCGCCATCCGCGTCCTGAAGTCCCGCCTGCTCGAGCTCGAGCTCGAGAAGCGCGAGGAGGAGCTGCGGCGGATCCGTGGCGAGCACGTGACGGCGGGCTGGGGCAACCAGATCCGCTCCTACGTGCTGCACCCGTACCAGATGGTGAAGGACCTCCGCACCGGCTACGAGACCTCGAGCACGGGCGCGGTCCTCGACGGCGACCTCGACGGGTTCATGCAGGCGGAGCTCGAGCGCCTCGCGACCGGTCGCCCGCCCTCGGCCGAGGACGCGGACGAATGAGGATGCGGCGCCCGCCGTTCGGGCACGCGCGGGCGGCCTGATGAGGCTCGGGTCGGCGTTGGGCGACACGGGAGCGACGTGATCATGCCGCTGGCGCCCCCCGCGGATCGAGCGCGGGCCGTGACGTACCGCCGGGCCTGCGAGGCGGACCTCGACGCCTGCATGGGCGTCTGGAAGGCCGGCATCGACGACTACCAGTCGAGGCTCAATCAGCCCGCGCTGCCGAGCGATCTCGCCCACCTGCGCCGCCTGCTGGCGCACCTCCTTCAGACGGACCCCGATCGGTTCTGGGTCGCGCTGCGTCCGGGCGCATCGGTCACGGCGGATGCCGGTGGCCGCCGGGCAGATCGACCCGCGGGGGGTGGGCCGCTGATCGGATTCTCGGCGGCGTCCGTCCGCGACGGGCTGTGGTTCCTGGCGATGCTGTTTGTCGAACCCGGCTCGCAGTCGGGCGGGGTGGGCAAGGCGCTGATGGACCGGGCGCAGGCGGCACGGGACGTGGATCCGGGAGGACCGAAGGTGCCCGGCCCGGACGACCCGCTCGAGAGCGGGATCCACACCTGGGGCATGTGCACCGATTCGGTCCAGCCGATCTCCAACGGCCTGTACGCGAGCCGCGGCATGGTCCCGCGCATCCCCATCTGGCGGGTCGCGGGGGAGGTCCGCCGCTGGGCGGCCCTGCCGCAACCCCCGGCCGGAACCGAGGCCGTGCCGTTCGAGGTCATCGAGGCCACCGGCACCGACGGACGGCAGCGGCTCGCCCGCCTGCTCGACGACATCGACCGCGACGTGATCGGGGCCACCCACGCCGTCGATCATCGCTACCTCCGCCGCGACGGGCGGTCGGGGTTCGTCCTGCGCTCGCGCGGCGGTCCCGCGCTCGGCTATGCCTACGGATCCGGGGTTGGCCGGCTGGGTCCGGTCGCGGCGGTCGACCCGGACCTGCATCCGGCCCTCGTCGGCGTGGCCGTCCGCGGATCGCTCGTCGTTGGCCCGATGGCGATGTGGGTGCCCGGAACGGCGGATCGCGCGTTGCGCGTCATGCTGGCCGCCGGCATGCGCCTCGACACGTTCCCGGGCGTGATCTGCTGGTCGCGGGCCGACCATCCATTCGGGCGCTACCTGCCGATCTCGCTCGCGATCATCTGAAGGCGGCCGGACCGAGGCACGCGGGGGGTGCGGCGCGGGCCTTGGCGAGCATCGCGGGGAGGCGCGGGTGCGGGCGGACGCGTGAGTCCGCGGGCGCCGGGATGCCGGCGGGGGCCGGCGCTCCGCGGACGCGAGCGTTTGCCGCGTTCCGCACCGGATGCTAGCCTCGCGCACGACGTGGCTCCCCCGACCGTGCCCGCGGACCGGAGTCGACGCCTCAACGGCGCACCGACCCCCGCCTCGCCCCCATGTCAGCGAGCAGACGCATGACCCTTGCCCCGAGCCCGTCGCCGTCCCTGCTCGAGCGCCTGATCCGACGCGGTCCCTCCACGGGCACCGATCGCACCGTGGTCGTGATGCGCGACGTGACGATGCGCTACCCGAATGGCAAGGAGGCCCTTCGCAACATCGACCTGGTCGTCCCGCAGGGTGACTTCGTGTTCCTCGTGGGGCCGTCCGGGGCCGGCAAGTCGACGGTGATGAAGCTGCTCATCCGCGACGAGCTGGCCACCCGGGGCGAGGTGGTGGTCGACGGCTACGACCTCGCACGGATCGGCCGGCGGCAGGTGCCCAGGGTCCGGCGCAAGATCGGGATCGTGTTTCAGGACTTCAAGCTGCTGCCCCGCAAGACCGTCTGGGAGAACGTGGCCTTCGCGCTCGAGGTCACCGGCACGCCGGGGCGCCAGATCCGGCCCGCGGTCGACCGCGTGCTGGCCGTCGTCGGGCTCACCGGTCAGGCGGCCCAGCTGCCGACGCAGCTCTCGGGCGGTGAGCAGCAGCGGACCGCGATCGCCAGGGCGATGGTCCACGACCCGCGGATCATCATCGCCGACGAGCCCACGGGGAACCTCGACCCCGTGATCAGCTGGGAGCTGATCCAGCTGCTGCTCCGGATCAACGAGCTGGGCGTCACGATCCTGATGGCCACGCACGACGCCGAGGTGGTGACCGCGCTCCGCAAGCGGGTCGTTGCGCTCGAGGACGGGCGGATCATCCGCGACGAGACCGGCGCCACCTACCACCGCGAGGACTGAGCCGTGATCGCGTTCGTCCTGTTCTCGCTGCGGAGGGCCTGGCAGGGGTACTGGCGCAACGCGCTGATGAGCCTCGCCGCGACCCTGACGATGGTGCTGATGCTGGCCCTCCTGGCCGGCTTCTTCGTGCTCCAGAACGTGCTCCTGGCGAGCCTTTCCTTCGTGGAGCAGAAGGTCCAGGTCGTCGCCTACATCGAGAACAACACGACCCAGGACCAGGTCGACACGCTGGTCGCGCAGCTCGGTGCGATGCCGGAGGTCGCCAGCGTCGAGTTCGTGTCCCGGGACGAGGCGCTGCGGCGATTCCGCGAGGTGGAGGCGGCGCAGGGCCGCGAGGACCTCACCCCGTACCTCGACTCGAACCCGCTCTATGCCAGCGTCAACGTCAAGCTGCGCCACCCGGGCGACCTGGGTGCCGTGACGACCGCGTTGCGCGACGACCCGATCGTGCGCAACGTCGTGAACATCGACGCGCTGGTGGACCGGGTGGTCACCGTGACCAGCTTCGTCCGCACCGCCGGTGTCGTGATCCTGGTCGTCGTCGGCCTCATCGTCCTGTTCATCATCGTGAACACGATCAGGCTTGCGGTGGTGGCACGCGCCGAGGAGATCGAGATCATGCGCCTGGTGGGCGCGTCCGATGCGTTCATCCGGTGGCCGTTCGTGTTCGAGGGGGCGTTCGTGGGACTGCTCGGGGCGCTGATCACCCTCGGCCTGCTGGCGGCCGGCGCCGATCCCCTGTCGAAGGCGATGGTCGGCTTCTTCAACGTGCTGCCGCTCCAGCTGGGATCCGTCGGCCGGGACACCGCGCTGCTGGTGCTGGGCACCGGGATCGGGCTCGGGGTGCTCGGGTCGTGGGTCTCGGTACGGACGTACCTCATCCGCTGACGCGACCGGCCCGACGAGCCGGCGACCCACCCCGGACCACGGCGCCGGATATCGGGCACCGGCGGTACGCTGTCGGCCCAACCCTCGCCCGTCGCAACCTGGAAGTCGTCGTTGTCGTCCGAACTCCCCACACCGGCCACCGGGCCGACGCCGGAATCACGGTCATCGCCGCCGCCGCCCGGCACGCCGGCATCGCCTGGATCGCCGGCCGCGACCGCGACCGTCGCCTCGGCACCCGCGTTGACCCCGCCCAGGTTGACCACCGCGCCGGCCACCGCGCCGGCCACCGCGCCGGCCACCGCGCCGGCCACCGCGCCGGGCGCACGACGCCCGGCCCAGGCGGTCGCGGTCATCATCGTGGCGATCCTCGCCGGGAGCGTCCTGTTCCTGTCGGGCTGGACCCTCGGCCGGCAGGCGCTCCTGACCGCGGGGACGCCGGTCGACGCGGCGGACCTGTTCCAGCCCTTCTGGGACACCTACTACGCGATCGCGAACCGGTACGCGGGTGGCGTGGTCGACCGCCCCGCGCTCGTCCAGGGAGCGATCCGCGGGATGATCAACGCCCTCGACGACCCCTACTCGCAGTACATGAGCCCGGAGGACTTCAAGGCGTCGCTCCAGGGCATCGCGGGGCAGTTCGAGGGGATCGGCGCGACGATCGGAACGGTTGACGGCACCGGCGCGACCTCGACCTGCGCCACGCTCGGCGCGGACTGCCGGCTGGCCGTGGTCTCGCCGCTGCCCGGGTCACCCGCGGAGCAGGCGGGTCTGGCGCCCGGCGATGAGATCACGGCCGTTGACGGCGCCTCGCTCGACGGCCTGACGGTCGACCAGGCGCGCGACCGGATCCGGGGCCCGCGCGATACCACGGTGCGGCTGACCGTCGTCCGTGGCTCGGCCGCCCCGTTCGACCTCGAGGTCGTCCGCGCCGTGATCGTCCAGCCCGAGGTGGCGACGCAGGACCTGGCCGACGGCATGGTGGGGTACATCAAGCTGAGCGGCTTCTCGGACAGCGCGGCCCGCGACTTCGACGCGGCGGTCAAGGAGGCCGTGGACGGCGGCAAGCGGCAGCTGATCGTCGACCTGCGCGGCAACCCCGGCGGCTACGTCACGGCGGCGCGCGACATCGCCAGCCAGTTCCTCGGGGATGGCACGATCTTCTGGCAGCAGGACGCGAGCGGGTCGCTCACCGAGACGACCGCGATCCCCGGCGGAGCGGCCACCGATCCCGGGATCCGGCTCGTCGTCCTCGTCGACGGCGGCTCGGCATCGGCATCCGAGATCGTGGCCGGGGCGCTCCACGACCGGGGCCGCGCAACCCTGGTCGGATCGAAGACCTATGGCAAGGGCACGATCCAGCAGTGGACGCAGCTCGAGGGTGACAACGGCGGCTTCCGGCTCACGATCGCCAAGTGGCTCACGCCCGACCGGACCTGGATCCACGGGTCGGGCATCACCCCCGACGTGGTGGTGACCGACAGTCCGGCACGTCCGGGTGACGACCCGGTGCTCGACGCGGCCCTGAAGGTCCTGGGTGACGGGCCGTCTGCAGCCGTGCCTCGCCCGGCTCGATCGACGTTGCGCCCGGCGGCGTGACACGCGCGGCTGGATCGACGTTGCGCCCGGCGGCGCGACACGCCCGGCTGGATCGGTGCTCCGCCCGGCGGCGCGACGGGTCCGGCCGGCGGGCGGCCCGAGGCCCGGTCGGGATCGGGCGTGATGGGCAGCGGCGGCGCCGACGAGCATGGACGCTTGCGCGGTTGGCGCGCATCGGGTACGTTCCTCCCGAACGAAAGGAGGTGATGTGCAGTGACAGTCAGCGGTAGTTGCTGCACCACCTCGGCGGAGATCGTCGCCTAGAGACGGTCCCGGCCGGGTGGTCGGTAGCAATACGAACGCCGGTCCGGCAACGGACCGGCGTTCGTGCGTCCGGGGGTCATGGGCGGGCGGCGGTCGGCCGCGGTGACCGGCGGCGGTGACCGGCGGCGGTGACCGGCCCTTGCCGCCCGCCCACCGGGATCCGGTGTCGTCGTCGCACGTGCGACACTGGCCAGCCCAACGTCGAGAGGAGCCCGTCGATGGGTGGCACCATCGCCCTGAACCGCCGAGCGCGACACGAGTACCACGTCGAGGACACCTTCGAGGCCGGCCTCGTGCTGCGCGGCACCGAGATCAAGAGCATCCGCGCGGGCAAGGTGAGCCTGGCCGACGCCTATGCACGGATCGAGCGCGGCGAGGCGTGGCTCATCGGCCTCCACATCGCCCCCTGGGAATCGGCCGACGTGCGCTTCAACCACGAGCCGAAGCGCCAGCGAAAGCTGCTGCTCCATCGCGACGAGATCGACGAGCTGCTGGGCAGGACCAAGGCCAAGGGCCTGACCCTCGTGCCGCTCCGCCTGTACATCAACGACCAGGGCAAGGCCAAGCTCGAGCTGGGGCTCGCCCGCGGCAAGCAGACCTGGGATCGCCGCCGGGAGATCGCCGAGCGCGACGCGCGGCGGGAGACCGAGCGCGCGGTGTCCGAGGCGCGCCGTCGGTAGTCGCGGCGCCGAACGCGAGAAGGGAGGGTACCGGTGCGGCTGGCGAGGATGATCCAGGCGGTCGACCTCCACGCGGCGGGTGAGCCGGGACGGGTCATCGTGGGCGGTGTGCTCGACGTCCCGGGCGCGACGATGTTCGACAAGATGCGCCACCTCGCCGAGCACGGCGACGAGCTGCGCCGCGTGATGCTCCGGGAGCCGCGTGGCTACCCGGCCCTGTGCGCGAACGTGATCCTGCCGCCCACCCATCCCGACGCCGACGCCGGCTACGTGATCATGGAGCAGGTCGAGTACCCGGGCATGTCCGGCACCAACACGATCTGCGTCGCCACCGCGCTGCTCGAGACGGGCATGCTGCCGATGCACGAGCCCGTGACCGAGATCACGCTCGAGGCGCCGGCCGGGCTGATCCGCATCCGGGCCGGCTGTGCGGGAGGGAAGGTCACGGGCGTCACGTTCCGCAACGTGACGGCGTTCGCGACCCACCTCGACGCCCCCGTCGAGGTGCCGCAGCTGGGGACGGTCACCGTCGACGTCGCGTATGGCGGCATGTTCTACGTGATCGCCGACGCCGGGGCGCTCGGGTTCCGCCTGACGCCTGACGAGGGCCGGGACATCACCCGGGTGACCGAGATGATCAAGGCGGCCGCGCGCGAGCAGCTGCCGGTCGTCCACCCGGAGCAGCCGGGCTTCGCGGGCATCACGATCGGCCAGCTGTCGGGCCCTCCCCACGACCCTCGGAACTCGCGCCGGAACGTGGTCACGGTCTCGACCGGTGAGCTCGACTGGTCGAAGCCCTCGACCTGGACCGGGGTCATCGACCGCTCACCGTGCGGCACCGGTACCTGCGCCAAGATGGCCGTGCTCCAGGCGCGTGGCGAGCTCGTCGCCGGCGACGAGTTCCGGCACGAGGGAATCCTCGGGACGGTGTTCACGGGCCGGGTCGAGGCCGAGGCCACCGTGGGCGAGCACGCCGGGATCGTGCCCTCGGTCACCGGCACCGCCTGGATCACCGGGTTCGCGAGCTACGTCGTCGACCCCACGGATCCATTCCCGGAGGGCTTCACCGTCGGCGACCTCTGGTAGCGGCGAGCAGGGCCATCACGCGCCGCACCGACCGGAGCCGCGCCGGCTACCGTCGGCCGGCCTGCGACTCGCCCTCGCGGGCGTCGCGGATCCCCTCCCGGATGTCGTCCCCGGCGTTGCCCAGATCCTTGCGGATCTCGTCACCGGCGTTGGCGGCCTTGTCGCCGAGGTCTTCGCCATCACGGTTCCGCCAGGCCTTCCTGGCCGTCGTCTCCGCCTCGCGATACGCCTCCTTGGCATCGTGCTTGATGTCGTTCATGCCATCACCTCGTGGTTCGGATGTCGTGTTCCACGATCGGGATCGCGGCGACCTCGGCCTCGACCGCGGGCCGGGCGCCGCCAGGTCACACCGTCCGCCGGCCCGAGAGCAGCTGCACCACGAACACGATCACGGCGAGCGCGAGCAGCAGGTGGATCAGGCCGCCGCCGATGGATCCGATCAACCCGAGCAGCCACAGGATCAGGAGGACGGCGATGAGGGCCCAGAGCATGGAAAGCACCTCCTTCGTTGTGCGCCGGGAGGACCGAGCCCGCCCTGACGCATGGGTTCGCTCCCGATCGGAGAGCGAGGGCCACGCGTTCCAGCCTAGGGACGCCCGCCCGCGATCCGGATGACGCCGGGACGCGGGGGCATTGCGCCTGCGTCGCAATCACGGGGTGCGACGACCGCGGCTCGGGCGGGTGACGGCCTCGCGATGCGGCGTCAGCGGAGCAGATAGCGACGGCTGAGCGGGACCTCGCCGACGGGATCGACCGCAAGCCGACGCTCGGCGAGCGACACGGCACCGGTGTCGAGGTCGATGGCGACGGGGGCGACGGCACGGTTCGCGTGCAGCGAGGCTCGGGTCAGGCCGCGGACGCCGCCGACCTGGACCAGGGGCCGCGACGTCCCCAGCCGCCGTGCGAGCGCGACCGGATCGACCCTGCCCGAGACGAACGTCACCGCGACCCGCGGCGCCACCGACGCCGTGCCGCCCCAGTCCGCCCGGTAGCGGGTGGGCTCGGCACGCTCGAGCGAGGCGTTGCCTTCGCCCAGCGGGCCCCACGCCGGGAACCCGCCCTTGAACACCCACTCGGGCTTGACCCCGAAGAACCCGGGCTTCCACAGCACGAGGTCGGCCAGCCGCCCGGGCCGGAGCGAGCCCACGTGATCGGCCAGCCCGTGGGTGATCGCGGGCTCGATCGTGACCTTGGCCAGATAGCGCAGGACGCGGGCGGTGTCGTCGCGGTCGTCGGGGTCGGCGAGGCCCGGATCGTCGGGCAGCCCCGGGACGCCATCCGCGGCACCGGACCGACGCCACGCCTTCATGACGTGCGCGAGCTGGAAGGTCCGCCTGACCGTCTCGCCGATCCGGCCCATGCCCTGCGAGTCGGAGTTGACGATCCCGATCGCGCCAAGCTCGTGGAGCGGACCTTCGGCGGCGGTGCGGGCTTCGAGGATCCGCTCGCGAACCAGGGCGAGGTCGCCCGGCACGGACCACGAGAGGCCGTGGTTGAGCATCGTCATCGGCACGTGCTCGACGGCCGTGTGGACGCCGAACGGGATCGTCGGGGTGGTCGACGAGCACACGATCGACGGCTCGCGGACCAGGCCGAGCAGGTCGGGCACGTGGCCGCCCCCCGACCCCTCGACGTGGTAGGCGTGCACGGTCCGCCCGGCGATCGCGGCCACGGTGTCCTCGAGCTCGGCCGATTCGTGGAGCCCGTCGGTGTGGAGGCTGACCGTGAGGTCGCGCTCCTCCGCGTACCGGAGCACGAAGTCGATCAGCTCGGGGTAGGCGCCGTTGTCCTCGTGGATCTTGAAGCCCAGCGCCCCGACCTCGACCAGGGCGTCGAGGTGGGTCGGCTCCACGGCCCGGGCACCCGCCTGCATGCCCACGTTGACGGGCCAGCCCTCGAGCCCCGCGAGCGTCCGCTCCATCGCAAACGGCGGCTCCTCGAACCCGGCGGTGATCAGGGTCGTGACCCCGGCAGCGAGGGCGGGTGGCAGCAGGTGGGGGCCGATCGTGTGGACGTGCGTGTCGACGGCTCCCGGGGTGACGATGAGGCCGTAGGCCATGAACGACTTCGTGTGGGGGCCGACCACGAGGTCGATGCCGTCGCTGATCGCCGGGCTGCCGGCGCGGCCGACCCCCGCGATCCTCCCGTCCTTGATGCCGATGTCGGCCTTGACGACGCCGATGACCGGGTCGACCACGAGCGCGCCCGCGAGCAGGATGTCGAGCTCGGACGGTCCCGAGGCGCGGTCCCACTGCGCGATCCCGCTGCGGAGGTTCCTGGCGTAGCCCCAGACCGGCTCGTCGCCCCGCGCCGTCCGGTCCTCGGTCACCCGGATCCACAGGTCGGTGTCGCCAAGCCGGAGCCGGTCGCCCGTGGTGGCGCCGTACCGTGCGCGGTACTCGCGGGCGGAGATCCGGGTCATCGTCCCGTGCCTGCGCCGGGGCGTGGGCCGCCGCGATCGCCGCTCGTGCCGCGGAACGGAACCAGCCGCACCACCTTCGTCTCGCCGGGCTCCCAGCCCGCATAGGCACCGGACGGCAGGTCCAGGCGAAGGCCCCTGGCCGCCTCACGATCGAAGTCGAGCCGCGCGTTGACGCGGTCGAACGGGAAGTGCGACGAGACCCGGATCCGGCGGCGTGAGCGGCTGGTCACCGCCAGCTCGATCGCCTCGCGGTCGTCGCCGAGCTCGACCTCGCGGTCGTCATCGGGCACCAGGGCGCCCGGACCGAGCGGATCCGGCGGCGAGCCGCGGCCCAGCGGGTCGACCAGGGCGATGACCCGCGACCCGTCTTCGAACAGCACCTCGAGGCGCACCTCGTCGAGCAGCTCGCGGACGCCGTCGAGCACGTCGGCCGGATCGACGGCCGCTCGGCCGGCCGCCTCGACCGCCGCGTATCCGGCCCCCGAGCGTGCGGCTTCGAGCATCGCATCGCAGATCAGGGCCACGGCCTCGGGGTGATTGAGGCGAACGCCCGCCTCGCGATGACGCCGGGCGAGCTCGGCTGCGGCGAAGATCCGGAGCCGGTCCACCTCCCAGGGGAGCAAGCGCATGGCGGCGATGGTATCGGTGCGCCAGCTCGGCTGCCGCGATGTCGGAACCGGCGGCGCCCCCGGATCGTCCGTTGGGCGATACCCTGCCACACCGAGGGGGCCAACGATGACGCGAATCCTGGCCGCGCTGCTCGCGCTCACGCTCGCCGGCGGCTGCGCCGCGGCGGGCGGCACGCCCGGTACCACGGGTGCGCCGACCGGCGGGCCGGCGACCCCGACCGCGCCGACGACATCGGAGAACCCGGAGCCCACCATGGTCGACGGCATCGAGCTCGCCGCCGCTGACCTGCCCCATCTCGCGGGCGATCCCAGCGACGGCGCGAGCGCGGGTGCGGCGGTCAACGCGTTCGGCCTGGACCTGTACCGGGCGGTCGCGGATGCCAACGGCGCCGGCAACGTCGTCATCTCGCCTGCGAGCATCGCGCTCGCGCTGGCGATGGCACGCGCCGGGGCGCGCGGGCAGACGGCGACGGAGATGGACGGCGTGCTGCGCGACCTGGCGTCGGACGGCCACGCGGGCTGGGTCGCGGCCCTCGACGCGGCCCTCAACGCGCGCACCGGCACGTTCCAGGACCTGATGGGCGACCCGCAGCAGGTCACGCTGCGCGTGGTCAACGCGCCGTTCGCCCAGCGCGGCCTCGCGCTGGAGCCGGCGTACCTGGATGCCCTGGCCAGCCGGTTCGGTGCCGGGCTGCGACTGGTCGACTACGTGCACGCCGCCGAGGCCGCGCGGACGCTCATCAACGGCTGGGTCGCCGGGGAGACACAGCAGCGGATCCCCGAGCTCCTGGCGCGGGGCGCGATCGACGACAAGACGCGTCTCGTGCTCGTCAACGCGATCTACCTCAAGGCCGCCTGGCAGACGCCGTTCATGACGGAAGCGACGGCGAACGCGCCGTTCGCGCGGCCGGATGGATCGAGCGTGGACGTGCCGATGATGCGCAACCAGGACGAGTACCCGTACGCCTTCGGAGACGGCTGGCAGGCCGTGGAGCTGCCGTACGTGGGCGGTCAGCTGGCCATGCTGGTCATCGTCCCGGACGATCTCACGGCCTTCTCGAGGTCGCTCGACGGGGACTCCCTCGCCGCCATCGTGGGCAACCTCGCATCGGCCCAGGTGAACCTCGGCCTGCCGCGGTTCGGCGCCGAGACGCAGGCCGAGCTGGGGCCCGTCCTGGCCTCGCTGGGCATGCCGACCGCGTTCACCGACGAAGCGGACTTCGGCGGGATCACGACCCAGGAGGCGCTCGCGATCTCGGCCGTGATCCACCAGGCCAACATCGACGTCGACGAGGCGGGCACCGAGGCGGCCGCGGCGACTGCGGTCACCATGCGCGCGACGGGGATCGCCGCGGATCCCGTGTCGCTGACCGTCGACCGCCCGTTCCTGTTCGCGCTGCGCGACCTGCAAACCGGCGCGATCGTGTTCCTGGGCCGGATCGTCGATCCGAGCGCCGGCCAGGGTTCGTAGCGGAGCTCAGCCGCCGAGCTCGACGACGGCTGCGGACCAGGCCGGCAGGTCGACCGCGGCACCGTCGCACGCGACACCGGATTCCGACGCCAGCGACAGCCGCCAGGGCTCGCCGTGGTCGCCGAGCGGCACCCGTCGCGGCGCTGGACCAAGGTTGGCCACCGTGGCGAGCGGGCCGTGGACGATCACGATCCAGCCGGCCTCCGGATCGGCGGTGACCGACGGCCGGGCGCCGTCCGAGAGCACCGGATGCGCCGCGCGGAAGGCGATCAGCTCGCGATACCAGGCGAGCATCGAGGCGTGGGGCTCGGCGGCGCGCTCGGACCAGTCGAGGCGCGACCGATCGAAGGTGTCCGCTGCATTCGGATCCGGGACCTCGATCCCGGCTCGGTGCAGCTCCGCGAACTCGCGCCGGCGCCCCTCCCGGACGGCCGTCGCGAGCGCCTCGTCACGATGGTCGGTGAAGTACTGGAACGGGCTCGAGGCCGCCCACTCCTCACCCGCGAACAGGAGTGGCACGAACGGCCCGGTGAGCACGATCGCGACCGCCGCCCGGAGCGCCCCGGGTGGCACGAGGTGCCCGATCCGCTCGCCCAGCGCCCGGTTCCCGACCTGGTCGTGGTTCTGGAGGAACGCGACGAAGCGGGTCGACGGCAGGTCCCCGACCGGCCGGCCGTGCGAGCGGTCGCGAAACGCGGAGTAGCGACCGTCGAACACGAACACCTGGCGCAGGGCCTTCGCGAGGTCGTCCAGGCCCGCGTACTGCGCGTGGTAGCCGTCCGCCTCGCGCGTGAGCGCGACGTGGAGCGCGTGCCGGAAGTCGTCGTTCCACTGCGCGTCCAGCCCGTATCCCCCGCGCTCGACGTCGCGCACCAGCCGTGGGTCGTTGAGATCGCTCTCGGCGATCGCCACGAGCGGGCGCCCCAGCTCCCGGGCGAGCGCGTGGACCGAGCCCGCGACCGCCTCCAGGATGGTCGTGGCGGACTGGTCGAAGATGGCGTGGACCGCGTCGATCCGCAGGCCGTCGGCGTGATAGTCACGGAGCCACAGCCGGGCGTTGTCGATGACGAACGCCCGCACCTCGTCCGAGCCGGCGGCGTCGAAGTTGACCGCATCGCCCCACGGCGTGTGGTAGCGATCGCTGAAGTAGGGGCCGAACCGGCCGAGGTCGTTCCCGTCGGGTCCGAGGTGGTTCCACACCACGTCGATCAGGACAGCCAGGCCGCGCCGGTGGCAGGCGTCGACCAGCCGCTTCAGCCCGTCCGGTCCACCGTACGCGTGGTGGGGGGCGAACAGGTCGACGCCGTCGTAGCCCCAGCCGCGCCCGCCCGGGAACTCGACCACCGGCATCAGCTCCACGTGGGTCACCCCGAGCTCGAGCAGCTGGTCCAGGTGCTCGAGCACGCCGTCGAAGGTGCCCGCGGCGCTGAACGTCCCCACGTGGAGCTCGTACAGCACCGCACGGTCGAGCGGCACCGCCGCCCAGCCGGCATCCGACCACGGGAACGCGGCATGGTCGACCGTCCGGGACATCCCGTGCACGCCGTCCGGCTGGGATGGCGAGCGCGGGTCGGGAAAGGGTCCCTCGCCGTCGAGCACGAACCCGTAGTCGAGCGCCTCGCCGGCGTCGGGAACCTCCGCCACCCACCATCCGCCCGCCTCGCGTGCCATCGCGATGGGGGTCGCCGGTGGGACGGACGAGCCACCCGGGCCAGGCCGGGCGATCGCCAGCTCGACGCGTTCGGGCCGTGGAGCCCACACGCGGAACCGGGTCATGCCCGCTGATCCCGGACCAGCAGCGCCACCGGGAACCGTTCGAGCAACCTGCCCACCGCGACGCCGGCCCGGGCACCGCCGCGAATGGACGTGGCCGTCCCCGTCAGCTCGTCCCGCCAGCGGCCGGGCGGCAGGGTCAGCACCGTGTCCCGCCACTCTCCGCCCAGGCGCAGCGTGAGCCGCGGAACGACGGTCGCGACCTGCCCCGAGCGCACGAACGCCACCACGTGATCGGCCGCAGGCCCCGCGGCGACCAGCGGCTCGTACGTGGCACCCTCGCCGAACACCTCCGGGCGGCGGCGGCGGACGCCCAGCGCCGCCCGCAGCACGGCCATCTTCGGGGAGCCGGGCTCGCCGGGGTCGTCGAGGCGCGCGACCAGCGTCTCGGGGGTCGGTGGGTTGGCCCCGGTCAGCTCGGCCAGCACCCGGCGTCGCAGGGCCAGGTCGACCGGCCGGCGGTTGTCGGGATCGACCAGGCTCAGGTCCCACAGCTCCGTGCCCTGGTAGACGTCGGGGACGCCCGGCGCGGTCAGCTTGACCAGCAGCTGGGCCAGGCTGTTGACGCGCCCCGGACGCCGCACCTGGGCGACGAAGGCACCGAGCGACTCCACGAACGCGGCGTCGCCCAGCAGCCGCCTGGCGAGCTCGAGGACCGCGGTCTCGTACGCCTCGTCCTGGCTGCCCCAGGAGGTCCGGAGCTTGGCCTCGCGCAGCGCCTTGACGAGATAGGGCGCGAGCCGGTCCATCCCGATCGGCCACGCCCCGACCAGGGTCTGGTACAGCAGGTACTCCGCGTGGCCGTCGATCAGGGACCCCTTGCGGCGACGCCGGGCCACGCCCCGCCAGCCGGCCACCGCGCGGGCCCACGCCTCGGGGATCTCGGACAGGACGTTGAGGCGCGCCCTGACGTCCTCGCTGCGCTTGGTGTCGTGCGTGGATGTGGTGATCATCCCCAGCGGCCAGCGCTCCTGGGTCAGCCGGCTGGCCAGATGGAACGCGGCCGGGTCGATCCCGAAGGTGCCGGGATCGCCGCCCACCTCGTTGAGCGACAGCAGCCGCAGGTCCCGGTAGAAGGCCGTGTCCTCGACCCCCTTGGCCATCACCGGACCGGTCAGCTGCTGGAACCGCAGGGCGAGCTCCTCCTCGAGCTCGTCGCCCGGCCGGCGCAGGAGCAGCAGGTCGCCCAGGATGTCGAACAGGTCGGCCGGGAGGTCGGGCCGGAGCCCCTTCGCCGTCTCGATCGCCTGGCTCACCACCGCTTCGTCCTCGGGCGCGACCTGTGCGATCCGGCGGCCGTCGTCGCCCGGCTCGATCCGGACATAGGTGCGGTACACCGGGAAGGCGACCAGCACCGCCCGCAGGGCCTCGTGGAGATCGTGGCGGGTGTGGTCGCGGTGGCGACGCAACCGCTCGAGGACATCGAGCATCAGCGCGGTCAGCCGCCCGAGCTCGGAGCCCAGCACCTCGTCGAGGACGGCCTGCTTGGACGTCCTGGCGATATCGGCGAACGTCCCCGCCTCCCCGGTGACCTCGGCACGGAGCGCGGTCATGGCGGCCTCGCCGGCGGGATCGACGAACAGCCCGTTGACGCGATTGAGGAAGTCGTAGCCGCTGGTCCCCGCGACCGGCCAGCTTCGCCGCAGGTCCTCGCCCGGCTCGAGGATCTTCTCGACCACGATCCAGGCCCGAGGGCTCGCCCAGCGCAGCCGGCGCAGGTAGCCCTCCGGGTCGAGCAGCCCGTCCGGATGATCGACGCGGAGACCGTCGAGCACGCCCGCCGCCAGCCACTCGAGGATCAGCGCCTGCGTCTCCGCGAACACCCGGGGATCCTCGATCCGCAACCCGACCAGCGTCGTGACGTCGAAGAACCGCCGGTAGCCGAGGTCGCGGCGCGCCGATCGCCACCAGGCCAGTCGGTAGTTCTGGCGCTCGAGCATCCGATCCAGGACCTCGACGTCCGCGTTGGTCGCGGCGACGGCCGCCTCGATCGCCTCGGCGACCCTCGGCTCGTCGGCCGCCAGCACCGCGAGCCGCTCCTCGAGGACCTCCTTGTCGCGGTGGCGCCGCTCCCGCAGGGCGGGATCGACGACGGTCGAGTGCGGCAGGGCACCCAGGGCGTCGGCGAGGAACGCGAGCTCCGCCGACGCCGCCCGATCGGCGGCCAGGGCCAGGAGCTCGTCGAGGCTGCGCGGCGCGACGGGGAAGCGCTGCTCGTGGTAGCGGATCGTGAACCGCTGCCCGTCCCAGGCCAGCCGCAGGTCGCCCGCCTCGAGCACGCGCCCATAGTGGTCGCCCAGGACCGGCAGCAGGACGCGCTCCCGCAGGTGTGGCTCCGGATGCGCCCAGTCGACATCGAACGTCATCGCCCAGCGACTCGCCGGACCGTTCTCGAGCACGTCCCACCACCACGGGTTCTGGGGGCCGATCGCCATGTGGTTGGGGACGATGTCGAGCACCTGGCCCAGGTCGTGCGCACCGAGCGCGGCGCAGAACCGCTGGTGGCCCGCATCGCCGCCGAGCTCGGGGTTGACGCGCCGCGGGTCGACCACGTCGTAGCCGTGCTGGCTGCCGGGCATCGCCCGCAGGTAGGGCGATGCGTAGACGTGGCTGAAGCCGAGCGCCTGCAGGTACGGCGCGATCGCCGCCGCGTCGTCGAAGGTGAACGTGGGCGTCAGCTGGAGCCGGTAGGTGGCTCTTGGATCGACGCGTCGCGGGCCCGTGGGCTCCGTGACCGGGTGCAGATCATGGGCGCGCCCGGGCACGGTCATCGCTACGCCACCCGCCGCAGGACCACGATCGAGCGCGCCAGGGCCGAGACGGCGCCGCCAGGCTCGACCTCGGTGCCATCGTCCCGGAACGCCTCATCGGTTGCGGTGTCCATGACGATCGTCCAGCGCTCGCCGCGATCGGTCGGCAGGGTTGCCTCGACGGCTTCGTCCCGCGCGTTGAACACGAGGTAGAACGTGTCGTCGCGGATGGGATCGCCACGCTCGTCGCGCGAGGGGATCGCGTCGCCCGAGAGGAGCACCCCCAGGTCGCGCACCTGGCCCTGACCCCAGTCGTCCTCGGCCATCTCGGTGCCCTCGATCGTGAACCACTCGATGTCGGCCAGGTCCGAGCCGTGGATGGGCTGGCCCTGGAAGAAGCGGCGCCGGAGAAACACCGGATGCTCGCGCCGGAACGCGACCAGCCGGGTGGTGAACGCGAGCAGCGCCTCGTCGGCGTGAGCCCAGTCGAGCCACGAGATCGGACCGTCCTGGCAGTAGGCATTGTTGTTTCCCTGCTGGGTCCGGCCGATCTCGTCGCCGCCCAGCAGCATCGGCACGCCCTGCGAGAGCAGCATCGTGGCCAGCAGGTTCCGCTGCTGGCGCCGTCGCAGGGCCGCGATCTCCGGATCGTCCGTCGGGCCCTCGACGCCGCAGTTCCACGAGCGGTTGTGCGACTCGCCGTCGCGGTTCTGCTCGCCGTTGGCCTCGTTGTGCTTGTCGTTGTACGAGACCAGGTCGGCCAGCGTGAAGCCGTCGTGTGCGGTGACGAAGTTGATGCTCGCGTACGGCCGGCGGCCGGTGCCCTCGTACAGGTCCGAGCTGCCGGTGAGCCGGTAGGCGAAGTCGGCCATCGCGCCCGGCTCGCCCCGCCAGAAGTCGCGCACCGTGTCCCGGTAGCGCCCGTTCCACTCCGACCAGAGCACCGGAAAGTTGCCCACCTGGTAGCCGCCCTCGCCCACGTCCCAGGGCTCCGCGATCAGCTTGACCTGGCTGATCACCGGATCCTGGTGGATGAGGTCGAAGAACGCCGACAGCCGGTCGACGTCGTGGAGCTCCCGGGCGAGCGCCGAGGCGAGGTCGAACCGGAAGCCGTCCACGTGCATCTCGAGCACCCAGTACCGGAGGCTGTCCATGATCAGCTGGAGCACCTGCGGGTAGCGGGGGTTGAGGCTGTTTCCGGTCCCCGTGTAGTCCATGTAATAGCGGCGGTCGTCGGTCAGCCGGTAGTACGCCTCGTTGTCGATGCCCTTGAACGCGAGCATCGGCCCCAGGTGGTTCCCTTCCGCGGTGTGGTTGTAGACGACGTCGAGGTAGACCTCGATCCCGGCCTGGTGCAGCGAACGGACCATCGCCTTGAACTCGCCCACCTGGTCGCCCGATTGACCGGTGCTCGCGTAGTCGTTGTGCGGCGCCAGGAAGCCGATCGAGTTGTAGCCCCAGTAGTTGCGCAGGCCGCGATCCACGAGCTGCTGGTCGTGGATGAACTGGTGCACCGGCATCAGCTCGATCGCCGTGACGCCGAGGTCGGTGAGGTGCGCGATGGCCGCCGGATGGGCCAGGCCCGCATACGTGCCGCGGACGCCGTCGGGGATCCCGGGATGCGTCATGGTGAAGCCCCGCACGTGGGTCTCGTAGATGACGCTCTCGTACAGGGAGCGGCGCGGCGCGTGGTCCTCGGACCAGTCGAAGAACGGGTTGATCACGACCGACCGCGGCACGTAGGGCGCACTGTCGCGGTCGTCCCGCCGGTCCGGGTTGCCGGGCCGGTAGGGGTAGCAGGCGGGATGCCACGCGACCGATCCCTCGATCGCCTTGGCGTAGGGGTCGAGCAGCAGCTTGGCCGGGTTGCACCGCTGGCCGTTGGCCGGCGTCCACGGCCCGTGCACCCGATACCCGTAGCGCTGGCCGGGCGTGATGGTGGGAATGTAGCCGTGCCACACGTGCCCGGTCATCTCGGGCAGGTCGTGACGGGTCTCCGTGCCATCGGCGTCGAACAGGCACAGCTCCACCCGTTCGGCGACCTCGGAGAACAGCGCGAAGTTGGTGCCCGCGCCGTCGAAGGTGGCGCCCAGCGGATATGGCCGGCCGGGCCATGGGGCCGGATCGGGCGCGGCGATCGCGGCACCAGGGACGCCGCGGGGATCACGGGCCCCGGACGCCGGGCGAGCAGAGCCGGGCGCCGGGCGAGCAGAGTCGGGCGCCGGGCGAGCAGAGTCGGGCGCCGGGCGAGCAGAGTCGGGCGCCGTCGTCGTGGCGCCCTGGAGGCCGCGCGGATCACGGGCACCGGTCGCCGGGCGAGGGGCGTCGGACGCCGGGCGAGGGGCGTCGGTCGCGGGGTCGCCATCCCTGCCCACGGGTACCTCCCTTCGATCGTCCTCAGGCCCGGGTGTGGGAAGTCCGAGGATAGCGGGGACCGGAAGCGGGCCCGATGGTCGGACCTTCGGCCGACGCTCCGATCGCGGGCAGCCGCCGGTCTCCGGCAGCCGCCGTCGATGGAGCAGGCCCTATCTCGTGTCGAGCGGCGCCGTATCGTCCGGGCCGTCGGCCACGCCGGTCCGCTCCCACTCCGCGTACCGAGCCACGACGCCGTCGTCGTCGACGGTCAGCTCGGCCTCGAAGGTCCCGCTGGCGTAGCGGTAGGTGACCTCGTCCAGCCGGGTGTACGTCTGCGGCTGCTTCGCGACCGTCAGGTCCGGGAAGCGGACCCACGCCGCCTGGATCGTCTTCGACCTGCCAATGCCCAGGTGCAGCCGGCGGATCGGCAGCGTGTTGGTGGACGGGCTGCAGCCGAGGTCGACGTCGATGCAGCCCCTGAGCGCCCTGACTGCGGCGCCGTCGACCGTCCAGCTGCCCTTCGCGTCGCGGGTGAGCGCGAGCGTGCGCTGGACGAAGCCCCGCAGGTCGCGCACGTGGACCGCGGAGGTGGCACCCCCGCCGTCGGCCAGGACGCGGTACTCGATGCGGATCGGGACGCCGTTCTCGGCGCCCATCACGGTCCCGACGAGCGACAGCCCGGCGTCGCGCACCGTGATCGTGCAATGCTCGTCCGCGAGGACCTCGTCGGTGCGGCGCCAGGACACGCGACGCGTGGTCATGCGTCGAGCGTGCCCGCGGCAGGTGCGCCGTGTCAACCGGCCCGTTCGACCGCACTGGGGACCGGTGCTAGGATTCGCCGCCCGAACGACGGTTCGGTCCTGTGGGGATGCGTGGTTTCGACAGGGTCTGGCTGTCAGGGAACGCGAGCCGAGGTGCCGTCAGGCCTCGTAAAACAGGCGGCAAATCGAAGTAACTGCCAACAAGCAGCCTGCTCTCGCCCTCGCCGCTTAGGCGGTAAGGTGAGCGTGGAAGCGGCCTCCCCTCCGTGGGCCGTGGAAGCGTCACTCAGCGGAGGTGCAGCACGGGCAAGGCCGCGTAGCCCGATGTCAAGCCCGATCTAGGGACACGCGAATGGGCCGGACGGAAGCCTGCCGATGGGCGGCCGACCGGCTGACGAAAAGCATCGGACACGCTCGTAGTGGGTCCTGGCGAAGGGTTCTGGACGGGGAGTTCGACTCTCCCCCATCTCCACCAACGCTTGCCGGTGGGCGGCACACGCCGCCGCCGTCGTCGCGCAGGCGGCAGCCTCGCGCGCGGCTGCCTCCCGCCGTCGCGTCGATCGTTCCACCATCGCGGTCTTTGGGCCCCGAGCCCGAGACCGGAGCGCCGCGGCTCCCGGTCGCAACCGGCCGGCGCCGAGTGTCGGCCGCCCGCGCGTGCGATCCCGATCGACACCGCTCGTCGCTCCGGGAGGTCACGACGACGGCCCTGGGGGCAAACCGCAGGCGCGCTACCCGGGCTCCTCGTCGGACCTGGAGTCTCGCACCCATCCGATGTGCTTGCGGAGCCAGCCGACCGAGGCCAGGTGATACGTGGCCTCGTCGTCGTACGCAGGCAGTCCCTCGAGCTCGTCGAGCGTGAGGTCGGTTGAAACGGCCGCGCTGGTCAGCGCCGTCACGTGGTCCGCCGAGACGATCACATCGTGGGACGTCCTGCCGTCCCGGTTCACGCGGACGCCGTGGAAGACGTCCTCCGCGTCCGAGCCCAGGACCTCGCGGACGCTGCCCAGGCGTGCGCCACTCGCTCCCAGCACGGGCGCGTCGTAGACGATCGCTCGCCAGCCGATCGGCGCCGGTTCGGTCATCGATGCTCCTGCATGCGGCGATGTCCGGGACGAGTATGGCCTCGGACCGCGTCGGGCGCTGGCGCCGGGCCAGGCCACCCGCCACGCCGGCGGCCCGCCGCCCGATCTCAGGCGGGCCCGATGAAGCCGTCCAGCAACGCCTTCCCCGCATCCGACAGGTGCCCGTTGCGCGACTTGAGCTCGAGCTCGATCCCGCGCACCCTGCCACCGAGGGCGTCGCGCATCCGCGCAAACATCGAGCCCGTCGCCAGCTTGTAGGTCGTGAACAGGCCCACCTTCGACCGATCGAGGGCCGGGAGGTCGCGGACGAACGCCTTCCAGGGCTCGTCAGGGTGCTGCGCGACGACGAACAGGCCGCTCGTCCAGCAGCCGAGCAGCACGAGGTCGACGCCGGCCAGCGACGAAGGATCGCACTCGCCCACCGACGCCACCGTGGTCGTCACCCCACGCGCGGTCAGGTGGGCACCGATCTCCTCGGCCAGCCGCCGGGTCGTGCCCGTGGCGCTGCGGTACACGACCGTGGCCGTCGCCATGGCTCAGCTCGCCTTGGGGTAGCTGCCCGTCAGCTTCTTGCCGAAGGCGTGGATGCCATGGAACACCGCGGCGTCGGGCAGGAACATGTACGGGCAGAGGCCCGTGACCGCGTCGAGCCCCAGGCGTTCGGCCTTGTCGATGGTTTCGGCGGTCGTCGCGCCGCCACCCAGCCCCTGGTACAGCCACACTCGCTTGATTCGGGCAACGGCGCACTCCTCCAGGACCTGCTCCGCCACCTTGGCCGTGGTCACGATCAGTGCGCCCTCGACCGGTGGATCGATGTCACGCACGCTGGGATAGCACGTCCGGCCGTCGATCTCGGTCGTCGCCGGGTTGACGGGGACGGCGTCGTACCGGCGCTGCCGGAGCTCCTGCCACAGCGTGTAGCTGGTCTCCTTCGGATTGCGGGACACCCCCACGACCGCGATGCGCTTCAGCCCCAGAAACGCATCGACCTGTTTGAGCGTTGACGGCAATGCAGCACCCTCCCGTGACCTGTGACGTCAGGTGCGATCTGTACCGCGTTGCTGACCGGTTGCACGAGGGCCGGACGATCGCTTCAACCGTGCCAAGGAGCATGAACCGGGGTGCCTCCCAGGACGACGTGCCGGACCGCGCGAGCAGCAGCGACCACGCAGCGAGCCCGAGGATCGCGATGTGCAGCGGCGTGACCGGGCCGACCACGGCCTGGAACGCGAAGGTCGAGTACGTGTTGCCGAGGTAGCCGAGGTAGCCGAGGGAGCCCGCGACGACCAGCCGGGCACGGTCATGGTAGGATATTGGGCAAATGACCAACCAAGAGCGAACCGCGACCGCTGGACGCGGCGCGGTGACCCGACGAAAGATCGCCGCCGCCGCCGTCGAGCTGGTGGCCGAGCTGGGCTGGGACGCCGTCACCACGCGCGCGGTCGCGGCCCGGGCGGGCGTGAACCCGGCGCTCGTCCACTATCACTTCGGGTCGATGGAGACGCTGCTCCGCGACGCCGTCGTCGCCGTGCTCGAAGAGGAGATCGGGCAGGCCGCGCAGCCGCTCGCCCAGGCGCCGTCGCTGGCCGCCGGGATCGCGGGCGCCGTCGACGCGATCGCCGGGTTCGACCCCGACACGCCGGCCGCCAACCTGCTCATCGAGGCGATGGTCCGGGCGATGCGCGATCCGGGGCTGGCGGGGGTCATCGTTGCCAGCCTCCAGGCCTTCCGTGACCTCGTGGCCGGGCGGGTGCGGGCCGCGGCCGCCGCAGGCGAGACGAACGCCGACCTGTCGCCCGAGGGGATGGGGGTGCTCATCGCAGCCGCGCTCGACGGCCTGCTGTTCCACCGGGTGATCGACCACTCCACCGACGTCGCGGGCGTCCGCGACGTCCTGCTCCGCCTTGTCACCGATCCCGCCCACGTGGCCGGGCCGGCCGGCCCGCCCGATCCCATCGCTCCCCCTCGAGGAGGCACGCCATGACCCAGGACGCCGTCCAGACCCCGCCGCATGGCGACATCGGCACCGCCGCGGTATCCGGACGGCCGGGTCGCGAAGGCGCGTCCATCCGGTTCGAGGACGTCGCGAAGACCTACGGCGCCGGTGAGGTCGCGGTTCACGCGCTGCGCGGGCTCAACCTGGAGATCGCGGCCGGGCAGTTCGTCGTCGTGCTCGGGCCGAGCGGATCCGGCAAGACGACCCTGATGAACATCGTGGGCGGGATCGAGAGCCCGACCGCCGGCCGGCTCGAGGTCGGCGGCCGCGACCTTGCCGGGCTCGGCGACGAGGCGCTCACCACCTACCGGCGGGAGGACGTGGGCTTCGTGTTCCAGTTCTTCAACCTCGTCCCGACGCTGACCGCGGTCGAGAACGTGGCCCTGGTGGCGGAGCTGGTGGGCAAGGGCGAGGCCGATGCGCGCGCCGCGCTGGAGTCGGTGGGGCTCACGGATCGCGTCGATCATTTCGCGAGCGCCATGTCGGGCGGCGAGCAGCAGCGGGTGGCGATCGCACGGGCGCTGGTCAAGTCACCCGAGGTCCTGCTGTGCGACGAGCCGACGGGCTCGCTCGACGCCGACGTCGGCCGGTCGGTCCTGGGCGTCATCCATCGCCTCGCCAGGTCCGACGGCCGGACCGTGCTCCTGGCCACCCACAACTCGGTGATCGCGACCATGGCCGACCGCGTGCTCCGGCTGCGCTCGGGCGAGATCGTCGACGACGTCGCCCAACCGAACCCGGTGCGCCCCGAGGAGGTGACCTGGTGAGGCTCCTCCGGCGCTCGATGCTCCGCGAGCTGCGGGCGCGCCGCGGCCCGTTCCTGGCGGTCATCGTCACGGTCGTCCTGGGCGTGGCGCTGTACGGCGCGTCGTACGACGCGTTCCTCAACCTGACCGCCTCCTACCAGCAGCTGTACCAGGAGAACCACTTCGCCTCGGTGACGGCCGTGGGTGGCGATTCGACCGCGGTCGCCGCGGCCGCCGCGGGCGTCCCGGGCGTCGAGGCCACGGCGACCCGCTCGGTTGCGGACACGCCGGTCCGGGTGGGCGATCACCAGCTGCTTGGCCGCGCCGTCGGGCTGCCGGCCGACGGCGGTGCGGCACCGGTCAACGACGTGCTCCTGCTCGCGGGCACCAGGCTCGATGCGTCCGTCCCCGACGGCGTCCTGGTCGAGCGGCACATGGCGGACAACTTCGGGCTCAAGCCGGGCGACTCGATCGAGATCCTGGGGGCATCGGGCTGGCAGCCGCTCCGCGTCCTCGGCGTCGTGTTCTCACCCGAGTACATCTGGCCGGCCAGGAGCCGCCAGGAGGTGTTCGTGCTGCCCGATGACTTCGGGGTCATCTTCGCGCCCCAGCCGCTCGTCGCCGGCCTGGCGCCTGGCACGGTCCACACCGAAGCCCTCGCCTACCTCCCGCCGAGCGAGCCAACGAGCGCCGTCGACGCATCGGCCACGGCCATGCACGACGCCGGGGCGCTCGACGTCACGACCCGGGCGGAGCAGCCGTCGAATGCCGCCCTCCAGGAGGACGTCAGCGGGTTCGGTGAGCTGTCGCTGGCCTTCCCGGTCATGTTCCTGGGCGCGGCGGCGTTCGCGACGTTCGTGCTGCTCGGCCGCATGATCGCCTCGCAGCGGGCGATCATCGGCACCCTGCGTGCCAACGGCATGGGCCGCCGGGCGATCATCCTGCACTACACGAGCTACGGGTTCGTGGTGGGGGTCGTCGGGTCGTTGCTCGGCGCCCTCCTCGGCGCCCTGCTGGCGGGCGTCATCAGCGCGGAGTACACGGGCGAGCTCGGCATCCCGACCCGGGTCACGGACGTCCGGCCGACGACCGTTCTCGCCGGGGTGGCGATCGGGCTCCTCGCGTCGCTCGCCGCCGCGTACCTTCCCGCCCGGCGGGCGACGGCGCTCAGCCCGGCCCAGGCGATGCGCGGCATCGCACCCACCGGCCGGGGCGGCGAGAGCCTGCTCGAGCGCCTGGTGCCACCCCTGCATCGGCTGCCCGTTCGGTGGCGGGTGGCGCTGCGTGGGATCGGGCGCCATCCCCGGCGCAGCCTGGCCACCATCGGCGGGGTGGTGCTCGCCTCGACGCTGATCCTGGCGTCGTGGGGGATGATCGACACCGTCGACATCCTGATCCACCACCAGTTCGTCGACGTCAGCCGCCAGGACGCAGCCGTCTACCCGATCCAGCCGGTCACCGACGACACGCTGGCCGCGATCGAGACCGTGGGCGGCGTCGCCGATGCCGAGCCCGGCGCCGAGTGGAGCGTCGCCGTCGCCTCGGCGAGCGGCAGCTACCTCACCCAGCTCACGGCGTTCGCGCCGTCCACGACCATGCACGGCTTCTACGACCCAGGCGGTGCGGAGGTGTCCCTGCCGTCGGACGGTGTGCTGCTGGGCGCCGCCCTTCGCGACCGCCTCGGCGTCGAGGTCGGGAGCACGGTGCACCTGAGCCTGGCGACCCAGGCCGGCGGCCGCGAGGCCGGTGGTGGTGGAGCGTCGCTCACCGCCGACGCGAAGGTGGCGGGGTTCGTGAGCGAACCGCTGGGCACGCCGGTCTATGCGACCCTCCCGTACCTCGAGCAGATCGTCGGCCCCGCGGGATCGGGCGTGCTCCGGGACGTGGCCTACGTCCGCTATGCGCCGGGCGCCGATGCGGCGACGGTCGCGGGGCGGCTGCGATCGCTCGACGGGGTGGCGGCGGTGATCGACAGCCGCGCGCTGTTCGCCCTGATCAACCAGTTCCTGGGCCTGTTCTACGTGTTCATCGCCGTGATGGTGGTCCTGGGCGGCATCCTCGCCTTCGCGCTGATCTACAACACGCTCGTGGCCAGCATCTCCGAGCGGGCCACCGAGATCGCCGTGCTGCGGACGCTGGGCATGCCCAGCGCCACCATCTCGCGGCTGATCACGGGCGAGAACCTGCTGCTGACCGCGATCGGGCTCGTCCCGGGCCTGCTGATCGGCTACCTCGTGTCGGCCCAGTTCATGGCCTCGTTCTCGTCGGACATGTTCCGGTTCGACCTCGAGATGCGCCCCACGACCTTGCTGCTGACGGCGCTGGCGATCGTGGTGACCGGCCTGCTCTCCCAGATCCCCGCCATGCGCCAGGTGCGCCACCTGGAGCTCGGGCGGATCGTTCGCGAGCGCGCCTCATGACGAACGCCAGCCGACTCGATGCGGGGCCAGGATCCGTTGGGACCATGCCCGGACGGGCCCGCGCGACCGATGATTCCGGGCGTCTCGGGCCGTCTCTGGGTCGTGGACCCACACCGAAGGCGTCCGGCTGACCGGGTCGCCTTCTGCCTCGAGGTCGCCGGGATCCGCAGCCCGGATCTCGGCACGCTCGACGACCTGGCGCGTCTCGCGCTCGTGGCGCGGCGCTCGGGCCGGCGGCTCGTGCTCCGCGATGCTTCGCCGGCCCTTCGCGATCTGCTTGCGCTCAGCGGCCTCGACGCGGTGATCGCCTGCGAACCGTGCTCAGCCGGCGGCCCCGGCGTCGGCGTCGATCCGGTCCGGCAACCCGAACATCGGGAAGAAGCGCGCCGTATCCAGGAAGAACGTGACCCCGCTGATCTCCCGCCCTGAGGTCTCGACCACCTGGAGCGCCCAGGGCTCCCAGCCGCCGCCGGTCGCGGGCTTGTACTGGCCGAACGCAGGCCGGCCGTTGGCCTCGGTCGGGATGAGGCGCGACCCCTGGCAGCCGATGCCCGGCCCGAGGCACCAGGTGGCGATGTCGTCATGGGTGTGGAGCCACAGCGCGTAGGGCGGCATGTTCCACGTCGCGTCCTCGGCGAGCAGGGCGGTGAGCCGGTCCATGTCGTACCGCTCGAACGCCTCGACGTAGCGCGCGAGCAGGGCGGCCTTGTCCGCGTCCATCGGCTCTGCCGGCGACGCGGGGTCGACGTTCGCGGTCGCGAGCGTCGCGCGGGCCCGCTGGAGGGCGCTGTTCACCGACGCCACGCTGGTGTCCAGCAGCTCGGCGACCTCGCTCGCCTGCCAGCGCAGCACCTCGCGCAGGATCAGCACCGCCCGCTGGCGCGCCGGCAGGTGCTGGAGCGCGGCGACGAACGCGAGGCGCACCGACTCCCGGGCGATCGCGACGTCCGCCGGGTCGCCACCCGACGGCACCACGCGCTGGTCGGGGATCGGCTCGACCCAGGTTCCATCGGCCAGCGGCTCACCGAGCAGGCGGACGTCGGCGACCCCGGCCGGCCCCAGGTCCATCGGTCGGGCGCGCCGCTGGCGGCTGCCGAGCATGTCGAGGCAGACATTGGTCGTGATCCGGTACAGCCAGGAGCGCAGCGACGCGCGCCCCTCGAACCGCTCCAGGTTGCGCCAGGCGCGGATGAAGGTCTCCTGGACGGCGTCCTCGGCCTCGAACGCCGAGCCCAGCATGCGATAGGCGTACGCCGTCAGCTGCGTGCGGTGCTGCTCGAGCGCCTGTTCGAGGTCCGCCGGGACAGCGGCCGTCGTGGCCGTGGCGGTCAGCTCGTTCATCGATGCATGGTACGGTCGAGCCTGGATGCGCGCTGGCGCGATCCGGACGGCTGCGGCCGATGAGTTCCGGGCGCGACCGCCGTCTGTTGATCGACGAACGCGCTGATCGACGACCCCGGCCCACCGGCGCCCCAGATCCAGGAGATCCCATGAGCATGCATCGCGTCCCCGCTCCCCCGCTTCCGATCGATGCCCTCCGCGCCACGCTCGGCGGGCGCGTGATCCTCCCCGGCGACGCCGACTACGACGCCGCACGGACCGTCGCCGCGGGCGGGATCGACCGCCATCCGGCCCTGATCGTCCGGGTCGCCGACGACCGGGACGTCGCCCGGGTCGTCGCGCTGGCGCGCGAGACCGGCCTCGAGCTCGCCGTGCGCAGCGGCGGTCACAGCGGGCTCGGGCATGGCGTGACCGAAGGCGGCATCGTCATCGACCTGACCGCGATGAAGGCGATCGAGATCGACGTTGCGGGCCGCACCGCGTGGGCCGAGACCGGCCTGACGGCGGGTGAGGTCACGCGCGCGGCCGGCGAGCACGGCCTTGCGGTCGGCTTCGGCGACACGGCGTCCGTGGGCATCGGCGGGATCACGCTCGGCGGCGGCATCGGCTTCCTCGTTCGCAAGCACGGCCTCACCGTCGACTCGGTCCTGGCGGCCGACGTCGTGACCGCCGATGGCGAATGCCTGCGCGTCGACGCCGGCCATCACCCGGACCTGTTCTGGGCGATCCGCGGCGGCGGCGGCAACTTCGGCGTGGTCACCCGGTTCCGGTTCCAGCTGCACCCGGTGCCCGCCATCGTCGGCGGGATGCTGTTCCTGCCCGCCACGCCGGAGGTCGTGGCGGGGTTCGTCGCGGCCGCCGATGCCGCGCCCGAGGAGCTGTCGACCATCGCCAACGTGATGCCCGCGCCGCCGATGCCGTTCCTGCCCGAGGAGGCGCACGGGTCGCTGGTCCTGATGGCCTTCCTCGCCTATGCCGGCGACGCGGACGAGGGCCAGCGTGCCATGGCGCCGTTCCGCGCCCTGGCGTCGCCATTGGCGGACCTGGTGCGCCCGATGACCTATCCCGAGATGTACCCGCCCGAGCCGCCCGCCGAGGGCGGCCCGCCGATCGCCATCGGCCGCACGCTGTTCACCGACGCGTTCGACCTGGACGCGGCGCGCGAGGTCGTCGCCCGGCTCCAGGCCTCGGACGCCCCGTTCCGCGCGGCCCAGCTGCGCGTTCTCGGCGGCGCGATGGCTCGCGTGCCCGCCGACGCCACGGCGTTCGCCCACCGCGACCGGCGGATCATGGTCGTCGTCGTCTCGTTCAGCGACGGGTCGGCCGAGGATCGTGCCCGCCGCCAGGCCTGGGCCGATGACCTGGCCGATGCGCTCCGGCAGGGCGAGGCCGGCGCGTACGTCAACTTCATCTCGGACGAGGACCCGGCCCGCGTCCGCGAAGCCTACCCCGACGCGACCTGGCGGCGGCTGGTCGAGGTCAAGCGCAGCTACGACCCAGGCAACCTGTTCCACCTCAACGGGAACATCCCGCCCGGCTGACTCGCCGTCCGCGAACCCGGTCAGGCGGGACGTCGCTCGGCCGTCACGTACCAGCTGTGCGGCAGGCCGGGCATGGTCGGCGGGATCACCGGCAGCGTCCACCGCCCGTAGCTCGCGTCGGGCGCGCCGGGCTGGGTCAGGGCGGCCGTCCATCCCAGCCGGTCGAGCTCGTGGACCGGGTCGTCCATCGTCCCCACCCACGGGGCACCCGCGGCCGCCTGCATCTGGACCCACGCGCTCGTCCAGGGCGAATCCAGGACCAGCCCGTTGATGATGTCGAACCCGATCCGGCTGGCGGGCGCGGCGAGCCGGCTGACCTCGCCGAGCACCAGGGCGATCGCCTCGCGCGACAGGTAGAACAGGAAGCCCTCGAGCAGCCAAGCGGTGGGCGTCGCCGACTCGAAGCCCGCCGCGAGGAGGTCGTTCGCCCAGGGCGTCGCGAGGTCGACGGCGATCGCCCGTCGAGCGCACCGCGCGTCCGCGCCGGCCGCCTCGAGCACGCGCGCCTTGGCGGCCAGCACCGGGCCACGGTCGAGCTCGTACAGGCGCGTTCCGGTGGGCCAGTCGAGCCGGAAGGCGCGGGTGTCCAGGCCCGCCCCAAGCAGGACGAACTGACCAAGGCCATGCCCCACGCCACACGCGGTCAGCCAGTCATCGAAGTAGCGAGTCCGGATCGCGATCGGGACCGTGCTGTCGGGTGTCCGCGAAGCGATCCAGGCGGCGCCTTCCGGACCGGCCAGGTCCCTGGCCCAGGGATCGCTGAACAGCCGGTCATCGCGCTCGGTCTCGCGCGCCCGGACGGCCGCCGTCCAGCGCGCGGTCGCCGCGAGCGGGTCCACCACCGTCGTCGACTCGCCGCCCATGCCTTCTCCTTGCCGGTCCGTGCGATCGGACCGGGACGCACGGTCGCGCACGAGCGCACGTTGGCAGCATCCCCGGGCGAAGGCACGGGCCGGCGGCCATCCCGTCGGGGCCTGGACGTCGCACGGCGCCCGGCAGCGACCCGGGCCCAGGCGGTGTTCGCCTCCCGCGGAGGGCGGTGCGTTCACATCGCCCGGTGCCCGGGGCCACGACCGCGTGCCAGCCGAAGCCGACCGGCACGCCACGCGTCACGAGGGGCAGCCGCGCGTCGAGCTACGCGGCGATGCGGACCGAGCACCCGGTGCGGGGCCCGGGCGACACCGCGGCGGGGCCTCAGGCGCCCTGTGGCGCGGGCTCCGTGGCCGGCGAGGTGACGTCGCCGAACGCCAGGTACAGCTCCTCCTCCTGCGCCATGTGCAGCCGCAGGATCGCGTCGAGGCCGTACAGCACCCGACGCAGGTCCGTCAGGTCCTCCGCGACCGGGCCGTCGGGGCCGATCTCGTCCACGAGCCGGCCGACGAACCGGACGAGGTGGAAGATCTCCGTGTGCGTGCGGTGCAGGGCGGCGGTCACGTCGTCGTTGCCGAACGCGCGTGCCAGCAGCGGGAACACCTCCCGGTCCTCGAGCTCCTCGTGCGGCACGAGCCGCGCCACCAGGAACTCGCGCACCTGCGCCAGCTCGACGCGCGCCTCGGCCGCCGGCATCGAGCCGAGTGCGTCCGCGAGCGCCCTGATCCGCACCAGCGGCGGTCCCAGCTCCTGGTGCTCGGCGTGGAGCCGGGCGCCGAGCTCGCCCCAGCCGGGCACCCGGGGCACCCGCTCCGTGCCACCCGTGAGCGCGCGGAGCGCGTTGAGGATGGCGATCACGTCGATCGCCTCCTGGAGCACGGCACCGAGGACCGGTGACAGCGCGCCTGTCGTCGCGAAGAGCATGGCGACGAGCGACAGGCCCATGCCGGCGACCACGCTCTGGAGCGCGATCGAGCGCGAGCGGGCGGCGATCCGGATCGCCTCCGGCAGCCGGTCGAGCCGGTCGACGGTGATGACCACGTCCGCCGCCTCGGAGCTGGCCGTGGCCCCCCTGGCGCCCATGGCCACGCCGACGTCGGCGGCGGCGAGGGCCGGCGCGTCGTTGATCCCGTCGCCGACCATGACCAGGATCCCGTCGGCATCGTCGCGCTCCTCGGCCACCGAGTCGACCTTGTCGGCGGGCGTGCGCTCGGCCAGCACGGCGTCCGCCCCGATGGCGGCCCCGACCATGTCGGCCACGCCGTAGTGGTCGCCCGTGACCATGACGACCCGGCGTACGCCGGCCCGGCGCAGGGCCCGGATCACCCGTGGCGTCTCCGGCCGGACCGGATCGTCCAGCACCAGGGCTCCGGCGAGCTCCTCGCCGACCGCGACGTAGACGGCCGTGGCGCCTTCGAGGGTGACCCGACGGCGGACGTCCCGCGCCCAGGCCGGGAGCGCGGTCCCGGCCGCGACGAAGCTGGCCGACCCGACCCGCACCCGGGTCCCATCGACGCGCCCGCCGATCCCGGATCCCGGCTGCTCGGTGGCGTCGGTGGGAAGGTCGAGCGGGATGCCCCGGTCACGGGCCCCCTGGACGATCGACGCCGCCAGGACGTGGGGCGACATCTGCTCGAGCGAGGCCGCCGCGTGCAGCACCTCGAACGCTTCGCGCCCGGGCGCCACGACCACGTCCGCCAGACGCGGCCGGCCGGCGGTCAGCGTGCCCGTCTTGTCGAACAGCATCACGCGTGCTCGCGCCAGCGCCTCGAGCGCGCCGCCACCCTTGACGATGATCCCCCGCCGGGCGGAGCGGCTGATCCCGGCCACGATCGCGATCGGCGCGGCAAGCAGCAGCGGGCAGGGGGTCGCGACCACCAGCACCGCGAGCGCCCGGACCGGATCCCCGGAGATCAGCCAGGCAAGGCCGGAGATCGCGAGCGTGAGGGGCACGAACAGCAGCGCGTAGCGATCGGCCAGCCGCACGAACGGGGCCTTTGAGGACTGCGCCTCCTCGACGAGCCGCACGATCCCCGCGTACGTGCTGCGCTCGGCCGTGGCCGTTGCCAGGAGATCGAACGGCGCCCCGGCGTTGACCGTGCCCGAGCTCACCGGCTCGCCCGGATCGCGGGTCGCGAGGCGCGACTCGCCGGTGAGCGCCGACTCGTCGAGCACCGCCGCCGCCCCGGCCACGGCCCCGTCGACCGGCACCACCTCGCCGGGCTTGACGAGCAGGCGGTCGCCGACCGCCACCTCGGCGATGGCAGCATCCGCCATCACGCCGTCGCGGTAGCGGTGGACGATCCGCGGGGCGCGCGAGACGAGCGCCGACAGCTCGCGGTGCGCGCGGCCCTCGGCGAACCGCTCCAGCCATTGCCCGGTCGCCAGCATCACGGCGATCACGGCCGCCGCCAGCGACTCGCCCAGCAGCAGCGCGCCTCCGATCGCGAGCACGGCGATCACGTCGACGCCGGCGACGCGTCGGAGCACGTCCGCGACGATCGACGCACCGAGCCGAACGCCCACGAGGAGCGCCGGCAGCGTCCAGGCCCATGCGGCGAGGCGGTCCCCGCCGGTCGCCGCCGCCGCGAGCCCGACGACCAGCCCACCCACGGTGAGCGGCAGCATCACGCGCTGCACGATCCGGTCACCGACCGCCATGGCCCGCTGCGCGGGTGCGGCCACGAGCGCCGGCTGCCCCGTGGCGGGCGTGCTCATCGGCCGGACCGCGGGCCCGCGGCGCCGGCCAGCAGGTCGTCCGCCCATGCGCCCACCCCCGGCCACACCCGGCCGACCCCTGCCCGGCGGAACGCCTCGGCCGTCGTCGTCCCGCCCACGGCCGCGAACGCCGCGCCGGCCGCGCGGGCCATGTCGAGATCGGTCACCGTGTCACCCACGTAGACGGCATCGGCCGCGACCACCCCGAGCTCGCCGAGGGCACGCAGCAGCGCCTCCGGATGCGGCTTGCCGTTCTGCACGTCGTCGGCGAACAGCATCGTCCCGAACACGCCCTCGAGGTTGAGCCGGGCGAGGTTGGGCTCGACCACCGCCCGCATGGACGCGGTCACCAGGCCGAGCCGGACCCCGTTGCTGCGGAGCCGACGCAATCCGGCGCGCGCCCACGGCAGGGCCCTCGGCCGGCGCCGGCGCATCTCCTCGCTCCAGCGAGCCGCGAGGCGGTCCCACTGCGCTTCCGGCACGCCCAGCTCCCGGTATGCGCGCCGCCAGTCGGGCGTGTAGCGCTCGCGAAACCATGTCCGGTCGAGCCGGATCCCGAGCTCGCCCAGCACGATCACGTTGGCGCGGTAGATGAGCGGCAGCGAGTCGACGATGGTGCCGTCCCAGTCGAACAGGGCTGCGGCCGGCAGCGGAGCGTTGGCGCGGCGGGCGGACGGAATGATGGACACGCCCCTGATCGTAGGTCGTTGCCGGGCAGCGCGCGGCAGCCCAACGGCCCCCGTTCGACGGGCAGGACCGCCCGCCCGGACGATGCGCCCGAGGCCGATGGCGACGACCCCGAAGCCCGCGATCAGGGGGCCGAGCCCGGGTTGGGCCGGCGGACGACCCCGGCCGCGAGGCGGGCCCGCTCGCCGTCGGTCGGACGCGGCTACGGGTTGCGCGGCAGCACGACGACCCGCCGACTCGGCTCTTCCCCGATCGACTGGGTGGCGACGCCGGTCCGGTCGCGAAGGGCGAGGTGGATCCATCGCCGCTCGAGCGCGGGCATCGGCTCGAGCTGGAGCATCTTGCCGGTCTCGAGCACGCGATCCGCGGCGCGATTGGCGATGTCCGCGAGCTGGCGCTCCCGGCGGCCGCGATAGTCCTCGACGTCGACCAGCACCCGCGTCCACTGACCGGTGCGGCGCGAGAGCATCAGGTTGACCAGGTGCTGGAGCGCGGAGAGCCGCTCGCCCTTGCGGCCGATCAGCGAGCCCAGGGCCTCGCGATCGGCCCCCTCGCCCACCACGTTGAGCCGGCTCGTCTCGCCCTCGCGGATCTCGACCTTCGCGCCGTCGAAGCCGAGGTGGCCCATCAGCGTCTCCAGGATCTCCTTGCCCGCGGCAAGCGCCTCGGGCGTCGCCTCGGCCGCCTCGAGCTCGGCCCGCTCCATCGCCAGGGATCCGCGCGCGGTCGTCACCTGGGCGACCTCGCCCGGCGACAGCTCCGAGCCGCCAAGGGCCGGCCGCTCGTCGCGTCGCGGCCGCTCGTGTCGCGGACCACGCTCGCGGTCGCCGCGCCCAGCATCGGCTCGCGGCGGACGGTCATCGGGGCGCGGCGCACGGTCGCGCTCATAGCCACCGCGGCCCTGGTCCCGGCCGGGGCCCGGCCTGGCGCCGCGGTCGCCCCGACCGCGGTCGCGGTCGCGGTCGCGATCGAACCCACGCTCCTCGCGCGGCCGGGGGGCCGGCAGCGGCGTCGAATTCGGCCGCCTCGCGCTTGGGGGCGGCGCCGCCGAGCGCGCTGCGCGGTGCCGCCACGATGCGGGCCGGCTCGGCGCCCATGCCGAGCACGCCGCGGCTGCCCGACGTGAGGATCTCGAAGTCGAGGTCGGCCAGGCCGACGCCGAACGCGTCGCAGGCGGCCTTGATGGCCTCCTCGACCGACTTGCCCGTGAATTCCTGGTACTCGCTCATGTCAGCGTCGTCTCCCTCGTCGGCCGCTGCGGGATCGGTTTGGGCGGATCGTCGAGCGCGCCGACAGGTCGCGTTCGACGGTCTTTGAACGCTGCGCCCCGCCGGTTGGCTGGCCGGGCGCGGGCGGCCTGGGCGCCGGCAGCTGGACCGGGAAGCGCGGCGTGTGGTTGCGCGCGAACTCGGGATACCAGCCGAACAGCGGGAACATGCCGCCCCAGCCGATCACGAAGTACTGCTGGATGATCTGGATCACGGTCGATGCGATCCAGTACAGGAACAGGCCGGCGGGCAGGAACCCGCCGTAGACGATGGAGATCAGCGGCAGGAAGTAGGCCATCTGGCGCTGGACCTTCGTGTTCTGGTCGTCGGCGGTGCGTGGATCGGGCGGCGGCAGCGTCATCCGCGAGGCCACCAGCTGGACCAGCGACGACATCAGCGCCAGGATGCTGAGCCCGAACCCGGCGACCTTGAGCCCCGTGGTATCCGGCTCGGGGATGCCCCAGTTGATGCCAAATGCGAACGGCTCGAGGCAGGCGTTGGTGACGTGCCCGGTGACCGGGTTGAACGCCGGCGCTGCCTGGCACACGAGGTCGGGGAACAGGTTGAGCCCGAACACGTGCCACATCGCGCTCGGGTCGAAGTTGGTCAGGCCCTGGCTGAACACCGAGTACATCGGGATCAGCAGGCCCATCGTCAGCAGGCTGGGCAGGCAGCCGCCCGCCTGGCTGATCCCGCGCTGCTTGTAGAACTCGGACACGGCGGCCTGCTGCTTGACCCGGTCGCCCTTGTACTTGCGCTGGAGCTCCTTGACCTCCGGCTGCACGAGCTGCATCCGCCGCGTCGAGGTGAGCTGGCGCCGGTAGAGCGGGATGACCAGCACCCGGAGCGCGACCGTGAGCAGCAGGATCGCGACCACGATGTTGCCCGTCACCTGCTTGAGGAACACCAGGCCGATGAACAGCACCTGGAAGATCGGGTTGAACAGCCAGGCGAGCAGCTCGACCGGGTTGGCGCCCGCGGCAGCAGGCGTCAGGGGCGCCTGGCTGTGGGTCGGCGTCGGCGTGGGCGAGCCACCCGACGGGGTGGAGCCGGCCGGGACGCAGGCTGCCACCAGGAGCACGACAGCCGCCAGCAGCAGGATGGGTGCAAGCCGGACGAGCAGGCGCTTGGAGCGGGTCACGCGGTCCGTTCTCGTTCTCGTGGCGTTCAGCGGACGGGGTCGTAGCCGCCGGGGTTCCAGGGATGGCAGCGGCCGATCCGCCTGGCGCCCATCCAGCTGCCCCGCAGCAGCCCGTACTTCTGGATTGCCTGCTCCGTGTAGCGCGAGCAGGTAGGCTCGAACCGGCAGCTGTTGGGCAGCCAGGCGAACACGATCCGGTACAGGTGGATCAGCGCCACCCCGATCGATACCCCGGGTCGTTTCACGGCTTCGACTGACCTCCGAGCACGCCCCCCGAACGGAGGACCCGGCGCAATGCCCCGACCAGTGCGTCGTGGTCGGCGTTGACGAGCGCGGGCCGGGCGATGATGAGGACGTCCCAGCCGGGCTGGAACGAGGGCGCCATCACCCTGAGCACCTCGCGGATCCGACGCCGGACGCGGTTCCGGATCACGGCTCCCCCGAGCCGCTTGCCGGTCGCGAGCCCGAACCGGGTGTGATCGAGGCCTGTCCGGAAGAACCTCCCGACCAGCAGCGGGTGCGTCCGGGTGACGCCTCCCTCCGCCAGCCTGGCGAACTCGCCCGGGCGGGAAAGCATGACGAGCCGCGGCGGGTTGTGACTGCGGCCCTCGGTCAGGCGGTGAGCAGCTTCCGGCCCTTCGCGCGCCGCGAGGCGATCACGCGCCGGCCGCCCGCTGTCTTCATGCGGGCGCGGAAACCGTGCTCCTTGGCGCGATGCCGCTTCTTGGGCTGAAACGTCGGCTTGCCCATCGGGACTGTCCGTGATCCTCTCCATCCAGCCTTGGACCCGGAAGCTCCGACTCCTGGAGGCACGCAAACGCGCCGAGCGCCAAGAAAGCGCGACGGCGCGTGTTCGTCGCACGGGATGATATGGCCCGCGGAGAAGGGGTGTCAAACGCGCGGCGCCCTGCCGCGCGGCGGTCGCGGGTGTCCGGTACGGCCCGGACGGACGATCCCGCACGATACCCCATGGGAGTATGCCGAAATCACCTTGCGACCCCACCGAGGGCCGGTGTATCGTTCACGGGCCTCAGGCGCCGGGACGCCGCGGGAGGCCCTCGAAGGGGAAGCTCCGTCGGCCCGTCCTCGACCGGCTGGATCGCTCGTCACGAATGGCGTGGCGTCTCCTCGAACAGGCTTGCCGCGGTCGGCGTTACCCATCGCAGCCCTCGACAGCTCCAGGAAACCCCATCGCACGTATGGACGCGAAGCAGGTCTGGCGCGCGGCGCTTGGAGAGCTCCAGGTGTCCCTGTCTCCCGCGAACTATGAGACCTGGCTCCGTGAGACGCACCTCGTCGACGTCGACGACCAGCGGTTCCGGATCGCGGTCCCCAACGGATTCGCGAAGGACTGGCTCGAGACGCGGTACCGATCGCTGATCTCCCAGACGCTGGCCCGCGTCGTCGGCTACAGCGTGCAGGTCGAGTTCGTCGTCACCAGCGACGGCGACGCCCAGGCCGCCACGGCCACGGCGCCGCCCGTCCGGGTGGAGCCCACCCGCGTGGGTGCACCCGAGGGTGCCGGTGGCGGGGCGACCAACCTCAACCCGCGGTACACCTTCGCCAACTTCATCGTGGGCTCGGCCAACCGGCTCGCCCACGCGGCGTCGCTGTCGGTCGCGGAGCGCCCCGGCCACGCCTACAACCCGCTGTTCCTGTACGGCGGCGTCGGTCTCGGCAAGACCCACCTGATGCACGCGATCGGCAACGCGGTGGTCGCGAAGTTCCCGCGCAAGCGCGTGGTCTACGCCACCTCCGAGAAGTTCACCAACGAGTTCATCACCTCGATCCAGCAGGGCAAGATCGACGAGTTCCGTGCCCGCTACCGCCGGATCGACCTGCTGCTGATCGACGACATCCAGTTCATCGCGGACAAGGAGCGCACGCAGGAGGAGTTCTTCCACACGTTCAACGCGATCCACGAGGACGGCAAGCAGATCGTGCTCTCGTCCGATCGGCCGCCCAAGGGGATCCTGACGCTCGAGGAGCGCCTGCGGAGCCGGTTCGAATGGGGCCTCATCGCCGACCTCACGGCGCCCGACCTCGAGACGCGGATCGCGATCCTGCGCGCCAAGGCGGAGGAGCAGGGGACCCCGATCACCTCGGACGTGATGGAGTTCATCGCCCGCAAGGTGGTGTCGAACATCCGCGAGCTCGAGGGGGCGCTCAACCGGATCGTCGCCTACGCCTCGATGGGTGCCATGCCGATCTCGATCGAGCTCGCCCAGGCCGTGCTCAGCAACGTGCTCTACAACCCGAAGAAGCGCCAGGTGACGCCGGAGCGCATCGCGCAGGCGGTCTCGGACTACTACGGCGTGGGGATGGATGCGCTGCGCGGTCAGAAGCGCGAGAAGAGCATCGTGGTCCCTCGGCAGATCGCGATGTTCCTGATGCGCGAGGAGACCGACGTCTCCCTGCTCAGGATCGGCGCGGAGCTTGGCGGGCGTGACCACTCGACGGTGCTCCACGCATGCGACAAGATCAACCGCGAGATGCAGGTCAACGACGAGATGCGTCGCGAGGTCGCGGCGGTTCGGGAGCTGATCTACTCCGAGTGACGGCCGGCGCACCGGGCGTCCGCCTCGCTCCATCGATCGCCATCGTGCGACCGACCCCGGGGCCGCGCGTGGTGGCTGCCGGCCGGTCCTGGCCGGCCCGGCGCGCTGGGGACAACCGGTGGACGACCGGCCGCGCACGGTCGACCAGGCGCCGTTCCTGGTGGGTCCCGTCGTGGAGAATCGGGGCCTCCGGCGTCGTCGTGACCGGCCCGATCACGCCCGGGCCGGTTCCATCAACATGGCGTCCTCAACCCGATCCTCGCCGGGGTGCTCGCCGTCGACGGCCCGGACCCGGTCGTCCCCAGCAGCGGCCCGCACGCCCGAACACCCCCGTCCCCTGTCTCCACGGCATGATGATGATGATGACGGGATGAGAAGATAAGACGATCATTCCACCAACCCGACCGATCGCCGGTGCCAGGCTCCACGCGCCCCGCCTGACGACTCGACGAAGCCCTTCGAGGCTCGGTGCCCGACAGCTGCTGGAGAACCGCCCACGTGAAACTCTCGGTGATGCAGGAGAACCTCTCGCGCGGCCTCTCGGTCGTCTCGCGAGCCGTCTCCAGCCGAAGCACGCTGCCCGTGCTGGCCAACGTCCTGCTCCGGACGGAGGACGCCGGGCTCAAGCTGACCGCCACCAACCTCGAGATCGGGATCACCTACTGGGTGCCGGGCAAGATCGACACGGATGGCGCAACCACGGTCCCGGCGCGGCTGCTCGCCGATCTCGTGGGATCGCTGCCGGCCGCGGAGCGGGTCGACCTCGAGCTCCAGGGTGCCGACACGCTGCACCTGCGATGCGGCCGGTTCGCGACCCACATCAAGGGCATCGACGCCGACGAGTTCCCGGCCATCCAGACGGCCGGTGAGCGGCCCACCACGCGCGTCGCCCAGAAGGTGCTCAAGCGCGCGCTCGATGAGACCACGTTCGCGGCGGCGAGCGACGAGGCCCGGCCGATCCTGACCGGCGTGCTCGCCCGGTTCGAGGGCAGCCGCCTGACCCTGGCCGCTGCTGACAACTACCGGATCGCCGTCCGGACGATCGACATCCTCGACCCGGTGGAGGCCGCCGCGGTGGTGATCCCCGCACGCGCCCTGGCCGAGCTCGGCCGGGTGCTGGCCGACACCGACGACCCGGTCGACCTGGTGCTCGCCCAGGCCCGCAACCAGGTCCTGTTCCATCTCGACGGCGTCGACCTCGTGTCACGGCTCATCGACGGCCAGTTCCCCAACTACCAGACGGTGATCCCGGCGTCCCACGCGACCCGGGCGGAGCTCGATCGCGAGGAGCTGCTCCGCGCCGTCCGGCCCGCGGCCCTGATCGCAAGCTCGTCGGCCAACATCGTCAAGCTCCAGGTCGGCGGCGAGGCGGCCGGCGTGACGGTGACGGCGACCGCCGAGGTCGGCGACTACACGGGCGAGGTCGAGGCGACGGTCGAGGGGGACGCGACCACCATCGCGTTCAATGCCCGGTACCTCAACGACGTGCTGGCCAACGTGGACGCCGATCGTTTCGCGCTCGAGCTCAACGGACCGTTGTCGCCGGGCGTGTTCCGTCCGGTGGGCGACGACGCCTACGTGCACGTCGTCATGCCGGTGCGGACCACCTCCTGACGGACGCGCGGGCGCGGGACCTGCCGATCCTGCGGGGCCTTACGATCCGCGACCTGCGCGGCTACGCGACCCTTGACGTCGTGTTCTCCACCGGCCCGCAGCTCGTGTGGGGCGCCAACGCCACGGGCAAGACGAGCCTGCTCGAGGCGATCGTGCTGGCGGCCTGGGGGCGGTCGCACCGGACGTCCGTCGACGGCGAGCTGGTGCGCTGGGGCGCCGAGCTCGCCCGCATCGAGGCGCGGATCGGGCGGGAGGACGACGCGCCGGAGCAGCGCGACGCGGTCGAGGTCGGCCTCGTCCGGACGCCGTCGGGCGGGGCGCGCAAGCGCATCCGGGTCAACGGGGTGTCGCGCCGCGCCGCTTCGCTTGCCGGGGTGCTTCGGACCGTCATGTTCGCCCCCGAGGAGATGCTCCTCGTCGCCGGATCCCCGTCGCTCCGGCGGGAGGGGATCGACCGCCTGGCCGGCCAGCGGTCGGCGGCCTACCCGCGCGACCTGGCCACGTACGGCCGGGCGCTCCAGCAGCGCAACGGCCTGCTGCGGCTGATCCGCGAGGAGCAGGCATCTCGCCAGGAGCTCCGGTTCTGGGATGCAACGCTCCTCGAGGCGGGTGCCGCGGTGCGAGAGGAGCGTCGCCGGCTGCTGGAGGCCGTGGCAGGTCCGCTCGCGGCCGCCCACGCGGAGATCGCCCCCGACGAGGCGGCGAGCGGTCGGCTGACGCTGCGGTACGCGACCAACGCCCCGCAGCTCCCCGGCGAGTCGGCACGTGACGCGCTCGAGCGGCGGCTGGCCGAGACCGCGGACAAGGAGATCTGGAACGGCACGACGCTGATCGGGCCACACCGGGATGACATCGTGTTCGAGCTCGACGGCCGCCCTCTGGCGTCGTTCGCATCCCGCGGCCAGCAGCGGACGGCGATCCTGGCCTTCAAGCTCGCGGAGCTGGACCTCCTGACCGAGCTCGATGGCCGCCCCCCGCTGCTGCTGCTCGACGACGTGTTCTCGGAGCTCGATCCCGAGCGCCGCGGGCACCTCGTCCGCAGGATCGCCAACCTGCCCCAGGCATTCGTGACGACGACCACGCTCGAGGATCTCGATCCCGCGCTGCGTTCGGTGGGCACCGCGTGGGCGGTCACGATCGGCTCCGACGGGGTGTCGGCGATGGAGCGCGGCGAGTGAGCCGTCCGCCGGGCGACGAGCAACCGGAGCGGCCGTCCCGCGACCGCGAGGCAGCGGGCCGCCGCCGGCGACCCGACCGCGTGGGCGACCTGCTCCCGGAAGCGGCCCGGGCCCTCGGTCTCGAGTCCGAGCTCCGGCTGGCGCGAGCGATCACGACCTGGGATGCGCTCGTCGCGGAGCGCGTGCCACCCGCCGTCGGGAGCTGCCGGCTGGTGCGGCTCGAGCCCGACGCCGTCGTGGTGGCTGCCACGGAGCCGATCGTGGCCGCGGAGCTCCGGATGCGGGCCCTCGAGCTGCTGGAGGCGTTCGCCGCGGCCCCGGGTGGAGCGCGCGTCCGCTTCCTGCGCGTCGTCGTCGGGTCCTGACGCGCCACGGCGGGCGCGACGGGACCCCCGCGTATAATCCGTCTCCCCGCAGGGGCCTCCCCAGGAGCGCCTCCCGCAGGCGCCCGGGATCGTCGCGTCACCCGACGGCCCCGGGCCACGTCGCTCACGTGAGCTTCCGACCACGAGGAACGCGGCTTGGCTTCCCGCCTTCAGCTGAAGCTCGGTGCCGTCACCGAGCAGGACCAGCTCCCCGACTCGCCCGACACCAGCCTCGTCGTCGAGCCGTCCGTCGGCTCGGTCGGCCGGACCAAGGGCAACCTGTACCTCCTCGTCACCAGCCGCCAGCCGGGCAACCGATCGCGCGAGGCGACGCGGATGGTGGCGGACACGATCCGCAACGAGTACTACTACGACGAGTCGGCCGGCATCCGGCAGTGCCTGGTCAAGGTGATCGACGTCGCCAACAAGCGGCTCGCCCACCAGCGCGACCGGTACGGGCTGGGGCACCAGGCGGACGGCACCGGACCCGTGGGCGTCGCCGTCGCCGTCGTCCGCGGGCGTGAGCTGTACGTGGCGACGCTCGGACCCGCCGAGGCCTACCTGATCCGCCAGGCCCGGCTCTCGACGCTGCCCGACCCCAACCGCGACCGCGGGCTCCCGACCGACGAGCTGGCACCGGAGGTCTGGCGCGGCGAGCTGTCCGTCGGTGACTGCCTGTGCCTCGTGTCGGCCAACGTGGTCGCCCGGGTCGGCACCGATGCGCTCAAGGACGCCCTGGTCACGCTCCACCCGCAGTCGGCGATCGAGCACCTGCATGCGCTGTTCGCCGCCGCCGAGGGCAGCGGCAGCGACGGCGCGGTGGCGTTCGAGGCGACCGAGGTCTCGATGACGCATCGGTCGCGGACGCTGGTGCCCGTGCGCCCCGACGAGCCGCTGGCCGGTGCCCCCGACCGGTCGCCGATCCCGCTGGCCGACTCGGTGACGGCCGGGGCGGCGGCGATCGGGGCCGGGGCGACCCGGGCGAGGAGCGCCGCGGGCAACGGGCTCCAGCGTGCCGTCTGGCGGCTCCAGGACCTCCTGCCACGCCGGGCGCCCGGGGCGCGCCGCGTGACCACGACCTCGTCGCGTCTCGAGACCCAGCGGCGCGCGGCGGTCGCCGCCCTCGCGCTCATCGTCGTCGGCGGCGGGCTCGCACTCGGCGTGTACGCGATGGGCGGTCAGCGACCGGCGCTCGACGCCATCCCGTCGTTCACCGCCGCCGAGCGCGCGTTCCAGGACGCGCAGGACGCCCTCGCCCAGGTCACCGGACCCGGCGTCGACCTGATCGCGAACGACCGCGGCCGGGCGCTCGACCTCCTCAACACCGCCTATCAGAAGCTCGACGAGGCGCAGCGGGACGGCTATCCGCTCGCCCAGATCGAGCCGCTGCGGGCCCAGGCGCTGGCCGGCCTGGACCGCCTGTACGGCGTCGTCGACGTCGCCAGCTCGCCGCTGTTCACCTTCCCGGCGGACACGCCCGTTGAGCTCACGGCGGTCGTCCGTGGCTCCGACGGTGCCCCGTACGTGCTCGACACCAGGAACAAGACCGTGTGGCGCATCGACCTGGCCAGGAAGTCGGCGGCGGCGGTCTTCAAGGCCGGCCAGAAGACCGCCTCCGGCAAGGTTGCCGACCCCAAGCTGATCGCGATCGGCGGGCCCGACGTCCTCATCCTCGACAGCAAGAACGACCTCTGGCGATGGCGGCCCACGAACGCGAACGGCAAGGGCACCCTGGTGAAGATCACCGTCAAGGGCTCGGCCTCATGGGGCAACGACATCCTGGCGTTCGACACGTTCGTCGCCAACTACGGGGCGGCGCTCTACAAGCTCTACCTGGTCGACCCCTCCGAGCAGAACATCATGGTCCTGGACCCGGCCGCCGACGGCTCCGGCTACTACAGCAAGCCCACGCCGCGGCTGCCGACGGACCGCGCCGTCGACGGCATCACGGACCTGCTGATCGATGGCGACATCTACGTCGCCGAGAACGGCGAGGTGGCCAGGGTGATCCCCGCGGCGGGCTGGCAGCCCCAGCTCCCCGAGGACACCAGCCTCCGTCCCACCTCCCGGTACACGATGCTGGCGTCACCGGTCGGCGCGGACGGCAATCCCAGCCGGGGCACCGGGGCGCTGTACGCGTACGATGCCGTCAACCACCGCATCGTGGCCTTCAACAAGGCGAACGGAAAGTACATCGAGCAGTACCAGCCGGCGGGTGGTGACGACGCCTGGTCCGACCTGCGGGGGATGGTCGTCCTGCCCCTCGCGGAGGCAGACGCGCCGACGACGCTGTGGTGGATCTCGAGCACGGGTCTCCACAGCAGCCTCCTGCAGGCCGTGCCCGACGCGCAGTCCGCGTCGCCGTCACCCGGCCCCACGGCCACGCCACGGCCGACGCCGACCCACAAGCCGAAGGTGACCCCCAGGCCGAAGCCCAGGGCAACCCGGAAGCCGAGCGGCTGACCCGCCTCATCGGGCGTGCTCCCTTCGCACCAGCCTGCCCGCACGGATGCCCGTCAACGGGGCGCGTGGGATAATCGGCTCATGGACCCAGGTGGTGCCAACGAGACCGAGATGATCGTCGAGAGCGTCCGGGTGCACATGCCGACGGGGCGCCACGTCCTGGTCCTGCGCGAGTCCGGACGCGGACGGCTGCTGATGATCTGGGTCGGCCCCTGGGAGGCCAGCGCCATCGCGATGAAGCTCCAGGGCCTGACGCCCGAGCGCCCGCTGACCCACGACCTGCTGGCGACCGTGCTCGGGGAGCTCCACGCGAGCGTGAGCCGGATCGTGATCACCGACCTCACCGAAGAGACCTTCCATGCCCGCCTGATGCTGGCGACCCCCGACGGCCCGCGCGACATCGACGCCCGGCCGTCCGACGCGATCGCGCTCGCGGTTCGGCTGGCCACGCCCATCTTCGCCACCGAGGATGTCCTCGATCGCGCGGCCACGCAGCCCGACGAGGACGACGAGGACGAGGAGGGCGCCGACGACGATCCCGAGCGCCGGGCGGCCCGCCGGCGCCGGGCGGCGGGCGCGTCGCTCGAGACGACCGACGAGGTGATCGACCCCACCCGCCTGGACATCTTCCGCGAGTTCGTGAACTCGCTCGACGTCGAGGGCGATCAACGGGGCGGCGGCTCCTCGAGCTAGCGGCGAGCCCGCTCGTCGGCGGTGCCTCAGCCGGCCTCGCGTTCGACGTCCGTCCCCAGGATCGGGCGCCCGCGGCGCATCGCCCGGTCATGGTTCGCCCACAGCCGCAGCCGGAGCCCCCAGAAGTCCTTGACGGCCCGCCAGATCACCGACGGCCTGGCGCCCGTGGGTGAGCCGGCCGTCCGTGGATAGTGGGGCACACCGACCTCGACCACCGACCGTCCGGCCGCCCGGGTCTTGACCAGGAGCTCGGCCGAGAAGAATGCGCCGCCCGACTCGACCCGGATGCCCTCGAGCGCCGCCCGGCGGAACAGCTTGCAGGCACAGTCGACGTCACGCACGCGCAGGCCGAACAGGATCCGGTTGGCGAGCTTGTAGGTTCGAGCGTAGACGACCCGCACCATCGGGTCGGCACGCCGGATCCGGAAGCCGACGACGGCGTCGGGCCGGTCGGGCGCCGCCAGGCGGGCCGACAGCCGGCCCAGGTCGGCGACCCGGAACTGGCGATCGCCGTCGGTGAACGCGAGCAGCTCGTAGCGCGCGGCCTCGAACCCGGATCGCAGCGCGCCGCCGTAGCCCCGGTTCACGTCGTGGTGGACGACCCGCACCACGTCCGGGTGCTCGGCGGCCAGGCGGTCGGCGATCTCCGGCGTCCGGTCGCGCGAGCCGTCGTCGACGGCGATGATCTCGAACGTCTCGGCGATCGACGGCAGCGCCTCCAGCGCCTCCAGGACGAGCCCCTCGAGGTTGGCCTCCTCGTTGTGGGCCGGAAAGAAGTACGAGAGGCGCGCGAGCCTGGCGGGCGGCGGCGTGCGCTCGCCGGGGCCGGAGCCGGGGCCGCCGGGCCCGGGGTCGTCGTCGGGCGGCGCTGGTTCGGTCATCGTTGGGTCTCCTGGCGGCCGGTCACCCGATACAGGGTAGCCGGGCCCTCGACGGGGACGAGCGTGAACTGCGCCTCGAGCGCCTGCAGGTCGGCTGCCTGCGACCGGATGACGTAGACGGGGCGGATGTCGATGTTGGCCTCGATCACGTCCGTGACGCTGCCGAGGTCGTCGTCGACCCGCGTCCGGTCGTCCACGATCGACAGGTCCGGCCGGCGACCCTCGACCAGGGTGCCGTACCACAGGGGTGTCGAGTAGGACCACCACGACACGACCACCGCGTCCGGCTCGATCACGGTCAGCGCCTCATCGAGCCAGGTCGAGGGCCAGGTGACCTTCGAGGCGTCGATCCGCTGCCAGCGGTCCTGGAGGCCGGCCACCGTCGGGACGAGCAGGGCGGCCACCATGACCAGCGCGACGGCCGCCCGCCGGCCGCGTTCGCCCGGCACCGGCCGGATGCTGCGCGGCGCTCGAACGGGCCGGTGCGCCAGGCGCGCGGCCACCACCCCCTCGAGCTCGGCGGCGAGGATGGCCAGCCATGACCAGGCGAAGAACGCAGGCCCCAGGTAGTAGCGGCCGATGTCCGCGTTGTCGTAGGACGCCGCGAACAGGCAGGTCAGGCCCGCGGCAAGCCCGGACAGGCGTGCGTACCGTGGATGACGCGCGATGGTCACCGCGAGCCCGACCGGGACCAGGACGGCCAGCGGCCCGAGCTGCTCGAGCGCGAGGGAGACGAGCGACCCCAGCCGGCCCACCGGATCGACCAGCAGCCCGACGGCGTCACCCTGGAACTGGCGGGCGAGGACGACCTCCAGGAACCCGACCGGCGTCTCCGGGTGGCCGTACACGATCGGTGCCCGGAACGGGCCCGCCCGGAGCGGCAGCTCGAGGTACAGCAGCGCCGCGACTCCGAGGCAGGCAGCCAGCGCGGCGGCGACCAGCCGCCGCCGGCGCGCGGCATCCGGCTCGACCGCGAGGACGAACCAGGCCACCGCCGGCGCCAGGAGGACGGTCAGCGCGTGGTTGGCGAGGGAGACCCCGAACAGCGCCGCGGCGAGGACGAGGGCACGGTCCGCGCGCGCCCGGCTCCGGCGATCCGGGTGGGCGCGCCAGGCGTCGACGAGCGACGCCCAGCGCAGGAGGCAGGGGACGAGCAAGCCCAGCAGGGCGAGGTGGAGCGCATGCACGTCGGCCGCGAGGGCGATCCGCCACACGATCGGGGTGAGGGCGAAGCCCGCAGCGACCCCGATGGAGACGATCACGCCGGTCCCGAGCCGGCGAAGCGTCACCATCAGCGCCGCGACCGAGAGGGAGACGAGCACTGCCGACAGGAGGTTGATCCGGAGGGCCGGCGACCCGAACGGCTCCAGCAGGATCGACGCGAGCCAGCCCAGCACGACGTAGGCGGGGAACCCCGTCGGGTGCAGCGTGCCCATCAGCGGCAGCACGGTCTGCGCCTCGGCGGTGTCCCAGATCCCGAGCCCGGGCAGCAGCGTGAGGCGGTAGACGACGAGGGCGGCCATCGGCGTCGCCACGGTGGCGAGCAGGGTCCGGTCAACCCGCCCGAGCCGGGGCGCGCTACCAGCCAAGCAGCTGCCCCCAGGTCACGCCCCACAGGTTGACGACCGCGCCCGCGACCAGCAGCCCCACGGCCGTCCGGGTCGGCCGGCCACCCGGCGCGCTGCCCGGGCGGGTCGTGCGCATCGCCCCCAGCGCGACCAGGGGCAGCAGGAAGGGGACGAAGTCGAGCGAGAAGCGGTATCCCCATTGGACCCAGCCCTGGCTGAAGTGAGCCAGGTTGAAGGTTGCGATCACGAGCACCGCGAGGACGCTCCCCGAGACCAGTCGCGCCCCGGGCCGACGCCGGACGGCGACGAGCGCGAGCAGGAGGCCGGGCGCGCTGAGCAGGATGCTGGTGCCGGTATCGACGGGCATCGCGAGCGGGCAGTCGGGATCGAACAGCCCGCGCGTCGCACCGGGCGCCGTGCACAGCGCGACGGGTGCGCTGGCGCCGAGCGTATCGGGCTTGACGTCGGGCGCGAAGACCGGGAGCGAGCCGAGCAGGATGCCCAGGTTGTGGGGGATGTAGCGCACGTCCTCGACCGCCCAGTCGAGGTGGTAGCCGAGCGTCGGGTAGCCGAACGCCTCGAGCCGGTACTGGTAGTCGTACCCGGGGTGGATGACGGAGCCCGTGGTGAGCCACGTGTACAGCAGCAGCACCCCGACCGGCAGCACACCACCGACGCCGGTGGCGATGGTTCGCCGCAGAGCCGACCCGCCACCGCCCACGAACATGAAGAATGGGGCCGCGAACACGAGCGGCAACCGAGCCGTGGCGGCGATCCCCAGCAACAGACCGGCCACCACCTGTGATCGATCGAGCGGCCAGACGGCGTCCCGCCACGACCGGCGGCCCGGCAGCTCGGTCGGAGGGGTCGCCGGTGCCGGCCCCGCGCGCGCGAGGTCGTCCCCGCCAGCGTCCGGCTCCCCGTCCTCGTCCAGCTCGGCCCGCCGGTCGGCACGCAGCGCAACGCCCACCGCCGCCAGCGCGGGTACCACGGCCACGAGATGGGCGAGATACCAGGTGCTGCCCACGGCGGCCGCCCACCACCAGACCGTGCCGGTGGCGAACACGCCGGTCGCCAGGGCTCGGATGCGGAGCCCGACCCGCAGGCCACCGAGCGACCACCACGCCATGCCGACCCCGACGGCGGCGATCGCGATCGCGATCGCCTCCTGGTCGGTGAGCAGTCCGTACGCCGCCACGAACGGCAGCAGGACGACGGCCGGCAGCGGCGGGAACGGGATCAGCACCCGCCCGGTGGGCGCCCCGGAGGCGTCGGTCAGCGGGTAGACGTCCTGGAAGTACCAGTTCGACGGCTGGCCGGCGTCGCCGTGGACCGGGTAGGGGAACCAGGCGCGGCCGTGAAGGAACGCATCCGCCTGCCACACGAAGTGGTTGTAGAGGTTGAAATGCTCTGGGTTTGACAGGGCGTACAGGGCGAGCGCGGCCATGGTCAGCGCCAGCCCCACGACGAGCGTCGCGAAGCGGCCGGGCGCCTGTGGCTGCAACGGGGCCGCGACGGGGCCCTCGGCTATACTCCGCTCCACCTTCACCGCTGCGTAGGAGGCTCCCCGTGACCGCTTCTGGTTCGGGCGCGCCCGGCCGGGAGACGACGACGGACGGCGCCCCCGGGCGAGGCATCGGCCGGCAGATCCTGGTCCTCGCCCTGATCGGCCTGGTGTTCCGGCTGATCATGGCATACGGCATCGAAGGACTTCGCGGATCCGGGTTCGACGCCGATCTCGGGCTGTTCCGGTACTGGGCGAACGTGCTCGCGCAGTACGGGCCCTCGGGCTTCTATGCGAACGCCTCGTATGCCGACTACACCCCGGGCTACCTGTACGCGCTGTGGCCGGTGGGCATCGTCGGCGGCTGGCTGGGCGGCGTGGCCGACCTGATCAAGCTGCCGGCCATCCTCACCGACGTGGCCCTGGGCATCGTCGTCTACCTGATGGCCCGCGACCTCGGCGTCTCGGAGCGGCGATCCTGGCTGGCGGGCGCGGTGGTCATCTTCAACCCGATCAGCTGGTTCGATTCGGTGATCTGGGGCCAGGTCGACAGCTTCGGGACGGTGTTCCTGCTGCTCGCCGTGCGGGAGCTGTGGCGGAACCGCACCGAGCGGGCGGCCATCCTGGCGGTGGTCGCCGCCCTGATCAAGCCGCAGCTCGCGATCCTCGTCCCGATCATCGCCGTGGTCACCATCCGGCGCGCCCTGTGGCCGGACGGCGGCTTCGGGAGCGAGCGAGCGCCGGAGCCGTCGGGGCTCGGCTGGGAACGGCGGATCACGGGTCCCATCCGGATCCTGACCACCGGTGTCGTGGGGTTCCTCACCGCCGTGGTGATCGCCGCCCCGTTCGGGCTCTCGGTGATCTCGATCAGCGGGACGGCGCCGTTCCTCGACTCGTCCCTGCTCCGGCTGGTGCTCAGCACGGCGGCGACGTATCCCTACGTCTCGGTCAACGCGTACAACCTGTGGGCGCTGTTCCCGGTCGACGGCCGGAGCATGGCCTCCAGCGGCCTGTGGAGCTATGACGCGCCGGTGCCGGACGCCTCGAGCTGGGCCGCGCTGGGCCCGTTGCCGGCCGGCCTGGTCGGGGCGGCCCTGCTGCTCGGTCTCGCCCTGGTCGTGTCGCTGCTGGTCGCCCGGCGACCCGACCGGCTGACGATCCTGGTCGGCGTGTGCGCCCTCGCGATCGCCTTCTTCGCCGTGCCCACCCGGGTCCACGAGCGGTACCTGTTCCCGCTGTTCGGGCTGGCCGCGATCCTGATCGCCTTCTCATGGCGCTGGCGGATCGCCTACCTGCTGGCGTCCGTGGCGACATTCCTCAACATGTACGTCGTCCTGACCACGATCTATCCCGACAATCCGGGCGTCTCGGACTGGTTCGGCATCGGCGGGACGATCCGCTCGTTCTGGGGCGTCGCGGTGATCGCCGTCCTGCACACGCTCGTGCTGGCGTGGATCCTCGTCCAGCTCCGGGGCGGCGCGCGTCACGGGCTCGAGGCGGAGCTCGAGGACGGGCGCTCGGTCGAGCCCGCCGGCGACGGCTGGGCAGTTCACCAGCGGGTCCTGGCGCCGCAGGCCGCCGGCGGGGGCGACGCTCGCCCGGGCTCGACCACCGGCCCTCCGGCAGCCCGGCCGGCGGCCGGATCGCTCGTGCCCGCCTGGTTCGATCGACCGTCGTGGTCGGACCTCGGCCTGCTCGCCTGGCTCCGGGCCCGGATCACCGACACGCCGGTCCGGCCCGACCGGACGGCCACCCTCGCACGCGAGGGCAGGGGCCACCTCGACCGCCTGGACCTGTGGCTGCTGATCGTGCTCGTGGTCGCGGCCCTGTGCCTGCGGACGTTCCGCCTCGCCGAGCCGGCCCGGATGCACTTCGACGAGGTGTACCACGCCCGGACCGCGGCCGAGTTCCTGCAGGACTGGCGCTACGGGCTCGAGCACGAAATCTACGAGTGGACGCATCCGCACCTGGCCAAGTACGCGATCGCCGCGGGGATCGTGCTGTTCGCCGGGCACGACGTCGCCGCCAGCAGCCAGCTGGGCACGCCCGTGCTCGACGCTGCCGTCGAGCCGCGTCGCCCGGATCCGCAGAGCCCGGCCGCGCGGGACGGCGAGCGGGCCTGGGTGGTCACCGGGTCGGCCGTGATGGCCTACGACCTGGCGACGCGCAAGCTCGTCGTCGAGCTGCCCGTTCCGGGCGCGGATGCCGTCGCCTTCGACGCTGCCACCGACGAGCTGCTGGTGGGGACCGACTCCGGCGGGCTGTGGACCCTCGACCTGACCGGCCTCGACGGCGTCGGCGGCTTTGCCCCCGACCAGGCGCCGGTCGAGCCCGTCCAGGTCGCCACCCTCGACGGCGCGATCTCGCGGATCGCGCCGTTCGACGACGGTCAGCACGTGGGGGCACTGCTCCCCGACGGGCGGGTCGCGATCGTCGACGAGGCCACGGGCGAGGTCGCCGAGGCGACCGGCATCGCCGGTGCCGTGGATCTCACGGCCGCCGGCAGCAGCGACGCCGTCATCGCCACGCCGCCGGACGTGACCGACCCGGCCGCGGTGGCCGCACAGCTCGCGACCGTCCTCGGGGGTGACGCCGCCGGCTACGAAGCGGCGCTGAGGCGCTCCGACGCCGACCAGGTGCTGATCGAGGCGCCGCTCACGACCGACGTCCGGACGGCGTTGCAGGCCGCGATCGACGGCGGCAGCCTGCCGGGGATCGCGATCGGCCCCGTCCCGGTGCTGGCCGTGGCCGACCCCGCCGGCGTCGACCTGGTGACCACCTCGGCGACGGTCGCCGCATCGGTCGCGCTGACCGGTGGGGCGGCAGGGGTCGCCATGGTCAGCGGGATCGAGGACGGCAACCAGCTGTACGCGACGACCACCGATGCGGCGACCGGCGATCCACAGGTGGCGATCGTCGCCCTCAGCGGCCGGGACGCCACCTCCGGACCGACGGTGAGCTTGACCATGCCCCTGCCGGGCGCCGGCTCGCGGGTGCTGTTCGACGACGCGGCCGGCCTGGTCGAGGTCATGGGCGATACGGCCGACGGCGACGGGACGACGGTCTACGTCATCGAGCCGCACGGCCATACCGTGTTCGCCGACCACCGCCTGCCGTTCACCCCTTCAGCGTGGGCGCTCGACCACAATGCGGACTACCCCACCGCCAATCGCGGCGCGCTGCTCGTGTTCGACGCCCAGGGGGCTACGGCGTCGCTCGACGTCGGCCACTACCCGTTCGCCTGGCGCCTGCCGGGCGTGATCCTCGGGGCGCTGACCGTGGGGCTGCTGTTCCTGCTCACCCGGATCCTGTTCCGGCGGCGCACGATCGCCGTGCTGGCGGGGCTGTTCGCGCTGCTCGACGGGATGTTCTTCGTCCAGAGCCGGATCGCGATGAACGACGTCTACACGGGCTTCTTCATCCTCGCCGCCTACGCGCTGTTCGCGTGGCTGTGGATCGACCAGCGGCGACCGAGGTGGGCGTTCTGGACGCTGATGCCCGTGGTCGGCGTGCTCCTCGGCCTCGGGCTGGCGTCGAAGTGGGTCGCCGCGTACGCGATCGGCGCGCTCGGGCTCCTGATCCTTGCCCGCTCGGCACTCGGGCGGCTGCTGCTCATCGCCACGATGGTCGGGCTCACGGCGGTGCTCGGCTGGATCGCGATGGCGGTGCCGGTGGGCAGCGACGCGTCGGGCAACGTGACGTTCACCCTGATCATGGTCATGCTCACCCTGGCCGCCGTGGTCGTCACCATCCACCACCCGATCGCCTGGTCCGACGAGGAGATGTGGCTGGCCATCGGTGGTCCGCCCGTCCTGGGCCTGCTGGTGTTCCTGGGCGCGCTCGCCCTGGGACGCGCCGACAGCTCGATCGCCCTGGGACCGGTGGCGCTCAGCCCGCAGACGGCCGGGTTCGGCCTGGTCGTCGCCGGGCTGCTGGCCTACGCGGCCTTCCAGGTCGGCGCGCGGCTCGGGATCGGGCCGCACGCGCGCCGTCTCGCGCCCGACCCGGACCACCTGGGGCTCGAGCCACCCGCGCCCCCGCCGGAGGGCTGGCTGCGGCTGGGGTCCGGGCTCGGGCTGCCGATCGCGTGGATGATCGGCTCGCTGATCGCGATCCCGCTGGCGGTGTACGTGATCTCCTACCTGCCCTGGGCGTTCATCGAGAACCACCAGCTGTGGCCGGGCTGGCCGCCCGGTCACACGGGCCAGACCCTGCTCGACCTGACGGGCCAGATGTACAACTACCACAACAACCTCGCCGTGGCGCACGCGGCCAACTCGCCGTGGTGGGCATGGCCGTTCAACCTCAAGCCCGTCTGGTTCTACCAGGGTGGCTTTGCCAGCTCGACGGCGGCCTCGATCTACGACGCCGGCAACATGGTGATCTGGTGGCTCGGGGTTCCGGCGACCGCGTTCGTCGCCTACCAGGCGTTCCGCCGCCGGAGCCTCGCCCTGGGCCTCATCCTGGTCGCCTTCCTCGCGCAGTGGATCTCGTGGGCGCGCATCGACCGGCCGGCGTTCCAGTACCACTATTACACGAGCCTGCCGTTCGTCGTGATGGCCCTCGCGTACTTCGTGGCGGAGCTGTGGCATGGCGCTTCGCGTCGCACCTGGCTGCTCGCGCGCGCGGCCGCAGCCGTGGCCGTGGTGGGTCCGGTGATCCTCTGGATCCTGCGCCTGCCGCTGTGCACGCTGGCCAACGTGGAGGCCGTGGACGCCAATTCCGCCGCCTGCAACGGGAACCCGGGCAACCTCGTGGTCACCCCGTCGGTCGCCGCCCTGGTGGTGATCGCGGTGGTCACGCTGATCCTCCTCGGCCGGCAGCTGTCGGAGCTCGGGCGGCCGCGGGCGGACGGCCGGCCGCTCGCCCTGGCGGACCTCATGCCGCTGGTGCTCACCGCGATCGGTGGCGGGGTGCTGCTTGCGCTCAGCCGTGTGCTGCCATCGGACACGCCGCTGCTGTCGATGCCCGGCATCGTGCCCGAGGTCATCGCGCTGGTCATCGCGATCCCGCTGCTCCTGATCGCGCTCCAGCTGCTGATGGCCCGTGACGCACGGCGGTTCGTGGTCGGGACGGTCGCCGTTGCCGCTGGCTGGTTCGCGATCCTGTACCCGAACATCGCCGCGCTGCCGCTCCCGTCGGCGCTCGTGAACGCCTACCAGGGCCTGCTGCCGACCTACCTGTATGCGTTCCAGTTCTCGGTCAACACGACCCAGCGGACCGGGTCGACCTCGTTCGCGGACCCCTGGTTCGCGGTGTTCATCGCGTTCCTGCTCATCGCCTGCGCGGTGATCGCCTATGCGGCGTGGGTCTGGCGGCTGGCGCTTGCCGAGGAAGCGGCGAGCGAGCAGGCGAGCGGATCGGACAGCGCCACGGGCGTCACCGGCGTCCTGTAGCCGGCCCCTGCCCCGCCCGCGGTCCGTGGGCCCGGATGATCGCCGCAGCCCGGAGCCGCCGCCGCCGGTGCCACGTCACCTCGTCGCCCGCATCTCCGGCAGCACGTCGCCGCTCGCGGACCGCGCGGGCGGGGGAACCTCTGCCGTGAAGTCCCGGGGAAGCTGGTCGGCGGCCGCCAGGCGCCGGATCACGAAGCCGTAATACTCGTCGACCTTGGCGGTCACGCGCTCCCAGCTGAACTCGGCTGCGCGTGCGACGCCGGCCGCCGACATCCGCTCGGCCAGCGCGCCGTCCTGCAGCAGCCGGGCGACCGCCACCGCCACGTCCTTCGGCTCGCGCGGTGGCACGAGCAGCGCCTCGCGACCGCGTCGGACCACCCCCTTGTAGCCGTGGATGTCCGAGGCCACGATCGGAGCCCCGGCCGCCATCGCCTCGAGCAGCACGATCCCGAACGACTCGCGTCCCGTCGCCGGCGACACGTACACGTCGGCCGTGCGGAACAGCTGGGCCTTCTCCTCGTCCGACACCCGGCCCAGGAACTCCACCCCGAGCAGCCGCCGCGTCGCCACGTACCGCCGCGCCTCGCGCTCCTGGGGTCCGCCACCGACCAGGAGCAGCCGGCAGTCGCAGCCGGTCTTGCGCAGGACCCGGTAGGCCTTGAGCATGTCGAGCGTGCCCTTGCGCGGCTCGAAGCGCCCGACGAACAGGATGTTGCGCGTGCCGTCCTGCCAGCGGGCGACCGGGACGGCCCGCTGGAAGCGGTCGACGTCGACGCCGTTGGGGATGACCTTGTAGTCGCCCGGGAAGAAGCGATCGATGAAGTGTCGTGCCGCGGCCGACACGGCGATGCGGCCGTGCAGGCGATCGGCGTAGCCGCCCAGGGTCCGGCTCCCGAACTCGTAGGCCGGCGACCACCCGCCATACGCATGGAACGTCGCCACGTTCACGCTGCGCGATTCACGGAGCAGCACGAGGGACAGGAACGGCACGAACGGCTCGTGAAAATGGAGGATGTCGAACCGCTCCCGGTCGAGCACCTCGCGGACCTGGGCGTTGTAGCGGAAGGACACGGTGACCGTGCCGACCGAGCCGTTGGCCGGCATCGAGAAGCCCTTGCCCAGCCGGATCACGTCGCCCTCGGACGCCCGCTGGAGGCCGTGCGACGAGGTCAGGATCCGGACGTCGTGACCCAGCAGGCGCAGGTTCTCGTACAGGTATCGGACGTGCTGGGTGACGCCGCCGGGCAGGGGGTAGACGTACGGGGAGACGAGGCCGATCTTCACGACCCCGCCTCGTGGTCGGCCGGGCGGTAGCGCGGCGGGCGGAGCGTGCCCCCCGGGTAGCCGAGGTCGCGGCCGGTGCCGTCCCGCCGGAGCCTGCCGGCCGCCTCGGCCCGCGCGTCGCGACCGTACTTGCGCAGCTGGCGTCCGAACACGCCCAGCTGCCCGACGGTGCCGTGGAAGCTGCCGTGATGGCGGGTCGTCCCGGCCGCGATCGCCGCCCGCACGTCATCGGGCGTGCGACCCGGGAAGGACGTCCAGGCGGCCGCGATCGCGGTGGCGATGTGGGCGTCGCTGCTGCCGAACTCGGGCAAGCCGTGCTCGGTCGCGAACCGGATCACCGTCCCGTGCCGGTAGCGTCCGAGCGCGGTCGGGTTGAACGTCTCGATGGCGTCGGGCCGGACGGCCGGGTCGTCGTGGTCGAGCAGTCGGCGCAGGACGAACCCCTGCGCGCACAGCGGGTACGGGACGAGCGGATGGGCCGCGATCGCGAGGCCGCCCTGATCGTGGACCGCCTCGATCGACCAGCGGAGGCTGCGCAGGGCGGGCACCGGGCGCTCGAGGAACAGCGCCAGCAGGTGTCCCCCACGCGTGCTGATCTCCTCGCCCACGACCACCGCGACGCGGAGCCCGCGATCGGCCGCCATGGCCCGCGCCGCCAGCGCGGCGTCGATCCGCTCGTGGTCCGCAATGCCGATCACGTCGAGATCGCCCAGGCGCTCGGCGTGGTCGAGGATCTCGGCCACCGACGAGGTCCCGTCCGAGGCAAGCGTGTGGACGTGGAGGTCGGCCCGACCCGCTCGTTCCTGACCGGGTCCCACCGCCGCGTCCCCCGTCACGCGCCGGTCTCCCGGCTCGCCACGCCGGGTGCCCCGGGCAGCGGTGACGAGGTCCGGCCAGATCGGGTGGAAGGAACCCCACCACTGCTCCGGCGCGTCGGCGAGGATCGCCTCGAACGCGGTGGCGATGGAGGCCGTCAGGGCGACCACGCGCTCCCGGTGCGTGCCCGATGTCGGCGTCACGACGGGGATCAGGCGACCGCGGTACCGCCCGCCGCCCACCCGGCGAGCCGCTCCCACGTAGACCGGTACGCCGGCCTCGAGCGCCACCAGCGCGGGTCCGGCCGGGATCGGGGCGGGGTGCCCGAAGAACGGGACCTCGATCCCGCCCCGGGTGAGGTCGCGGTCCGCGACCATGCCGACCGACCGGCCCGAGCGCAACACGCGGAGCAGCTCGCGCCGGGCGTTCGCGATCGGGACGATCCGCACGCCGACGCGGCCCCGGGACGTCTCGAACCAGTGGCGCAGCGCGGGGTCGTCGACCGACTCCATGGGCGCCGTCACCGGGTGGCCGAGCCGATGCGAGACCTCCATCGCCGGCAGCTCGATGGCGCCGAAGTGCATCCCGACCAGCATCACGGGTTGGCCTCGCTCGAGCGCGTCGCGCACCTCGTCCGGCGTCTCGACGTCGATCCGCGCGACGGCGGTCTCGTGATCGTACGCGCCGACGCGGGCGACCTCGAGGTAGTACCGGGTCGCGTGGCGGAACACGGCCCGAACCATCCGCTCGAGCGCGTCGGGGTCCGACCCGGCCCGGCGCGCAAACGGCGTCCCCCGTCCGGAGGCAGCCAATCCCTCGCATACGCGGCCGAGGTTGGCGCGCACCTGGGCCCGTCGATCGGCGGCCAGCCGGTACCACAGCTCGCCGATGGCGTCCGCGGCGGCCACCAACGGCGCCTCCGGCAGCCGGGCGAGCAGGCCGAGCAGCGCCACCAGGGCGCGCCCCCGGATCGACGGCCTCGCCCCGGCTGGTTGCGTGCCCGGTGTCACGCTGTCACCTCGCCGAGCATCGCGGCGGCGCGTCGCTCCAGCTCGACCTTCTCGCGCGCATCGACGGGCCACATCGGCTTGAAGCTGTACCACTGCTCCGGGGCCGCGCGGATCGTGGCCTCGAGCGCGTCGGCCACCCGCTGCGACGCGCGCTGGAGGTCGGCGGGGGACGAGGACGGCACCTGGAAGGGCTCGTGGGCCTCGATCCGGAACCGTCCCGCCGGCGTGCGCCGGATGGCGAGCGGCGCGACGATCGCACCCGTCTTGGCGGCCAGCGCCGCCGGTCCGGCCGGGATCGTCGTCCACGCGTCGAACAGGCGCACGGGAATGCCGTCGTCCCGGTAGCCCCAGTCGATCAGGAGTGCCAGGATCTCGTTCCGCCGGAGCACCGTGTACAGCTCACGCAGGTTGCGCCACGGGATGATGTGCACGCCCCACGACTCACGCTGCCGGCGCAGCAGCTCGAACAGCTCCGGAAACGACGAGTCGTCGGCGATGACGTTGGTTGGATAGCCGTGGCCGGCGATCGCGGCGGCAACCGCCTCGTTGTTGCCCACGTGCCCGGCCACGACGATCATCGGCCGGCCGGACGCGCGCCAGGCGGCGGCGAGCCGCTCGACGTCGTCGCCCTCGACCTGGTCGGCCAGCTCGGTCTTCGACCTCGACGGCAGCCGCATCAGCTCGACCATGTACCGGGCGTACTCGCGGTAGGCGCGAAGGGCGAGACGCCGGACGCGGGGATCCTCGGGCGGCAGCCCGAGGACGTGCCCGAAGTTGGCGTTCGAGAACCGACGCTTGGCCGGCCACGCGAGATAGCTGCCCTGGGCGGCGGTCCCGATGACGCCACGCGACAGGGATGGCGGCAGGTGCGCGAGCAGCGACGCGGCCGCCCGGTACCCCAGGATCGCCGAGCGTTCGACGATCCTGGGCGCCGACGCGTCGAGGCGCCGGTGGGGCGCCTCGAGCCTGCGTCGCCCGGACTGGGTCATCCGCTCCCGCCCGATCGCGGGCAGGAGCGCTCGATGGTCGCCGTCACCGCGTGCTGGCGGCCTTGGCCTTGGCCTCGCCCGCGAGCGCCTTCGCGTGCTTCCGGGACTCCTCGTTGCCCACCAGGGTCTCGTTGTCCTCGCCCCGGATGAACGCCTCGACGCGCTGGTGCGCGATGTCGTCATGGACCTGGAGCGGCGGGGACTTCATGAAGTAGCTGGACGGGGCGACGAGGGTGCCCTTGAGGCCCCGATCGAGCCCGATCTTGAGGCACCGGATGGCGTCGATGATGACGCCGGCGCTGTTGGGGCTGTCCCAGACCTCGAGCTTGAGCTCCGCCTTGAGCGGCACGTCGCCGAACGTCGTGCCCTCCATGACGATGTAGCAGTACTTGCGGTCCTTGAGCCACGGGACGTAGTCGGACGGGCCGACGTGGATGTTGCCCTCCTCGAGCTCGTAGTCGAGCATCGAGGTGACCGCGTTGGTCTTGGAGATCTTCTTGGACTCGAGGCGCTCGCGCTCGAGCATGTTCATGAAGTCCGTGTTGCCGCCGAAGTTGAGCTGGTAGGTGCGATCGACGCGGACGCCGCGGTCCATGAACAGGCGGGTCAGCACGCGGTGGCTGATGGTCGCCCCGACCTGGCTCTTGATGTCGTCGCCGATGACCGGCAGGCCCTTCTCGGCGAACCGGCGCTGCCAGTAGGGCTCACGCCCGATGAACACCGGGATGGCGTTGACGAAGCCCACGCCCGCCTGGAGCGCCTGCTCCACGTACCACTTCGTTGCCTCCTCGCTGCCGACGGGCAGGTAGGAGACGACGAGGTCGACCTTGCGCTCACGCAGGATCCCGACCACGTCCGCCGTCGGGCCGGGCGCCTTCTCGATCACCTGGGACAGGTACTTGCCCAGGCCGTCGTGGGTCATGCCGCGGTCCACGGTCACGCCGAGATGCGGCACGTCCATGAACTTGAAGGTGTTGTTCTGGCCGCTGAAGATCGCCTCGGACAGGTCCTTCCCGACCTTCTCCTTGTCGATGTCGAACGCCGCCACGAACTCCACGTCGCTGATGTGGTAGTCGCCCAGCTGGACGTGCATCAGGCCCGGGACGAAGTCGGTCGCCTTCGCGTTCTCGTAGTAGTAGCGGCCCTGGATGAGGCTGCTTGCGCAGTTGCCGACGCCGACGACGGCAACGCGGATCTTGTGGTCGCCCGTGGCGGCGGCGCTGTCGTTCACTGTCACCTGCTCGTGCTCCATGCTGCTGTGGCTACCCCTGCTCCTGCTTGGCTGCCTGGTTGATGGTATGGACGATGCGCTGGATGGTGGTGATGGTCGCGAGGACCGCGATGAGGACGAGGCTCCAGAACAGCCAGATCTGGCCGCCCCAGGGCCGGGCGACCTGGATGCCGGCCGGCAGATCCCACGTGTAGAGCTCCAGCAGCGGGTTGGCCGTCCCCTGGAGCCCGAGCAGCACCAGGCCGATCGTGAGGACGACGATCCGGACCTCTCGGGGTGCGAGTCCCACACCGGCCATCCCGGTGCCGGCGGTGAACCCGAGGCTCTCGGCCTTGGCGCGCGTGTAGCTGACCATGAACGCCGACGTCATGGCGGCCGTGGCGAGCACGGCGCCCAGGGTGAAGGCGTTGGCGAGGCAGCCGATGACGATCCCGAGGTAGACGACCGACTCGCCCCAGCGGTCGAGGGTCGAGTCCATGAACGCGCCGAGCCTGCTGGACCTGCCGGTCGCCCGGGCCAGCGCGCCGTCGAACAGGTCGAACGCGCCGCCTCCGACGACCAGCAGGCCGGCGAGGAGCCACGACTGGAACGCAGCCGCGACACCGGCGACGATGGCGATCAGGAAGCCGATGAGGGTCAGCGCGTTGGGCGTGAGGCCGACCCGGCCAAAGGCAAGTGCGACGGGTGTCAGCGCGCCCCGAACCCGGGCGCGCAGCTCGGGCGAGACGAGCGAGCCGCTCACGAGGCCGGCCCGCCGTTGCCGCCCGCCGGCTCGAGCCCGAGCGCCTGCGCCTGCCGCCGGGCGAACCGCGCGAACGCCTCCGGGGCGATCGTGTGGACCGTCTCGCGTCCGTGCCGGCGCGCCGTCACGAGGCCGACCTCGCGCAGCTTGCCCAGGTGCCACGAGACGAGCGGCTGGGACAGCCCGACGTGCTCGATCAGCTCGGTCACCGTCGCCGGCCCCGTCGCCAGGCGCCGGACGATCCGCAGCCGGTTCGCGTCGGCCATCACCTTGTGGAACCGGCGCAGCTCGCGCAGGTCATCGGGGACATCGACGACCGAGGCGATGGTGCCGCGGATCCGGGCCGGGGATGGGGACACGGGTGGATGGGACTCCCTGTGCGGGCTGCCGGGCCGTGAAAGATCAACGGCCGTTTATATCAATGGCGGTTGATGTTATGGGCATCGGCGCGCCGTTGTCAACCCGGTTGCGCCGTTGCCGACCCGCCCCGAGGGTCGGTCGAGCTCGTCGCCCTCGGTCGGACCCCGGGCCTGTGCCGCGCCGCCAGCGGCGCGGGCCGTCCGGCGCGAAGGACCCGCTCGCCCACGGCCGCATCGCGAGTCCGTCGTGGCGACCACCTACACTCGACCCGTGGAGCCCCTGCGCCGGCGTGACGCGCTCGTCCTGCTCGCCGTGCTCGCCACCGGCGTGTTCCTCGGCGGCCTCGAGCTCATGGTCACGGCGGTCGCGCTGCCGGCGATCGTCGCCGATCTGGCGAGCTGGACCAACCTGCGCGAGGCGTCCTGGATCATCAACGGCTACCTGCTGGTCTACGTCGTCGCGATGCCGCTCGCCGGGCGGCTCGCCGATCTGTGGGGCAACCGGCGGCTGTTCCTGGCGGCGATCGCGGTGTTCGTGCTGGGCAGCCTGCTCGCCGGCATGGCACCGACCCTCGAGGCCCTGATCGCCGCCAGGCTGGTCCAGGCGATCGGTGGTGGGGCGCTGATCCCCGTGGCCACCTCGGCGGCCTCGCACCTGTTCGCCGGCGGTGCCCGTCCGCGCGCGCTCGGCGTGATCGGCGCGCTGACGTTCCTGGGCATGGCGGCCGGTCCGTTCCTTGGTGCGGCGATCCTGGGCGCGTTCCATCCGGAGGCGGCGCTCGCGCGGCTCGGGATCTCCTCCGGCTCGACGCTGGCCGCCGCGCTGTCGCCGGCCTGGCGTTGGGTGTTCTACGTCAACGTCCCGATCGGGATCATCGCGCTGGTCGTCGCGTGGGCGGCCAGCAGCGGCTGGGACACGCCCCGCCGCTCCGGCCGGGTCGACCTCGTGGGAGCGCTCCTGTTCTCGCTGTTCCTGGTCGGAGCCCTCAGCGCCCTGACGCTGCTGGGCAGCCGGCACGCCGCGAGCGACGGCGGCATCGATCCGCTGCTGCTCTCGGTGGTCCTGGCGACCGTGGCGCTGGTCGCCGGCCCGGCGATGGTGATCCGCGGGCTTCGGGTCCACGACCCGTTCCTCGATCCACGGTTGTTCCGCCACCCGGCGTTCTGGTCGGCCGCGCTCGTGTCGGCGCTGACCGGGTACGGGCTTGCGACGGCGATCGTGGGTGGCGCCGTGTTCGTCGATCGGGTCCTGTACGGCGGCCCCGACGAGCAGCGGCTGGCCCTCGGAGCGCTTGCGGCCGCGACGGCGGGCGGCGCGCTGCTGTCCGGCCTGGCCGCCAGGATCGTGCCGCTGCGGCTGGTGACGCTGGTGGGCCTCGGTGCCTCGGTGGCGGCCCTCGCCGTGATGTCCGGCTGGACGCCGGCAACGCCGATCGAGCAGGTGGCGGCCGCGCTGGCGGTGTTCGGGGCCGGGTTCGGGCTGACGGTCACCCCGCGGTCGACGGCCGCCATCGAGTCGGTGGCTCGCGAGGCGTACGGCATCGCCTCGTCGACCGTCACCGTTGCGCGGATGGTCGGTATGGCGGTCGGGCTCGCGATCCTCACCGCCTACGGCTCGACGACCATCGACCGCCTGTACGACCAGGTCTACGCGACGCCGGACGCATACAAGGCCTACGTTCCCGAGAGCCTGCGCGATCGACCGCTCCACGACGGCCTGGTGGTCGAGGCGCTCGAGACCTGGGCCGCGGGCGAGGCGGCCCGGGTCATGGTCGGGATCTTCCTCGTGGCGGCGGTGGTGACGGCGCTCGCCGCCCCGCCGGCACTGCTCCTCGACCGCCGGCGTATGCTCCCGACCGACCCCGACCGGGACCCCGACCGGGACCCCGACCCCGACCCCGAACCCCAAGGAGCCCTGACCCCGATGCAGCGGATCGACGATGCGAGCGACGCGGCCGGGATGGCCCGCAACCCGGATGCCTGATGCCGCCCCCGCCCCGCCCGGCGAGGAGGTCGTCCGCGGCATCGCGCTGATCGCCGGCGAGGCACGCCGGTTCGACGGTCGCGCCGCGCTCACCGGGATCCTGGCCGACCCCGACGCCCGTGTCTGGGTCGACGCCAGCTCGCCGTCGCACGACCAGGTGGCCGACCTCTCCCGTCTCCTCGACCTCCACCCGCTGATCGCCGAGGACATCGCCGAGCGGAACCAGCGGGCCAAGTTCGAGGAGACGGACGGCACGATCCACATCGTGCTGTTCTGGCTGGCCTGGGACGGCCAGGTGGCCGAGACCGAGGTGGACCTCGTGCTCGGGCAACGGACCCTGCTGACGGTGCACGATCCCGCCTGGGACCCGTTCCGGCTGCCGGGGCTCCACGGCGATCCGGCGGCGTTCCTGCGTCGCGGGGTCGACTTCCTGCTGTACGCGATCAGCGACGGCATCGTGGACGCCTACTTCCCGGTCCTCGACCGGATCGAGGACGAGATCGACGCGATCGAGGACGACGTCATCCGCCGGCCGACCACGGAAACCCTGGAGCGGCTGTTCGCGCTCAAGCGGGACCTGATCGGGCTGCGCCGGGCGACCTCACCGGCGCGCGAGGTCTTCAACCAGCTGACCAACCGGGGCCTGGCCATGGTGCCGGCCGAGCACGTGGTGTACTTCCGCGACGTCTACGACCACCTGATCCGGGTGACCGACGAGGTCGACAACGATCGCGAGCTGGTGGCGGGCACGCTCGAGGTGTACCTGTCCACGGTCAACAACAACCTGTCGATGATCATGAAGCGCCTCACCGGGGTGACCGTCATCCTGGCCGGCGTGGGCGCCCTGGCCGGGATCTTCGGGATGAGCGAGGCTGGTCTCGCCGTCGCCAACGGCGAGCACGGGGGGTTCTATGCCGTGACGCTCGGGATCGTGCTCCTGGGCGCCCTGACGGCGCTGGTGCTGCGCCGGATCGACTGGATCTGACGCCGTCCGGCCATCAGCCGCAGACGAGCGGCCTGGCCCTGGGGTGGGCGTCCGCGTGATCCGCCGCGCCGACCGACAGGGGCATCGCGACCAGCTGCGTCTTGCCGACCGTCCCCTTGGGGCCTTCCGACGTCTGGAGCCAGAGCTGCTCGGAGGTCGCCGACTGCGCGGCATCGAGCCCGGTCTGGTGGAGCCGCACCGCCGTGATCTCGTAGAGGTAGAGCTGGTCGTCGCTCGTGTAGACCTGGACGATCATGCCCAGCATCTTCTTGCCGTTGTGGGTCTCTGTCGCGAGGTGATAGATGGGGCCGAACATCCCGTCACGGGCATGGGCGTAGATGTAGGTCGCCCGACCCTCACCCGGCTGCCCGAACATGTCGTCGGCCGCGGACCCGTTGCCCGAATGGAGGTACATCGCGACGTTGCACAGCGGGTACCCGTCGGGACCGGCAACGACCGGCAGGTCGATCTTGAGCGCCGGGATCACGACCCGCGTCGCGACGGCCCGTCGGGCGACGGCGGTCGGCTCCGGCGATGCGGTGGGTGACGGCTCGGTCGACGGCTCGGTCGACGGCTCGTCGGTGGGCGCCGCCGACGGGCTCGGTGAGAGCTCCGCCGTGGGCTCGTCGGTGGGCGTCAGGGTCTCGATCGTGGGTGAGGGCTCGACGCTCGCTCCCGCGGTGGTCGGATCGGCGTACGAGAGAAGACCCGCCGTGATGAGCACCACGCCCAGTGCGGTGACGGCGGCGGGCAGCAGGCGCGTCCGGACAGCATCGAGCACGGCGGACATGGCGCGGCCATCGTAGTGGAGTGCGGCGGGCGGCGCCCCACCACGAGAGGTACTGGTACGCTCGACACCAATGGGTGGCAAGACAGCGATCGCCGCCGGCCTCCTGATGGGTGTGCTGGCGGGCACAGGGGTCCTCGCGGCCGCCCTGTACCTCGCACCCGACGTCACGACGTCGGCTGCCCCGACGCCGCTGCCGACCGCCCCGCCGGCGTCGGCACCGGGCAGTCCGGGAAGCCCGGTCGCCGGCTCGCCGTCCGCGACGGCTTCACCGCCCCCCGCGACGGCTTCACCGCCCCCCGCGACGCCTTCGGCCGGCCCCTCCGCATCGCCCCCCGGCACGCCCGGGTCCGGCCCATCGACGTCACCCGCCGCCTCACCCGGGACCGGCAGCCCGGCCACCGGGCTGATCGGGGTTGGCGAGCGGGCGCCCGCGCTCTCGGTGCCCGAGCTGGGCGGCGGCACGATCGACCTGAGCACGCTCCGCGGCAAGCCCGTGTGGGTCAACTTCATGGCGACCTGGTGCCTGCCGTGCCGCGACGAGCTCCCCGTCATGGCCGGGTTCGCCGTCCGCTACCAGACCCAGGGGCTGGTGGTGGTGCCGGTCGACGTGCGCGAGGACGACGCGGCCGTCACGGCGTTCATGAGCTCGCTCGGCGTGAGCTTCTCGACCGGTCTCGATCGCGACGGCAGCGTGCAGGCGGCGTGGGGCGCGCTGGAGCTGCCGGTCCACTTCTGGATCGACGCCGACGGGATCGTCCGGGACGGGGCGCTCGGCGAGACCGGCCCCGACACCATGGCCCGCGGGCTGCAGGCGATCCTGCCGGAGGTGGAGGTCACGCCGTGAGCGATGGGGGCGACCGCTCGCGGGGCGTCCTCCCCGACGGTGTGCTCGAGGCGCTCGACCGGCTCGCGTCCTCGCCGCCCCTCCTGGTCGTGACGGATTTCGACGGCACGCTCTCGCCGATCGTGCCCGACCCCCCGGCGGCCCGCATCCTGCCCGCCGCCAGGCGGGCGCTCCGGCGGCTGGCTGCGATCGCGGGCCGGGAGGGCTCGCCGCTCGCGCTGGCGGTCCTCTCCGGCCGGGAGGCCGCCGACGTGGCCCGGCGCGTCGCCGTGGCGGGGCCGCGGTACCTCGGCCAGCACGGCATCGAGGAGGCCCGGCTGCCACGGCACGGTCCGGGCATCGCGCCGATCGAGCTCGCGATGGACCCGTGGCTGGCGGCCCGTGGACGACAGCTCGAGGCGGCCGCCGCGAAGGTGGCCGAGGCGCTCGGGCAGCCCGACTGGCTGGTCCTGGAGCGCAAGGGGGCGTCGGTCGGGCTTCACTATCGCCGAGCGCCTGATCCGGACCGGGCACGGGCGAGCCTGCTCGCGGCGGTCGGCGACGTCCTGCAGGCCGACCCAGCGGGGGGTGCCCAGGTGATGGAGAGCCGCCGGGTGGTCGAGCTGCGGCCGGACGCCGCGCATGGCAAGGGCCAGACGACGGCCCGCCTGATCCGGGCCACCGGCCCCGGTGCCGTGCTCGTGCTGGGCGATGACCGGACCGATGCGGAGGCCTTCGACGCCGTTCGCGAGTGGCGCGAGGCAACCGGGCGGCCGGCGCTGATCGTCGGGGTGAGCGGCGCCGGCGAGACGCCGGCCGAGATCGTGGCGGGCGCCGACGTGCTCCTGGCCGACCCTGCGGCGGCGGCCGAGCTCCTCGGCCGGCTGGCGGACGTGTTCGAGCTCCGCAGGATGCCCGCCGGACGGTAGCGCCCGGCCCGCGGCCGGTGGCCCCTCAGGCGGTCTCGAGCGTCTCGATCTCGATCCGTCGCAGCGTGTCGCGGAGCCGGCGCGACGGGGGCAGCTCGCCGCGCCGGATCGCAGCCAGGTCGCGCAGCTGGCGGTCCAGCCACCAGCGCACGTCCTCGTGGCGGACCGACAGGCGCAGGCGGCGGAGGTGTCGGTGCCGCTCGGCTTCGGGCATCTCGAGCGCTCGCTCCAGCTGGCCGGCGGTCCCGCTGATGTCGGTGGGCGCGACCACCAGCGCGTCGGCGGCCAGCTGCTCGGCGGCACCGGCGGTCTCGGAAAGGACCAGGGCCGGGTTGCGCTCGCCGACCAGGACCGCCTCCTTGGCGACCAGGTTCATGCCGTCGACGAGCGGGTTGACCAGGAGCACGTCGGCGACGCGCATCGCGGCGATCGCCATCGCGTAATCCGACCCGTCCGAGATCCACACCGGTGCGTCCTCCGGATCGGACAGCCCGTTGATCCGGGCCACCACCTCACGGACGGCAGCGGCGTACTCGGCGTATTCGGCGATCTCGGTCCGCGTCGGCGCCATGACGGCCAGGAACCGGACCCCCTCGCGAAGCGCCGGCCGACGGTTGAGCAGCTCCTCGTAGGCGAGGAACCCGCGCAGGGCGTTCTTGGACGGCTCGATCCGGTCGGCACGGACGATCAGCCGCGGGTTGCCGGCGCGGGCGAGGCGCTCCCGAAGGCGGGTGACGCGCTCCTCCACGGCCGGCGATGCCGCGAACCGTTCGAGGCCTGCCGGATCGACCGAGATCGGGTACGTCCGCACCGGGATCCGCCGGTCGCGCCAGCGAACCGTCCGGCTGTCCGGGTCCACGCGCGCGTCGCGCACCGAGCTCGCGACGGTCGCCAGGAAGTTGGAGGCATAGGTGTCGGTCTGGAGACCCACCAGATCGCACTCGAGGAGACCCTCGCAGATCGAGCGGCGCAGGCCGGACGGCAGCATCTGCCACTCCCCGGCGGCCGGCCACGGGATGTGGTTGAAATGGAGGATCGTCGCGTTCGGCAGGGCCCGCCGGATCGGTCCCGCCGCCAGGTACAGGTGGTAGTCCTGGAGCAGCACGATCGGGCTTCGTTCCTTGCCGGCGGCGCGCACGACGGCCTCGGCGAGCGCCTCGTTGGCTGGTCGGTAGCCGCCGCGCCACGCCGCGAGGAGCGCCGAATCGACGTTCGGCGCGTACGCCGGCGCGTACATCCGATGCTGGACGAACCACAGGAACGGGTTCGAGACGACGTTGTAGAACGGCTCGAACACCGACGGATCGAGCGTGACGAGGTGGATCCGGAGATCCTGGCCCGGCAGCACCTCTTCGATGAGCTCGGCCACGCGGGCCGGGTCGACGTCGACCGTCTCCTGGTCGCCGACGCGCCGCGTCCCCGCCGGATCGGCCGACGTCGGCCCCCCGGCGGTCTCGAGCGCCCTGCCGGCCGCCCGGTCGCCGTCGCTGATCGCGGTCGCGACCCAGGTCACCGGGGCGTGGCGACCCAGCTCCCCGAGGGCGGTGACGAGTCCACCGGCACCGCGTGCGGCGCTGAGCCCACCCGGTGCCGATGCCTCCAGGTCGAAGCTGACGGGACCGCGATTGGACACGACGATGAGGCGCCCGGATGGTCCGAGCAGGTCGTGCAGCACCCGCGGCCGGTCGGTGGGCACGGGCCCATGATACCCGTGGCCCGCCGCGCCCCCGCGAGCGGACGGAGCCGCAGCTAGCCGCCGCGAGCCGGTGGCCGACCCGCCACCAGGATGGGCTGCCGTTCCGGCCGGCCCTCGCCGTCGGCTGACCTCGCGTTGAGCCCGATGACCCCTCGGGCCGATCAGACGACGGCCGCGGCCGCCTTTCCGACGATGTCGAGCATCAGGCCCGGGAACAGCCCGAGCGCGATCGTGAGCACGGTCGCAACCGTCAGCCCCGCCCACACCAGCCGCCCGTGCGCCAGGGCCGGCTGCTCACCGGCCGGATCGCGCATCCACATGTAGACGACCACGCGCAGGTAGTAGAACGCCGCCGCCGCGGCGTTGAGCATGGCCAGCACCGCGAGCGCGGACAGCCAGCCGCCCGCCTGCACCGCGGCGAGGATCACGTAGAACTTGCCGAAGAAGCCGGCCGTCGGCGGGATCCCGGTGAGCGACAGCATGAACAGCGTCATCAGCAGCGCGAGCGTCGGCTCCCGGCGGACGAGGCCCGCGAACGTCGAGAGGTTGCTGGTGGTCCCGAGGCGCTTCTGGAGCGCCGCCACCACGGCGAACGCGCCGAGGTTCATGAACGCGTACGCGGCGCCGTAGTACAGGACGCCCTCGAGGCCCCGGATCTCGCCGGCGCCGTAGGCTGCGAACCCGACCAGCATGTAGCCGGTGTGCGCGATCGAGGAGTAGGCGAGCATCCGCTTGACGTTGTCCTGGGTCAGCGCGACCAGGTTGCCCAGGGTCATCGTCAGCGCCGCCAGCACGATGATCACGATGGTCCAATCGGCCTTCAGCGGTAGCAGCGCGCCCACGAACAGCCGGATGATCAGCGCGAACGCGCCCACCTTGGGGCCCACCGACAGGTAGCCGGTCACGGGCGTCGGCGATCCCTGGTAGGCGTCGGGCGTCCAGTAATGGAACGGGACGGCGGCGATCTTGAACGCCACCCCGGTGGTCATGAACGCGAGGCCCATCCCCATCCCGGGCGACAGGCCGACGCCGCCCAGGCTCAGCGCCAGCGCGTCGGCCACCTCCTTCGTGTTCGTGGTGCCCGTCGAGCCCCACACGAAGACCAGGCCGAACAGGAAGATGGCGCTCGAGAACGAGCCCAGCAGGAAGTACTTGATCGCGCCTTCGGTCGAGTAGCCGTCCGACTTGTGGTAGCCGGCGAGGACGTAGCCCGGCAGCACCATCAGCTCGAGGCCGAGGAACAGGACCAGCAGGTCGCCGGAGGCGGAGATCAGCATCGCCCCGGACATCGCGAACACCAGGACGGCCGCGAACTCCGCGACCGGCAGGTCGCGCTCGTCGAGGTAGTCCGGTGCGAACGCGATCGTGAGCGCGACGATCGAGATGAACAGCAGGTCCAGGAATGTCGTGAGGTCGTCGACGACGTAGCCGCCGTCGAAGGCGGGCACGGCCTGGCCGCCGGTCACGCCCGTTCCGGCGATCGCGACCAGGGTCGCCGTGAGCGCGAGACCGGCGAACGCGACCGCGAGCGCCGGACCCTTCCGGCCCGGGAACACGAAGTCGGCCACCAGGATGGCCGCCGCCACCAGGACGGCCGCGACGAACGGGGCGATCGTGGCGAGGTCGGTCGCGGAGAGGGTCACGGATGGCTCCTACTGGCCGAGCCCGAGGGCGATGGGCGCCGCATGCCGGACGGCGGCCAGGGCGCCGTCGACCGATCCGCCGACGAGGTTGAGCACGAGCCCCGGGAACAGCCCCAGGATCACGACCAGCCCGCCCAGCGGCACCAGCGTCATCGCCTCGATCGGCCGCACGTCGCTGAGGTGGTCGCCCAGCCCGCGCAGGAAGTCGGACAGCTCGCCGAACGCGACCCGCTGGAGCATCCACAACAGGTACCCGGCCGCGAAGATCATCACGAACGTCGCCACCACGGCCGCACCCTGGTTGACCTGGAACGTGCCCAGCAGGGTCAGGAACTCGCCGACGAACCCGGACAGCCCGGGCAGCCCGGCAGAGGCGAACACGAAGAACCCGAGCGCCGCGGCGTACACCGGGGTCTTCGACCCAAGGCCGCCCATCTTCGCGATCGTCCGGTCGTGGGTCCGCTCGTAGATCACGCCGACCAGGAGGAACAGGGCGCCCGTGATCAGGCCGTGGTTGACCATCTGCAGGATCGCCCCCTGGAGGGCCTGCGGCTGGAACACGAAGATGCCCAGGGTCACGAACCCCATGTGGCTGACCGACGAGTAGGCGACCAGCTTCTTGAGGTCGGGCTGGACGAGCGCGACGATCGCGCCGTAGATGATCGCGATCAGGCTGAGCACGATGATCGCGGGCGCCCAGGTCTGCGCGGCCTCGGGGAACAGCGGCAGCGCGAACCGGATCAGCCCGTAGCCGCCCAGCTTGAGCAGGACGCCGGCCAGGATCACCGAGCCCGCGGTGGGGGCCTCGACGTGCGCATCCGGGAGCCAGGTGTGGAACGGGAACATCGGGACCTTGATCGCGAACGCGAGGAAGAACGCGCCGAAGGCGAGGAACCCGAAGGTGCCGTCGAACATGCCGCCCGACGCCGCCCCGGTCAGGGTCACGAGGTCGAACGCGCCGGTCCAGCTGCCGTGCGCCGCCTGGTACGTGAACGCGGTGGCCAGGATCGCGACCAGCATCAGCAGCGAGCCGGCCAGCGTGTACAGGACGAACTTGATCGTGGCGTAGATCCGATTCGCGCCGCCCCAGATGCCGATGATCAGGTACATCGGCACCAGGACGAGCTCCCAGAACACGTAGAACAGGAACAGGTCCTGGGCCACGAACACCCCGGTCATGCCGACCTCGAGCACGAGGAAGTTGACCATGTACTCCTTGACCCGGTTCTGGATCGGGCGGAAGGAGGCCAGGATGCTGATCCAGGTCAGGGTCGTGGTCAGGACCACCAGCACCAGCGACAGCCCGTCGACGCCGACCTTGTACTGGATGCCGAACAACGGGATCCAGTCGGCCCGGTCGACGAACTGGAACCCGGATGCCTGGCTGTCGAACGACGCGAGCAGCACCAGCGAGGCGACCCACGCCGCGAGCGCGAACGCCAGCGCGAGGCGGCGCGCCATGTCCTGGCGCGCCGACGGCACGAACGCGACGACGATGGCCCCCAGCAGGGGCAGGAACGCGATCAGGGACACGAGACCCGTGCCGGTCATCGGGGCTGCCCCACGATCAGCAGGAACGAGCCGGCCATCACGATCAGCCCGATCGCGATCCCCAGCGCGTAGTTCTGGACGCGGCCGGTCTGGATCCGTCGCAGGCCGCCGCCGGCGTCACGCGTGAGGGCGCCGACGCCGTTCACGGTGCCGTCCACGATCGTCCGGTCGAACCACCACAGGAACGCGGCGACCCGGCCGCCGATGCGGATGAACAGCAGGTCGTTGAGGTCGTCGAACCACCACTTGTTGAGCGTGGCGCGATAGAGGAACCGCGTGGCGCCGTTGACGGCCGTGAGGCGCTCGACCAGCGCGTGCCGGCCGCGGGCACCGAAGAAGCCGAACAGCCAGATCCCGACGACGAGCCCGATCGTCGCGGCAGCGACGCTGACGAGGATCAGCGCGCCATCGACGCCGCCCAGCTCGAACGCCGCGGGCGTCCCGTAGAGGAACGCCTCCGAGCTCGCGAACACCGGATCGAGCCAGCCCGTCAGCAGACCGGGCTGGTCGGCCAGCCCGAACAGCGGGCCGAGCGGCGGACCGGGCCACGAGAGCACGATGCCCAGCACCGCCGCGGGGATCGCGAGCAGCACCAGCGGCAGCGTCATCTGCCACGGCGACTCGTGGATCCTCGGCTCCACGTGGGGGTCGACGCGGCTCTCCCCGTAGAACGTCTTGCCCATCAGCCGCCACATGTAGAACGCCGTCATCACGGCCACCACCACGCCGATCAGCCACACCCACGCGAAGCCGTTCTTGTAGGCCTCGCCCAGGATCTCGTCCTTGGAGAAGAAGCCGGCCAGCGGCGGGATGCCGGCGATCGCGATCGAGGCCGTCAGCATCGTCCAGTGGGTGATCGGGATCTTCCGCCACAGGCCGCCCATGCGGTTCATGTCCTGCTCCTCGTGGACCGCGTGGATCACCGACCCGGAGCCCAGGAACAGCAGGCCCTTGAAGAAGCCGTGGGTCATGAGGTGGAAGATCGCGGCGCCGTACGCGCCGACGCCCAGCGCGGCGAACATGTAGCCCAGCTGGCTGAGCGTCGAGTAGGCGAGCACCCGCTTGATGTCGGTCTGGGTGAACGCGATCGAGGCGGCCAGGATCGCGGTGAAGATGCCGATCGCGGCGACCACGACCATCGCGTCCTGCGCGTGGGCGAACAGCGGGTTGGCCCGGGCGATCAGGTACACCCCCGCGTTGACCATCGTCGCGGCGTGGATCAGGGCCGACACCGGGGTCGGGCCCTCCATCGCGTCGGGCAGCCAGACGTGGAGCGGGAACTGGGCGCTCTTGCCCATCGCGCCCGCGAACACCAGCAGCGCGACGATCGAGAGCGGGATCGCGAGCGTGCCCGCGGGCGCCCCGGCCAGCTTCGCCAGCGACTGCTGGATGTTGAGCGTGCCGGTGTCGAGGAAGATCGCCATGATCCCCAGCGCGAACCCGACGTCGCCCACCCGGTTGACGATGAACGCCTTCTTGGCCGCCAGGGCCGCCGATCGCTTGCGATACCAGAACCCGATCAGCAGGTACGAGCACAGGCCCACCAGCTCCCAGCCGGCGAACACCAGCAGCCAGCTGTTCCCGAGCACCAGGATGAGCATCGAGAACATGAACAGGTTGAGGTAGGCGAAGAACCGCCAGGCGCCGTCGTCGTGGGCCATGTAGCCGACCGAGTACACGTGGACGAGCATCCCGATCGTGGTCACCACGATCAGCAGCGCCGCGGTCAGGGCGTCGACGTGGAAGCCCATGTCGATCTGGAGCGCGCCGGCCGGGATCCAGGTCCACAGCTTGACGTCGTGGCCCGCCTCGCCGAACGGCTCCTGGTGCCCGAGCGCCGGGATGACCACCGCCATCGCGATCAGCCACACCACGATCACGCCGCCCACCGGGACGATCTCGGCCGCCCAGCGACCGTAGCTCGCCTGGAGGCGGCGCCCGAACAGGGCCGTGAACGCGAAGCCCAGGATCGGGATCAGCGGGATGAGCGGGATCAGCGTGTCGTACATCGCCCGCGCCTACTGCCGCATCGCGTCGTACTCGTCGACGAGCGGCGTCTTGCGGTTGCGGTAGATGGCGATCACGATTGCCAGCCCGATGGTCGCCTCGGCCGCCGCCGCGGCCATCACGATCAGCGCGATCACCGAGGCGTTGGCGTTGAGCCTGGCGTCGAAGGCGCCGAACCCGATGATCGCGAGGTTGACGGCGTTGAGCATGAGCTCGATCGACATCAGCATGCTGATCGCGTTGCGCCGCGCCAGGAACCCGAACGTGCCGATCGCGAACAGGATCCCGGACAGGACGAGGTAGGCATCGAGCGACCGCGAGACGCCGTCGAGGAAGGACAGCATCAGCCGTCGTCCCCGTGCTCGCGCTTGGCGATGAACACGCCGCCGATGACCGCCGCGAGCAGCAGCACGCTCACCACCTCGAACGGCAGGACGTAGCGCTCGAACAGGGTGGTGGCGAGGGTCCGGGCGAGGTCCTTCTTCTGGTCGTCGTTGAGGGCCGTCCCGGCCGGCCAGCTGGTGGCCGTGACGGTCACCGCCAGCAGGACCCCGAGGATGACCGCGGCGATCGCGGCCCAGCGCGCCTGGGTCTGGAACACCAGCGCGGTCGTGCCGATCTTGGACTGGGTGAGCATGATCGCGAACAGGATGAGGACGCTGATCGCGCCGATGTAGACCAGCACCTGGGCGGCGGCGACGACCGGGGCGTTGGCGAGGACGTACAGCCCGGCGAGCGCGCCGAACGCCACGATCATCGCGACACCGCAGCGGATGATGTCGCGCATCGACACCACCAGCAGCGCGAACAGCAGCAGCGCCCCGGCAAGGCCCAGGAACAGGGCATCGTCCCAGCCCAGCCCGAGCAGCGGGATCGTCTCCGGCAGCGTCACCCGTCTCTCTCCGTGATCGTGGGCGTGTCAGTGGTCGTGGGCATGGCCCGAGCCGTTCCCGGCGGCGGCCGGCGCGTGGCCGTTCCCATGGCCGTTCCCATGGCCGTTCCCGTCGCCGGTGAGCGAGGCGGGCAGGACGGGGAGCAGGCGCGCCGGGTCGAGGAGTCGCCCCTCGGCCCGTGCCCGCTCGGCCCAGTCGCGCTCCTTGCGGACGTAGCTCATCTCCGTCTCGCGCTCGACCGCCGCCAGCGCGAGGAGGTCGATCATCGGCTCATCGCGGGACGTGTGGCTGAGCTCGAACTGGTCGCTGTCGCGGACGGCGTCGTAGGGGCAGGCGTCGACGCAGATCCCGCACAGGATGCACCGGGACTCGTCGACGTCGTACTTCTGGAGCACGCGCGGCTTGGGCATCAGCGCGCCCGTGGGGCACGTCTCCGCGCACCGGCCGCACGAGACGCACGGCGTGTCGTTGAGGCTCATGTCGAGCGGGGTGGTGACCAGGGTGTCGAACCCGATCCGCATGAAGTCGTAGCACGCGGCGCCGACGACCTCGGCGCACACGTTGGCGCACCGGCCGCAGTCGATGCAGCGCGACGGCTCGCGCAGGATGAATGCATGGCTGTCGTCGCGCAGGTAGTCATGGTTGCGGCCGGTGAAGCGGTTCTCGGTCACGGACCGGTAGCCGGCGCCAGCGTGATGGCGCGGCTCGAGCGTCTGGAGCGTGGTGCCGTACTCGATGCCCAGCCGGCGCAGGTCGCAGAACCCGATCGCCTCGCAGGTGCACTGGAGGCAACGGGTCGATTCGGCGACCGCCTCGTCGGGGGTGTACGGGATCTCGTACTCGATGTAGCTGCGGTTCCGGTGCTCGGCCTCGAGCGCCTTGAGCCGGTAGCGCGGCTCCTTGACCTCGGCCGTGAACGGGACGATGGACAGGAACTCGGGCTGCGGCTCGGCGAGGGTCTGCCGGGTCCGGATCGCCGACAGGTCGTTGCCCTTGAGGTACGCGTCGACCGCGTAGGCCGCCCGCCGCCCCTCGGCGATCGCCTGGACCACGGTCGCCGCGCCGATCCGCACGTCACCGGTGCCGAACACGCCGGGCCGGCCGGTCTCGAAGGTGACCGCGTCGGCGGCGAGCCGCCGGTTCCGGGTGGCGGTCACGCCCTCGGAGCCGGGGCCGATCCAGTCGAGCTCCGGGCCCTGGCCGATGGCGAGCAGGACGCGATCGCAGTCGATCGAGAACTCGGTGCCCGGGGCCGGCTCGGGCCGCCGGCGACCCGAAGCGTCCGGCTCGCCGAGCTGCATCCGGATGAACTCGACGCCGGTGACCTTGCCCGTCCTGTCGTCGGTGAGCACCCGGGTCGGGCCGGCCTGGAAGATGGCGGTGACGCCCTCCTCGATCGCCTCGTGGACCTCGTTGGACGCCGGCATGTCCTTCATGTCGCGGCGGTAGACGAGGGTGACCTCGCTGGCGCCCTGGCGGACCGAGGTCCGGCTGCAGTCCATCGAGGTGAACCCGCCGCCGATCACGACGACCCGGCTGCCCGCGTGGCCCGGGTACGGCAGGCCGAGCGTCGCGGTGCGGAGGTACTCCAGGCCGTCGATGACGCCGTCGGCATCCTCGTTCGGGATCCCCAGCTTGTTGGTGTCGTAGCAGCCGATGGCGATCACGACCGCGTCGAACCCCTGGTTCTGGAGGTCGTCGAGGGTGAAGTCCCGGCCCAGCTCCTGGTTGCACCGGACCTTGGCGCCGAGCCGCCAGACGGACTCGTACTCGGCCTCGAGCACCTCGACCTTCGGCAGCCGGTACTGCGGGATGCCGTAGCGGAGCATCCCGCCGGGCGACGGGTCGCGCTCGAACACCGTCACGTCGTGGCCGCCGAGCAGCAGGTAGTAGGCCGCCGCCATGCCCGCCGGGCCCGAGCCGATGACCGCGGTGCGGCGGCCCGATGGCGCCTGCCGTTCGAACGGCAGCGGCGGATCGACGCCCTGGTCGAGCATCGCGCGCAGGACCTGGTCGCCCGCGTAGCGGTGGCTGTCGCGGATCGCGATGGCCTCGTCGACCTCGTCGCGCCGGCAGTGCTCCTCGCACGGAGCGGGGCACACCCGCCCGAGGATCGACGGGAACGGGATGGTCCGCTTGAAGATCCGCGTGCTCTCGCGCCAGTTGGCCTCGGCGTTGGCCCGCAGGAAGCCGGGGATGTCGATGTGGCTCGGGCACTTGTTCTGGCAGGGCGGCAGGCAGTAGGCGTTGTGATCGCTGAAGATCAGCTCGAGGTTCGTCCGCCGCAGGCGCCGCAGCTCGTCGGTCTGGGTCTCGACCTTCATGTCCGGCTCGGCCAGGCGCGAGCACGAGATCGGCGGCGCATCCTCGCCCTCGACCTCGACCACGCACATCCGGCAGGCGCCGAACCCCGGCAGCTTGGGCTCGTAGCACAGGGTGGGGATCTCGATCCCGTTGTCGCGGCAGACCTCGAGGATCGTCTGCCCCTCGAACCCCTCCACGACCCGTCCGTCGACCTCGATCCGGATCCGCGGCGTGCTCTGGGGTCGCTGCGGCGACTGGGTGGTGATCAGCCGCTCGGCCAGCGTGTCCTCGCGGGGGGTGACGGTGTCGAGCCGGGCCGGGATGTCGGGACGCGCCTCCGGGCGCGGCTCGATCGGGGTGTCGGGGCGCACGATCAGATCAGCCATGGGCGGGTCCCTGGTCAGCGGGCCCTGCGGCCACCGCGATCGGGTGGCAGATGCCGGCGGGACAGCTGCTGTGGAGGATGTGCTCGTCGAGCTCCGGGCGGAAGTATCGCATCGCGCTGGTGAAGGCCAGCGTGGCCAGCCGCTCGTGGTCGCACAGGCCGCTGGCGCTCACGTCGTGGGCGAGGTCCTCGAGCAGCGTCAGGTCGGTGGGCCGCGGCCGGCCGGTCGCGACGCGGTCGCCGATCTCGTACAGGCGGCGCAGCCCGATCCGGCACGGGATCGACTTGCCGCACGCCTCGTCCGCCGAGAACCGGGTCAGCAGCCGGGCGAGGTCCACGACGCAGGCGCGCTCGTCGGCGAACACCACCGACCCGGAGCCGATGTGGGCACCGGCCGCGCGCAGGGCGTCGAAGGTGTACGGCGTGTCGAGCAGGTCGGGCGGCAGCAGGCCGCCGGTCGGGCCGCCCACGAGCAGGGCCTTGAGCGACCGGCTCCCGGTTCCTCCCACCAGGGGGACCAGGTCACGCAGCGGGGTGCCGAGCGGGACCTCTGCGATGCCCGCGCCCTCGGGGCCGCGGAGCTGGACCAGGGCGGTCCCCGGGCTGTCCGGCGCACCGATGGCGGTGAACGCCGGCACTCCCTCGCGCAGGATCCACGGGACGGTGGCCAGGGTCTGGACGTTGTTGACCACCGTCGGCCGGCCGAACAGGCCCCGCTCGGTGGGGTACGGCGGCCGCTGCTCGGGCTGCCCCCGCTTGCCCTCGAGCGCCTTGAGCAGGACCGTCTCCTCGCCCAGCATGTAGGCGCCCTGGACGGGCCGGACGGTGACCGTGACCCGGTGGCCCGAGCCCAGCACGTCGTCGCCCAGGAAGCCCGCCTCCTCGGCGGCGAGGACGGCCCCGTCGAGCAGCGTGACCAGGGCCCGGTCGTCCGCCCGCACGGCCAGGATCGCCTCGCTCGCCCCGACCGAGAACGCGGCGATCGCGATCCCCTCGATCACGGCCCAGGGGTCGGCCGCCATCAGCGCAGCGTCGGTGCGGCTGGCCGGGTCGGCCCCGTAGCCGTTGGCCACCACGTACCGCTGGTCCGACGCCATGGACGCGGCCGCCCGCCACTTGTCGCCGGTCGGGAAGCCTCCGCCACCCCGGCCACGGAGCCCGGCCGAGGCCAGGGTCGCGATCGTCCCCGTGGCACCGAGGTCGCGCACGGCGGTGCGCAATCCCTCGAACGCCTTCGCCCGGACGGCGGCGTCGAGATCCGCGGGGTCGGCGGCGATCGCGGCGACCCGCTCGGTCAGCACGGCGGGCCATTCGCGCGGCGTGGCCAGGAAGGCTGCCATCAGGCCGCCCCGCCCGCGCTGTCCGCGGCGTAGCCGAGCGACCCCTCGAGGGCCTCGCGGAAGCCGGCCTCGACCGCGCGGTGCGCCTCGCCTGCCGGTGCCACGGTCGTGATCGTGGGCGGCTCGAACCGGAGATGCCGGTAGTAGCTCGCGGTGCCGTAGATCATCGCGTACCAGGCGCCCGTGATCCGCGAGATGTGCTTGAGCGCGCCGACCGGCAGGTAGCCGTACTCGGCCTGGGTCTCCTCCAGGATCGCGAGCATCGCCCCGGGGTCGTAGTCGTGACGCTCGAGGATCGCGTCCAGCGCAGCCGTGTCGAGGGGGTCGAAGCGCGTGAACGCCGGGTCCGCGACCGGGCGCCCGGATCGGCGGATCGCCGACTCCTCGCGCCGCTCCCCGTACGTCTCGGGCGGTCCCCAGTGGACGTGGAACCGGCCCTTGGTGTCGATGCCACCCATGTCGATGCACTCGATCGGGCAGGCCTGCGCGCACTGGAAGCAGGTCTCGCACTTGAGCGTGCCGTACTCGTCGTACAGCAGCTGCAGGCGGCCGCGGTACTTGGGCGCGATGTCGGCCGGCGCCTCGGGCCACATGATGGTCGCCTTGGGCTGGAAGAACCGCCGCAGCGTGAGGCCCATGCCGCGGACGATGCCGATGCCGGGGACGAAGCTCATCGGGCGCTCACAGCAGCTTCACGACGACGATCGCCGCCGCGGTCACGAACAGGTTGAGCAGGGCGGCCGGCAGCAGCCACTTCCAGGCGAACCCCATCAGCTGGTCGATGCGGACCCGCGGCAGGGTGCCGCGCATCCAGACGAACACGAACACGAACGCGAACGCCTTGACCATGAACCACAGCAGGCCGCCCACCCAGTCGAGGCCGATGTAGGCGATCGTGAACAGCGCGCCACCGGCGACCACGTTGAACAGCACGAAGCCCAGCAGCAGCGCCTGCCAGGCGGGCTTCGAGCTGCGTACGAGGTAGAACGGCGCCGCGAACAGCAGGGTCAGCGCGACCGGCACGGCGACCAGGAGGATCAGCAGGCCGATGCCCAGCGAGCCCGGATCGAGGGCCACCGCGATCGGCTGCTGGAGGCTCGTGCCCACGTTGGCGTTGAGCCAGGCGACCAGGCTGTTGTAGTCGACCGGCGCGTTCCAGGCGCCGAAGTAGAGCGTCGTCAGCAGCGCCGAGACGATGAACACGTTGACGTACTCGGCGAAGAACAGGAAGCCGAACCGCATCCCGGAGTACTCGGTGGCGAAGCCGGCCACGATCTCCGAGTCCGCCTCGGTGAGATCGAACGGCGTGCGGTTGGCCTCGGCGGTGGCCGCGATGAAGAAGATCAGGGCGCCGAGCGGCTGGCGGAACACGAACCAGTCCCAGAACCAACCGGACTGCTGGAGCGCGAGCTGGTACACGCTCATCGTCCCGGCGAGCAGGATCAGGCCGACCACCGAGAGCGTCAGCGGGATCTCGTAGCTGATGACCTGGGCGGCGGATCGCAGCCCGCCCAGCAGCGAGTACTTGTTGAAGCTCGACCAGCCGGCCGCCAGGAGGCCGACCACGCTCATGCCGCCGACCGCGAACAGGTACAGCAGCCCGACGTTGAGGTCCCGGCCGACGAGGCCCGGACCGAACGGGATGACGAGGAACGTCATCACCGCGGTCAGGAACACCACCACGGGCGCCCAGGTGAACACCAGCCGGTCGGCACCGGTGGGCGTGAAGTCCTCCTTGGTGAGCACCTTGAGCCCGTGGACCACGGACATCGCGGCACCCGCCGGCAGGATCCGGTTGGGTCCGCGACGGAGGTTCATGAACGCGATGACCTTGAGCTCCATGTAGATGATGATGAACGCGGCCGGGATGCTGAACAGCAGCACGCCGGTGACGGCGGCCACGAACCGGACGATCTCGATGTTCGCGCTCAGCAGGTCGAGGACCCACGGCCCGACGAACATGGCGAGCAGCACGGTCGCGATCGGCCCCACCACGACCACCAGGAACAGCAGCGGGACGAGGATCCGGCCCAGGAGCGTCATGTTGCCCCAGGCCCGGCCGATGACCGTCACGCCGGTGCACCGTGACGGCGCCGCGGCGAGACGAGCCGAAGGCGTCGGGAAGCCGACGAGCGAGCGCCCTCGACCGCGCGTGAGCGAGGAGGCCCAGCCAGCAACGCCGGCATCGCCGGTCCCACCGCGGCTGTCACTTGTCGACGCCGCCCATGATCGGGTCCAGCGACGCCATCACCGCCATCGTGTCGGCGATCAGGTTGCCCTTCATCAGCATCCCCACCAGCTGGAGATGGACGAACGACGGGTCGTGGATCTTCATCCGGAACGGCTGGTCGGTCCCATCCGAGATCGCGTAGGTCCCGTACAGCCCGCGCGGGCCCTCGATGGCCGCCCACGCCCGACCGGGGCGCGGACGCAGCAGGCGCGGGAGCTTGGCCATGATCGGCCCGTCGGGCATGTTATGGAGGCACTGGTCGATGATCCGGAGGCTCTGCTTGAGCTCGTCCACGCGGAGCAGGTAGCGATCCAGGGAATCGCCGCCCCCGGCGTGGCCGCGGGTCGGGATGTCGAACTCGAGCTCGGGGTAGATCGAGTACGGATGCGCGCGGCGCACGTCGTACGGGACCCCGGACGCGCGCAGGTTGGGCCCGGTGACCGCCATCCGGAGCGCCGTGTCGCGATCGAGCACGCCGATCCCGCGCATCCGCCGCACGAAGATCTCGTTCTCGTTGAGCAGCTGGGTGTTCGCCTCGTGCTGTGCCAGCGCCCGGCTCATCCAGTCACCGAGACGCGACATGAACTCGTGGTTCAGGTCGCCGTTCACGCCGCCGATCCGGAAGTAGTTGAACAGCAGCTTCTGACCGGTGACGGCCGCCAGCATGTCGACGATCTCGTCGCGCTCGATGAAGCTGTACAGGATCGGGGTCAGGCCGCCGAGGTCGAGCGCCATCCAGCCCATGAACAGCGCGTGGCTGGCGATCCGGTTGAGCTCCCCCGTGAGCACCCGGATGTACTCGGCGCGCCGCGGGACCTGGACGTCGAGCAGCTGCTCGAAGGCCATCACCGGCGACCACTCGCAGAACAGCGAGCTCACGTACTCGAGCGGGTCGACCTGGCTGATGATGTGGTGGAAGTCCGAGTTCTCGCACAGCTTCTCGACGCCACGGTGGAGATAGCCCAGCACCGGGTCCAGGTCGACGACCTGCTCGCCGTTGATCTTGAGCACGACCCGCAGCACCCCGTGCGTCGACGGATGCTGGGGGCCCATGTTGAGGAACATCTCCCCGTCGCCGAGGCTGTAGAACTCGGCCTCGCGCTCGGTCCGCGGGGGGTACGGCGGGACGGCCTCGAACTGCCCGATCTGATCGTCGAGCAGGATCCGGGGATCGTCGGCGGACGGATGCTGGTGGGGCGGGGCGGACGCGGTCATCTCAGGCCTTCACGGTCCGGCGGACCACGGCGGGCGTCGCCTGGGACGGGGCGTGGGTCTGCTCCATGTGGCGGACGCCGCCACCCGGCGACCGGGCGGCGTCATCGGCCAGGTAGAAGTCCTTGCGAAGCGGGAAGCTGGTGTAGTCGGGCGGCATGTAGATGCGGCGAAGGTCGCGATTGCCCTCGAAGATGATCCCGAACATGTCGTACGTCTCGCGCTCCATCCACTCCGCGCCCGGCCACAGGCCGGTGAGGGTCGGCGCGCGCGGATCCTCGCGCGGCAGGCCGTCCGCGATCACCCGCAGCCAGTCCGTGGTGGTGGACGACCAGAGGTGATAGACGACCTGCATCTGGGCACCGGTGTCGACGCCGGCAAGGTCCGCCAGGACCTCGAACGCGAGCTCCGGGTCGTCGTGGAGGGTGCGCATCACCTCGGGCACGTCGGCCGGGGCGATCCGGATCTCGGTCTGGTCGTGCCGCTGCCGCACGGGCCCCGTCAGCTGCTCGGCGAATCGGGCCTCGAGGCGCCGGCGGAGGAGCCGGTCCACGCTAGACGTCCTCCGGGACGCTCGGGCCGATCGGGCGCTCCGGCCAATGGCCGCGCCGCTCCTTGACCAGCTGGCCGAGCTTCATCATCCCGTAGATCAGCCCCTCGGGGCGGGGTGGGCAGCCGGGCACGTAGACGTCCACCGGCATCACCCGGTCGATCCCCTCGATGGTCGAGTAGCTGCGCTTGTACCGGCCTCCGGAGCAGGTGCAGTCGCCCATCGCGACGCACCACTTGGGCTCCGGCATCTGCTCCCACAGCCGGACCAGCGGACCGGCCATCTTGGTGGTCAGCGTCCCGGCCACGATGAGCACGTCGGCCTGGCGCGGCGATGCGCGGAACGGGAACATGCCCCAGCGGTCCATGTCGTTCTTGGAGGTGGCGGCGGACATCATCTCGATGGCGCAGCAGGCCAGCCCCGACAGCAGCGGCCACAGGCTGTTCATCCGGATCAGGTCGACGATCAGGTCCGCCTTGGTGGGGATGACCTCGAGCTGCCCCCAGCGCGCCGTGTCGCTGAGCACGAGGTCGGAACCCTCGAGGTTGCGCAGGTGGGTATAGGGCGAGGTCTCCTCGCCCCCATAGGCGTCGGGCCGGACGGAGCGCCACAACGTGTTGGGCACGACGATCGGCGGCGCCACATCCCGATCCGAAGCGGTCACGAGAGCCGAGGGACGCTGGCCGGGATCGCCCGTCACCTGGGGATCGTCGCCCGACGCGACACCCAGGTCCCGGGCCCCGTCGGGCCCGTCGGGCGTCATCGCCAACGCAGCACCCCCTTGCGCCACGCGTAGGCGAGCCCGAACAGCAGCACGCCGACGAACACGAGCATGCTGGCGAAGCCGCCCAGGATCTCGTCGCGCGTCCAGCTCTGGAACACGACCGCCCACAGGTAGATGAACACGACCTCGATGTCGAAGGCCACGAACATCAGGGCGTAGATGTAGTACGAGATGCCGAACCGGGCGTGGGTGTCGCCGTAGGTGTCGATCCCCGACTCGTACGGGTATCCCTTGTGCTGGTCGCCGCGCACCCGGTGGGAGATGAGCCAGGCCAGCCCGATCGTCAGGAATACGAAGGAGACGCCCGCGAAGGCGAACCCGACGACGTACCAGATCTCGGTCACGTGGTCCTCGGTGCCGGGCGGTGCCGCCGGAGTCGTGGCGACGCCGCTGCCAAGAGCTTGATGATGCCCGCGCCGACTCTGACGGGCCTTCGCATTCTAGCAGCGGCGTTCGCGTGGCGGCCCCGCGATGGCGGCCCCGCGATGGTGTGCCCGCCGGGGGCGTACCGCGGGTGGATCCGACGGCCCCCCGCCCCTCGCCCGCGTCGCGCCCCTCGCCCCGCCGGCTGCCAGACATCCGGGCCCGGGCATGCGCGGCGGGCGGGTCGATCCCCCGCAGCCGGTTGCAGAGCCCCCGCGGGCATTCCCCTCGAAGACTGACCGAGTCGTGGCAGGCAGGACCACCGGCGCCTCCCTGGCGGAATCCGAGGCCCAGCGGGCCACGTCGTCGATCGCATCGAGAGCGCTGGCAGGAACGTCGCCGGCAGGAACGTCGCCGCCAGGGCAGGAATGTCGCGGGGAGGAATGTCGCGGGCAGGAATGTCGCGAGCAGGAACGTCGCCGGCAGGGCAGGAACGTCGCGGGCGCGGCTCGCGGGCGTCAGGTCGAGGGTCGGATCGGGGCCCGGAGCCGGCGCAGGCCGTCGAGCTCCGTCCCGGCCGGCAACCCCCGCCCGAAGACCAGCACGCTGTAGCCACCCATGCCTCGGGGTTCGAGCAGGCGAGCAAGCGCCGAGCGAAGCCGGAACGCATCCGCGAGGGACGTCCCTTCGCCCTGCAGGAAGGACCTGGTCAGCTCGCCGGTCCCGACCATCGCCAGCAGCTCGGCCTGGGTGGTCTCGCCGATCTCGTCGAGCCCGGCCGCCCCGGCCGCGGCGCGGATCGCGGCCAGGTCGACCGTCGCCGTGAGGTCCTGCCTCCCGAGGTGCCCGAACGGGTCGCCACCCACGGCGTGGGCGGCGAAGGCGCGCAGGGTCCCGTCGCGCCGGCGCGGCGCGTACAGGGTGGCCGGCTCCTCGGCGTAGTCCACCAGGATCACGACACCCGCCGCGAGGTGACCGGTTGCGCCGGCCAGCCAGCCGTCGACGGCCAGGCAGATCTCGGCCACCTGCCCGTCCTCGAGGGTGACGCCTTCGGCCGCGAGTCGTTGCTCGAGGGCCGCGGTCGTCGGCTCGGCCTCGACGAAGCCGAAGCCGCCGTCGCCGACCAGCCCGACCAGCAGCTCGCGGATCCCGCCGTCGCGAGCGACGACACGGTGCACCGGCAGCGCGTCGACCACCTCGTTGGCCACCACGGCACCGGTCTCGGCGGCGCGAGCCGTCCCTTGCTCAACCAGGTGCGCCGCGAGGCCGTCCTCCGACAGCCGCGCGCGCAGCGCCTCGACCCGTGCGGACTCGATCTCGACCGGCCGGTAGCCGATCACGTCGAGCAGCGGCGATCCCAGGGCGCGCAGCCCGCCCAACAGTCCCGCGGCCAGCGCGCCCTCGCCCGCCCCGTGCTCCGTCACGAGGAACGGGGCCGGCCGCCCCAGCGCCTCCCACGCCTGCTCGAGCAGGCGACCGATGGCCGCCCCGAAGATCGGGTGCGCCTCCGGCGCGGTCAGGAAGTCGCCCGACCGGCCGGGTCCCGGGTCCGGTCGCCGGTAATAGCCGTGCCCCGGCTCGTAGAGCGCGCGCTCCATGAACCGGGCGAAGGTGATCGGCCCGCCCGCGGCGATCTCCCCGCGGATGCCCGCCGCCAGCGCCGCGTCCTCGCCCACGGCCGACGGATCCGGCAGCGGCTCGCGACGCAGGCCGGCCTCGACCGACAGCGGTGGCTCGGGGCCCGATGCCGGCTCGTGGCCATGCCGTGGTCGACGGTCGTCCATCGGACCAGACGCTACCGGCCGCCGGCCGGACCGAGCGCGAGACGGATCCCGGGCCCGACCAGGCTGTGCCCACCGATGACCACCGGCACCGGCGCCTCGGCGGCGGCGGCCGTGAGCGCGCGCAGCCACGGGTCGCCGACGCGATCGGACAGCAGCAGGTCGCTCGCGAACCGGTCCTCGGCGGACGGCCAGGCGCCCTCGTCCGCCCCCAGCCGGTGGGCCAGCAGCACCCGGCTGTCGATCAGCGCTCCGTCCGAGATCGCAGCCACGTGGCGACCCAGGCTGCCCGGGCCGTCACGGTCGAGCAGCTCGCCCAGCACGCTCCGGGGCGGCCGGCTGTTCGCCCGGCCGACGAGGGGTCCCACCGACGCCGTCCGGAGCCCGCGCTCCTCAACGAGCGCGCGCGTGCGTGACCGCGTTCGCCGCTCGAGCCAGCGCAGGTCCGCCGCCGACGTTCGACCCGCGACCAGCAGCTCGGCGCCCGGATCGGCGGCCAGCCCGCGCAGAGCGGTCAGCCGGGCGCGCACCGGCCCGCCCTGGCCGGCGGGCAGCCGCTCGACGGCCGTCCGCCGGCGGACCGACTCGAGCAGCAGCAGGTCCAGCGGCGAATCGACGTCCATCGCCAGACGGCGCCGCGCGGCCAGGTCGCGCACCGGCACCCCCGCAACCTCGGCCAGCCAGCGCGGCAGCGCGTTGTCGACGGCGAGCGGCGGCAGGTCGCGCAACGCGTCCCGGGCGCACGCGATCGCGACCACGTCGGCCGAGTGGCGGACGTTGGCCAGCGCGCCGGGACGTTCGCCGGCGGCCGCCTCGACGAACGCACGCCGGTCGGCGGCGGTCGCGAGCGGGATCGATCCGGCACCCAGCACGACGAGCCCGCCGTCGCCCACGTCCGGCAACAGGCGCCGGAGGCGGGCGCCGAACGGAGTATCGTCGGGCGGCTCGCGGTGGACGATCACGCGGTCCGCGCCGGCGGCCCGGAAGCCGACCTCGTGGGCTGCGGCCAGGGCCTCGCGGGCCGCCTCGAGGACGCCCACCAGCGGGCCGGCGCCTGGGGTGGCTGCCGGGGCAAGCACGACGACGGTCACCGGGGGCATCGTGACCCGAGTCTAGCGGTGGGAGGAGGCGGATCGATGGCTCGAGCGCGGCCCGCCGTCCGCGCCTACGTGGGGCTCGGCGCAAATCTCGGTGATCCCGGTGCGACGCTGGCGGCCGCGGTCCGCGCGCTGAGCGCGTTGCCGGGGGTGCGGCTGCTGGGCGTGTCCCGCCTGTATGCCACGTTGCCGGTCGGCGTCGTCGACCAGCCCGAGTTCCGCAACGCGGTCGCCGCGCTCGACGTGCCGCGCGGTCCCGACCCGGAGACCGGGGCCCTCGCGCTGCTGGTCGCGCTCAAGGGGATCGAGCGATCGTTCGGCCGCCAGGCCCGCGAGCGGTGGGGCCCGCGCGAGGTCGACCTCGACCTGCTGGTGTTCGGACGTCACCGGATCTCGACGAAGCGTCCGCCCGCCGGTCGCAGCGACGACCCGGCCAAGGTCGGGCTCCCGCTCATCGTGCCCCACCCGGAGGCCCGGCGCCGCCTGTTCGTGCTCGCCCCGCTCGCTGACCTGGCCCCGGGCCTCGTGCCACCCGGCTGGGGCGAGACGGTCGCCGCGGCGTCCGCCCGACAGCGCGCGATCGAGGGCAACGCCGCCGTCCGCCCGATCGCGAGCTGGTCTCCGACCGGCTGGCGGCGGCTCGACGACCCGGACCGCCCGGCCTGAGCATCGTCGTTCAGCCGGTCCCCGCGTGCCGAGCCGCAAGCTTCGTCTCCTCCACCACGCCGTCGACGAGGTCGAGGCGATACGCCCCGGCGCCCGGGAGCTCGGTCACCACCTCCACCAGGGCATGCCCCTCGAACGCGAGCGCGGCGCCGTCCTCGCATCCCCAGCCGCCCGGCAGGCCGTCGGCGACCAGCTCCCGGTACCGTGGCCGGCGGAGCGGCTCCGAGTCGTAGTGCGGGCAGAAGCTGCCGGCCAGGAGCCCGAGACCGTCACGGAGGGGAGCCAGCCCGGCTCCGAACGAGTCGGTCAGGCCGGCCTCGAACCAGCACATGGCCCCGGCCGAGACGCCGGCCAGGACGACGCCGGCCTGCCAGGCCTCGCGGAGCACCGCGTCGAGCCCGTGGGCTCGCCAGACGGCCAGCAGGTTGGCCGTGTTGCCACCGCTCACGTAGACCAGGTCCTGGTCCAGGATCACGCGGCGCAGATCCGGGTCGCGGCGCTTGAACAGCGGCAGCCACGTCGCCTCCGCGCGCCCGGAGAACGCGTCGAAGAAGCGGGTCACGTAGATCTCGGAGTCGCCGGCGGCCGTGGGCACGAAGCAGACACGAGGCCGGGCTCGCCCGGTCAGCCCGACGATGAAGTCGTCGATCGGCGAGGTCCCGGGCTCGTCGCTGAAGCCGCCGCCGCCGATGGCGACGATGCGCGGGACGACCGATGCCATGGCTAGAGACGTACCGCCGGCGGCCGGTCGCGGTCGAACATGTGGACGGTGTCGACGAAGCGGACCTGCTTGGTCTGGTAGGCCATCACCAGCGAGTGCGTGCGGGCGCCGCCGCCGAAGAACCGGACGCCCTGCAGGAGCTCGCCGCCGGTCACGCCCGTCGCCGCGAACACGAGCTCCTCGCCGCCCGCCAGGTCATCCGTCCGGTACACGCGATCCTCGTCGGCGTGGCCCAGCATCTTCTCCGCCCGGGCCCGGTCGCGGTCGTTCCGGAACCGGAAGCGCGCCTGGATCTCGCCGCCAAGGCAGCGCAGCGCCGCCGCCGTGATCACGCCCTCGGGCGCGCCGCCGATGCCCATCACCGCGTGGACGCCGGTGCCCTGGACGGCGCACGAGATCGCGGCCGACACGTCGCCGTCGGTGATCAGCTTGATCCGCGCACCCGTGCCGCGGACCTCGGCGATCAGCCGCTCGTGCCGGGGCCGGTCGAGGATGATCACGGTGATGTCCGACACCTTCCGGCGCAGGGCCTCGGCGATCCGGTGGCAGTTCTCGGCGGCCGGCCGCGTGATGTCGACGCAGCCGGCCGCGATGGGCCCCACGGCCAGCTTCTCGAGGTAGGTGTCGGGGGCATGGGTGAGGCCGCCCGTCTCGGACGCGGCGAGCACCGTCAGCGCCCCCGACTGACCCGTCGCCACGAGGTTGGTGCCCTCGAGCGGGTCGACCGCGATGTCGATCGCGGCGACGGCGTCGTCCCCGTGGCGCCCCACCTGCTCGCCGATGTACAGCATCGGGGCGTCGTCGCGCTCGCCCTCGCCGATCACGATCGTGCCCGCCAGTGCGGTCTCGTCCATGGCCGTGCGCATGGCCTCGGTCGCGGCGTGGTCCGCCTCATCCCGTGCGCCGCGACCCATGAACCGCGCGGATGCGATCGCTGCCGCCTCGGTGACGCGGACCATCTCGAGCGCAAGCAGCTGTTCCATCGGGGGCCCTCCCGGCGTCTTGCGTTGGTCAGGTGATCGGGTCTGCGGCCCGCCTTCGGAGGGCCGGTGTGAAGCTCTCGCGGGCCAGCGGCCCGAGGCGTCAGTGCCGGAAGTGGCGCCGCCCGGTGAACACCATGGCGAGGTGGTGACGGTCCGCGACTTCGATCGCCATCTCGTCACGGATCGAGCCGCCTGGCTGGATGATCGCCGTGACGCCGGCGTTGGCGGCGATCTGGATGCCGTCGGGGAACGGGAAGTAGGCGTCCGAGGCCATGACCGCGAGCCTGGCTCGGTCGCCCGCCCGGCGCAGGGCGATCTCCACCGACACATTGCGGCTGGCCTGCGCGGCTCCGATGCCGACGGTGGCGCCGTTCCGGGCCAGCACGATCGCGTTGGACCTGACGTGGCTGACCGCACGCCACGCGAACAGCAGATCGGTGAGCTCGCCGAGCGTCGGATGCCGTCGGGTGACCACCTGGAGCTGGCTGCGGTCGAGGTCGACCACGTCGAGCGCCTCGACCAGCAGGCCGCCGCCCACCCGCTTGAAGTCGAGGTTGGCGATCCCGTAGTCGCGCATGCCCTCGGCCGGCGAGGCCGGCACCTCGAGCAGCTCGAGACCGGGCTTGGCGCGCAGCAGCCCGAGCGCGGCGCGCGAGAAGGCGGGAGCGATCACCGCCTCGTACGAGTTGGCGGCGATCTCCCGGGCGGTCGCGCCGTCCAGCTCCCGGTTGACGCCCACGATGCCGCCGAACGAGGCGACGGGGTCCGTCTCGAGGGCACGGCGATAGGCCTCCACGAGCTCGTCGCCCGAGGCGATGCCGACCGGATCGGTGTGCTTGGTGATGACGACCGTCGGAGCCGTGTAGTCGGCCGCGATGTGGAACGCGGCGTCGAGGTCGAGCAGGTTGTTGAAGGTGGGCGGCTCGCCGTGGAGCTGCGTCGCGTCGGCGAGGGTCCCCGAGCGGTGGGTCGTCTCGCGGTAGAAGGCCGCTCGCTGGTGTGGATTCTCGCCGTACGGGAGGTCGGCGACCTTCTCGAGCACCATGGCCAGGCGCTGCGGGTAGGCCGTGCCGGAGATCTGGTTGAGGTAGGCGGCGATCTCGGCGTAGTAGGCGGCGACCGCGCCGAACGCATCGGCCGCCAGGTGGTAGCGGGTCTCCGCCGACACCTGGCCCAGCGACTGCAGCTCCGCGAGCACGGCCGGGTAGTGCTCGGGATCGCACACGGCCGTGACCCCGGCTCCGTTGCGAGCCGCCGCGCCGAGGAGCGCCGCCCCGGCGATGTCGATCATCTCGATCGCCTCGTCGATGCCGATGTGACCGCGACCCACCTCGGGCGCGAACGGCTTGACGTTGACGACGACCAGGTCGATCAGCCCGAGACCGTGCTCGGCGAGCTCGTCGAGCTGCTCCTGCTTGTCGCGCCGGGCGAGGATTCCGGCGTAGATGGCCGGGTGGAACGTCCGCACCTGGCCGCCGACCAGCGGCGGAACGGCGGTCAGGTCGGAGACGGGGGCCACCTCGATGCCGTCGGCGGCGAGGTGCTCGCGGGTGCCGTCGGTCGCATACAGCTCGACGCCCAGGCCCTTGAGCTCCCGCGCAAGGCCCGAGATCCCGTCGCGGTTCGCGACCGAGAGCAGCGCACGCACCGGCGCGGTTCCTCCTCCGGTGTTCGGTCCCGGTGCGACGTGGCGCAGGGGTCCTGGGTCTCGGGACCCCGGCGGCTCCGGGCGGGTACGTCAGAGGCGCCGAGTATAGCGTGGCCTCATGGCATACTCGGACGGCTCGCCGGACGCCGCGCCCTCGACCGGCCAGGCCGCGCCACCGCCCCCGATGGGAGACCGCATCCGTGCACCTGCCGCCCTGGGAGTACCTGTTCAAGTCCTTCAACCAGGACAACTTCCCGGATCTCTGGATGCCGCTGTTCGTGGCCTCGCTGCTGGGTCTGATCGCCACCGTGGTCGTGTACAACGTCCGGACCCGGCAGCTCCACCGACACAGCGTCTACCTCCAGATGTACGAGTGGCTGCTGTGGACGGGGATCGTCACGTTCGGCCTGATGATGGTCTACGTGGTGTTCTCGTTCGACTGGCTGATCGTGCTGTCCACGATCGTGATCGGGCTGGCCACGATGGTCTGGGCCCGGTTCATCCGGTTCCCGCCCTACTTCCGGGCGTACGAGCGACAGCTGGCCAAGCAGCGCTACTTCACCCGCGAGCGGTACTCGCGCCCGGAGTCGACGATCCGGTCGCGGACATCGCGCCGCCGCCGGCGGCGCTGAAGGCGGTTCCCCGGTGCCGATCGACCTCCGGCGGTTCGGGGTCGGGCACCGGCGTGCGGACGGGCCGCCGGGCACGACCGGGATCGAGGCACAGGTCATCGAGGGCGGCCCGTCGGGCGTCATCACCGAGCTCGCGTTCGGGCGGCGTGCCCGCATCGCGCCGCACACCAACCCCAGCTGGACGTACTTCCTGGTGATCGAGGGAGGCGGCTGGGTGGGCGTGGGCGACGAGCGGACGAGGGTGACCGCAGGGGAGGCGGCCGTCTGGCCGCCGGACATCCTGCACGCAGCCTGGACCGATGGCGCGCCGATGCGGGCGATCGTGGTCGAGCTGTTCCCACCGCGGGTTGCGCTGCCGGAGGTCGCCGGGATCGCCGCCGACCCTGACGGGACGCCGGGTCGCCGGGTCGCGCGAGGCGAGGGCCGGCTGGCGCCGCGCCGGGTCCTCGCGGATCGCGACGCACCGGATGGCGGCGAGGGCGAGCCCCGGTAGCGACGGCGAGCCCCGGTAGCGACGGCGAGCCCCGGCAGCGACGGCGAGCCCCTGCAGCGACGGCGAGCCCTGCAGCGACGGCGAGCCCCTGGCAGCGACGGCGAGCCACCGGATGGCAGCGACGGCGAGCCCCGGTAGCGCCGGCGAGCCCCGGCAGCGACGGCGGCGTCGCAGGGCCTTGCGGCGCCATGCTCGGTCCCCGAACGATCCGCGGGACCGCCGCGAACCTCTGGAACGCCCGGCGTTCGTTGCAGCGGTCGCGGCCGCGCTCGGCTCGCGGCGCGTTCCACGCGGCGGCTGAACAGGCGTCCGTGACACCTGCCCGGCGCATCGCCTGCGGGGGGATCGTCGACTCGAACCGGTATGCCTCACCGAATCCGCTGCAGGGAACGCCTGGCGATCCAGCATGGTCGAGCGTCCCGGCTCCTGGCTTCGCCGGTGCGCCGCCAGGTGGGGCACCAACGCACGGCCGGCATCGATCCCTCGGGCGACCGCCCGTGACGGGGCGGGAACCCGCGACACGCCGGGTCCACCTCGCCGGCCACGGCGGCTCGCCGTTCACTCATTCCGCCCTGCTGCGCGGGGCGGCAATTCGGTCTAGCTTCCCTGGCCGGACGATCGGGCCAGCCAGGCGCCCATGCCGCCCAGCACGCGCGCGGTCATCCCCCAGACCGCGAGCCCGTCGACGGGGTAGGCCGCGTACCGGATCCGGACGCCGCGGATGGTGCGCTCGACCTGCTCGAGCCGGGCACCGGGAAGGAACGAGGACATCGGAGGCTCGAGGATCGCGGCGACCTCGGTCGGCTGGGCGACCAGCACCGGGCGGCGTTCGGCGATCGCGATGACCGGCGTGACGGCGAAGTTGCTGACCGGGATCCAGTGAACGGGCATGACGCCTGACACCCGTACGCCGGCAGCCACGGCGTCGAGCCCGACCTCCTCGGCCGCCTCCCGGAGGGCGGTCGCGACCGGATCGGCGTCGTGAGGCTCCGCGCGCCCGCCGGGAAATGAGACCTCGCCGGAATGATGGCCACCACGATCGGCACGCTCGGTGAGGATGATGCGGGCCCGGCCGTCATCGTCCGGGTACAGCAGGGCCAGCACGGCGGCCGGCTGCGACGTCGTCGCGGCAGCCACGTCCCAGGGCGGTCGGACGCGCGGCTCGCCCGTGTCCACCAGGACCGGCATCAGCTCGGCCGGTCCCTCGGGCAGGACGTCCGGCAGGACCGCCAGGGCCCGAACGACCGCGTCGAAGCGCATCGGCTGCGGTCGTCCCGAAACCGCCTAGTTGACCAGGTCGCCGCCGTCGGGCTTGTTCGCCTCGTCGAGCGGCGGCAGGTCGAACGACGAGCGGCCCTTGCGCCCGCCCGCGCCGGCCGCGGCACCCTCGGGTTCGGGCGCCGAGCGCGCGTCGCGCCGGTCCGCGGCCTCGCTCACCACCGTCGACGTCTCGGTCGAGAACACCAGCGTTCCCGACACGGGGTCGGCGTCCGCGGTGACGCGATCGCCCGGCTTGAACGAGCCCGACAGCAGCGCCCTCGCGAACGGGTTCTCGACCAGGCGCTGGATCGTGCGCTTGAGCGGCCGGGCGCCGAACGCCGGGTCCGTGCCCTCGCGGACGATCAGCTGCCGCGCCGCGGGGGTCAGGTCCAGCACCAGGTCGGTGGCCGCGATCCGCCGCTGGAGGTCGGCCAGCTGGAGCTCCGCGATGGCCGCCAGCTCGGCGTCGGTCAGCGCGTGGAACACGATGACCTCGTCGATCCGGTTGAGGAACTCGGGCCGGAACTGGCCGCGCAGCGCCTCGGTCACCTGGCGCTTCATCGCCTCGTAGTCCTCGCCGCCCGGGCGTCCGGCGAACCCCTGGATCTGCTGGCTGCCGATGTTGCTGGTCATGATCACGACGGTGTTCTTGAAGTCGACCGTCCGCCCCTGCGAGTCGGTCAGGCGGCCGTCGTCGAGCACCTGGAGCAGGACGTTGAACACGTCCGGATGCGCCTTCTCGATCTCGTCGAGCAGGATCACCTGGTACGGCCGTCGCCGGACGGCCTCGGTCAGCTGGCCGCCTTCCTCGTAGCCCACGTAGCCTGGCGGCGCGCCGACGAGCCGCGAGACGGCGAACCTCTCCATGTACTCGCTCATGTCGATCCGGACCATCGCCTGCTCGTCATCGAACAGGAACTGCGCGAGCGCCCGGGCGAGCTCGGTCTTGCCCACGCCGGTCGGCCCCAGGAACAGGAACGAGCCGATCGGCCGGCGCGGATCCTTGAGCCCGGCCCGGGCCCGCCGGACGGCATCGGACACCGCGGCGATGGCCTCGTCCTGGCCGACGACGCGCAGGTGCAGGCGCTCCTCCATGTGGACGAGCTTCTCCAGCTCGCCCTCCATGAGGCGGGTGACCGGGATCCCGGTCCAGGAAGCCACGATCTCGGCGATATCGTCTGCCGTGACCTCCTCCTTGAGCAGCGCCGAGGGCCCCTGGAGGGCGGCGATCGCCGCCTCCTGCCCGGTCATCCGCTCGGCCAGCTCGCGCGCCTTGCCGTACTTGAGCTCGGCCGCGCGGCCGTAGTCGGCCTCGCGCTCCGCCTGCTCGATCCGCACCTGGAGCTGCTCCTGCTCCGACTTGGTGGCGCGCAGCGCGGCGATGGCCGACTTCTCGGCCTCCCAGCGCTGCTTCATCGCGCCCGCCTGCTCGGCGATCTCGGCCAGCTCCTTCTCGAGCGCATCGAGCCGCGCCTTCGACGCGTCGTCGGTCTCCTTGCGCAGCGCCTCGCGCTCGATCTCGAGCTGGATCCGGCGCCGCTCGAGCTCGTCCAGCTCGATCGGCATCGAGTCGATCTCCATCCGCAGCCGGGATGCCGCCTCGTCGACCAGGTCGATCGCCTTGTCGGGCAGGAAGCGCTCGGTGATGTAGCGGTTGGACAGGGTCGCGGCGGCGACCAGCGCGGAGTCGGTGATCCGGACCCCGTGGTGGACCTCGTAGCGCTCGCGCAGGCCGCGCAGGATCGAGATCGTCTCCTCGACCGTCGGCTGGTCGACGACGACCGGCTGGAAGCGCCGCTCGAGCGCCGCGTCCTTCTCGATGTGCTTGCGGTACTCGTCGAGCGTGGTCGCGCCGATCGTGTGGAGCTCGCCCCGGGCGAGCATCGGCTTGAGCAGGTTGGAGGCGTCCATCGCGCCTTCCGCCGCCCCGGCGCCGACCACCGTGTGGAGCTCGTCGATGAACAGCACCACCCGGCCCTCGGAGTCCTTGATCTCCTTGAGCACGGCCTTGAGTCGCTCCTCGAACTCGCCGCGGAACTTGGAGCCGGCGATGATCGCCCCGAGGTCGAGCGCGATGACGCGCTTGTCCTTGAGCGTCTCGGGGACGTCGCCCCGGACGATGCGCTGGGCGAGGCCCTCCACGATGGCCGTCTTGCCAACACCGGGCTCGCCGATCAGCACCGGGTTGTTCTTGGTCCGCCGGCTGAGCACCTGGATGACCCGCCGGATCTCCTCGTCGCGACCGATCACCGGGTCGAGCTTGCCCGCCCGGGCCTCGGCGGTCAGGTCGCGGCCGTACTTCTCGAGCGCCTGGTAGGTGCTCTCGGGGTTGGGGTTGGTGACCCGCTGGCCGCCCCGGACGGTCTGGAGCGCGCCGAGGATCGCCTCGCGGCCGGCGCCATGGCGTTCGAGCAGCTGCTGGCCCTCGCCGCCCGCATCGGCGATCGCCATCAGCAGGTGCTCGGTCGAGGTGTACTCGTCGCCCAGCCGGCGGGCCTCGTCCTGGGCGCGCTCGACGACCTTCTTCGCGCGGGCGTCGAGGGTCAGCTGGCCGCCCTGAACGCGGGCGCGCTTGGCCAGGGCCGCCGCGACCTCGCCGCGGAAGGCCTCGAGATCGACGCCCAGGCGCCGGAGCGTCTCGGCGGGGATGCCGTCGTCCGGCCCCACCAGGGCGGCGAGCAGGTGCTCCGCGTCGAGGACGGGGCTCTGCATCCGCTCGGCGAGCTGCTGGGCGGCGACGATGGCCTCCTGGGCCTTCTCGGTGAAACGATCAAGCTGCATGGTTCACGTTCTCGTTGCGGGTGGCGATGGGACGCTGGGTCAGAGGGTCGAGGGGTCAGGTGGTCGAGCGAGGGTCGGGCTGGTCGACGAGATCGAGGAACCGGTCGGCTGCCGCCCGTGCCTCGTCGCCGAGCGAGGTCGGGAGCACCACCCGGATCCGCGCGTACAGGTCGCCGGCATCGCCGCCCTTGATCCTGGGCATGCCCTGTCCGGTCAGCCGGAAGGTCTTCCCGTTCTGGGTGCCCGGCGGGATCGTGAGCGCGATCCGCCCCTTGAGGGTCGTGACCCGCACCTCGCCGCCCAGCAGGGCCTCGCGCAGGGTCACCGGCAGCTCCCGTTCGAGGTCCGCGCCGCGACGGGTGTACACCGGATGCGTGCGGATGCGCACCGCGACCACGACGTCCCGGCCCCCGGGCCCCTTGCCGCTCAGGCGCACGCGGCTCCCGGTGTCGACGCCACGCGGGATGGTGACCTCGTAGCGCTTCCCCTCCACCTCGACCACGCGGGTCGTCCCGTGGAAGGCCTCCTCGAGCGTCAGCTCCGTGGGTGCCTCGAGCTCGCCCCGAGCCCGCGAGGAGGGCCGGGGCTGGTTGTGCGCACCGCTGCCGCGCACAGGGGTCGGCTCCCCTTCGTAGCCCATCCCGGCCAGGATCTCCTCGAACGAGGGCCCGGCACCGGCCGCGCGCCGGCCTCGCCCGGTCCCCGTGCCGCCCGCCCCGTCCTGGCCGGTCGAGCCGGCACGGGTCGCCGACGCCCGGCCCGCGGAGGCTCCGGTGGAGGCTCCGGAGAAGAACATCCGGAAGAAGTCCGAAAAGCCGCCATCGCCGCCGCCAGCGGTCCGGAACTCGTAGCGGACATTGCCCGCCCGGCCGCCCGCTCCCCGGGCACCGCCGAACCCGAACCCGGCGAACGGGCCTCCGGGCCCGAATGGATCGGCGCCTCCGCGACCCCCGCCCGCCTGCTGGAACTGGTCCCAGCTCGCACCCATCACGTCGTACTGCTTGCGCTTCTCGGGGTCGGACAGGACCGCGTTGGCCTCGTTGACGTCCTTGAACCGCTTCTCGGCCGTGGTGTCACCCGGGTTGCGGTCCGGATGATGCTCGCGGGCGAGCTTGCGGAACGCCTTCTTGATCTCAGCCTGCGACGCCGTGCGCGGGACGCCCAGGATCTGGTAGTAGTCGCGGTACTCCATGGCTCATGCCCTCCGGCGGGCAGCCCCGTACGGGGCGACCGTCGCCGGCCACCCCACGTGGCTGCCGAAGCCGTGGAGCCGAGCCATGGTCAGCGGTCCGCGTGCTCCCGGCGCCCGACCCGGATGGCGGTCCCGTTTGCCGGGACGTCGCCGCCCTGGACGACCACGGGCGGCTGGTCCGAGGGCGGGAACGAGCTCCGCCGGACCCGTGGCTCGGGCTCCGGCCGGGATCGGCTTTCGCCGCCCTCGACCACCGTCGGGGGCACGCCGAGGGGCTTGGGACGCCGCCGCAGCGCCGCCTCGAGGACCTGGTCCATCGTGTCCACGGGGACCAGCTTGAGCTGCTTGCGCACGTCGTCCGGGATGTCGCGCAGGTCCTTCTCGTTCTTGCGTGGCAGGATGACCATCCCCGCGCCGGCGAGGTGCGCGGCGAGGATCTTGCTCTTGAGCCCGCCGATCGGCAGGACCCGCCCCCGGAGCGTGATCTCGCCCGTCATCGCCACGTCCTTGCGGACCGGGATGCCGGTCAGCGCCGACACGATCGCGGTCGCCAGGGTCACCCCGGCGGACGGCCCATCCTTGGGGATGGCGCCGGCCGGGACGTGGATGTGCAGGGTGTTCTTCTCGAACACCTCGCGCTCGATGCCCAGCTCGCGGGCGTGGGTCCGGATCCAGGACAGGGCGGCCCGCGCCGACTCGCGCATCACGTCGCCCAGCTGGCCGGTGAGGATGAAGTCCTCCTTGCCCTCCATCCGGGTGACCTCGACGGCGACGACATCGCCACCGACCTCGGTGACCACCAGGCCCGTCGCGCTGCCGGTCTGGTCCTCGGCCTCGAGCTCGCCGTACTCGAACCGCGGCGGCCCGAGGTACTGCTCGAGCTTCCGGAGGTCGACCACCATCTTGCGCTTCCGCCCCTCGGCGACCTGCCGGGCGACCTTGCGCATGATGTTGGCGATCTCGCGCTCCAGGTTCCGGACCCCGGCCTCCTTGGTATAGGCCTGGACCAGCTCGACCAGGGTCTCGTCGGTGATCTCGATGTGCTTCGCCTTGAGGCCGTGGTTGTCCATCTGCTTGGGAACCAGGAACCGCTTGGCGATCTCGACCTTCTCGCGCTGCGTGTAGCCCGGCAGCTGGATCATCTCCATCCGGTCGCGCAGCGCGGGCGGGATGGGATCGAGCAGATTGGCGGTCGCGATGAACAGCACCTTGCGCAGGTCGAACGGGACCTCGAGGTAGTTGTCCTGGAAGCTGAAGTTCTGCTCCGGGTCGAGCACCTCGAGCAGCGCGGACGACGGATCGCCCCGGAAGTCCATGCCGATCTTGTCGACCTCGTCGAGCATGAACACGGGGTTGTTCGTGCCCGCGGTCTTGATGCTCTGGATGATGCGACCGGGGAGTGCGCCGATGTAGGTGCGCCGGTGGCCGCGGATCTCGGCCTCGTCGTGGATGCCGCCCAGGCTCATCCGGGTGAACTTGCGGCCCATCGCCTTGGCGATGCTCTTGCCCAGGCTCGTCTTGCCCACGCCGGGCGGCCCGACGAACAGCAGGATCGGGCTGCGGATGGTCTCGGCCAGGCTGCGCACCGCGAGGTACTCGAGGATCCGCTCCTTGACCTTCTCGAGGCCGTAGTGGTCCTCGTCCAGGATCTGGGCCGCCTCCCTGATGTTCAGGCGGTCGTCCGTGGACACGTTCCACGGCAGCGAGACGAGCCAGTCGACGTAGGTTCGGATCACGCCGACCTCGGGCGAGGCGGACGGGATCCGGCTCATCCGGTCGATCTCCTTGATCGCCCGGGTGCGGACCTCCTCCGGCATGCCGGACTGCTCGACCTTCTCGCGCAGCTCGTTGATCTCGGCCTGCTGGGGGTCGTCCTCGCCGAGCTCGCGCTGGATCGCCTTGAGCTGCTCGCGGAGGATGTACTCGCGCTGGGTCTTGTCCATCTCGGACTTGACCTCGCTCTGGATCTTCCCCTTGAGCTCGAGGATCTCGATCTGGCGAGCGAGGAACGCCGACACGAGCTTGAGGCGCTGCTCGACGTCGACCGTCTCCAGCAGCTCCTGGCGCTGCTCGGTGGTCATGTCCGGGCTGTACGCGACCATGTCAGCCAGCAGCCCGGGCTCCGTGATGTTGCGCGCGGCGACCGCGGCTTCCGGCGGGACCGGTGCGCCGTTGGCGACGTACTGCTCCATCTGCGCCTGGACGCTGCGCACGAGCGCCTGGACCTCGACCCCGCCGGGGGTCTCGTCCTGGATCTCCTCGACGCGGATCGCCAGGTGCGGTGACGTTCGGACGAAGCCCAGGACGCGGATCCGGGCCTGGCCCTGGATGATCGCCCGGACGGTCCCGTCCTGGAGCTGCACGACCTGGGCGATCTTCGCCATCGTGCCGACTTCGTACAGCTCGGAGGGATCGCCGATCTCCTCCTGCTCGGGCTGCCGCTGGGTCACGAGCGCGATGGGGCCGCCGTCTTCGACGGCGGCGTTGAGCGCGGCAACGCTCTTCTCGCGTCCGACCTGGAGGGGGACGATCATCTCCGGGAAGATGACCGTCTCCCGGAGCGCGACGAGCGGCAGCTCGCGAGGTTCGCCCTTCGCGGGCGCGCTCTCCTGCTGCGGCTCCGGGTTCGACGGTCGCTTGGCCATCAGGATCTCCTTGCTTGCCGGCCGGCGGGTCCGGCAGACGGTGCGTGGGTGCGGGTTTCGGTGATACCAGTCGGTGGTTGGGTGGTGGGGGTGGCCGGCCGCCCGGTCCGATGATCGTTCACTCGACCGTCCCCTCCTTGCTGCCGGCCCCGGTGCCCTGCTCCCGGGTGCCTTCGTCGTACAGCGCCTCGAGGATGCGCGCGCCCAGTCGCTCCTCGAGCTCGAACAGGGTCCGCACCCCGGCGAGGTTCACACCGCGATCCCGGGTCAGGTGTCTGATCCACAGGATGCGCCGGATGTCCTCCTCCGAGTACAGGCGAATGTTGGTCGGGGTGCGCGCCGGACAGACCAGCCCCTCGTCCTCGTAGATCCGCAGCGTCCTCGGGTGCGCCGAGACGAGCGTCGCGGCGACGCTGATGACGTAGACGGGTCGAGTCGGGTCCCGGACCGGCCGGCGCGCAGCCGCCATGTCAGGCTCCGGGGGTGGCGTCAGCAGGACGTGCGTCAGCGGGACGTGCGTCAGCAGGCGTGGCCTCGCCGGCCGTGACCGGGCGGATGTGGATCTGGCGCGGCTTGACCTGTTCGGCCTTGGGGATCCGCAGCTTGAGCAGGCCGTGCTCGAAGGTCGCCTCCGTCCGGTCGGCTTCGAGGCCGGTGGGAAGCGTGACCGTGCGCATCACGGTCCCGTGCGAGATCTCGCGGACCAGCCAGTCGCCCTGGTCGTCGGTCCGTTCGGTGCGGTCCTGGGCGCGGATCGTGAGCGTGCCGTTCTCGATCGTGATGTCCACGTCGTCGGGCTGCATGCCGGGCAGCTCCGCCTCGACCAGCAGCGCGTCCGGCGTGGTCCGCACGTCGAGCGCCAGCCGCGAGACGTCCCCGGCGCCGTAGCCGTTGAGCGGCCGGAACACCGTGTCATCGAAGAGTCGGTCCATCGCCTGGCGAAGCGTCATGAGCTCGCTGAAGGGCGACGGGCGGCGAACGAGCGTCATCTGTCGAACCTCCGCAACTGTCGTCGCCGGCTCTGCACCGGCGACCATCTGTGCTGGCCCGAACCATCCTGACCCGGGCATGCCGGATCGTAAAACCCTATCAACGGTGTTGTCAAGATACGTACCCGTTGCCCTGCCCCAATCGCTATCCATGCCTCGGCTTCCATCGGCGCATCGGCGCAGGAACGCCGGGACGCTCGAGCCGCCGGGACGCCCGGCCGCCGGTGGTCGCGGGTTCGCGCTGGGCCTCGGCTCACCCGGCTCGCCGGGCCGGGTGCCTCGGCGGATCGGGCGTGATGACGGCGGTGATCGGGCCTCAACCGGCTCGCCAGATCGGGCGGCTCGCCAGGGTGGCTCGCCAGATCGGGCCGGGTGCCTCGGCGGATCGGGCGGGACGACGGCGGTGATCAGGCCTCGACCGGCTCGCCGATCAGCTGCTGCCGCAGCTCGGCCTCGCAGTCGGGCCGCCCGATCGCGATCACCTTGTCGCCCTCGGCCAGCACCGTGTCGGTCGTCAGCGGCCGGGGTGATCCGTCGCGGATCAAGCCGAACAGCGAGCATCCGCTGGGGACCTCGAGATCGAGCGCGATCCGGCCGATCGCCGGCGAGCCCGGCTGGAGGTGGGCCTCGATGATCTCCAGCTCGCCTACCCCGAGCGCCGCCAGGTGGAGCAGCTCGTGCACCGGGATGTCCTGCTCGATCGAGCCCAGGATCATCCGGGTGGGGCTGATGATCTCGTCCACGCCGAGGTGGCGGAACAGCGCCTCGTTCTTGGGGTTGTTCACGCGCGCGATGGTGCGCGGGACGTCGAAGTGGTGCTTCGCCATCTGGCAGATGACCAGGTTGTCCTCGTCGTCGCCGGTGACCGCGGCCACGATGTCGGCCCGGTTGGCGCCGGCCTCCTTCAGGTACTTGCCCTCGCAGCCGTCGTGCGCGATGACCACCGACCCGATCTCGTCGGCGATCTGCTCGGCGCGACCGCGCTCCTTCTCCATGAGGGCGACCTCGTGCCCGGACTCGATCAGCTCCTTGGTGAGGTAGTAGCCGACCTTCCCCCCACCGACGACCAGCACGAACATCGCTCAGCCCTCCCGCGGCTCGGTTGCCGGCGACGGGTCGCGCGGCGGAGCGAGCGCGTCGTCGTCGGCCGCGACGTCGACCCCGACGGGGCCGCCGGCACCGACCGCCGGGGCGGCATCGGCACCTCCGAGGGCTCCGTTGCCAGGATGCGGGTGAACGGCGGCCGGCGGATAGATCCCGGGTCCCCCGGACGTCGCGTGACCGACGTAGTCGAACACCGAGGACAGCATCAGGTTCGTGCGACACAGGCTCGTGATCCCGAGATGCGCGTACGCCTCCGCGCGGACGGGGTCGTTGATCTTGGCGATGCACCGCCGGGCGCCGAGTGCCTCGACCCCCAGCTGGGCGGCCATCACGTTCCGGTTGTCGCCTTCGGTCAGGGCGAGGAACAGGTCGGCGTCCTCGGCGCCGGCCACGCGCAGCGTGTCCTCGTCCGTCCCGTCGCCTCGACGTGCGAGGCCGCCGAACGTGGCCGGCAGCCGGTCGAACGCGGCCGAGGACAGGTCGATGATCAACACCTGCCAGCCGGCACGATCCAGCTCGCCGGCGATCCCGGCGCCGACCCGGCCGCAGCCGACGATCACGGCTTTCATGCTTGCTCCTCGGGCATCGCCTCGCGGACGACCCACACGGCGCACGGGGCATTCTTCAGGATGTAGGGGATCGTGCGGCCGATCGTGAAGTCACCGCCGAACCTGCGCCGGAACGGCAGGCCCGCAACGATCAGGTCGGCGCCGCGCTCGGTCGCCTCGTCGACGATCGCGGCTCCCACGTCACGCGCCTGGAGCAGCACGGTCTCGAGCGAGTGGCCGGCGGCCTCGGCGGTCGCCTCGGCGATGTCCAGCACGCGCTGCGCGTCCTCGGACTGGTCGGCCACGCTGGCATCGAGCGGCAAGGTCCAGTCGATCTCCACGACGTGGACGCCGACCAGCTCGGCATGTGAGGCGCGCGCGATCCCGGCGGCCAGCGCCACGATCGGCCGGTCCGTTCGCACGCCGGACAGCGCGACGACCGCGCGCCGGAACTGTGGAGCCGAGTTGTCGGCCAAGGTCCCTGGAGCCTCCGCGTGATCGACGGCCTCCGGCGGTGGGTGTGGCTCGCCATGTCCGGCCGTCGCGCCGGGCCACGATACCACCGCCCGCGGGCGATTCGAACGTTGGGGGGCGGCCGCCACCGAGCCGCAACCGAGGCGCCTTGCGGGCCATGTCCGGCGCCCTGACGCCGTCGCCTCGGTTACGGGTGGTTCGCCTCGCTGCGCCGGTACGGAACATCCGCGATGACGGTGTGCTCGCGTCCGACGAGGGCCCGCTTGAGCCGCTTGGCCGCCTGGTTGTAGAGCAGCCGGTCCCACCAGTGCTTGGCCACGTACTCGGGCAGGACCACGATCGTGACCGGTGCCTCGCGATCGGGCGGCCAGGCCAGGTCGAGCACGTCGAGGTAGGTGACCAGCGGGCCGACCAGCGCCCGGTACGGCGACTCGACGATGACCAGCGGCACGCCCGGCAGCTGGCGGTCCCACCGGTCGCGCATCGCGTCCGCCTCCTCGGCATCGGTCGTGACGAACACCGCCTGGAGCAGCGAGGGATCGGTGGCCAGCGGCCGCCCGAACATGACCGCCTGGATCACCGAGCGATTGATTCCGTTGACAGGGATCACCACCCGCTGGGCGCGATGCGGCTTGTCGAACACCAGGTCGTCACGCACCGCGAGCTCGCGCGCCTGGCCCTCGTACTGGCGCCGAATGAACAGCATGACGCTGACCAGGGTCGGGATCAGGATCACCACGAACCAGGCGCCGGCGAGGAACTTGATCGAGGTCACCACGACGGCGATGACCGCGGTCAGCACGCAGCCGACCGAGTTGATCGCGAGCCGGTAGCGCCAGCCTTGCGGCCGCGTCGCCAGCCAGTGACGGACCATGCCCGCCTGCGAGATCGTGAAGTCGATGAACACGCCGACCGCGTACAGGGGGATCAGCGCGTGCGTCGAGCCCTGTCCCGCCACCACGACCAGCGCGGCCACGGTGCCCAGCAGCAGGATGCCGGTGGAGAACGCGAGGCGGTCGCCGCGGAACGCGAACTGGCGAGGCACGAAGCCGTCCTCGGCCAGGACGGCGGCCAGCCGCGGAAACGCCGCGAAGGACGTGTTGGCAGCCAGGAACAGGAGCAGCGCGGTGAACGCCTGGAACAGGTAGAAGGCCACGTTGTCGCCGTAGACGTGCTTCGCGATCTGGGCGATCACCGTCTGGCGCGGCTCCTCGATCGGCAGGATGTGGAAGTTGGTCGCCATGAAGGTGATGCCGATGAACAGCGTGGCCAGGATGATCGCCATCGCCATCAGCGTCGCCGCCGCGTTGCGCGGCTCCGGCGGCTTGAACGCGGGAACGCCGGTCGCGATCGCCTCCGTCCCGGTCAGCGCCACGGCGCCCGAGGCGAACGCCCTGAGCAGGATCAGGATTCCGACGCTCTCCGTCGTGTGCTGCAGCGCCTCGGTGACGTCCGCCGTCGGCACCGGTCCCGTATCGCCCTGCACCACGATCCGGAACACGCCGATCGCGATCATCAGGAACGCGCTTCCCAGGAACAGGTAGGTGGGGATCGCGAAGATGTTGCCGGCCTCGCGGATCCCCCGCAGGTTGCCCAGCGTGATCAGGCCGATGGCGAGGATGCCGATCTCGACCCGCACCGGATCGAGCTCCGGGATCGCCGATGCGATCTGCTCGACCGCGGACGAGGTCGAGACCGCCACCGTGAGCGTGTAGTCGATCAGCAGCGCGGACGCGGCGATGAGCGAGGCGAGGCGCCCGAAGTTCGCCTTCGACACCGAGTAGGAGCCGCCGCCGTTGGGGTAGGCGATGCACACCTGGCGGTAGCTGAACGCGACCACGCCGAGCAGGGCGGCGATCGCGATGCTGATCTCGATCGAGAAGCCGAACGCGGCCCCGCCGGCGCCGGCCAGGATGAACGCGAGGACGATCTCCTCGGTGGCGTACGCGGACGACGAGATGGCGTCCGAGCTGAAGATCGCGAGCGCCTTCTTCTTGGACAGCCGTTCCCCGATCTCCTCCTCGTTGGCCAGCGGGCGGCCGATCAGCAGCTGTTTGACGCGGGCCCCCAGGCGGCCCATGCCGGTGGTCGGCATGCTGGCCGCGGCCTTGGCGGTCAGCTGGCCAGGACCGGTGTAGCGGAAGTAGGGCGTGTGATGCCGCTCGACCCGCACCCGCCGATCGCCCGGCTTGCGACCCGTGATCGGCCGACGACCGCCGATCATCGGTCGCGCGAGCTACAGGCCATAGGACAGCCGCGCCACCAGGCGCTCGGGAAGCCCGGCCTCGATCATCGCCGCCTGGACCGGCGTCACGTCGTATGCCGTCCGGTGCCAGGTCACCCCGTCGGCGTCGGTGTCGAGCAGCAGCCACGACGCGGTCGGGATGCCGTCCCGGGGCTGCCCGACGCTGCCCGGGTTGAGGAGCATGCGCCGCCCGTCGATCGCCATCCTCGAGCCGGCTCCGGGGCTCATCACCTCCAGGCGGCCGTCCTCGTCGACGAACGCGATGGGCACGTGCGTGTGGCCGTGAAAGCCGCTCTCGGTCGACATCGCCGCGATGCCGGCCCGGGCGACGGGCGTCGAGGTCACGTACTCCCAGATCGGATCGCGCGGGCTCCCGTGGACGAGCGTGAAGCCCTCGAGCTCGGCCTGCTCCGGCAGCCCGCCGAGCCAGGCGAGCGCGTCGCCGCCGATCGTCGAGCGCGTCCACTCCATCGCGCGCCGCGCGTCGATGTTGAACGCCTCGGTATCGAGCTCGCCGAGCGCGGCCGCGTCGTGATTGCCGCGGACCCCCGTCGCGCCGACCTCCCGCAGCCGATCGACCACGCCGTCCGGGTCGGGACCGTAGCCGACGACGTCACCGAGCTGCCAGATCGCGTCGACCGACGGCATGGCGGCGAGCACGGCATCGAGCGCCGCGAGGTTGGCATGGATGTCCGAGAGGACGCCGATCCGCACGTTGGGAGGGTAGCGCAGCCGCCTGCCGACAATGGCGTCCCCGAACGCGACCGGGCCAGCCGCGAAGCGCCTCCCGGACCGTGCGATCAACCGCCGCCGAGCGGCCGCCGCCGGCGTTCGGCCGGGTCGCGCGGAAAGCGCCGATCGATGGCGCCGCCGCGGGCGATGACGACCAGGCGATGGGCCTCGAGGCCGGGGATCGTGTTCGGGACGACCTCGACGAGGCCGGCGCGCAGGGCGGCGAGGGCGGGTCGGGCGGCCTCCAGCTCGTCGTCGACCGGTGCCCGCTTCCAGGCGACCAGGATGCCACCCGGCGCGACGAGCGGCAGCCCGAGCTCGACGATCTCCGCGAGCGACCCGACCGCGCGGACCGTCACGACCGGCCACGCCTCCCGGTCGCGGCCGTGGGCGAGCGCCTCCGACCGGCGCGCCAGTGCGCCGACGCGGCCCGCCAGGCCCGAGGCGTCGATGACGGTCTGCAGGAAGCGGACCTTCTTGCCGACCGAGTCGACCAGCAACGCCCGGTCCGCGGGCAGCGCGGCCGCGAGGGGCAGGCCCGGGAACCCGCCGCCCGACCCGAGGTCGAGCAGCCGGTCGACGCCACGGGCCCGCAGGAGGCCGACGGCCGCGAGGCTGTCAAGCACGTGGAGGCGGGCCACCTCGTCGGGCTCGCGGACCGAGGTCAGGTTGATCGCTGCGGTCCAGGCCAGCAGCAGCCGCACGTGGCCGTCGATCACGGCGCGCCCCGTCGCGTCGATGGACAGCCCCGCGGCGCGCAGGCCCGCGTCGAGCGTCGAGTCGTAGGACGCGGGGAGCGCCGGGAGGTCCTGGAAGCGCGTCGGGAGCGGGTCTCTCGGCCGGTCCAGGGCACCCTCCTGCGATCGTGCACCGGGCCGTCCGGGAGCCGCTCCCGGCGTGATCTGCGCTGCGGCCGGCGTCCTTCCGGTCTCGCGCCGCCCGGCCGGTTCCGGTCCGAGTCTCCCCGGGCCCCATTCCGGGCGGCGTTCCCCGTTGCGCACATGCCGCGTGCGGACTGCGGACGTTAGGCGGCCGGATCGCCCGGGTCAAGGCCCTTATCCACGAAACGTGGGTGTGCTCCGACGGTTGTGGATAACCCGCTCGATCATCCACGGCCCGTCGTGCGGCGACGGGCCGAACGGCTCATCCGGTCCGGCCCTCGGTCGCGCGCGTCGTGGCGCCGCGAACCGGCCGGCCGAGCGTTCGCCGGACGACGTCGATCACCTCTTCCACGTACCGGTCCGCCTCGCCGTGCTCGGCGGCGGTGCGCACGCATCCCTGGACGTGATCCTCGAGGACCATGATCGAAACCGCATCCACAGCGGCGCGCAGGGCGGCCGTCTGCTGGAGGATGTCGATGCAGTACTCCTCGCGCTCGATCATCCGGGCGATCCCGCGAACCTGGCCCTCGATCCGGCTGAGGCGTCGAACGAGCTGGGCCCGGTCCTTGGAGTAGCTGTGACGGAAGGTCGTGCTCTCGGCGCCGTGGGGCGAGCGGCGACCGGCGGTGGTCTCGGCCATGGGCGCCATGATACCCCATGGGAGTATCGAGATCCCACCCGCGCTCGCGCCAGCCGGGACGACCGACCTTCGCTAGACTGACCGGCGTGGACCACCGCGGACTCCGGGCGCGTCTCGCCGGGGCCGCCTGCACGTCGTGCGGTGCGGCCATCCCCGGCGACCGGATCGACGTCCTGGCGGATCGCGGGGACCTCGCCTTCGTCGAGCTCAGCTGTCCGGTGTGCCCGAGCACGACCATGGAGATGGTGATGGAGCTCGACGAGGTGCCCCGTGCGACGATGCCCGACGCCGCCGCGGATCCGGAGCCGGCTCGAGCATCCGACACGGGGCTCGCGGGCCGGCGCGCCGTATCCGGGGCCGACGTCCGGGCGATGCGCGCATTCCTGGCCGGCTGGGAGGGCGACGTCAGGGCGATGCTGGCCGGTGCCGAGCGCCACGGGCCGGGGGTGGATCGGTGAGCGAGCCGAGCGGCCGGCCGTCCCCCGCGGACGCAGGCCCCGCGGCCGCAGGCCCGGTCCGCGCGCACGCGAGCCCGGCGTTCGCGCATGCGAGCGAGGCCGAGCTGGCGCGGATCCTCGACTTCTACGACGTCCGGTGGTCGTACGAGCCGGACACGTTCCCGATCGGCTGGAACCTCGACGGCGACGTGGTCGAGAGCTTCTCGCCGGACTTCTACCTGCCGGACCTCGAGCTGTACGTCGAGCTCACCACGCTCAGGCAGAAGCTGGTCCGCAAGAAGAACCGCAAGCTGCGACGGCTGCGGGCGCTGTATCCGGACGTTCGCATCAAGCTGTTCTACGCCCGCGACTTCCGGATGCTGATGCTCAAGTTCGGGCGGATGGCGCTGATCGACGAGCTGACGGGGACCACGGGGCAGGCGTCGCCGTCGCGGCCGATCCGGGACTCGCCGCCGCTGCGGGCGGAGACGGCCGCGGCGCAGCTGCGGGGCGAGGCGGCCGAGATGCCGCCGCCCCTGCCCGCATCCGTCCAGCCTCCGCTCGAGGATGGATCCGAGCCAGGTGCCACGGCCGCGATCCCCGCCGGCGCGCGCGGTCGTCGCCGCGGACGGCGCCGTCGCCACCCCGCGGCGGCCGGCCCGGTCGCACCCGCGCCCGGTGATCGTTCCGGGTCCGGGTGAGCCGCCCGGACGTCGTGCGCGTCACCGCCGGACGCGCGATCATCGAAGCCCACCCGTTCGAGACGCCTGACGTGGAGGCACCGCCGACCCGCCCATGACTCGCACCGCTGATCTCCAGGCCGACATCGGTGACATCCTGCTCACCGAGGACGACATCGCCGCCAAGGTGGCCGACCTCGGCCGGCGCATCGCCGCAGACTATGCGGGGCGGCCGCTGACGCTGGTGAGCGTGCTCAAGGGCTCGTTGCCGTTCATGGCCGACCTCATGCGCGAGATCCCGCTGCCGCTGCGGATCGACCTGATGGAGGTCAGCTCCTATGGCGGCACCTCGACCGAGTCGTCCGGGCTGGTCCGGATCATGAAGGACCTGTCCGCCAGCATCGCAGGCGAGGATGTGCTGCTGGTCGAGGACATCATCGATACGGGCCTCACGCTCAACTACCTGATCCGCTACCTGCGCGGCAAGAACCCGGCCTCGCTGCGGATCTGCACCCTGCTCGACAAGCCCGCCCGGCGCCTGGTGGACATCCCGGTCGACTACATCGGGTTCGAGATCCCGGACCAGTTCGTGGTCGGGTACGGGCTCGACTACGGTGAGCGGTACCGGAACCTGCGCTTCGTGGGCGTGCTCCGCCCCGAGGTCTACGGTGAGGGAGACTGATGCATCGGCGGCCACTCGGTGCCGGCCGGCGCCTGGCGGCCCTGGGCGCGATCGTCGTCCTCGCCGGCTGCCTGCTGCCCTGGTACGTCCTGGGCGGTGACGGCGGCCTGCCCGAGACGGTCTACCGCGCGTTCGACGGGACCGGGATGCTGGCGTTCCTGGCCGGTCTGGCCACGCTCGCGCTGGTCACGCTGCCCTATGCCGCCGGCGAGCGTCCGATCGGCATCGACCACCCATTGGCGTTCGCGCTGCTGGCCGTGGTTGCCGTCCTGGGTGTCGCGCTCTGGCTGCCCAACGTGAACGTCCTCGACGCCCCCGAGGGGCTGCTGCCCGACCGCGCCTACGGGTTCTGGATCGCCGCCCTGGGCGCGATCATGCTCGGGCGTGCCGCCTACGACATCGTGCTGGAGCCGCCCCGGCGCTGACCACGACGGGCCGGCCGAGGCCGCAACGGTGCGGCTCGAACCCGGCCCCAGGGCGGTCGGACGATCGGCCGGTCAGCCCCGATCCGGGATCTCCACGGCGATGAACCAGCCCGCGACGCCGTCGGCCGCGGCCGCGTCGCCCGGACCGGACGGGACGGCGCGGGCGATCCGGAGCACGTATCGGCCGGGCGGCCAGGCTCGCGGCCCGCTGACGCCGCCGGGTGCGCCCGAGCCGTCGATGACCGGCCGGTAGAGGACCGCCATGTCGGCCGCGCCCACGGACGCGCTGATCGGCTCGACCATGAGGGGCCGGACATCGCGACGGACCACGGACCAGGCCGCGGTCAGCGAGGCGTCCAGGCCGGGCGCCGGCGCCGCAGGGTCTTTTCCGGGTGTGCCGGGCCCCACGCGCATGCAGACGCCGATCCCGAGCACCGCCGGGCTCGCCAGCACGACGGTGCGAATCGTCGGGTCGTCGGGTCCGAACGCCGCCGCGGGCTGCGCATCCACCCAGGTTCGGACGGTCCACGTTCCCAGCCGGTCGAGCGAGACGAGCTGGGAGCCGGCAGCGGGGCACTCGATCTCATCGGGTCCGAGCGTTCGCCGCGGGCTCGGCGCCGGCGTGGGCTCCGGCCGCTCCGCATCGCGCCGCTCGCTGCCGCCGGCCCCAACCACGACCGCATCGCGGCCGTCCCTGCCGGTGACCGATGCATCCCCCCAGGGCCGCACGACGCTGACGGCCACCAGGATCGCGCCGAGCACGGCGGCGCGGGCCGGCCACGATCGCCCGTGCGCGACCGGGACGGTGCGGATCGGAGCGGGGGACGTGTCCACGGTTCCTGTCCCAACCATACGCCCCGCCTGACGAGGTGGACGGCGGGCGAACGGCTCCGATCGCGAACGTCCCGGCGACCGGAGGTCTCAGCCGCCGAGGTACGCCTTCTTGACCTCTTCGTCCTCGAGCAGCAGCTTCGAATCCCCGGATCGGACGATCCGGCCGGTCTGGAGGACGTAGCCGCGGGCCGCGACACCCAGCGCCATGAGCGCGTTCTGCTCGACCAGCAGGATGGTGGTGCCCTGGCGGTTGATGTCCTGGATGATCGCGAAGATCTGCTCCACGAGGATCGGGGCAAGGCCCATCGACGGCTCGTCGAGCAGGAGCAGCTTCGGTTGCGTCATCAGGGCGCGCCCGATGGCCAGCATCTGCTGCTCGCCGCCGGACAGCGTGCCGGCGTGCTGGCTGCGTCGCTCGAGCAGCCTCGGGAACAGCTCGAACACCCGGTCGAAGTCGGGCTGGAGATGGCGCCGGTCGGTCCGGCTGTAGGCGCCCATCTGCAGGTTCTCGAGGACGGTCATCCGGCCGAAGATCCGGCGACCCTCGGGCGCCTGGCCGATGCCGTGGCGGACGAGCTCGTGGGCGGGGACGTGCGTGACGTCGGCGCCGTTGAACTCGACCTTGCCGCGTCGGGGATGGAGCAGCCCGTGGATCGTCTTGAGCGTCGTGGTCTTGCCGGCACCATTGGACCCGAGGAGGGTCACGATCTCGCCGGATCGCACCTCGAGCGAGATGCCCTGGAGCGCGTGGATGTGGCCGTAGTAGGTGTGCACATCGGTCAGCCGCAGCACCACCGGCGGCGCGTCGGTGCCACCGTCGGTGGCGGCCGCCGCGGGCGTGGGGGTCCCGACCCGGGCGCTCACCGGCTGCGCGTCCCCGCTCACGACGCCGCCCCCTTGCCCAGGTAGGCCTCGATCACGCGTGGGTCGCTGCGCACCGCCTCCGGCGAGCCCTCCGCGATCTTCTCGCCATGATCGAGCACCGTGACCCGGTCACTGACCCCCATCACGACGCGCATGTCGTGCTCGATCAGCAGCAGCGTGATCCCGAGCTCGTCCCGGATCCGGCCGAACAGGGCGGTCATCTGCGTGGTCTCGACCGGGTTCATGCCCGCGGTCGGCTCGTCGAGCAGCAGCAGCTTCGGCTGGCTGGCCAGTGCCCGGGCGATCTCGAGCCGGCGCTGGTCGCCGTACGGGAGGTTGCGGGCCAGCTCCTCGTCGCGGCCGTCGAGCCCGACGTAGCGCAGCCACTCCAGCGCCCGCTCGCGCGAGGTCCGCTCCTCGTCCGTGTGCCGACGCAGCCGCAGCACGGCATCGAGCGGTGAGGCGCCCATCCGTGCGTGCATCCCGACGAGCACGTTCTCGAGCGCGGTCATGTTCTGGAACAGGCGGATGTTCTGGAAGGTCCGGCCGATGCCGAGCGTGACGATCTCGTGCGGCCGGGCGCTGCGGAAGATGGAGACCCGGCGCAGCAGATCGCCGTACCACGGCGGCCGGATCACCGCGATGAGCAGCGAGCCGACGAGGAGCCCGAGCGTGACCAGCAGCAGCAGCTCGCCGAGGAGGTTGACCCCGAGCCCGAACCCGATGAGCGACAGGATCAGCGCTGGGAGCGGCAGGGCGAACCAGAACAGCGGTTCGGCCCAGGCGCGCACGGGCTGCGAGATCATCTGCCGGCCGAGGAACTCGACGGAGCCCGACGTCGGGTCGTACAGCCCGGCGATCACGTTGAAGAACGTCGTCTTTCCGGCGCCGTTGGGGCCGATCAGGCTCACGATCGCGCCGGACGGGATGTCGAAGTCGACCTCGCGCACGGCCACCAGGCCGCCGAAGCGCTTGGTGACCTTCCGGGCGTGCAGGATGAGGGTCGGGCCGGAGCCCGCCGCGACCGGCAGCTGGCTGGCGGTCATGCGTCAGCCACCGCCGCGGACCCGGAGTCCATCGGCGTCGCGCCGTCCGCCATCGCCTCGTGCAGCTCCTCGCGTCGGCGGCGACTCGGGAACAGCCCCTCGGGTCTCAGCAGCATCATCAGGACCAGGGCCAGCCCGTAGAGGAGGTACTGGTAGTTGAGGAAGTTGATCGAGCCGAGATCGATGGTCAACGGACCGATGCCGAAGCTCGGCACGCCCAGGCCCTGCACGAAGTTCCCGAGCTGCTTGAGCCCCTGGCTCTGGATCTCGTAGATGACGAACGCGCCGGCCATGACGCCCCAGATGTTGCCCATCCCGCCGAGCACGACCATCGCCAGCGCCGTGAACGACACCGTGAACCCGAACTGCTCAGGCGACACGGAGGACAGCTTGGCGGCGAAGAAGACGCCCGCCAGCCCCGACGTCGAGGCGCCGATCGAGAATGCCAGGAGCTTGGTGCTGACCGTGTTGATGCCCATGCTCGCCGCGGCCAGCTCGTCCTCGCGAACGGCCACCCAGGCACGGCCGAGCCGGGAATCCTGGAGCCGGTAGAGGAGGATCGTCGCGACGGTGACGATCACCAGGACGGTGACGTAGTACGGCCACGGGTTGGTGAAGCCGAAGCCGTTGATCCCCAGGAGACCGTACAGGTTGGGCTGGGCGATGCTCGTGATCCCGTTGGTGCCGTTCGTGTAGGCGTCAGCGTTGCGGAACACGACCGGGACGATCTCACCGAATCCCAGGGTGACGATGGCCAGGTAGTCGCCGCGCAGGCGCAGGGTGGGTGCGCCGAGGAGCAACCCGAAGATCGCCGCCGTGAACGCACCGATCGGGAGCATGAGCCAGAACGGGGTGGCGAGGCCCGAGTAGCCCGACGCCCCATAGGCCATCGTGTAGGCCCCGATCGCGAAGAATGCCGCATAGCCGAGGTCGAGCAGGCCGGCCAGGCCCACGACGACGTTCAGGCCGAGGGCGAGCAGCACGAACACCCCTGCATCGGCGAAGCCGAACACGAAGTCGTTCTGGCGGCCGAAGCCGTTGAACGGCGGGACGATCGCGAGGATCGGCAGGACGATGGTCACCACGGTCATCGCCAGGACGATGGTCAGCGACTGATGGCGACCCAGGCGCCCGCGGGCGGCCCGCACGATCTGACGGGGGCGCTCGGGGACCCGGCTCCCGCTGCCGCCCGGTGTGGGGGCTCCGGTCTGCCCCTTCGAACCGCTCATGCTCGATCCGCCGCCTGCTGGCCGAGGATGCCCGTGGGCCGGAAGATCAGGACCAGGACGAGGGCGGCGAACACCGCCGCCTCGCTCCAGCGACCGTATCCGAAGACCGACGACAGCACCTCGATGAAGCCGATCATGAAGCCGCCGATGGCGGCCCCCGTCGTGTTGCCGATCCCGCCCAGGACCGCCGCCGTGAACGCCTTCAGGCCGGCCTGGAAGCCGAGGTCGAACTTGCTGATGCCGAAGTACAGGCCCTGGACCACGCCGGCAGCCCCGGCCAGCGCCGAGCCGATGAAGAACGTCAGGGCGATGGTCGTGTTGATGTCCACGCCCATGAGCTCGGCCGCCTCGCGGTCCATGGCCGTGGATCGCATCGCGCGACCGAGACGGGTCCGGTTGATGAACAGCTGGAGCGCCGCCATCAGCAGCACCGACAGCACGATCACGAACAGGTTGACCTGGCGGATCACGATCGGCCCGAGGATGAGCTCGGGGTTGGGCATGATCTGGGGGATGGTCACGATCGAGTTGCTGATCGTGACGTAGATGATGTTCTGGAGGATGAAGCTGACGCCGATGGCCGTGATCAGCGGTGCCAGGCGGGGCGCGTTGCGCAGCGGCCGGTACGCCAGCCGTTCGATGACCACCCCGACCGCGCCCATGACGATCATCGATACCAGGAACGCGATCACGAGGATGACCGCCAGCACCACGGGGTCCTGGATCGAGCCGTTGAAGCCGAGCGTCGTCAGCAGCCACCACGACACGAACGAGCCGACCATGAACACGTCGCCGTGGGCGAAGTTGATGAGCTCGATGATCCCGTAGACCATCGTGTAGCCCAGCGCGATGAGCGCGTAGATCGCGCCGATGGTCAGCGCGTTGATGAACTGCTCCTGCGCCTGCGCCCCCGCGCCGATGATCATCAGCACGTAGGCGCCGACGAGACTGGCGGCCACGCCGATCACGAAGTTCCAGCGACCGGCCCGCAGGCGCAACGACGGCGCGCTCGGACCGGCTGAGGCGGCGGTGGTCATTCGTCCCTCATGGCTCCAGGGTGATGGCGCATCGCAGGGGCGGACGGTCCCACGAGCGATCGCGGGACGTGCGAGCCGGGGCGCTCGTTCGACGGGCGCCCCGGCCTCGCGTGCAGATCGCTACTTGACCGGGTCGGCCGTGAAGTCGCGCTGCTTGAAGAACGCCCAATCCTTGGTGGTCGGGTCGAACTTGTAGTACGAGATCGTGTGCTGGGTGGTGTCGCCGTTGGCGTCGAAGCCGACGGTGCCGAGCACCGTGTCATAGGTATGGCTGGTGTCCGCGACGTAGGCCCGGACGAGCTCACGCAGCTGGGCCATGTCCGTCACGCCCGAGCCGACGGCCTTGAGCGCCTCCAGGAAGATCTGGGTGCACGCGTAGCCCGGGGCGCTGTACGAGCCGGGGTCGGTGCTGAACTTGGCCTTGTAGTCGCTCTTGAACTTGTCGGGGTTCGGGATGTCGTGGATCGCCGCGACCGTGCCGTAGGTGTTCACGTCACCGTCCGGACCCGCCACGTTGAGGAAGGAGCTGGCCGTGTCGGCCGAGCCGTCGACGATGCCGTCGCCGCCCACGAGCGGGATGTTCGCCACGCCCTGTGACGCCATCTGCTTGCGGAACAGGCCGATGCCCGACGTCGTGACGCCGCCGTACATGATCACGCCCGGGGCGAGGCCCTTGGCCGTGGTCACGTAGCTCGTGAAGTCGGTCGTGGAGTCCGGCACGCCGTCGCGCTTGGCGACCGTTCCGCCGAACGTCTCGTACGCGGACGTGAAGCCGTCGTCGAGACCAACGCCGTACGTCTGGGTGTCGTCGAGGACGTAGGCCGTCTTCGCACCGACCTCGTTGTACGCGATGTCGGCGGTGCCGGCACCCTGGTTGTCGTCGGTGGTGGCGACGCGAACGTAGGCGATCTTGTCGGGGTGTGTCTGGCGCAACGCCGCCGCGGCGTCGCCCTTGGTCAGGCCGACGGCCGTGTTGGCCGGGCTGCACTGCATCAGGCCCGCGCCGTTGCTGACGGGGATCTCGGCCTGTGCAACGTTCGAGTTGTACGGGCCGACCACGAACAGGACGGCCGGGTCGTTGGCCAGCGTCTGGATGTTCTTGGCGCCCTGGTTCGGGTCGTGCTTGCCGTTGAGGGCGTCGTCCTGCTGGTTGATCGACACCGTGAAGCCGGGGACCGAGATCTGCTCGAGAGCCAGTGCCACGCCGTTCGCGGTCGGGACGCCGTTGGGCGCCTCACCACCGCTCATCGGCAGCTCGATGCCGATCTTGACGGCCAGGCCGCCGCCGCCACCACCGCCGCCACTCGTGGCGCCGGGCGAGCTGCTGCATGCCGCAGCGACGATGGCGAGCCCGGCAATGGCCGCAGTACCACGCGCAAGCTTCATGAACGCCTCCTCCTATGCCCTCGCGGATGCCTGAGCCTCCGAGGCTCATCGGCCGTGTCAGCGTCCCTGGGTGGCCGAAGAGGGCTCGGCGCGGCGGTGACGGGGACACGGGCGAGGGACCCATTCGCTCCACGGCGAGGGCCGCGGAGCGATGCCGTATCATAGGCACCGGCGACGGGGATGCAAGGTTGTGCATCCGGACCGTGTGTGCCATTTCGCATCGGGACGGCTGTTCGAGCGTCGAGTCGCTCGCCTCCCGGCATCCTCAACCGCGGCCGCGCGGACGCACCGCCGATCGTCGATCGGGACGGGCCCAGGCGCTCAGCCGCTCGCTGCATGAGGTCGTGCTTCGGCGTGGAGTACCTGGTCAGACCGGCTCGGATCACCGACATCGGTCGCCTCGCTGCGCTCGGTCAGGGCGCGATCGGCGCGCCTGACCGGGGAGCGCTCGATGCGGCGGACCTGCTGCGTCAGCTGGTCGACCTGCCGCATGCCAGCGTGCTCATCGCGGAGGCGCGCCGGGAGCTGGCCGGTGGTGCGGTGCTCGTGCTCCGGCCATCGGTCGTCGCCGGCGGCTACGTGGGCACGATCGATCTGATGGTCGTTTCCAGGGATCACGATGCAGACCGCGTGACGAACGCGCTGCTCGAGGAGCTGCTCCGGTCCGCGGGCAACAAGGGTTGCTCGACGGTCGAGGTGGCGCAGCCGTCGGATCCCGTCGACCTGGCACGCCTCGAGCGTGCCGGGTTCGCACCCGCCGGGCCGACGCTCCGGCGGCCGGTCGCGGCGGCCGGCTCGGCCGCTCGCCGCATCTAGCGCACCGGGCGGCCGGGGGTCCCGGGTCCGCCCAACCACACATAGGAGTCAACGTGGGCAAGAACGTCGCCGTCTTCGTGGACGTGGCGAACATCTTCTACGCGGCCAAGGCGGCCGGCGTGGACATCGACTACGTCACGCTGCTGAAGTCGGCCACCGCCGGACGCGACTTCGTCCGAGCGTACGCCTACACCGGGCTCGACCCGGACAACGAGAACCAGCGCAACTTCCACCAGTTCCTCGCCCGCCACAGCTACAAGGTGGTCAGCAAGGACATCCGCAAGTACGGCGACGGCAAGGTCAAGGCGAACCTCGACATCGAGCTCGTGGTGGACCTGATGAAGACGGCCCGCAACCTCGACATCGCGGTCATCGTGTCGGGCGACGGCGACTTCGCCTCGGCGATCCGCGCCGTCCAGGAGATGGGCGTTCGGTGCGAGGTCATCAGCTTCCGTGGCAACACGTCGTCCGACCTGATGGACGTCGCGGACCTGTTCACCGACATCACCCAGATCGCCAAGGTCGACAAGGGCTCCACCCGCTCCGGCCGCCGCGTCGCCGACGACGAAGAGGACCTCTCGATGACCGAGGTTCCCGAGAAGCAGTCGGAGGGCACGGGTCGAGGACGCGGCCGCGGTCGCCGTACCCGCACCGAGCGCGATGAGGCGCCGGCTGCCGCCCGCGGGTCGGACCGTGGCGCCACGGGTCGTGGCACGGCCGCTGCCCGAAGCACCGTGGCCACCCGAAGCACGGCCGCTGCCCGGGGGGCCGCGGCTGGCCTGGTGGCCCTGCCCGGCGAGAAGCTGTCGCGGGCGGTGGCCGCAGCGGCGCCTGACGGTCGAGACGACCTGGCGGAGCCCGAACCGGTCGCCGCCGAGGAGCCGGGGCCCGAGGACCTCGAGGGCGCCGAGATGGACGAGGGCGCCCAGGTCGACGCCGAGGGCCGCCGCCGCCGGCGTCGGCGGGGTGGTCGCGGGCGCGGGCGCGGGCATCGCGACGAGGCCGCCGCTCCGGACGAAGGCGTCGAGCCGGTCGCCGGCGAGACCGCCGACGCGGAGGTACCTCCTGTCGCCCGCGAGCCCGAGCGGCAGCGACGGGGTCGGTCAGGCGAGCTGCCCACGCCGTTCGATGACCTCGAGGCGCTCGAGGCCGCGCCGCGCGCACCGCGACCGACGCCGTTCGGGTCCGTGTGGGATCGCCAGCTGGGGACCCCCCCGGCACCGCGCACGGCCGCAGACCTGCCGCCGCTCCCCGAGGACGACGAGGACCTCGACGAGCCCGAGATCCCCGAGTACCTGATCGCGGAGCAGCGCCAGGGACAGCGGCGGGGTGGTCGCGGCGGCCGCGGCGGCGGAGCCCGCAGCGCCTACGCGGCCGCGATCGACCGTGAGCGGTATGGCGGTGGTCGTGGCGGCAGCGTCAGCCGCTACGCGGAGCCCAGCCGGCGCCCGGGCGGGGTTGCCCGGAGCACCGGACCGGCGACGCGTGGGCCGCGGTCCGACCGGCCGGAGCGGTTCGATCGACCGCCGCGAACGAGCGGCGGCGATCCGTGGAGCGAGGTCCCGCCCGAGCTCGAGGAGCTGCTCCTGGCGCAGCTGGCCCAGGGTGCCCCGGCACCGGCGGCCGAGGCGCCGGCCTCGGATGTCCCGGCCCCCACGCGCGGCACCACCCGACGGGCAACGACCCGGGCAACGACCCGGGCGACGACGAGGAAGGCCGCGCCGGATGACGCCGGGGCGACCGTCGCTTCGGCTCCGGTCGCCGCGACGCCGACCGAGCAGGCGGAGGCGGCCGCCCCCAAGCGCCGCACGACCCGCCGGACTCCGGCCCGCGCGGCAGCGGCTGCGGAGGATCCGGCGCCGGCCGGGACCGGTGTCGCCGAGGCGGCCGAGGCGGCCGCCCCCAAGCGCCGCACGACCCGACGGACCCCGGCCCGCGCGGCCGCGACCGCGGAGGTGACGCCCGACGTGGACGCGTCCGCCGCGTCCGCCGCGGATGTCGCGGAGTCCCCGGCGCCAAAGCGCCGGACGACCCGCCGGCGCACGTCCGCCGCGGACACCGTCGAGGGCTGACGTCCCCCAGGCCGTGGAGCACGGCACGGACACCTTCCGGACGGTCGGCCAGCGGGCCGCGGTGGGGGCCGTCCGGTCCATGCTGGCGACGCATGTGCCGCACGCGCTGCTGCTGGCCGGTCCGCCGTCGGTCGGCAAGCAGGCGCTCGCCGCCGACCTGGCTGCCGCGCTGCTGTGCACCGGTGCGGCCGGGGCGGACCGGCCGTGCCGATCGTGCCGCGGCTGCCGGATGGTCGAGCACGACAACCATCCGGACCTGCACCGGCTCGAGCCCGAGGGGCCCGGCGGGCAGGTCGGCATCGGCGGTCCCGGTCGTCCGCGCGGCGTGCGCGACCTGGTCACCGAGCTGGCGCTGCTCCCGGTCGAGGGCGGCAGCCGCGTGGCGGTGGTCCACGACGCCCACCGCATGAACGAGGACGCCCAGTCGGCGCTGCTCAAGACGCTCGAGGAGCCGCCCGCCGACACGACCCTGATCCTGATCGCCGACGACGAGGAGCGGCTGCTGCCGACCATCCGCTCGCGCTGCGCGCGGGTCCGGCTGGGCACGGTGGGCGTGCGCGACGTGGAGGAGCTGCTGGCGGCTCGCGAGCTGGCGGATCCACCGACGGCAGCGCGGCTGGCGCGGCTGGTCGGCGGGCGGTCGGGGCTCGCCGTGGCCTATGCCGCCGCCCCCGAGGCCGTCACGATTCGGGGCGAGATCACCCGAACGTTGCTGGACCTCCTCGGCCGTGGCCGGGCTGCCCGGCTCGCCGCGGGGCGCGACCTGATGGGCCGGGGCGCGACGCTCGCCGGACTCCTGGCACCGCCGTCCGGTGAGCCCTCCGAAGCGCGGCGCAGCCGGGGCCGCGGTCGGGCCTCGCCGGCATCGATCGCCGCGGATCCGGGCCCCGGGACGTCCGAGGCCACGGCCGCCGAGCCTGACAACGACGCGCCGGCCGACGCCGCCGGCGGCGACCGCAGGGCATCCGCTGCCGAGCGCCGGCGCGCGCTCGGCGTCGTCCTCGACGCGTGGACCGAGCTGGCCAGGGATCTTGCGCTCGCGGAGCAGGGTGCCGGGCGTTCGATCCGGGACGTGACGCTGCTCGACGAGCTGGTCGCCGTCGCCGGGCGCCTGCAACCGGGCGCCGCCGGCCGAGCCGCAGAGGCCCTGGTCCGGGCCCGTGAGCTGCTCGACGCGAACGTCAGTCCCGAGCTGCTGCTGGATGTGACGCTGCTTCGCTGGCCTCGTGTCGACCCGTCGCCCCGGCCGGCTCCCATGGCCGGCGCGTGAGGACGCACGAGTGCGACGCACGCGCGGCGATGCTCGTCGGGTCGCGCCGGTGAGCGACCGGCCGACGGCCGGCCCGGAGGCCACCCGTGAGCGGTCGCGGCTCGACGCGTCGGTGCGGGGTCGCGTCCAGGGCGTCGGCTATCGCGTGTTCGCCCTGCGCGAGGCATACCGCCTGGAGCTCGACGGCTTCGTCAGCAACGAGGCGGACGGCAGCGTGCGCGTCGTCGCCGAGGGCGCCCGCGGCGATCTCGAGGTGCTGCTCGAGCGGCTGGCCGATGGACCACCGGCGGCGATCGTGGATCGAGTGGTCCCGCGCTGGGAGCCTGCTCGCGGGCTCGGTCACGGCTTCCGGATCGAGAGCGGGGCCCACCGGGGCGACTGAGGCCATGTCGCGGACGGCGAGCGGCCCCGCTCCCTGTCCGCGATCACGCTTGCCCGGGAGGGGTGACGGACCGACCATGGCGGACACAGGAAGTGCGGGATGGGCAGGCTGGTGATCCTCCCCAAGATCCGGGATCCGCGGTTCATCACCGTGCGTCGCGGCGGGACTCTCCGGGACGACGATCATCGTCGGCTCGCGACGTGGGCGGCCGACTGCGCGGAGCACGTGCTGCCCCACTTCGAGCAGGCGCGGCCGCAGGACGACCGTCCGCGTCGGGCAATCGACCTCGGGCGTGCCTGGGCGCGGGGTGAGATCACGTGGTGGGAGGCCCGCACGGCGGCCGGCCACGCCAACGCCGCGGCCAGGGACCTGCGTGGGGCGGCACGGCATGCCGCGTACGCCGCCGGCCAGGCCGCGGCGGTGGGCCACGTGGCGGCCCACGAGCTCGGTGCCGCGGCCTACGCGATCCGGGCGGCGCAGGCGGCTGCGCCGGACGGAGACGCTGCGGCGGCCGGCCGCACCGAGTGCCGGTGGCAGCGGACCCAGCTGCCCCACGAGATCCGGGACCTGGTGCTCGACGACGAGCGGCTGCGCAACGAGCTGTGCTGGTTCGTGTTCGACTGCTGATCTGGCTCGCTCGCGTCGCCGCCACGAGCGGCGCGCTGCTGCCGGCGGCCGTTGTCGGAGGTGCACGGACGCACCACCCCGGACTCATGGGGTCGGCGGCTCGGGACGACTCGCCCATTTCCATCCGGCATGCCCGGGGGCACGGTGTCCTGGATGGACACCCAGAGCCCGGCCGAGGCGCTGCCCAGCCTGTATCGCGAGGTGCTCGACGGCGTCGCCCGCCTCGAGCGCGCCGGCGAGCGCGCGACCGCCTGGAAGATCCGGCGCGAGGCGTTGGACGTGTACTCCACCCGCTGGGACTCGCATGGCCGCCGGATGCTCGAGCGGCTCGCCGCCGACGCCAGGACCAGCCTCGCCCGCAGCCCGCGGGCGACCGTGGCGCAGCTCGCCGGAAGCACCGAGGCCGTCTGACCCAGCTCGCCTGACCCGGCAAGGGTTGCCGGATCGCGGTCTCGCGGCCGCCCGACGAGACCCCCGCCGGCGACGGTCCACCACGCGGTCCCTCGTTCGCCATGCGGCGTCGGCTCCGCCCCGTCCGGCAGGCGTCGCCGCTTCGACGTAGGCTGCGATCGTGTCCGAGACGATCGCTGCCCTCGTCGCGCGCGCCCTCGACGGGTTCGCCACGCTCGCGACCACGGCAGAGGCCGTCGAGGACGAGTGGCAGTACGTCGCCGACCTCGACACGGTATGGCGCGCGCGCCTGCTGGCTGTCGCTGCGGCCAGGGGCGCGGAGCCGGCACCCGGCGAGGCGACCGGGGCCATCGACGCCCTCGTCGCGGAGGCCGCCCTGGTCGACGATCCGCACCGGGCGATCGACTGGCTCTCGACGCTGCCCCAGGTGGCCCTCGCGGCCCTCGGCGAGGTCGGGTGATGCGGTTCGCCGACGCGCGTCCGGACGGTCGGGCGGTGGTCTACGCGCACGTCCAGGCCGACCCGCTGGTGGCCCGCGCGGCCGACCTCCTCGCCGAGGCGTCGGCGGTCCAGCGGCTGCTCGCCCGGGCGGTCATGAACGGCATGTCGACGGAGCCCGCCACGTGGCGTGCGATGTTCCCGACGCTGTTCGGCGGTGCGGCGTCGCTCCCCGGTGATCCGGCACGGGACCGCTCGGAGGCGATCCTCGCGGTCTCGCTGGAGGTTGCCGAGCGCGGCGAGCAGGCACGCAGCCAGTACCGCGGTGCGATCGTCGAGGCGCTCACCGAGCGGCTCCTGGTCGCCCGCACGGGCCCCGTTCGCCGCGAGCGCCGGATCCTGTTCGACGGCCGACCGGCGGAGATCCACCCGTACGACGTCACCGTCGAGGCCGAGTCGCGGCCGGAGGCGTGGGACTGCAAGTGGGGTGCTCGCGGGATCAAGGCCGACGTGCTCCACCAGCTCGACGACGCCCGGCGTCACGCCGAGGCGGAGGGGGCTCGGCTCCTGGTGGGCCTCGTGGTGTTCGATGCCCGGCGCTCGTGCGAGGTGCGACTCGTGCGCGAGCATGGCCCGGTGGCGCTCGACAGCCTCCGCCTGATCGCCCTGGAGCGCCTCGATCGCCTGGCCGGACGGTCACCGGCATGAGCGCCGCCGACGGCGCGCGTTCCGACGGCGCGGGTTCCGTCGCCGATGGCGCGCGTTCCGACGGCGCGGGTTCCGTCGCCGACGGCGCGCGTTCCGATGTCGCGGCCTCCGATGGCGCCGCCGCCGATGGCGCCGCCGCCGATGTCGCGGCCTCCGATGGCGAGGCCGCCGCCATCACCGTCCCGTACCGGGTCCGCTTCGACGAGTGTGGCCCAGACGGGACTGCCCGCACGTCCGTCCTGCTCCGCTACGCACAGGACGTCGCGTGGATCCATTCGGAGCGGCTCGGGTTCGACCGTCGCTGGTACGCCGATCGGGGGCTGGCCTGGGTGGTCCGGGCGGCGGAGCTGGCGGTCCTCCAGCCGATCCCCCTGGGTGCCACCCTGTCCGTGACCACGCGCGTGATCGGGTTCCGCAAGGTCTGGGCGCGGCGCCGGACCGAGGCCCGGTTCGCCGACGGGTCCGAGGCCGCCTGGGGCCACACCGATTGGGTGATGACCGATTCGCGCGGCCTGCCAACCCGGGTCCCGCCAGCGTTCCCGGGGCGGTTCTCGGTTCCCCCCGGGTCGTTCGAGCCGGGTCGCGTGCCCCTGCCCGATGCGCCGCCCGACGCCCATCGGCTCGAGCTCCTGGTCCGGCCCCAGGACCTCGATCCCATGGCCCACGTCAACAACGCCACCTACCTCGACTACCTCGAGGCATCGCTCCTCGCCCTGGGCGATCGGGGGCGCCTGGCCGTGGCCGGCACGCCCCGTCGGCTGCGGATCGAATACCTGGTGCCGGCCGGCCCGAACGAGCAGCTGCTCGCCACCACCTGGGCCGGCGACGGCCCGAGCAGGTACGCCTGGCGGCTGACCGGCAGCGCTGAGCGCGAGGTGGCGCGCGCACGCGTCGCTGGTGGGGACGCGGCCTGATGGCGTGTCCGTCGCCGGGATGGGCGGTGGCCGGGCAGGACTTTCGGGTCATGGCCGACTGGGCCCTGCCCGGCGGCTTCGCGCACCAGGCCCGGGAACGCGGTGCGTCCGGGACCATCGGTTCATGGCGTTCGGCGGCGGCCACCGTAGGCTGGTGGGAACGTGCGATACCCGCGGGGACGCGCCGCACGAACACCTGCGTGAGGTGCTTTGGACGTCTGGACAGCCGCGGCAGCGTTCCTGCTCGCGGCGGCATTGGTCGGGGCGCTGGCGGGATCCGCCGGCTTTGCCCTGCTTGTGGTGCGGCGCCAGAACCGCCGTCTGGCCGGGCTGGCCGAACGACTGGCCCGGGCCGGTGACGACGGGGCGCTGATCTCGATCGAGGCGCACCGGATCGCCGACCCTCGCCTGCGGGCGGCGTTCCAGGAGCTCTCCGGCCGGGTCGCCGATACCTGGCGTCTCGCGACCGTCGACCCGCTGACCGGCATCGCCAACCGCCAGGCCGTCATGGCCCGGCTTGCCGGGGAGCTGGCCCGCGCGAGCCGCTACCACCACCCGCTCTCGGTGATCATCGTGGACCTCGATCACTTCAAGCGGCTCAACGATGCCCATGGGCACGTGGCGGGCGACACCGTGCTCCGGCACGTCGGGCAGATGCTCGGGGCGAGCGTGCGCAACGTGGACATGGCCGGGCGCTACGGAGGCGAGGAGTTCCTGATCGTGCTGCCGGAGACGGACGTCGACGCGGCGGCCGCCCTTGCCGAGAAGCTGCGCCGCGCGGTGAGCGGCATCGAGGTCCGCCTGCCCGAGGGCGAGAAGGTCTCGGTCACCCTGTCGGCAGGGGTTGCCGGCGGCCAGGTCGACACGATCCAGCTCGATCACCTGGTCCGCGACGCGGACGCCGCCCTGTACTCGGCCAAGGCCCTGGGGCGCGACCAGGTGTTCGTGTTCCGCGAGACCGGCGATGACGGAACGGTTCGCCGGGCGCCCATCAGCTCCGAGGCTCGCTCGCGTGCGCTCGACGTCGGCCGCGCCGCGATGGTGGCGGCGCAGGACGCGCTGATCGAGACCCTCGCCGGACGGCCGGGCTGGGCCGGCAAGCCGTCCACGCTGATCGCCGAGGCCTCGGTCGCCCTGGCTCGCGCGATCGATCTCCCCCAGGGCGAGCTCGACCGGATCCGGACGGCGAGCCTCCTCCATGACCTGGGCAAGCTCGCCATCCCCGACGAGATCCTCGACCGGCCGGGCGAGCTCGCCATGTCCGAATGGCGCGTGGTCACCGAGCATCCGAAGATCGGCCAGGTGGTGCTCGAGCAGGCGGGCGCCCTGCGCGATGCCGCCACGATCGTGCTCCACCATCACGAGTGGTACGACGGCCGCGGCTATCCGCACGGCCTTGCCGGAACGGAGATCCCGGTCGGCGCCCGCATCGTGTCCATCGTCGATGCGTATGAGGCGATGGTCGCCGGCCGTCCCTACCGCGAGTCGATCACCCACGAGGAGGCCCTGGCCGAGCTGCGCCGGCAGGGCGGCGTCCAGTTCGATCCGGAGCTGGTCGAGGTGTTCGTCTCGATCTTCGCCGCGGGGCTGCCCTGGGAGCTCGATCCGTACCATGCGGGCGACGAGCTGGAGAGCGCCGGCATTCCGGTCGTCGGCAACGGCGCACGTCGGTCGGGTGATGCGGACGATGTCGAGGGCGGCATCGCTCCCGCGGCGGAGGCCCGCGCACGCGCCCATCGGCCAGCCCGCTCCACCGCCGAGATCCACGATGCCGTCCACGAGCGGCGGCGCCGCGCGGTCGGATAGGCGGCCCGCGGAAGGGCTGGCCCGGCCGCGCTTTCGGGGTGTCCCCAATGCGCAGCGTCCGGCCATGGTCCACGATGTGACCCGATGTCCACCAGAACGCCGCATCGAGGCGCCCACCGCGTGACCACCTTCCTCATCGTCGACGATCACCCGGACTTCCGCCGGGCGGCGCGTGCGCTGCTCGAGTCGGAGGGGTTGCGCGTGGTGGGCGAGGCCGCCGATGGACGCTCGGCGCTGGACGTCGCGGCAACCCTCAGGCCGGATGTCGTGCTGCTCGACATCGGCCTGCCCGACCTCGACGGCTTCGAGATCGCGGCCCGTCTCGCCGGCGTCGACGGCGCCCCGGACATCGTCCTGACCTCGAGCCGCGACGCCTCGACGTACGGTGGCCGCGTGTCCGCCAGCCCGGCCGCCGGGTTCGTGCGCAAGGACGACCTGTCGGCGGCGACCATCGGCGAGCTCGTCCCGGTCGTCCGGGCCGACGCACGCCGGCCCGATACCTCCGCCTAGGCGGGCTCCGACTCGAGCCCCAGGTAGGCGAGCACCGCCAGCACGCGCCGGTGATCGTCGGGCGCCGGCAGCAGGTCGAGCTTCGAGAAGATCGACGCGATGTGCGCCTCGACGGTCTTGGGCGTCACGAACAGCCGGTCCGCGATCGCCTGGTTCGACCGGCCCTCCGCCATGAGCGCCAGCACCTCCCGCTCGCGCTCGGTGAGCTCGGCGAGACGGTGCCTCGATTGCGGCTGCTCGACCAGCCGCGACACGACCGCCGGATCCACCACCGAGCCGCCCCGTGCGACCCGGCGCACGGCATCCGAGAAGTCCTCGAGGTCGACCAGCCGATCCTTGAGCAGGTATCCGGTGCCGCGCGCGCCCTCGCGCAGCAGCCGCAGGGCGAACGCCGCGTCGACGTGGTGCGAGAGGACGAGGATGCCCACGTCGGCATGGTGCTCGTGGATCGCCGCAGCGGCCTTGAGCCCCTCGTCCGTGAAATCGGGCGGCATCCGGATGTCGACGATCGCCACGTCAGGCCGGGTCTCGTCGACCAGGGACAGCAGCTGTTCGGCGTCGCCGGCCTGGCCGACGACCTCGAAGCCCGCCTCGTCGAGCAGGCGTGCGGTACCTTCCCTGACCAGCAGGGAGTCGTCGGCGATCACGATGCGAAGCGCGCCGGGCGCCGGTGGGCTCATCGTCGGCGCATCGTCGCACGCGGCCGGGGGGCCTGACCAGCCCGTTTCCCCGAACCGCAACGGGAACGCGACGTCCGTCCTGTTCGTCGCATGCCACGATGGCAGCGTGAAGGGCGCGGTCGTGCCGCCGGCGTCCCCGGTCCCGGCGGCTGAGCGACGCCGGGCGCCGTGCTCACGGAACCCTGCGGCGTCCGGCGCCGCCGCTCCGAGCGCGAGCCTGGGACGCGGCGTGCGACCATGCGTCATGGCCATCCGGACGGATCAGCCGCACCGATCCGCGGCACTGGGCGCCGAGCCGATCCGCACCATCGACCGCGACGAGCCCAAGGCGAGGCTCGACGTGCGCCGCTACGCCGGCGGCCTGCTCGACGGGGAGGACGCCGGCCTGCCGCTGGAAGGCGCATGGGCGAGCCGCGGATGAGCCGCCCTCGGGGCCCGGAGGTTGGAGCCTCGGGCGGCGGGGTGCCTGAGCCGGTGCCATCGGTGGATCCGGCGCCCGATCATCCGTACGCCGCCGAGATCGAGGCCGAACGGCTGGGATGGTACGAGCTGATCGCGCTCGTACGATCGCTGACGCCCGAGGAGTGCCTGGTGCCCGGCTACTGGCGCGACCCCGACTGGACGGTCCGGGACGTCGTCGCGCATCTGGGCTGCTGGCTGGCCGAGGCCGGGACGCAGCTGGAGCGCATGGCCGGCGGGAGCTACGAAGGCCACGAGGTCGACGTCGATGCGCTCAACGCCAGCTTCCTCGAGGCCATGTCGGGCCAGCCGTGGGAGGTCGCCTGGGTCCAGGCGAACGCGGCGCGGACGGTGCTGCTCCAGGACTGGATCGCGCTTGCCCGGCGGGACGACGAGGCGGCCTGGTGGATCCGCAAGTCGGGGCAGGATCACTACGCCGAGCATCTCGGGCGACTCCGCGAATGGGTGGCGGACCTGACCTCGCGACGCACGGAGGGGTGATCGGATCACCCGGCGGACCACCGCTGCGCCGCGCCCTGCACCCTGGTCAGGACTGCGGCCCCACCATCGCCGCCAGCTCCCGTCGGCGCAGCTTGCCGACCGAGTTGCGCGGAAGCTCGGCAAGGAACCGGACCGAGCGGGGGACTGCGTGGGGATCGAGGTGCTTGCGGGCGAGCGCGAGGAGCTCGGCTTCGGTCGGGGCGGACGCCGCTTCCACCACCACGAACGCGACACCGACCTCGTGGCCCGTCGAGGAGGCAACCCCGACGACACCAGCGTCCGCCACCGCCGAATGGGTGAGCAGCACCCGCTCGACATCGCCCGGGTACACGGAACCCCCCTCGGTGACGAACGCGGCGTCCAGCCGGTCGACGATCCACACGAACCCGTCGGCGTCGGCCCGCGCGGCGTCACCCGTGTGCAGCCAGCCATCGGAGGTGAGCACGGCGGCGGTCGCCTCGGGTCGGTTCCAGTAGCCGGCCATCACGTTGGGGCCACGAACGGTCAGCTCACCGGTCTGGCCGGGGGCTGCGTCGCGACCGCCGGGATCGACGATCCGGACGTCCACGAACAGCGGCGGCCGACCGGCCGACCCGATCCGCTCCAGCGCGCTCACCGGGTCGAGCAACAGCGCCAGCGGCCCGGCTTCCGAGAGGCCGTACCCCTGGAGCAGCGTGAGCCCTCGCGCCACGTAGGCGCGGAGGAGGCGCTCGGGCACGGGCGCACCACCGGTCACGATGAAGCGCAGGCTCGACAGGTCGGCCGTGAGCCATCGCTCGGACCGGGCAAGCGCATCGAGCAGGTCCGGGTTCCCGAAGCCGATCGTGACCCGGTGCCGGGCGATCTCGGCCAGGACGACGTCCGCGTCCACCGTCGCGGGCACGACGACCGTGCCGCCGGCCAGCAGCAGCGGCAGCACGTTGACGCCGGTGCCGCCCACCCGGAAGAACGGAGCGATGGCGATGGTCACGTCATCGCCACGGAAGTCCGCGGAGGTCAGGAAGTTGAGCGCGTTCCAGGTGACGTTGCCATGCGTGAGCATGACGCCCTTCGGCGGCCCGGTGGTGCCCGAGGTATGCGGCAGCAGGAGCAGGTCGGAAAGGTCGGCCGTGTCGGCCGTCACGATGTCGGGTGACCGGGCGATCAGCAGCTCGTAGTCGACGCCCTCGGCGCTCGATGGGCCGACCGTGACGCGATGCTGGACCGAGGGCGGCGCGCTCGTCGGCGAGGGGATTGGCTGGTGCTCGACGATGATGACCGGCTGCGTGTCCGCGAGGACGAGGCCGCGCTCCTCCTCGCTCAGCCGGTGGTTCACGGGCGCCAGCACGGCTCCGGCGAGGCCCGTCGCGAACAGGCATTCGAGGAACGCCGGGTCGTTGGGTCCGATCCAGGCAACGCGATCCCCGCGCCTGACCCCGAGCTGCCGCAGGCCGTTCGCCAGCCGTCGGATCCGGCTCGCCAGCTGCGCATAGGTCAGGCTACGGGTCGCGGTGATGATGGCCGGATGATCGGGCGCCATCCGGGCGCGACGCTCGATCCAGGAGCCCACCCCGACCACGCTCATGGCCGCGCCCGCTCGCCCGCGCCGGGGACGCGATCCGGATCGACGTCCGGGCATCGCCACCGGGCCGGAGCACCGGCCGGACGCCGCAGCCAAACACGCAGGTCCACCCTCGCAGTCTGTCCGATGCCCGGGCGGCGGGCAAGGGCGCTGCGAGCGGGCGGGTCGCCGCCAGGTCGACCACGGCGCGCCGGGCTGCGGGCGCGCGGGCGCCCGAAACAAATGGGCTGGGCCGGCGCCGAATAACGAGTCCTCGTGATGTGCGCCACCGCTCGTTACCGCGAGGCTGTAGCTCGTACCAGTGAAGCCGCCAGGCGCCAGAAGGCAGGTCAAGCGGCAGAAGGCAGGACGAGATGCACAGCTACCAGATGGAACTGATCGCCGAGGAACACCGCCGCGAGCGGGCCCGGGAGGCAGCCCACGAGCACCTGGTCCGCGAGGCCCGGGCGGCCCGGGCAGCCGCGCGCGGGTCGCGGGTCTCCGGATCTCGGCGCACCCAGCTGCTCGGTCTCGAGTGGCTCGGTCGTGCGCTGGCCGGCGCGGTCGCCGCGTTCCGATGCCCTGACGGAGGTGCGCCGTGGACGGCCTGATGCTGCTCGTGGTCGCGGTGACGTTCCTGGCGACGCTGGGCGTCGTCTCGAACGCCTACGGCGCGGATTCACGTGATCGGTACGCCGGCGATCGTGCCTCGCGCGACGGCGCCTGATCCGACGCCGACCCCCCTCCGGCCTGCCGTGATCCCGGCGGCGACGACCCGTGATGCCCGGCCGCCGGCCGCGGATCACCCCTGGCGCGATCGATGACCACCCCCATAATCCCCGCCATGGCAGCCCGCGTCTCGAGCCCCGTGCTCGTCGGCCGGTCGAGCGAGCTCGACCGGCTTCTCGCGTCGCTTCGCCGTGCCCAGGTGCCGCGCCCAGACGCGGCGCCGGGGGGCGGCATCGCGCGGGCGAGCACCATCCTCGTCGGAGGCGAGGCAGGTGTGGGCAAGACCCGGCTCGTCGGCGAGCTCAGCCGGCTCGCCGCCGCCGAAGGTGCGACCGTGCTCCTCGGCGGCTGCGTGGCCATGGGTGATGGCTCGCTGCCGTACGGGCCCTTCGTGGAAGCGCTGCGTGGGCTGGCCCGGACGATGCAACCCGCGGACCTGGACGCTCTGCTCGGGGCCGGGCGGTCGGAGCTGGCCCGCCTGGTGCCGGACCTCGGACCGGTGGTCGGTGCCGCGGAGCCCGGGCCCAGCATCGACTGGGCGCAGGCCCGGCTGTTCGAGCTGTTCCTCGGTGTCATCGACCGCCTGGCCGCGCGTGCGCCGGTGGTGCTGATCGTCGAGGATCTCCACTGGTCCGATCGATCGACGCGCGACCTGCTCGGGTTCCTCGTCCGCAACCTGCGTGACGCGGCCGTCGTCCTCGTGCTGACCTACCGCTCGGACGAGCTCCACCGGCGGCACCCGCTGCTGCCGTTCCTCGCCGAGCTGGGCCGCAGTGGGCTCGTCGAACGGCTGGAGCTGGCGCCGTTCGATCGCCGGGAATCGGCCGAGCAGCTCCGGGCCATCGCCGGCCACGACCTGGACCCAGACCTCGTGGACTCCATCCACGCCCGCTCCGGTGGCAACGCCTTCTTCGCGGAGGAGCTGCTGATGGCCGCCGGCGACGACGGTCGCACCGAGCTGCCGGCCACGCTGCGCGACGCGTTGCTGGCCCGCATCGCCGAGCTCGCCGAGCCGACCCAGGAGGTGCTGCGGGTGGCATCCGCGGCGGGCTGGCGGGTCGACCCGGTCCTGCTCGCCACCACGACGTCGATCGACGAGACCACCCTGTACGACGCGCTCCGCGAGGCCGTCAGCCGCCAGGTGCTCGTCCCGGACGAGACCGCCGGCGTGGAGCGCTACGCGTTCCGCCATGCGCTGGTCCAGGAGGCGATCTACGACGACCTCCTTCCGGGCGAGCGGACGCGGCTGCACTCGGCCTTCGCGCGGACGCTGGAGGCCTGCTGCGGGGATGGCACGTCCTCCGCCGCCGAGCTCGCCTACCACTGGCACCGCGCGAGCAACCTGCCCTGCGCGCTGGCGTGGAGCGTCGCCGCGGGCGTGGCCGCCGAGGCGTCCTACGCCTTCCCCGAGGCCGTCGCGCAGTACGAGCGAGCGGTCGACCTGTGGGACCAGGTGCCCGATGCGGAGGCCCGAGCCGGCCGCGACCGGATCGACGTCCTGGCCGTCCTGGCCGGGGTCGCCCGCTTCAACGAGCCGGCCCGCGCCGTGGCGCACATCCAGGCGGCGATCCGGCTGGTCGACGAGCAACGCGACCCGGTCCGCCGGGGCCTGCTCAACGAGCGCCTCGGACGCTATGCGTGGATCGCCGGCCAGGGCGACGTGGCCAACGAGGCGTACCAGACGGCGATGCGCCTCATCCCCTCCGAGCCACCGTCGGAGGCGCGTGCTCGCGCGGTCGCCGGGCTGGCCCAGATCCTCACCCTCGGCGGGCGGTTCGCCGAGGCGAAGGTGCTCGCCGAGGAGGCCCTGACGCTGGCGTGCGCGGTGGGTGCCCGCGACATCGAGGGTCATGCCCGCAACACGCGCGGGATGAGCCGCAGCATCGAGGGCGATCTGGACGGTGGGTTGGACGACATGCGGGCCGCCCTCGCGATCTCGGAGGAGGTGGGCATCGTCGACGACATCGGGCGGGCCTACGCCAACCTGACCTGGCTCCTCGACATTGCCGGGCGGCTCGAGGAGGCGGTCACGGCCGCCAGGGTCGGGATCGAGGTCGCCGAGCGGCTGGGCCTGATCCGCTTCTTCGGCGCGCACCTGCTGTGCGGCGAGGCCGACTACCTGTTCCGGCTCGGCCGCTGGGACGAGAGCGACCGGGCCGTCCGTCGCGCCGAGTCGGTGGGCTCGATCGGTATCAACGCGATCCTCGAGCAGGAGCTGCTGGGGCGCCTGGCGCTGTGCCGCGGCCGGCTGGAGGACGCCGGCCGGCGTCTGCACCCGCTGGCGCCGCTCGCCGAGCGCGCCGCCGACATCCAGTTCGTCAACCCGGTCCAGGCGAGCCTTGCCGAGCTTGCCCTGTGGCAGGGCCGGCCCGAGGCCGCGCTCGACCAGCTGCTCGCCGCCATCCCCAGGATCGACTTCACGCCCGAGGTCCGGATCGGCGAGCTGTACGCGCTCGGGCTGCGAGCCGCCGCGGACATGGCCGACCTGGCGATCGCCCGGCGGGCGCCCGACGAAGAGCGACGCGCCGTCGAGGCAGGGGCGTCGCTGCTGGATGCCATCGCGCGCCGGCACGCCGACGTCGTCGCCCAGCGGCCGGTGTTCGAGGCGCGCTCCGTGGCGTGGCTGCGCCTGTGCGAGGCCGAGGCGACGCGCCTCCACCACCAGCCGGACCCGGCCGCCTGGGAAGCTGCCGCGAGGGCGTGGCAGGACCTCGGGCTGCCGTACCCCCTCGCGTACGCCTGGTGGCGCGAGGCGGAGGCGCGCCTGGCCGCACGGGGCGAGCGGCGGCTCGTCGAGCGCTCGCTGCGTGCCGCGCTCGAGATCGCGCGAACGCTGGGAGCGCGGCCGCTCGCCGGGGAGATCACGGCGCTGGCGGCGCGGGCCAGGCTCCCGCTCGAGGACGAGGGTCAGGCTGCGGACGCCGCTGAACCGGCATTCGATCCCGCCGCCGACCTCGGGCTGACCGTCCGCGAGCGCGAGGTGCTCGCGCTGATCGCGCTCGGGCGGACCAACCGCCAGATCGCCGGAGAGCTGTTCATCAGCCAGAACACGGCCGGCGTCCACGTGTCGAACATCCTGGGCAAGCTCGGGGTGGCCGGCCGGGGCGAGGCCGCCGCGATGGCCTATCGCCTGGGGATCGTCGAGCACGAGCACGCGGAGGAGGTCTGACGCCTGCGGGTGGCAGCAGCAGGCGCCCGGCCGGAGGCCGGGCGCCCGGAGGGGACGCGAGACGGACGCGGGGAAGGTCAGGCGACTGCGGCAATGGCACCCAGGCCGTCGTCGAGCACGTGACCGTCCTGCATCCGGATGACCCGGTCGCACGCCTCGCCCACGCGCGGATCGTGGGTCACGATCACGAACGTCTGCCCGGCCTCGCGGTTGAGGCGACGGAGCAGCGCCAGCACCTCGGTGGTGCGGTGGCTGTCGAGGTTGCCGGTGGGCTCGTCACCCAGGACCAGGCGCGGGCGGTTGATCAGCGCCCGCGCGATCGCGACCCGCTGCTGCTCGCCACCCGACAGCTCGGACGGCCGGTGGTCCGCCCGGTCCGCCAGCCCCACCAGCGCCAGCGCCTCGAGCGCCGCCGGCCGGGCCGTCGAGCGGGGGGTGCCCGCATAGTCGGCGGCCAGGAGGACGTTCTCGATCGCCGACAGCGTCGGGATGAGGTTGAACGACTGGAACACGAACCCCATCTCGGTCGCCCGGACGCGCGTCCGGTCGCTGTCCGAGAGCTCGGTCATCGAGCGCCCGTCGAACCGGAGCTCCGGGGCCGGCCCGTCGCCGCGATCGGGCGCGTGGAGCAGGCCGAGCACGTGCATCAGGGTGGACTTGCCGGACCCCGACGGGCCCATGATCGCGACCATCTCGCCGTCCTCGATCGTCACGTCGACGCCGCGCAGGGCTTCGACCCGGTTCGTCTTCGACAGGCGGTAGGTCTTGCGCAGGTCATGCGCTTCGAGGATCGCCACGACGGACCTCCTATTCGTAGCGGAGGGCGGTGACCGGATCGAGCCGGGCCGCGCTCCAGGCGGGGACGATCCCGGCGATCACGCCCAGGACCGTGGAGAAGGTGAAGGCGAACAGGGCCGTCCCGACCGTCATCTGGAACAGGACCGTCCCGGAGGATCGGGTGGCCTCGTTGACGAGGACCACGACCAGCGCACCGAAGGTGACGCCGAGGGTGCCGCCGATGGCGCCGATCACGCCGGCCTCGAGCATCAGCTCGCGGATGATCCGGCGACGGCTGGCGCCGATCGCGCGCTTGATCCCGATCTCTCGGGTGCGCTCGGCAACCGACATCGCCATGGTATTGATGACCGACAGGCCGCCGACGATCAGGCTCACGAGGCCGATGCCGATGATGATCGAGTTGAAGATCGAGACCGAGCTGCCGACGGAGGCGTTGTAGGCGTCGCCCGTCATGGCGGTGACGTCGGGCAGGGCGGCTTCGATCGCGTCCGCGATGGATCGCTCGTCGGCACCCGCCGTCGGATAGACGATGAACTCCGTGGCCAGGTCCCCGGCGCGGACCTTGTCGCGCAGGACCTGGGGCAGGTCTTCGTAGGCCAGCTGCTGGCCGGTGGTGAACGGCACGTAGACGGTGACGTCGGGAGCCGTGAGGGTGGGCTCGAGGATCCCCACGACCTCGAACGGCCGGCCGTGGAGGGTGATGGTGTCGCCCACGCTCGCATGGCGCTTCTCGGCGATCGACGAGCCGAGGACCGCGATATCGTGACCCTCGTCGTCGGTCGTCAGCCGGCGGCCGGCGACCAGCGCCGGATTGAACGTCTCGCGACCCTGGTCGGCTCCGGCCGGCGCCGCGAACACCTGGTCGGGCGGCCCGAAGGTGACGGCGCCCATCTCGGCAGCCAGCCCCGTGCTCGCGGGCACGACGACATCGACGCCGTCGATCGCGCGCACCTGGTCGATGGCGTCGAGCGGGAGCGGCTGGCCGCCGAGGCCACCGAAGCCGCCGACGGTGACCACGATCTTGCCCGCGTAGTAGGCGCTGCCGCCGCTGACCAGCGCATCGACCTTGTTGGCCATCGCGCTGAACACCACGAGGGCCCAGATGCCGATCGTGATGCCGGTCACGGTGAGACCCGTGCGCAGCCTGCGCCGGGTGAGGTTCCGGATCAACTGCATGGGACGCTCCCTTGTCTGTGCTGGTCGGTGAACCGCTTTCGTGCATCCAAGGGTCGTCGCGCGTGCCTCGGCCGGCATCGGGGGAGGCCACGCATCCTGCCTCAGGGCTAGCCCCAATCGACGCACATCGGGGTCGACGTCGCGGCGGACGCGAACCTGGCCGGCCGGGCTGCGGACCTCGAGCCGGCCGTCGAGGGCGGCCCCCGGTCCGAAAGCCCGCGGAGGCTGGAGCCGGCGGCCGGATCGGCGGACCGGGCTGGTAACACGCCGCGAGGCGCAGACGGCCGACCGATCCACTCGTGCCAGCCCTGAACCGCTTTCCGGGCCAGCTCCGATGAGCGCCGCGTCGGCCCCGGTCACGCTCCCGGGGACACCGGGCGACCACCCGACGCCGGACCTTGTGCCGGTGCCGGGGGCGCCCACCTGTGAACCATAAGGAGCTCAACGTGAAGCACCCTGTCGCGCGGGCCGCCGCTCTTCCCGCCGCGGTCCTCGGCCTCGTCATGCTGGTCGCGGCCTGCTCGACGGCTTCCCCGACGCCGGCAACGGCCTCCCACGCTCCGGCCTCGCCGGCGGCCGCCTCGCCATCCGTGGCTCCGTCCGAACCCGGCGCCGCCGGGGAACCGGCGATCCGGGTCGCCCTGGCCAACGCGACCGGGAGCCGGGCGACGATCGACGTGGTTGCCCCGGCCGGCGTCGTGCGCGGCGCCGAGTCGGGCGTGCCGGGCGACGGTGCCTCGGTCGAGCCCTACCAGCTGGTCGTCGCCAACGACGATCCGTCGACGCTGCGGCTGACCTGGACCGGCGGTCCGTGCGACGCCGCCAGCACCCTCACCGTGGATCCGGAGAACCGCCAGCTGATGCTGGTCCAGCCCGCGTGCCCGGGCGACGCAGTCGCCTTCGACCGTGTGCTCATCGTCCGGTTCGCCGATCCGATCGTCGCCGGCACGCTGACCGCGATCGTGCAGGACGGGACGGACTCGTCCGACTGAGTCCTGCGCTCGCGCCGCCCGGCGGACGTCGACACCTCGGGCGGTGCCCAGGTCTCCCATGACGCGGCGTCCTGATCGGGATCGTTGCGCTGGAGCGACAACCACTCGCCCGTCGCCCACCGAATAGCGAGCTCTCGTGATGCGGGACCGGCCTCGTTAGCCCGAGGCTGGACCCGTACCCAGATACCAGCCATCGAGGAAGGGAAGGTCGAGATGCACAGCTACCAGATGCAGCTGATGGCACAGGATCGAATGGACGAGCGGATCCGGGAGGCAGACCAGGCCCGACGCGCGCGCGAGGTGGCGGCGGACCGCAGCAACCCGTTCGCCTTCGTGCTCGAGATCGCGTTCGCCTTCGCTCGGATCGGCCACGCCGCGGCAATCGCCAACGGCACGCCCGTGCGCCGGGATGGTACCGGACGGTCCGCGGCCTGAACCTGACGGGTGCCCACGATGGGCCGGCGCTCAGCGCTCGACGCGGGCTCCCGCACGACGCATGACCGTCTCGACGTCGGCCAGCGTCGCCATCGAGCTGTCGCCCGGGGTGGTCATCGCGAGCGCTCCGTGGGCGATGCCGTAGTCGAGCGCCCGCTCGAGGGGCAGACCACCCAGCAACCCGAAGATGAAGCCGGAGGCGAACGAGTCGCCCCCGCCCACCCGGTCGAGGATCTCGAGACCCTCCATGGGCCGGCCCGTGGCGAGATCGCCGGCCGCATAGCACGCCGCGCTCCAGTCGTTCCGCGATGCCGTCAGGGCGCGCCGGAGGGTCGTGGCGACGATCGCGAGGTTCGGATACGTCCGGGTCACCTCGGCCATCATCCGGCCGTAGGCAGCCGGGTCGAGGGGGTCGCGGGACGGATCCATGCCGTCGACGTCGAACCCGAGGCCGACGGTGAAGTCCTCCTCGTTCCCGAACATCACGTCGACCAGTGGCGCCAGCCGCCGGTTGACCTGCCGGGCGCGCTCGGGACCGCCCACGGCCCGCCAGAGCGACGGGCGGTAGTTGAGGTCGTAGCTCACGATCGTGCCCTGCCGTCGCGCCGCCGCCATCGCCTCGCCGACCATCTCGGCGGTCGTCTCGGACAGCGCCGCGAAGATGCCGCCCGTGTGGAACCAGCGGGAGCCCTCCCGGCCGAAGATGGCGTCCCAGTCGACGTCGCCCGGGCGCAGCTGCGACGCCGCGCTGTGGCCGCGGTCCGAGACGCCCAGCGCCGCCCGCACCCCGAACCCACGCTCGGTGAAGTTGAGCCCGTTGCGGACCGTCCGCCCCACCCCGTCGTAGGGCACCCAGCGCAGGTGCGAGAGGTCGACGCCCCCCTGGCGCATCAGGTCCTCGATCAGCCGGCCGACGGCGTTCTCGGCGAGCGCGGTGACCACGCTCGTGCGGAGGCCGAAGCAGCGCCCGAGACCGCGAGCGACGTTGTACTCACCGCCGCCCTCCCAGGCCCGGAACGAGCGCGCCGTGGAGATCCGCTCCTCACCCGGGTCGAGCCGCAGCATGACCTCGCCCAGGGCGACGAGATCCCACCTGACGTCGGTGGCCGGTCGGAGCGACAGCTGGTCCATCGAGCCTGAGCCCTCCGCGTGTGCTGTTGTCGGCTACGCGATGATGCGATCGAGGTCCGCCGGGCCGATCAGACCGCGGTCGATGGCGGACCGGTAGCACTCGATCGTTCGGCGCACGCCGACTGCGAGATCGGTCTCGGCGAGCTCGCCGATCGCATCCTGGAGCGGGCCGCCGTCGAAGCCGGCCGGGAACGGCATCACCGCCTCGGCGACCGTGATTCGCTCCGCGGCGCCGGGCACGACGGTGTCGATCGCCCGGACGATCTGATCGATCCCGAACAGGCTCCCGCCGATGTTGAACACCGCGGCGCCCTGGGCGGGCAGCCGCGAGGCGCGGACGAACGCGGTCGCGACGTCCTCGACGAACTGGAACTGGTAGCGACCGCTGAACCCGATCCGGTACGGCCTGCCGGCTGCCGCCGCGATCATGGCCACGGTGGGCTTGGAGGTGACGCCCTGGTCGCGTCCCGGGCCGTAGGCGGAGTGGGGCCGGAGGCCGATGCTCGCCACACCCTCGTTCGCCCACCAGACGCGTGCGCTCTGCTCGTTGGCGACCTTGTAGACCCCGTAGTGCGAGGTCGGGAACAGCGGGTCGTCGTCGCCCACGATGGCTCGCGGGTAGCGCGAGGCAGGCCCGTACACGGCCGCGCTGCTCGCGTAGACGACCGGACCGATGCCCAGCCGCCGCGCGACCTCGAACACGGCGAGCGTCCCCGACACGTTGACCCGCGCTCCCTCGAGGGGGTCGGCCGCGCACAGGGGGAGCTGCATCCCGGCGAGGTGGATCAGGCGATTCGCACCGGACTCCACGGCCGCGGTCTCGAGCCGGTCGGTGTCCGCGACGTCGCCCTCGACCAGCGTCACCCGGTCGAGCTCCTCGTCGGACAGGATCAGGCGCAGGCGATCGAGCCGGCGGCGCGCGGTCAGGACGGTCACCGGGATCGACCGCCGGACGAGATCGCGGACCACCCATGCCCCGATGCACCCGGTGCCGCCCGTGACGAGATAGGACTCGCTCGTCCCGCCGGGTCCGGTCACCACGCCGGTCACCGTCGTCGACTCAGGCGATGACGTCGTAGCCCACGACGGTGCTCCCCTCGTGGAGCGCGGTCAGATCCGGCTGGAGCGCCTGGTGGACGTCCGACGTGCGCCATCCGACGGCCGACTCGGGGTCGCTGAAGCGGAGCGCCATCTGGTATCGGGCCGGATCGTCGATCTCCCGCAGCAGCTCGACCCGCACGTAGCCCGCGGCCTCCGCCATCGCCGGCCGGTACCGCTCGGTGAAGAACCGCTCGAACGCGTTGGCGTTGGCGGCCGGAACGGTGAAGGTGATGTGGCGCTCGATCATGGAGTTCTCCATCCCGGGCACGGCCGGCGCGCGGCCACGACCCGCGGCTCCCCTGGTTCCCGACTGTGGTATGGTGGTCTGACCAGCGTACCACACCGTGACCGGTCGGCGGTCAGCCTGGAGCGCTGAGGAGGGCAGGAGCGGCGTGCGCGAGGTCGATCGCCTGGGCGATGGCGCCATCGGGCCCCTGCGGATGACCCCGGTGGCGACCGACGGGTTCGGGGCGCTTCCGCCACGCAGCACCCTGCCCGAGGAGATCGCCGGCCGGGTGCTGACGTTGATCCGCTCGCAGGAGCTTCGGCCCGGCGACCGGCTGCCCGCCGAGCGCGAGCTGGCCCGCCGGCTGGGCGTGAGCCGCCCGGTCCTGCGCGAGGCGTTGCGTGCCCTGTCGCTGATGAAGGTCGTCGACATCCGCCAGGGCACCGGGACCTGGGTGACCTCGCTCGAGCCACGGCAGCTGATCTCGCACCTGGACTTCGCGTTCTCCAGCGACGAGACCGCGCTGACCAAGGTGTTCGAGGCGCGCCGCGTCGTCGAGTCGGGCAACGTGCGGTTGGCCGCGGCGCGGGCGTCGGACACCGACCTCGACCGGCTGGGCGACCTGCTCGACCAGCTGGGTGCCGCGCTGGACGACCCGGACCGCTTCAGCGAGCTGGACATCGCCTTCCACGACGCGATCTGCGCCGCTGCCGACAACTTCATGCTCGCCCAGTTCATGACGATCGTCGACACCCTGGGCAGGGTCAGTCGCCAGCGGACCGGCGGCCTCCGCCGCGTCCGCGAGACGGCGGTCCAGGACCATCGAGACATCCTCGAAGCGCTTCGCGCGCGCGATCCCGATGCGGGGGAGCGGGCGATGCGCGGGCACCTCGACCACGTCGAGGCCGTGCTCCACCACGATGCCGGCGTCGCTGCCGGCGTCGCGGCCGGCGACCGAGCCCGCGCGAGCGCCGGGGCCGGGCAGGCGGGGGCCGGGCCCGCCGAGGCCGGGCCCGCCGAGGCAGCGCGATGAGGATCGCCGGCAGCCGGCTGATCGCGGCGCCTCGCGACGCCGTGTTCGACGCGATCCACGATCCGTCGGTCCTGCTCGCCTGCATCCCCGGCTGCGAGCAGGCCGAGCGATGCTCGCCGACCGAGTACAGGGCCCGGCTTGCCCTGCGCCTGGCCGCGATCGGTGGGACCTACGAGCTCTCCGTCCGCGTCGAGGACGCGATCCGCCCGGCGTCCTGCCGGCTCGAGGGCAGGCTCGACGGCCGGCCGGGGACGATCACCGGGCAGGCAACCCTCGAGCTGACGGATGCGGGCACGGCGCCCGACGTCGTCCCCCGGGCCGCCGCCACGACCGATGCCACGACCGAGGCCAGGACCGACGCCACGTCCGACGCCGCGTCTGCCGCCACGCCCGACGCCGTCCCCGGGGCCCACCCCGCGTCCGCGGCTGCCGCCGCGTCCGGGCTGGGATGCCGGCTCGACTACGTGGCCGATGCCCGCATCGACGGACCGCTGGCCTGGCTCGACTCGAGCCTGGTCGAGCGGCTGGCACGTGGCGTCCTGGAGCAGGGCCTCGACCGGCTGGCCGAGGACCTGGCCCGCCGGGCGGTCCACGACGAGCTGGGAGTACGGGCGTGAAGCCGAACCAGGAGGCGGCAGCGTGAGCGTGATCGAGTACCTCAGACCCGCCTCGGTCGACGAGGCGGTGGCGCTCCTTGCCAGCCATGGCCCCGACCTGCTGGTGATGGCCGGGGGAACCATCGCGATGCCGCTGGTCAACGACGGAATCGCCTCGCCGGAGCGCGTGATGAGCCTGCGCGCGGCGGGCATCGACGCGCTGCGACGCGACGCCGCCGGGTTCCGGATCGGGGCCGCCTGTCCCCTCCAGCGGCTCGTCGCCCTGGACGAGTTGCCCCTGCTCGCGGAGGCAGCCCGCGCCACGGGGAGCTGGGCGATCCGGAACATGGGCACGGTCGGCGGCAACCTGTTCGCACCGCCCCCGGCGGGCGACGTCGCGGTGGCGCTCCTCGCCCTCGACGCAACGCTCGTGCTGGCCGGACCGGGCGGCCGGCGGGCGGTCCCGCTCGACGGGTTCCACACCGGGTTCATGACGACCGCCCTGCGGCCCGACGAGCTCGTGGTCGAGATCCACGTCCCGTCGCCCTCGGGCGAGACAGCCTTCCGCAAGCTCGGCCGGCGGCACGCGAGCACGCCCGCCGTCGTGACGGTCGCGATCAGGTTGCGCGTCGATGCGGACGCGCGAGTCACCGACGCCCGGCTTGCCCTGGGCGCCGTGGGCCCGCACCCGTTCCGGGCGCGGGCTGCCGAGCGGGCGCTGGTCGGCTCCCGCCTCGGCCCTGACGCGATCGCGGGCGCGGCAGCGGCCGCCACGGACGCCACGGACCCCGCGACCGACGGCATCGCAACCGACTGGTACCGCCGACGCATGACCCGGTTCGTCGTGGAGGGCGTCCTGACCGACCTCGCGAACCGGCTGGGAGGAGGCGCCCGATGACCTCGAGCATCGTGAGCTTCAGGCTGGGTGACCGGCAGGTCGAGGTCATGGCGCGCCCGTTGACGACGCTCCAGATCGCGCTGCGCGAGCATCTCGGCCAGACGGCGACCAAGGACGGCTGCCGGCAGGGTGGCTGCGGGAGCTGCACCGTGCTGCTCGACGGCGAGCCGGTGCTTTCGTGCCTGCTGCCCCTCGAGGAGGTCGCCGGCCGGCGCGTGGACGTGGTCGAGACCATCACGCCCGCCAAGGGGCTGCATCCGCTCCAGCAGGCGTTCCTCGACCAGTTCGCGACCCAGTGCGGCTACTGCACGCCGGGCATGATCATGCTCGGCGTCGGGCTGCTCGCGCACGACCCGCACCCGACCCGCGACGCGATCGTCGAGGCGATGGGCGGCAACATCTGCCGTTGCACCGGCTACGCGCCGATCGTGCGGGCCATCGAGGCGGTGGCCAACCCCGATGCGCCGGCCGGCCCGGAGGTCCGGCGCACGGCCGCCGGCGCCGCGGCTGTTGGAGAGGAGGCCTCCCGATGACCGCCCTGCGGAGCGTCGGCCGGTCGATCGCCCGCAGCGACGGCGTGGGGCACGTGACCGGACGGACCCAGTACGCGGCGGACCTCTCGTTCCCCGGCATGCTCCACCTCAAGTGCGTCCGGAGCCCCGTCCACCATGCCCGGATCAGGGGCGTCGACCTGAGCGGCGCCGAGGCGGTGCCGGGGTTCGTCCGGGCGCTGACGCATCTCGACGTCCCGCACAACCTGTACACGATCCTGACGCTCATCGGCGTCGAGCCCGAGGAGGAGTTCGTGCTCGCCGTCGATCGCGTCCGCTACCTCGGTGAGCCGATCATCGCGATCCTCGCCGAGACGGAGACGGCGGCGATCGAGGCGGCCTCGAAGGTTCGCCTCGACCTCGAGGAGCTGCCCGCGGTGTTCGACGTCGAGGAGGCCCTCAAGCCGGACGCCCCGGTCGTCACCCACTGGGGCGACAACACCTTCAAGTACGAGGGCCACGACTGCCGGCGCGTCCGCCTGGGCGACGTCGAACAGGGGTTCGCGGCGGCGGACCTCATCGTCGAGGCCCGCTACGATTCCAAGCCCATCGAGCATGCGCCCATCGAGACCACGGCGTGCGTCGCCAGGCCCGAGCCCGACGGCCGCATCACCGTCTACACCAACACCCAGGCGCTGTACTTCAGCCTCGACAACACCTCGATCATCCTCAACACCCCGGCCAACCGGCTGCACTTCGTGGGCGGCACGGTGGGTGGCGGCTTCGGCGGCAAGGTCGACGTGATCGTCGAGCCGCTCGCGGCCCTCGGCGCGCAGCTCACCAACCGCCCGGTCCGCTACCGCTTCAGCCGGGCCGAGGAGATGCGCGCCTCGTCCACCCGCAGCCCGTGGCGGATCTACATCAAGGACGGCGTCATGCGCGACGGCCGGATCGTCGCCCGCAAGGTCACCAGCTACGCGGACGCCGGCGCCTACGCGCGCCAGACGCCGTACGCGATGACCAAGCACGCGGCCAACGTCGGCGGTCCGTACGCCATCCCCAACGTGTCGATCGACGTGTACTGCGTGTTCACCAATCGCCAGCCCACGAGCGCCATGCGCGGCTTCGGCGTGACGATGGGCTCGTTCGCCGTCGAGGTGCAGATGGACCGGATCGCCGAGGCGACCGGCCTCGACCCGTGGACCGTCCGCTTCCGCAACGCCTACCACAACGGCGACCTGCGGCCGCACCGCAAGCACGCCGAAGACGCGACGCTGATCGAGACGATGCAGGCCGCGGCCCGCCTCGTCGGGCACGAGCTGGCGCCGGAGCTCGCCGCGATGACCTCGGCGCCGCGCACGCCGGAGGAGGACTGACACGATGGCCAGGCTGCGCGGCCGCGGCATCGCCGCGGTCAACTATCCAACCGGCATGAACCTTGGCGGCGACCCGTCGCAGGCGCTCGTGCACGCGACGACGATGGGCTCGTTCGTGGTGACCCTGTCGGCCGTCGACCTGGGCCAGGGGCTCAAGACGGTCATCAGCCAGATCGCCGCCGAGACCCTTGGGGTGCCGGTCGAGACCATCATCGTCGATACCGCGGACACGGACACCGGGCCGCACGACATGGGCACCTTCGCCAGCCGCGCCACCCACCGGGTGGGCAACGCCGTGATCGCGGCGGCCACCGAGGCGCGTGACGCGATGCTCGCGATCGCCGCCGACGAGCTCGAGGCCAACGCGTCCGACCTGGAGACCACCGGCGATGGCTTCATCCGTGTCGTGGGCAGCCCGCATCGCTCGATCAGCGTGTCCGACCTCGCGCTCGCCGCGCACTTCAAGCACGGTCGCGGGATCGCCGGACGTGGCATGTGGATGAAGCCCAAGAGCGAGGTCGATCCCGAGACCGGGGCCATGGATCCGGACTCGACCGAGGCCCACGCGTGCACCGTCGCCGACGTCGAGGTCGATACCGGGACCGGCCAGGTCACCGTGCTCGCCATCCGGAGCGCGTACGAGGTCGGCCGCCAGGTCAACCCCGCGCTGGTCGAGGGCCAGATCGTGGGTGGCGCGGTCATGGGCATGTCCCACGCCCTGTACGAGACCACCCAGCCCTACTATCCCAGCCCCGATCACGCGGCGCGCGACTTCAGCACCTACCTCATGCCCGGGCCGGCCGACCTGCCCGAGATCGAGAGCGTGGTGCTCGAGATCCCGTCGTCGAACGGCCCGTACGGGGTCAAGGGCGTGGGCGAGATGACCGCCAACTCACCCATCCCCGCGATCGTCAACGCCATCCACGACGCGATCGGGGTGCGGATGGACGAGCTGCCCATCACGCCCGAGGCCGTGCTGCGGGCGCTCGAATCGAAGCCGGGAGCGGCGGCCGCCGCCCCCGCCCATCCATCGCGATCGGAGGGCTGACATGCGCCAGATCACGACGTGGGACGAGTTCCCGACGGTCGAGTACGTCCCGGGCGTCCTGCGCCAGGCGGTGTCGGGCGAGAAGGTCATGATGACCCGGATCGTGTACCGCGGCGGGGCCGTGATCCCGGAGCACCGCCACGAGGCCGAGCAGATCATGCTGGTCGTGTCCGGGCGGCTTTGGGCGAAGGTCGCCGACGAGGAGGCCGAGGTGGGTCCCGGGGCCTTGATGGTCATCGGGTCCAACGTCGTCCACGCGTTCCGCCAGCTGGGTGACGAGGACGTCGTGTTCTACGAGTGCTTCGCCCCGATCCGGCTCGAGTACCTGATCGGCTTCAAGGGCCCCGACCCCTCGCTGGGGATGATCAGCCAGGGCCTCAAGCCCGGTGACCCGGGCTCTCTCCCGGGCTAGACTCGCCCGCCGGGGACGATCGTCCGGGCAGCGGGCTCCGATCAGGGGATCGACGTCCGCGCCCACGCCGCCGACGATGGCGACAACGCTGGCTGGCGCTCGTCTCGGAGGCTGCCGGCGGCTGCTACGGGAGGGCTCGATGAGCCGGGAGACTCAGGGGCCGGATGATCGCCCGCAGATCGCGTCGCAGACCCGGTCCGCGGATGCCGAGCGTGCCGTTCGCCGGCTCGAGCGGCGCCTGGCTGACGCGCGCGACCTCGAGGCCACGCGCCGGCACAAGCTGGAGAAGGCGAAGCGGCGGGGTGCGCCGCGATCGACGCAGGCCCGGCGGCGCCGCAAGCTGGACCGGGTGCTGGAGCGAAGCGTGGCGCTGGCCGCCCGGATCGAGCGCCTGCGCGCGCAGGCCGCGGCTCCGGCGCCGCCCGAGATCGAGACCGACGATCCCGTCGCTCTGCCGGCCGCGGCAGGCCCCCGCGCCTACTGCCTGCGAGAGCGGCGCACCATCGTGATGACCGACGTCCGCGAGACGGTGATGCGAGACGGGCGCCGCGGTCTCGCGGGGACCTGCCCGGGGTGCGGGGCACGGGTGGCCCGCTCGGCCTGATCGACCGCCGACCTTCCTCGACCACGCGACGCACCCCGATCGGCGACACTGCGCACGTCGGGGGCGACCAGCGGAAGGAAGGTCATGCCGGACGTCGACGAGCCTGTTCGAGGTGCACCGCCCAGCGGTGACGGATGTGCCGAGTGCCTCGACACGGGCGGCTGGTGGTTTCACCTGCGACGGTGCGTGGCATGCGGCCATGTCGGCTGCTGCGACAGCTCGCCCTCGCAGCACGCCATGGCGCACGCGTCGGCGTTCGGGCACCCGGTGATCGCGAGCTTCGAGCCGGGTGAGGACTGGTTCTGGGACTATGCGGCCGACGACTTCGTGGATGGCCCTGAGCTGACGCCGCCGCTGCATCACCCGCTCGACCAGCCCGTTCCGGGGCCGGCCGGCCGCGTGCCGTCGAACTGGCGGCGCGCCCTCCACTGACCCAGGCGCGGCGCGTCTCCGGACGGGGGTGCCGCGCTCCCGGCCCACGGAGAAGGTCGTCTCGATCCCGCCGCGTGCGAGGCGTTCCTCGGCCTCGACGCGCTCGATGGCCGCGCGCGAGGCGCCGGAGCCGTCCGGGCCGCAGGCCTCAGCCTTCCTGCTCGAGCGCGGAGACCTTCGCCAGCCGCCGGCGGAAGCGCTCCTCCGACCGCAGCGCGCCCGACATGAACGCCCGAACCAGCTCGCGCGCCAGCTCTTCGCCGATGACCCGGGCGCCCAGGCACAGCACGTTCATCGCATCGTGCTCGACGCCCTGCCGCGCCGAGTACGTGTCGTGGCACACACAGGCGCGCACGCCGTGGATCTTGTTGGCGGCGATGCAGGCGCCAACGCCGCTGCCGCACAGCACCACCCCGCGCTCCACCTGCCCGTCGCGGATCGCATGGCCGACCAGCGCGGCGAAATCGGTGTAGTCGTCGGCGCCGTCGTACGCCGCGGCGCCGAAATCGCGAACCGTGTGGCCGAGCGCCTCGAGCTCGTCGATGACGACCGCCTTGAGGGAGAAGCCGCCGTGGTCGGACCCCACCGCGATGATCATCGTGCGCATCTCCTCTCGTCAGCCTGCCTGCCGTCCGCACCGACCCGCCGATCGGCGTCGCGGCGCCGGCCGGCCCCCGCCGCGGTCACGGGCCTACCGTAGCGCGTGCGCGCGGATGACGGCACGGCATGGCCGGCGCGACTGGACCGGCCGGTGCGATGCAGCGTCCTGTGGGCCCTGTCCCATTGCCAGCCGCCTCTCGATCGGCCCCTGAGCCTGAGGGCATCAGCCCCGGGTAGCCGGGAAGTGGCGGCGACAGCGGGCCTGGTACTTGTCCTCGCTGCCGACGTGCTCCGCGACGAGGTCGGTCGCGGTGGTCATGGTCGCGGCCAGCCGCACGTGATAGACGGCGTCCTCGCCGCACACGGTGCAGATCGCCGTCAGCTTGTCGACGCGCTCCGCGAGCGCCATCAGCGACGGCAGCGGCTCGAACGGCAGGCCGTCGAACGTCACGTCGAGGCCGGCGATGGCGACCACCAGCCCGCGACCCGCCAGCTCTCCTGCCACGTCCACGAGATCGGGGCCGAAGAACTGCGCCTCGTCGATGGCCACCATGCCCCTCCGGTCACCGACGGCGGGCAGGATCTCCGCCGCGTTCGCGACCATCGTGGCCGGGTGGTCGATCCCCGCGTGCGAGGCCAGCCGGCCGGCGCTGTGGCGCGTGTCGAGCGCATGGTCGAACACGAGCACCCCGCGACCCGCGATGACCGCGCGCCGCACGCGCCGCAGCAGCTCCTCGGTCTTGCCCGCGAACATCGGGCCGCAGATGACCTCGATGCGCCCGGCGTCGCTCATGCGGCAATCCTACCCACGGGCAGCCGGAGCCCCGCGGACAAGCGCCGCCAGCGGTCGGGCTGCGGCCAACCGCGAGGCTCCCGGGTTCGCCCTCGAGCCCCTCCCGCGTCCGACGGGCTGCATCGGCACGCCGTGGAAATGGGGCATGGACGGCGCCCGGGATGGGGATCCCGCCCGATGTTCCCCAGACCCGTGTTGGAGACCCTCCTTCCAGACCAGCGCCGCACCTCGGCGGCGAGCTCCAGAGGGAAGGGAACCATCAGATGCTCAGCACCCGCCGCGTCATCGCTACCTCGGTCCTGTGCCTCACGTCGATCGCCGTGCTGGCGACCGGCACCCTGCTCGTGAACCGGCCGCCCGCGCCGGCCGACCGAGCTCCGGTCTCGACGGCCGGGCTGACGGCCCCCCTCTCGTCGGCCGCGCGGGACGCGTCCTTCGCGACCGCCAGGCAGCGGCTGGCGAGCGCTGCCGGCCCCGGTGCCAGCCGAACGGTCTCCGTCCAGCTCGCCTCGGGTGCCAGCCGGACGGCGACGCCGTCGAGCCTGGCGCTCAAGCCGCTGTTCACCCTCTCGAAGGCCGAGCGCGCGTCGCTGGTCAAGGACATGTCGGCCGACCGCGCGGCCTCGACGCTCCGATCCCTCGACACCTGGTTCACGGTCTCGGTCCCCGATGGCCCTGCCGGCGACCGGGTCCTCGATCTCCTCAACGACAGCGCGGCCGTCGCCCGCGTCTACGTCAACCTCGAGGTCTCCCTTCCGGTGGCCGGTGACTTCACCGCTCGGCAGGGCTACCAGGCCGCCGCTCCCGAGGGCATCGGCGTGGCCTACGCGGCCAAGGTCGCAGGCGGGCAGGGCGACCGGGTCAAGATCTTCGACGTCGAGTTCGACTGGAACACCTCGCACGAGGATCTCGGGCGGGCCGCATCGGCGCGGATCAGCGTCGGATCCCCTACGGCGCCGCATGGCAAGTCGGACACCGACCATGGCACCGCGGTGCTGGGCGAGCTCATCGGGACGCCCAACTCGTTCGGCGTGACGGGGATCGCTCCCCGGGCCGCGATCGGGCTTGTCAACACGTTCGACGCGGCGGCCGGCTACCAGCTCGCACGCGCGATCTCGACCGCCGCGGCGAACGCGAGCCGGGGCGACGTCATCCTCATCGAGCAGCAGCTTGCGCTCACGAGCGGTGGCGGCGACTACGTGCCGGTCGAGTTCGACCCGACGGTGTTCGCCGCCATCCGCGCCGCGGTGGACGCGGGCATGATCGTGATCGAGCCGGCGGCCAACGGCAGCCAGAACCTCGATGCGCTGGGCATCGGACGCTCCGACTCCGGGGCGATCATGGTCGGTGCCGGCCAGGTCGAGGGCTGCGCCGGCTTCGGCTCTGCCACCCACCCGCGCTCGCGCGCCTCCTTCTCCGACTACGGGTCGCGGGTCGATGTCCAGGGCTGGGGCGAGTGCGTCACGACCACGGGCTACGGTGACCTCTACAACGGCGGCTCGAACGCCACGTACACGCAGCAGTTCAGCGGCACGTCCAGCGCCTCGCCCGTCGTCGCCGGGGCGGCGGCCGTCCTGTCGAGCATCATCGAGACGCGCACCGGGACGCCGGCCACCCCGGGCCAGATCCGCTCGCTGCTCAAGTCCACCGGGACCCCGCAGGACACGTCGGTCGCCGGCCAGATCGGTCCGCTCCCGAACCTGGAGCGAGCGATCCAGGCCCTCGGCGGGACGGGCGGTTCCGGCGGCGGGACCGGCGGGTCCGACCAGACTGCCCCCTCGATCGCGGCCCCGCAGGCCGTGACCGCCGTCGGCTACCAGGTCACCCGCGGCGACGGCGTCCCCACCACCATCTCGTGGAAGGCCAGCGACGCCAGCGGCATCACCCGCTACGCCGTGAAGGTCAGCACGGACGGCGGCGCCTGGACCGACGTCACCCTTGCCTCGGCAACGACGCGGTCGGTGACGCTGAACCTCATCTCGGGCCACACCTACCGGTTCACGGTCAATGCCCGTGACGGTGCCGGAAACTGGGGCGCGTGGGCGACCGGGCCGACGATCAAGCCCGTCGACTACAGCGACAGCAGCAAGTACATCGGCTACGCCGGGACGTGGTACCGGGCCGCCTGGAAGCCCGCCGAGGCCGGCTCGGTGACCGTGGCCTCAAAGCGCGGCGCCACCGCCTCGTTCACCTTCACCGGACGCGGCATCGCCTGGATCGCCTCCCAGGGCACCACGCGCGGCCAGGCCGATGTCTGGCTCGACGGGTCGTACGTCGGCCGCGTGAACCTCTACCGCCAGGCTTCGGCCGGCCGGATGGTGGTCTTCTCGACGCTCGTGTCCACGGGCACCCGCCACACCCTGCAGGTCGTGGCGGTCGGCACCGCCGGCCACCCGAAGATCGACGTGGACGGGTTCGTGCTCATGAAGTAGCCGCAAGCCCGAACGCGAGGCAGGAGGCCCCGGCCATGCCGGGGCCTCCTGCGATTCGCCTGGCCGGCCGGGGCGTATGCCGCCGGCCGCTAGCAGCCGGTGAGGTTGATCTTGAAGTGGCCCGTCCGCTCGATCCCGTAGTTGTCGCGGATCGTGTAGTAGTCGGTCAGCGTGTGGTTGCCGGGCGTCGAACCCGAGATCGTGATCTTGACGTACAGCCCGTCCGACGTGATCCCGCTGCTGAGGTCGGTCGAGCCCGGGTAGGTGCTGCCGCCCGTCCAGACCCGGACGATCTTGATCGTGGACTGACCGTCGGCGTCGGTCGCGGCGTAGGGCGATGTAGCGAGCAGGTCGAAGGTATGGGAGCCATCGCAGAAGCTGGGGTTGAATTCGATGCTCTTGATCACCGGCGCGTGGTCGAAGGTGATCGCGTCGGACACGGCCGACGACCAGTTGCCGTGGCTGTCCCGGAACCAGACGTACACGGTGCGCTTGCCCGCCTTGCCCGAGGCCAGGGTCCAGTTGAACTGGTTGTCGTAGGCGCGCGTCTTCGTCGGACGAGAGGCCTTGTTCGACACCGCCATGGCCGTCACGCCAGAGGGATCCGTGGGCTTCACCGTCACCTTGAGCTTGATCGTCCTGTTGGTCGTGATCGAGTGACCGCTGGCCAGCGAGATCCTGCCTCCCGCCGGTCCCGTGGTGTCGGGCGTCGGCGTGGGCTTGGGCTTGGGCGTCGGCGTCGGCGTGGGCTTGGGCGTCGGCGTCGGGGGCGCGTCGCTGGCGATCGGGCTGGCGAGGTCGTTCGACGACGAGGGCGCCGGCGATGGGCTCGGCGACGGGGACGGTGTGACCGGCGGCAGCACCCGGGCGCCGATGGTCGGGGTTGCGGTCGCCGCCGTGCCGGATAGCAGGCCGAACCCGCCGGACGTGTAGCCGAGCGCCGTCAGCGCCAGCAGCAGGACCAGCCCGGCCCCGAGAACCGCGGCCAGGCCGCGGCTCCCGCGACCCGGTCGACGTCCGTCGGGCGGCAGGCTCGAATCCGCCGCGATCGGTGCCGGGGGAGAGGGGGGCGTCGGTGGGCTCGCGGAGGCGGTCGCCACGATCGTCGGTGCGCCTGCGGTGCTCGCCACCACGGTGGCGTCGCTCGCGGCGGGAGGCGGCGGGGTCATGCCATCCGTTGGCTGCCGGGGCACGCCCACGCCGCCCGTCGCACTCGACGCCGCAATCGTCGCCCCTGCGGCCTCGACCGCCGTCGGCGGCGCCGGCGGCTGGGGCAAGGGCGGCGCGAGATCCGGTGCGGAGGCCACCATGGTCGGTTCCGGTGCCGGCTCCTGGGGCGCCAGGGCTGCGGCCTCCCTGGCGGCCGCAGCCAACCCGCCGGCGGTCTGATAGCGGTCATCGGGGTTCTTGGCCATCGCCCGGGCGACCACCGCGTCGAACGCGTTTCCGATCGCGGGCCGCACGTCCGAGGGACGAGGCGGCACCTCGTTCACGTGGGCCCACAGCGACGCCATCGTGCTGTCCCGTGGGAACGGCACCGAGCCCGTCAGGCAGTCGTAGAGCACGCAGCCGAGCGAGTAGACGTCCGCGCGGTGATCCACCGGGTGGCCCTGGATCTGCTCCGGCGCGACGTAGCCCGGCGTGCCCACGAACTTGCCGACCTCGGTCAGGCCGCCGGTCGAGCCGGCCACCTTGGTCAGGCCGAAGTCGGTGAGATACGCGTGCATCGGGCTGTGCGCCGTGGGTCCCGGCACGACCAGGATGTTGGCGGGCTTGATGTCGCGGTGGATGAGCCCTTTGGCGTGCGCCGCGTCGAGCGCATCCGCGATCTGGGCCACGATGGTCGCGGCCTGGACCGGGGCCAGCGGTCCGCGCTCCTCGATCAGTCGTGACAGCTCGGGTCCCGTCACGTACCGCATCGCGATGAACAGGTCGCCGTCCACCTCGCCGGCCTCGAACACGGGCACGATGTTGGGGTGGTCGATCGAGGCCAGCAGCTTCGACTCGCGCAGGAACCGGGTGCGGAACGACGGGTCCGTCGCGCGATCGGTGGACAGCACCTTGAGGGCGACGGTGCGGTCCAGCTGGCTGTCGCGCGCCCGGTACACGGTGCCCATGCCGCCGCGCCCGAGGACACCCTCGACGGTGTAGTGGCCGAACTGGCGTCCGACGAGCCGATCCTTCATCGTTTCACCCTCCCATGCCGAGATGGGCCCTGATCGGGTGCCCGCTCGGGACGTCGTTCAGGTATGGGCCGGCTGCCCCATTGAGGTGCGGCCGGCGGCCATCCCGGCCGCCGGCCGCGAGGCCTCTCACTAGCGGTAGTGGAGGTTCACGTCGCGCGCCACGGTCTCGCCGGTCTGCGGGTCGAGCCAGGCCACCGAGAAGGTCGCCTGGTCGCCGTTGGCCCGCGGAGCGGCGACCTCGCAGTAGGACGCCATGTCGGGCACCGCGTGGCCGTCGACCGCCGTCACCAGGATCGGGAACTTGCCGAACAGACCGGTGAGGTCGGCCTCGCTGCCGGGGTTGACCGTCAGCACGACCAGCCCGTCGGCGGCGGGCAGGCCGAGCGCCGTCAGCACGAGGTCGGCGCCCGACATGTCCGCCGTGTCGGGCACGCCCCAGTCGTTCGCGAGGGCGGCAGCGGTGGTGATCCCGATGCCGGTCCACGCCAGGCCCTTGCCCTGCTCGAGATCCGGCACGATGGCCTTCACGCGGTCGATCCCGATCGCGTAGTTCTGATCCAGGGACGAGATCCCGATGCTGTTCATCCCCACGACCTCGCCCGACTTGTTCACCAGCGGTCCGCCGGAGTTGCCGGGATTGATCCGGGCGCTGTGCTGGAGGACGTTGGGCAGGTTCGGGATGCCCCCGAAATCGCCGCCGCCCTCGAAGGTGGTCTTGACGACCGAGATCGTGCCGGCCGTGAACACGAGGTTCGCCTGGCTGCTGCCCGTGATCGGGTAGCCCAGCGAGATCACGTCGTCGCCCTGGTGCAGGGCGTCCTGGCTCCCCTGGGCGGCAGTCACCAGGCCGGCGTTGTCATCGACGTGGATCACCGCCACGTCGTCGCACGGAGCGGCCGCCACGATGTTGGCGGTGCGGGGAGTCAGCCCCTCCCCGGTGACCGTCACCCGCGAGCCACCGTTGATCACGTGGTTGTTGGTCACGATCACGCCCCGGCTCGCGTCGAGCACCCAGCCGGTACCCGACCCGCCCGGGTCGAGATCGCTCGAGGACTGGACGACGATGCGCACGATCGACGGCGTCAGGCGCGTGGCGATCTCCTCGTTGGTCGCCTGACGGCCGAGCACCAGGAGCCACACCGCCGCGGCCACCACGACGACGACCACCACGGCCGCCACCCCGACCGCGACCCGCGCTGTCCGGTTGGCGCTCGCCACCGACTGGCGAAGCATCACCATCGACGGCCGGGAGGCGCCGGCGGGTCGCGTGACCTGCACGTCGGCCACCACGGTCGCCTCGCCGCCGGCGGCGTCCGCCACGATCGTGAACCGCGTGTTGCCGATGCTGACCGAGTCCCCCGAGCGGAGCGGGGTCGCGCTTGCGATCCGGCTGCCGTTGACGAACGTCCCGTTCGTCGATTTGAGGTCCTCGATCCTGGGTCCGCCCGTCGCGTCGACCCAGACGCGCGCGTGCGGGCGCGACACCCGCGGATCGTCGATGAACACGTCGGCCGCCGGATCGCGCCCGATCACGACGGAGCGTCCCGGCTCAATGGTCAACGACTGACCCGCCCGCGGGCCGCTCTCGAACGTCAGCTGCATCCCTCTCCCTCTCCCTCTCTCTCCCCGTGGCCTCCCCCGCCCGGGCCTCCCCTTCCGCCGTCCGACGCTGCGGACGATCAGCGGTTCGCTGGGCTGGTCACTGCCCTCCCTTCGGGCCGTCCAGCAGACCGAGCCGGTGCGCGAGGGCGGCTGCCTCGACCCTCGTGCTCACGCCGAGCTTCCCGATCACGTTGGACACGTGATGACTGGCCGTCTTCTCGGTGATGAACAACGCCTCGGCGATCCGCCGGTTGGTGTAGCCCTCGGCGACCAGCCCCAGGACCTCGAGCTCGCGCTCGCTCAGCCCGAGCGTGTCGCGGGCGGACGGCGGCGCCGGTGGCGCACCTTCGACCGTGTCTCGCCCACCGAGGTCGATCCGCGCGCGCCGCGCGAGACCGGCGATCTCGTCCAGCAGCGCCGTCGCGGCCAGCTCGGTCGCGGAGCGGAACGCGGACGCGAGGGCCCGTTCCGCGCGCTCGCGCCCGTCGCGCGACGCGAGCCGCGCTTCCGCTGCGCGCCAGCCCGCGTAGGCGGCGGTCCAGGGCTCGCGGACGTCCACCGCCCGCGCCACCGCGATGTCCCAGGCATCGGGATCGGACCGGCCGTCGAGTCGCGTCCACTCGGCCTCGGCCACCGCGCTCATCACGCGCAGCTCCCGCGGCGACGCGACGGTCCGGTCGCCCAGCCGCCGGGTGAGCGCGACGACCTCCGCGCGCAACGCGGCGCCCACGCGGGCCGACTCGGCCGCTTCCGGCACGGCGCGACGGGCACGGGCAAGCTCCGCGAGGTCGGCCTCGGCGCGGAGCCCGAGAGCGGCCAGGGTGATGATCGGGACCCGGTCCTCCGCCTGGTCGAGGGCCCGGATCGCGTCCTCGACGGTCTGGCGAGCCAGCATCAGCTGACGTCGCCAGATCGCCAGCTCGGCGTTGGTCGCCGCAAGCTCGGCCGAGAGCGACGGGTCGGCGAGCCGGGCAATCGTGGGCGCCGCGAGCTCGAGGTGCGCGGCCGCGTCGTCGAATGCCCCCCGGCCGACCGCAAGCTGGGCACGAAGCAGCTGCAGCCGGGCGTCGGTGGCCCGATCTCGAGGCTGCTCGAGGAGCCCCCGGCTGTCGCGATCGGCGACGTCCCAGGCGCCGGTGAGGAACGCGTGGCGCGTGGCAACCAGGGCCAGCTGCGCGCCGAGGGTGTCCTCGACGCCGTACTGCCGTGCCAGGTGCACGCCTTCGCGCGCCGCCAGCGCGACCTCGGTCGGCCGGCCGGCACGCTCCATGACCAGCGCATAGCTGGCGGCCTCCCTGACGACATCATGGATCCGGCTCGGACGGGGCATGACGACGCTCGCATGATCGGCCGTCGCGGCCAGGCGCCGCGCCTCGGCCAGCTCCGCGAGGCCGGCGTCGAGGTCCCCCTCCATGGACAGCGCCACGCCGAGCATCTGGCGCCCGGACTGGAGGATCGAATCAGAGCCCGCCTCGTGCGCGGCGCTGATCGCCTCCTCAGCTGCCATTCGCGCCTCGCGGTACCGCCCCGCGCCGATGAGGGCCCCGGCCCTCGACGCGGCGATCCGCGCGACCAACCGCCGGTCATCCGCAGCCAGCTCCGACGCCCGTCGGTACGCGGACAGCGATCGCTCGAGTTCCCCCGTCTCGCCGACGTAGCGGCCCAGGCGAAGCCAGTCGGTTGCCGCCGTCCCGGTCGCGGATGCGGCAAACAGGCGCTCGATCAGCTCGACCGCCCGACCGGCATTGCCCGACAGGCTGTGTGCCTCGGCGGCCCGCCGGACGACGTCGGCCCAGTCGGGAACCGTCGCCCGTCCTGCCGGCAGGCCGTGGTCCGGCTCGCTCCCTCGATCGGTGCGGTCCGCCTGGAAGCCGAGCTGGTGGGCCACGGGCGCACCGTCGTTCGACACCTGGTCGGCGGCATCCCACAGCGCCAGCGCCTGGTCGTACGCCAGGGCTGCCTCCGGGAACGCGAAGGCGGCTTCCGCTGCCCGGCCGGCCCGAACGAGCGCCGCCCGGGCGGGGACGGGCAACCCGGCGCCCAGCCAGTGACGCGCGATCTCCCCCTCGACGATCGCGGGCGGACCGGCGATGAGCTCTCGATGGGCTTCGAGCGTGTTCGCGATGACGGCGTGGAGCCGCCGCCGCTCCGAGCCCACGAGGTCCTCGTACACCGTCTCCCACACCAGGGTCTGCCGGAAGGCGACGAGCTCGCGATCGCCCTCCCGCTCGAGCACGAGCAAGCCCCGGCCGGCGGCGTCACGCAGCACGGCACCGAGCTCGGCCGGTCCGGCGTCCACCATGAGCTCGATCAGCCGCTGATCCCAGCGCCGTCCGGCGACGGCGCACAGCCGAAGCAGCTGGTCGACCCCCGGCGGAAGGCCGGCAATCCTGGCCCGAAGGATGTCGCGGAGCGTGACCGGCAGCTCGTCCTGCCCGTCGGCCATCGAACGGGCGAGCTCCTCGGCGTAGTAGGCGTTGCCATCTGACCGCGCCGCGACCCGTGCGGCCAGGGCATCCGGCACCGCCGCGCCGCGGACGGACTCGAGGAGCTGGCGCACCTCGTCGGGCGTGAGCCGGCGCAGCTCCCATCGTTCCACGCGACTGCTGCGGTCGAGCTCGGCCAGCTGGACGCGGAGCGGATGACCCGGTGGCAGCTCGTCCGAGCGGTAGGTGCCGATGATCAGGATGCCGACGTCGCGGAGGCTGTGCGCAAGATAGGAGAGGAGCTCACGGCTGGAGCGATCCGCCCACTGGAGGTCCTCGAGGACGAGGATGGCACCCGCCCGTGACTCGGCCAGGCGCTCGACCATGCCGAGGACGGCCTCGAACAGTCCGGTCCGGCCGCCCACCGCCGCCCCGCCGGCCGGCCCCCCGCTGCCCTGCAGCATCATCTGGAGGGCCGGTCCCGCGGGCCCGATGACCGTCTCGGCCTCGGCAGGCCCGATGGCGCGACCGACGGCCCGGATCAGGCCCACGATCAGCGCGAAGGGGAGGTCGCCCTCGGGATTGGCAGGGCTGCCGGCGATCGCGGCCAGCCCGCCCTGCTCGACGGCCTGCGCCGAGAACGCCTCGACCAGCCTGGACTTGCCGACCCCGGCCTCACCGCCGAGCAGCACCGTCCGCGTCCGGGATGCCAGTGCCTCAGCGTGGGCCGCGCGCAGACGCGCGAGGTCATCGGACCTCGCGACGAACGCGGGACGACCTGGGAACGCCATTGCCGGCCATCTTAGGAGCACGAGACAAGCGGGAGGTGCCCGTTCCCGGAACGGATTCGCCTTGGGCGGCGGGGCCGGCCGCCGCACGGCGCCCGCTGAATGCCGTGCCGCGCCCTCAGGCCCCTCGCGGCGTCAGGGTGCCGCGGTTGAGCTCACCTTCCCGCCATCCACACCTGTCTCGGGGCTGGAGCCGGGGCCGCCCGATCCGTCGCCCGGAGCCTGTCCGGGGCGGCCGGTGCCCGGCGCGACCATCGGTGAGGCGGTGCTCGACGGCACCGGAGATTCGGTGCCGGACCGGACCGGGCTGGCCGCGGGCGAGGGTGTCGGGGCGCCCGCCGCGAGGCCCATCGCCAGCGCGCCCACGACGATGACGAGCACGGCGAGCGTCGCCAGGAGGACCCACGAACGGCGGCTGGACGCGCGTCGCCGGACCCCTCCGTCGGCGACGTACCGTCGCGTGTCGTCCAGGCCCGACGCGCCCCCGCCCGGATCGACGATCACCACCGTCACGTTGTCGATCCCGCCGGCGGCGTTCGCGCGCCGGACCAGCTCGTCAGCCGCCAGCCCGGGGTCGCCGTTGGCCACGAGCACGGTCCGGATCTCCTCGTCGCCGACCTGGCCGCTGAGCCCGTCCGAGCAGAGGAGGAAGCGGTCGCCATGCTGGACGTCGAGCGTCCGTGTCGCGACCTGGACCTGGTCCACGGCGCCGAGGGCCTGCGTGAGCACGTGACGGCGGTTGTCCAGCTCCGCATCGGTCGCCGCCAGGTTCCCGCTCCGCACGAGCTCCGCGACCATGGTGTGATCCTCGGTCAGGCGTTGGAGCGATCCGGACCGCAGCAGGTATGCCCTGGAATCGCCGACGTGCGCGACGTCCGCCTGGCCGTCGTGGAGCAGCAGGACGACACACGTGGTGCTCATGCCGCGGAGCTCGGAACCGGAACCCGCCGCGTCGGCGATCCGCGTGTTGAGCGCCTCGAGCGCCCGTCGCAGGCCGGCGGCATTCCGCCGCTCTCCCAGCTCGGCCTCGAGGTGGTCCACGGCGATCTGGGCGGCGACCTCCCCCGCGTTGCGCCCGCCCAGGCCGTCCGCGACCGCGAACAGCGGCGGCCGTGCGAGATAGCGGTCCTCGTTGTGCTCTCGCTGACGTCCGGTGTCGCTGCGGGCCGCGTGGCCCGCCTGGAGCGACATCAGCCTCGTGGTCATGGGATCGATGGCCTCCTGGGGGGTCACGCCCGGACGAGTCGTCCCGGGTCGAACCGAGCGCCCGCCTATGATGCCCCGGGCGTTCCGCCGCGTGCACGGGATCGGGAGGAGAAGACGATGACCAGGGTCCGGGTCGCCGGGTTCTCGGTGTCGGTTGACGGGTTTGGCGCAGGCCCGGAGCAGGCCTCCAGGACCCGCTCGGCAAGCGCGGCCTCGAGCTCCACGAGTGGTTCCTGGACACGCGGACCTTCCGTGCGATGAACGGCGAGGCGGGCGGTTCGGACGATGTCGACGAGGCCGCGCTGGACCGGGCAAGATCCGCCGCGGGCGCCCTGGACGTCAAGATCGGCGGTGGTGTCTCGACGGTGCGTCAGTACCTCGAGGCCGGCCGCATCGACGAGCTGCACCTCGCGATCTCGCCCGTGGTGCTGGGCCGCGGTGAAGCGTTGTTCGCCGGGATCGACCTGCCGGCGCACGGGTTCAAGGTCACGGAGCACATCGCTACGGAGCACGCGACGCACGTCGTGCTCGGCAGATAGGGCGGCCCGCTCCCGGGCGGACAGCTCGCGAAAGCGGGCTCAGGGCTTCGGCGCTCGCCCTGCGGGCGCGGGCACCCCGACCGGCGCGGCTATCGATCGTGCGCGAAGCACGATCACGCCGGCATGCCTACGATGCGCCTGCTCGGCGCGGCCGGCACGTCGTCGTATCGAGCGCTCGGGTCGCGCGCACGACCGGTCGTGTCGGCGCCGGGCAGATGACCGGCCGCTCGGAGCCCGTGACCGTGTCGCGAACGCGACTCGTGGAGGAACCGATGCAGAGCTACCGCACCACCGTGACCCGGCTGCGTCACCCGGTCAACATCGCGTTGCACACCAACGCCCCGTTGGGCGTGCGCGTCGCGAACGCGGTGACGGGGTTCATGGGTTCCTGGAGGTTCATCGTCATCCAGACCGTCATCGTCGCCGCATGGGTGGCCGGGAACCTCTACCTGCTGTTCAACTTCGACCCATATCCATTCATCTTCCTGAATCTGGCGTTCAGCACCCAGGCGGCGTACGCGGCACCCCTGATCCTGCTCGCGAGCAACCAGGCCGCCGTCCGGGATCGCGCCACCCTCGAGCACGCGGCCGCCGAGGCCGAGGAGGCGGACCAGAAGGACGACGATCTGCGGGCCCGCCTCGAGCGGATCGAGGCGATGCTCGCGGCGCTCAGCGGGGCTCAGGACGCGTCGCCGGCTCCGGTTGAGGAAGGGCCGGCGACGTAAGGCGTCGGCGGGCCGAGCCTGCAGGTGGTTGGCGGCTGCCCCTGATGAGGTGGAGGCCTGGTCGAGGCACGCCTTCGGAGTGGACAGCTCCCTGGGGACGCGCTCCGGTCCGCGCCTCCTTCCGGCTCATCGGACGCTGCCACCACCGGGTTCAGGCGAGGCCAGGACGCGCGCGAGCACGTCGCTCATGCGGGCGGTCGCCAGCCCGACCACGCTGTCGGCGGCGCCGTAATAGATGCTGAGACGATCCGCATCCTCGTCGACCACCCAGCCGCACGGGAACACGACCCGCCCCACGTCGCCGATCATCTCGTACGGCGCGATCGGCCCGAAGATCCACTCGTCCGTCCGGCGCAGGACCGTCGCAGGGTTCTCGAGGTCGAGCAGCGCGAGACCCGCCCGGTAGATCGGCCCGTCCGACGTCGAATGGACCCCGTGATAGAGCACGAGCCACCCCGCGGCGGTCTCGAGCGGCGGCGGACCGAGCCCGATCTTGCCCGCATCCCACCAGGCACCGTCGCGTGCCTCGAGCAGCAGCTTGTGGTCGCCCCAGTGGCGCAGGTCGGGCGAGAAGGAGATCCACATGTGCGCTCCGGTCCGCAGCGGCGACGGGCGATGGATCATCGCCCAGCGGCCGTCGAACCGGCGCGGGAACAGGGCGGCGTCCTTGTCCTCCGGCGGCATCATCGGGCCAAGCCGGTGGACCGTACGGAAGTCGCGGGTCATCGCCATCGACACGAGCGGGCCGCGTCGGCTGAACGCCGTGTAGGCGATGGCCCACTGCTCGCGTTCGGGTAGCCAGGTGAGCCGTGGATCCTCGCACCCCCAGATCTCCTCCGGGTAGTGATCCACGTCGGAGCGCAGCAGGGGCTCGGCGTCGAAGCGCCAGTCCGTGATCCCGTCGCGGCTGCGAGCGACGTGGAGCTGGGAGATGCCGCGCAGGTCCTCGACGCGGACCAGCAGCACCGTCTCGTCGCCGACCCGGGCGGCCCCGGGATTGAACACCGAGTTGGCGGGATAGGGGACGTCCGCCGCGGTCAGGATCGGGTTGGCCTCGGACCGCTCGAAGAGCATCGCGTCCTGGAGCCTGGTCATCGGACCGAGATCGCCACGGCGCCGTCCTCCGACGCTCCTGCGGTCACCGGTCCGGTCCGCAACACCCGGATGTGCTCGAGCGCGAGCAGCCACATCAGCGTCGATTCCGCGCCCTGGTTCGCGTTGACACCGCCTGGGGTGAGCCCGTCGAAGCTCGCGCCGCGTTCCGGCTCGGCGACCGGGACGCCGAGATCGTTCTCGCCCAGGAACCAGGCGTAGGCGCGCTCCATGGCGGTCCCGTAGCGCTCTTCGTTCGTCGCCGATCGCGCCGACGCGGCCGCGAGCAGCAGCGCCGTTGCCTCGATCGGTTGCTGGTCGAACCGGGACCTCTCGCCGCCCCGCGTCCACCACCCGTTGCCGATCGGGGACAGGCTCCCCGAGGGGCCCGTCTGGGCATCGATGAGCCATTCGAGGACGTCGAGCCCGAGGTCCAGCATCGGCCGCGAGCCCAGATGGCGGCCGGCAACGATCAGCGCCTGCGCCGGCAGGGCGTTCTCGTACGTCAGGCGTGGTTCGGGCCATGGCCAGACGCGGTCCGGGCGCGACCCGAAGGCCGACCTGAGGCGGCCCGCGATGAGCCGGTACGCGAGCATCGTTGGCCCGTTCGGCGCAGCCCCCATCGCGGCATCACAGCCCAGGAGGACCGACGCCTGGGCACGGATGGCGCCCAGGTCCCGAGCGGCCGGCAGGGCCTGGGCGAACAGTCGTGCGGCCGACTCCGCCAGGCGCTCGTCAGGCGCTCGTGCCATCGTCTCCCCGAGCGCCAGCATGGCGCGGCCGTGGCAGTCTTCGGAGCCCCGTTCCTGATTCCAGGAGCCGTCGACCAGACGGAAGTTCCGGAACCGCCCCGTCGCCGGATCAAAGGCATCCTCGAGGAAGCGAACGCTGCGCCAGGCCGCGGCGGCAACCTCGGACCAGCCCAGCTCGCGCTGATGGAGCAGATCGACCCGCAGCGCCCGTGCGACGTCGTCGGTGCAGTACCCGAACGCTGGATCCGGGCGTCGCCCGGTCGCGTGCTGCATGATCCCGACGCCGTCGGTCAGGACGTCGAGGTGCTCGCGGTTGACGGGGTACAGCGGTGCCCGGTCAGGCATTGACGGCCGCAAGCGACCCGGCAAGCTGGGTCAGCGGCACCGTCGTCGTCACGCGGCCGAGCACCCTGCGGTACTCGGCGCCCACGGCCGACCAGACCATCCCGCGGCTGTAGGCATGGGCCCGTCGTCCGAGGGCGGCGCGCAGCTCGTGATCGCCGAGCACGTCGTTGAGCGCACTCGCCAGCGCAGGCGCGGACCCGGGCGGCACGAGGAGGCCGCGTCCGTCCGCCAGCAGCTCGGTCGCGTACGTGTACGGCGTCGAGATGATGGCCCGGCCTGCGCCCATCGCATACGACAGCGTCCCGGACACGATCTGTTCGAGCGAGGGATAGGGCGTCACGAACACGTCGGCTGCCTCCAGCCACCGGGTCAGCTCGACGCGCCCGACAAAGCGATCGACGAACTGGACGTGCCCATCCATCCCCAGCCGCCGGACCTGCTCTGTCAGGCGGCTCCGGTAGGCCTCTCCCTCGGTGCGCAGGAGATCGGGGTGGGTCGCACCGACGATGACGTAGCACGCCGCCGGGTGCTGGGCAACGACATCCGGGAGCGCGTCGAGCGCCAGCTCGTAACCCTTGCCCGGCCCGAGCAGGCCGAAGCTCAGGATGACGTCCCGGCCGTCGAGGCCGAGGCCCGCCTTGACGGTCTCGGGATCGACGAGCGGCAGGTCCGGCACCCCGTGCGGAATGATCTCCAGGCGGTGGGGGTCGACGCCGTAGGCAGTGGCGAGCAGCGCCGCCGCGGACCGCGACATGACAACGGTGGCATCGACGAGGTCGACGAGCTCCGAGAGGATGGCTCGCTGACCGGCGGTGGGGTTCCGCAGCACGGTGTGGAGCGTGGCGATCGATGGGAGCCGAAGCGCACGCACGAAGTCGAGGACGTTTGCGCCGTCGGTGCCGCCCCAGATCCCGAATTCGTGCTGGACCGAGACCACATCGACGCAGTCGTCGAGGGACCGGGCGGTCTGCCGGTAGTCGGCGGGCTCATCGCGCCGGATGCGATGGTGGACCTCGATCGGATACGGGGACGGCTGCTCCGGAGGGTGCAGAGCGACGATCTCGCGATTGCCCGTCGCGCTCGCCAGGTCATGCGTGAACGTCGCGATGCCGCATCGGCGGGGCGGGTACGTGGAGACGAAGGCCGTGCGTACGTTCACGAAGCTCCTCTGGGTCGATCCGCATGATGGCTACGCCCGCTGGACGGTCCACCTTGCGGGGACGGTTCAGCAGCTCGTGGGATGGGCGAGCCGGACCAGCTCCCGGCGGCATGCGAGGCCGAGAGTCGCTACGGGTGCGGAGCGGCCCGCCCCTCGAGGCGGGCCACCCGATGGGCTATGCGGATCGCACCTGGATCGCGCGCGGGCCCTTGGGGCTCGCCTCGATCTCGAACGTGACACGCTCGCCGCCGACCAGACGGTCGAAGTCGATCGAGGAGTCGAGGCCGCCGCGGTGGAAGAAGTATTCCTTCGTATCCTCGGCGGTGATGAAGCCGAAGCCGCGATCGGCGACGATCTTCTTGATGGTACCGGTGGTCATGAGGACCTCCAACGCTTCCCGAACACGGATGAGAGAACGCACGGTCCGTTCGAGAAGGGGATCGACCACGCGGGAACTCGCCACACGGTGCGGCAAGGAGCAAATCGTAGCACAAATGTTCGAAGCCCGCCATCCGAGCGGGTCCCCGCGCTGCGCCGCGGGAGGCACCTGGCGGGGACCCCGAGGCGGGACCTCCCGATTGCGTTCCCGGCCACTGGCGCGCACACTGGGATCCTGACCGACCCCCGTGCCGATGCCTCGGCTTCCGAGACCGCGTCCGGCCGGCAGGGAAGGTCGCTCCCATGGCGCTCAACGCGCTGCTCCTTCTCGTTCTGGCGTACGTCGCCGTGGCGGGCGTGCGCGCCGTCGCGCGCACAACGCGCAGGCGGCCGAGGTGACGGCATCGGCCCTCGACCGGGCCGGCGGGTCGACCGCCGGGGGGTCGCGGGCGCCTTCGGTTGCCGATGCTGCTCGCTGGAACGAGCAGATGACCCGGATCCTGCGCCAGGCGGCCGAGGTTCGAGAGGACCTCGAGCGAGCAAGGGCGACCGAGGACACCCGGCTGCGACAGCGACAGGCAAACGCCTGGCGGACCCTCATCGGCACGGTCGGTGCGTCTGCCGGCCAGCCTGCCGCGTCGCGGTGTGGTCCGCGACGCCGAGGTCGCCGCACCTCGCCTGAGCCAGGATGACGGCGCTGCTCACGAACCACGTCGTTCCGCACGTCACGCTCGAGGCGGTGCCGGGCGCCTGGCGACAATCCGGCTTTCACCAGGCGCGCCTTCATCGAGAGCATGACTCCGGAGCCGTCCGGGCCACCGCCGCACGCGGCGCTCTCGGCGTGGGAGTCCGAGCGGGTCCCGCGTAGCCGGTCTTCAGCTGGTGCGCCTGGAGCCCCGACTCGAGCGCCTTCGAGCCCGGTACCAGGCGAGGTACTCGAGCAGCTCGTCGCGCTCGTCGTCGGTGACGTCGGCGAACAGCGCCGCCGTCACCGTGTCGCCGGGGTTCGCGGACGGCTCGCCAGGCAGTCGATAGCCCGAAAGCCGCATCAGGTCCGCGTAGGGCACGGCGAGGGCCTCGCTCAGCTGGTGCAGGACGTGCGGTGATGGGTGCTTGACCGCGTCGTTCTCGAGCTTGCTCAGGTACGCCGCCGAGATCCCTGCCGCGCGCGCTGCATCGATGCCCGACAGCTCCCGGACCTCGCGTGCCTGCCTGAGCAGCGCTCCGAATGACGATGCCATGCGCGCTGTCTCCTACAGTAGGTAATGAATACTACAGTTGACAATAGCACGGATCCATGGTTCACTCCAGTCACGGCAGTGACCGGAATGTCGCCCGGCGGCGGTTTCAACGGGACCCGCTCACGAGCAGACGACGCCGAATGCCCCGCCGAGCGAAAGGTCGCTTCGGATGCTCCTTCTCCAGCTACTGGTCCTCGCGACCATCGCCCTGGTTGGCAGTGCCCTGGTTGGCGCGGCGATCCTGCGATTGATGCGCGCCCAGGCGGGGCGAGCAACACCGTCGCTGTGGCGAGGCGAGCCATCGGCGCGCACGCTGCGGATCGATGACCTGGCGGTGCCGGCGTGGGTCCATCGCCTCCGCGCGGATGGCCTGCCCGACCGGGGCCACCCGTCGGAAGCAGCGAGCCGGCCGGTCAGCCAGCGGTTCATCGATCGCTGGGATGGCGTCACCAGCGGCTATTGATCGCACCATGCGTGTCTCGGCCGGTTCGGGACGCGCGCCCCAGGAGGCATGAACCTTGGCAACCGCAACGGCAACCCGCGGGACGGGCAGGACCAGAACCATCTCGGCCGCGTCCACGAAGTCTCCGGCCGTTCCTCGACAGCTTCGTCCGCTGGGTGACCGAGTCGTCATCAAGCCCACGCCCCGCGAGGACACGACGAAGAGCGGCATCGTCATTCCCGACACCGTCAAGGAGAGGCCCCAGGAGGGGCGCGTCCTGGCGGTCGGTCCGGGTCGAATCCTCGACGACGGGAAGCGTGAGCCGATGGGCGTCAAGCGGGGCGACCAGGTCCTCTACGCGAAGTACGGCGGGACCGAGTTCAAGGTCGAGGACGAGGAGCTGCTGATCGTCAGCCAGAAGGACATCCTCGCCATCGTCGAGGACTGACCGCGAGAACCCGTACGTCCGCACCCGCCGTGGTCCCGATGGGCCGCGCGGAAGCACCTCAGAAGGGATGCCAGCCTCCATGGCCAAGCAACTGATCTTCGATGATGTGGCTCGCCGGAACCTCAAGCGCGGGGTCGACCGCCTCGCCGACGCGGTCCGCGTGACGCTCGGCCCCAAGGGTCGCAACGTCGTGCTGGACAAGAAGTTCGGCAGCCCCACGATCACCAACGACGGCGTAACCATCGCCCGCGACATCGAGCTCGAGGACCCGTTCGAGAACATGGGCGCCCAGCTCGTCAAGGAGGTTGCGACCAAGACCGACGACGTCGCCGGCGACGGCACCACCACCGCGGTCGTCCTCGCGCACGCGATGGTCAGCGATGGCCTGCGGGTCGTGACCGCGGGTGCCAATCCCATGCAGATCAAGCGCGGCATCGAGAAGGCCGTGGACGCGGTCGTGGAGGAGATCAAGCGGGTCGCCCGCCCGGTCGAGACCCGCGAGCAGATCGCCGCGGTCGCCGCGATCTCCGCGGCCGACCCCGAGGTCGGCGAGATCATCGCCGAGGTGATGGACAAGGTCGGCAAGGACGGCGTCATCACCGTCGAGGAGGGGCAGTCGCTCGGCCTCGAGACGGAATACACCGAGGGCATGCAGTTCGACCGGGGCTACCTCTCGGCCTACTTCGTGACCAACCCCGACCGGATGGAGACGGTCCTCGAGAACCCGCTGATCCTCATTACCGACAGGAAGATCAGCGCCGTTGCGGACCTGCTGCCCGCCCTGGAGAAGGCCGTCCAGCAAAGCAAGCCGATGCTGATCATCGCCGAGGACGTCGACGGTGAGGCGCTGGCCACCCTGGTCGTCAACAAGCTGCGCGGCACCGTGTCGGTCCTGGCCGTCAAGGCCCCGGGCTTCGGCGACCGGCGCAAGGAGATGCTGCGCGACATGGCCGTCATCACCGGCGGCACGGTCGTGAGCGAGGAGATCGGGCGCAAGCTCGACTCCGTCACGTTCGAGGACCTGGGCCGGGCGCGGCGCGTGGTCGCCACCAAGGACGACACCACGATCGTCGACGGTGAGGGCAGCGCCGAGCAGATCAAGGCGCGCATGACGCAGATCAAGGCGCAGATCGAGGACACCACCTCGGACTACGACCGCGAGAAGCTCCAGGAGCGCCTGGCCAAGCTCGCCGGCGGCGTCGCGGTGATCAAGGTCGGCGCGGCCACCGAGGTCGAGCTCAAGGAGAAGAAGCACCGGATCGAGGACGCGCTCTCGACCACCCGCGCGGCGGTCGAGGAGGGCATCGTCGCCGGCGGCGGCGTCACGCTGCTCCAGGCGATCCCCGCGCTCGACAAGCTCAAGCTCGACGGCGACGACGCGGTCGGCATGAGCATCGTCCGCAAGGCGCTCGAGGCCCCGGCCCGCCAGATCGCCGACAACGCCGGCGCGCACGGTGAGGTCGTCGTCGAGCGGGTGCGCAAGGAGAAGCCTGGGTATGGCTTCGACGCCCTCAAGGGCGAGTACGGCGACATGTTCGCCAAGGGCATCGTCGATGCCGCCAAGGTCACCCGCTCGGCGGTCCAGAACGCCGCCTCCATCGCCGCGATGGTGCTGACGACCGAGACGCTCATCACCGACGTGCCGGAAGCAAAGGCGACACCCGCCGGCGCCGGCGCCGGCTACGGCGGGGACATGGACTTCTAGTCCGCCTCATCCCAGGCGCAAACGCACAACGGCCCGGGCGGCGCGTCCGGGCCGTTGTCGTGGTTGCGGACGCGGACCATCTCGGCCGGCCCGGCGAGCGTGGGGACGGCGGGTCGGTCCGGTACGCTCTTCGCCGTGGTGACCCCGTCGCTCTGGCGACACGCCGACTTTATGAAGCTGTGGGCCGGACAGACGGTGTCCGAGCTCGGTTCGGTCGTGACCCGCACGGCCGTGCCGCTCGTGGCGCTGCTCGTCCTTGGCGCGGGCCCAACGGAGATGGCGCTGCTGGTCGTCTCGGCCAGCCTCGCGGTGCTCCTCGTCGGCTTCTTCGCCGGCGCCTGGGTCGACCGGCTGCGGCGACGGCCGTTGCTCATCTGGTCCGACGCGATCCGGGCCGTCCTGCTGTTCTCGATCCCGGCGGCCTACCTCGCAAACGTGCTCCGACTCGAGCAGCTGTACCTCGTGGTGTTCCTCGAGGGTTGCCTGGGCTCGCTGTTCGATGCCGCCTATCCCGCCTACGTCCCATCGCTCATCGGCGTCGATCGCGTGGTCGAGGGCAACAGCAAGCTGGCCACGAGCTCGTCGCTCGCCGAGATCGGCGGTCCGGGCCTGGGCGGCGGCCTCGTGCAGCTGATCGGCGCCCCGTTCGCGATCCTCGTCGATGCCGTCTCCTTCGTCGTCTCCGCGATCTCGCTGGGCCTCATCCGCAGCCCCGAGCCGCCACGCCCGACGAGAGCCTCGCCCACGCCCATGCGGCGCGAGATCGTGGAGGGCCTGGAGCTCGTCCGCCGCCACCCGGTCCTCGTCCCGCTGACCCTCCGCTCGGTCATCGCCCACGTTGCCGGCTCGTTCTACGGCGTCCTGTACACGATCTACCTCATCGACGACCTGCACCTCAGCCCGTTTCTGCTGGGCGTGGTCGTCTCGGCCGGCGGCGTCGGCTCCCTCGTCGGCTCGTTCCTCGCCTCGCGGGTCATCAACCGGCTCGGGTTCGGCCCGGCCCTCATCTGGACGGCGACGGGCGCCTCGATCATCGGCGTGCTGACGCCACTGGCAGGCGGTCCGCTGCTGCTGGCGACGCTGATGGTGTTCCTCCCGCAGCTGATCGGCGACGGCCTCCAGACGATCGAGGGCGTGGCCGAGCTGTCGCTGATCCAGGGCGTCATCCCGGACCGCATCCTGGGCCGGGTCAACGCGACCCTCGAGGTGTTCTCGCACGGGATCGCCTACCCGATCGGCGCCCTCGGTGCCGCCGTCGTCGCCGGCTGGATCGGCGTCCGGGGCGGGATCGCCATCGGCTGGGCCGGGATGGCGATCTCGATCCTGCTCCTCGTCCTCTCGCCGCTGCCGCGCATCCGCCAGCCGTCGGACGTGCCCGCCGTCGAAGGCTGACCGCCTGGTCCGGGGGCTCGCGCCCTCGTGCGGCTCGAACAGCCGTTGCGCCGCGCCATCACAGGCAGGGCGTCCGGCGTCGGCGAAGGCGGCTATTCGTGCTCGGTGACCAGGTACCTGACCCGGGCGCTCACGTGGGCCATCGAATCGGCGGCCACCTTCGCGCCGTGCTCGGTCGCGTACGCGGCCTCGAAGTCAGCGCGGCTGTCGAACCATAGCTCGGAGATCCCGTCGACGCCGCCCTCGGGACCCTCGTCCACGAGATTGATCACCATCCGTCGCAGCTTCGGCAGCCCGAGCGCCAGCGGCCGGTGCTCCTCCAGCCACCAGCGATGGAACGCCTCGCGCGACAGGTCCGGACGCCGGGTGAGCAGGATCATCGCCTTGAACATGGACGCCTCCCACGGCGGGACGTCAGTGACATGAGCATCGCCGGCGATGCCGGCCCGCCCACCCAGGTGTCCCGATCAGGCCGGTCTCAGCTCGCGGCCTGCTTGACGAGCTCGGCGATCCGTTCCTCGTTGGCGGCGGTCAGCTCCGTCAACGCATAGGACGTCGGCCACATGGAGCCGTCATCGAGGCTCGCGTGCTGCTCGAAGCCGAGCGTCGCGTACCGCTCCTTGAACTTCGACCTGGGCTTGAAGAAGCAGATGGTCTTGCCGTCCCTCGCGTAGGCCGGCATGCCGTAGTACGTCCTCGGCACGAGGGACGGCGCGTTGGCCGTCACGATCGCGTGGACCCGCCCGGCCATGGCGCGATCGGGCTCGGGCATGTCGGCGATCTTCGCGAGCAGGTCGCGTTCCCCTTCGGCTCGTTCGTCCTCCGGGCTCCGACGGGCGGCCGCCCTGCGCTCACGGGTGGCCTCCCGCGCGGCCGCTCGCTCCGCGTCCGACCAGACGTCGGCGGGGGTACCGGACGTCCGGCTGCGCGTCGTCGTTGTCTTCGCTCCAGGCATCGGTCGGCTCCTTTCCGGGCCTGCGGTCAAGCGGTCGCGGCCTGGACGGCCTTCTTGCGCTCCAGGATCCGGATGGCATTGCCGAACGGGTCGCGAAGGCCCATGTCGGTGCCGTAGAAGTGGTCGATGGGCTCCTGCGTGAAGTCGTCGACCCCGCGCTCCTGGAGCGTCTCGTAGAGTCCGCGGACGTCATCCGTCATGAACACGAGGCCGCTCAGGGCACCCTTGGCGACCAGCGCCCGGAGCTGCTCGGCCGTGGCATCGTCGTGAAGCGGCATGCCGGGCTGCTCGAGCGAGATCTCGGTGTCCGGATGGCCGGGGACCCGGACGGTCAGCCAGCGGTAGTCACCCTGGGTGAAGTCCGAGCCCACTTCGAGCCCCAGCTTGTTGACGTAGAAGTCGAGCGCCTGCTCCTTGTCCAGGACGTAGATGGAGGCGACGTTCAGCCGGTTGATCATCGTGCTGTCTCCGTTGCGTGGTGGCGTGGATGCGGGCCAGTCTAGGAATCCGCTGCCGATCGGGCTTCTCCGGAACTGCTCGAATTCGTGGTATCCCGCGAGCGAACGGCGCCAGTCGGTGACGTCACGCCGCCCACCGCCACGCGCGGCCGCATCGCCCACATCTGGACGCAGTTGGGCGCCACCATCGGCCCATGCCCCGCGCGGTAGGCGGACGGCGTCTCGCCCAGGATCTCCCGGAACGTGCGGCTGAAGGTCCCGAGGCTCGTGAAGCCGACATCGAAGCAGATGTCGGTCACGCGTCGGTCGGTCTCGCGCAGGAGGAACATCGAGCGCTCGACCCGCCGCCGCTGCAGGTAGCGATGCGGCGTCTCGCCGAAGGCGGCGTGGAAGCTGCGGATGAAGTGCGCCTGGGACTGACACGCCACCGCGGCCACGCTCCGCACGTCCAGGGGCTCGGCGTAGGCGCGATCCATGGCGTCGCGAGCGCGCAGGAGGCGCCGGTTCAGATCCTCGACGTCCCGGCTCACACCGCAACGCTACGCCATCGACGGTGAGTCCGCGGTGCAGCCGACCCCGCCGCCAACGAGTTTCCCAGTTGGCCGGACGCGAGCGAGCGCTAGCGTTGAATGCGCGCCGAGCCGCCCGCCGCCAACGCCTCGACATCGGCGAGGCGAGCCATCGTCGTATCTCCGGGGAACGTCGTGATCAGGGCTCCATGCGCCCATCCGAGTCGAACGGCGTCTTCGGGCGGTCGCCCGGTGAGGAGCCCGAAGATCAGGCCCGAGGCGAAACCGTCCCCGCCCCCCACTCGATCGAGCACGTCGAGCTCGATCGTCGGCGCCTGATAGCACGTACCGTCGATCCACGCGACGGCGGTCCAGGCATGGCGGTTGGCCGACCTGACCTGACGCATGGTCGTGGCGATCACCCGCAGTCGCGGAAAGCGCAGGTGTGCCTGCTCGGCCAGCGCCACGAAGGCCGCCGGTTCGAGGCGCTCAGGGTCGTCCGCGGTCGGCCCGTCGAGCCCGAGCCCGTGCTGGAGATCCTCCTCGTTTCCGAGGAGGACGTCGCTTTGCCCGACGAGCTCCGCGAGCACGGATCGCGCGCGGTCGACACCGCCGACCGCGGACCACAGGCGTGGTCGGTAGTTGAGGTCGAAGGACACGGTCGCTCCGGCCGTTCGTGCGGCCTCCATGCCCTCGGCGATGAGCGCCGGGGTCGTCGATGAAAGCGATGCGAAGATGCCTCCCGAGTGGAACCACCGAGCGCCGGTGGCGAACACGTCAGCCCACGCGACATCGCCGGGCTTCAGCCGTGCGGCAGCCTCGTCGGCTCGGTTGTAGAACACCTGCGGCGGTCGCGGACCAGCACCCCGATCGCTGAACACGAGGGCGATGTTCGGGCCGCGCACCCCATCGTGGGGGAAGACCCTGTAGAAGCCGCGGACGCCCATCGCACGGACCTCGCGCTCGACCCTCCGCCCGAGCGGATAGTCAACAGAGGCAGTGACGATGGCGCTCGAGAGCCCAAAACAGCTTGCCGCGTTGGCCGCGACGTTGAACTCGCCGCCGCTGATGTGGGCCTGATAGATGCTCGCGAACTCGAACGGCACGGTGCCGGGGTCGAGGCGGACGACGAGGGCACCGAGCGCCACCAGGTCCAGTGGCTCGCTCGTTTCCTGCACCTGCCCCTCCGGGATTTGGGCCACCGACCGTGCAAGGCGGCTTGGATGACCGGTCGACCAATCGACTGTACACTTTGGTGTCAACCGGCGGGCGGCTGGCGTTCCGACGGTCGATTCAGCCCTTGCGGTGGTCGTGTTGGGCATCGTCGTCCGGGGTGCCTCAGCGGTCCTCGTGCGCCAGGGACCCACAGCTCCGCGGGCTCGCGGGGTTTGCCAGCGATGACGAGGGCAGCGGAGATGGCCGAGAGCACTGGGCGCCTGGAAGGCAAGCGCGCCATGGTCACGGGAGCCGGGACCGGCATCGGGCGCGCCACAGCGATCCGCTACGCGCACGAGGGAGCGCGGGTCGGTCTCATCGGACGCCGAATCGAGATGCTGCGCGAGACCGAGGAGACGATCCGGTCGCAATCCGGCGAATGCCTGGTCCTGCCCTGCGATGTGTCGGACGAGGGCCAGGTCAAGTCTGCCTACGACGAGCTCATCGAGCGCTGGGGAGGGCTCGAGATCCTGTGCGCGGTGGCCGGGGTTGAGCCATTTGGCCGGCCGCCCGGCGAAGGCGACGACCGCGTCGACCGCCTCGAGCTCCGGGTCTGGCAGCAGGTGATCGACATCAACCTGACGGGCATGTTCCTTACCTGCAAGTATGCGGTCAAGGCGATGCTCGCCGGCGGGGGCGGGGCGATCATCGTCACGGGCTCGCCGACCGGGATGTATGGCTTCGCCCTGGGCGAGGATGCCTACAGCGCGAGCAAGTCCGGCTGCCACGGCCTCGCGCGCGTGATGGCCAACGAATACGCTCGGGACAACATCCGCGTGAACATCTCCGTGCCTGGGTTCATCGACACGCCGATCAACGCAGCGCTGTTCGCGGATCCAAAGGTCGTGGAGGAGTTTTCACAGGGGATTCCGATGCGCCGGCCGGGTCAGCCGGAGGAGATTGCGGCGCTCAACCTGTGGCTCGCGTCGGACGAGAGTTCGTATGCCACCGGCGGGTACTTCATCGCCGACGGTGGCCAGACGGCCGTCTAGCACGGGGCGGACCGGCCGGGGCTCGCAAGCAGCGACAGGCCTTCGAGCATGGCGCGTGGAGATCGAGCGGCTCCTGCGGTGGATGGGTGGTTCGGGGATGCTCAGGTGCGGGCGACCTGGCGGATGGCCGCGACGACGTCCTCCGTGCCCGGCCACACGCCATGCTCGAGGCTGTTGGCGAACGGGATCGGCGAGTTGCGCCCGGTGACCCGGACGACGGGTGCCTTGAGCGGCCCGGCGCGCTCGATCGCGACCATCGCCCACTCGTTGGCCGGGCCGTACTGGCGGACCGCCTCGGCGACCACCACCACGCGCCCGGTCTTGGCTGCCGAGGTGCCGATCGTGGCCTCGTCGAGGGGGGCGATCGTGCGCACGTCGACGACCTCGACGTCGATCCCCTCGGGCGCGAGGATCTGGGCCGCGAGCATCGCGTGCCACACCATGTAGCCCGACGCGACCACGGTCACGTCGCGCCCGACGCGCTTGACGTCGCACTGGCTCAGGGGCACGACATAGTCCTCGTCGGGCACGAGGCCACGGAACGAGTACAGCAGCTTGTGCTCGAGGAACACGACCGGGTTGTCGTCGCGGATGGCGGCCTTCATCAGGCCCTTGGCGTCGTACGGGGTGGACGGCAGCACGACCTTGAGCCCCGGGATGTGGGCGAACCACACCTCGAGGCTCTGGCTGTGCTGGGCCGCGGTGCTCTTGCCGGCGCCGCCGCCCTGGGGCATGCGCAGCACCCAGGGCACCGCGCACTGGCCGCCGGTCATGAACCGCAGCTTGGCCGCCTGGGTCGCGATCTGGTCCATCGCGAGCCCGCTGAAGTCGACGAACATGATCTCGGCCACCGGGCGCAGCCCGACCAGCGCGGCGCCGGTCGCGGCGCCCACGATCGTGTTCTCGCTGATGGGCGTGTTGCGCACCCGCTCGGGGCCGAACTGATCGAACAGGGTGCGCGTGACGCCGAACGCGCCGCCGTGCTTGGCGATGTCCTCGCCCAGCAGGAACACGCGCTCGTCGCGCACCATCTCCTCGCGCAGCGCCTCGCGGATCGCCTCCTGGTAGGAGTGCTCGCTGGCCGCCACGCCGTCGGGCACCTGGCGGATGAGGGCAGGCGACATGATCGGTGTGGCGGCGCCCAGGGACGTCGCGTCGCGGGCCGGGGCCGTCATCTCAGGGGTTCTCCTCGCGCTACGCGTAGATGTAGTCCATCGCCGTGGCCGGGTCGGGCTCCTCGCTCGATCGGGCGAACGCGAGCGCGGCCTCGATCTCGGCCTTCACCTCGGCGTCGATCGCATCGAGGTCGGCGGACGCGATCCCGCCGTCCGACTCCAGGTAGTGGCGGAAGCGCGGAATGGGGTCACGGCTCTTCCACGCGTCAACCTCGGTGCGCGCGCGGTACACCTCGGGCTCGCCCGCATAGTGGCCATCGAAGCGGTACGACTCGGTCACCAGCAGCGTCGGCCCGCCGCCACTGCGGGCCCGCTCGATGGCCTCGCTCGCCGCCTCGTGCACCGCGAGGACGTCGAAGCCGTCGACCCGGACGCCGGGCATGCCGTACCCAGCCGCACGAGCCGACAGGTCATCCACTGCGGTCACCTCGGCGATGTTGGTCGACACTCCGTAGTGGTTGTTCTCGAGCACGAACACCACCGGCAGCTTCCAGATCGCGGCCAGGTTCAGTCCTTCGTGCCAGTTTCCGGTGTTCGACCCGGCATCACCCGTGAACGGCACCGCGACGCGGTCCTCACCGCGGAGCTTGAACCCGAGGCCAGCCCCCACCGCCAGCGGGATACCGGACGCGACGACGGCCAGCGCCCCGAGGCTCCCGGTCTCGAATGCCGCGATGTGCATCGACCCGCCCCGGCCCCGGCAGTACCCGGTCTCCTTGCCCAGCAGCTCGGCCATCATCCGCGCCACGTCCGCGCCCTTCGCGATGTTGTGGCCGTGGCTCCGGTGCGTGCCCGCGATGAGGTCGTCGCGGCGCAGGGCCGTGCATACGCCGACACCGGACGCTTCCATGCCGATGTAGGTATGGACGGTGCCCTTGAGCTGCCCGCGCTTGAACAGGTTGGTCGCGGCAAGCTCGAACTGGCGGATCCTCGTCATGCGCCGGAACATCTCGAGGAGCAGCGTCGGGTCCTCGTTCACCACAACCTCCGGTTCACGTGGCCAGCTATGCGAACGTCGCCTTGACGTTCCCCAGAGTTCCGAACTCGCCGACGTACACCGAACCCCGCTCGATGGGCAGGATGGGCGTCAGCGTCCCGGTCATCACCAGCATGCCGGGCTCGAGGCTCCGGCCGCGCTCGGCGAGCTTGGCGGCCAGCCAGGCGATCGCCTTCGCGGGGTGACCGAGGGCGTTCGCGCCGCGGCCCTCCGCGATCGGTCGGCCGTCCTGCGTCAGCTCGACCGGCTCCCCGAGGAGGTCGACCTCGGCCACCGGCCTCCAGGCGCCCGACAGGACGATACGTGCGGAGAATCCGTTGTCGGCAAAGAAGTCGGGATAGGGACACTTCCAGTCGCGGATCCGCGCATCGCAGATCTCGAATGAGCTGCAAACCGCGTCGGTGGCCGCCAGGACGTCATCGACGCTCAGGCCGGGTCCTGACAGCCCGTCCCGGAGCCGGAAGCAGATCTCCGTCTCGATCTTGGGCGCGACGAAGTCGTCCAGCACGAGCACCGTGCCGCTCGGGAGGACCATCGACTCGAGCAGGTAGCCGTAGGTCGAGTCGGGCAGGCCCATCTTCTCCCGCACGGCGATGTTGGTGAAGCCGACCTTGAACCCGGCAAGTCGCTCCCCGCCGTCCATCCGGGAACGGATCGTCGTCTCACAGATCGCGTGCGCGAGGTCGAGGGTCAACCCACCGGCCACGAGCTCGGAGACCGGACCGACCGCGACCCGGGACCGCTCGGCCTCGATGAGGACGGCTCGGATATGGTCGAGGTCACCCGTGCCCATGGCGGGGCCCTGTGCGCTGCCGGTCATCGCCTGCTTCCTCCCGCTTGGTCCCTCGACGCCTGATCCCGGCACCCACGACGGGCGATCCGGACGCACCGGGCTTCCTCGTGGGCGTATGATAGTCGTTGGAGGACCGGTCAACCAGTAGCTGTATCCGACCTCGTGCGGGGTCAGGGGGTGATCGCGACGTGGAACGCGAGCCGAACGCGCCAGTGCTGGTCCTGGTCCACACCGTGCCACCGCTGGTCGACGAGTTCGGGCGCCTCGTGACGGAGCTGCTGCCCGAGGTCCGCGCCCTCCACGTCCTGGACGAGCCGCTCCTGGATCACATCCGGACCCATGGGCCGGGGACGGATGACATCGAGCGCATCGCGAGCCACGTTGCCGCCGCCGAGGCGGTCGGCGCTCGAGCCGTGCTCGTCACCTGTTCGACGGTCTCCCTGTCCGTGGACGAGGTCCGACCCCGGTTTGGCACACCGATCGTCAAGATCGACGAGGCGATGGCGCACGAGGCCGTGACGACCGGGCGTCGTGTCGCGATCCTGGCCACGAATCCCACCACGCTCGGGCCGTCGCGTACGCTGCTGGCAGGCGAGGCCGCCGCGGCCGGGCGCGATGTCGAGCTCTCCGTTCACCTGGTCGCGCATGCGCTTGACGCCCTGCTGGCCGGCGACGGGGCACGGCACGACGAGCTCGTATCCCGGGCGATTGACGAGGTCGCCCGCGACGTGGATGTGGTGGTCCTCGCCCAGGCCTCGACTGCCCGGGTCATGCGGTCGATCCCGCCGTCGACGATCCCGATTCTTGCGAGCCCGTACCTGGCCCTGGAGCAGGTCCGCCGGATCCTGCAGGCCCCTGCCTTCAGCCGTTCCGGCACGGCTCAGCGTGAGGTTGGACCGTGAAGCTTGGATTGGCGATCGCGCCGCTCGAGGCGCAACCTTCGGCGTTCGTCGTTTTCCGGGATCGGCTCGAGGTGGGCATCGCGAAGGCGGCCCGCTTGGGATATGACGGCGTCGAGCTGGCACTCGCCCAGGCCACAGACGTGAACGTGGCTCATATCCGGGCGGTCCTGGACCAGCATGGCCTGGCGCTGCCGACCGTCTCGACCGGTCGCGTGTTCGCAGAGGGACGGGTGTGGATGACGAGCCCCGACGCCGCCGTCCGCGCGAGGGCGGTCGAGACGCTCAAGGGCCTCCTCGACACGGCTGCGGCCTTGGGCGCAAGCCGGCTCAACGTCGGTCGAGTGCGGGGATTCATCGCCGAGGGCGAGGAACGCGCACAGGCCGAGGAGCGGTTCTTCGATGCGATCACCCTCTGCGCGCGCCATGCCGCGGCGCACGACATCACGATCGTCCTGGAGCCCGTGAACCGCTACGAGATCAACTACATCAACAGCGTCTGGCCCGATGGCGTCGACGTCGTGTCCCGGCTCGGGTTGCCCAACGTGAAGCTGATGCCCGACGTGTTCCACATGAACATCGAGGACGCATCCATCGCCGCCAGCCTCAAGGCGGCAGGGTCGCACGTCGGCTACGTCCACCTCGCCGACAGCAACCGCCGGGCGCCGGGCCAGGGCCACACGGATTTTGCCGCGATCTTCGATGCTCTCGAGAGCATCGGCTACGACGACTGGGCAACGGTCGAGATCCTGCCCTATCCATCGCCGGACGTGGCGGCCCAGCAGGCGGTCGAGTACCTCCGGCCGATGATCGCCCGACGGGCGGACACCTCTGCCGCCTGAGCGCGGCCGCCTGATCAACTTGGCGCTTGACCTGACGTGCTCGGGCGGTAAACTGGTGCACCGGTAAACCAGTAGCCCCAGAGTGCCCACCGATGCACCAGCACACAGACGACCTGGCGACCGAGATCGCCGCCATCGCACAGGAACTGCGGATCCAGGTCCTGGAGATCGTGCATCGCGCCGGGACTGGTCACCTCGGCGCGAGCTTCTCCGCCGCGGAGATCGTTGCCGCGCTCTACTTCCACCAGCTGCGGGTCGATCCCTCGTCGCCGGACTGGGCGAATCGTGATCGCTTCCTCCTGTCGAAGGGGCACGCGGCACCGCTCCTGTATGCGACCCTCGCCCGGCGGGGGTTCATCGGTCGCGATGAGCTGGCGACCTTCCGCCACTTCCCTACCAGGCTCGAGGGGCACCCCGACCGCAAGCTGCCCGGCGTGGAGATGGTGGCCGGGCCGCTGGGTCACGGAATCGCTGTCGGGACCGGCCTGGCGTGGGCGCTGTCACGTGACCCGAGCAAGCCGTCGGCGCGCTCTGCGCCGTCGGCCCGATCGGCGCGGGCACGCGTGTACGTGCTGCTCGGCGACGGCGAGCTCAACGCCGGCATCGTCTGGGAGGGCGCCATGGCTGCCGCCAAGTACCGCCTCGGCAACCTGACGGCGATCGTCGACGCGAACGGGATCCAGCAGACGGGAGCCACGGCGGACGTGATGCCGACCGAGCCTCTGGTCGACAAGTGGCAGGCGTTCGGCTGGCATGTGCAGGAGGTTCACGGCCACAACGTGCGCGAGGTGCTCGACGCGCTCGACCTTGCGGACGATGTCCACGCGCGGCCGTCGGTGATCATCGCGCGCACAACGAAGGGCCGCGGGGTGGGCTTCATGGAATACGACCATCGCTGGCACGGCGGCAACCCCGACGATCGGCAGTACACGCAGGCGCTCGCGGAGCTGCGCGGGGAGACCTCGGCATGACCGCGCTCGCCCCGATGCGCCAGGCATATGGTGAGGCGCTGGTCGATCTGGGTGCGACGCGGCCCGACGTGGTGGCCCTGTCCGCCGACGTCTCCAACTCCGACTTCAGCTGGATGTTCGCGGACACGTACCCGGATCGGTTCCTCAATGTCGGGATCGCGGAGCAGTCTCTGGTTGATGTCGCCGCCGGGCTCGCCTACGGGGGCCTGGTCCCGTTCGCGAACACCTTCGCCTTCCTGTTCGCGACGCGGGCGCTCGAGGCGGTCCGCACCCACTGTTGCTATGGCGGTGCGAACGTCAAGCTGATGGGCGCCTACGCCGGGGTCTCGGACTCGTTCGACGGCCCAACCCACCATGCGATCACCGACATCGCCATCATGCGCGCGCTGCCCAACATGACCGTGGTCTCGCCCGCGGACCCGATGGCGGTCCGGAAGCTGTTGCCGCAGATCGCCGCCTGGCCGGGGCCGGTCTACATGCGGCTCAACCGCAACGAGGTGCCGGTGCTCTTCGATGCGCGGTATGCGCCCGTCCTCGGCCGCGCGATCATCCACCGCCCCGGCGCCGACGTGTCCCTGGTGGGCACGGGTCAGATGCTCAGCCGGGTGCTCGACGCTGCCGACACGCTGTCGCAGCAGGGGATCGAGGCGCGAGTGATCGAGATCCATACCCTCAAGCCGTTGGACGTCCAGGCGATCGTCGCGGCCGCCGAGGAGACCGGGGCGATCGTCACGGCGGAAGAGCACAGCATCGTCGGCGGCCTGGGTGGGGCTGTGCTCGAAGCCTTGGCTTCCGTGTGCCCCGTACCCGTGGAGCGCATCGGCATCGCGGACGTGTTCGGGACATCCGGCCCATACCTCGAGCTGCTCGAGCACCTGGGCCTCACCAGCACCCGGATCGTGGACGCTGCCGTCCGGGCGCTCGCCCTGAAGCGTTCGCGCCTGCCGACGCGTTCGTCATTGGCGGCGCCGAGCACCGGGTGAGGCGCCGGCTCGGCACGCTCCCCACGTCGTCGTGGGGGCGACCGAGACGTGCCGGAGTATGATGTGCACCGGTCGACCAATCTCGCTGGGCGGTCAGCTGGCCCGCCCACCTCACGTCGTGGGAGAGGCGCGATGACAGTTGCGACCCGTTCGATGAAGACCTCGCAGGAGCTTGCGGGTCGTGCGCTCGAGGTCATGCCCGGACCGCACAGCAACCTGCCCGGGTACGAGCTGTTCAAGCCGATCTGGATCGAGCGCGGCGAGGGCGCGCACCTGTGGGACGCCGACGGCAACGAGTACCTCGACTACATGTGCGGGCTCGGGGCCGGGACGCTGGGCTACGGCAACCGGACGGTGCTCGACGCGATCCACGCCCAGCTCGACCGGCTGCCGTACCTCGATGCTGCCCGGCGCAACCCGGGCGAGATCGCGCTCGCGGAGAAGATCATCGAGCACATCCCCAGCGCCGAGAAGGTGCGCTACCTGCTGTCGGGAACCGAGGCCGTGCAGCTCGTGCTCCGGCTCGCGCGCGCCTACACGCAGCGCAACATCTTCATCCGCTTCGATGGCCACTACCACGGCTGGCTGGACAACGTGTTCGGCGGTGGCGTCGATCCGGACCCCGCCGGGCCCCCCCACGCGCTGTACCGCCAGGACGACCTGTTCTCATCCAAGGGTCGCGACGTCGCGTCCGAGAAGCAGTCGTTCAAGCTGCCCTGGAACGACATCGACGTCCTCGAGCGGACGCTCGAGCAATACGGCGACCAGGTCGCGCTGATCATCATGGAGGCGATCAACGCCAACGGCGGCTCGTGCTACCCGAAGCCGGGCTACCTCGAGCGCGTCCGCGAGCTGTGCGACCAGTACGGCATCGTGCTGTGCTTCGACGAGATCATCACGGGCTTCCGGGTCGCGCTCAACGGCGCCCAGGGGCTGCTGGGCGTCACGCCCGATCTCACCACCCTGGGCAAGGGCGTCGCCGGCGGCACGCCGATCTCCGTGGTGTGCGGCAAGGCCGAGATCATGGACCTGTGCGCCGACCGCACGGTCGTCGGCGCCGGGACGTTCAATGGCTATCCCCTGGGCGTCGCGGCCGCCCTGGCCACCATCGGCTACGTCGAGCAGGACGACGGGGCGTTCTTCAGGAACATGGCCGCGGTCCAGGCGCGCCTCGTGGCCGGGCATGCGCGAGATCGCGGCCAGGCGCGGGCACCGGATGCTCATCCAGGACTGCCCGGGCGTGATGATGTTCTACCCGGCCGACCTCGACCGGGCATGGACCATCGGCGACTGGTACTCGATCGCGGACCATGCAACGGGCGAACGGATCCGCTCGCTGCTGTTCGAGCGGGGCGTGCTCACCCTGTTCCGCGGCCGCTGGTTCTTCTCGGGTGCGCACACCAACGCGGACATCGACCGCACGCTCGAGATCCTCGACGGCGTCATGGCCGACCTCTAGGCGGCGGCCGGCCTCCAGCAAACCCGGGCCCCGCCGGACGCGGGGACAGGAGGAAATCGATATGACGGACACCGTGACGGCGCAACCGACGTTCCACCCGGAGCACATGCCGCCGCCGCCGGACGAGCTGATCATCTACGTCAACGGCGAGTTCCTGCCCGACAGCCAGGCCAAGATCTCGACCCTCGACCACGCGTTCATGTACGGCGACGGGTGCTTCGACGCGTGGTGCGGGCGCAACGGCTTCATCTACGAGCTGGACGCCCACCTCGACCGGCTCTACCGGTCCGTGGATGGCCTCAAGATCCGGACCCTGCGCATGCCCAAGGAGCGGATGCGCGAGCTGATCATCGAGACCGTCCACAGGAACAGCGTCGCGGACATGTACATCAAGGTGATGGTCACGCGCGGGATCAGCCCGCACCCGGTCATCGACCCGCGGAAGTGCGGCGACGCGACCGTCGTCATCTACGCCCGACCGCAGCAGTACGAGGTCACGCCCGAGAAGCTCGAAGCGGGTATCAAGATCAAGGTCCTCGCGCTGCGCAAGCTCTCGCATGAGGGCCTGGAGCCCCAGATCAAGAGCCTCAACTACCTGAACAACGTGCTCGGCAAGCTCGAGGCGTGGGATGCCGGCTACGACGAGGGCATGTTCCTCGACGACCGTGGCTACGCCTGCGAGTGCCCGGGCTTCAACATCTCCGCGATCAAGGGCAACACCCTGTTCACCCCGTCGCGCGGGATCCTCGTCGGCATCACCCGCAACACGGTCATGGAGATGGCACGCGCCGACGGCATGGACGTCGAGACCGGCTTCTACACGGTGTTCGACTTCACGAGTGCCGATGAGGTGATGATGACGAACACGGTGGCGGGGATCTCGCCCGTCACCAACATCGACGGCTGGAAGATCGGCGACGGCAAGCCCGGCCGCAAGACGATGGAGTGGCAGGACCGGTACATGGGCTGGCTCGCGACCGGTCGCCACGGGACGCAGGTCTTCCCGGAAGCCTGGTTCTGATGATGGCGGGGAGGCCCGGCGCATAGCGCCGGGCCTCTGACGGGGAGGGCCGGGGTCGATCACTCTGGCCCTTCGCGTGTGCCCGTGGGTTGCGCGGGGTTCGACCCGCCCTGGACCGTGGCCTGGGCCCGGGCGCCGGTCTGCAAATGACCAGTCTGTACTCTCGTATACACGTCTACAATGCGTGCCGGCCCGATCTCGGACGCTTGTCCATGCCGGCGCCGCGTGCGAGTACCCACGACCAGGAGGCACGACAGTGAGCCCGGAACCCCGCTACCCCGGCATCGGTGTCCACAGCGGCCAGGTCATGACCGTCCTCGGGCCGATCCCGGTCGAGGAATTGGGCATCACCCTGACCCATGAGCACATCATGTCCGATGTCGGGTGCAATGGCCCCGAGCCCGAGGAGGCATCACGGAAGCAGCTGTTCCGCCGCCCCCTCACGATGGACATCCTCGGCGAGGTGCGGGCGCTGCCGCAGTCGAACCGCGACAACCAGCTCATGACCGACGTCGACCTGCTCTCCTCAGAGGTCGCGAAGTTCGCCTACGAGGGGGGACGCTCGATCGTCGAGGTGACACCGGACGGGATCGGTCGCGACGTCGTTGGGCTCCAGCAGGTCAGCCGTCGATCCGGGGTGCACATCATCGCGAGCGCGGGCTACTACATCGAGCTGTCTCATCCGCCCAAACTGCGGACGATGTCCGTCGACGATATCGCTGACGAGATGGTGCGCGACCTGACGGAGGGGGTGCCTGGCACGGGCGTGCGGCCAGGCAACATCGGCGAGATCGGCATCGACATGGACTTCACAGCCCAGGAGGAGAAGAACCTCCGTGCGGCCTGCCGGGCCTCCGGCCGTACCCAGGTCCCGCTCACGGTCCACACGTCGGCGGGCTGGGACAAGTCGCACGAGTACCGCCGGCGGATCCTCGACATCGCCGACGAGGAAGGTGCCGACATCCGCCACACGATCATCGAACACGTCTACATCCGCCCGAGCAGCTTCGATTCACAGCTCGAGCTCGCTGCCCGTGGTGCGTTTCTCGGATACGACGGGGTGAGCTGCGACTTCAACTGGGGATTCCGCGGCAGCGGCCCGTGCGATTACGAGCTGGCTACCGACATCAGGCGCCTGATCGATGCCGGCTTCCTAACCCAGCTCCTCATCTCCCACGACGTCCATCTGAAGATCATGCTCACGGCCTACGGCGGCACGGGGTACGCCCACATCTTGCGGCACTTTGTCCCACGCCTGCGTGAGGCCGGGGTGACGGACGACCAGATCCGGACGATCCTCGTCGACAATCCGCGGCGCTACTTCTCAGCGCGCTATCGGAACGAGGCAACGGACGCCAACGGCCAGCCAGTCGCGGCAACGAGCGCTCGGTAGGATCGAGATGACAGACCTGATCGGTCAGCCGGCGGACACAGTCGGTGACACTGGGACGGGTGCGTTCGACGCCTTCGACGTGGGACGGCTCTGGTCGCCGTTCCGAGCAGATGCGCGCGTGCGCCGGGACTCGCTGCCGTTCCATCCCGAGCACGCCGAGCTCCTCAGGAGCTCGGAGACGCTGGCCTACCTCATTCGCAGCTACAGCGTCTGGGAGATGACGTGCGGGGCGCTCGGCCATCCCGGTGGCAGCTTCTCAGAAGCCGAGTTCCTGGCCGTCCTGTTCAACTACGTGCTGCGGTTCGATGCGCGTGAGCCAGCCTGGCCGATGCGCGACGTCTTCTACCTGTCGAAGGCGCACGCGTGCCCGGCCGTCTACACCGTCCTTGCGATGCACGGGTACTTCCCGATCGAGCGGCTCAAGTACTACGGGAGCTGGGACTCGGGCCTCGAGTCCCACCCCGACTCCACGGTCACGCCGGGGATCGAGGTCAGCGGTGGGTCGCTGGGCCAGATCCCGGGCGTTGCCGTCGGGCGGGCCCTGGGGCTCCGGTTCAACGGGCCAGATCACGCCGACCGGATCGTGTACACGCTCCTCGGCGACGGCGAGTGCAACGAGGGCTCGGTCTGGGAGGCGTTCATGGCTGCGGGTCACTACCGGCTCGACAACCTCGTGTTCGTCATTGACAGCAACAAACTGGGGGCCAAGGGATTCCTCAGCCAGGACATGAGCCTCGAGCCGCTCGCCGACAAGCTTCGTTCGTTCAACCTCGCGGTATACGAGACCGCCAACGGGCACGACGTCGCGGAGCTCGTTGACGTGTTCGACCGTGTCGCCGTCCAGCGCCGCGGCAAGCCGAGCGCCATCATCCTGAACACGGTCAAGGGCAAGAAGGTCCGCGAGTGCCAGTTCAACCCGAACTGGCACACGTCGGCACCCAGGAGCGTCGAGGCTGCCGGGCTGTGGATCGACGAGCTATGGGAGCAGGACGGCAGCCGGCTTGGGGTTCCCCGGGCGTTTCCGGAGGCCCTCAAGCGCGCGATCGAGATCGTCCCACCCGTCCACGCGGGGCCGGAGACGATCGTGGATCGGCAGCAGTAGGAGTCGGACGATGGCGCAGTTCATCATGCCCGACCGGCAGGCCAACAAGGAGATGCGGTACGAGATGGGCTTCGCGCTCGCCGACCTGGCGACCGAGCATCCGCGTATCCTCGCCCTCGACGCCGACCTCCGAAGCTCGACCGGCCTTCACATCTTCGAACACTTCCATCCGGCCAAACTGGTCAAGGCGGGTATCGCCGAGCAGAACATGCTGAGCATGGCGGCCGGCCTTGCCCAGGAAGGGTACGTCGCCTGCCCCTGTACGTTCGACGCCTTCACCCGGCGCTTCCTCGACCAGCTCTACGTGACGGTCGCCTACAGCAACCTGGACGTCAAGGTCCTGGCTGCCTATGCGGGCCTGTTCACCGGCAAGGCGGGCGCCACCCATCAGAGCGACAAGGAGCTCGGGGTCGTGCTGCGGATCCCGCGCCTGACGGTGATCGAGCCGGGCTGCAATCTCGAGATGCGCCAAGCGCTGCGAGTCGCGGTCGAGACACCCGGACCCTTCTATCTGCGGATGGTCCGCTGCGAGGTCGAAGAGAACGAGATCTTCGAGGGCTACCAGTTCCGCGTGGGGGCGGGGGTCACCGTCTCGGGCGACGCCGCCGATGTCGGCCTCGTCTCGACCGGGTACATGCTGCACACGGCGCGCCTCGCCGCCGAGAAGCTGCGGGCAGCGGGGATCGCCGTCCGGCATGACCACCATCCGAGCCTCAAGCCTTTTGATCGCGACCTGCTGTACGACCTGGCTGGTCGGAGCTCGGTGCTCATCACCCTCGAGAACCATTGCACGAGCGGCGGCCTCCATTCGCTGGTGGCCGAAGCGCTCGTCGCCCGCGGCATCGGGGTTCCCGTCGGCGCGATCGGCAGCGACCCCGAGGATTTCATCCATACCGGCCACGTGAACGACCTGGTCTGGCGGTATCGCATGTCGTCCGACGACGTCGTGCGCCTTGCGCTCGGCATGCTCCGGCCAGCCAGCGCGGCAAGCTGATGGCCGAAGATGCACCGTCCTCGGTCGCAGCGGACGGATCACTCCGATCGCTGAGCCCGGTACGGCGGGTCGTCGCCCGCCGCATGGCCGAGGCCTGGCGAACCATCCCGGCGGTCACGCTCCATCGCACGGCGAGGTTCGATGCCCTGCTCGGTTTGCGGGAACGCTCGGCCGAGCACGGCGGGCGGCCGACAATCGATGCCATCCTGGCGAAGGCGGTGGCCCTGGGCCTCGTCGATCACGAGTTGCTGAACGGGTCGTGGGTCGAGGATCGGCGCGCGGTGCTCGTTCATCCGTCGCGGAACGTCGCGGTCGCGGTCGACACACCGCGTGGGCTGTCGGCGGTTGTCCTCCGGGGCGCGGACGCCAGGTCGATCGAGGACCTCGATGAGGATCTGCGGTCCATGGTCGATCGTGCGCGGGAGGGGCGATCGACGCCCGGTGACCTCGCCGGCGCCACGTTCACCATCACCAACCTCGGGGCACTTGGCGTCGAATCGTTCAATCCGATCATCACGCCGCCCCAGAGCGGCGTGCTCGGCATCGGCGCAGCCGCCCTGTCGGGATCCGGTGGCCGGCGGGCCGTCCTGTCGCTGACGTTCGACCACCGCGTGGCAGATGGCGCCGATGCAGCCCGTTGCCTGGGCCGCATCGTGGCGCTGATTGAGGAGCCGGACGCTTGGTCGGGCTTGCCGTAACGGCAGCGGCCAGGGCCCGCCGGCGTCTGCCATTGACGCAAGGCTGGGATCCGCGGGTGGGACGATGTACACTACGCCAACTGGTCGATTGGTCAACCTGTCGACCAGTAGGTCGCCGGCGAGTCGCGGAGTCGTCGCTCGCACGAGGGTGCCAAGGGGCACACCGGGATTCAGGAGGACGAACGGGGTGGAGGCACTGACCCGGCCCACAGTGGATGAGCTCTACGCTGCGGCAGCGTTGGACACTGCCCGGTACGAGGTCATCAAGGACATCGTTGACGAGTGCATCGACCTGGCATTGAACTACCGCGGATCGGGTCATCCCGGCGGCTCCCGCTCGAAGGTCCACCTCATGCTGGCGACGCTGCTTTCGGGCGCCATGCGGTGGGACATCCAGCGCCCGTGGCGCCGATTCGGGGACCGCTTCGTCCTATCGGCCGGGCACACCGTCCCCCTGGTGTACGCCACGCTTGCCGTGCTGAACGAGGGGCTGCGTGCCCGACGCGACCTGGATGGCGACGAGCGCTTCGCATTCCCGGATGACGGCCGCTGGGCCCTCGTGTGGGAAGACCTGCTCCGCCTGCGACGCCGAGGCGGCTTGCCGGGTCATGCCGAGATGGCCGGCAAGACGCTGTTCCTGAAGTCGAACACCGGTCCGTCGGGCCACGGCATGCCGCCTGCGGCCGGCGAGGCCCTGGCGCTGAAGCTCGCGGGCTGCGAGGAAGTCAGGGTCTTCGCGGTCGAAGGCGAGGGTGGGTTGACGCCGGGCGCCGCCCACGAGACCAAGAATTCGGCCTGGGGCCTCGGCCTCTCGAACCTGGTGTTCCTGATCGACTGGAATGACTTCGGCATCGATGAGCGCGCGGCCTCCTCGGTCGTCCATGGCACGCCGGACGACTGGTTCCGGCCCTACGGCTGGCGCGTGGTAGGGACGGACGACGGCATGAACTGGGGGCCCGTCCTTCGCACCGTGCTCGAGGCGGCTCGCGGGGACAACGCGGCGCGAACTCCGACGGCCGCCTGGTTCAGGACGCGCAAGGGCCGCGGGTACGGCAAGTCCGACTCGGCCTCGCATGGCACCCCTCACCCCACCAACAGCCCCGCGTTCTGGGCCGTTCGCCGGGAGTTCATGGAACGCTACGGAGTCACATATGAGGGCGTCGACGCGGCCGTCCCGGCCGACCCCGCGGCGAGAGATGCCCAGGCCAGCGCAAACTTCAGCGTGGCAATGAGCGTGCTTCGGCGCGACCCGGCGCTCGTCCGCTGGCTCTCCGATCGCCTGCTCCAGATCGCCGACTCGGTGCCCGAGACCATCGGCACCTTCAATCTCGGGTCGGCCGATGACCGTGGGGCATCGGTCTTCGACGACCCGGTCATCTACGACTACCGGAACTACCCGGCGGAGATGTACCGGGCGCCGGGCGATCGCGCGCCGAACCGAGCTGCGCTCGGAGCCTGGGGTTCGTGGGTCAATGCCTATGCCCGCAAGGCGCATGGCCGGCCGCTCTTCGTCGTCTGCTCCGCCGATCTGGCCGAGTCGACGAACATCGCCGGCTTCGGAAAGCCGTGGAACGAGCTGCCCGGCTGGGGCTGGTACGAGCGTGATTCCAATCCGCGTGGCACGGTCCTGCCCCAGGAGATCACGGAGTTCGCGAACGCCGGGATCATGGCCGGGATGGCCAGCGTGAACCTCTCCGAGGACCCCTTGACCCAGTTCAACGGCTTCTGGGGCGCCTGCAGCACCTACGGCTCCTTCTCATATTTGAAGTACGGCCCGCTGCGCCTGTTCAGCCAGCTGGCCCAGGACACTGAGCTGAAGCTGGGCAAGCTGATCTACGTGGCCGGTCACTCGGGTCCCGAGACGGCCGAGGATTCCCGCACCCATTTCGGCGTCTTCAGCCCAGGGGTCACCCAACTGTTCCCCGAGGGCATGGTCATCGACCTCCATCCGTGGGAGTACAACGAGGTCCCGGTGGTCCTCGCCGCGGCGCTCGCCACCTCCGCGTCGATTGTCGCCTTGCACCTGACGCGGCCGCCGATCGAGACCCCCGATCGGGTCGCGCTGGGGATTCCGTCCCACTTCGAAGCTGCGCGCGGCGCGTACGTGCTCCGCGACTTCCGTCCGGATCAGCCAAGGCATGGGACGGTGTTCATCCGCGGAACGTCACCGACCGCGAACCTCGTCTCGATCCTCCCGGCGCTTGACGAGAAGCAGATCAACGTCAAGATCGTGGCGGCAATCAGTCCGCAGCTGTTCCGGCTCCAGCCTGAGGCCTACCGCATGGGCGTCGTGGCCGACGTTGATCGCTGGGATGCCATGGTGATCACGAACGGGGCGTTCCAGCTGATGCACGACTGGGCGGAAGGCCCGCTCGTGCGCGACTATTCCCTGTCCGCGGACTGGGATAACCGGTGGCGGACGGGCGGAAGCCTCGAGGAGGTCATCGAGGAGGCCCATCTCGATCCGGATCACATCCTCGCGGCGCTGGAGCGGTTTGCGCGCGAGCGCAACCAGCGGGTCCGGCGGCTCGAGGCCACGGTCGACGCGGCACGAACGCGCTGAAAGAAGCCCAGACGATGTGGTTCGACGCGAACCTCTCGATTCTCTTCCCAGACCTGCCGCTGCTTTCGCGTCCAGCGGCCGGCGCGGCCCTCGGGTTCGATGCCGTGGAGCTGTGGTGGCCGTTCCCGTTGGAGGTACCCTCGCCCGCCGAGGTCGACGGCCTCGTCGACGCGATCGGGGAGGCAGGCCAGCAGCTGGTCGCGCTCAACCTGACCTCGGGCGACCCGGCCGCGGGCGAGCACGGGCTGGTCGCCATTCCCGGACCTGCGTCACGGTTCTCCGACAATCTCGATGCCGCATTGGCCATCGCCTCCAGGACCGGTTGCCGGGTCCTGAACGCGCTGTACGGGAACCCGCCCGACGACGTTGCGCCCGAGACCCTCGCCGAGACGGCGGTCGCCAACCTCGCGCTCGCGGCTCGGCGTGCGGCGCTGGTCGACGCCATCATCGTCGTCGAGGCCCTCAACCCGATCGACTTCCCGCGCTTCGGGATCCACACGATCGAGGCCGCGGTCGCTCTCGCCGATGCGGTTTACGCGGCGTCGGGTGAGGTTGTCGCCGTCCTGTTCGACGTGTATCACGTGCAGCGGGCAGAGGGCGATCTGATCCATCGGATCGAACGGTTTGCCGACCGATTTGGGCACGTCCAGATCGCGGACGTCCCGGGAAGACTCCACCCGGGAACCGGCGAGATCGCGTTCGAACGGGTCCTGGCCGCCCTGGATGCCTCTCCGTATCGCGGGTTCGTGGGCCTGGAGCACCGGCCGTCAGCGAGTGACGAGGAAACGTTCGGGTGGCTTCCTCCGGAGCGTCGGTCGTCGCGGCGTGCGACTTTGCCGTATGGGGTGGGCCAGCAACCCGTCACGATGAACAGCGACGTCCGGGACAACGAGCAGCGAGACGAGGTGCGCAGCCATGAGTGAGCTTTCGGAGCTCGAGCGGATCGACCTGAGCGCGCGCGAGCCACTGACCTCCGAGATCACCCGGCGGCTGCTCGACTACCTCCTGTCCGGGACGATCGAGCCGGGCGAGAGGATGCCCTCGGAGCGGAAGCTGGCCGAGGCGCTCGGCGTCGGCAGGTCGATCGTTCGCCAGGCGCTCAAGTCACTGACGGTCCTCGGTCTTCTCGACGTACGCCAGGGAGACGGCACCTACCTCCGGCGGACCGACTCGCCGTTTCTCCCCGTCGCGATCGAGTGGGGCCTCCTCCTGGGCGTGAAGCGCGCGACGGACCTCGTCGAGGCCCGGCACTATCTCGAGGTCGTGATCGCCGGACTGGCGGCCGAGCGGCGGGGTGAGGCCGAGCTCGCGGAGATGCGGCGAACCGCCGGCGTCATGGCCGAGACGACCGAGCGGGATGCATTCATCGCCGCCGACCTGGCATTCCACGAGGCGATGGCTCGGGCCGCCGGCAACGAGACGCTGCAGCAGATCATGACGAGCATCCGCACGCTGCTCCAGGTCTGGATCAGGCGGGTCGTCTACAACTCGCCAGAACCCCGCGAGACGACCTCGGAGCACCAGGCGGTCCTGCGCGCGATCGAGGCGGGCGATGCGAAGGCGGCACAGGCCGCGATGGAAGGGCACATGGCGCACGCGACCGAACGTCTCGAGCGGACGCTCGCCGAGCACGAGGACGCGAAAACCGAGAGCTAGGCGCGCCGCCCGACGGATCCGCTCACCCCCCGGGCGTTGACGACGGGCTCTTGGTCAACTAGCCTCTGGTCGACCGGTATACCACTGGCGTCCCCGGAGAATGCGATGCAACCAGCGCTCAAGATCCTGTCTCGGGCCGACCTGGAACGGGTCTACGAAACGGCCGTCCGGGTGCTCGACGAGGTCGGTATGCGGATCGAGCTGCCGGCGGCGCTCGACGTCCTCGAGGCGGCCGGGGCGCGAGTTGACCGTGCAACGTCATTGGTCCGGTTTCCGCCGGATCTCGTGGCCCGGACGGTCGCCCTGATCCCGCGGACGCTCACATACCACGGCCGGGACCCGGAGTTTGACGTCACGCTCGCCCTCGACGGCGAGGTGTACGCGCGAACGGCCGGTGGCTGCACTGGGTACCTCGACGCCGATACCGGGCAGTATCGCGAGGCGCACATCGCGGACTGGCGTGACTGGTGCACGCTCATCGACGCCCTGCCGACCATGATGCTCGCCAACATGAATGCCGCCCGCGACGTGCCCGCCACCACGGGCGACGTGCACAGCTTCCGCGTGATGCTCGAGAGTCAGCGCAAGTGCTCGGTGCACGGCGCGTCCAGCGTCGAGAATTTCCGGGCGCAGGTCGAGATGCTGCTCGCCCTTCGGGGCAGCCGCGCCGAGCTCGCAGCGCGGCCGCCGATCCATCACATGGTATCGCCGTACAACCCGCTCTACCACGATGCCGACAACGCCGCCCAGATCCTGCTCGCGGTCGAGTACGGCATCCCGCTCGACATCGCGGTCATGTCGATCGTCGGCGTGACCTCGCCGCTCACGCTCGCAGGGTCCCTTGCCCAGAACCTCGCGGAGGAGCTGGGCACCCTCGCCCTGATCGAGGCAGCGCGGCCGGGACACCCCGTCGCGTTCTTCATCGATCCGGTCGTCGGCAACATGCGAACGGCCGAGGCCATGTGCGGCGCGCCTGAGTCGGCGCTCATGCTCGGGGCCATCTGCCAGCTCGGCAGCGAGCTGTTCGGCCTGCCGACGTCGGCGATCGGGTTTGACACGGACGGCTTCACGAGCGCGCAGACGCTCTACCAGAAGGCGCAGAACATGATCTTCGAGGTCATGGCCGGCGGGAAGCTGCTGGTGGGTGCGGGCTGCATCGAGAGCATCATGACCTTGAGCCCGTGGCAGCTCGTCATCGACGATGAGCTCGTGCGGATCGCCCGTCGATTCCAGCGCGGGATCACGGTCGACGACGCCTCACTCGCGCTCGATGCGATTTGCCGGGTCGGCCCGCGCGGGGATTACCTCTCGGACGAGCACACCCTCGACGCCCTCCGGGCCGGCGTATTTCTCGACCTCGAGCTCGCTGAGCGTGAGAGCCGGCGGCCGGTGTGGGAGGCCGGCGGAAGGCGGACCCTCGAGTCCCGCGCACGCGACAAGGTGCTCGGGATCCTCGCCACCCACGAGGTGCCACCGCTCCCGGATGACGTGCTGCGCGAGCTGACCGCCATCCAACGCGCGACCGATGAGCGACACCTGAAACCCACCCCAGGCGCGGCCTGAGAGAACGAGCGACATGAGCACAGGAGTGACGACCGTGGCGGACCTTGCAGCCCTGACGGCGGCGATCGAGGCGGGTGACCGCGCGACCGCCGTCCGGCTCACCACCGAGGCGATCGACGCCGGCCTCGCGCCCCAGACGATCCTCGACGCGATGACCGCGGCGATGGACATCGTCGGGGGCCGGTTCCAGCGCAACGAGATCTACGTGCCCGAGATGCTCATCAGCGCCCGCGCGATGAAGGAGGCGACCGCGATCCTCGAGCCCCAGCTCACCGGGGCAGGGATCAGGCCCGAGACGCGAGCCGTCGTGGGCACGATCAAGGGCGACCTCCACGACATCGGCAAGAACCTCGTCGCGATGATGTGGAAGGGTGCCAACATCGAGGTGATCGACCTCGGCAGCAACGTCGGGGCCGACCAGTTCGTCGCGGCTGCCCGCGAGCACGACGCCCGTCTCGTCGGGATCTCCGCCCTGCTGACCACCACGATGGTCGGGATGCGGGACGTGGTCGAGGCCATCCGCGCCGCCGGTCTCGGTGACGTCCGGGTCATCGTCGGCGGCGCCCCGGTCACGGCCGAGTTCGCCGCCGAGATCGGCGCCGACGGCTACGCGCCCGACGCAGGCTCGGCGGTCGAGGTCGCGAAGCGGGCCCTCGGGCAGCCGGCCGCCAGCGCCCGCTAGGTCCAGGCGGCGATCAGCGCGAATTCGATCCGGACCACCTCGTATGGTCCGAGCTCGAGATCCGCCGCGCCGTTCCGGACGAGCTCGGCTGCTGACGTCTCGCCGATGACCGCCGGATCGGCCGCTGCCGCGCGCGCGGTCTCGACGTTGATCCGCCGGATGGCGATAGGCCCATCGGGCAACGGTGTGACACGGCCGCGGACCGGTCGTGGCGTCAGGTTGGCGGCCAGGATCCGGGTCCCGTCGGTGGTCCGGAGCGCGACGCCGTCGAGCTCGAGAGGCCGGCTCGAGCGGGTCCCGAGCACCTCGGCGATACCAGGGTCCGACAGGTCGGCAATTGCCGCGAATACGTGGTACACGGGGAAGATCATTCCCGGCATGGATCGGAATCGATCCGGCAGCGCCGACCCGCGCTCGGACTCGACGAGGCCCCGCCAGCCGATCGTTTCGAAGTACGTGAGGGCTGCGACGCCCGCGTTCGCGAGCGACCGCAGGCTGCCCACGGTCCACGCGGCAGCGAACAGCGAGGGCTGCCGGGGGTCGACCTCGGGTGGCAGCTCACCTGCATCCGGTCGGCTCTCGGGCACGGTCGCGGCCTGGTTGTAGGGCGGCCTGAGCGTGACCGCCGAAATGACGATCGGGCGACCGAGCATGAACGTCCGTGCCGTGCGCACGGTGTCACCCTGCGCGTCGATGCCCTCGACCATCGATCGCTCGTCCTTGGCATGGACCTGAGGATTGATGGTGTACGAGAGCGCATCGTAGGCGGATGGATCCGGCCGGTCGCGGTTGACCTCCGCGAAGTTTCCGCTCGTGCCACCGGCAAACGGCACACCCGGGGCGCGGGCAGCGAGGTGCCGCCGGGCGAGATCGAGCCACCGCGACGAGGTGGAACCGACACTGGCCTCGGCCTCGTGGAAGACGAGGAACCGCGCGATCCGGGCGCCAGCCATGCATTCCGCGAGCTCGTCGAGCGAGTCGTCGCCGAGGAACAGCGCGACCTCGAGGGCGCTGCCGGCTGCCTCGGCGGCCGAGCGGCCCCGGTCCCACTCCGATCGCCAGTCGGCGTTCCCGAGGTGGAGGTCGACCCGAATGTGAGCCGGGCGGAGGACGCGCAGCAGCGCGGCCTCTCGCGGGCTGAGCGTCTGGCCGCTGGAGGACAGCCCGAACCCGATACGCGGCAGCCGGTTCACGGGCTCTCCAACCTGCAGCGTCGGAACTTCCGCTGGGGTCGGCAAGGTCGACCGAGTTCGCCCGTGGAGGGCGTCCGGCAGCCCGAACGACAGCTCGACGCGCTGACGGAGCACCTCACCGGGCGTCGCGTCGAACGGATAGCCCAGCGACCCGGGTGTGCAGTACGTCTTGAACGATCCGTCTGTCCAGTTGCGTTGATCCTCGACCTCGAACAGGTCGCCCTCGAACCGCGCGGTCAGCTCGGTTCCGCCGGCGAGTGACACCTGGACGCTCGAGAACGAGGGTGTGATCGGCACGAAACAGCCGTCCACCTCGGCCTGGGGCTCGATGACGTCGCCAAACGTGCCGTCAACCGGACCCGCCGGGGTCATGGCGCGATACGGGCGGCCTGACAGCGTCTCGACCGGGTGAAGGATGCAGAAGCCGATGCGTCCGTAGCGGAATCGCGATCGGACCGTGCCGTCCATCGTGTACGCCAGCGAACCGTCGGGCCGCCCATCGATCGTTCCCAGCCAGTCGAACGCGACGTCATCCGCGCGGTGCGACGACTCGAACCTGATCCGGAAGTGATCGTGAGCAGCGTCGATCACCAGACCACGGATGTCCCCGGGGATGGTGTTCCAGTTCGCGTCGCGGACGGCGACGTAGATGCGCCGGATGAGTTCGCGATCACGCCACCGCAGGTAGCGCAGGTCGCCCTGCTCGAACTCGACCATGAGCGGTCCGGCGTGGAGGATGAGCGGCTCGAGTGGAGCAGCGTTGCGACCATGAAGCCACTCAAGGTCGGTCAGCGAGGGCACCCTGGACACCTCTCTTGCCCGGTGGTCCACGGGAGCTCCATCCCCCGGTGCATGCCGCCGCGGCCCACTGGCGTGGTTGACCGGTATACCATACCCGCTTGGGCATCAGGGCTGCGGGGGCAGGCGGCAGGTGGCATGGCCGGCGGCCCGATCAACCAGGGCCCCTGCGTCGGCAATGATCTCCTGGGCCGCTTCCTGGTCCCGGGCGGGGCGACCGGGTGCGTCGATCGCGAGACGGGGGCAGCATCGGCGCGCCAGCATCGGGGGGCAGGAAAGCCACAGCGGTCGGGACCGACCGCACGATCCTGGCTAGGCCGCCGTCGAACCCCCGTCGATCATGAACATGCCGCCGCACGCATACGAGGCCTCATCGGAGGCAAGCCACAGGTTGAAGGCGGCGACCTCCTCTGGCCGGCCCGCCCGCCCGACCGGAATGCCCTTCACGACCCGCTCACGCCACGTCGCATTCTCGAACACGCCGGCAGTGATCGGAGTATCGATGAAGCCGGGGACGACGCAGTTCACGCGGATACCGTCCGCGGCGAACTCGCTGGCCATCGCGCGGGCCAACCCATGGCAGCCGGCCTTGCTGGCGCTGTATGCGTGCTGCCCGAGCGCGCTTCCGTACAGGCCGGTGGGCGACCCGGTCACGATGACAGACCCGCCGCCGCTGCGCAGCATCGCCCGGATCCCATGCTTGCACGTCAGAAACATCCCGGTCAGATTGACGCCGATGACCTCGGACCAGACGGCGAGGTCGAGGCGATCGACCGGGGCATCACCGCGGTCCCAGGGCTCGATCCCCGCCACGCCCACCACCACATCGAGCCCACCCCACGCCTCGACGAGTGCGGCCACGCTTCGTTCGACGTCGGTCTCCCGGGAGACATCCCCCGGGAGGACGAGCACCTCGCCCCCGGCGTCGCGGATGCGGCTCGCGACGGCCTCGAGGAGCTCTCGCCGACGACCCAGGAGTCCGACCCGTGCACCCTCGCGGGCGAACAGCAGCGCCGTTGCCGCGCCAATCCCGGAGCCCGCCCCGGTGATGAATGTTCGTTTGCCCTCCAGCCGGCCGGCGCCCGTCATGCTGATCGCCGGGCGGGACGGATGCGTGCGGTGCCTGTGAGGGTTTGGTTGGGTCGACATGAGCGGCGATCCGCGTACCCGAGCAGCTCCACGTCAACGACTCCTTCGATCAGGCGTTCGCGGCCCGCGACAGCCAATGGATGCTCAGCTCGACCCGGCGCGTGTCGCCCGCGCGGGCCGATCGGCCCGGAGGACGTCCATCGCCTGGGCGAGCGATCGGCGCAAGGGTTCGAGCGATGTCGCCGACTCGGGCTGTCCAACCCGGTCGATCCAGACCAGCGACCCCTCGAGGATTGTCTGGAGGAACGCCCGATCGCCGGCCGGTGCCGGCGGGCGCCCACCGACGAGGTAGACGGGCGACGTGTGCGCCGCCAGGAGAATCGGCCACACATGCCATGCGCGAACGGGGCTCGAGACGCGAGCCGCGATCCATCGGCTCCGACCGACCGGCAGGCGGAGCGAGACGTGCGCAAACCGGGCGCCGCCGGCGTCGGCGCGGGCCACCACCCGCCCGTCCTGGACAAGCTCGAGCGAGCCCAGGGGATAGATGGACTCCGCCCGCGCGCTGACCTCAAGATGCGTTCGGCCGACCACCGACTTCTCGTCGCCAGGCCCAGCTCCGTCGACATCGAGTGCGACGAGCGGGCCGCTCGTGGTAAAGGTTCTCCCCGCGCGTACAGCCTTCTTGAAGGCGTCGAACGATCGTGCCTCGCCGCCGATGTCGGCGTATGTCCGAATGCCGCCGATCGGCATCCCGGCACTCATCTTGTCGGTGCCGCCCACGGCCGGGATGCGGCACCCGACGTTCAGGAGCCGATACCATTCCGCGACGCCGAACGAGTCGAGACCCCACGTGAAGTCCTTGATCTCGACGGCGTCGATACGTCCCAGAAGCGCGGCGGCGACGACCTCGCTGTAAGGGTTGGGAAAGTGGGGGACGACCGCCAGACCGCCCGCGCGTCGAGCCTGGTCCGCCCAAGAGCCGAGAAAGCCGCTGCCCGTCTCCTCGCCCAATGATGCTTCGTTCGGACCGCCCGCCGAGAGTGGATGGACGAGCGCATCCGGGCCGAGGAGCAGCAGGTGACCGAGGAAGTGATGGCGGTTCTCGCTGCCGACGCGCACGATCGTCCCGTCGTCCGGGCCTTGACGCGTCCCGGCGAAGTCGCCCACGTTGGTGTACAGGTCTCCCCATTTCGCGACCAGCAGGTTGACGAGGTCGACGCCCTCCGCCGCTCCCTCGATCCGGGCCGTTTCGGGCGACACGAAATGCACGTGCGTGTCGGCGGTCAGCCAGCCCTGCTGCTGCCACTGCACGCCCCGCCGCAAGACGAGCTCCAGCTCATCCGTGGTGGCGTCGACCTCGACCGCACGGCGGACGGGCTCGAGCTCGAAGCCCTTGCTGACCTCTGCGTACACCGTCCCGACGGGACAGCGGACGACGCACTGGCCATCGACGTACGCATAGTCCATGGAGCCGAGGCGCAGGTCGGGACCATGATCCTCGAACCAGCCGGTGCCGACCTCGCGAGGATGGCCGTCCGGTGGCAGGTAGCGCCCTTCGGCGGTGCGGAAGTGAACGCGCGCAGGAGTCGGGCGACCCGTCGTCTCGTCGATGACCCGCACGCGCACGGGGCGGTCGACCGGTGGCAGGAGCCTGATCCGCGCTCCGCCGACGCGAATTGGGCGACCTCCCAACAGGTGTCGTATGGGGATCGTCCCGTCACCCACGGTGATCGATGCATCGTGGCTCGACGTGAACTCGATGAGGCGGTCGCCCGTGGCCCGTAGCTCCGCGCCCAGCCCGGCGGCGGGGTCATCGAGCCACGCGGCTGTCGTCGCGCGCACCCGCGTGTCGCGGGCCACCACGCCGAGATCGAGGTCAAGACGCACCCGACTCGCGCCCTGGAGGAGCGCCATCCGGGCGGAACGTCGAACAAGGGGGTCATCGATCGCCCGCGACGCGGTGAGCCCCGCAACGGCGACGGGTGTCGTGCCGCGGAGGCGCAACGAGATGGTCGAAACGTCCTCGGCATCTGCTGGCAGCGACAGCGTGGTGAGCCAGTAGTTGCCGATGATCCCCGGGGTGAGGCGATCGACGTCGATGCCCGCGTACATCGGGAGCTCGGCGCCCGTCTGGTCGCGGCCCCAGCCACCCGGGGCGTGCGGGCCAGCAGGGTCAAGCTTCCGGGCTTCGCGGTGTGGACGCGCAGCGAACGGGAGCTGGCCCCAGCCGACGAGGACGTCCATGATCTCGAAGCGCAGACGGATCGGGTAGGTCGTTTCCGTCCCGCCACGGGTGCGAACCATGTAGTCGGCGAGGTGACGGCCGGGATCGTCTGGTCGGCCCGTGGGGAAGCCTGTCGTCGCGCTCCTGGTCTCCGGGGCCGGGGTCGCGAAGTGCGCCACGACCAAGGACGAGGCGCGCACCGGCTGGTCCAGCCGGAGCGCGACTGCAGGGCGCTCCGGCGTGAGCCAGATCCAGCGCCGGGTCGAGCGAGCGGGGGCGAGCCGGAACGGGATGCCCCAGAACCGCTGAGAACCACCGGGCAGCGACCGCAGGACCTGTTCGAGGACCGGGTGCCAGCAGACACCCGTTGGCACCGGCCCGTACGCGTCGGCGGACGAGCTCGCCGCCAGCTCGAGCGGGACGAACAGCGAGGCGCCCGACCGTCTCCTCACCGTGCGGACCGATCCCGCGACCCCGGCGGGCAGCCGCGGCCGCGCGCCACCACGTCCGGCTAGCGGCCCTTGACCGCGAGCATGGCCTCGAGCCGGCCGGTGCCCGTCACGCCCGATCGCCGACCGGGACGGTCGCGTCCAGTACCTGTGACGTGACCGCCGACCCGCGTTCACGATCCAGCATGGAGCGCAGCACGTTGGTGCTGAGAACGGAGACGTTGTTGTCTCCGGCCCGCCACCCGAGCGCAGCAGCCCAGCTGACGGATCCGACCGAGAACACCTCGCCGCCGCCTGGAAGGTCGAACCACACCATGTCGCTGCGCACGGCATCGCACATCGTGCCACCGAATGCGGGCACCATGTTGCGGACCTCCTCGACCACCAGCTGGTACTCATCGGGCAGGGTCTCGGACGTGGCCAGCCGGAGCGCGTGAGGCGGTGTGCCGAGCGCGCGATCCATCCTGTCGACCTCATCTCCGGCAGCTCCGCACATGACAAACCCGAAGCTGCCGATCGTTTCGTCGGGACCGATGCCTTCGAAGAACGCGGCGACACGCGGGTCGAAGCTGTCCGGAAGGCGCTTGTAGCCTCGGCCCCCGCCCCAGCCCTGCGCGGCCATGCCCACGCCCACGACGGACTGGGGACAGATCCCGAGGTTGCGCCACAGGCCCCCGGGCTCGCCCGTTGTCGCGTGGACCCCTTCGCCGGGATCCGAGTCCCAGGCTCGGGTGCCCTGGTGGCCCCGCCGCACCTCGATATACGAGAGGTCGGGGCCGAAGCTCGTCATCCAGTAGAAGCCGTTGCCCCCGAGGTACATCAGCTTGCCACCGGAGATGAGATATTCCTGGAGGCCGTCCATCATTCGCCGCGACCAATACTCGGGATGTGATCCCGTGATCACGACGTCGTACGGCCGTAGCGCGGCGACTCCTTCGGCCTCGAGGTCCTCGTCGGTCAGCACCTCGTAGGCGATGTTCGACCGTTCGAGCCAACCGACGATATACAGGTCAGCCGCCAGGTGCCTGGGTCCGGCCGCGAGGAAGTCCCTGGCGGCCGGCTCGAAGCTCACCAGGGGACGGCGCCATGTGGCCAGGCTGACACCACCACCGTCGTCGTGGAGGTCGTAGATGGAGCGACCGAGAAACGGGTAGTCAAGCACCAGGAGGTCACGTTCGTTCGGCTCGACGGGATGGGACGCGATGTAGTGGTTGAGCTCGTTGTTGCCCAGGAACATCCGGTGGTTGGCATAGGCGAGGTAGGTGTTGGTCGGCGCGAGGAACGCGACGCGGGCACGAGGCTCGTCGGGTCGCACGTAGACGGGGATGTGCATCCGCTCGTCCTGCGCCGAGAGGCGAATTGCGTAGACGCCGCTCGTCAGGTCCTCCGGCACGTGCAGCCTCAGGGTGGGCTCCCAGCCGAGATCGCCGACGTCGTCGGCGTGGAAGTGCACGGCATCGTGCTGCGGACCCAGCTTGCCGATCCCCGATGAGGCCGCGGTCCAGAACGGACCGGTCACGGCACGGGTGGGCAGGTTGACCGTCCGGCCGTGCAGCGCACTCGGGCCGGTGTCGAGGATACGTTCTGACGCCGTCTCGAGAGATGGATCCCATTCCGCAACCAAGGGTTCGGGCAACGGGACATGCTCGGCGAGCAGGCTGGCCCCGACGCCGGCAGGATCGCCGGCGGAGATCCCGGGGCGGGCGATCTTGCCGTTATAGGTCTCGCCGGGGCCGTCGGTCCGCCATGCGCCAAGCCGCATGAGGGTTGTTCGTTCGAGCCGCCACCCGGCACGCCTACCGGTCACGCGCTCGGCCGAGGACGTCGTATACCAGTGACCGACGGCCGCCGAGACATCGAGCGTGACCCGTTCGCCAGCCACGGTCACAACCACTCCGTACCACGTCCGAGCGCGAATGCTCTCCTCAGTGGCCACGGTCACTTGCCCCTCGGTTTCGACCGCGAGCCGGCCGTCCGGAAGGAGCACCAGGGCGAGGCTTGGCCCGGCGGCGTCCGAGCCGATCGCCCACACGACCTGCCGGCGCCGCTCGACCGGGATCAGCTTTCCCGTCATCCTGACGTTGTCGCCGGACACCTCGCCGGAGGCCCCCTCGGGTTCGCCAGGCGTCGTCGGGAAGATCCAGCACCGGACGATTGCCTGCCCGCCAGATTCCCAATCCCCGGGTAGCGGGAGGTCAGCCCGCGAACCGATGGGTGAGCGCTGCAGGCGGCCGGCCGCTCGGGCGACGACCCGCGGGTTGATGGCTTCAGACGGGGCGTCCACAAACGGTGGCTCAGGGCTGCCGTCGACGAAGCGAAACAGTTCGGCTTCGACCTCCGGCGCATCCGAGCTCACCATCAAGGTCAGCGTGTCGCCGGGTCGACACGAACGCCGATCCGCGTACCCGAGCAGCTCCATGTCGAGACTCCTTCGGTCAGGCGTTCGCAGCGCGGGGCCTGCCGCGCACAAGCTACTGGACGACCGGTCGACCAAAGGATAGCCGCCATGGAGTCGCCCCGTCAACGAAAGGAGGGTCTCGTCGTCCCCGGGGGCCCTCGCGCGCGGAACGCCGAGAGTTCGGAGGTCGCCGAGGCCCGGGATTGACAGCCCTCCGCGTCCGTGTAGACTCGTATACCGGCCTGCGACGCGGTCCAGGTCGTCTACGTTCTCGGTGAGTCGAAGGGTTGGTCAGCATGGGGTGCGGGGTCCGTGGCGCCCGGCGCGCCGCCCGCTCGCAGTACGCCCACTGGGACGTCCACCCTGGTCGGGTGGGGTTTCTGGCGACTTGCCGTGCAGGTACCTGAGAGCTGGCGATCGCCGATTGCGCGCGTCGATCAGGAACCCACGCGCGTCCAGGGATCTGCCCGTTCGAACTTGACAACGGCGGATGCGCTGCCAGAATCTGGTCGACCGGTCCACCGGTCGGTGTATCAAGGATGGTCAGAGGAGGACCGATCACGATGGGATTCAACCCGGAGCCGACCAAAGGTCGTGCGGGGCGTGCGCGAGCGCGGATGCACCGCAGCCCGCTAGCGTTCGCTGCCATCGTCACGCTGGTGGCGGCATGCTCGAGTTCAGCGACGCCTGTCCCGCCGACGGCTCCCGCCGCGACGGCGTCTCAAGCTGTCCCGTCTGCGACCGCGCCGGCAGCGTCCGAGTCTCAAGCCGCGCCGTCCAGTACGGCCGCAGCCGGGGCTCCGAACGTGACCTGCCCGGACGGCACCCCCACCCGTGGCAATGGCAAGAAGCAGCTCGCCTGGGCGACAGCGCTTTCGGAGCTGCCGATCATCCAGTCCATGCAGAAGCGGATCACGCAGCAGGCTAACCTGTGCGGCTGGGAGGCCCTCTACGACAACGGGACTGGTGGCAAGTTCCAGACCATGATCCCGTCCGTCGAAGCGTGGATCACCGCTGGCGTCCCGGCGATCACCGTGGCACCTTATGAACCTGCGGCGTGGGAGTCACTTGCCCAGCGTGCCGTCGAAAAGAACCTGATTTGGATCTCCTACAACCAGTCGACCGATACCCGGTACGGAACGTTCGGCTTCGGGCCATGCGACGCCGCCAAGCTCGTGGCTCAGAACGTCACCGAATGGATCAAGGCGAACGATCCGACCGCCGAGGTCTTCATCTCCACCAACGTCGCCAACCCGTCGGTTGCGTGCAAGTGGGATGGCTTGAAGAAGGATATCGAGGACGCCACCGACGCGACGGTGGTTCCGTTCCAGGATGCGAACACCGAGACCGATGGTCTGACGGTCATGACGTCCGTCTTGCAGGCTCATCCGAACATGTCGATCGGCATCGGAACGAACGACGACGTCGCTCGTGGGATCGCGCGCGCGTTCCTGGCTGCAGGCAAGGACCCCGCAAAGACCTACGTTGCCGGCTTCGATGGTTCGGAGGAGAACATCAAGCAGATCCAGGCAGGCGGCGGTTTCATCAAGTTCTCGGCGGCCATCGACCTCGTTGACCTCGCGGACCTGATCGTCGTGAAGAGCATGGAACTCGCGCTCAGCGACGCGACCGCTCCGCCGGCCGATCCGCCCGCGTTCGACGTGCCCGTCTACTCGATCACGAACGGGGCTCCCGAGATCGACAAGCTCCTCGCTGACTTCGCGTTGCTCAAGTAGTCATCGCCAATGCCTACATCGGTTCGCGGCCTGACGAAAAGCTTCGGGGCGCGGCCGGTCTTGGATAGCGTGGATCTCGACGTCAACGACGGAGAGATCCACGCCCTTCTCGGGCCGAATGGATCAGGCAAGTCGACGCTCATTCGTTGTCTGAGTGGTGCCATCCGGCCAGACGCCGGGACGATCGTCATCGGGGGCACGGAGCACCGCGGGTTCACGCCTCGCGAGGCGATCGCTGCGGGCACAGCGGTCATCTACCAGAACTTCAGCCTCGTCCCCACGCTCAGCGTCGCTGAGAACGTGTTTCTGGGCGACGAGCGAACGCAAGGCATTCGTATCGACAATGCCAAGCAGAATGCCGAGGCGCAGCGCCTCCTCGAGCAGTTCGACCGGCCGATTCGCCCCGATCAGCCAATCGGTCGCCTGAGCGCGGGCGATCGGCAGCTCGTCGAGATTGCGAAGGCACTCCACCGGCGGCCGACGTTGCTGATCCTCGACGAGCCGACTGCTGCGCTCGGCGAGCAGGAAGCCGAGCAGCTCGGCGCCCATCTGCTCCGGCTTCGGAAGGATGGACTCGCAATCCTCTACGTGACCCACCTGCTCGGTGAGGTCTTCGCGATCGCCGACCGGGTGACGATCCTGCGAGATGGCCTGGTCGTGCTGGTCGATGAGGTGTCGAAGGTCACCCCGGCGAAGGTCATCGAGGCGATCTCGCCCGCCGCAGGGCAACGCATCGAGACCCGCGCGCGTGCCCTTGCCAAGGCGACCGGCCGAGCGGCGCTCGAACTCTCGGAAGTCGTCGTCGACGGGGTCGGCCCAGCGAGTCTCGCGCTGCAGCCAGGCGAGATCCTGGTGGTCTTCGGATTGCTCGGCTCCGGGCGGACGGAGCTCCTCGAGGGCGTCTACGGAAGCCGGCGGATCGCCAGTGGGTCGGTGCGGGTTGGCGGGCGACCGCTACGGGCATCGTCGCCGAGCGCAGCGTTGAGGGCCGGCATCGCACTCGTCGCCGGCGACCGGATCCGCCAGAGCATCTTCGACAAGATGTCGACGCTCGACAACATGCTGTTGCCCCACTTCGGTCGCCTCAGTCGCTGGTTCACGCGGCAGACCAGGAAGGAGCGCGCCGTCTTCGCGGCGACCGCCACCGATGTCCGCCTCCGGCCCGACGATCCGGACGTTCGGGCATGGATGCTGTCGGGCGGCAACCAGCAGAAGCTCGCGGTTGGACGCTGGCTCTCGGCACTCGAGCACATCGACGTGCTGCTCATGGACGAGCCGACGCAGGGCATCGATGTCGGGGCGAGACGCGATCTGTATGAGCTCGTCCGGCGGCTCGCCCACCAGGACGGTAAGTCGATCCTCATCACCTCGTCGGATCCCGAGGAAACGCTCTCGCTCGCCGACCGCGTCCTCGTTCTGCGCCGGGGGCGGATCGTCGCGGAGCTCGAGCCGCAAGCCCTGAGCGAGCAGCGGATCCTGTCCATCGCACACGGAGCCGATGCCTACTCCGACGGCCTCGGCGGGCCGACGACCGAGGTGGTCAACACCGCGAACGTGGAGGCGTCGTGAACGAGATAGCTGCCCCTGCGCCCATGCCGACCCTGGCTCCTTCGCGACGAGCATACGTGTTCGTGACGCGAAATGCCCTCCCGTTCGGGTTCGCCGGCCTGATCGTCCTGTTCGTGGCGCTGGGGGCCCCGAACTTCGTGACGTTGGACAACGCCTCCAATATCGTGCGGCTCAGCGCGCCCATCATGATGGTTTCGGTCCCCACGGCGTTCCTGATGATCATGGGCTACGTCGACCTGTCGATCGGATCGCAGCTGGCGATCTCGGCGGTCGTGGCCGGCCTGCTGGTCACGCTGTTCGGCGTTCCGCCGGCGCTTGCCCTGGGCGGTGGCGTCGTGGCGTGTGCCGGAATTGGCCTGGTCAATGGCGCGTTGTGTACCCGGATGGCCCTGTCGCCGATCATCGTGACGCTAGGGATGCTCACGGCCTTGCGCGGGGTCGCGCTGCTGCTTGCCCCCAATTCGATCTACGCCTTCTTCCCCATCGACTTCGCAGCGGTCTCATACACCGGCGTGCTCGGTGTCCCGTACTACGGGATCGCCGAAGCGATCGTCGTGGTCGTGGGAGCGTTTGTCCTCGCGTGGTCGCCCGTCGGGCGTCATGCGCTCGCGATCGGGGTGAACGAAGAGGCGGCCTTCCTGTCGGGCATCAACTCGCGCCGGACGATTCTCGGCGCGTTCGTCGTCACGGGCGCGATGGCCGGTGTCGCCGGCGGCATGTACGCCCTGCTCCTGAATAGCGCGCCTTCGGGCTCGCTCGGCGTGGGATTCGAGCTGGATGTGCTGACGGCCGTCCTCCTCGGCGGCGTGGCGTTCAACGGCGGACGAGGAACGATGCGGGGCGTCGTCCTCGGAGTCCTGTTTCTCGCGATCCTCCAGAACGGTCTCATCCTCCTGAACGTACCTACGGCATTTGGCTTGGTGATCAAGGGGGCAGCCCTCGTGTTCGCGGCGATCCTGGATCAAGCGACGGTCCGGGCTCTGTTCGTGGTCAAGAGCCGTTGAGGTCGCGATATCCGGGTTGGCTCGTGGCTCCCCGGTCAACACGTCCGCGAACCCCGTCGACCTCGTTGGTCAGCGGCAGGTCGGGATCGCGGACGCATCGTGCCGCGGCTGGCAGCGATCGTTAGCACCATCCGGTGCGATCTCCTGACCGCCGCTGCCCCATTGCTCAGCCCGGCCGCCCGAGTTGCCTGGCAGGGGAGGATCTGACGTGAGGACAGTCAAGGATCTCCGGATCCCGATGAGCGACGGCATCTCGCTCGCGGCCGATCTATACCTCCCCGATGGCGAAGGCCCGTTTCCGACCCTGGTGGATGCCTATCCCTACCACAAGGATGACCTGATCGGGGCTGCCTTCGACTACCCGCGGCGATACTTCGCCGACCATGGATTCGCCGACCTTATTGTCGATTTCCGGGGAACTGGCAGGTCGGAAGGCTACTGCCCCGACAATTTCGACATGGAGCAGGAAGGCAGAGATGCTGCCGAAACGGTGGAATGGGCGGGTGGTCAGGACTGGTGTGACGGCCACGTCGGCGCATGGGGTCTCTCGTACGGCGGTATCAACGCCCTGAACGTCGCGTCGCGCCGACCGCCCCACCTCAGGGCCTGCATTTCACTCTTCGGATGCTCGGATACCTACCTGGACTTCATCTATCCAGGCGGTCTGTTCAACGCCCTCGGTCCCATGACGCGAGAGACGTTCATGCTCGCCATGGATCTTGCGCCCATAACCTATGAGCACACACCAGGTGATGCGACCGAGCTCTGGGCGAAGCGGATCAAGCGTATCGAGAACGGCGACATCTGGAGTCTCGGCTGGCAGTCTCACGTTCAGTACGACGACCACTGGAGGTCACGAACGATCGCGTGTTCCGAGATCTCCGTCCCGACGTTCATCATCGGTGGTTGGAACGACGTGTTTCCCGACGGAGCATGGAGGATCTTCGAGTCCCTTGCGGGGACGAAACGCATGGTCCTGGGCCCCTGGACCCATGGGTGGCCGGACTCAGCGAGCGTAGAGCCGTGGGATTGGCTGCCCGAGGCGGTTCGGTGGTGGGACCGATGGCTGCGTGATGATCACAACGGCATCGATGAGCAGCATCCGGTCCGCGTGTTCCTGCAAGGAGCCGGAGCCTGGATCGAGACGACGGCGTTGCCTGCCCCCGGAACCGATGCGATGACACTGATGCTCGGCCCTGGGCGATCGCTGGGGCCAGCCGCCACCGAGGAAGGAAGCGTCAGATACGTTGGCGACGCGCGCGTGGGTGCGTACGGCGCCCTGTTCGACCCCCAGGCAACCGGGTTGGGCTTCCCACTCGAACAATCCGTCGACAACCGACGTGCGGCCTGCTTCACATCAGCACCGCTCGAATCGACCGTCGACGTCCTCGGTCCCATCCAGGCGACGATCCACGTCGCGCTGGAGGAGGGAACCCCGTTCGACCTCGTGGCGAAGGTCTGCGCTGTTGATCCGGACGGCGCATCCCACCTGGTCGCCACGGGGTGGCTCAATGGACGGCATCGTCTTGGACACGAGCGCGACGAGCCGATCCCGTCAGGAAGAGCCGAGGCGTACACCATCAGGCTCTGGGCCACTGGATACAGGTTCCGCCCGGGTCAGCGCATCCGGCTGGCAATCTCCACGAGCGACTGGCCACATTCGTTCGCCGCTGGCGGGACCCAGACCATCGCGATCCACTACGGTGGCAGTTTCGCTTCGTGTCTGGTCTTGCCCGTCGTACCGGCGTCACCAGCGACCATTCCAGTCCAGATCCAGCGCCCCGACCCCAATGTCAATCGCTCGCCGCACTTGATCCAGGAGCGCCCGTATTGGACGATCACCGAGGACCCAGTCAATGAGACCGTCCTCGTGTCATTCGGATCAGCGGAGGACCTCCACTTGCCCCACGGTCCGCTGTTTCACGCAGAGTTCGAGGGCAAGGCGTTCGTCGGACGCACATCCGGCGGAGGGAGCTACAACGGGCGCGGGTTGATCGACACGACCGTCAGCACCGGCGAGCACGTCCGGGTCGAGACGGGGAGCCATGTGACCCGTACGACCATGCTGCTCAACGCGCGAGTGTTGATCGATGATCGGGTTCTGCTCGATCGACAATGGTCGAATGCCGAGAAGTGACCGAGTCGGCCTGACGCCATTTGACGATCGGGTTGCGCGCCGGCGATGGCTCGCCACCGCTCGATCTGGCCGCGAGAGGCAGCCCGCGTTGCCAAGGACGTCATCGCCGAGCTTGCCGCCATCCAGACGCGAGCGGACGCGGTAGCCTCAGCCGACCGGCGGGGGCCATGACCGGCTCGCCCGTCTCCCGCTCCGTGGCGTTCTGACACGATCAGGGGCGACCGAGGACCCTGGACGGCGCGACCGGACCACCACTCACACCGATGCTCCGCCGGGCGCCTCAGCCGGCCCCGCCGCGCTGCCGCATCCCAGGCTCCGAGCCCGCGGGATCGATTCGCGCTGATCGCCGCCTGGACCTAGCGGGCGCTGGCGGCCGGCTGCCCGAGGGCCCGCTTCGCGACCTCGACCGCCGAGCCTGCGTCGGGCGCGTAGCCGTCGGCGCCGATCTCGGCGGCGAACTCGGCCGTGACCGGGGCGCCGCCGACGATGACCCGGACGTCACCGAGACCGGCGGCGCGGATGGCCTCGACCACGTCCCGCATCCCGACCATCGTGGTGGTCAGCAGGGCGGAGATCCCGACGAGACGGGCGTCGTGCTCGCGGGCAGCCGCGACGAACTGGTCGGCCCCGACGTTGCTGCCGAGGTCGATCACCTCGATGTTGGCACCCTTCCACATCATCGCGACGAGGTTCTTGCCGATGTCGTGGAGGTCGCCCTTGATCGTGCCCACGACGGCTCGCGTCTCGGGCCTGATCCCTGCCCCGGTGAGCTGGGGCTCGAGGATCGCGGTCGCCTCCTTCATCGCGCGGGCGCTGATGAGCATCTCGGGCACGTAGATCTCGTTGCGCTGGAACCGGCCCCCGACGATGTCCATCGCCGCGGTCATCGCGTCGAGGATCGTCTGGGGCGCGAGGCCGGCGTCGATCGCCTCGGTGGTGAGCCGGACGGCGGTCGCGCGGTCACCCGCCTCGATCGCCGCCGTCAGGGCTGCAAGGTCCGCCACGGTCGTCACTCCTGTGCTCATGTCGCTCGACGCAGGGGGCGCGAGCGTGTCTGTGCCAACCGGTCGCCGGCGGGCCGGGCCGGATGTCAGACCGTTGCCGACGAGGCAGGCACGCGCTCGCCCAGCAGCTCGCGGTCTGCCGCCTCCTCGAGCGTCTTCAGCTCGCGGAGGACCTCGTCGGGAAGCGGCGGCACCTCGTGCGTCGCGAGGATGTCCCTCGCCCGCTCGACGGCGCGCGATTCCAGCGTCCGGGAGCCCTTGCTCTCCCACACGGGGCGCCGGCTCTCACGCTCGGCAAGCCGCAGCTCGACGAGCTCGCCGGACCGCAGCGCCTCGAGCGTGTGGTCTTCGCCCAGATATGCGCCGCGCGGTCCCACGGCCTTGACGACATCGACGGCAAGGGTCTCGTCGGTCACGGTGATCCCGCGCCGCCAGCGATCGGCGATCGCGAGCAGCTCGTCGTCGATGACGAGCTGGGCGGGGCTCAGCGCCATGATGGTCTCGACGGTCCCGGCACCAGTGAACATCGACCCGCCGGCGAGCGCGGTGAACAGCGCGTTCTGGGTCTTCGAGAACATCGTCTGCGCGCCGCTGAAGCCGTCGGAGTCGAACCCGTTGGCCGACGTCGGCAGCCCGAACAGCTCGGTGCCGAGCTGACAGATGCCGGCGAGCAGAAGCCCGAACTCGGGCGCGCCCGCGAGGGCTTCGCCGTTCCGAAGGTTACCGACCACGGGCCCGAGGAAGAACGCGCACGGGTGACCTGGCCGTGCCGACTGGATGAGGGTGATCGTCCCGAGCTCCTCGGCAAGCGTCTGCGCGAGGGTCCCGGCGAGCGTCGCGGGCGACGTCATCCCGACGATGGACATGACCGCAATGTCGAGCGGGATGCCGTAGTCGATCGAGAGGAGGATCTGGGCCGCGTTGTCCTCGTCGTGGTAGAGCGGGTTGTAGACCGCGACCATGTTGTGGATGAGCGGCGACGCCCTGAGCGCCTCCCGGGTCCCGCGCACCGCGAGCAGCATCTCGATCTGGTAGCGATAGCCATCGTTGCGGGTGGCGCCGTGCACGGCGCACTTCCGTCCGGCCTCGAGCATTGCCCGGCAGCTGTGGACGTCGGTCGTGCCGCGTGGCACGTCGCTCGTGTACTGGTTCGCGACGGCACCGATGTTTGGCAGCGCATCCGACAGCCGCACGAACTCGCGCCAATCGGCGATCCGCGCCGGCCGGTGGAGACCGGTCTCCAACTCGACGTAGTCCGGGCAACCGCCGGCTGTGCGACCGTAGATGGGTCCGCCAACCTCGACCGTGCGGTCAAACTCGGGCGTTCGTCCGTGGTAGGTATACCGGCTCGGGATCTGAGCCCGGCAGGCCTCGACCAGCCCTGGGGGGAGGTACGCGCGGTTCGTCGCGCGATCGATCCGCGCCCCGGCGCCCTCGAGGATGTCGAGCGCACCCGGATGGTCGAACCGCATCCCGACCTCATCGAGGATCCGCAGCGCGGCCGCATGGATCCGGGACAGCTCGTCCGATGAAAGCACTTTCACGCTCGCCGTGGACATGGCGGCACTCCTCCACTCGGGACGCACCGGCCAGTTGCGCGCGTCAGCCCCGGATCGGCTCGAGCTCCTCGATCGGCTCGTCGGGCGAGTCCACGATGTACGCGATCGTCTCGCCCACGGGGATCGTGGCGCCCGGCTCGGCGCCACGCCGAATGCCCTTGAGGTAACCCGACGCGGGGGACTCGAGTTCGGCGAGTGCCTTGTCGGTCTCGAGCTCGAGCAGCGGCTGCCCCTCGTCGACGTGGTCACCCTCCTTGACCAGCCATGACTGGATGACGCCCTCCTCCATGAAGTCGGTCATCTTGGCCACGAACACTTCGACTGCCATGTGGGGACTCCTGCGGTGGATGGGTGGTTCGGGGATGCTCAGGTGCGGGCGACCTGGCGGATGGCCGCGACGACGTCCTCCGTGCCCGGCCACACGCCATGCTCGAGGCTGTTGGCGAACGGGATCGGCGAGTTGCGCCCGGTGACCCGGACGACGGGTGCCTTGAGCGGCCCGGCGCGCTCGATCGCGACCATCGCCCACTCGTTGGCCGGGCCGTACTGGCGGACCGCCTCGGCGACCACCACCACGCGCCCGGTCTTGGCTGCCGAGGTGCCGATCGTGGCCTCGTCGAGGGGGGCGATCGTGCGCACGTCGACGACCTCGACGTCGATCCCCTCGGGCGCGAGGATCTGGGCCGCGAGCATCGCGTGCCACACCATGTAGCCCGACGCGACCACGGTCACGTCGCGCCCGACGCGCTTGACGTCGCACTGGCTCAGGGGCACGACATAGTCCTCGTCGGGCACGAGGCCACGGAACGAGTACAGCAGCTTGTGCTCGAGGAACACGACCGGGTTGTCGTCGCGGATGGCGGCCTTCATCAGGCCCTTGGCGTCGTACGGGGTGGACGGCAGCACGACCTTGAGCCCCGGGATGTGGGCGAACCACACCTCGAGGCTCTGGCTGTGCTGGGCCGCGGTGCTCTTGCCGGCGCCGCCGCCCTGGGGCATGCGCAGCACCCAGGGCACCGCGCACTGGCCGCCGGTCATGAACCGCAGCTTGGCCGCCTGGGTCGCGATCTGGTCCATCGCGAGCCCGCTGAAGTCGACGAACATGATCTCGGCCACCGGGCGCAGCCCGACCAGCGCGGCGCCGGTCGCGGCGCCCACGATCGTGTTCTCGCTGATGGGCGTGTTGCGCACCCGCTCGGGGCCGAACTGATCGAACAGGGTGCGCGTGACGCCGAACGCGCCGCCGTGCTTGGCGATGTCCTCGCCCAGCAGGAACACGCGCTCGTCGCGCACCATCTCCTCGCGCAGCGCCTCGCGGATCGCCTCCTGGTAGGAGTGCTCGCTGGCCGCCACGCCGTCGGGCACCTGGCGGATGAGGGCAGGCGACATGATCGGTGTGGCGGCGCCCAGGGACGTCGCGTCGCGGGCCGGGGCCGTCATCTCAGGGGTTCTCCTCGCGCTACGCGTAGATGTAGTCCATCGCCGTGGCCGGGTCGGGCTCCTCGCTCGATCGGGCGAACGCGAGCGCGGCCTCGATCTCGGCCTTCACCTCGGCGTCGATCGCATCGAGGTCGGCGGACGCGATCCCGCCATACCGCAACCGGAAACGCTGGAGCGGATCGTTGACCCGCTGCTCGGCGACCTCTGCCTGGTCGCGATAGACCTGCGGCTCGCCCGCATAGTGGCCCTCGAAGCGATACGACTCGGTCACCAGCAGCGTCGGCCCGCCGCCACTGCGGGCCCGCTCGATGGCCTCGCTCGCCGCCTCGTGCACCGCGAGGACGTCGAAGCCGTCGACCCGGACGCCGGGCATGCCGTACGCGTTGGCCCGAATCGACAGGTCGTCGATCGAGACGACCTCCTCGATCCGGGTCGAGACCGCGAACCGGTTGTTCTCCACCACGAACACCACCGGCAGCTTCCAGATCGCGGCCATGTTGAGGGCCTCGTGGAAGTTGCCAGTGTTCGTCGCCCCGTCACCCGTGAACGGCACCGCGACGCGGTCCTCACCGCGGAGCTGGAACCCGATCCCGGCACCCACGCCGAGCGCAAGCCCTGAACCAACCACCGGAAGCGCCCCGAGGCTCCCGGTCTCGAATGCCGCGATGTGCATCGACCCGCCCCGGCCCCGGCAGTACCCGGTCTCCTTGCCCAGCAGCTCGGCCATCATCGGCGCCAGCTGGGCGCCTTTCGCGATCGTGTGGCCGTGCCCGCGATGGTTCGAGACGATCACGTCGTCCGGGCGCATGGCCATGCAGACGCCGACCGCGGAGGCCTCCATGCCGACGTACGTGGTGGCCGCGCCCTTGAGCTGCCCACGCTTGAACAGGTCGGTGGCTGCCTGCTCGAGCTCGCGGATGCGGACCATCCGGCGGTACATCTCGAGCAGGAGCTGGCGATCGACCGCTGTCATGACGCCTCCTGGTGGGGCTGGGCCGGGCCGTCCGCGGTCGACGCGTCGAACGCGTGCCGGGCGCGGCGGATCGAATTGGCGATGTGGTCCTCGATGCTCGCGACCGCGCGGGCCTCCTGACCGGCGGTGATCGCCTCGATGAGCGCGGCGTGGACGCCGAGGAGATCGGCCCAGTAGTCGGGCCGGGCCTCGTGGCTGAGCGGGTCGTTGGCCATGAACATGTAGATCGGGCCGGCGAGCGTCCGGAGCGCCGTCAGCAAGTGCGGGTTGTCGGCCTGGCGCCAGACGAGCTCGTGGAGCTCGAAGTCGGCCTGGACGTGGGCGCCCAGGTCGTGGTGCGCGGTCGCCTCGTCCATCGCCCGCAGCGCCCGGCGCAGGGCGAGCGCCCGGTCGGGGGTGACGTTGCGGGCGGCCTCGGCCACGGCCAGCCGCTCGAGCGCGAGGCGGACCTCGTACAGCTGCTCGATGTCGCGCTCGCTGATCTCGAGCACGTAGCGCCCGTTGGGGCGGGCCACGACCAGCCCCGCCCGCTCGAGCTGGATGAGCGCCTCGCGGACCGGAACGCGGCTGATCCCGAGCGAGCGCGCGAGCTCGTGCTCGACGAGCCGCGTCCCGGGTCGCAGGCGGCCGTTCAGGATGCTCTCGCGGATGAACGTGCTCACGTTGCCTGCGAGCCCGGTCCGCTCGAACAGCTGCACCCGCTCCTCGTCGGTCGGCAGCAGGCGTGCCGCATCGCTGGTTGGCATCGTCTCCGGATCATCCTCCCCGGCTGGGTGCGGGCATCGCCAGCGTGACGGTCCGCTAGACCGCGGCGTGCGCCGCGTGTTGAGCATAGACGGGGGTGCCGTGCGTTCCCGTCACCAGCATCTGCTCGTAGCGATCACGCAGGCGCTGGGTGATGGGGCCGATCTGACCCGTCCCGATCGGCCAGACATCGATCTGCCCAACCGGGGTGATCCCACTGACGGTATTCGTCATGAATACCTCGTCGGCGGTGTAGAAGTCGTACGGCGTGTAGAAGCCTTCCCGCCCCTCGAGGCCGAGCTCCGCGGCGACCTCGAGGACCGTCGCCCGCGTGATCCCGTCGAGGATGTTGTTCTCCGGGGTGATCAGGCGGTTGCCGATCACACCGAAGATGTTGTAGCCGGCGGGCTCGGACACGTAGCCGCGCATGTCGAGCATCAGCGCGTCGTCGTACCCCGCCTCCCACGCCTCGAGCTTGGGCAGGACGATGTTGATGTAGTTGCACGTCTTCACGTGCGGCTCGAGCGCCTCGTGGGGGATCCGCCGGATCGCGGAGACCTTGATCCGGATCCCTCGCTTGACCTTCTCGGGGTCGCGCTCGTGCATCAGCTGGCGTGCATAGATCACGACGGTCGTGTTCGGGCACTGGCGCGGATCCAGGATCGGCTCCGGGCTCGCACCACGCGACACGATGACCTTGATGTAGAAGTCGACCAGCGCGTTCTGGCGGACGCACTCGAGGATCGCTTCGTTCATCTCCGCGGGCGAGAGCTTCACCTCGAGTCGGAGCGCATGGATCGAGCGGTAGAGCCGGCGCGTGTGCTCTTCGAGCTTGAACACGTAGCCGTTCTTTCCGCAGTAGGCATCGAAGCAGCCGTCGCCGTACATGAACCCGTGGTCGAACACGGACAGCTTCGCCTGGCTCTGTGGGACGAACTGGCCGTCGAGGTAGATCACCTGCTCGGCTGGCTTCGCAGGTAGCTCGAGCTCCGCCATTCGCGACACGCGTCCTTTCCGCTCCACCAGCCGAGGCCGTACCGCGTTCGACCCCTGTGTCGAACGACCACGACTCGGTACACCGGCATACCAGCCTACAATTTGCGTCGGTGGTTGTCAAGGAAACTCGCGAGCGGCAGCGAGGGAGCGACGTGTTCGGTTGGGGCTGATGGCGCCTACCGGATCCGTAGAGGCAGCCGCGAGATCGCGCGCTCCTGCCTCGTGAACATTCGGTCGATCGTTCCATCCAGCTCGTAGTCGTTCACGCGCGCGAATACGGCCTCGAACGCGGCCTTTGCCTCGATCCTGGCCAGCGGTGCACCGAGACAGAAGTGGATACCTTCCCCGAAGGCGAGATGACGATCGAACTGTCGGTCCAGGATCAGCGCGTCCGGGTTGACGAACACGCGATCGTCCCGGTTCGCGGATGCCCACAGCAGCATGACGAACGCACCTCGGGGGATCGCGGTGCCGTGCAGCTCGACCTCGGCCGTCGTCACCCGTCCGAGCCACTGCACTGGCGCATCGAACCGAAGCAGCTCCTCGATCGCCGGGAGCAGGCGGGCCGGGTCGGCCGCCAGCCATCTCCGATCGGAGGGCCGCTGCGCAAGCAGCCACAAGCCGTTCGCGATCAGCGCCTGTGTCGTGTGGATGCCTGCCACGAGCAGAAGCTGCAGCAGACCCTCGCTCTGCCCGGCCGACAGCCGCCCATCCTTCTGCGCCGCCGCGAGGGCCGACAGGACGTCATCCGTCGGGAGGCCGTCCCGCTCCCTGATGGCATCTGCGACGTACGCCTGCATCTCGCTGCCCGCCGCCCGGACATCGTCCTGCAGGGATCGCTCGCCGGGTGTGCGTTCCTGCATCCGCAGGTACCAGCGTTCCAGGAGCGGTCGATCCGAATCGGGGACGCCGAACAGCTCCGCAACGATCGCCAAGGGCAGCTTCCGGGCGAAGTCAGTCCCGAAGTCTCCGCCGCCCGCATCGATCAACGGACGCAGGAGCTCGTCCACCCGGAGCCGCACGCTCGCTTCGAGGAGCCGGATGCGACCTGGGGCGAAGAGGGGCTGGACGATGCGCCGAAGCACGTCGTGCAGCGGTGGATCCGACGCCAGGAGGTCTCCTGGCCCGAACTGGACGTCATCGAAGTCCACGCCGGAGGCGCTCGAGAACGTGCCCCAGTCCCGAGCGGCCGCCCGAACGTCATCGAACCGGGACAACGCCCAGGCCGATCTGGCTCGGTTGTGGTAGACCGGCGCCTCGTCCCGCAGCCGTCGGTAGGTCGGATACGGGTCGTCGTACAGCGTCAGGGGGTCGAACTCGACCGGGGTGGAGAGATCCTCACGCATCGCGGGTCAAGCTCGACACATGCGTTCTCCGTGGATGGCACGAGCATGGTCCGGCGGACGCTCGTTCCGTCAGTCTGAGCCGCCGGCGCCCGGTTCCGCGGCCGCGTCGAGGTCCAGGCATCGGGACGAGGCGCTTCACCCGCCCCTGTACAAGGCGCTTCACCCGCCCTGTACACTAGCATACCAGTCTGCCGACATCCCTTTCCCCGGTCCGCGCAGGTTCGTCCCGGACCGGGGCAGGAGCGGGCCCGAGATCACGGGAGGTAGTGGATGCAACCGCGCGAGCGGGTATTGGCAGCGCTTCGTCACGAGGAGCCCGACCGCGTCCCGATCTCGTTCGGTGACGTGGTGATCTCGAGCATCTTCGACGCGCCGCCCCACGGCTACCGCGCCCTGTGCCGCCTCCTCGGCATCGACGACTACGCCGACCCCGCCGTCGCCGAGGATGCGCCCGAGGCCGTCCTGAACGTCGACGAGCGCCTCCGCCGTCGCTTCGGCGCCGACCTCCGCTGGTTCGGCCCCGACTCGAGCTGGGTGCCGGAGCATCTCGACGCGGACACGGTGCGCGACGAGTGGGGCCTCGTTCGCCACCGCGCCGGGGCCTACTGGGACCTCGTCGAGCACGAGGCGCCGCTCGCGTCGGCGACGTCGATCCGCGACCTCGACGACTACGCTCACTGGCCGAGCGTCCGCGATCCGCGCATCGCGGCGGGCAAGCGGGCAGAGGCGCAGGCGATCCGTGATGCAGGCTATGCGGTGGTGGCCGTGCCCGGCTGGGCGATCCAGATCTTCTACAGCTACTTCGCCCTGCGCGGCTTCTCGCGCTGGCTCCTCGACATGTATGACGATCCGATCTTCTACCGGGCGCTCGTCGAGCGGATCCTCCAGCTCGACATCGACTACCTGGATGCATTCCTTGGCCCGACCGGCGATCTCGTGGACATCGTGGTCATGGCCGATGACCTCGGGACACAGGACAGCCTGTTCATGAGTCCGGCTGCCTACCGCGAATTCTGCAAGCCGTACCAGGCGGCATGGGTCGACGCGGTGCGCAGGCATGCCCCGGGGGCCCGGATCATGCTCCACTCCTGTGGCGCGATTCGGCCCCTGATCCCGGACTTCATCGAGGCCGGTTTCGACATCCTGAATCCACTCCAGCCGCGGGCACGCGGCATGGAGCTCGCGACGCTGAAGGGCGAGTTCGGGTCCGAGCTGTCATTGATCGGCGGTCTCGACACCCAGGAGCTGCTGCCGTTCGGCACCCCTGCCGAGGTACGCGACGGCGCGCGGTTCCTGATCGACGCCCTCGGTCCGGGGGGCGGCTACATCTTCGCGCCGTCCCACCAGATCCAGGCCGACGTTCCGGCGCAGAACATCGTTGCGATGTACGACGCCGCGCTCGACCACGGTCGGTATCCACTTGCCGGCCTGCAGACGCCATCCCAGGGAGGTCGGACGCGATGAGGATCGGCATGCTCAGCGGACTGTGGTGGATCGCCGAGGGGTTGTCCGTGCTCGACACGCTCGACCGGGTCGCGGCGCTGGGCTTTCACTACGTCGACCTCCACGGGGTGTTCCACGCGGGTCCCCGCCACCTGACGCCGCGCGAGCGACGGGAGGTCGGCGCCCGGCTGGAGCGGACGGGGCTCGAGCCGCGCAACTACGTGCTCCACGCGCTCCACAACATCCCCGAGGCCGACGAGGAGCAACGCAGGGAGAACATCGCCTATCTGCGCGAGGGCATCGACCTCGCCGTGGACTGGGGTGTCCGCCAGCTGATGCTGAACGCCGGACGCTGGGTCTACGGCATGTCGCGCCACGACGCGTGGGAGCGGTCGGTCGCCTACCTCCAGGAAGTGTGCGACTACGCGGGCGAGCGGGGGGTGTACATCGCCCAGGAAACCGAGCCCTACGTCTGGTTCCTGGTGAACGACCTCGCGAGCGCCCAGCGGTTGGCCGCCGACGTTGCTCGCCCGAACTTCACGCTGCTGCTCGATCTCGGGCACATGGCGCTCGCGCGCGAGAGCGAGTCAGATCTCCTCGGTGTCCGGGACGCGATCATCCATGCCCACATCAGCGATCACGAGCCCTTCCTCCACACGAACCAGACGGTCGGGAGTGGCTGCCTGCCGACGGCGGACTACCTGCGCGCCCTGTGCGCGTTCGAGGATGCCGGCGTGTCCGGGCGGTTCGGGTACGACGAGCTCGTGGCGAGCTTCGAGCTCGGGGTGCCCGGGGATGTGATCCCGGACCCTGACGAGCGTGTTCGACGGTCGCTCGAGCACACGCTCTCGGTCGCGCCCTTCGCGCGGTTGTAGGGCGGCTCCGGTCAGGCGGACAGCGCGTCGGCCGCCGAGCGCTCCACGGCGAGGTAGACGGCTCGGTCGTCGAGCTCGCCGTCGCCCCCGGCAATGAGCGCCTCCATCAGGGAGGCCGCACTCTCGAACGTCGCGAGCCGGACGTTGCCCTCGCGAGCGAGGTGACGCAGCGTCGCGATGTCCTTCGTGTGGTAGGCAGCCTTGCCCCCAGGGGCGAAGTCGCGCCGGAGCATCTTCTCGCCCTGGATCTCGAGGATCGGGCTTGAGGCGTAGCCACCGAGCAGCGCCTCGCGGATCCGGGCTGGGTCGGCACCGATCCGCTCGGCAAGGACGAGCGTCTCGGCCACCACCGCATGGGTGGCGATCACGACGAGCTGGTTGCACGCCTTGGCAATCTGTCCCGCCCCGACCGGGCCGCAATGGACGATCCGGCTGCCGATCGCGGCGAGAACGGGACGCGCCTGCTCGAGGACGTCCGCCGGACCGCCGACCATGACGCTGAGCGTTCCGTTCTCCGCGCCGACGACGCCGCCGCTCACGGGCGCATCGAGAAACGGGACCCCGTATCGGCCGAGCTCCTCCGCGAGGAGGCGTGCCTCGACGGGACTCGTCGTTGACAGGTCCACGAGGATCAGCCCGGCCGCCATCCCGGACACCAGCCCGTGGGCGCCGACCGCGACCTCGCGCACGATCTCGCCGTCGGGAAGCGATGTCAGGACCACCGATGCCCGGCGCGAGACGTCGGCGGGATCAGCGGTGGGCTCGGCACCTCGAGCCGCCGCCGCAGCGATCCGCGCGGGATCGATGTCCCACGCGGCCACGTGGAAACCTGCGGCGAGCAGCGGCCCGAGCATCGCGCTGCCCATGTTTCCGAGACCGATCAGCCCGACCGAGGCGCGAAACGGTGCCATGCTTGCGCTGGCGTCATTGGGATCGACCGCTGTCATGACGCCTCCTGGTGGGGCTGGGCCGGGCCGTCCGCGGTCGACGCGTCGAACGCGCGCCGGGCGCGGCGGATCGAATTGGCGATGTGGTCCTCGATGCTCGCGACCGCGCGGGCCTCCTGACCGGCGGTGATCGCCTCGATGAGCGCGGCGTGGACGCCGAGGAGATCGGCCCAGTAGTCGGGCCGGGCCTCGTGGCTGAGCGGGTCGTTGGCCATGAACATGTAGATCGGGCCGGCGAGCGTCCGGAGCGCCGTCAGCAAGTGCGGGTTGTCGGCCTGGCGCCAGACGAGCTCGTGGAGCTCGAAGTCGGCCTGGACGTGGGCGCCCAGGTCGTGGTGCGCGGTCGCCTCGTCCATCGCCCGCAGCGCCCGGCGCAGGGCGAGCGCCCGGTCGGGGGTGACGTTGCGGGCGGCCTCGGCCACGGCCAGCCGCTCGAGCGCGAGGCGGACCTCGTACAGCTGCTCGATGTCGCGCTCGCTGATCTCGAGCACGTAGCGCCCGTTGGGGCGGGCCACGACCAGCCCCGCCCGCTCGAGCTGGATGAGCGCCTCGCGGACCGGAACGCGGCTGATCCCGAGCGAGCGCGCGAGCTCGTGCTCGACGAGCCGCGTCCCGGGTCGCAGGCGGCCGTTCAGGATGCTCTCGCGGATGAACGTGCTCACGTTGCCTGCGAGCCCGGTCCGCTCGAACAGCTGCACCCGCTCCTCGTCGGTCGGCAGCAGGCGTGCCGCATCGCTGGTTGGCATCGTCTCCGGATCATCCTCCCCGGCTGGGTGCGGGCATCGCCAGCGTGACGGTCCGCTAGACCGCGGCGTGCGCCGCGTGTTGAGCTGCATCATCGCATCTCGGAGGCTCAGATCTCCGCCATGACACCGTCGAGGATCTCGAGCGTGCGGTCGATATCGTCGGCGGTGTGCGCACCCGTCACGTACCAGCGCCCACGGAACGTGTGGAGCACGCCACGGTCGAACAGGAGCTGGCGGATCCGTTCGCCCGTTGCATGGTCGGCGATCGAGTACCAGTCGCCGATGGTCCATGCCCGGTCGAGGTCGGCCGGGTAGAACATCATCACGCCCGGGCAGTCCTGGATGAGCATCCGGTGCCCGCGCCTGGCCGCGATCTCGCGCATCCCGGCCACGAGGCGCGCCTGGACCGCGGCCATGTTCCTGAAGAACGCGCCGTCGTCCTGCTCGACGTAGCCGATGGTGGCCAGGGCGGCCGCGACGCCCAGGGGATAGCCGTTGAACGTCCCGGCGCCGACGACCGTGCGGTCGGCGCACAGGTCCATGATCTCGGCCTTGCCGCACACCACGGAGATCGGCGTGCCGCCGGCGACGCCCTTGCCCAGGGTGGTGAGATCGGGCGTGACGCCCAGCAGCCCCTGGGCGCCGTTGAGCGCGACCCGGAAGCCCGTGATGATCTCGTCGAAGCACAGCACGATGCCGTACTGGTCGCACAGCTCGCGGACGCGCTCGAGGTAGCCCGGCTTCGGGTAGCACGAGCCGCCGTTGGCGTTGATCGCCTCCATGATGATCAGCGCGACCTGGTCGCCGTATTGCTCGAGCGTCCGCTCGAGGACGTCGATGTCGTTCCAGGGCAGCTTGAACGACTGCTTCTCGGACGCGACGTCGCGACCCTTGGATGAGAACAGGTCGTCCTGGCGGTACAGCGCGTGGGGGGGCCCGGCGGGGTCCGGATCGACGCCACCGCCGAACACGTTGTCCAGCCAGCCGTGGTAGTGGCCATCGAAGCGGATGAAGATGTTGCGCTGCGTGTAGGCGCGCGCGAGCCGGAGCACGAGCTGCACGGCCTCGGTTCCCGACAGCAGGTAGCGCACCTTCTCGGCGCTGGGGATGTGCTCGATGATCTTCTCCGCGAGCGCGATCTCGCCCGGGTTGCGCCGGGCAGCATCGAGGTAGGGCAGCCGGTCGAGCTGGGCGTGGATCGCGTCGAGCACCGTCCGGTTGCCGTAGCCCAGCGTCCCGGCACCTGCACCGCCCATGTAGTCGAGGTACTCGTTGCCGTCGGCGTCCCACAGGTGGGCGCCCTCGCCGCGCTCGATCCAGATCGGCTTGAACAGCTCGTACCCGGGCAGGTTGCTGTGGGGTCCCGGCATGACCTCGAGGGCGCGGGAGCCAAGCAGCCGCGAACTCGTCATGTCGTAGTTGCGACCGCCTGCCGCCATGATGTGCTCCCTGTCCCGCGACGTCCCAGACGATCTTTGCGTCGCCGGATGCGTCTGCGACCACCATTCGGGCGGTCGGGTCAGCCGGCCGGCGGGTCTACGACCCTGGAGGCCGGAGCCCGGGGCGGCTCTCGTCGCGCCCGGGCTCCTGTTTCGTGGAGCGAAGCTCCGGCTAGCCGCTCATCTTCACGTTGCCCCACAGGGTGGGGTCGTCGACGTTGAGCGTGCCGTCGCCACCGGCCTTCGAGATCACCTCGCCGGGGACATGGAGGGTCGGCCCCCAGTCCTCCATCGTGATCGTGTTCTGGAACCCGTCAATCTCATAGTCGCCGGTGGGGATGGGCTGCCCGGCGGCAAGCTTGTCGAGGAACTCGAACATCGACTTGTACTCGGGGCCCATCGGGTAGTCAACGGTTTCCTGGAGCCAGCCGCTCCGAATCCCCTCGAGCCCGGTGGGTGTGCCACCTTGCCCGATGATGTAGAGGCGAGGATCGTTCTGGCTGTACCCGTGTGACTGAAGCACGCTGGTGTAGGCGGGCACCCAGGGATCGTTGGCGGCGAACATCACGTTGATCTCGTCGCCGCGAGCGGTCAGCTGGTCGTCGATGATCGATGCCGCGTTCGTGGGCTCCCAGCCCTGGGCCTCCTTGCGGATGACCTCGATGTCAGGGTACTTGCTGAGCACATTGGTGAATCCCTGGTCGAGATACACCGCGTTGTAGTCGCCAGGATCGCCCATGACCTCGAGAACCACGCCCTTTTCGGAGCCGAACTTCCCCTTGAGGTAGGCGACCGATCGCTCGCCCGCGAGCTCTCCCAGCTTGGTCATGTCGGCCGAGGACGAGAAGTCAACCTTCGCATTCGGGATGAGCCGGTCGTAGGCCTCGACCAGGAGCCCCGCGTCCCGCGCCTTCCCAACCGTCGCTGCCTCGACATCGGCGTCGACGGCGTTGAGGATGATGGCAAGCGGCTTCTGGCCAATGGCGTCGTCGATCTGACCCAGCTGCGTGGTCGCATTGTTGTTTGCGGTCAGCGCGCGGATCGTATAGCCCAGCTGCTCGCCGTAGCTCTGCATGAACTGCTGGCTGCCGACCTGGTACTCATCGCTGAGCACCGGCGACAGGTAGTAGACAACCCCCTTGTCACCACCCGACATGGAGGCCCCCGGAGATTGGGTCGCCGTACCCGACGCCTGGCATCCGGCGAGCAGGGTCGCAACCAGTGCACCGATCAGGAAAACCGACTGCCGGGCTGTGTTCTTCGTCACGATCTCTGTGCCTCCCTATCGATGATTCCGACGGGCTGAAGGGCATGCTGTGAGCCCGGGACGCACGTAGTCAGCCTTACGTCGTTGATGCGCCGGCGGGGGCGGCTGCGACCGCTCCGGCACCCGTGATGAGCGACACGACCTCATCGGCCGTCGTCGAGGCCAGGACCCGCACTCCCGCGACCTCGCCGTGCCGGAGCACGACCACCCGGTCGGCCACCTGGAATACCTGCTGCAGGTTGTGAGCGATGACGATCGTCGCGAGGTTGGGCCCTTTGCCGATCCGGTTGACGAGCTCCATCGCGAGCTTCCCCTCGCGGACCCCAAGCGCAGCAGTGGGTTCGTCGAGCAGGATGAGCCGGCGCTTCCAGGCCATGATCCGGGCGAGAGCGAGCGCCTGGCGCTGCCCGCCCGACAGGAACTCGACGTTCTCGCGGACCGAGGGCAGGTTGATGCCCAGATTGCGGATCGATTCGGTCGTACGGCTCTCCATCTCTCGCCGCTTGAGGACCTTGAAGCCAAGGAACTGGCCGCAGATCTCGCGGCCGATGAAGAAGTTGGCGGCCGAATCCAGGTTCTCGCACAGCGCCAGGTCCTGGTACACGGTCTCGACCCCCGCCTTCCGGGCCTCCACGGGACTCCCGAACGAGACCGGCTCGCCCCCGAGATGGATGGTCCCGCGATCGGGCGGGAAGTTGCCCGCGAGAATCTTGACCAGGGTCGACTTGCCGGCCCCGTTGTCTCCCACCAGGCCGACGATCTCGTTCTCGTAGATCGAGAAGCTCACGCCATTCAGCGCGACGACGCTGCCGAACGACTTGGCAATCCCCTCGACCCGCAGGATCTCGGCCGGTTGGCCCGCGTTGTCAGGCACGCTCGACTCCTCTCCGGCGATGGCTCATCGAACCATCCGCTTCGCCGAGTCGAGCACGATCGCGAACATCACGAGGAGGCCGCGGACGACATCGGTGATGAACGGCGAGATGGCCAGGATGTTCAGGGCGCTGCGGATGACGCTCAACAGCAGGACGCCCGCGAACACGCCAACCAGCGAGCCCCGCCCGCCGTTCAGGCTGACGCCGCCGATCACGATCGCGGCGAGCACATCGAACAGGAACCACGTGGCCGCCGCCGCCGTGGCCCCGTCTGCCCGGGCCGCCAGCAGCAGGCCGGTGAACGCCGCCAGCATGCCGCTCAGCGCGAACAGCTTGTAGATGACCCGGTCGACCGGGACACCGTGCTTGTAGGCGGCATCGATGTTGCCGCCGATGACGAACAGCTGGCGGCCGAAGAGCGTGTAACCGAGGACGCCGAAGAACAAGAGGTAGCAACCGAGCATCACGAAGACCATGAGCGGAATGCCCATGATCTGGATGGTGTCGACGAGGCGGAACGACGCCGGCAGCAGCGACACGCCCTTGCCCTCGGTCAGCCACTCGGCAAGGCCGCGGATGAGGATGTACATCGCGAGCGTGACCAGGAACGCGTCGATCTTGAGCTTCACGATCAGCAACGCATTGAGGAGACCGACCGCGCATCCGAAGGCAAGGACGATGAGCACGGCGAACGGCGTCGCCATGTGGAGCCCGGATGCGAACTGCGAGGTACCCATGAGGTACGCCGCGAGCATGGCGCCGAACGCGCAGGTCGACTCGATCGAGAGGTCCATCTTGCCCGCGATCAGGCACATCGTCTCCGCGATCGCCAGGACGCCGATGAAGACCCCGTGGTAGATGATGTTGATGAAGTTCTGGGTGCTCAGGAAGCCGTCGATGCCGATCGAGAACACGCCGAGCACCAGGATCAGGATGATCCACACGGAGTTGTCGAGGCCGAACCGCAGCATCTGGCGGTTCCGCCCTCGCAGCCAGCCGCCAGCCGGTGTCACGGCAACCTGCGCGACCGAAGTGGGGTCCGACATCTCAGGTCAGCCTCGCACCCGGGCAAATGTGCCTGTGGGCCCACCGTGACCCGCCTGCGCACCGGGCGCCATCGACCCCGAAGCCCATCTGCCAACCTCCAGCTCGACAAACGTTTGGCGCGACGGGAACGCATCGCAGGCCGGTATACGAGTCTACTGAGCCCCTTCCGGACTTGTCAATGCTCAACCGCCACCATCCGAGTTGGCCTGTCCGATGGGGTAATGGCCGAATTCGATCGCAGCGTCGTACATGGCCACGATGTTCTCCGGCCGAACCTCGGGCAGCACCTGGTGCGCGGGCGAGAAGATGAACCCGCCCCCCGGCGCGAGCGCATCGACCAGCGCGCGCGCCCCGTCTCGGATCTGGTCGGGCGTGCCGAACGGGAGCAGCTCCTGGATGTCGAAGCCCCCGCAGAACGAGATGTCAGCACCGAAGTCCCGCTTGAGGCGCCATGGCTCCATGAGGGCCGCCTTGGGCTGGATGGGATTGAGCACGTCGACCCCGATCTCGATCAGATCCGGGATGAACTGGTGAACGCTGCCGCACGAGTGGAACAGGATCCTTGTCTTCGGGGCCAGGCGCCTGACGGCATCGATCCAGGCCCGCTGGTGCGGCTTACAGAACCTGCGGTACATCTCGAGGCTCATGAACGGCGCCTGCTGTGAGCCGAGGTCCTCGCCCATGTAGATGAAGTCGATCGAATCCGCGATCGGCGGCAGGAACTCCTCCAGATAGGCGATGTCGAGCTCGACGATGCGGGCGGCGAGGGCGTCGAACAGCCGTGGGTTGTCGTACATGTCGATGAAGCGCATGTCGAAGCCACGCAGGAAGTCATAGGTGTGGAAGATGGCGTCGCATCCGGCGCCCGGCACGGCGACGACGGCAAAGCCTCGTTCCCGATGCATCCGCGCCTCGTCGGCCTTTCCCCTGGTGATCGCCGGCTCGTGGATCAGCTCGTCGCCAGGCCAGTACTCGTAGGCATCGAGATCCGAGAGCGCAGTCGCGTCCCGCAATGGCGCGCGGTCATTGATGACATCGGCGAAGAGGCCCGCCTGGGCCGTGATGAGACCGAGCCAGCTGTCACGGGTGGTGCCGTCCGGGAGCGTCTCGACGGCTCGCTCGGTTCCGCCGCATACCCACCGCAGGTCGGCGCCAAAGCGATCCAGCAGGGCGGGATGGGCATTCTCGACGCTGTGGGAGTCGGCGAAGATCCGGGGCTCCTCATCGTCCGCGATGCCCAGGTAGCGGCAGAGCGCGCGATAGCCGTATGGCGGCGCGTCCCAGATGCTCGACAAGCCGGGCACCCCGAACGTTACCGGCACACGGTCTGGCTCGTGGTGGCCTACGGCCGCCAGCACACGCTCGCGCGGATTCATGGCAACTCCTCTGACAGCGTCCCTCGTCGGGTCACGATCGGCCGGCCTCGAGCCATGCCTTCAGTCGCGCGTCGCCCACCCGCCACACCCGTCGATCCCGCTCAGGAACGTTGCGTGGCGGTGGCGGGCAGGTGGCTCAGGCCCCGCAGCACGTGGGCTTCGAGCCGGCTGATCGGCTCGCCCAGGGCGTACTCGGGAGCCCGCGCGAGGATCTCCTCGAGCACGATCTGCGCTTCGAGCCGGGCAAGCGGAGCGCCGATGCAGTGATGGATGCCTTCGCCGAACGCGAGATGGCGCCGCGGGTCACGTCGGATGTCGAAGCGATCCGGATCGTCCCAGACGCGTTCGTCGCGGTTCGCCGATGCCCAGAGAAGCAGCACCTTGTCAAGCTCCGGGATCGTGGCGTCGCCGAGACGCGCCTCGCGGGTGGCCGTGCGCATCACGTACTGGACCGGTGCGTCGAACCGCAGGACCTCCTCGACGGCGGCCGGGATGCCCGTCGGGTCGGCGGCCAGGCTCGCGCGCTGCACCGGGTCTCGACCGAGATGGAGCAGGCAGTTCGAGATGAGGGCGGCGGTTGTCTCCCAGCCTGCCGTGATCACGAGGAGCGACATGCCCCGCGTCTCCTCGCTGGTCATCAGGCCGGCGTCGACGGCACCGGCCATCACCGTCAGCAGGTCGTCGCGCGGCTGCGCACGCCGCGCCGCCAGCAGGCGCTCGACATAGGTGGCCAGCTCCTCGTGAGCCTGATCGCATTCGGGCGGGCGCGCCGAGCTGCCTGGCGTCCGAAGGGCCGTCGCATCGAGCCACTCGCGCAACTGCGGCCCGTCCTCCTCGGGGAACCCCAGGAGCCCGAGGATCGTGAGCATCGGGAGCGGGAAGGCGATATCGGCGGCCAGGTCCCCCTCGCCGGATTCAGTGAACCGGTCGACGAGAGATCGCGCCCGCAGGCGGATCGTCGGGGCCATGGCGTCGATCGCACGTGGGCCGAGCGTGTCTCGGACGATCCTGCGGAGGCGCGTATGGTCCGGCGGATCGATGTCGAGGAACGAGCCCGGACCGAGATATCCGGGCGGCAGATCGAAGTCGTCGCCCCAGGCATTGCTGTACGTCGACACGTCCCTGGCAACAGTCTGGATGTCCTGGTAGCGGGAGACGACCCAGCACCCGCGGTCCACGTTGTGGTAGACGGGTTGCTCCTCGCGCAGCCCGCGATAGATGGGGTAGGGGTCATCGACGAGCGTGTGAACGAACGGGTCGAAACGGCCAACGGCCGCGGCAAGGACCATGTCGATCTCCCGCGCGCAGTTGCGCGCCCATGTCATCGCGGGGGGCTTTGGCTTCGCTCGCCGCGCATGCTAAGAAGAACTGGTCCACTGGTCAACCAATCAGCCCAGCGGCAGGCGGAATTGGGCTCTTGACGGCGCCACCGGGCGAGCATATGGTCAGGTGGTCAACTGGTCAACCACTGCCACTGGGTAGCCGGTGCGGCAGGAGGAGAGGACTGTGGGAGACGTTCTGCTCAAGCGCCCCGATGGTGTCGTGACGCGACGCCAGTTCCTCTACATCAGCGGCGGTACCGTGTTCGTCGCCGCGAGCGGCGGGCTCCTGGCCGCGTGCGCTGGCTCGAACGCGACGCCGGCGCCAAGCGCGAGCACCGGCGCGAACGCAAGCGCCGGTGCCGGGAGCTGCCCGACGGTAACACCGTCGACCGCGAAGTGTCGGCGGTCGCTTTCAACCTGTTCACCTGGGCTGGGTACGACGGCAAGGGCGTCCCCGCGATGGACTCCTTCTACTCCGACAACGGCATCCAGCTCAACGTCAAGTACATCTCGAACGAGGTCCTCGAGAACTACCTCAAGACCCCCGCGGGCAAGGACTGGGACGCGTCGTCCAACAACCAGGGCGACTGCGAATACGGCTACACGGCGGGGATCGAGTCGCCGATCAGCGTCGAGGAGGTGCCTGCCCTCGGCAAGATGTACGACACGTTCAAGAACGGATCGTTCTGGAAGGTCTGCGACGGGGTCTACAACTCGGTCCCCTGGACGTGGGGACCGATCGGCATCAATACCCGAACCGACAAGGTTCCGCGCTGACGCCTTCAAGAGCTGGGAAGGCGTCTTCGACTCGAAATGGACCGGCCGGATCGGCACGTACGACGATGCGCTCAACATGATCTCCATGGGCGCGTGCGCGACCATGAACGATCCCGGGCAGCTGACACGCGACCAGCTCAATGGCCCGGTCAAGGACTGGCTCGTGCGCCTCAAGCCGCAGCTCAAGGTGATGTCGAGCTCGATCGGCGACATGATCACCCTGCTCATGGCCGGCGACGTGGACGTCGAGCTCCTGGGCATCGAGTGGTTCGTCGCGCAGGCCAAGCAGCAGAACTCGCCGGTCGACTTCCGAGTTCCAGAAGAGGGGACGTACGGGTTCTGCGACGCCGTCATCATCCCGCCCGGGGCGAAGAACCGCCAGAACGCGATCGCGTACGCGAACGCGCTCATGGAGGGCGATACCGCGGTGGCGCAGCAGGAAGCGACGTTCCAGATGTCGACGAACCCGGAGGTCAACGACAAGGTCAGCGACGAGGTCCGCAGCCTGTTCCCGGAAGACCTGGTCGGGTACGTGACGAATACGCTGAAATGGAACAAGTTCTGGTACGACCCGAACGGCGACTACGCCACCGTCGAGGAGTGGCGCAAGGTCTGGGACGACGTGAAGGCCGGCGTCTGATCGCCTGAGCACCGGTCCACAGGGTGACCATCGGTCGGCGCATCGAGGGGCTCCTGCTGGCGCCGCTCGGGCTGCTGCTCGCGGGCACGGTCATCGTGCCCGCGCTCATCCTGCTCGGGTACTCGCTGGTCGTGTGGGTCTCGTTCAGTCCGACTGGCGGGCTCACGCTTCACAACTACGTGGACGTGGTGACCGACCCGCTTTACCGGCAGCTCCTCGTCAACACCCTGTGGATCGCCATGCCGACGATGATCGCGTCGGTCGCCGGCGGCTACGCGATCGCCTACTACATCGTGTTCGTCGAACGCCGCGGACGAAGCCTCATGTTCGCGCTTGTCGTGAGTGCGCTCATGGCCTCGTACCTCGTCAGGATCTATGCCTGGCGAACGCTCCTCGGAAGCAGCGGGCTCGTCAACAGCGCGCTCATTGCCGTTGGCCTCATCTCCAGGCCGCTCGAGTTCCTGCTCTTCTCCCGGAACAGCGCGATCCTCGCCGAGGTCGCGCTCTTCATGCCCCTGGCGGCACTCACGTTCTACGCGTCGCTCTCGGGCGTCTCGTCGGACTATCGCGAGGCGGCCTGGGACCTGGGTGCTGGACGGTTCCAGACCCTATGGCGCGTCACCCTCCCGTTGTCGGGCCCGTCGGTCCTGGCGACGGTCGCCCTCGTCTTCTTCCTGTCCGCCGGCGACTACGTGACGCCCGTGCTCGTGGGCGGCGTTGACTCCTCGACGCTGGGGACGGCGGTCGCCACGAACATGAGCCAGGTGGGCAACTATGGATTGGGCGGGGCTCTCTCCTTTGCGCTCGTCCTGTCGTTTGCCGTGTTCTTCGTCATCGTGCGCGGGGCCATGCGGTCGGCAGGCCTGCTGCCCGAGCGGGCCGTAGCGTGATCGGTGCGTCGCGCCGGGTGCCGTGGCTGGCCCTCGCAACCGGCGTCCTCATGGTGTTCCTCTACGCGCCGCTCGTGATCGCGGTCATGTACGCGTTCAACGGCAGCTCGAACCTGACGTGGCCGCCGCACGGCTTCTCCCTGCAGTGGTTCCAACGGATCTTCGAGGACGATCTCTTCCGCAATGCGTTCGTCGTGAGCATCCAGGCGGCCGTGCTGTCCTCGCTGATCAGCGCAGCGCTCGGGATGACGGCGGCGTTCGTGTTCACGAGGCGGCGGAGCAGGCTCTCGTCGCTCGTTGAGGGGGCGGCACGACTGCCCGTCATGCTGCCCCCGCTGTTCATCGGCGTCGGGTTCGTCGCGCTCATGACGCTCCTGAACGCGAGCCCGTCGCTCCTCACGATCGTGCTGGGGCACACGGTCATCTCGGTTCCGTTCGTCGTCACGATCGTCGTCGCACGGTTGCGCAACTTCGAGCCTGAGATTGAGCTGGCTGCGCGTGACCTCGGGGCGGGCCCCTGGCAGGCCCTGCGGCGGATCACGCTGCCGATCCTTGCCCCCGCGATCGCCGGGGCGGTGCTCCTGGCCTTCGCGTTCTCATTCGACGAGATCCTCGTCACGAACTTCACGTCGGGAACGCTATCCACGGTGCCGATCTACGTCCTCGGCCGGCTGCGCCGGTATTCCGATCCGGGGGCGAATGCCGTAGCCACGATCCTCCTGCTCATCCCATGGCTCACGTTCGGCATCGGCGCGCTGTTCCTGCGCCGGACGGGTGGCAGCATCGGCGAGCTGCTCGGGCAACGCGTCAGATGAGCACGCGTGACGAGCCGCCGGCGGGCGACGGCGCTCCCGTGCCTGCCCGGGCGCAGGACGGCCACGAAGCGGTGCATGGGCGCCTCTCGATCGGGAGCGTGACGAAGCGTTTCGGATCGGTGATCGCGGTCGATGACGTCACGCTCGAGCTTCCGCCGGGAACGTTCTTCAGCCTCCTTGGGCCGTCGGGCTGCGGCAAGACGACCCTGCTCCGGATCATCGCCGGGCTCGAGCGGCCGGACCGTGGGTCCGTATCGATCGACGGCCAGGACATCACCCGTCAGCCGCCTGAGCGGCGCCCGTTCAACATGGTGTTCCAGCGCTATGCGCTGTTCCCGCACCTCACCGTCGCGGCCAACGTTGGGTTCGGGCTGACCACGAACCGGGCCACCAAGCTCTCTGGAGACGTGCTCGAGCGGCAGGTGAGCGAGATGCTGGGGCTCGTGGGGCTCGAGGGCTTCGAGCATCGGATGCCGCACCAGCTCTCCGGCGGCCAGGCGCAGCGCGTGTCGGTGGCCCGCGCCCTGATCCGGCGGCCCCGGGTCCTCCTGCTCGACGAGCCGATGGCCGCGCTCGATCGCAACGTCCGCCATCAGGTGCGCGAGGAGCTGCTCCGGATCCACTCCGAGCTCCGCACGACGTTCCTGCTCGTCACCCACGACCAGGACGAGGCCCTGTCGATCTCGGACACGGTCGCGCTCATGAACGACGGCGCGCTCGAGCAGGTCGCGGATCCCGAGACGCTCTACCACCGACCGGCCACGCTCTTCGCGGCGCGATTCGTCGGAGCCGGCTCGTTCCTTGACGCGTTCGTCGGCGAGCGTCATGACGGGATCGCCGACGTGACCGTGAACGGCATCCGCTTCGGGGCCGCGGATGCGGGTGTCGAGCCGAACACGGCCGCCGTCGTGCTGCTGCGACCCGAGGATCTGTCGATTGCCGACGCCGGCGGCGGGCGCATCGATGGGACGGTGCGGACGTGTGCGTTCTTCGGCTCGTACTACGAGCTCGCCGTTGCCACCGGCCTCGGGCTCGTTCGGCTCCGTCACCGTACGTCGGTCGGCGCCGGATCCGCTGTTGGCGTGACCTGGGATGACGTCGCCGGGATCGCGTACGCCGCGCGCGAGGCGGTGACCCCGAAGGGTGCCGAATGAGGACAGGCTCGCGGCAGTCCACCCCAGCCGCAAGGCCCGTGCGCGGGGAAGCAGCATCCGCGGTCGCCCGCCTTCCGCTCGGGGTCGCCCCGGGGGGCCGAAGCACCACGGCCTCGACTTCGCGGCCGCAGCGATGACCCCGGACCGCAAGCTCGCGCTCGTCTACCTCCCGGTTGCCTGCGAGATCACGCTCGATCTCGCGGTCCTGTCGGGCCGCCTCGTTGGCCGCTGGCTCGACCCGATCGACGACCGGGCATCGGACGAGGTCGCGTTCACGGCGGCGGGGACGTGGGCCTTGCGCCCGCCGTGGGGGCACGACGCTGTACTCAGGCTGCCAACCGTGGACTGAGCCGCCATACAACCGGGGGATCCCAGCCGCGAGGGAGGGCCGAGGGGCGGGGTCTCCGATCCGAGCCGAGAGGAGGAACGAAATGCCTACCCTGTGGACAGGCGCGATGTCGCGGGCTGAGCTGATGCGAAGGGTCGGACGGCTCGAGCAGGTCGGAGGTGTCCGCCTGGTCGAGCTTGGCGACGGGGACGGGCGCGGGGTGCGCGTCCTGGAGTTCCGGACGGGCGCGGGCTTCACGTTCGACGTTCTGATCGATCGAACGTTCGACGTCTGGCGCTGCGAGCTCAACGGGATCCCGCTCGCGTGGACGTCGCCCGTCGGCGTCCGCGGTCCCTGGTACTACGAACCCGCCGGACTCGGTTGGTCGCGGACCTTTGCAGGCGGCCTGGTCGTCACCTGTGGGCTCGACCACGCCCAGGGCCCGGGGGAGGACACGGCCGCGCAATACAACCAGCCCCACTTCCTCACGACCCAGGCGTTCGGGATCCATGGACGCGTGGGCGGTCTGCCCGCGAGGCTCGTGGGGTACGGCGAGCGCTGGGACGGCGACGAGTGCGTCCTGTGGGCCGAGGGGGAGGTGCTCCAGGGGGCAGTGTTCGAGGAGCATCTGCTCCTGCGCCGCCGAATCGAGGCGCCGTTGGGTGGCGCTTCGCTCCGGATCCTCGACACCGTCGAGAACGTGGGTCATGCACCGACCCCGCACATGTTCATCTACCACTGCAACATCGGTTGGCCGATCGTCGACGATGGAGCCGAGATCGTGGTGCCGGCCCGCTCATGGTCATCGACCTATCCGGCTGCGGTACCCGAATACCGGCGGTTGACCGCTCCGCAACCGGGGTTCACCGAGGCGTGCTATGAGCATGACATGGCGGCGGACGCTGACGGCTGGGTGGAATGCGGGGTCGTCAATCCGGCCCTCGAGCTCGGCGTGGTGCAACGTTACCGGCTCGCGCAGATGCCACATCACCAGGCGTGGCGGATGATGGGCGAGGACACCTATGCGGTCGCGCTCGAACCGCAGACGAATCGCGATGCCGGCAAGTGGGACGCGCGGGAGCGCGGGGAGCTCGTCATCCTCGAGCCTGGAGCCAGCAGGTCCTACGAGCTGGTCATGGCTCCGATTCAGGGAGCAGATCAGATCGAATCCTTGCGCGCGCGCGCGGCACGAGCCGCGGGCTCGTAGCTCACACGATGACCGGGCCGTTGAGCGCACCCGACCGCAACAACAGGAGGAGCAGGCAGCTCCACCCCTGAGGCGCGTGCCGGTGACGGGCGCGACGCGCACCACCGGGCAGATCAGCGCGACGAGCGCGGGACCCTCAGTGAGTCGCTCGACGGCGACCATGGAGCCCGGCGTCCACTCGAGCTCGTTGCACCGGTCGCTGCAGGGTCGCCGGCGTCACGTACTCCGGGGGCCTGCGCGATCACGGCCGCGTCCAGCCGGGGCAGAACGTCCGGACCCTCGGCGCGGGCGTCGTCGACACCTTCGCCGTGCCGGGCGCGAAGGCAGCCCAGCGCGGCCGCTCGACCTCACGCCGCTTCCCGGATCCCGTCGAGGGCGTCGAGGATCACGTCGAGCCCGAACTCGAACTCGTCTCCCTGCTCGTCCCCGGCGCTCATGGCATGTTCGACCATCGCGCCGAGATTTGGATACTCGCTGGGTGGATACCGCTCGAGCATGGTCCGCGTCACGTCCGGAGCCTGCTGCGGGTTTCGCACCGGCAGGTGTGCCATCTGAAGCGCAAATCCATGGATGTAGCTGTCCAGCAGCAGGTAGGCGTGAGCCGCTGTCGTGATCGAGAACCCGGCCGCCAGCAGACTCCCGAGCATCGCGTCGTGGTGGTGCAGGTTTGCGGGGCCGGGGTTCGCCCCGGAGCCCATCAGACCGATCGCCCATGGATGGCGAGCGAGCACTTCGCGGGCTGACATCGCCCGATTTCGCAGGGCCGTCTTCCACGCAGCTCCGCTCGGAGGCAGGTCGATCTCGCTGAAGACGAGATCGATCATGCCGTCGAGGACCTCGTCCTTGCTCTTGAAATGGTGATAGAGGGCCATCCCCTCCACGCCGAGCTCCTCGCCCAGCTTGCGGGTGCTGATCGACGAGATGCCAAGACGATCGGCGCGCTTGATGGCGGTCCGCAACACGCGTTCCCGGCTCAGCGGCTTGCGTGGCCTGGACGCCGTGGTCGTCGTGCTGCTCAAGGCGCTCCTCCCAGGTGGAAGACCAGTGGTTGACACATCTTACCTTTGCACCGTAAAGTCGTGCCGATCGGCACTGGCTTTGCACCGCAAAGTCCGAGCTTGGAACCCGCCACGGATCCGCTCCCGCTCCCGTTCGCGTGGACGGTCAACCGCCACCCGCTGACGTCAGCCGATGCGATCGAGCCGGGCGTGGTGGTCAATCTCGGCCCCGGTGCCGTGACCGTCGGCTTGATCGGCGGCCACCAGGAGCGGCCCTGCCGTTCCGGTGGACGATCGCGCGCACGTTCGGTAGCCCATCAAGCAGGAAGTGAGAGCTCGACATGACAGACGCCGCTCGACGTACAGCCGCCAGACAGGTCCCGATGGATGCCATGCGCAAGACCGCCCTTGCCGTGGGCGTGCTGTTCATCCTCACGTTCATCACCTCGATCGGAGCCGTGGTCGCCTACGGGCCGGTCCTGAGCGATCCCGCCTACATCACCGGCTCCGGCGCCGACACGCGCGTGTACCTCGGCGCCTTCCTCGAGCTGTTCCTCATCATCACCAACATCGGCTGCGCCGTGGTGCTCTTCCCCCTGCTCAAGCGGAACGGCGAAGGCCTTGCCCTGGGCTATGTCGCCGCCCGGATCATGGAATGCACCTTCATCCTGCTCGGCCTGCTCAGCCTGCTGGCCATCGTCACCCTGCGCCAGACGGCGACGGTCGCCGACGCGGGTTCGCTGGTCCTCATCGGCAAGGCGCTCCGCGCCATCCACGACTGGACATTCCTGCTCGGGCCCGGCTTCGCCGACGGGATCGGCACCGGACTGATCCTTGGCTACCTGATGTACCGGTCGAGCCTGGTTTCGCGCCGCATGGCGCTGTTCGGCATCGTCGGCGGCCCACTCCTTGCGGCGTCGGGGCTCGCGGTGCTGCTGGGCGTGATCCCGCAGTTCTCCCCGCTGCAGAGCATCGCGACCGTCCCTGAGATCGTCTGGGAGCTGTTCCTGGGCCTGTGGCTCACCTTCAAGGGCTTCAAGTCCTCGGCACCCATCGTGGTGGCTTCCCTCCAGGCGGGCAGCCCCGATGGGCCGCTGACCGCCCTGGGATCGAATGCCGCGGTCGCGGCGCCGGGCGCGATGTGACGGCCGAGCCCGCGAGCGCGGTGCGCGGAGCTACTCCCGCCGATCGGCGCTTCGCAGGAGGTCCGCGACCGCTGCGGTTCGGGCCGTCCTGCCGGCGATCCCCAGCTTCAGGTACGAGTTCGAGAGGTGGCGCTCGACCGTGCGGACGCTGATCCCGAGCTCGTCCGCGATGTCCGCGTTCGTGAGCCCGTCCGCCGCCCGGCCGACGATCTCGCGCTCCCGGGGGCTCAGGCCCTCGATGCGAGCGGCGACCCCGGGATCGGGCGGGCCCATCCAGCGCTCCGGCTCGAGGAAGTCCCTCACCTCGGCCATGAACCGCCTCCACGCCGGCTCATCGCCCAGCAGGATGTGGTTGCGCGAGTCGAGCGGCACGAACCGCGCTCCCCGGATGCTGGCGGCGATGTCGCGGGCATGATCGAACGAGGAGGCACGATCCCCACGCGCATGCAGGACGAGGGTTGGCGCGGTGATCTGCGGGAGCAGTCCCATGACGTTGATGCTTCGGCGCGCGATCCTGCTCGCCACGGCGTTCTCGGTTGATGTCGATGCCCGCTGGAGATCGTCGAGCCAGCGCATCTGGATCTCGTCCGCATCGGGGATGAAGATCGAGGTGAAGACGCGCCGGAAGGTGCCGTCGGGTCGCGCCCAGCCGGCGCGGATCAGCGCCTGGAACGCCTCTTCGGCGGCCGGATCGCCGGTCGCTCCGAAGCAGCCGATCGCGATCCCGCCATAGAGCACGAACCGGCTGACACGTTCTGGATGCCTCGCCGCATACGAGATCGCCACCGGCGCGCCACCCGACATGCCGAGCAGCGCGAAGCGCCCGAACCCGAGGGCGTCGACGATCGCCTCCAGGTCCGAAACGCGTGCCGTCAGCGACAGGTCGGTGACAGACCAGTCGGAGAGCCCGAATCCTCGTTCGTCGTAGCGCGCGACGGTCGCGATGTCGCCCAGCCCGCGCAGGAAATGGCGCCACACCGGGCTCTGCCAGTCGTGCTGCAGCTGGCTCAGCCAGCAGGAGACGACGACGAGCGGTGGGCCGCTTCCATGCACCGCAAAGGCCAGCCGGACGCCATCGGGTGCGCGACAGAACCGGATCTCCTGCGGCGCCACGGACCGTTCGGCGGGGCCGATCCCGACCATGGCCTCATCCTACGTTCGCTGTCCAACCCGCCTGCGTGCGTGCCGCCACGCCGGTCCCTCGATGCAGATGCCGATTGCGTGGCAGCGCCGATGCGCCGGCCGCGGGGCGACGACCAGACTCGTGATCGGCGCTCGGCTCGAACGCCTCACCTGATCGGGTGAGGCACGCCGGTGAGGGCAGTGGCCGCCCCGCGGCCTCGGCATCCCGCACTGGTCCGGGTCGTGACTCGAGAGGAGGCCGGCGTTGGTCGCGTTGATCCCCGACACAGACCGCGACGTGCCTGGCCGCACCGGGGCTCCGATGGCGGAGCCGGTACTGCTGGGCCGGCGCTTCGTCGACGCCATCGTCGCGGCCGACTTCGGGGCGCTCGAACGGCTGCTCGCGGAGGATGTCCGGTTTCGTGCCCTCGTTCCGCGGGCCAGCCGAGACGCCTCGAGCGCGCGGGAAGCGTGCGAGCTGCTCGAAGGCTGGTTCGGCGAGACCGAGGACCGGAGCCTTGTCCGGTCGGATGTCGAGACCGTCGCCGATCGCCTCCACGTCGCCTACCGGCTGCGCCTCCGTGAGAACGGCGCATGGTACCTCGTGGAGCAGCAGCTGTTCGCCCTGCAGCGGGGCGGTCGCCTGGTCGATGTCGCGCTCGTGTGTTCGGGGTTTCGGCCGATCGCCGCGCCGATCGCCGCGCCGGCCGCCGCGCCGGCCGCCGCGCCGGATCGTGATCGAGGAGGTGGCACGGTGGCCCGACAAGGTGACGATGGGGATCCGATCTCGGTCGATGCTCGGCTCGACGCCGTCGGCAGGAGCTGCGCCACGCTGACGCCCGAGATCGGAGCGGCCATGCGGGCGCTCGAACCCGGCCAGGTGCTCGAGATCGTCGCCGACGACCCTACGGCCGGCGGCGACCTGCGGGCGTGGACCGGCCTCACTGGACATCAGCTGATCGCCGTGCGTCCGGGGCCGCCGCCGGCGAGCCGCTTCTACGTCCGGCGGTCCGAACGGCGCGCAGCGCCGACTCCCACGGAGGGACAGAGATGAGCGCGATCCTCGTCAACGCGACGCATGGCCCGGACGACCCCGAGCGCGCGACCCTCGCGTTCGTCGTCGGCAACGTGGCGGCGACCGCAGACCAGGACGCGGTGGTGCTGCTCACGATCGATGGCGTCTGGCTGGCGGTGAAGGGACGCGCCGGCGCCATCGCCCACGAAGGATTGCCACCGCTGTCCGAGGTCATGGACCAGTTCGTGGCGGCCGGCGGCCGGATCTGGGCGTGCGGCGCGTGCACCAAGCCACGCGGCATCGGCCCGGACGACATCGTGCCCGGCGCGACGATCGTCACCGCCGCGCAGGTCGTCGAGCTCCTGGCGTCGGGGGCTGCGTCGACGACCTTCTGACCGGGACCGGCCGGCGCGCCTGCGCGACGGCGTCGGCGCGGTCCCGCGCGCCGAGCTTGCCGTCGGCGCGGTCCCGCGCGCCGAGCTTGGCGTCGCCGTACGCCAGGTGCGACGTGACGGTCCCGCGCGACACGAGCAGCTGCCCACGAACGTAACGCCGACGGGCCATGCCGGCCTACGATCACCTGGTGCATGCGACGACGAAGCGGCTTCTCGGGGCCGCGATCTGGATCGTGGGCTCGCTCGTCGCGGGGACCGCGATGGTGGCGGTCCTCCAGGACCAGGTTGGCGTGGACAATGCCTCCCCGGTCTACCTGGTTGCCGTGGTCGTGTGCGGCTTCGTCGAGGGCACCGCTGCGGCCATCCTGGCCGCGATCGCGGCCACCCTCATCTACAACTACTTCTTCACCCAGCCGCTGTACACGTTGCTCATCGCGGATCCGGGCGTGCTGCTGAGCGTCGTCGTGCTGCTGTTCGCGGGGATCGTCGTGGGCCAGCTCGCGGGGCTCCAGCGATCGCGCGCGACGGCAGCCATCGTGGGCGAGCGGGAGGCTCGCGCCATGTTCGGCATGTCTCGGGTGCTCGCGACCCGTGCCCAGACGGACGTCGCGCTGGAACGGATCGCGAGCGCGCTCCGCGACGAGACCGCCATGCAACGGGTGTGGATCGCGCTCGGTCCAGAGCCGCTCGCTGAGCGTGTCGTGGCCGATACGGACCGGGACGGGCAACGTCCCCCGGGGACCAGGGTCCGAATCCTCCAGCGAACGCCGGACGACGAGCCGGCCCGGTGGGCCATCGTCCATCGACCGGGTCCGCCAGGTCGCGTTGCCGAGGGCCTGGACAGCTACCGTGTCCGTATCGAGGCGAGCGGGCAGCCGCTGGGTTCGATCTGGGCGATCCGCAGCCGCCAGCTGGGCGAGCCGGACCGGATGCAGACGAGGCTGCTCGGCGGTGCGGCGGACCAGATCGGCCAGGCGCTTGCTCGCGACCAGGTGGAGCAGGAGACGCGCGCAGCCGAGATCGCGCGCCAGAGCGACGCCCTGAAGTCCTCGCTCCTCCAATCCGTGTCCCACGACTTCCGGACGCCACTCGCGGTGATCCGCGCGGCGGCCGGCAGCCTCGACACGGACTCGACCTTGTCGGGTGCCGAACGCCACGCGAATGCCCAGGCCATCGAGCGGGAGGTGGAGTACCTCAACCGGCTGGTCGCGAACCTGCTCAATCTCAGCCGAATCGAGGCTGGTGTCCTGCGGGCCGAGCGATACGTCGACGACCTGGACGATCTGCTCGCACAGGGGCTCGATCGAGCGCGCACGCGGCTTGACGGGCGATCGCTCGAGGTTGCGGTCGAGCCCCTCCCGGTGCGGGTCGACGCGGTGTTCGTCGACTCGGCGCTGGCGAACGTGCTCGACAACGCGATCAAGTACACGGACCCGGGCGCCCACATCCGGGTGACGGCGCGACCCCTGCCCGATGGATTCGTGCGCCTGACCGTCGAGGACGACGGTCCTGGCGTGCCGGTTGCGGCGCTGCCTCGCCTGTTCGACAAGTTCTATCGGGGTCCGGGCGCTCCCACCGGCTCGCGCAGCGGGCTCGGCATCGGGCTCGCCGTCGTTCGCGGTCTGATCGAGGCAACGGGCGGCCGGGCCTGGGCGCGACAGGGCCGCGAGGGCGGACTCGCGATCGACATCGACCTGCCGTCTGCGGAGGGTCCCCCCGCGGCCGATCCGCCGGGAGCGTGATGGGCGCCGAGGATCACCCTGGCGATGGTGGCAGGACCGCCGGCCCGGGCGCGGAGATCCTGGTCATCGAGGACGACCGCGCGACCCGGCTCGTGCTCGGTCGCGAGCTGCGTTCGCGAGGCTACCGGGTCGTAGAGGCGGATACGGCGACGGCGGGGCTCGAGCGCTTCGCCGCGCGCCGGCCCGATGTCGTGCTCCTTGATCTCGGACTGCCGGATGTCGACGGCCTCCAGGTCATCCGGTCCATCCGCCGTGAGGCGTCAACCCCGATCGTGATCCTGTCGGGCCGGTTCGAGGACCGGGAGAAGGTCGAGGCACTTGAGCGTGGCGCCGATGACTACCTGACAAAGCCATTCAGCGTGACCGAGCTGCACGCCAGGATCCGTGTCGCGCTCCGCCACGCCCTGGGACCCGCCGGCGATGCCGGTGGGCGCCTGGGCGCGGGCCCGATCACCCTCGACATCGACCGGCACGAGGTTCGCGTCGGCGATCGCCTGGTCGACCTCTCGCCACGCGAGTTCGAGACGCTCAAGGTGCTCCTTACCCACCGCGGCCGGATCGTCACCAAGGGCCGCCTGCTGCGAGCCGTGTGGGGGACGGCATATCAGGGCGAGGACGACTACGTCTACGTTCACGTGAGCGCCCTCCGCCGGAAGCTCAACGCGGCCGACCCGGAGCTCCGCGCCGGACGGCGGATCATCACCGAGCTCGGCGTCGGGTACCGCGTCCTCGGCGCCGACGAGCCGGATCCTTCAGGCCCTCTTCAGGTCCCGGGACCACCCTGACCGCGCCCGCCTCTTGGTGGGCCGGCGGACGCTTGGCACATGGAGCCGAGGACCGCGTCCGACGATGCCCTTCGGGATCGACTCGACGGCGAGCTGCGGCTCGTCGAGGGGGCGATCCTGTTCGTGGCATCCAGCACAGCTTCCCGCGTCACCGTTGCGGGGCTCCGGCTGGGCGGCGAGATCCTCGATGCCGCCCGTCGCCTCGCCGCCGATGCCGGCGTGCAGATCGTGCCGCTGTGGGCTCCCGGCGACGGGCTCGTGGATGTCCGGGTGGAGGCAGTGCGCCCGTGACCGAGCGCCCCGTTCACGTGCTGTTGATCGAGGACGACGATGGCCTGCGCTCGATCCTGGCCCGCCACCTGGCGTCGCGGGGGCTCCGGGTCGCCGAGGCGTCCTCTGCCGAAGCCGCGGCCGACCAGCTCGGTGCGGGCCTCCGTCCAGCGGTCGTCCTGCTCGACCTCAACCTCCCCGGCGACACCGGCTGGGACCTCCTTCGCGGCAACGTCCTGGCCCAGGCCGGGTTGCCCCCCGTCGTGATCACCAGCGCCACAACGGTGAGCCCCAAACGCCTGGCGGAATTCGGTTGTGCCGGCTTCCTGCCCAAGCCCTTCGCGCTGGAGACCGTCGTGGCGACGGTCGAGCGGCTGCGCAACGCCAGTGAGGCAACACCGGAAGCGTCATGAACGACCTCCAGATCCTGCTGATCACGACCTTCGTCGTGATCGTCACAGCCGGCTACCTCTGGCTGTGCGATCGGCTACGCGGATGAGTGCCCTCGACATCGTCGCAGCCCTGACGGCCGCCTTCGGATTCGTGTATCTCCTGTGGGCGCTGCTGCGCCCGGAGGACTTCTGAGCATGGCCGTCAACGACTTCCTGACGTTGGCCACGCTCGCGGCGGCGGTCCTGCTCGTCACGCCGTCCGTCGGCCGCTACATGTACCGGGTGTTCGAGGGTGAGCGGACGATCCTGAGCCCCGTCCTTGCCCCGGTCGAGCGGACCGTCTATCGAGTGTGCGGGGTCGACCCGACCGTGGAGCACGACTGGAAGGGCTATCTCATCGCCCTGCTCGTGTTCGACCTGGTCTCGTTCCTGGCCGGCTACGCGATGCTGCGCCTGCAGGACGTGCTGCCGCTGAACCCGGCCGGCATCGTGTCCATGACACCGGACCTGGCCTTCAACACGTCGCTCAGCTTCACCACGAACACCAACTGGCAGAACTATTCGGGCGAGGCGTCAGTCAGCTACCTGTCCCAGCAGGCGATGCTCGCCGTCCGCAACTTCACGTCGGCGGCGGTCGGCATCGCGGTCGCCATCGCGCTGGTCCGGGGGCTGACCCGCCGCAGCACCAGGTTCCTCGGGAACTTCTGGGTCGACCTGACCCGCGGCGTGCTGTACCTGCTGTTGCCGCTGTCGATCGTCGGCGCGCTCCTGCTCGTGTGGCAGGGTTCGCCCCAGACCTGGAACGCACCACAGACGGTGACCACCCTCGAGGGTGCCCGGCAGACGATCGCCTACGGCCCCGTCGCATCCCAGATCTGGATCAAGCAGATGGGCTCCAACGGCGGCGGCTTCTTCAACGCCAACTCGACCCATCCCTACGAGAACCCGACGCCGCTGACCGACTGGCTGTCGCTGTTCGCCCTCGTGTTCATCGCGTTCGGCCTGACCTACACGTTCGGCAGGTACGCGGGCAAGCAGCGCCAGGGTTGGACCCTGTTCGCCGCGATGGCCGTCATCCTGCTCGCCGGCACGCTGCTCGCGATGCACAACGAGTACGAGGGCAACCCGCTGTTCCCGGCGGGCGTGGACCAAGCGGGCGTCGGCAACATGGAGGGCAAGGAGGTCCGCGACGGCGCCGCGCTCGGCGGCCTGTGGGCCGCGTGGACGACCGGCACGAGCAACGGCTCGGTCAACGCCTGGCACGACAGCCTCCAGCCGGCGTCCGAGCTCGTCCCGCTGTTCAACATGGAGCTCGGCGAGGTTACGCCGGGCGGGGTCGGAGCTGGCCTGTACGGCATGCTCGTGATCGGCGCCATCCTCGCGGTGTTCATCGCCGGGTTGATGGTCGGCCGTACGCCCGAGTACCTGGGCAAGAAGGTCGAGAGCTACGAGATCAAGATGGCGATGATCACCGCGCTCGTTCTCGGCGCCAGCATCCTCGGCTTCACCGCGCTCGCCTCGGTGCTCCCGGAGGGCCTGGCCGGACCGTCGAACAGGGGCCCCCACGGCTTCTCCGAGATCCTGTACGCGTTCTCGAGCCAGACGGGCAACAACGGCTCTGCCGCCGCCGGGCTGACCGGCAACACGCCCTTCTACAACATCACCGGTGGCTTCGCGATGATCATCGGGCGGTACGGGATGATCGTGCCGATCCTGGCGCTCGCCGGCTCGATGGCCGCGAAGCGGCGGGTCGCGCCGTCGCTGGGCACGTTCCCGACGACCGGTGTCATCTGGACCGTCCTCCTCATCGGCGTCGTCGTCATCGTCGGGGCGCTCACGTTCTTTCCGGCCCTCGCACTGGGACCGATCGTCGAGCAGCTCCTCCAGAACGCCGGAAAGGTCTTCTGAACCCATGAGCCTCGTCCGAAACCTCATGTCCGTCGATCTGGGGCGCGGGACCCGTCGCTTCCAGCGCTTCGTGAGCCCGGGCGGTGCGGAGCCCGGCGGCGAACCGCCTCGCCGTCGCGGGGTGCTCGATCCGGAGCTGCTCCGAGCAGCGGTCCCGCACGCGCTCCGCAAGCTCGATCCCCGGCTCCTCATCCGGAACCCGGTGATGTTCGTGGTCGAGATCACCGCAGTCCTGGTGACGATCACCTGGGTCGCCAACGTGACCGGTTGGCAGACGGTGTCCGGGCCATCCGGCGGCGGCTTCCAGCTCGCGATCGCGGTCTGGCTGTGGTTCACGGTCCTGTTCGCGACCTACGCCGAGGCCGTCGCCGAGGCGCGCGGCCGTGCCCAGGCAGCGACACTCCGGCGGACCCGCTCCGAGACCCGTGCCCGGCGCCGCCGCGCCGACGGAACGTTCGAGGAGGTCGGCTCGTCCGAGCTCCGCAAGGGCGACGTCATCGTCGTCGAGGCAGGCGAGACGATCGCCGGCGACGGCGACGTCATCGAGGGCATCGGCTTCGTCAACGAGGCTGCCATCACCGGCGAGTCGGCGCCCGTCCTCAAGGAGCCCGGCACCGACATCCGGAGCTCGGTCACCGGCGGCACGACCCTCGTCAGCGATCGGATCGTCGTCCGGGTCACGACCAACCCGGGCGAGACCTTCCTCGATCGGATGATCGCCCTCGTCGAGGGCGCGAAGCGCCTGCGGACCCCGAACGAGATCGCCCTCTCGATCCTCCTGGCGGGCCTCTCGATCGTGTTCCTGATGGCCACGGTCACGATTCGCCCGTTCGGCCTGTACGCCGGCACGACGGTCGACACCGTTGCGCTCGTGGCCCTGCTCGTGTGCCTCATCCCGACGACCATCGGCGGGCTCCTGTCGGCGATCGGCATCGCCGGCATGGACCGCGTCGCACGCTTCAACGTGCTGGCGATGAGCGGCCGCGCCGTCGAGGCGTCGGGCGACGTGGACGTCATCCTGCTCGACAAGACCGGCACGATCACCTACGGCAACCGCCTCGCCGCCTCGATCGCCGCGGCACCGGGCGTCACGGAAGGGGAGGCCGTCACCGCGGCGCTGCTGTGCTCGATCCGCGACGAGACGCCCGAGGGGCGCTCCGTCGTCGAGCTCGCCCGCAAGCGGCTGGCCGACCTGGGGATGCCTGCCGGGACCGGCGACGAGAACGGGTTCGCGGCGCTGGCGGCGACGATCGCCGACGAGATCCCGTTCACGGCCGAGACCCGGACCAGCGGCGTCAGCACGACCACCGGCGGGCTCGTCCTGAAGGGCGCCGTGGACGCGATCGGCGAGGACCTCGACAGCCCGATGCCCGCCGAGCTGCTCGCCGAGTCCGATCGGATCGCGGACGCGGGCGCGACCCCGCTCGCAATCTGCGCCGACGGTCGTGCCCTCGGCATGATCGAGCTCAAGGACACGGTCAAGGAAGGCCTCGTCGAGCGCTTCGCCGAGTTCCGCAGGATGGGCATCCGGACCGTGATGATCACGGGCGACAATCCACGCACGGCGGCAACCATCGCCAGGGAGGCGGGCGTCGACGACTTCATCGCACAGGCGACACCGGAGAACAAGATCGCGTTCATCAGGGCCCAGCAGGCCGAGGGTCATCTCGTCGCGATGACCGGCGACGGCACCAACGACGCCCCGGCCCTGGCGCAGTCCGACGTGGGGCTCGCGATGAACAGCGGCACGTCCGCGGCCAAGGAGGCGGCCAACATGGTCGACCTCGACTCCGACCCGACCAAGCTGCTGGAGGTCATCGCGATCGGGAAGCAGCTGCTGATCACCCGCGGCTCGATCACGACGTTCTCGATCGCCAACGACGTGGCGAAGTACTTTGCGATCGTGCCGGCGATGTTCGTCAGCGTCTACCCGGAGCTGAACGCCCTCAACATCATGGGGCTCGCGACGCCACAGAGCGCGATCCTGTCGGCGGTCATCTTCAACGCCCTGGTCATCGTCGCGCTCATCCCGCTCGCCCTGCGCGGGGTCGCGTTCCGCGCCGCACCGGCCAGCGAGCTGCTGCAACGCAACCTCCTCATCTACGGCCTGGGCGGGATCGCTGCCCCGTTCCTCGGCATCAAGGCGGTCGACCTCGTCGTGTCGGCCCTCCACCTGGCGTAGGAGTTCTCAGGTGACCGTGTTTCTGCGCCGCGTGCTCTGGCCGGCGATCTCCCTGCTCGTCGTGATGACCCTCGTCACGGGCTTCGCCTACCCCGCCGTCGTGACGGCGATCGCGCAAGTGGCCTTCCCGCACCAGGCCAACGGATCGATGATCATCGTCCACGGCGTGGCCGTCGGTTCCAGCCTGATCGGCCAGTGCTTCGAGCAGGACAAGTACTTCTGGGGCCGGCCGTCGGCGGCCGGAGCGACGGACCAGAACCCCTGTGGCTACGATGCGGCCAACTCCGCCGGCACCAACCTCGGCCCGACGAGCCAGGACCTCATCGACCGGATCGCGGCCGAGGTCGATCGCGTGCGCGCGGCCAACGGTGGCGGGCCGGTCCCGGTGGACCTCGTGACCACGTCGGCCTCGGGCCTCGACCCGGACATCAGTCCCGCCGCGGCCGAGTACCAGGTCGCCCGGGTCGCCGAGGCCCGCGGCATCAGCCAGGATGACGTCCGAGCGGCGGTCGCCCGTCACACCGAGGGGCCGTTCCTCGGCTTCATCGGCCAGGCTCGCGTCAACGTGCTGGAGCTGAACCTCGACCTCGATGGACTCCTCGAATGACGACCGACGGGGCATTGGATCACGAGCGCGACGCCCTCGACTTCCGCCCGACCGCGGACGCGATGCTCGCGCGCATCCGCGCGGACGAAGGCACGATGGTGGGCGCGCGGGGTCGGCTCCGGATCTACGTCGGCATGGCGCCCGGGGTCGGCAAGACCTACAAGATGCTCGAGGAGGGCCATCGCCGGGCGGCACGGGGCACCGACGTCGTGGTGGGCTTCGTCGAGCCCCATGGTCGACCGTTCACGATCGCGCTCCTCGACGGCCTGGAGCTGGTCCCCCGGCGATCGGTGACCCATCGCGGGATCACGATCGAGGAGATGGATCCGGACGCCGTGATCGAACGGCGGCCGACGGTCGCCCTGGTCGACGAGCTGGCGCACACGAACGTGCCCGGCTCCCCGCGCGTGAAGCGGTGGGAGGACGTCCAGGCGATCCTTGATGCCGGGATCCATGTCGTGTCGACGATGAACGTCCAGCACCTGGAGTCGATCGCTGACGCCGTGGCCACCATCACCGGCGCGCCGGTCAACGAGCGGATCCCGGACGAGGTGCTCGCGAACGCGGACGAGATCGAGCTGGTCGACATGAGCCCGCACGCGCTGCGGCAGCGGATGCGGCATGGCAACGTCTACCCGCCTGACCGGACGCGGATCGCCCTCGAGCGGTTCTTCACCGAGGCGAACCTGACCGCGCTTCGGGAGCTCGCCCTGCGCGTGGTCGCGCGCCGCGTCGAGGACGACCTCGGGGACGTCAACCAGGGAACCGTGCCGCTCGTGTGTGATCGCGTGCTCGTCGTGGTTGACGGCTCCCCCGCCGCCGGTCGGGCCGTCCGACGTGCCGCGCACCTGGCCGGCTCCCTTCAAGGAACGCTGATCGCGCTCGTGCCCGGACCGGAAACCGTCGACACGTGGCCGTTTGAACGAGCACGCAGCCTGCGCGAGACGATCGACGTCGCAATCGACCTTGGAGCGCGCGTCGCGCACCTGCGCTCCGACACGGGCTTCAAGGCCATCGTCGAGGCGGCGGAGCAGATGGGGGCCACGCATCTGTTCCTCCCCGCTGCGCGGGCAGGGCCGCTCGAGCGCGTGACCCACGGGTCCCTCTCAGACCGCCTCGCGAGGCGCCTGCCCAATGTGGACCTGCATGTTGTGGCTGCCCCCTGACGCTGCATCGCGTGGGTGGCGGCGGCACGCGGACGGCCGTCATCCTCGATCGTCCACCGGGTCGATCGGTGGCCCACGCGGCGAAACCAGTTGGCTTGGCGCTCGCTACGGGCCGCCGTCATGCGGTCGTGAACCGTCGCGGCTGCGCTCCAGCATTCGGTCCAGGCCGAAGGTGATGAGGTCCAGCGTGTCTTCCCACCACTGGTTCGGATCGGCGAGCCAGACCTCGGCGGTGTCCTCGGCGCCCTCGACCAGGTTCGGGAACGCTTCACGAGGCAGGCTGAGCTGGGCGAGCGCGAAGCGCCGTCGCAGCAGGTCGAGCTCGTGGGCGTCCAGCGGTGTGGCGTGGGAGGCCGTGCCCTGCTGGAACAGCAGCAGGTAGCCGGCCAGGAGGTTCGAGACGACGCGGATCAGGATGATCGCCTGCCGCCGCTCAAAGCCCGCATCGAGCAGGATGGTGAGGAGCTCCTCCAGCACCCTCCAGAAGGACGGTGGTCCTTCGCCCGTGTAGGCGATGCTGAGCGGAAGGGCAAGCGGACGCGCGTCCATCTGCGCCTTGTAGTTGTCGATCACAAGGCGGATCCGCTCGGTCCACCCCAATTCGGGCCGCAGACCGGTGGTGGCGTCCATGTCCGCGAGGACCGACTCCGTCATGGCGTTGATCAGGTCCTGCTTGTCTCGAACATGGCGGTAGAGCGCCATGGGCGTGACGCCGAGCTCCTGCGCGACGCGCCGCAAGCTGACCGCCTCGAGGCCCTCGGCGGTGCCGATCTCGAGCGCCCGGGCGACGACGGCATTGCGCGTCAGGACGCGACGTCCAGGCGCAGGCAGGGGCTGTTGGACGTGCTGCTTCATGGCTTGACAAGTATACGCCGCATACCTAGACTGCTGGAGTCGGTATACGCCGTATGCTGACGGTGGTAACAGAGACCTCGAACCGTATCCGGAGGATGAAGGGAACCCATGACAACCACGCAGGCCCAAGGGCCCGCCGTCCACGTGCGTGGCCTGCAGAAGTCCTACAAAGCGTTGCACGTGCTCCGCGGCGTCGAATTCGACGTGCAGCGAGGCACCGTCTTCGCGCTGCTCGGCACCAACGGAGCGGGCAAGACCACGGTTGTGAACATCCTGTCCACCCTGCTCAAGGCCGACGCCGGGAGCGCCGATGTCGGCGGCTTCGATGTCGCCACGCAGGCCGCGAAGGTGCGGGAGTCGATCAGCCTGACCGGCCAGTTCGCGGCGGTCGACGAGATCCTTACCGGACGCGAGAACCTCGTGCTGGTCGCGCGGTTGCGGCATCTCAACGACCCGGGCACGATCGCCGACCGCCTGCTGCAGCGCTTCGGCCTGACCGACGCGGCCGCGCGGAGGGTGTCGACCTATTCGGGCGGCATGCGCCGTCGCCTCGACATCGCGATGAGCCTCATCGGAGACCCGGCCGTCATCTTCCTCGATGAGCCGACGACCGGGCTCGACCCCCAGGGTCGTCTCGAGGTGTGGCAGGTCGTCAGGGACCTTGCCGGGCACGGTACGACGGTGCTGCTCACGACGCAGTACCTCGACGAGGCTGAACAGCTCGCCGACCGGATCGCCATCCTCCACGAAGGCCGGATCATCGTGAACGGCACACTGTCCGAGCTCAAGACGCTGCACCCGGCCGCCAGGATCGAATACGTCGAGAAGCAGCCGACCCTCGAGGACATCTTCCTCGCCATCGTCGGCGACAACGGCCAGCGCGGCGCCGGCCGCCCGGACAGTCCCAACGATCGGCAAGGGTAGGGAACGAGCATGACCACGCATTTCTTCGGCGACACTGCGGTCCTGACCGGCCGCTCCCTGCGTCACATCACGCGCTCCATGGACACGATCATCACGACGACGATCATGCCGATCGCCTTCATGCTGCTGTTCGTCTACGTGTTCGGCGGCGCGATCGACTCCGGGTCGGATTCCTATGTGAGCTACCTGCTGCCCGGAATCCTGCTCATCACGATCGCTTCGGGCGTTTCCTACACCGCCTTCCGCCTCTTCCTCGACCTGCAGAGCGGCATCTTCGAGCGCTTCCAGTCCATGCCCATCGCGCGGTCGTCGGTGCTGTGGGGACACGTGCTGACGTCGCTGGTCGCCAATCTCGTTTCGCTCGGCGTCGTCATCCTCGCGGCGTTCGTCATGGGCTTCCGCTCGTCGGCGGGACCACTCGCGTGGCTCGCGGTCGGCGGCATCCTGATCCTGTTCACGCTGGCCTTGACGTGGACGGCCGTCATCCCCGGCCTGACCGCGAAGTCCGTGGATGGTGCCAGTGCCTTCTCCTATCCGCTCATCTTCCTGCCGTTCATCAGCTCGGCATTCGTGCCCACCGCCACCATGCCCGGCCCGGTGCGCGCCTTCGCCGAGAACCAGCCGGTGACATCGATCGTCAATGCGATCCGCGCCCTGTTCACCCAGCAGCCGGTCGGCTCCGATATCTGGGTCGCCCTCGCCTGGTGCGTCGGGCTCCTCGTCGTCGCGTACGCGTTCGCCATGCGCACCTACCGGCGGAAGTTCGCGTAGGAGACATCAACGAGCGACCGGCCACCGAGTGGCCGGCCGCGGCTCTGTGGAGTCGCGCCGACCCTGCAAGGTGCACCAGCTGTGTTGAAGTTGCAATGCGCTCCGTCGAGCAGGACGCGCGGGCTCGAGGCCGGAGTGGCCACCGTTGGGGGACCATGCCCGCCCCGCGGGCGACCGCGCGTCCGATGACCACATGACGTCCCACGCCACCGCTCCGCGCCCACACCCGAACGTTGCGCCGGCTCTGGAGCTCGACGGGCTCTCGAAGACCTTCGGGGCGACCGTCGCTGCCGACGCGATTCGCCTCGAGGTCCCGGTGGGCTCGTTCTACGGCCTCGTCGGGCCCAATGGTGCCGGCAAGACGACGAGCCTGTCGATGGCCGTGGGCCTGCTGCGCCCGGATACCGGCACGGCTCGCGTCTTCGGCGTGGACGTCTGGCGCCACCCCGTGGATGCCAAGGCGCTGCTCGGCGTGCTGCCTGACAGCCTCGCCCTCCCCGAACGGCTGACAGGCCGGGAGGTGCTGACGTTCCTCGGGCTGCTGCGCGGGCTCGACGAAGCGTCGGTCGAGAGGCGCGCCGACGAGCTGCTCCACGTGCTCGACCTCGATGACGCGGAGCGGACGCTCGTCATCGAGTACTCCACGGGGATGCGCAAGAAGATCGGGCTTGCGGCCGCACTCATCCACGCCCCGCGGCTGCTCGTCCTCGACGAGCCGTTCGAAGCGGTCGATCCGATCGCGGCAGCGACGATCCGGGTGATCCTCGGGCGCTTCGTCGCGAGCGGCGGCTCGGTCGTGTTCTCCAGCCACGTCCTCCCGGTCGTCGAGCAGCTCTCGACGGACGTCGCGATGATCGCCGGCGGCCGGGTCGTGGCGTCCGGTCCGCTCGACCAGGTCCGGGGCGGCCGGAGCCTCGAGGCCGTGTTCATCGACCTGGCCGGGATCGAGGTCGGGGGTGGCAAGGGGCTCGAGTGGCTCGTGTCCTGATCCGGCTCAAGCTCGCGTCCCTGCGGCACGGGTTTCAAAGCGGACAGTCGTCCATGCTATGGGCGGGCTGGACGATCGGCGCCGCACTCGCGCTCGCGACGCTCGGCCTCGGCCTGCGCGGTTGGTCCGACGCCCCGACGGCGCTCGATCAGCTCGCCGTGGCATTCCTGCTTTGGACGGCGCTGTGGATCGTCGTACCGCTCGTCGGCGCGGCGTCGGATCCGCTTCGGACCGAATACTTCGCGCTGCTGCCCCTTCGCCCCCGACGGCTCGTCCTCGCTCTCTTCGCGGCGTCGCTCGTCGGCATCCTGCCGACGGTCACGCTGGCGGCCTTCGGCGCCCTCGTCATCGTCGGCGTCGCCATCGGCCCGGGAGCGGCACTGATCGCCTTGGCCGCGACGATCCTCCTCATCGGCGTCGTGGTCGCCGGCTCGAAGGTGGTTGCCGGGCTCGTCAGCCGTTCCGTGGAGTCGCGGATCGGCATCGAGATCGCCGCCCTGCAATACGCGCTCCTCGTCGCGTCGACATGGATCTGGATTCCGCTTGCCGGCGTGGCGTCGGGTGCCGGGCCGTCGGGAGCCGGCGGACCCCTTGCCGGCGCCCCCGAGCTGGCGCGGGCGTTGCCCACAGGTTGGGGGGTCGTGGCCGTCGAGGCCATCGGCGCGGGGAACTGGCCGCTTGCCATCGCGGCGCTCGGCGGCATGGCCGTGCTCGTCGGCGGGCTCCTCCTCGCCTGGTCGCGGATCCTTGGGGGCCAGCTGCAGGGCGGCCGGCGCGCGGGCGCGGCGATCGCCGGCCCGACGGGCCGGGGCAGGGGTCGGATCGTCGACCTCCTGCCCGCGACGCCCGTCGGCGCGACGACCGCGAAGGAGCTGCGGGCGTGGACGCGCCAGCCACGTCGTCGCGTCCAGCTCCGCGTCGCGCTCTGGACCGCCGTGCTCCTCGCCGTCATCCCGGGGCTCCTCGGGGCGGTCTGGATGTGGCCATTCGCGGGGATCGTCGTCGCCTGGGCGGCCGGGATCACGGCGGCGAACGTCTACGGGTTCGACGGCACCGCGATCTGGCTGACCATCGCCGCTCCCGGCACCGAGCTGGCGGACGTCCGGGGCCGGCAGGCGGCGTGGCTGATCGCGTTCGGGACGACAGCGTCCGCGGCAACGGTCGTGCTGACCATCGCCAGCGGCCAGGCCTGGGCGTGGCCGTGGGTGGCGGCAGCCCTGCCCGCGACGATCGGCGCGGCCGTGGGCCTGGTCCCGATCGTCTCGCTCGTGCTGCCCGCGCCGCTGCCGGACCAACGGGGCGGCGACCCGATGGACCTGGGCGACGACCCGCGAACGCAGGGCGCGCTCTTCAGCCAGGGCATCGTCATGTCGATCCTCGTCCCGCTGCTCGCCAGCCCCGCGATCCTGGTCGTGGATGCCGGCAGCACCCTGAACCCGCTCTACGCGTGGTTGGGTCTACCGGTCGGGATCATCAGCGGGATGGCCTATGGCTGGTGGCTCGGCGAGCTCGCCGGCCGGCGTCTGGCTCGACGGGGTCCGGAGCTCCTCCAGCGGATGCGGGCGCGACCGATGCCCGAGCCGGCTCGCACACGCGGGGTCGGGGAGGTTCCGGGCCGGGTGTGGGTCGCGGTTCTTGTGGGCAGCCTGCTCATCTTCCCCCAGGGCCTCGTCCCGCTCGCCCTGCGCCTCAGCAGCTCGGCATCCCGGCTGTGGTTCCTCCCCCGGTATCTGCCCGAGCCGTGGCCGATCCCGGCGATCGTGGCATTCGTTCTCGCCGGGTTCGCTGTCTACGTGCTCGCCTGGCGATGGTGGCGCGCCGCGAACCAGGTCGCCCGCAAGCGATGACGCCGACGCTTGCCCGATCCGGGTCCGCAGGATGAGCCGAATCACCACCTCGCCGTCGTCGAGGTCCGAGGTCCTCGTCGAGATGGCACGCCTGAAGGGGCTGAGCGATGGCGTTGTCGCCGTCGCCCTCACCCTGGTGGTGTTCGACATTCGGTTGCCGGCCGGCGTGACCGATGCCGATCTTCCCGGCCGCCTCGTGGCCCTCGGTCCGGAGCTCGCCATCTATCTCCTGAGCTTCGTGCTCGTCGGAAGCGCCTGGGCTTCGCATCAACGGTTGCTCGGCCAGATCAGCCGCGGAGACGGTCTGCTGGTCTGGCTCACCCTCCTCTCCCTGCTGCCGATCACCCTGCTTCCGGCGTGCGCGTCCCTGCTCGGCGACTTCCCGGACCAGTTCGTGGCGGTCGTCGTCTTCGCGGCCGACGCGCTCGCCATCCAGCTCACCGCGTACCTGCTCTGGCGACATGCCGGCCACCAGTCGCTGATCGATCCGTCGCTGGATCGCCGCGTCGTGGAGGGGATCGGCCGCCGCCTCGTGGTCACGGCGCTCGGCTTCGGGATCTCGATCCCGTTGGCGCTGGTCGCTCCCGCGCTCGCCTACGCGTCGTGGGTCGCGGTGTTCGCCCTCGTGGTCACGACCGATTGGGTGTCGTGGCGCCAGGCGCTCAGCACCACGCAGGAGGCGATCTCCATCGACGGTGCGCACCAGGCCCGGGTGCACATTCGGCAGGAGTCGGCGAGGCTCGATGTCGACGCGATCGAGAGCGACACCATCCTGCTCGACGGCGTGTTCGGTGGTGGCGTCGAGCGCATGGTCAGCCAGCAGCGCGGACGCACCGACATCGAGCTGACGGCCCGGCCCGTCGGCGGCCTCCTGGATTCGCGCTATCCGTGGGCGTGGGGCCGCTTCTCGCCCGATTGGGACCTGCGACTCAACGACCGGGTCCCGGTCTCGCTGGCCGTCGAGACGAAGGGCGGCACAGCGCATCTCGACCTCGGGCGCGTACGGCTCACCGAGCTCGACGTCCGAGCGGACGCGAGTGCGGTCGAGGTCAGCCTCCCGGCGGATCCCGGCCGGCTCACGGTCACCGTGCAGGCCAGGAATGCCGCGGTGACGATTCGTGTTCCGGACGGCGTCGCAGCGTGGCTCCGCAGCGACAAGGACATCCCCGAGCTGGACCTCGACATCGCTCGTTTCCCGGTCGCGGTGGTCGGCCGGGAGTATCGATCGCCGGACTACGACACGGCCCGCAACCGGGTCGACCTCACCGCCGTGTCCGCCGCGGGCTCGATCACCATCATCTAGTGTGGCCGCGACCCGGCGACGCCACCCCGGGAGAGCCGACACCGAACCGCAGCGCTGAAGAGGGTGCATGAGCAGCGACGTCCTGGATCTCCGCGACGTCAATCGGACGCAGGTCGCGATCGCCGGCGGCAAGGGCGCGAACCTGGGGGAGCTGACCCGGATCGCGGGCGTCCGGGTGCCGCCCGGCTTCTGCGTGACGACCGACGCCTTCCGGCGCGTCCGTGCCGCTGCACCAACCCTCGACGGCCAGATCGACCAGCTGTCGCGGCTCACGCTCGACGACACGAAGGAGCTCGGCGTACGCAGTGGGCAGATCCGCCGGACGATCGAGTCGACCGCCATCCCCGCCGGCCTGGCGGCCGAGATCACTCGCCGGCTCGCCGGGCGGGGCGAGCATGCCACCTACGCCGTCCGGTCCAGCGCGACGGCGGAGGACCAGCCGACGGCCTCGTTCGCCGGCCAGCAGGACACGTACCTGAACGTCGTGGGGCCGGCATCGATCCTCGAGCACATCAGCCGATGCTGGGCGTCGCTGTTCACCGAGCGTGCCGTGACCTACCGACTGCGGAACGGACTGGACCACCGGGCAGCCCACATGGCAGTCGTGGTACAGGCGATGGTGATCCCGCAGGCGGCCGGCATCCTGTTCACCGCCGACCCAGTAACGGGAAGCCGGCGGATCGCGCGCGTGGAGGCAAGCTTCGGCCTCGGTGAGGCCCTCGTTTCCGGCCTCGTCAGCCCCGATGTCTACTCGGTCAGGGACGGCGTGATCGCTACCCGGGCGATCGGTACCAAGCGACTGGCCACGCGGCCCTCACCTGCGGGCGGAACCCGGCACGAGGCGGTCGACCCGGAGCGGCGGGCGCTGGCAGCCCTGACCGACGACCAGGTCGTGCGGCTCGTGGAGCTGGGCCGACGGATCGAGGCGCATTTCGGCCGTCCGCAGGACGTCGAGTGGGGCCTGGCAGACGACGGCTTCTGGGTACTTCAGAGCCGTCCGATCACGACGCTGTTCCCGATCCCGACCGCGGACGACGAAGGGAAGCACGTCTACATCTCGGTCGGCCATCAGCAGATGATGACCGACGCGATGCGCCCCCTGGGGCTCTCGGTGTGGCAGCTCACGACGCAACGGCCGATGGCCGAGGCCGGCGGGCGCCTGTTCGTCGACGTCACCCGAATTCTGGCCTCGGCATCGACCCGCGCGGGCTTCCTCGAGCTGGCGGGCCGCTCCGATCCGCTCATCCGCGATGCCCTGCAGGCCGTCATCGACCGGGGCGACATCATCCCCTCGGCGCCGGACGAGCCGGTGGGCGCTGGACCCTCCGGCGCGCCGGCGGGCGGTCCGTCGACAGGCGGGGCGCCGGCCCCCATCGATGCCGATGCCGCCATCGTCACCGGGCTGATCGCGCGCAGCGAGGCGTCGATCGCCACGCTGAAGCGCGACATCCGCGGGAGGACCGGCACCGATCTGCTCGACTTCATCCTCGCCGACCTCGGCGAGCTGCGGCGGATCATCGCCGACCCGCAGAGCCACCAGGTCATCATGGCCGGGATGGAGGCAACCTGGTGGCTGAAGGACCGGCTGCACGAATGGCTCGGCGAGAACGACCTGGCCGACACCCTCACGCAGTCGGTCCCGAACAACGTCACCTCGGAGATGGGCCTCGCACTGCTCGACGTCGCCGACGCGATCCGCCCGCATCCGGCGGTGGTGACGTACCTCGAGCACGCCGAGGACGAGGGCTTCCTCGACGGCCTTGCCGGCATCGATGGCGGGCCGCAGGCGCGGGCTGCCATCTCGGCGTGGCTCGAGCGGTACGGCATGCGCTGCGTCGGTGAGATCGACATCACCAGGCCGCGCTGGAGCGAACGCCCGACGGCGCTCGTGCCGGTCCTGCTCGGCAACGTCCGGAGCTTCGAGCCGGGTGCGGCCGAGCGTCGCTTCGAGCAGGGTCGGGAGGAGGCCCGGCAAGCGGAGCGCGGGGTCCTGGAACGCCTGCGAGCGTTGCCGGATGGGGCGTCGAAGGCCGACGAGGCCCGTCGCATGATCGATCGGGTCCGCACCTTCGCTGGGTACCGCGAGTATCCGAAGTACGCCATGATCAGCCGCTACTTCGTCTACAAGCAGGCGCTGCTCGCGGAGGCCGATCGCCTGGTTCGCGCCGGCGTGCTCGGCAACCGCGAAGACATCTTCTATCTCACGCTGCACGAGCTCCGCGATGTGGTTCGCACCGGCCAGGCCGATGCACGCCTGGTCCGGGACCGCACGGACACGTACCGCTCATACCGGTCGCTCACGCCGCCGAGGGTGCTGACCTCGGATGGTGAGGCCATCAACGGGGCGTACCGACGAAACGGCGTACCGACGGGCGCGCTGGTCGGCCTGCCGGTCTCCGCCGGGATCGCCGAGGGGCGGGCGCGCGTCATCCTGGACATGGAGGACGCTGATTTCGAGCCCGGCGACATCCTGGTCACCGCCGCGACGGACCCCAGCTGGACACCACTGTTCGTCACCATCGGAGGCTTGGTGACCGAGGTGGGCGGCCTGATGACCCACGGCGCCGTGATCGCGCGGGAGTACGGCCTGCCATCGGTCGTTGGGGTGGAGCACGCCACCACGCTCATCCGGGACGGCCAACGGATCCGGGTGCATGGAACCGATGGGTACGTCGAGGTCCTGCCTTCTCCGGGAGCGACACCCACCCACTCGATGCGGTCCCCAGCGACATGTCCCCCGGGGAGAAGCGGGCTGAGGAGACAGTCTCGATGAAAGCGATTGTGGTAACGGATCAGGCTGCTGGAGCGGCTGGCATGACGTTGGTGGAGCGGCCGGAGCCGCCGGCAGCGATCAACGATGTCATCGTCGAGATCCATGCGTCCGGGTTCGTGCCGACTGAGGTGGGGTGGCCATCGACCTGGACCGATCGTGCCGGCCGTGACCGCACCCCGTCGATCCTTGGCCATGAGCTGGCCGGGGTGGTCACCTCCCTCGGGTATGGCACGACGGGTATGTCAGTGGGGCAGCGGGTATTCGGCCTCGCCGACTGGCACCGTGATGGGACCCTGGCGGAGTCCGTGGCGATCGAGGCACGCAACCTCGCACCGCTCCCGGGTGACGTCGACTTCACGGTGGCCGCGAGCCTGCCGATCTCCGGCCTGACCGCGTGGCAGGGTTTGTTCCAACACGGCCATCTTCAGGCGGGGCAGAGCGTCCTGGCGCACGGCGCAGCGGGCGCCGTCGGGACGATGGTGACGCAGCTCGCCCGAGAGGCCGGCGCTTACGTGATCGGCACCGGACGCGCCGCTGACCGCCAGAAGGCGCTTGACTTCGGCGCGCACGAGTTCGTGGACCTCGAGAACGACCATCTGGAAGATGTCGGCAGCGTCGATCTGGTGTTCGATGTCATCGGCGGACAGATCCTGAAGCGGTCAGCCAGGCTGATTCGGGCCGGCGGAACGCTGGTGACCGTCACCGGGCCGGCCGAGGCGAGGCCCGCAGACGGCCTCGCGATTGACTTTGTTGTCGAGTCCGATCGTGCCCAATTGGGTGAGATCGTGCAGCGGGTGCGGGACGGACGACTGCGGACCAACATTGGCAACGTCGCGTCACTCGATGACGCCGTCGCCGCCCTCAACCCGACCGAGCGACGCACGGGGAAGACGATCATCCAGGTTCGACCCTGAGAGCTGGACGGGGTCACGCCGCCGGGACGCGTTCCGGCAGAACCGTGGGCCGAGGGCTCTTCGCAGCCAGCCACGCGCGGAACCCGCAAGCAAGGGCAAACGACCCTGTGTCCTCTTTCGTCCGCCCAGGAACCACGAGGTCACCGGATGCGGGACCGGAAGCTGAGGATTAGGGTGCTGAGATCAACGGACTGCGGAGACAGGAGACCGCGGAGGGTGGCGAGCCGTGGATATTCGCCAGATCGAATTCGTTGACGCGGTCGCCCGCCACGGCAACTTCACTCGGGCGGCGAACGAGCTCCATGTCGCGCAGCCGGCCGTTTCGGCCGCGATCCGGCATCTTGAGGACGAGCTCGGCGTCCGTCTCTTCGAGCGCACGAGTCGGCATGTGGCGCTCACAGACGCAGGCGAGGCATTCCTCTCTGGCGCGCGACGCGTGATGGCCGAGCTGAGCGACCTCTCGGATGCGATGCGCGCGTTCGGCCAGGGCACCCGCGGCGTGCTGCGGACATCGTGGTGGCACCAGGCCGATCCTCAGATGGTCAGGTACCTGCGTGACTACACGATCAAGAACCCCGGAGTCGAGGTCTCGATCGTCGAGTGGTCCACGTCCGAGTCGCTCGCGGGGCTCCGCCGAGGGGAGCTCGACCTCGCGATGGTTACCTTGCCGGACAGGATCGATCTGACGGGCCTGAGCCACACCGTCCTCCGACGCGAACGGTATGCCTTCGTGGTCACCCAGGATCACCACCTGACAGACAAGGATTCGGTCAGGGTTGGCGATCTTGCGGAGGAACGTTTCATCGTGACCCGACCGGGCACTGGGCTGCGGAGCTGTTTCGACTATGTGTTCGCCGGGCGGGACGTTACGCCCCGCATCGTCATCGAGACCAATGCGCTGGGCGCGATGCTCGCACTCGTGGCGGACGGCGCCGGAAGCGCAATCTTGCCGCCAACGATGGCCCGACAGGCGCCCAGGGACCTCAAGCTCGTGACGCTCGTCGATGCTCCCGACTTCGTGCTCGCCGTGCTCTGGCTGGAGGGTCCCCATACGAGGATCGTGCAGCGGGCCATTGATCTGGTGCGACGGCCGAGGTCGGGTCTGTCGGTGGTGTCGGAAGCGAGATCACCCAGACGGCGACGCATGGCTCCAGCGCCCGAGCGACCGGCCTGATCGTCAACCGAGCGCGCGGCGACCGGGAGATCCGCCGGGCTCAGCCACCCGTCGAGGACCTGATCCGAATGAGTGTGCCGAGCCGTGGATCCGTCCGTCCATTCGAGCACCGGCGTCCCAGCGGACCCGCGAGGCCGATCTGCCGAGCCGTGACGCCTGTCAACGCCCAGGCGCTCTCAGGGTCGTCTGCCCGTGGCCACCGGGCATCGATAAGCCGGGTGACGTAGCTGCGAGCGAATCCACGTCTTGGACATGCGCGGCCTCGGCGGCTACAACCGTCGATGTGACAGGCGCCCGCGGCAGCCTCGTCCCAAGCCCAGGCACCGCGCCTGCCGCGTCGAAGAGGCCGACATGGCGCAGCCTGGGGAATGGCATCTGGGGATGACCGCAACAAAGCCAGCCAAACGGCCAGCTGTTGAGAGCGCCCGTCCGGCGCGGGGCACCGGATCCCTCCGTCCGGTCGGCCCGCGCCGGACGCGGATCCGCTTCCGGCAGCTCGTCGACCATGTCCCTGACGTCGTGTATCGCTTCAGATTCGATCCTCCGCGCCTCGAGTTCGTCAATCGAGCCGTCGAGGGACTGCTCGGCGTCACGGCCGAAGAGCTGTACGCCGATCCCGAACTCGCGTACCGGCTCGTCGATCCAGCCCACCTGAATGAAATGCGGTCGACACCTACCGATCCGCGCGAGATCGGTCGCTCCACCTGGCGTTGGCGGCGGACCGACGGGACGTATGCGGCGCTCGAGTCGATTCCCGTCCCGATCCTCGATCGGGCTGGCCGTGTCGTCGCAGTCGAAGGGATTGCCCGCGATGTCACCGCACGGGTGACTGCCGAAGAGGCACTCGAGCGGACGCGGCGTGAGCTCGACACGGTGGTGGGCGGCGCGCCGGTCATCGTCTGGGCCCTCGACCCGGTTGGGACGATCACTCTCGCCCGTGGCGCCGGACTTACGGCCGTGGGACAGACCAGCGAGGAACTCGTCGGACGGCGTTTGCACGAGCTGGGATCCGGCACCACTCGGCTCCTCGGCAAGTTCGAGCGCGCGTTGCGCGGAGAGCGGCTCTTCATCGATGTCGAGCTTGCGGGGCGTGTCCTCGCGACCGTGGTCGAACCACTGCGCGACGAGGCAGGGGCGATCTCGGGCCTGATCGGCGTGTCGACCGATGTGACGTCGGAGCGCCGGCTCGAAGACCGCGCGGCGCGCGAACAACGGAACAGCGGGAACGGGCCATGGTCGAGCTGGCGCTCGAGGGGCTTGACCCGCGATTGGGGCTCGATGCCCAGGCCCGCGCGATTGCGACCGAGCTCGCGGACCTTCCTGACGTCGACCGCGTGAGCATCCTCGGCTTCGGACCTCGGGGCCTGATCTTCGTGTTCGCCGCCGCAGGGCTCTCGGTGCCCACGCTGACACCAGGTAGTCGGCTCCCGGCAACGAGGGCGCGCTACCTGCGTCGTCGGGCCCGTCAGGGAGCGTGGGTTGAGCCCTGGGAGCCGCGCGAGGCCGATGGAAGCTACGGGTTGGCGCTGAGCCGCGTCGGGATCACCGCGGTCGCATACCAGCCGCTCAGGACGGCCGGCGAAACCCGCGGGCTGATGGTGCTCTCGACATGCCAGCCAGACGGGGTCACGGCGCTCGAGCGTCACCTGGGCACGTATGCCGAGGTCGGGGCCATCGTCTCGGCTCGTCTCGGACCCGGGCTGCGCGAGCGGGAGAAGTCCGATGTTCTGCGGGCCGAGATTTGGGCGGTCATCGCGCACCATCGATTCCGGGCCGTGTTCCAGCCGATCGTCTCGCTCGACGATGGCCTGACCGTGGCGTACGAGGCCCTGACCCGGTTCGATGACGACGTTCCCCCCGAACGACGGTTCGCCGAGGCGGCAGCCGTCGGGCTATCACCGGAGCTCGAGCAGGCGACCCTCGCCATGGCGTTGAGATCCGCACGCGCGCTCCCGCCCGATGTCCCCCTGGCCCTCAACGTCTCGCCAGCGCTCGTCCTCGAGCCGAATGCCCTTCGCGCTCTCCTGGGACGTTCCCGACGATCGCTCACGCTCGAACTCTCCGAGCGCGACCCGATCGACGATTACCCGGGGCTGCGGGCCGCCGTCACGAGCTTTCCGGGTATCCGCTGGAGCATCGACGATGCCGGAGCTGGATTCGCAAGCCTCCGCCACTGTGTCGAGCTTCAGCCCGACGAGATCAAGCTTGACCGATCACTCGTTTCCGGCGCTGACCGCGATCCCGCGCGCCTGGCTGCCATCATGGGCTTCCATCGATTCGCGGACGAGCTTGGTGCACGTCTGGTAGCGGAGGGCATCGAAACCGACGCAGAGCGCGCCGCACTGCTTCAGATCGGCGTTCGCTTCGGGCAGGGCTATCTGTTCGGCCGGGCGGCGTCGATCGAGACATGGTCGACAGGCGACGCTCGCTGACTCAAACGCGCCCGCTCGCGGTTGCGAACAGGGACGGTATGAGGCGGAGCCCTGGCGCGGCGGTCTGGGCGCCGACAGGTGCGGGATGCGCGATTTCAACCCAGTCCATACGTGTGCTCGGCCTCCATCGTGCCGCGCAGTGTCGGATACCAGGCGTTGGCGAGCATCGTACGCTGCCACGACGCGTCCGAGGATCCGCTCCGCGTCGGCCCGGGGTGACCGCCGAACCCGCTCGGGTCCCGGTCCACTCGAGCGACCGCGCGAGCAGGAGCCGCGTGGCCGGAACCGACGAGTGGCGCGCTGCCCGGCGCCGCCCCGTCGGGTCCTCGGTCACCCGAACAGCCGGCGGCGCAGCGCCCGGCCCTCGACCAGCGCTGTGAGGTAGGCACCGTGGACGTCTGGAGGGTTGAGGGGAGCGGGCTGGTCCGGCGGCGGGTTGTCAAGGTGGATGAGCGCGTCAGGCATCGCGCCCTCGGTCCAGCAGAGATCGAGGACGACCGCGCGCCGCGCGCCGTCCACCCCGAACAGCCCCTCCGCGTCGAGGGCTCGCATCACGCGGCGGGGCGCTTCGCCCAGCGCCACCACCGGCGGACGCTCCCCGCGTCGCAACGCCCCGAGCCCGGCGAGCAGGCGGTTGGCCAACGTCAACGTCGGGATCGCGGCCGGCCGAGCGCAGAGGTCGTCGCCGGGGGTGTCGTAGCGCAGGGCCAGGCGTACCTCGCTCAGCGTCGCTTCGCGGCCACGCCTGAGCAGCGCGGCGCGGAGGCGATCGGCCTCGACGTCCAGGGCCTCCTCGGTCTTGACGCACGGCTCGATCGTGCTGTCCGTGGCCGACGCACGCAGCCCGTAGAAGTAGATGCGCTCGGCCGCACGACGCTCCTGCAACTGCAGGAACCCCGTCCGCGCGCCGGCGAGCAGCGCGGCGGCATAGGCCGTGATGTCGACCTCGGGTGATCCAGGCATGCAAGCGGCTCCCTGCGTCCGCACAATCTACCGGGCGCCTGCGCGCCAAAGGGCAGGCGCGACCGTGGACGAGGTCGGAAGCTCGCGTCAGGCGTCCATCGCGATGACACGTTGCCCACCACGCGGCCATCATCGCGCTGGGTGACGCCGCTCCGCCCGTCGCCGTTGAGACCAGGGCCCAATCGGCCAACTCATCGTGGGTGTCCGGCTGACCCAGGCGGCGTACGCCCACGGATTTGCGCTCGCGCTACCCGGGACTGCGCTCGGGGCCGGTGTTCGTAGAGCACGAACCATCGGGCCAGATCGTGTACGAGGGACCGGACGCCGACCGCGTTCCGGGTCTCATGGACGGCCTGATGCTGAGCTTGAACCAGCCCGGTTCGACGCCGGTCATGGTTTGTGCCGCGATGGCCCACCTCAACCTGGTGATGATCCATCCGTACCGGGACGGAAATGGCCGGATGGCGAGGATCCTCCAGTCCCTCGTGCTCTCGCGGGACGGGGTTCTCGCGGCCGAGTTCTCGAGCATCGAGGAGTACCTCGGAAAGAACACGCAGGACTACTACGACATCCTCGCCGAGGTGGGCGCGAGAGCGTGGCACCCCGAGCGCGACGCAAGGCCGTGGGTCCGGTTCTCGCTGACCGCGCACTTTCGCCAGGCGCAGCGGCTCCTCCGTCGCGTCCGGCAGACCGAGCGCCTCTGGGCGCTCCTCGAGGCGGAGGTCCAGCGACTGGGGATCCCGGATCGGGCGGTCCTGGCCCTCTTCGACGCGGCCCAGCGATTCCGCGTGAGCAACCGTGTCTACCAAGAGCACGCCGAGCTCTCGGAGCATGCCGGCGGACGGGACCTCAAGCGGATGGTGGAGGCGGAGCTCCTGGAGCCCAGAGGAGAGAAGCGGGGCCGCTACTACATCGCGACTCCGCGGCTTCTCTCGTTGGCAGAGGCCTCTTGGGAGCAGGATCGGGGCCTCGAGCAAGTCGATCCGTTTGCCGAGGTCCAGCTCTCGCTCTTCGCAGGCCGCTGACTCGACGGCGACCTGGGTGTGTCGCACCCGGCGTGAGGTGAGCGCGGACCACAGGGGGTTTGGGTGGGTCTCGACAAAGTCGAGCGACCGACGTCGCCGCGTATAGCCGGCCACCCTCGTCGTTCGTCGGAGCTCGAAGAGAGGATGCCTTCGAGCATCCGTGATGTAGTCCTCGAGCCGGTCGTCGACGCTACGGTGCAGCGCCACCTTGTTGGGACTCGACGCTAGAACCCTTGCGAGGTCAGGTCGTCACCCCTTAGTCGTCGCTGAGATCGGCCGCCGGCAACGCGAGCACGAACCGCGCGCCACCGTCGATGGGCGACTCGAGGCGCACGGTGCCGCCATGGAGCTGGGCGGTCTGGGCGACGATCGCCAGACCCAGTCCGGAGCCCGGCGTGCTCCGCGCGCCCGGCGCGCGCCAGAACCGATCGAAGATGTGCGGGCGGTCAGCCGGCGCCACCCCTGGCCCGTGGTCGCGTACGGCCATCTGCCCGGCTGCGACATCCACCTCCACCGACGATCCTGCGGCGCTCCACTTGCCCGCGTTGTCGAGCAGGTTGTCGATTGCCCGACGCAGTCGCGCCGGATCGCCGCTGACGGCCGAGGGCTGGGATCGCACGACGAACGCGACCCCCGGGTAGTGGGCCCGGGCGGCCTGGACCGCAGCCTCCACCAGCTCGTCGAGCTGCACCTCGACCATCGCCTGCTCGACCAGCTCGTCGTCGCGGGCAAGCTCCGTGAGGTCGCCGATGAGCTGTCCCAGCCGTTCGGTCTCACCGATCAGCGACGCGAGCAGCTGATGTCGATCTTCGGGGGCCAGGTCCGCGTCGAGCGCCAGCACCTCGATGTTCGTCCGGAGGCTGGCGAGCGGGGTGCGAAGCTCGTGCGACGTATCGGCAACGAGCTGACGGCGCGACCGCTCCGACGCGTCGAGCGCCGCGAGCATCCGGTTGAAGCTGTGCGCAAGGCGGCCGATCTCGTCGCTGCTCGGCTCCTCGACCCGCTCCCGAAGATCCCGTGTCCCGGCCACCCGCTCGGTCGCGAGCGTGAGGCGCGCCACGGGTCTGAGCGCAGAGTTGGCGATCGTACGCCCGAGCAGGATGGCGATCATGACGCCGGCCAGCGAGACGGCGAGTAGCGGCCATCGCAGGTTCGTGAGGACCCGCTCGATCCCGTCACGCGGTAATGCCACCTGCACCGCGCCGCCGGACTCGACGGCGTGGGTGAGAAGGCGCATGGGCACCCCGTCCAGCACGACGTCCTCGACGGCGTCGCTGCCGGAACCTGCCGCCGCGAGCGCCTCGGCGGCCGCACTCACCGGCAGCACCGTCGCTTGGTCACTTGGCCGGACGACGACGCCACTTGACCCGATGAACTGGACGACACCCGCCGAGTCTCCCGGCCTCGGTGCCGGGAGAGGAAGGGCGTCCGGCGGCGGGCAGGATGCGTCAGTCGATGCGCCTGGAGCCCCCGAGGCGGCGGCCCCCGCCGACGAGGCCGACGGGGCCAGGGATGCCGACGCGCCTGCGGCGGGAACGGCTGGCGACGCCGGGGCGACGCCGGCGCCGGCACCCGGGAAGCCGTCCGGACACTGCTCCGCGAGCCTCGCCCCGACGGCCGCGATCTGCCGCGATCGATCTGCGAGCTGGGCATCCAGCTGGCCGTACAGTTGCGCGTTCACGACGACGAACAGGACGACGACGGCGGCTGTCACGCTGAGCGCCACCGCCGCGCCGACCAGAACGGTGAGCCGGTTCCGGAAGCTCACGGATCGCGCAATGCGTAGCCGACCCCACGAACGGTCTGGATGAGGCGGGCTTCGCCGTTGGCCTCGAGCTTGCGACGCAGGTACCCGATGTACACGTCGAGCGAATTGGACGTCTGGTCGAGGTCGTAGCCCCGACCTCGTCGACGATCGTCGCCCGGTCGACGACCCGCTCGGGCCTGGCCAGGAGCACCTCGAGCAGCCGATATTCGGTCCTTGTGAGCTCGATCGGTCGTGGGCCGCGGCGAACGTCCATCAGCGATCGCTGCATGGTCAGATCGCGATAGCGAAGCGCGCTCGAGTCGTCCGATGCGGATCGGCGGAGCAGTGCCCGGAGGCGTGCATACAGCTCGGCCAGCGCGAACGGCTTGACCAGGTAGTCGTCGGCGCCAGCGTCCAACCCCGCCACCCGGTCCGAGATGGCGTCGCGGGCGGTGAGCATCAGCACCGGTGTCCGCGACCCGTCCGCGCGGAGCCGCCGGCACACGTCGATACCGTCGATCACCGGCAGACCGACGTCGAGGACGATCGCGTCTGGCGCGCAGCGATCGAGCTCGTCAAGCGCGGCTTGCCCGTCGCCCACCGACGAGACCGCGTAGCCATCCCGGCGCAGGGCGCGATCCAGCGACGCGCGGACGGCTGGATCGTCTTCGACGATGAGGACGGTCTGCATCGGGCGATGGTAGGCCGGGTTCCTAAGAGTTCCCTAAGAGCCCTGTCATGGAGACCCAAGGCGTCCGGACGAGAGTTGCGGCTGGACACCATCCGCCATCTTCGCGTGGCCGCCCGCGCCGTTACTGCCACCTGCCTGGGAGCGCATCGCCAATGAACGTCAAGGCCATCGCAGCGGCCGGACTCCTCATCGTCGGAGCCGGCGCCATCGCTGTCCCAATGCTCGGCCTCAGCCTCTCCAGCTCGAGCTCGGCGACGACGTATCGGACGTCCACCGCGACGACCACGACGGTCAGTCAGACCGTGGCCGCCAGTGGCAACCTCGTCGCTGCGACCGTCTACGACCTCGCGTTCGGTGAAACGCCGCAGGCAACGTCCGGGACCGCGACCTCCTCGGCTGCCACCACGAGCGCCGCCTCAGCCGCTTCGTCCTCCTCGACCGGAGCACGCCTTCGACGTCGGGCTCGTCCCTTACCGTCACCTGGACCGTCACCGCGGTCAACGTTGCGGTCGGCGACATCGTCAGCGCCGGCGACATCCTCGCCATCGCGGACGACACCACGGCCGAGCTCGCCGTCCGGTCGCCTAGCCGACCTCGCCGCCGCCAAGGTCCAGCGCAAGACCGATCTTGCGGGCGGTACCGCCACCTCGCGCGCCCACGCGAAGAACCAGCTCACATCGCGCAGACCCAGCTTTCCAACGCGCGTGCCTCCTACAGCACACCGTCGCCCAGAACAATCTCTAGCTCAAGAATGCGCAGCAGGCGCTCAGCGCAGCCAAGGCCCAGTTCGCCGCCGACAAGAAGGCGCTCGCGCCCCGTGCAGACGCTCAAGCAGGACCAGGCGGCGATCACCTCCGCCGAGGACAGCCTCGCCTCCACGAAGCTCCAGGTCCAGTCGAGCAACCGCCCGGCCGCGAGCCAGATCACGAGCGCGAAGCTCTCGGTCGCCAGGCGCAGCGTGCCTACAAGTCGTCGACCGCCTCGGCCAACGACGCCACCCTCGCCGCCGACGACGTCGCGATCCTCAACGCCCAGACGGCCCTCAATCGAAGGAAGTGCTGGCCATCGCCACGCTGGTCGCCCCGATCGATGGCCGGGTCACGGCCCTCAACATCGCCGTCGGTGACGATGCGTCGGGAACGGCCATCGAGCTCCAGTCCAGCCAACTCGCGTTGAGCGTGAGCGTGACCGAGGACGACATCCTGTCGCTGAAGGTCGGCCAGCAGGCAACGATCGTCATCACCGCGACAGATGGGACCGCGAACGGCACGCTGACCTCGATGGATCCGGTCGCCTCGTCGTCGAACTCGTGCGTCGTCTCGTACACCGTGGTCGTCACGCTCGACGACGCGGAAGGGACGAACGCGACCGCCTCCGGGACTCCGACCGGCTCCGGAGCCGACTCGAGCGGTGACGCCGCGACCAGCGCCGCGGCCAGCTCCCCCGCCGCCCCCACGACCGCCGACGTGCTCGCCGGGATGTCCGCCGATCTGACCATCGTCATCGCCCAGGCCAATGACGCCATCGCCGTGCCGGCGATCGCCCTGTCGGGCACCAGCGGCAGCTACACGGTGCGCGTGCTGGCCGCCGACGGGACCGTGGAGACCCGTCCGGTCGACGTCGGACTCGTCACCTCCGACCTCGCCCAGATCACGTCGGGGATCACTGCCGGCGAGACGGTGGTCACCGGCATCGCAACGGACCGGACCTCCACCGCGTCCTCGAGCGGCAGCAACAGTGGTGGGTTCCCCGGTGGGGCCGGTGGGTTCCCCGGTGGGGCCGGCGGGTTCCCAGGTGGAGCCGGTGGGTTCCAAGCACCAGGAGGGGACTGACATGGCCGCGCCGATCATCGATCTCAACGACGCCTTCCGCACCTACGACCTGGGCCGGGTCCAGGTCCACGCCCTGGCGGGTGCCAGCCTGCGGGTGGAGGAGGGCGAGTTCGTCGCCGATCGTCGGCCCGTCGGGCTCGGGCAAGTCGACGCTCATGAACATCCTCGGCTGCCTCGACCGGCCGACGTCGGGCAGCTACCGGCTCGACGGGACGTCGGTGGACGCCCTCGACGACGACGCGCTCGCGCGCGTCGCAGCCGGAGATCGGCTTCGTCTTCCAGAGCTACAACCTGCTCTCGCGGACCTCCGCCCTCGACAACGTCGCGACGCCGCTGCTCTACCAGGGCGTCGGCCGGCGCGAGCGCATCGGCGCGGGCCCGCGCCGCGCTCGAGCGGATGGGCCTCGGCGACCGGCTCGACCACGAGCCGACCGAGCTCTCGGGCGGCCAGCAGCAGCGCGTGGCGATCGCCCGGGCGCTGGTCACCGAGCCGCGCCTGATCCTCGCCGACGAGCCCACCGGCAACCTCGACTCCGCGTCCGGCGAGGAGGTCATGGCGCTGTTCCACGCGCTCCACGACGCGGGCGCGACCATCGTGCTCATCACCCACGACCCCGACGTCGCGGCGCGCGCCACGCGCCAGGTCCACGTCGCGACGGGAGGATCGCGGCATGAGGCATGACCGAGCTCGTCCGCCTCGCGCTCTCCCGGCTCGGCACCAGCCGGATCCGGGCGGCGCTCACGATGCTGGGCATCATCATCGGCGTCGCCTCGGTGGTCGCGCTGGTCGCCGTCGGCCAGGGCGCCTCGTCCGGGATCACCAACCGGATCTCGAGCCTGGGCACCAACCTGCTGACGGTCAACGCCGGCGCCAGCGTTCACCGGCGGCATCCGCGGCGCCGCCGGCTCGGCGACGACCCTGACCCTCGATGGACGCGACCGCGCTCGGCACGCTCGACGGGGTCGCCGCGGTGGCGCCCGAGCTGTCAACCTCGCCAGTCGGTCGTCGCCGGCAGCAGAACACGACGACCACCGTCCTGGGCACCACCGAGGACTACCCGATGTCCGCACCTACGACCTGTGGCAGGGCAGCTTCCTCAACGACACGTCGGTGGAGCAGCGCTCCGGGTCGCCGTCCTCGGCTCGACGACGGCCGACGACCTCGGGCTCGACGCAGTCGTCGATCGGCGTCCGACGATCACGATCGGCGGGATCCCGTTCGAGGTGGTCGGCATCCTCCAGGCCAAGGGCACCTACCAGCGTCACGAGCGGCGACGACCAGATGCTCGATCCCGGTCACCACGCTCAAGCGCTACTTCACCGGGTCGACCTCGACCGGCGTCCGCTCGATCGGCGTCAGCGTCGCCGACGGCGGATCAGATGGAGGCGGTCAAGGCGAGATCACCGCGCTGCTCGAGGAGCGGCACGGCATCGCCGCGGCAGCGCGACGACTTCAGCGTCGCCGACCAGACGCAGCTGCTCGAGACGGCGACCTCCGTCACACCTGCTGACCGTGCTGCTCGCCGGCGTCGCCTCGATCTCGCTCGTCGTCGGCGGCATCGGGATCATGAACATCATGCTGGTGTCGGTCCGCGAGCGGACCCGCGAGATCGGCATCCGCAAGGCCATCGGCGCCCGAGCCGGCGACATCCTGCTCCAGTTCCTGGTCGAGGCGCTCGTCCTCTCGCTCCTCGGCGGGCTCATCGGCATCGTGGTCGGGCTGGCGGCCTCGGCCGTCATCGGCGCCCTCGCCGGCTGGGGCTTCGCCGTCAACCCATTGACCCTGATCGCCGCGACCGGCTTCAGCCTCGTCGTCGGCGTCGTGTTCGGGGTCTGGCCCGCGCGGCAGGCCGCCCGTCTCGACCCCATCGTCGCCCTCCGCTTCGAATAGGGAGTACTCCACTCGTGACCGACAACATGACCCCCCTGAACCCGAACGGCTCTCCACTCGGCAACGCGCCGCTCGTCGTGCCCAGGAAGAAGTCCGGCACCGCGACGAACTTGCTGCTCGTCGGGGCCGCCCTCGTCGCCATCGGTGGCATCGGGTTCGCGGGCGGCCGGGCCACCGCGCCGGCCGCGGCGGCGGTCACCGGCTTCTCGGGGCAGAGAGGCCCCGCGGGCAGCTTCAACCCGGGCGGAGCACCCGGCGTCGGCGACGCGTCCGTGACGATCAGCGGGACCGTCAAGAGCGTCGACGGAACGACGATGACGATCACGACCGCGAACGGGACGGATACCGTCATCGACACCTCGGCCTCCACCTTCCATGCACAAACGGCTGCGACTGCTGCTGACGTCACGGTTGGCTCGACCGTGTCGGCATCGGTGTCGGGCCTCGGGTTCCGGCCCGGCGGCACTGGCGGCGGTGGCGCAGGTGCCAGCGGCGCCCCGCCAGTCAGCGGGGGCGCGGATACGAACGCGATCCCGGCGACCGACGTGACGATCACCACGACGCCGTAGTGAAGAACGCTGCGACCTGCTTCCGGGGCAGGGCTCGACCCTCGCTCCGGCTGTGATCCACGACCTCGACGAGACGAGCACGGGTCCAGCCGATCTGCGGGTCGTCGGCGACCGCCCCGACGCGATCGGGCAGGTCAACAGCACCGGTGTTCGCGTCTGCGGGATCGCCAAGCGCGGAACGGCACTCCTGTGCCCGCCGTACTCGCACCGTGGACAAAGGAGGCACGATGGACACCACCGCAAGTGAGTGGCGCCAATGCCTCTACGACGCGTTCCAGGAGGCCGAGCGCGAGTGGCGCGCGTTCAAGGCTGCCGGGCGTGGTCCTTCCGGAGGACGCACCTTTGCCGGCTCCGCCTGGTACGAGACTGGGGCGCGCAGAGCGTATCGACAGCGCGAGCGAGAGCTGTTCGACCGGGTCGAGGCCGCTCGGAAGGCGTGGCTCAATAGCTGGGCGACGCCGCACCACTGAACCTCGCAGCGAACGCCCGGTCGCGGTCGCGGCCATGGTCGACCGCCTGGTCCACCACGCCGAGGTGATCGCCCTCAAGGGCGACTCGCACCGCCTGCGACGCAAGCACGGGGAAGTGCTGACCGGTGACAAGACCCGCTGAGGGTATTCGGATTCAGCCGGCGATTGTTGTCCGATTTCGGCCCTGTGAGGCATGCCCGACGTGGCCCATGCTTGAGTGAGCGATGCCTTGACATTGTGCGAAGGAATGTGCGACCATCCGCACATGCCGACGAACCTGGATATCGACCCAGGCCTGCTCGATCGGGCCGTGAAGGCAAGTGGTGAACGCACCAAGACGGCCGCGGTCACGCGCGCCTTGCGCGAGTACGTCGCTCGTCATGAGCAGAAGCGGCTGATGGAACTCTTCAACGCCTTGGATTGGGATCCCGAATACGACTACAAGGCATCGCGATCGCGTTCGTGAATCTCTTTGTCGATACGAGCGTTTGGTCACTGGCGCTTCGACGTGACGAGAACGTTGACCAGCTCATCATCCGGCGCTTGCGCGACGCTCTCGACGGCGGTGAAGGCGTCTTCACAACCGGGCTGGTCCTCCAGGAATTGCTCCAAGGTTTCCGAAGGCCCAAGGCCCGCGACGCGATCATCGATCGCTTTGCCTCGCTGCCCTTGCTCATACCCGACAGGACAGATCACGTCGAGGCTGCCGAGCTACGGAACGCCTGCCGCCGGAATGGGATCCAGGTCGGCACGATCGATGTCCTGCTTGCTCAACTGTGCGTTCGTCACGACCTTGTGATGCTCTCCACCGACCCGGACTTCATGCTCATGGCGCCGCATGTCGGGCTAACCAACTGGGAACCCTGATCGTCAGGGCCGGGGTCCGGCGCGGACCAAATGTGGCGCTGGCGCGCCCGACAGGAGTCAGACGCGGGATTACAACCTGCCGAATCCCGATCGAGGGACGGGATGATTCGATCGCTGCGGCCAGGCGACTGGCATGAGGGACGGGTACCTGCGTGGCGAACCGCCGGTGACGCGGACGAGCCGACAGGTCGATGTCCTCGTGGCCTTCGTCGAGGCCGGCGGGTCCGTGTCTGGGCAGCTGCGCGCGTGGGTATCAAACCGAGCACAGCGAAACGGCACCTCGCCGATCTCCGAGCCCGATCCGGCCTGACGACGGAGCAGCTGATCTACAGCGGACGGGCTGAGGGCTGGCTGCGGGTTCGAAGCCTCGAGCCCGCTGGCGATGCCTAGACGGAGGTGCACGATTGCATGGTCGGCGTGTGGGAGTCAGGCCGTCAGTCGCCCGTAACAGTCCGCCACTGCCCTGAACCCCGCCTTCGGCTCCCACGACATGTCGGGGTACGTCATGCCGCGCCGGCCACGGATGAGCGGCCGGACCAACCCCGGACTGCACGCGTCGAGGTCGTAGCGTGGGTCCACATCGTACGGCCTGAGGGCGAAGATGAAGGTGCTGACGAAGGCGCCCTCGACGCCGGCGCCATCGAGGATGCCTAGGGTGTCGGTGAGCTCCCGTGCCTGGAGCGCCTCATCGCGCGGGATGACTTTCGAGACGCGCGGGCGCACGAACCGGCCGACCGCAGGTAGGGCATGGAGGATGAAGCTGACGGGGTCGATGTTCGGGTGGGTCGAGAGCGCGCTCATCTCGTCGCCGCCCTCGCAGGAGGGGTTCCCGAACTCGGTGATGACGACCGGCTTTCCGGTCGTGAGGAACGGGGCGAGCATCTCGACGTAGCGGTCCTTGATCCGCGCCGCCCGGTAGTGGTCGACGCCGACGACGTCGAACCGGGACCAGTCGACCTGCTCCCAGGGCAGGGCGGCGTATGCGAGCGGGCCGCCGAAGACCGGACGGATGGCTGCCTCGAGCCGCGCGAGGACGGCATTGAGCGGCTGGTTGTGGGCCCCGCTCCGGATGATGCCGCCAGCCGCCATGTTCTTGAGCCTGTCGGTCAGTGTCCGCCCCGGCAGGATGCCGCGCATGCACAGCGTGAGCTCCCCACCCACCTGGAACGTGATGCGCTCAGGTGCAGCCGATCGAAGGCGTTCCGCCGCGCGGGCGGCCCGGACGGTCGCCGCGATCGTCCCATCGGCGTCCCGGTCCCACACCGCTGGCGAGAGCCAGACGTCGAGGCCGGCATCGATGGCCGCCTCCGTGGCCAGCTGCAGCCTGTCGATGTCACGTGCCATGACGCGGACAGCGGTGCAGTGGAGGTCGTTGCGGATGATCTGCATCTCGCGCCGCGCCGTCCGCGCGTCGAGGCCCGGCCGCCAGGAAATGTCCTTGACGACACCAGCGTCGTAGCAGACGCCGAGTGTCTTCATCATCGGGCTGCTGGCGGCGGGAGGCGCTCGAGTGCGTCGAGCGCTCGCTCAAGCAGCGGGCGCAGCGGCACCTGGGGGTCGGCCAGAGACCAGCGGTGCAGACCGGCCTGGGTGGCGGAGACGACGGCCCAGGCGACGACCTCTGACCACAGGTCGTCCCGGTCCGCCCCCGCCCGCTCCGCGATCGCGGCCCCGAGCGCCGACGCCGTCGCCGCCGTGACGGTGGCGTGGCTACCGCGCATCGGCTCGGAGGTCATCACCGCCCGCAGCCTGGTGACCCACTCGCCGTCGTGGTGCACATCCTGATCCGGGTATTGCGCCAACACAGCGGCCCGGATCGCCGGCCAGAGCGGCTCGTCCGGGGGACGGGATCGGAGCGCCTCACCGAGCTCGGCGGCGCGGTCAAGGCCGAGCGCGCCGATGGCGTCGTACTTGGTCCGAAAGTAGTTGCTGAACGTCCTCACCGAGATATCGGCCGCGGCCGCGATGTCCTCGACCCGGACGTTCTCGAGCCCGCGCTCCATGGCGAGAGCGACCGCGGCTTCTCCGATGGCGCGGCGGGTCGCCCGCTTCTTGCGCTCGCGCAGCCCTGGAGACGTCATGCGCTGACGGTATCGCGTTCCTGCTTTATCTGCAAGATTGCATATTGGGCAAGAACAGACCAGGGCCGCCGTCGCGGTGTCGACGACCCGACCATCACGCTAGGCAGGCTCGTTTGCAGGCACCACGCCGAGCGCGACGGGCGGCGCGCCTCCCACCACCGACCGCAGCCGGATCAGGCCGGCGGCGGCGAAAACGAGTAGCCAGTCCATCGATATATACTGCCAACATGCCCAAGCGGACGATGCAAGAGGCGACCTTCCTGATCCTCACGGCCCTGGCCGCGGGCAGCCAGCATGGCTATGGGATCATCCTGGACGTCGCCAGGATCTCGGAGGGACGCGTGCAGTTGCGCGCCGGGACCCTGTACGCGGCACTGGACCGCCTGCGCCTCGACGGATGGATCGCAGTCGACCGGGAAGAGATCGTGGACAGCCGGCTGCGCCGCTACTACCGGCTCACGCTGGACGGCACGAGCCGGCTGGCCACCGAGGCAGCTCGGATCCAATCCAATGCGGCGGCCGCGCTCGCGCGACTCGACGCGACGAGGGCCAGCGCCGAGTGAGCGATATCGATGACCTGGAGCGACGCTGCCGCTGGTGGCTGCGGTGGTATCCGACGTCGTTCCGGCGCGAGCACGAGGAAGAGATCCTCGGGGTGCTCATGGCGGGCGCTCGAGATGGCCAGCGCGGCCCGGGGCCGATGGAGTGCCTGGACCTGATGAGCCACGGGCTGCGCCTGCGTCTGGCGCCGATGCGGCCACGGTCGGAGCGCTCGGCATCGACGGCAGTGCCACTGCTCTATCTCGGTGCGCTGCTCGAGCTGGTGGCCGCGATCACGATCATCGCGTCCGCGGGCGACGTCCGGGCGAGACTGCTGAGCCGGAGCCTGCAATTCACGGACGCCCAATGGAGTGCGGTTGTCGCAGACCACCTCGAACCAGTGGCGCTGACGGCATGCGTGGCCGCGGCAATCTGGGTTGGGGTCGCTTGGGGGATCGGCCGCGAGCGTCGCTGGGCGAGGATCGCGTGCGCGATCTTGTTTGTCGGGAACCTCTGCAGCCTGTTCAACGGCCTGGCCCACGGTTCGGCAAATGACGCCCGCGCCGACCTGGCCATCGCGACTGCCCTCTGCCTCGTTCAACTCGTGGCCCTCGTGCTCGTCTTTCCGAATACGTTCGGCAGGCTCGGACGACCTGGCTTCGGCCCCGGATCGAAGCGCGGCCCGTCGAACGGGACAACGGCTCCATGAGCCACCGGGACGCCTTGCCTTCGTCAACCGCCGAGCGCCGCGGCCCCGCGATCTCGGTCGAGCACCTGACCAAGCGATTCGGCGACCGCATCGCCTTCGATGACGTCTCGTTCGAAGTCGGGCGCGGCGAGGTGTTCGGCTTTCTCGGTCCCAACGGCGCGGGCAAGACCACGACGGTCCGGACGCTCGGCAGCCTCATCGCGCCGACCGCGGGCACCGCCGTCGTCGCCGGCTATCCGTTGACCCCAGAGAATGGCGCCGAGATCCGCCGACGAATCGCGATCATGCCCGAGGCGCCCGGCCTGTACCTGCATCTCAGCGTATTCGAGAACCTCGAGTGTTTCGCCGAGCTGTACGAGGCTGCGGGCGCGCGGGATCGCATCCAGGGTGCGCTCGGCGCCGTCAACCTCGTCGATCGCGCCGGGGACCCCTGCGACACCCTGTCGAAGGGCCTCCGGCAGAGGGTGGCCCTGGCCCGCGCGTTGCTCAATGCTCCGGAGGTGCTGTTCCTCGACGAGCCGACCGCCGGTCTCGATCCGGTAGCCGCACGTGAGGTGCACGTCCTCATCGATGGCCTTCGCAAGCAGGGAGTCACCATCTTCCTCACCACCCATCGGCTCGAGGAAGCGGAGCGTCTGTGTGACCGTGTCGCCATCCTCAATACGACCCTGCGCACGATCGGCCGACCCAGCGAGCTGCGCGACCGGCTGTTCGCCAGGTCGCTCACGGTGAAGACGCTCGCCCCGCTCGCCGCACCGGGCGACGTCTTCGGTGGCGTGCCAGCCGTCGATAGCTGGCGCATGGACGGCGGCGACTACGTCCTGACGGTGTCCGACCCGCTGGTCGCCGCACCGGCCGTCACCCGGGCGCTGGTATCGGCCGCCGCTGACGTGCTCTCGATCACAGAGTCCCAGCACTCCCTCGAGGACGTTTACCTCGAGCTGATCGACCAGGACGCGGAGGCCACGCGGTGAGCATCAGCACGCGGCGGGTCCGGGCCATCGTCCGCAAGGAGCTCCGCGAGTTTCGGCGCAACCGCTCCCTGATCTGGTCGATGGCCATCTTCCCGCTGATCTTCTGCATCCAACCACTGATCGTCGTATTCCGGCTGCCCGAATCCGCGGCGGGCCAGCTCATCAACGAGCACGTACTGCTCTACCTGCTCGGAATCCCGGCCCTCGTCCCGGTCTTCCTCGCCGCCTATGCCGTGGTCGGCGAGCGCCAGCAGGGCACGCTCGAGCCGGTCCTCACCACGCCGATCCTGCGTGAGGAGTTCCTGCTGGGCAAGGCGCTCGCGGCCCTGTTGCCGTCGCTCGTCGTCGCATACGCGGTCTTCGCCCTGTTCCTTGCCTGTATCGCGCTGCTCGCGCAACCGGGCATCGCCTCGGCATTGTTCCAACTACCCGACGTCCTGGCTCAGGTGCTCTTCACACCACTCCTTGCCGTGTGGTCGATCTGGGTCGGCATCGCGATCTCGGCCCGGTCGAGCGACATCAGGGTGGCGCAGCAGCTCAGCGTCCTGGCAAGCCTGCCCTCGGTGTTTGTGGTGGTGCTCATCGCGCTCAACGTCATCCCGCCAACGCTCGGCCTCGCGGTCGTCCTCGGGGTCGTCCTGCTCATCCTCGACGGACTCGGCTGGCGGATCACCTCGCGGTTGTTCGACCGGGAGCGGCTTGTCACCGGCGCGAGATGACTCGGAGCCGCTCGTCGGCGAGGCCTATGGAGCACGGTCATGCGCAAGCTGCTCGTCAGCAACTTCATCACGCTGGATGGTCTCTACGAATCCAGGGACCTCGACGTGCGGGAAGCCCATCCATCACGAGCGCAATGCCGGTCACGGGCGCGCGCACGACGCCAACGAAGAAGGCCGCCACACGAAGCATGGCGGCGCCGGCCAAAGCTCCCGGTGGCTCATCGTCCCGAGCCTTGAGGCTCATCCCCGCACCTGGACATCTGCCGAGCGACGCGTCCACCCGGCGGATCAGTTCTCGGACCGACGCGCGGTCGAGCGGGCAGGGAGGCTGCGCCTGTCGACGTCCGCCACTGGCGGAGGTGCACGGACCCGCGGTGTACGCGACGGTCCGCTCCGACCTGGGTCGAAAGAAGTCCGGAACGCGGTGTCGGATTGGGCGAATGGCGTTCGTGGTTGGGGTGAGAGGCCGCCCGCGATGGGCGACCCACGGGGACGAACCCCAACGAGAAGGGAACGGACGCTATGAAGCTGACGACCAACACCAACATCTCCGTCGACGGCGTGATGCAGGGGCTCGGTGGGCCGGACGAGGACCGCAGGGGCGGGTTCGAGCGCGGCGGCTGGGTTACGGACATGTTCGACCTCGAGGCCATGGAAGCCCTGGACGAGATCTACGGGCGCGCCGACGCATTCCTGTTCGGCCGGCGGACCTACGAGATCTTCGCCGGCTCCTGGGGGGCGATCGAGGAGCTGCGCACCCGCCCCATCGGGGTGGCGCTGAACACGCGGCCCAAGTACGTGGCATCGACCACGCCCTTCGACCCGACATGGGCGAACACGACCGTCCTCTCCGATGACGTAGCGGCGGCCATCCGCGAGCTGAAGGCTCGGCCGGGAGGCGAGCTGCAGGTGCCCGGCAGCGGCGTGCTCGTCCGCTGGCTCCTCGACAACGACCTCGTCGACGAAATCACCCTGTTCACCGTCCCCGTGGTCGTCGGCCAGGGCATGCGCCTGTTCCCTCAGGACGGCCCGGAGCGGGCGCTCGACCTTGTCGGGTCGCGGTCCACCCCAGGCGGCGTGACGATCCAGGTCTACCGGCCCACCGGCCGCCCCCAGATCGCAGCCGCCCCGTCGGCAACGGAGTAGCGACGATGAAGCTCACGACTGTCACGCAAGTCTCCGTCGACGGGGTGATGCAGGGGCCCGGCGACCCGGTGCCCGGGGCAGCCGAGCTCGGCGCCTTCGAGCGCACCGGATGGGCCCACTTCGACGACGAGGCCGGGATCGTCATGGACGAGATCTTCGGGCGGGCCGACGCGTTCCTGCTGGGGCGCCGGACCTACGAGATGTTCGCCGCCTCCTGGGGAACTTGGGAGGATCCGGGCACCAGCCCGATCTGGACCGCGTTGAACACGAAGCCCAAGTACGTGGTGTCTACGACACTTGCCGACCCGCGCTGGGCGGACACGGTCCTGTCCGGTGACCTCGCAGCCTCCATCCGCGAGTTGAAGGCGACTCCGGGGCGTGAGCTCCAGATCCACGGCAGTGGCGCTCTGGTCCGCTGGCTCCTCGAGAACGACCTCGTCGACGAGATGGTCCTGTTCACGTTCCCGGTCGTCGTCGGCCAGGGAACGCGGCTGTTCCCCGACAGCGGCCCGGAGACGTCACTCGAGCTCGTCGAAACGCGCTCCACCGACGGCGGGGTGACGATCCAGACCTACCGCCCGGCGCCGCGACCGATGCACGGTGCGTCCGCCGACATCAACGCCTGAGCGACCACAGGCACCGACCTCCTCGACGCTGCGCGCCGTCATCCGAACGGGCGCTGCGTCCCGCCGTCGACCAGCAGTAGCGCCATCATGCAGATCCCGAGACCAGAGGAGATGACCCCAGATGCACTACCTGATTTCCGTGATCACCGACACGGCCGATCTCGCCACCCCGGATGAGCAGGCGGCGATCGACGTGTTCAACGGCCAACTCCGGGCCGAGGGCTACTGGGTCTTCGCCGGCGGCCTCGCGTCGCCGAGCACGGCCACCGTCATCGACAACCGCGGCGCGGAGCCGGTAATCACCGACGGGCCATTTCTCGAGTCGAAGGAGTTCCTCATCGGCTTCTGGGTCATCAGGGCTCCCGACCTCGACGTCGCGCTCCAGCTCGCGGCCCAGGGATCGGTGGCCTGCAACCGGAAGATCGAGGTACGCCCGTTCCTGGGCATCGCGTGATCGACGTCCGGGCGGCGATCACCCAGGCCCACCACGACGAGTGGGCGCGGGTGGTCGCCGCCCTAACCAGGCGGTTCGGCGACCTCGACATCGCCGAGGAGGCGGCGGCCGAGGCGTTCGCGACCGCCGTTGAGCGGTGGCCGGCCGACGGCGTGCCCCCCAACCCAGGCGGGTGGCTAACGACCACCGCCAACCGGAAGGCCATCGACCGAATCCGGCGTGAGAACAAGCGCGACGACAAGCAACAGGAGGCGCAGGTGTTGTACGACAGTGGCGCGCCTGAGCTGCTCGGTGCCATCGACGACGACCGGCTCCGCCTGGTCTTCACGTGCTGCCATCCGGCGCTCGCGATGGAGTCCCGGGTGGCGCTGACCCTCCGCATGATCGGCGGGCTGACCATGCCCGAGATCGCCCGTGCGTTCCTGGTGTCCGAGGCCGCCATGGGCCAGCGGATCACCCGCGCGAAAGCCAAGATCAAGGCGGCTCGCATCCCGTACCGGGTGCCGTCCGCGGAGGATCTCCCGGCGCGCGTCTCGGGCGTCCTCGCCGTCCTCTACCTCGTCTTCAACGAGGGCTATCTTGCGACGGGCCCCGACACCGATCCGGTCCGTCACGAGCTGACTGCCGAGGCAATCCGCTTGACGCGCCTGATCCATGCCTTGCTCCCGGGAGACGGTGAGGTGGCGGGGCTGCTGGCCCTGATGGTCCTCACCGAGGCCCGCCGCACCACCCGGGTCTCGGCGGGCGGCGAACTGGTCGCCCTCGACGAGCAGGACCGTGGGGCCTGGGACGCAACGCTGATCGCCGAGGGTCATCGCCTGGTGCGCGAGCGCCTGGACGCCAGGCTGGCTCCGGGTCGCTACCAGATCCTCGCAGCGATCAGTGCCGTGCACACCTCTGCCCGCGAAATGCGCGAAACAGACTGGTCACAGATCGTCGCCCTGTACGACCAACTCGCGCGCCTCGATCCCTCGCCGATCGTCGCCCTGAACAGGGCCATCGCGGTCGCCGAACTTGATGGGCCGCAGGTGGCGCTGGCGGCCGTCGACCGTCTTGACGCCCAGCTGGCTGGCTACCACGCCTACCATGCGACCCGCGCCGACCTCCTGCGCCGGATGGGTCGCAGGCACGAATTGCGCGCCGCGTACGACCAGGCCATCAGGCTCGCGGGAAACGTCGCCGAGACCGCCAGCTTGATCCGCCGCCGCGACGAGCTCGAGCTGTGATCCTCCGGCGGCCACAGGTCGATCTGCGGCAGGCCCGCGATGCCAAGGGTCTGTGACAGCTCGCCCGCGTGGTACGGGTCGTGCGAGAGGAGCCGAAGCAGGATCGACTGCCGACTGAACGACGGGCGCGACTTGGTGACGATCGTCTCGTCCAGCATCTCGGGTGTCCACCGATCGAGGCAACCGGCGATCAAGGACCACGTGCTCTGGAGCGCGTCGACGAGCTCGTCAGCGCCCCGCGGGTGGTCGAGGTCGTCCTCCCAGCTGCCGTCGAGCGTGGGATCGCCAAAGGGCGTGGTCTCGATCCCCGGCTCGCCAGGCATGTGGCACAGCCAGAACACGCGCACGCCCGCCATGTAACCGACGGTCGCCCAGACCGGCCAACGCGTCCGTGCCGGCTGCACGGCGAGCTGCCCGCCCGTCATCTCACCGACGACCTCGACGATGTGGCGGTTGTACGCCTCCCAGTCGGCATAGAAGGGACGGATGACGCCGAGGTCCACGGCAGTGCATCGGACGACCGGCGTCGTCGCCCTCAGCCCGCGTCATCTCGCCGATAGGTCAATTCAAGGTCGTCCTGCCATGGGCCATCGCCCTCCTTCATCCGGCCCCGGCTCTGCAACGTCCCCGCCGTCGGATCGGCGCGCAGAGTCATCGTCTGCGAGAACTTCGGGTCGTTGAGCTCGGTGGTCATCTCGCGATGACCGACCGAGACCGTGTAGCGGCGTGAGACGCCGCGTTCGTCGAAGTAGAGCATCGACCACGGTCCGCCTGCGTCGTCGCTCGCGATGATCGCCACGCCGCTCGGGATCTCGGGTTCGTCGATCTCGGAGTGCATGACGAGAAACGCCCCGCCGTATCCCAGTTCGAACCGCGTCCGGCCATGGAAGGTCTTGTCGGGGACCTGCGGATGCGTTCCTTCGGTCCGCCATGTCCCGAGCAGAAACGCGAAACCCTTCAATGCGGGGTTCGTAATCTCGGCCTCCGAGCCGATACCCGGCGAAGTTGCTCGGTGGGACCGGTCAGACATGGGCTCGTGCTCTACTCTCGCGTTGCCATAGGGTCGCAGGCTCACGCCGTCGGCCTGCGCGTACGGACTGGCGCTGGCGCTGCCCGAAAAGGTTGGCTGGCGCGCCCGACAGGATTCGAACCTGCGTTAGCAACCTACAACATCCCGATTGAAGAGCGGGCCGAGTGGGAAGCCGCCGCGGGGATCGTGTCGGCCCACCCCGTCCGGAGGTAGGCGTCAAGGTGACTCCGCCGGCTGGGGGAGGACCTGCGCGCCTTCCGGCTTTACGACGGTCCCACCGAGGTGCACAAGTACGCCGTCGCGCGCGAGGTCCTGTGCTAGCGGTCGGGTGGTCCCACTCACGGGCAGAACGAGGCGACCACTACTCCGCCGCCCGAGGGCGAGCCGGTTGTCCTGACCACGACGATGCCGCTGCGGGCGCCGGAGATGGTCGAGCCGGACTTGGTCACGCTCGAGGTCACCAGAACGCCCATGTAGCTGGGCACAGCGGACGGCGGCCGGCCGCTGTTGCCGGGGTCCGCGGTAAAGGTGCCGCCGCAGGCCGGCGGGTCGCCGGGGTCGGTGGCAAAGCCCTTGAACGATGAGGGTGCGCTGCCGCCGCTGAGCGAGTTCACCTTCGACCACTGGCTGTCGGAGTAGGTCACGGTCGCCCCCGGGGTCGCACTAAGGTCGCCGACCACGAAGGCGCCGCCCTTCGGGAACGCGAATACGACCGCTGACTTCGTGTCGCCGGACGTCACGTAGTACGGGTCCTGCGCGAACGACGCGGTCACGGTGCCTGGTCCCAGCGGTTGGTCGACCGCGGCGATGTCGCAGGCCGCGTTGCCGCTCGCGTCGGTGAACCCCGTGCACGTCTGGGCGCTCGAGCCCGACCCGAGAGTGAAGGTCAGCGTGCGGCCAGGGACCGGGGTCACGCCGTCCTCGAGCAGGCGTCCGGAGGCGTGCAGCGTGCCGCCGTCGAGGACCACGGTCGGCCCGGTGTACGTCGTGGTGGTCTCCTCACGGGTCACGACGAACGGACGTGACACCGCGCTCGGGGCGTACGTCCCGTCGCCGGCGTACGTCGCGCCGACACTGTAAGTGCCGGCGGGCTCCTGCGGGACGACCGCACAGAGCGCGACGCCGTTCGCGTCGGTGGTGCCCGAGCAGCTCTCACCGGCCATCGTGAACGCCAGCGGCCGCCCGGCCAGCGGTGCGCCGTCGTCGCGCCTGGTCAGCCGTGCCGAGAGGGTCGCGGTGTCGTGGTAGTCCGACGTCGTGGCATCGGCGTAGGTGAGGACCGTCGCAGCCTTGACGAACTGGCTGGTCGACCCCGAGCTGCCGGCGAAATTGCCGTCGCCCGGCAGGTAGGTGGCCGTGATCGTGTGCGAGCCGGGACTGAGCGCGCTGGTCGTGGTGCTCGCGTGGCCGGAGTCGTCCATCGGCTGCGACCCACCGAGGGCCGCCCCGTCGGAGCTGAACTGCACGCTTCCGCTCGGCGTCCCGCCGCCGGGAGATACGACGCCGACACTCGCCGCGAGTGTCACGAGATCGCCCTCGACCGACGGGTTCGGTGAGCTCGTGACGGACGTGGTCGTCGCTGCCGGCTCAACGAGCTGGCCAGGTAGCAGGCCGAGAAAGAGCGTTCCGTCGCTGTCGGACTCACCGCCGCTAGAGGTGAAGTGCGCGGTGACGTTGTGGAGTCCCGCGGGCAGCGCCGCGGTTGGCATGGCGGCGTGGCCGCTCCCGTCGAGGGTCTGCGGCGCCCCGAGGTCGGTGCCGTCGGCCTGGAACTGGACGCTGCCGTCCGGCGTACCTCCGTCGCTGCGGGTGACGCTCGCCGTGAATGTCGTCGCCTGGCCGTAGACCGAGGGGTTCACCGAGGACGTCAGCGAGGTGCTCGAGGCCGGCGCGCTGACGGTCTGCGTGACGGTCACGCCCGCGAACCCGTTGCACTGCGGCAGGAACGGGTCGAGGACAACGCGGATCGTGTGGGTGCCCTGGGAGAGTCTGGACGTCGTCGCCGTGACCGAGCTGTGGTCGACGGTCGGGCCGTCGGGGAGCAGGCCGTCGACCTCGAGGACGGAGTCTCCGTCCAAGAAGGTGACCAAGCCAACGGGTCCCGGTGGGGTGTCGGTCCCAGTGCTCACGAAGAACCGGAACGACACCGGCGAACCCAGCGGCGACGGGTTGGGCGTCGCGGTGACGAAGCACTGCGGCGGGCTCGGGTCGCCGATGGCCTGCGCCGACGACGGCGCCGCCAGCATCGCGGACACCGCCGCGATCGTCGTGACGACGACCACGGCGAGACGTCGCGTCGCGAACCATCTGGAACCGCTGAGAGCACGCAGGAGTTCCTCCACAGAGCGCCCCCTCTGCGAGCAATCTGCTCCTGCCGCCCCGGTCCAGATCCTCCGCGAGACGCGGCGCCGGGATCCCAAGTGGTGCAACCGGGTCATCGTGTTCTCCTCCGTGGACGTACTCACCTTGGCACGTCCTCAGAGTGCACGGCGTCGATCGCAACTCGATCGCAGGCCTGGTGGGCCTACGAGCAGCAAACGCCGCGCTGGCTTGCCGTTGCCAGTCGCTCCGCAATGCCATCGAGGTACCCGTCGTACTCCTCTGGATACCCACCGTGCAGAGGCCAGGAGACCTCACGTGCAATAAGGGTCGCTCGACCGACAGTGCGGGCCATGACACTCGGCAGTGGCTCAGCGGACGTCTCGTCTCTTGCAGACCTAGATCGGCCGTGCGCCGTTGGGCGACCCGAGGTTAGGCAGGACTCGAGGCAGTCGGTGGCGCGCCCGACAGGTGTTGGGCGCGCGTTAACAGCCTACCGATATCCCGATCGAGGGCCGGGATGAGTGGCTGGCCGCGGCGCTGGTCCGCTCGGCGTGACGACACGCGGTCTTCGCGGCGCCCTTCCGCTTTCAGCAACCAGTCGGCAGCAGCAAGTCCTCGCTCTCTACGTGGAGGGCGGCGGATCCATCGCGCACGTTGCCGCGACACTTGGGACTTGGCCGAGCACGGCGAAGCGCCATCTGGCCGACCTGCGGGCGCGGTCCGGACTCAGTACGGTGGAGCTCGTGTACGCAGGTCGGCTGCCGGCTGGCTCCTTGTATCGGCGCTCGCACCGATCGAAGGCCACCTTTGCCGGAGAGGCCAATTCGATCGCACCATGCGGTGAGACATATCTCGGGTACCGCATGTGCCCCTCCTCGGCGAGGACCGGATCCGTCTCCGACTCGCCGCGCTGGTTGACCGAACGCTCTTACATGGATATTTACAGCTAGCGCCAACGTGTTGCAGACTCATCACACGCTCCGTGGCCGTCGAACCGAACAGGCGGCAGTCAGCCTCCGCACCGTCGCACTCTTGAGGGTCCGCCGGGGCAAAGGGCGCGTCACGGAACGAAGCCGCTCCCTGTCGCAAGCTGCTTTCCGTTCGCCGGAGGGGACGCGTCGATGGCAGCCCACATGTTGCTAGCGGGCCGGGACGAGCTCGGTACCCTGTTGGCCAGCTCAAGCTAGAACCGGCGTCGTCTAGAGCACGTTATGGACGCGCCGTCCGCCGTCCTGGCCACCAAATTCGAAATCCCGCGTGCGCGGCGACGTATCGTGGAGCGAGCTCGCCTCGACGACCGCATGCGCCGGAGCCTCGACTCGCCGCTCACGCTCGTCTCTGCTCCGCCTGGATTCGGCAAGACGACGTTAGTCGCGGGGTGGGCCCACCGCGCGCGGGCGCAACACGACGTCGCATGGCTCTCGCTGGATCAGGCCGACAGCGATGCTGCGGTCTTTTGGCCGCTGCTGATCAAGTCGCTCGGTACAGCTGTTCATGAAATCGCCGAGCAGCCGATCGCAGCGCTCGGGAGCCAGTCGATCGAGGTATTGCTCGTCGGTGTGCTCAATGAGCTCGCCGCCAATCGGCAGGAGCTCGTGGTGGTCCTCGACGACTACCACATGGTCGACCGACCCGCGATCAGCGAGGCGATGACCTTCCTCCTCGATCACCTGCCGCGCCAGGTGCACGTGGTGATCACGACTCGCGCCGATCCCGTGCTCCCCCTGGCTCGCCTACGGGCCCGTGGCGAGCTCGTCGAGATCCGTGCCATGGACCTTCGCTTCACGCGTGAGGAGGCGGCCACATACCTCGAATCGGTCATGGGTCTAGACCTGAGCGCAGACGACGCAGCAGCGCTCGAGGCACGAACCGAGGGCTGGATCGCGGCCCTCCAACTGGCTGCCACCTCGATGCAGGGCCGCGCGGATGCGCCGGCGTTTGTCGCCGCGTTCGAAGGAACCGATCGCTACGTCGTCGATTACCTCGTCGACGAGGTGCTCGCCCGTCAGCCGCCGGATATTCGCGCGTTCCTGCTGCACACGTCAGTTCTCGACCGCCTCAACGGATCGCTCTGCGACGCGCTCACAGGCCGACACGACTCGCACACGGTGCTCGAATTCCTTGATCGCGCGAACCTCTTGGTAATTCCGCTCGACGACCAGCGCCGCTGGTATCGCTACCACCGTCTGTTCGCCGATCTGCTGCGCGCTCGACTCCTGGACGAGGAGCCGGACGTGGCACCGGTCCTTCACGGCCGGGCGAGCTGAGTGGTATGACACGGCGCCCAAAGCGATGCAATCCATCATGTTCGCGGCGAACAGAATCGGGCGCGCGGCTGACCTCGTCGAGAGGGCCATCCCCGAGATGCGACAGCGACGCACTGAGGTGACCTTCCGACAGTGGCTCGATCTTCTGCCCGACGATGTCGTGCGAGCACGGCCTGTCCTCAGCGTCGGAGCGGTCGGCATGCTGCAGTCGACAGGCGCCTTCGAGCGCGGCGGGATGCTCCTCGACGCGGCCGAGCAGTGGCTGGCGATGCCTGCTGCCGAGCGAGTATGCGGCCGGCATGGTTGTCACGGATCAGCAGGAGTTTCGGCGCCTCCCAGGCGCGGTGGCGCTGTATCGCACCGCGCAGGCGAGTGCGACCGGAGACGTCGAAGAGGCGATCCGGCAGGCGCATCGGGTCCTGGAGGTCACCGACGACCAAGAAGGGCTCGCCCGGGGCGGCGCGGCGGGCTTTCTTGGCCTCGCCTATTGGGCGAACGGCGATCTCGACGCGGCCTACCGCTGGTACAGCGAGGGGATGGCTACTCTCGCACGGGCCGGGCATGTCGCCGACGCGGTCAACGGCACGGTTACGCGAGCCGACATCCGCGTCGCCGAGGGCCGGCTCTCCGACGCGACGGCGATCCTCGAAGACGGCCTCCGACTCGGAGCGGAGGGCGGAACGGTGGTGCGAGGCATCCCGAACGTCCACGTTGCGATCGCGGCAATTCTGGCTGAACGCGACGATCGTGCGGGCGTCGATGCCCACCTCGACGAAGCCCGCCAAGTCGGCGAGGAATACGCGTTTCCGCCGTACTCGTACCGGCGCAGCCTTGTCCAAGCACGTCTCGCAAACGCGGACGGCAATTCCGACGCCGCGCTGCGGAATTCCTCGACGCGGCTCAAACCGCTTACGTCAGTGAATTCACGCCGGACGTTCGGCCCATTTCCGCGCTGAAGGCCAGGATCTGGATTGCCCAAGGCGACCTGAGGAAAGCGAGCGCATGGGCCCGGGAACGTGGTATCACCGCCGTCGACTCGATCTCGTATCTCCACGTTTTCGGACTGGCGACGTTCGCGCGCTTGCGAGTGGCGCAAGGCGAGCGCGATCGATCCCGACCCCGACCTCGAGGCAGCAATCGCCCTTCTTGAGCGCATCCGCTCCAATGCCGAAGCCGCGGGCCGAACCGACGCAGCGATCGACGTCCTGGTCGCCACGGCCATGGCCAGGCACGTAGCAGGCGATGACCGGGCCGCGCTCGCAGCGCTCGACCGCGCGGTGGACGTCGCCGGACCCGAGGGCTACGTCCGCGTCTTCCTCGACGAGGGTCCCGCGATGGTCCGCCTTTTGCGGGCGGCAACCAGGCGGGCCGCCGCGCCCGCCTACGAGGGCGACCTCCTCACACGGGCGACATCGGAGGCGGCGGCCTCGCGGCGCACCCAGAGCCTCATCGAGCCTCTGAGCGACCGCGAAATCGACGTGCTGCGCCTCCTCCGAAGCGATCTCGACGGGCCCGAGATCGCGCGCGAACTATTCGTCGGGATCACCACCGTCCGGACCCACACGAAGAACATCTACGCGAAGCTGGGCGTCAACAGCCGCCGCGCCGCCGTCCGGCGCGCCGAGGAATTGCACCTCCTCTGACGGCCCCGCAGCCGTCCGACGCGCGCGACCCACCGCGTCCCCGACCCGCGGAAATCCTCACCTCGTTCCTCAGATGTGAGGATGCCCGCTCCTCACCCCTCCGTCGAACGTGCTCCTCGCACCACCGATCCTGTGGCGCCAGATCGGAGCCAGGATCGGACGAGCGGA
>CAWJDE010000001.1:0-506743 GCA_963841545.1 uncultured Chloroflexia bacterium | reverse complement strand
GCCGTCGACGATCGCCTCCTTTGCCTCGATCCACGTGGGCGGGGTCAGCAGCCGCGGGAAGTAGACGGAGGCGTCGTTGCCGCGCCGCGTGAACAGGTCGACGTCGCCGCCGCGGACCACCGCCTCGACCCGGTAGCCGTCCCACTTGACCTCGAACAGCCAGTCCGCGTCGCGGAACGGCTTGCTCGCGAGCGTCGCCTTCATCGGCTCGAGGTAGCGCGGCATCGGCGCCGGCCGGGCACCGGCAAGGTCGATGCCGGCGCTGGCGGCCGGCATCTCCGACACCCAGATCGCCGGGACGTCGGCCTTGACCTCGTCATTCGTGCGCCCGGACTTGACGCTCCGCGGGTGGTCCTCGGCATCCCAGCCCGCGACCGCGTCGGGGTCGCGCTTGTGGATCAGGAGCCACTGCTCGCCCTCGTCGTCCTCGAACGCGGAACGGGGAGCCGCGCCTGGACGGCGCGAGGTGCGCACGATCGTGAACCGGCCGCGGAGCTTCTCGCCGCTGACCTGGAGCTTGAGCTCGCCGTCGGCGATCGCCGCGGCGGGGTCGGGCGTCTCGGCCTCGGGGACCCACGTGCCCCAGTCCCACACGATCACGTCGCCCGCCCCGTACTGCCGGGCCGGGATGACGCCCTCGAAGTCGAAGTACTCGAGCGGGTGGTCCTCGACGTGGATCGCCATCCGCCGCGCACCGGGATCGAGCGTCGGGCCCTTCGGCACCGCCCACGACACCAGGACGCCGTCGATCTCCAGGCGCACGTCGTAGTGGAGCCGCGTGGCCCGGTGCCGCTGGACGACGAACCGGCGCCGGACGCCGGGCCCGGCCCCCGGCGAAGGCTTGAGCGTGTCGCGGGGCGCGGGCTCGGGCGTCTTCGCGAAGTCGCGCTTGCGGCGGTACTCCTCGAGCGGCATCGCTGGAGTATGCGGCGTCTGCCGTCCTGGCCATGGGACCGCAGCCTCACCCGGCAAGCGAGGGCACCCTCGGCCGGTGCGTGGCGCGGCGCCGACGTGGCGATGGACTCCCGGGGGGGAGCCAACTTCCCCCCGCCCGCGTGACCGATGGCGGATGGTCCCGACGTTGAGCCCGGCCAGACTGCGGCGGCGTCCGGGCGCTCCGACCCGGGCTGCGGGAGGACCACCAATGCACGCGCATCTGACCCCCACGGTCCCTCGGATCGACCGGCATCCCTACGTCTGGGTCGCCGTCGTGCTCGAGCTGTTCACGGCGATCCCGGCGATCCTGGTCGGCGTCCAGCTCGTGTCCGACTCCACGGGTGCCAGCGTCGGGTTCCCGGCCGGCTGGATCGAGCGGACGCCCTTCGGCTCGTACCTGGTCCCCGGGCTGTACCTGCTGCTGGTCAACGGGTTCGGGATGCTGATCCTCGCGGCGCTCAGCGCGTTCCGCCACTGGACGGCGCCGTGGCTCACCGGCGTGCTCGGCGCGGGCCTGGTCATCTGGATCCTCGTCCAGCTCCTGGTCATGCCCGAGTTCTCGTTCCTGCAGGCCATCTTCGGGATCGTCGGCCTGACCCTGGCCGCGATCAGCGTCACCTGGCTGCGGGCGACCGACCAGCTGCGCCTCTGGTGAGCCGGCGCGGCCGACCCCGAGCGCCGCACGCGGTGCCGCGTTAGCGTCCCTCAGGCGCTCTTGCGACGGCGCGCGGGGCGCGCCTCGGCCTCCTCCGCCTCGCCGGTGGACGCCGCGGATGCGGGAGCTGCCTTCGCCTTCGACGATCGCGCGGCGCGCTCACGCTTGGCGGCCTTGGCATCGGCCACCGAGACCGGCTCGACCGTCTCGGCGGACCGCGCATCGGTCGCCGCCTTGACGCTGGCCTCGAGCAGCTTCATCAGGTCGACGAGGTTGGCGCTCTCCTCGACGGGCGCCGGCTCGGCGATCTCGACGCCCTCGACCTTGGCCTCGATCACCTTGAGCAGCGCCTCGCGGTACTCGTCCTTGTACTTGCCCGGATCGAACGCGTCGGTCATCGTCTCGACCAGCTGCTCGGCCATCCTGATCTCGGCGGGCTTGAACTCGAGCTCCTCGGCGGGCAGGTCGAGGTCGCGCGTCGAGCGGATCTCGTCCGGCCAGTGGAGGGTGGACAGGAGCATCGTGTCCTCGAACGGATCGAGCGCGGCCAGCGCCTCCCGGTCGCGGATGACGACCTTGCAGATCGCGGTGAGCCCGCGCTCCTCGAGCACCTGCCGCAGGAGGTAGAACGCCTTGCGGCCGATCTTGTCGGGCTCGATGTAGTACGCCTGCTTGACGAACCGGATGTGCTCGGCGGTGGTGGCGTCGCGCGGCGCGAACTGCTCGATCTCGATCGAGCGGATCGTCTTGAGCGGCACCTTCTCGAGGTCGGCGTCCGTGATCACCACGTACTGGTCGGGCGCGTACTCGTAGCCCTTCACGGTCTCGCCACGCGAGATCACCTGCTCATCCTGCGGGCACCAGACCTTCATCTGGATCCGCGACAGATCCGTCTCGTGGAGCATGTTGAACCGGATCGCATAGTCGGACTCGGTGGCGGTGTACAGCTTGACCGGGATGGTGACCAGGCCGAACTGGATGGCCCCCTTCCACATCGAGCGTGCCACGGCGGATCGCTACCTCTCGAACCGCGGCCGGGACGGCTCCCGGCGCCGCCCGCGAACCGGGACGTTACCCTACCACCGGATCGCAACCCGGCCCGCAGCGGGCCGCACGTCGCGGGACGGCGTCAGCGGAACACCACCAGGGCGTCGAGGTCGACCCGTGGATGCCCGGCGGTTCCCAGCACGACGAGCTTGACCTGGTGTGCCGCGGATGCGGACCAGGCTCGGGCGTACAGGATCCTGCGCGGATGGCTCGCGGCCCGGTGCAGGTTGAGCGTCCGCACCAGCGTGCCGTCGATCCAGACCTGGACGCGACCCAGACGGGGTCCGCGCGGCAGGACCAGCGCGACGCCGCGACCCGTGAACGAGCGCCAGATCGCCGCGCCGGCCTGCCGCGAGTAGATCGTGGTCCGGCGCGACCACTTCGCGGAGTGCGAGCGGTGCCACGACCCGCTGTGATGCCACGTGGGGCTCGTGTCCTGCGACACCGCCACGCGGACCGGTGGGCCTGCGGCCCAGGGGCTCCAGTTGCCGGCCGCATCGCGGGCCCGGACGCGGATGGCGTAGGTATGGGCAGGGTGGACGGTCCGAAGGAGCGAGCGGGTCGAGGCCGCGAGGTGGGAGGTCGAGCTCCATGCGCCACCGTCGATCTTCCACTGGACCTCGTACGCGGCGATCGAGCTGGTGGCGTCCGTCGCCGCAGGCCAGCTCGCCCGCGCCGTGAACGACGTCGTGTCGAAGCGCGTCTCCGTGTGCGCCGTGAGCAGCGGGGGGCTCGCGGACGGGCGGTCGATGTCGACGATGACCGTGAGTCGGGCGATGTGCGTGACGTCGCCGTCGGTGCCCGTCACGGTGACCTGGTAGGCGCCCGACGGGGTGGACGGCGGGACGGTCACCGTCAGGTTCGTCGCGGTGGCGTCGAGCCCGACCAGGGACGTGTCCGCGAGCGATGCCTCGAGCGGCGAATCGGCGCTCGAGGCGAGGTCGATCTCGCCGGGCATGTCCTCGGCCCGGGCCACGCTGACCGGGACGGTGATCGACGCGCCGGCGGGTCCGACGGGCTTGGGCGACGGCGCGGCGACCAGGAAGTCGCCGAGGTTGACCAGGCGGGAGACGTCGAGGAGCGGCTCGTGGTGCGTGTCCGGATCGGTCGACACCTTCCAGTCGAGCGTGCCCAGCGCCTGGAGCGCGGCCTTGACCTCGCCCGGCGTCGCCAGCGGACGCGACGCCTTGTACAGCGCGATGGCACCGGTCACGTGCGGCGTCGCCATCGACGTCCCGGAGAGATAGCCGTACCGGTTTCCGGGCAGCGTCGACCAGATGCACTTGCCCGGCGCGATCAGGTCGACGTCGTGGCCGTAGTTGGAGAAGTTGGCGAAGGTGTCGTCCTTGTCGTAGGTGCCCCACGAGTAGCACAGGCCGCCGCCGAGCCCGCCCGGCTTGCCATCCGTGTCGGCCAGCGCGGACACGGTGATCACCTCGTCGTAGCTCGCGGGGATGAGCTTCGCCGCGTTGAAGCTGTTGTTGCCGGCCGCCGCGGCAACCGTCACGCCCGCCCCGACCAGGCGGCAGACGGCCTGGTGGATCACGTCGTGGTTGGTCAGGCCGCAGTTGCGGTCGTCCGATCCCGCGCGGGCGACGGACATGTTGACCGCCTCGATCAGGGGTCGGGTCGGATCCGTCGGGTCGCGCTGGGACGCGATCCAGTCCAGGCCGCACACGTACCAGGAGACGAGGCCGCTGCCGTCGGCTCGCAGGATGCGAACTGCCCACAGCCGCACACCCGGAGCCACGCCGACCACGCCGCGGCCGTTGTCGATCGCGCCGACGATCCCGGCCACATGCGTCCCATGGCCGTTGTCGTCCTGCCAGCCGTCCGGGTTCGACGACGAGCAGTTGTGGCCGCCGACCACGTTGAGGTCCGGGTGGCTGGCGTCGATGCCGGTGTCGACGATCGCGACGTCGGCATCGACCCGTTCGTCGGAGCCGTCGATGGCCGCGATCGGGTTGCCGAGGTCGCCGATGCGACGGACGCCGGTGGGCGTGCTCTGCGCCTCGAGCGAGACCACGCCGTCGGGCACGACCATCGCCACGTCCGGGTCGTCACGCAGGGCGGCCACCTGGGCGCCGCTGAGCTTCGCGGAGTAGCCATGGATCGCGCTCCGGAAGGTCCGGTCCGCCGCGACGCCGAGGCCCCTGGCCCGCGACGTCGCCTGGATCACGTCCGATCCGTTGCGGAGCACCACGATCCAGTGGTCCCTGGCGTCCAGCGGGGCCGAGGCACCTGGCGTCGATGCCGCACCCGAGGCGTCGGCCGTCGATGCCGCACCCGAGGCGTCGGCCGTCGATGCCGCACCCGAGACCGGCTCGAGCGGCGCCTGTGCCGCGGCCAGCACCATCGGATTCGCGCCAGGAAGCAACCCGGCGAGGGCGGCGAGAAGCGTCAGGGCAGCGGTTGCGGCTCGAAGCATCACACCTCCGCGCAGGCACCGGCGGGGTCGGGGCTGCGCTCGACAAGGGTGGCGCATTTGCCCGGATCGCGTGCATGACCCGGTCGTCCCGCACGGGAATAGCCCCGGGGTCAGGTCGACCGGACCCCACGAGTCGGTTTGGCCGGCAAGCCGTACCGGGTCAGGCCGAGGCGCGCTCGCCGTTCGCCTGAAGCTCGGCCTCGGCCTCGCAGACGCGGGCCAGGATCCCCGTGCGCAGCTGGTCGAGACCGGTCCAGACCGCCTTGGTCGCGTTCGAGACGGAGGTCAGCTGCGCCTTGAGCGCCCGGATCGCCTCGAGCTGCTCTCGCACCCCGGTGAGCGCGCGCGCGATCGCGGCGGCATCCACGTCGACCTCGCGCTCGTCGAGCGCGCCCAGCGCCATGAGGCGGGCAAGGCGGATGGCGGCCTCGAGGTACGCGCGGTCGGGCGCCTCGGGATCGACCACGACGTGGACGTCGTCACCGACCAACGTGAACGGTGCGACGCTGCTGGGCGCGTGGGCGGGCGTCCAGATGGCAACCGCCACGGCCGCGGAGCGATTCTCGCGAGCTTCCCTGAGCTCCTCGCGCATCGCCCGCTGGGACATCGTCCGATCCTTGGCCTCGATCGCGATCCGAACGTCCGCGCCGCGCGTCAGGTGCGGGTCCAGGGTGAGCACGAAGTCGCCCTTCTTCGACCCCAGCAGGGCCCCCGTCTCCGTCGAGGTCCGATCGAGCAGGTCGCCCGCCCCCCGGGCGACGTCGCCCAGCAGCTCGGCGAGCAGGTCCTCGAAGTCACCGCCCTTGGCCGCCGATCGCGAGCGCTCTTCGGCGCGCGCCCGCGACGCCGCCTCGATCGCCGCCAGTCGCTCGTGGACGCCCCGGAACCCCTCGGCGATCTCCTGGCGGAACTGGTGGAGCGGCGAGCCGAGACGGGTCGGATCGAGGAGCAGGGCGAGCTTCGAGCGATCGCCGTCGAAGTAGGTGCCCAGGAGCCCGCCGATCCGCCCGATCGCGGAGTCACGCTTGGTCTCGTCGAACAGCTCGTTGACGAACTGGCGCAGGGCGCCGCGATCGCCGAGGAACCGCTCGAGGGTTCTCGGCAGCCGGCCTTCACCATCGGCGAAGTTCGCCCGAAGGACGTCCTCCACGGCCCGCGCCGCCTGCTCGTTGGCGGCGGTCGTCTGGGCCACCAGCTTGTCGAACTCGCGGCGCACCACGTCGACGTCCACGGTCATCGACGCGTCCTGGAGCGCCAGCAGGCCGATGCGGAGGGCTCGCTCGACGAACGCGGGGCGGTCCGGGACCTCGCGCTCGGCAAGGGCCGCGGCCAGGGCGGCATCGGCGAGGACGAGCCGTTCCACGACGATCCGGTCACCCTCGATGCGGACCGCGGCCGATCGGCCGCGAGGTTCCGCGACCCCGGGCGTCGGCGTCGGCAGGGAGAGGATTTGCGCTTCCATGACCGGGATCCTGGGACGCGCTCGTGACACCTAGGCTGTCACACGCGGTGCAACCCGCATCGCCCGGACCGGAACGACCACAGGCCGGCGGGCAGCACGTGGCGGTGGTGGGCGACCGTCAGCAGGCGGGGGCGGTCACCCGGTGCGGCGCGGCGGCCGGGCGTGGCGTGACCAGGTCGACCGCGATCGCGCGTGCCCAGGCCCGGACGCGGCCGAGGTCCACGGGCTCCAGGCAATCGAGCGGGTCAGCCCCGGTCGCCGGTCCGAGCGACCCGAACGCCGCCGCGCCTTCGGCCCCGATGGAACGCGCCACGTCCATCACGCCGTCGGCATCCCGACCTGCGTCGGCGGCATGCGGGCGCCCGATGGGACCGACCGCGAACAGCCACACCCGCCGGTTCGCGAGGGCCGCGGCATGCCGCGCGAGGAAGCCGCCGCCGTCCGAGCCACGACGGGCCAGGAACACGCCGCTGCCGAGGATGACCGCGCCGTACGGTCCGAGGTCGCTCACCTCGCTCGCCCGTCGCGATTCGACCGGCAGGCCGGCTCGCCGGAGCTCGTCCACGATCACGCCGGCGATGCCCGCGGTGGAACCGGTCTGGCTGGCGTAGGCGACCAGGACGTCGCGGGCGCTCATGGCGGGACTCCCATACGGTGCCGGGATGGTCCGCCATGACCGCGACGGGGGCGAGGGCCGACGGGCATGCGTTGACGGGTCGGGGTGCCCACCGGGACCCGGGCGCCTCGGCCCGGGCCAGGAGGCTCGGGCGGGATGGCCCGTCCGGGTGGGACGCCCGGTCCGGGCCGCCCGTGCGGTGCCCCGACCTGGGCCGGCCGGCCGCCGACGGTTGACGGGCGAGGCCAGGATCAGGCGAGCATCCGGCCCGGGTTGAGCAGGTTGTGCGGATCGAGCGCCCGCTTGATCGCACGCATCACGTCGACCGCCGCCTGGCCCCGCTGGCGGACGAGCCAGTCGCGCCGGGCCGCACCGATGCCGTGCTCGCCGGTGACCGTGCCGCCGAACCCGAGGGCCGCCTCGTAGAGCTCCGCCCGGGCGGCATCCAGACGGATGCGGACCTCGTCGCCGCTTTCGCGGTCCAGGACGAACGTCGGATGCAGATTGCCGTCGCCCGCGTGGCCGAAGGTGCCGATCGTCAACCCGTGGCGAACGCCGATCGACTGGATGGCGCGCAGCATCTCCGGCACGCGGCTGCGGGGGACGCCGACGTCCTCCATCCGTGCGACGCCCAGCTCCTCGAGCGCGCGGAACGCGAGCCGCCGGCCCTGGCGGAGCCACTCGGCCTCCTGGGGATCCGCGGCGCGCACGACGAGCGTCGCACCGGCCGCCTCGCATCCTCGCTGCGCCGCGTCGGCCTCGGCCGTGCCCGCCTCACCGGGGAGATCCGACTCCACGAGCAGCATCGCCGCAGCGTCCCGATCGAGACCCAGCCGATGGACGTCGTCGACCGCGCGGATCGTGAACTGGTCCATCAGCTCCAGCGTCACCGGTCCCAGCCCGTCGGCGGTCAGGCCGGCCACCGCGTCGCCCGCGGCCTCGAGCGTCGGGAAGAAGGCGATGACCGTGGACCGCGGCGGCGGTGCCGGGCGGAGGCGGAGCGTCGCCTCGGTGATCAGCCCGAGCGTTCCCTGGCTGCCGACCAGCAGCGGGATCAGCCCGTACCCGGCGACGTCCTTGACGTTCTTGCCGCCCAGCCGCAGGACCGTTCCGTCGGCCATCACGACCTCGAGCCCCAGCACGGCGTCACGGGTCACGCCGTACTTCACGCAGCACAGGCCGCCCGCGTTGGTGCCGAGGTTGCCGCCGATGGTGCACGTCTCGTACGAGGCGGGGTCCGGAGCGTAGAACAGGCCCTCGGCGGCGACCGCTGCCTTGAGGTCCGCGTTGACGATGCCGGGCTGGGTGGTCACGGTCAGATTGGCCCGGTCGATCTCGAGCACCTGCCGCATCCGGATGAACGCGATCGTCAGCGCACCCTCGATGCCCGCCGCCGCGCCCGAGAGCCCCGTCCCGGCACCCCGCGGCACGATGGGCACGTCGTGCTCGCCGCATAGCCGGACGAGCTCGGCGACCTGCGCCGTCGTGTCCGGGAGCGCGACGGCGAGCGGCAGGCCGGTGGCGAGATAGGCCGTCTCGTCGCGACGGTACGACTCCCGGTCGACCTCGTCGGTCAGCAGCCGCAGCTCCGGGAGCCGGGCGGCGATCGCCCGCAGCAGGCCAGGTCCATCGCCACGCACCACGCCATCGATCATGGGGACAGTATCGTCCTCCGCCGACCGTCCGGTCGCATGTGCCACACCTGGGCTGTGCTGCCCCGCCACGGCGTTGCTCCGCGGCCGCGGCGTTGCTGCGCGGCCGCGGCGTTGCTGCCAGGCCCTGGTGTGATGCCGCGTCACGGCGTTGCTGCGCGGCCACGGCGTTGCTCCGCATCACCGTGTTGCTGCCCGGCCACGGCGTTGCTCGCCCGGCGTGCCGCACGGCGTTGCTGCCCCGTCACGGCGTCCAGGCGGCGAGAGGACGGTCACGAGGTCCCCCACCCGGGCTTGATCGCTGCCGGCGATCACTTTCGGCTCCAGGGACAGCAGAACGGCTCGCTCGGCTCGCCACGATCGCCCCCACCGATGAATAGGCCACCTACAACCGCATACCGGGGTCGACGGGACGCCTTCGGCCCGCAAGCGTTCGCTGGCAGCGATGATCGTCCGTCGACGGGTGACCGGCTACCATCGGGCCATGCCCGCGACCCGATCCTGGACGCGCCGTCTGCTCGTCGTGATCCTGGCCTCGATGGCGGCAACGGTCGCACCCGGAGCCCCGGCCGGTCCGATGGCGACCGCCACTTCCGGGGCGGCGGCGGCGACGGCGGCGGCAACGGCGGCGACGACGGCGGCGACGGCGGCGGAGGCGACCGCGCGGCGGCAGGGCAGCGGCGGCGACGACGGCGGCGACGGCGGCGACGGAGGCGACCGTCGCGGCGGAGGCGACGGCGGCAACAACGGCGACCGCGGCCACGGCGACCACGGCGACGGCACGGCGACCGTCGCGGCGGAGGCGGCGGCGGCAACGGCGGCGGCGGCAACGCGGCGGCGGCGGCGACGACGGCGGCGGCGGCAGCGACGGCGGCGGCAACGGCGGCGGCGGCAACAACGGCGGCGGCGGCAACAACGGCGGCGACGACAGCGACGGAGGCGACCGCGTCGTCCGCCATCGTGCCGGGTTCGGTCGACCGGACCAGCCTCGCCATCAGCGCGACCTACGACGCCAGCGTCCGGCTGGCCTGGGGCGCCCGGACGCTCAAGGGGCGGGTGACGATCACGGCGCGCAATGAGTCCGGGGCCGGCATCGACCGGCTCGAGCTCAACACCGTCATGGCCCCGCTCGGCCACCTCCGGCTCCGCTCCGTGACGGTCGACGGCACAGGGGTCGCGGCGACGGTCAAGGGCCAGACGATCGTCGTGCCCCTGGGCGGCGTGCTCCCCGACGGCGCCACGACCACCGTCGCCGTCGGGTTTGCCGCCACGCTCCGGACCGACCTCGCCGGCTCGGACTGGCTGTTCACGCGCGCCAACGGGATCGTCGACCTGTACCGCTGGATCCCGTGGATCAGCCGCAGGCGCAAGTTCGACCGCCCCAACTACGGCGACCCGTTCGTGACCCCGGTGAGCCCCGAGGTCACGGTCACCATCACCAGCGACCGCCGGCTCAGCTACGGCAACACCGGGAGCCTGATCGCGAAGTCGGCGGACGGCCTGACCCGGACCTTCCGGGCGACCAACGTGCGCGATTTCGTGATCACCGCGTCCACCGGCTTCCGGTCGCGGCAGGTCAATGTCGGCGACACCATCGTGCGGGTCGTCCATCGGCCCGGCTTCCCGGTCGCGGCCGCGCTGAGCGCGGCCAGGAACGCCCTGGTCAAGCTCGAGGCCAGGCTTGGACCGTATCCGTACAAGGTGCTCAAGGTCGTCCAGTCGGCCGGTGCGTACGGGATGGAGGGACCCGGGATCGCGTGGATCCCGACCGGGACGGGCTCCAACCTCCGCTACCTCGTGACGCACGAGATCGCGCACCAGTGGTTCTACGGGATCGTGGGCAACGACCAGGCCCGGGAGCCGTTCGCGGACGAGGCGGTCACGGACTTCGTCGCCCGCTACGTGCTGGACATGCGCCGCGGCTCGCGCTGCGCGACCGCGACGCTCGACCGGTCGATCTACCGCTACTCCTTCACCTGCTACTACGAGGACATCTACATCCAGGGCGGCAACCTGCTCGACCGGGCGCGCCGCAAGATGGGCTCGGCGGTGTTCTGGGCCGCGCTGCGCGGCTACATCGCCGACCATCGCTGGCGTCTGGTGCACACGCGGACGCTCCTCGACGCGCTCGACGACGCGACGCCGATCGACCTCGCGTCGTGGTGGCGCTCGCGGTTCCCGCGCCTGTACTGACCCGCGCCCCGGGTGCGACACGACTGAGGTGAAGACGATGCCGCCCGCCGAACCCGCGACCGTCCGCCTCGCCACCGTCGCCGACGGGGCCGCCTGCGCCGCGATCTACCGCCCGTACGTCGAGCGCACCACGGTCACCTTCGAGCTGGAGCCGCCGACGGCCGAGGAGATGGGCGCGCGGATCGAGCGCGTGCTGGCGCGGACGCCGTGGCTGGTGGCGGAGGTCGACGGGATCGTCCGGGGCTACGCCTACGGGACGCGGCACCGGGAGCGGGCCGCCTACGACTGGACGGTCGAGACCACCGTCTACGTGGACGAGGCGTTCCCGAGACGGGGCATCGGCCGCGCGTGCATGACGGCGCTGCTGGAGGTCCTGCGGCTCCAGGGGTTCCACCTCGTGGTCGCCGGCGTGACCCTGCCCAACGACGGCTCGGTGGGCCTGCACCGGGCACTGGGGTTCGAGCGGGTCGGCGAGTTCGAGGCGATCGGCTACAAGCTCGGTGAATGGTGCGGCGTCGAGTGGTTCGATCGCGAGCTCGGACCGCGCGCGGATCCGGGCCGGCGGCCGGTGCCGATCACGCAGCTGCTGGGCACGCCCGAGCTGGCGGCCGCGCTGCGCGCCGGCGGATAGCGCCGCGGGTCCTGCCGAGCCCGCCTCGGATCGCCGGCACGTGGGTGCCTCAGGCGCGCGCGGCGGGGCGCGCGTCCGCACCCGCGGCGAGGCGCGCGTCCGCACCCGCGGCGAGGCGCGCGTCCGCACCCGCGGCGAGGCGCGCGTCCGCACCCGCGGCGAGGCGCGCGTCCGCGGCGAGCGCCTGCGGGAACCAGCGGCGGCCGGTGGGCAGGAACGGTCGCCAGGCGCCCCACGCGGTCACCAGCCAGGCGGAGATGAGCCGCTCCCGCGGGCCCCACGGCAGGCCGTACTCAACGCGCGTGGGTCCCGGCAGCAGGCCGGTCGAAGGGATGAGGAGCCAGTCGACGGCGCTGGGTGGCACGGCGGCCAGCGCGGACGCTGTCGGCGCGGCCAGCGCGCCCAGCCGGACGGCCACCGGTCCGCGCTCGGCCAGCGGCCCGAGGCGCGGATGGAGGATGACCGAGGCGAGGGCGCGTGCCGTGGGCGTCGGATGGACCGGCCCTGACGGTGCCAGCATCGCGGCCACGTAGGCGTCGAAGGCGTCGATGTCGGGCGGCAGCAGGGTCTCGGGAACGCCGAACAGCCGGCCCACCGGCAGCGTCTCCGCGTAGAACCGCGCCCGGCAGTCGCGTGACAGGGGCTCGTGCCAGGCGTCGACCGTCGCCAGCGTCGAGTCGATCAGCGTCGCGTGGACCCACAGCGAGAGCTCCGGATCGCGGGCCGCGTACGAGGCCCCGTGGCGGGTCGCGGCTCCGCCGTCGCGGACCGGACCGGTCACGGTGCGGTGGAGCGCGTTCAGGCGCCGGATCTCGGCCCGTGCCGCCGTCCCCGTCCCGTACACGATCCGCAGGTAGCTCCGCAGGGTGCCCGCGAGCCGGCCCCAGGGATCCGCCCGGAAGTCCGAGTGCTGGTCCACGCCCTCGGCCACCAGCGGGTGGGCGATCTGGAGCAGCAGCGCCCGGGGACCCGCGCCCAGGAGGAGCGACGCCTCGCGGTTGAGGCGCCACGCCTCGGAGCCCGGGCCGTAGAGACCCGCGAGATCCTCGGCGTCGTGGGCGGTCGACGCGGACGCGGCGGCGGGCGCGGAACGACGCCCGGTCAGCGGTCGCTGGGCCGCCGTCCGACGACCCACCACGCTGCGGGGAACAGCGCCGCGGCGGCGAGGAGCTTCGCGGTGTCGACGATCACGAACGGGATGAGGCCGTTGTCGATCGCATCGCCCAATGACATCCCGGTCACGACTGCCAGCCACGGGACGCCGACCAGGTAGATGACGATGGTGCCCAGCAGCGTCGCGCCGACCGCGCCGCCGATCCGCCGGTCCCAGCCGAGCTCAGCCAGCCGCCCGACGAGCGCTGCGGCGAGCACGAAGCCCACCAGATAGCCACCGGTGGCGGCCCAGATCACCGCGATCCCGCCCTTGCCCTCGGCGAAGAACGGCAGCCCGATCACCCCGAGCGCGAGGTACAGCAGCGCCGCGAGGCCACCGCGCCGAAGGCCGAGCGCGCCGCCCACGACGAGGACCCCGAAGTTCTGGAGCGTGTAGGGCACGGGGTTGCCGGGGATCGCGAACGAGACCCGGGCGGTGAGGTAGATGAGCACCGCGCCCGCGGCGATCAGGAAGACATTCCGGATCAGCGGTGACACCCGCTCCCCGACCCGGACCGGCACCAGGAAGTCGGCGATGGTGATGCCCTTCTCGGTGGCGGGAACCCGCGTCAGCGACGGAATCGCGATCGACATCGTCTCCTCGGCTCCGGTGCCCATCGGCAACCGGCTCGCGCGGAGTCTACCAACCAGCGGTTCGGCTCACCAGCGCCGTGCGTGCGGCAAGCGGGCGAGCCCTTCGGCCCGAAGGCCGGCCGCGATGCCCGGGCTCTCCCGCGATCGACCGGACGGTTACTCGCCCGGAACCCGTTCCCGGCGCGGATCCCGTTCCCCGGCCCGGAACCCGTTCCCCCGCCCTGCGCCCGTTCCCCGGCCCTGCGCCCGTTCCCCGGCCCGGAACCCGTTCCCCGCCCTGCGCCCGTTCCCCGGCCCGGAACCCGTTCCCCGGCCCTGGGCCCTTTCCCCGGGCCCGAACCCGTTCCCGGCCGCGGCGGCCGGTCACGCGGCGCGGTGCCTCGCTACTCGGCGCGGTGCCTCGTCACTCGGCCCGGACGGCCGCGACGATCGAGCGCCGGCCGGCGATGCGTGCCGGCTGAGCCGCGGCGAGCATCGCCAGCGCGACCCCGAGCACGAGCGTGAGCCCGATCGTGGGCCATGGGACGACCATGGTGCCGTCACCCCCGGCCCGGACCAGCAACCACCCGATCCCGACCCCGGCCGCGGCGCCCACCAGCGCGCCGATCGAGCCCAGGATGCCGGCCTCGACCAGGACGCTCCGCCACACCTGGCGGCGGCTCATCCCGACTGCGCGGAGCATGCCCAGCTCGCGTACGCGCTCGAGGGTGTCCATCGAGAGCGTGTTGACGATCCCCAGCCCCGCCACCACGACCGCCGCCAGGGCCAGCAGATCGAGCAGCCCGAACAGCCGGTCGAGCGCGTCGCCCAGCGCCCCCTCCACCCGGGTGATCGGGGCGGGCGTCAGCGCGAGCTCGCGCGCCAGGTCGTCGACGGCTTCCGAGGCGGCCGGCTCGGCGCCTGCCCGATACCGGACGGCGAACGCGTCCGCACCCTGCACCCCGAACTGATCGACCGCATCGGGCCAGCCGACGAGGACCGAATCGCCGCCCTGCCCGGGGAACGAGCGATCGACGATCCCAACGACGTTCAGCTCCACCAGCCCGTCCGACGTCGTCACGGCGAGCACGTCACCCACCCCCACGCCCAGCTGCCCGGCCCGCGAGCGGGACAGGATCGCCGCCCCGCCCTGGTCGAGCGCAGCCAGCGCCGACCGGCGGTCGCCCGCCACGAAGACCAGCCGTCCGTCGGCCTCGAGGTCGGCGCCGCGGATCGCCGTCGCGTCGAGCCGCGTGCCGTCGAAGGCGAGCGCGAACGAGGCGATCGGGGTGACCCGCTCCACGCCGTCGATCGCCGCGATCTCCTGCTCCACCCCATCAGGCTCGAGCGGCACCGGGGCGATCGCGGTCAGGATCTCGTCGCCCGGAACGACCTGGGTCAGCCACGACGTGGCGGCGCTCCGGGCGTTGGTGGCCACGGCGCCGAGGGCCACGACCATCGCCAGCCCCACCACCAGCGCGCCGATGGTCAGCGCGGCGCGCGCGCGGTCGCGGACGATCGCTGCCCGCGCCAACCGCTCCTCGAGGCGAAGCAGCCACCCGAACGGCAGCCCGGCGAGCCGCGCCAGCGGCGTCAGCAGCACCGGCGTGACCAGCACCGCGAACAGCAGGACGGCGTACACGGCGGCGGCACGCACGAGGCCCCCATCGGAGGCCGACCCGATCGGGAGCAGCACCGCCGCCAGGATCCCCACCACGACGATCACGACCACCAGCCAGCCGGTCCGGGCGCGGACCGTGGCAGCCGGGTCGGCGCGAGCGCGAAGGGCGGTGACCGGGCTGACCCCGGCGGCCCGGCGAGCCGGCTCCAGGGCGGCGACGAGCGTGATCCCGAGCCCGGCCAGCAGCCCGGCCGCGACCACCGCGGGCGTGATCACCGGTCCGTCGAGGTCCACGCTGCCAGCGGTGCGCAGCAGCCGCGCAACCACCTGGGCGAGGGCGGTGCCCAGCAGCACCCCGCCCGCCGCGCCGGCGGCGCCCAGGAGCAGCCCCTGGCTGAGCACCAGGCGAACGAGCTGGCTCCGGCCGGCGCCGGCGGCCCGCAGCAGCCCGAGCTCGCGGATCCGCTCGACCACGGTCATCGCGAGCGTGTTGAGGATGAGGAACGCCGCCGCGAACAGCGCGATCGCGGCCAGCATCGCCATCGTCGAGCGGACGTCCGCGGTCGAGGCCCGCAGCGAGGCGGCCACCGTGGCGGGCGTGCTGAGCACGTAGGGCTCGCGGGTCAGCGCCTGCTCCAGCGTCCGCGTGACCACCTCCGGATCGGCACCGGCGGCGAGCACGACGTCGATCCGGGTGAGCCCGGTGACCGTCGACAGGGTGTCCGCCGCCTGGGTGTCCGCCGCCTGGGTCTCGGTGGCCTGGCCGCCGCCGCCGGCCGCCTGGGTGTCCGTGGCCTGGCCGCCGCCACCCACTGCGCCCGATCCGTCGCCGGGCGTGCCCGTGGATCCGGGCTCCGGGACATCGGGGACGTTGAGGCGGGCCGCCGTCAGCAACGGCAGCACGACCGTGCGGCCGGACGAGCCCGGGAACGGCCCGTCGCCCGGCAGGAGTCCCACGACGCGGGCGGACACCGGGGCCCCGGCGCCGAGGATCGTCAGCTGGCTGCCGACGTCGAGCCCGTCCGAAGCTGCCAGCCGCTCGGTGATGAGGGCCACCGGCTCGCTGAGCGATTCGAGCGGCGCGCCGCGGGCCAGGGACAGGTCGCGGACCCGGGATTCGCTGGCCGGAGCGATGCCCAGCACGGTCACCGGCTCGGTCGAGGCGGGCCGGCCCGCGGCCGGCTCGAGGTACGAGCGCCGCTCGATCGCGGGCGCGGTCAGCGCCACGCCCGATACGCGGTCGATCGCGCTCAGGGTCGTGCCCGAGAGCCCCGCCTCGGTGAACGCCGCCACCCGCAGGTCGGCGCGCCCGACGAGCCCCGTGACCGTACGGTCGATCGAGGCGTCCAGGCCGGCGTCGATCGCGAGCGCCGCGACCAGGACCCCGACCCCGATCGCGATGCCGAACACGGTGAGCAGGCTGCGCCCCGGGCGGGCCGCCAGGCTGCGCCAGGCGTACGGGAGCAGGCTGCGCATGGCGCCCGCTAGAGCCCCAGCTGGGTGAGCCGCGCGATCAGCGGCCCGGCCGCGTGGTCCGCCCGCCGGCCGAGCGCGATCTCATCCTGGACGCGGCCATCCTCGAGCACCAGCACCCGGTCGGCGTAGGCCGCGGCCTTGGCGTCGTGGGTGACGAGCACGATCGTCTGGCCACGGTCGACGCACGCCCGCCAGAGCGCGCCGAGGATGTCGCTGCCCGTCTTGAAGTCGAGGTTGCCGGTGGGCTCGTCGGCCAGCAGGAGCGCCGGGCGGGTCACGATGGCGCGCGCGACGGCGACCCGCTGCTGCTCGCCGGCCGAGAGCTGCTCGGGCCGATGGCGCTCCTTGCCCGTCAGCTCGACCAGCGCGATCGCATCGCGGACGCGGGCGGCGAGGTCGCCCGCGCGGGGGTCCTGACCGGCGATCGTGAACGGGAGGCCCACGTTCTCGACCACGTTGAGCAGCGGGACGAGGTTGAAGGACTGGAATACGAACCCGGTGCGCTCGCGGCGGAGGCGCGTCGCCTGCTCGTCCGACAGCTTCGCGATGGGCGTCCCCTCGAGGAACACCTCGCCGCTGCTCGGCTGGTCGAGCCCCCCGAGGAGCTGGAGCAGGGTGCTCTTGCCCGAGCCCGACGGGCCCATGAGCGCGACGAGCTCGCCTGGCATGACGCGCAGGCTGACGCCGCGCACGGCCTCGACCGTCTCCCCGGCCATCCGGTACTGGCGGGTGAGACCGCGGGCCTCGAGGATCGGGTCCGGTGCGCGGTGGGCGCCCGGGCCGGCGGGTGCCGCTGCGGCGGCGGGAACGCCAGCCGGGCTCGCGGGGTGGATGGTCATCGGGCGAGGGGGCTCCGTGCGGTCGGGTCGGCAAGGACGGTGGGTGACGGTCCGTACCCTAGCGGTGCGGTCCGGTGCGGTCGACCGCCCGATAGTCATAGGCCGGGCCGGCCACGCGGCCGTGCGCCCGCGACCTCGGCCAGTGCTCCCGAACAGGGTCGCCCGGGCTACGTCCCGAAGAACTGGCCGAACACCGAGCCCAGGATCGAGTCGATCAGCCCGGGTGCCGGTCCCGCGTCCACCACGCGAAGGTCGCCGGGAACCGGGGCGGCCGGCTCGTCGGCCGGCTCCGTCGGCGCGGGCGTGGGCCGGGGCGAGGCCGCGAGCGTCGCGGCCCGCGTCGGAGACGGGCTGGGGGTGGGCGACGGCGAGGCGGTCGGCTCGAGCGTCGGGGCGTCGGTGGCCGCCGGCTCCGGCGTGGGCTCGCGGGTCGGCCTGGGCCTGGCGGTGGGCTTCGGGGTCGGCTCGGGCGTCGGCCTGGGTGTCGGTCGAGGGGTGGCGTCATGGGTCGGCTTCGGCGTGGGTTTCGGCGTCGGCTTGGGGGTCGGCTTCGGGGTCGGCTTCGGGGTCGACGTGGATCCGCACTTGTCGGCGAACAGCGCGGTCCACATGAAGGTGCCGGCGCTGCCCTGGAACGTGCCCTTGTAGGCCCCGACCGCGACCACATCCCAGCCCGTGCCCATGATGTTGGCCCGATGTCCGGGCGAGTTCATGAACTGGTCGAAGATCCAGTTCGTCACGTCATCGACGGAGGCGCCCGGCCAGGTCACGTAGCCGATGTTCTCGCCCGCCACCTTGAAGCAGTAGTCGTACTCGTGCTGCATGTACCAGAAGACCTGGTTGCCGGTGCCCTTGATCGTGTGATCGAAGTAGTTCCGATCGATCATGTCCTTGCTGCGCCAGCGGGCGATCGTGCGCAGCGCGGTGTCGAGCTTGAGCGACTTCCTGCCGCCGGAGACGCGGGCCTGATTCTGGAGCGAGATCAGCAGCGACTCCGACGACGAGCTGTAGCTGTTGTTGTCCCACGCCAGCGCCGCGCCTGGTGTCGCGAGCAGCCCGACCGAGGTGAGCGTGAACGCCAGCACGAGGCCGAGCGCGAAGCGGCGGGCGTCGGCGAGCGGCGCGAGCAGGCGGACCGGCGGGGTTGACATCGATGGATCGGGGCCTGGGTCTCGGGTCATTGGGTAGGGCGTTCGCCGGGGAGTGGCGACACCCCGATCCTGCTACGTCAACCGCCATCCGATCCGCAGTGCAATGGTCCCGAGCGCACCGGCCCGGGGTACCAGTTGCCCGCCAGCACCCCACCGGACCGCACCATCGAGGCACCGGGGCCGCACCGCGGCCGGCGGCTCGGGTACACTCCCGCTCGCCCGGTGGCTCCGCCCGCGCGTCGTGCGCCTCCGCCAAGGGCACTCGCGGTGGCCTTAGCTCAATTGGCAGAGCACTGGATTGTGGCTCCAGAGGTTACGGGTTCGAGCCCCGTAGGCCACCCCACCGCCCCGCACGATCGAGCGGCATGGAGCGGCACCCAGCGGCACTGAGCGGCACTGAGATTGCCGCAGCAATTGCTGCATTTACGGTGCCCATCACGGGCCGTGACGACAGAACGCGGGTCCCGACTGTCGAAGGGATAGCCCGTCCGGTCAATCGCAATCGTCCCAACTCGAGATCAGGGGCGTCGACACGCTCCGACCTGCTCGGATCAGAGCAATGACAGGCTTCGAAGACAAGGTGAATCTACTCACCATGCCGCCGTTGCCGCCAGCTGTCTCCGCGATGACTCGCTCGATAAGGCTGACCCCTTCGTCCGCTACATGAGCCGCGCCGGGGGCCCAAGGCGGTCCCCAGCGTCTCTCGAGCTGACACATTCCCGCCGTGTCGATCACGGGCCCGGCGGCGGCCTTCTCTCCCCCTAGGAAGGGGATCGCCGGGCCGGCGTCGCGGTAGTTGTCCACCCGGTCGGGGTCGCTCGGGTAAGCGAGGAGCAACTTGCCGCTGGATCGTATAGATGAATATCCGATCAACAGCGTCTGGAGGATGATGTCGACCTCGCGCCGTCCTCCATCGAGCTCGTTGACGATCATGTTCACCTCCGCAGGCCCGTGGCTCGATCAGGCTCCCTCGACGACGATGCCCATCGCGCGGGCGGCGTCAGCCTGGCGCCGATCGAAGGTCAGCATCACGAGCGGCTGCGGCAGGCGGTCTGCCGCGGCGAGGTGCAGCGCGTCGAGCGTTCCAACCTGATATCGACAGCCGAGCTCGGAGGCCCGCGCCAGGCAGGCGGGGTCGACCGGGACGACATGACAGCGTTCCCAATCCTCGCGAAGACCGCGCCAGACGACGGCACTCTCGGCGCGATCGAAGCCGAGACGGCACAGGATGATCTCGGCTTCGGTCCGGGCCACAGCGGATGCGACCCATTCGGGATCCTCGCCCATCCGTCGAATGACGAATGGGGAACCCTCCTCCTCGGCATACCGCTTGACGAGCGCCGAGGTGTCGAGGAACAGCATCAACGCTGGCGCAGCTCGGCGAGGGCGTCCGCGCTCGATCCGCCCGACGGCGCGGGCACGGGCTCCGGGAGAGTCGGCAGCGTGCCCGCCGTGCGCGACCGGCTTCAGCCGGCCGCCAACGGATGACGCCAGCGCAGCCCGGGAAAGCGACTGAAGTCGCGGTCGGCGGTGATGAACTCAGCACCGGCCTCGATGGCCAGGGCGGCGAGGTACGCGTCGGGCACCAGGTTGCCCCGGGCCTCGGTTGCCCGGCACAGGTTCGCGAAGATCGCCCAGTGGCGATCCCCGGGCCCGATCAGCACCACGCCCGGCCGTGATCGCACGGCGTCGGCAAACGCCAGGGCGGCCTCCGCTGTGTCGGGCGGATCGAAGACCCTCGGGTGGGTCACCACGCGGACGAACCCGCTGAGGACCAGCTCGGAGACGGCCACGGGCTCGTCGCCCAGCAGCGCAGCGATGAGCCAGGCGCGATACCGCTCGTGGTCCGGGGCGGCCTCGCGAAAGGCGTGGACGAAGATGTTGACGTCGGGGAGGATCAGGGCTCGGCCCCTTCGATGAGGTCGAGCAGCGCCGCGCTGTCATCGAGGTCGACCCCCGGCTGCAGGCGCCCACCGGGAGAGGTCGGCAGCTCGGGGGGCTGATCGACGCCGCGTCGATCCCGTCGCGCAAGTGCCACGCGGAGGGCGTCCTCGACGACGGCCGCCAGCGTTCGTCCCGATCGGGCGGCCTGGGCTTTGGCCTCCGCGAGCAGCCGGTCGTCGATCCTGATCGTGGTGCGCATACATCAAAGCATCAGCAGTCGACATCAAGATGTCAACCGTCGGCGCACATCGTTGTCGCTGCGCGTACCTTCCGAGGTCTGATCGGCGCAGGCGTCCGGATTGCTCAGGTCGAGCGCCGGAAGGTGGAACCGGTGATGCGTGAGGGCGGCCCGCCGAGGAAGCGGCCGTAGGCCGCGGCGGCGACCTCGAGCCCATCGAGGGTGGCGGGCGGCAGCGGCTGGAACGGGTTGACCTCGACCAGGACCTCGCGCGCGGTGACCTTGCGGCTCCAGGTGCCCACGACCACGCCATCGACCACGATCGTGGGCTTGAACATGCCGTTGCCGCCCGGGACGATCGCCTCGCTGTGCTCGGGCGCGAGCGCCGCGGACCGATCGCCGTAGCCAAGCAGGTATTCGTCGAAGCCCGGCAGCAGGAGGACGTGGCCGGGTTCGGGCGCCGGCGCATCGAGGGTCTCGGGCGCCAGGTGGTACGTGCGTCCGTCGACCTCGATCGTCGTCAGGCTGGCGCTACAGGCATCGATCCCGCTCCGCGTCTCGCGGACCGTGAGACCGGACCAGCGGGCGAGGTCGGCGACCGTGGCCGGGCCGTGGCTGCGGAAGTACCGCAGCGCCAGCTCGCCGAGCGCCGCCGCGCGATCGAGCCGGCGCGGCTCGGGGACCCACGCGTCGAGACGGACGAAGGTCTGCTGCCGGCCATCGGACGGTCCCAGGACGAGCGTTCCGGACTGCGCCAGATACCACAGGAGGTGGTAGCCGCGCTGCCCCGCGGTCGAGACGCCGCCGGCCTCGATCGCCGCCAGCAGCGCCCTGCGGGTCAGGGTCCGGCGACCCGGGAGCGCTCCGATGGCGATGGCCTGCGCGCGCTGCGCGTCCGCCTCCGTGAGCCCGAGCACGGCCCGCCGCGGCGCGACCGACGCGAGCGCGCGGGCCGCCGTGAGGTCCAGCATCCAGTGGAGATCTGCCGCTCGAACCAGGTGCAGGGTGCCGCGCATGGGCCAGGAACGGACGAGCTCGCCGGCATCGAGGGCCGCGGTGACGGCGGCGTCCGTGCCGTTGCGCAGCCGGACGCCGACCGACCAGCGCACGCCGGGCAGGTCCTGGCCCTGCATCGCGAGCATCGAGCCGACCACCTCGGCGGGCGACGCGGCCCTGGCGGCGGCGAGCCCCTGGGCCGAGAGGCGCAGCGCCGTCAGGCGCCGACGGCCGTCGCGAAGAGGGGGACGTGCGGACACCCGCGAAGTATTGCGGCTGTGTCGCAGCGCGTGCCACACGCGACCGAGACCGGCGGCCCGGGGCGATCGACGCAGGCCGGGTCGCCGGGTCACGGCATCCGTCGCGGGCGATCGCCCCCGCGTCGCCGGGTCGCCGGGTCACGGCATCCGTCGCGGGCGATCGCCCCCGCGTCGCCGGGTCGCCGGGTCACGGCATCCGTCGCGGGCGATCGCCCCCGCGTCGCCGGGTCGCCGGGTCACGGCATCCGTCGCGGGCGATCGCCCTCGCGTCGCCCGCGTCGCGCGGTCGCCCGGTCTCCGGGGTCGTCGCTCAGCCGCGGTCCGCCTCCGGAAGGTGCCCCGCGGGCATGAACCGGAGCACGACGAGCGCTCCGACCACGATCACGGCCGCAGCGACCACGGCACCGTTGGCCAGGGCGTCGACGAAGCCGCTGCGCGCCGCGGTCGCCAGCGCCTGACCGACCGCCCCGGGCAGCTGCGCCGCGATGGCCAGCGCCGCCCCCACCGAGTCGCCGGCCGGCCCGGCTGCCTGCGGCGGCAGCTGGGCGACCACGTCGGCCATGCGATCCGAGTAGACGGAGTTCATGACCGAGCCCACGACGGCGACGCCCAGGGCGCCCGCCGTCTGCCCGGCCAGGACGTTGACCGCGGAGCCGATCCCCGAGCGCTCCTCCGGCACGGCGCCCAGGATCGCATCCGCGGACGGCGCCATGACGTTGGCCATCGCCACGGCCGCACAGAACAGCGTCAGCGCCACCACCCAGTCCTCGGTCGTCGTCGACCACTGGGTCACGCTCAGGATGACCAGCGCCACGGCGATCATCGCCCCGGCCACGACCCGTCCGGTGCCCAGCCGGGCGACCAGGCGGACGCTGAGCCCGGCTCCAATCGGGATTCCGAGGGCCAGGGGCAGCATGACCGCGCCGGCCTCGAGCGGCGACCGGCCGAGCACGAACTGCAGGAACTGGGTCAGCCCGAAGATCACCGCGAACAGGCCGAAGAAGTTGGCGCTGATCGCGGTCACCCCGGCGGTCATCCGGCGGTTCCGGAACAGGCCGAAGTCGAGCATCGGACGCGCGCTCCGTAGCTCCCACCAGGCGAAGGCCGCGAGCAGGACGAGCGCGGCGGCGAACGTGCCCAGGATCACGGGATCGGTCCAGCCGCTGCGCGGTGCGTCGATGATGCCGTACACAAGGGCCGTCACCGCCGAGATCGAGAGCACCGCGCCGGGCAGGTCGATGGCGGGCGCGTTGGGGTCGCGGCTGTCGGGCACGAGCACGAGCCCGAACACGAGCGCGGCCGCCGCGACCGGAACGTTGATGAGGAACACGGCCGGCCAGTCGAAGTGCTCGATGAGGAAGCCACCGGTCACCGGCCCCAGACCGATGCCCAGCCCCATGATCCCGGCCCAGGCGGCGATCGCGCGACCGCGCTCCTCGCGTGGGAAGACGTTGATCAGGATCGAGAGGGTCGAGGGCATCATCATCGCCGCCCCGATGCCCATCACGGCGCGCGCGGCGATCAGCTGCTCCGCGGTGGTCGCGAAGGTGGCGGTGATGGAGGCGCCCCCGAACACGATCAGCCCGAGCTGGAGCACGCGGGCACGCCCGAACCGGTCGCCGAGGGTGCCCATCAGCAGCAGCAGCCCGGCGAACACGAGGATGTAGGCGTCGACCATCCACTGCAGCTGCGCGGCCGAGGCATCGAACGCGGTCTGGAGCGTGGGCAGGGCGACGTTGAGGACGAAGTTGTCGAGCCCGATGATGACCAGGCTCAGGGCGAGCACGCCGAGCGTCAGCCAGCGGCGCTCGTAGATGCGAACGGCCCGGGCATCCGGGACGCGCGGGATCGGGACATCCATCGATCTACTCCTGGTTGGCGACGCCGGGACCCGGCGTCGTGGGCTGGAGGCTGCGCAGGGCAGCGGCGCCGAGCTGCTCGACGACGTCCTCGAGCGGGATGTCGAGCCCGGCAATCTGCTTCGCGACCGGGCGCGTGAGCAGGTGGAAGACCAGCGGGCCGAGCACGCATTGGACCGCGAGGACCGGGTCCATGCGCTCGAGACGGCCCAGCGCCATCTGGCGCTCGAGATAGCCGCCGACCGACCGGATCATCGCGCGCAGCGGGCGGCCAGCCCCGGCGACGGCATCGGGTGACCCCGACCAGACCTCGACGTAGACCGCGCGCAGCAGGCCGAGGTTGGCCGCCGCGATCGAGGCCACCATTCGATGGATGGCGGGGACCACCTCGCCTGGAGGACGGTCCCCGACCTGGCCGAGCAGCGCGATCACGGGCTCGAATGGGCTGCGCGTGAGCAGCAGCGCCTCGAACAGCGCGGGCTTGCCCGGGAACAGCCGATAGACGCTGGCGCGCGACACCTCGGCCGCGGCGGCAACCTCGTCCATCGACAATCCCTCGAGCCCGTCGCGCGCGACCAGCTCGGCCGCGGCGGCGAGCACTCGCTGGCGGGTGCCCACGTCAGGCTCCACACCGGCGGCCGCCAGCAGCTCTGCACGGGTCCGGAAGTGCCGGTGCAGCGTCGCCCTTGACACGCCGGCGGCCGTGGCCACGGCCGCCATCGGCAGGGTCGGGTCATCGGCCAGGACGCGGCGCGCGGCCGCGACGATCCGCTCGCCGGCGGCCTCGACGATCCGCTCGCCGGCGGCCTCGCCCGGTTCGGATGTCGTCGTCATGAGTCGAGACTAGACGAGACGTCTCATCTTGTCAAGTCTCACCTGTGGCGGCCGGCCATGCCCCGCCGCCGGCCATGTCCCCGCACCCCGCCGCTCGCTGCCCGGCTGACTCGCCGGCGAGGTCCCTCCCCCGCCGCTCGCTGCCCGGCTGACTCGCCGGCGAGGTCCCTCCCCCGCCGCTCCCGGCTGACTCGTGGCAGGCCGGGTCGGCGATGTCCCTCCTCCGCGGCCGCCGGCCATGTCCCCGCCCTTCGCCGCTCGCTGCGCGGCTGACTCGTGGCAGCGCAGCCGAATCCCGCTCGCCTGGCGAGTCACCTGGGGCGTGTCGGGGCTCCGCGTGCCACACGCCACTCGCGCAGCGGTCAGATCGGCTGGCCATGAGACCAGTCGCTCTCCCGGCGAGCGGCAGGCCGGTTCGGCGAGGTCCCGCCCTCCGCCGCCGGCCGGTCCCCGCCTCCGCCACCGGCCATGTCCCCGCCCTTCGCCGCTCGCTGCGCGGCTGACTCGGGCAGGACGGATCGAGCCCGGGGCGGTACGGCTCGGTCGGGCCCGGGTCGAGCCTGGGTCGAGCCTGGGCCGGTACGGCTCGGTCGAGCCCGGGTCGAGGCCGGGGTCGGTACGGCTCGGTCGGACTAGAGTCGGCCCGGGTCGGACGCTGGGTCGGTGCGGCTCGGTCGGACTGGGGTTGGCCCAGAGTCGGACGCTGGTCAGTGTCGAGTCGGCCCAGAGTCGGCCCAGAGTCGGCCCGGAGTCGGACCCGGGTCGAGCCCGGGCCGGTCAACCGGGTCGCGCTCCAACCTCAGGCGGGCAGCGAGACCTCGATGGCCAGGCCGCCCTCAGGGCGCGCAACGACATCGATCGTGCCCCCGTGCGCGCGCACGATCGCGCGGACGATCGAGAGGCCCAGACCCCAGCCGTCGCCGGCCACGGTCCGCTCGGGGGCAAGTCGCTGGAACGGCTCCAGCAGCCGGCCGACCTCGGCCGGTGGCACGTGGGGCCCGCCGTTGACCACGGAGAGATGCACCGACCCGCGGCGCGCGGTGGTCGAGACCTCGACCCAGCCACCGGGCTCGTTGTAGCGGAGGGCGTTGTCGACGAGGTTGCCGGTGAGACGCTCCAGCAGGTGGGCGTCGCCTCGGGTCGCGGCCGGCCCCAGCCGCGCCTTGAGCCGCAGCCCCCGGCCATCGGCGTCGGTCTGCCGCGACGCCACCACGTCGCCGGCGATCGCGGCAAGGTCCACGAGCTCACGCCGCTCCAGACCACGCTCGCCGCGCGCGAGCATCAGCAGCGCCTCGATCAGCCGTTCCTGCTGCTCACCGGCGACCAGCGCCCGCTCTCCCGCCTGGCGCAGCGAGTCCATGGTGGCATCCGGGTCGTCGAGGGCCACCTGGAGCATGGTCCGTTGCCGCGCGAGCGGCGTCCGCAGCTCGTGCGACGCGTTGGCGACGAACGCGCGCTGGGCCTGGAACGATGCGTCCAGCCGGGCGAGCAGGTCGTTGAACGTCGCGCGGAGATCGCTGAGCTCGTCGTCGGGCCCGTCCGTCGCGAGGCGTCGATGCAGGCTGCTCGCCGACAGCTCGCGAACGGCGGACGTCATCGACCGCAGCGGACGCAGCACGCGGCCGGCCACGAGCCAGCCGGCACCGACCGATGCCACCGCCATGATGCCCAACGCCACGAGCGACCAGACCAGGAGCTGGTTGAGCTCGGCGGCGTGCTGCTCGACCACGATCGTCTGCAGCGCGACCGGGTCCGGCGGCACGGTCAGCCCAGCGGGCCCGCCCGTGCTCACCCCACCCCCGCTGACGCTGCCGGCGACGCCGTTGAACGTGATCACCGTCCTGCCGTTGGCGTCGGTGGAGACGAGCGGGTTGCCGGTGCTCACGAGCAGATAGGTGATGGCGAGCAGGACGGCGCCCGAAGCCAGGAAGAGTGAGCCGTACAGCAGCGTCAGGCGGAGTCGGATCGTGGGTCTGGGCAGGTGGAGCTGGCGATGGCCCGCCGCCGATGCGGGGGCGGGCGCGGACCGCGGCGCGGACTCCGGCGCGGACTGCGGGGCGGGGGATCGCGGCATCACAGGCGATACCCGGCCTGGGCCACGGCCTCGATCAGCGGCGCGGACTCCGGCGCGGACTCCGGCGCGGACTCCGGCGCGGACCGCGGCGCGGACGCCGCCACGGCCTCGATCAGCGGCGCGGACTCCGGCGCGGACTGCGGGGCGGGTGATCGCGGCGTCACAGGCGATACCCGGCCTGGGCCACGGTCTCGATCACCGGCGGCTCGCCGAGCTTGGCCCGCAGGCGGCTGATCGTGATCTTGACGACCTGGCTGAACGGGTCGGCATGCTCGTCCCAGACGCGCTCGAGCAGCTCCTCGGCCGACACGACCCGGCCCTCGGCGACGAGCAGCAGCTCGAGCGCGCCGAACTCCTTGGGCGTGAGCCCCAACCGACGGCCGCCGCGGCGGGCGACCCGGCGGGCGATGTCGAGCTCGAGGTCGCCGTGGCGGAGGACGGGTGGCAGCGCCGGCTGGGCACGCCGGACGAGGGCGCCGATCCGGGCGACGAGCTCCGGGAAGTCGAACGGCTTGGCCAGGTAGTCGTCGGCGCCCAGCCCGAGCCCGTCGACCAGGTCCTCGGTGGTGCCCGCTGCCGTGAGCATGAGCACCCGTGCCCGGTTGCCGGCATCGACCAGCTCGGCGCAGATCGCGTCGCCATGGAGGCCGGGCAGGTCCCGGTCGAGCACGATCACGTCGTAGTCGTTCTCCAGTGCGCGCTCGAGGCCCGACCGCCCATCGAAGGCGAGGTCGACGGCCATCCGGGCGCGGCGCAGGCCGACCCCGATGGCACCCGCCATCTCCGTGTCGTCCTCGATCACCAGGACGCGCATGCGTCGGCTCCACGGTTCCGGCGCCCGTCACCGGCTGGCTGGTCGGCACGAGCGCGCTGCAGATCATGCCCCGGCATCGGTTTCGGCGCGGTAACGCTGCCGCGCGGGGCGGTGGCGGAGGAAGGGCCCGGCGCGCTGTTACCGGCCCGAAACCACCCGTGGCGCATACCTCGCGACGAGGCGGCCGCCGCGATCCGGCCGGCCGCCGACGAAGACCCTTCAAGATCGCGAGAGGACCATCTCCGTGAGCTCGTATCCGCCCGGGCCCCCGAGGCCTGCCGAACCCACCCATCCACGAGCCGATGACCGGACGCCGGTCGACGATCCGGCCCGCGACTGGCATCCCTCGCCACGCCGGCATGCCCGGGCGCCGCTGGCCATCGCCGGCGCGGTCGCGGCTCTGCTGCTCGTGGCCGCGTGCTCGGGCGCCACGCCGTCGAACGGCGTGGTCACGCTCGAGACACCCGGCGCGAGCAATACGCCGGACCCGAGCGGCGCCACGGGCGACAAGGGCGCGGCCGACGACTACGACAAGATGCTCGCCTACGCCCAGTGCATGCGTGACCACGGCGTGGCGAGCTTCCCGGATCCGGTGAGCGATGGCCAGGGCCATATCGGGCTGCAGCTGCAGGCGGGGCCTGGCACCGGCCTCGACCCCAGCTCGGCCACGTTCAAGGCGGCCGACGACGCCTGCAAGTCGCTGATGCCCGCACCGCCGGCGGGCGGGAACGACGCCAATGACGACCAGGCATTCCAGGACATGCTGGCCTACTCGCAGTGCATGCGCGACAACGGCGTGGCCGACTTCCCTGATCCGGTCAGGGAGTCCAACGGCGGCGTCTCCATGTCGCTGGGTGGGGGTCCCGGCTCCGACCTCGACCCCAGCTCGCCGACGTTCCAGAAGGCCCAGACGACCTGCCAGTCGAAGCTCCCCGGTGGGCCGGGCTTCATGTCGAACGGATCCGGCCCGGGGTCCGGCGGCAGCACCGGCGGGGGCGCATCGAACGGCACGTCGGGGAGCACGCAGCCGTGAGGCGACGGACGGCGGTTGTCGCCGGGGCCGGCCTCGCGGTGATCCTGGGCGGCGGGGCGCTGCTCGCCGCGATCCCGGCCGCGCAACCGGACGGCGCGCGCGCCGCGACGGCGCCCCCAACCACGTCGGCGGTCGAACGCCGGACGCTCCACGCCACGACCCAGGTCGAGGGGACGCTCGGCTACGACGGCGACGTCGCCGTCGCGAATGCGCTTGCGACCGCGGGCGCCGACAGCGCCGCGGCGGCGGACCAGGGCTATGCCGCCGCCCAGGCCCAGCACGATCAGGCGGTCGCGGCACTGGCCGCGCTGCGCCATCCGTCGGCGGCGGACCTGGGTCCGTTGAAGACCCAGGTTGCCCAGGCGAGCGCGTCCGTGACCCAGGCGGCGGGCGCGCTACGGGTCGACCTCGCGGGGGTGCGGGCGGCGGATCGTTCGCTGGCGGCGTGCAAGGCGGCGTCGTCCGCCGATCCGCCGTGCGATGTCGTCGCGGCGCGGCTCGGTGTCAAGCGAGCGCAAGCGACGGTCGATGCCGACCGGGCCCAGCTCACGGCGGCCGAGGCGGGGCGCAGCGCCGCAGCGGCCGCGCTCCATGCGCGTCAGCACCCGACGGCGGCGCAGATCCGCCAGGCGGAGCACGCGGTTGCCGCGGCCAGGTCGGCCCTTGCGGCGGCCAGGGTCACCCGGGACCGTCCGGCCGGGGTCCTGACCGGGATCGCCGACGTGGGCTCCATCGTCGAGCCGGGCGGCGCCCTGTACACGGTCGACGGCTCCTACCCGGTCGTGCTGCTCCAGGGCGACCTGCCCGCGTATCGCGACCTCGGCCCGGGCGTGACCGACGGCGTCGACGTCCGCCAGCTCGAGGCGAACCTCGTGGCGCTGGGGTTCGCCGACGCCACCCTCATCCCCGACGAGCACTGGGACGGCGCCACCACGGCCGCCGTCGAAGCGTGGCAGGCATCGCTGGGCCTGCCCGGGACCGGTCGGGTGCCGCTCGGCTCGGTCGTGTTCGAGCCCACCGCCCTTCGGATCACGGCGCACAGCGCGACACCCGGGCAGCCGCTCCAGGCCGGCACGCCCGTGCTCGATGCCACCTCGCCGCAGCGGGTCGTGACCGTCCCGCTCGACCCGTCGCTCCAGACCCAGGTCGCGATCGGCGACGGGGTCTCGGTCGTGCTCCCGGATGGCTCGACGACGCCCGGCACGGTGTCCGACGTGGGGACCGTGGCCACCGTGCCCGGTGGCAGCGGCGACCCGTCGGGGAACGGCAGCCAGACGCCGACGATCGACGTGACGGTGACCCTCGCCGATCCGTCGGCCGCCGGCACCCTCGACCAGGCGCCGGTCACGCTCGACATCACGACCGCCACCGCCGAGGACGTGCTGGCCGTACCGGTCAACGCGCTGCTCGAGCTGCTCGAGGGTGGCTACGCGGTCCAGGTCGAGGACGCGGGCCAGCTGCGCTATGTCCCGGTCAGCCTCGGGCTGTTCGCGGATGGCTGGGTCGAGGTCAACGGGCCGGGCCTCGATGCCGGGCAGCGGGTCGTGGTCGCCCAGTGAGCGCCGGCGGTGAGCTCGTCGGCGGCATCGCGACCCCGGTGCTCGAGCTGCGCGACGTCACCCGCGCCTACCCGGGCAACCCGCCGGTGGAGGCGCTTCGGGGCATCAGCCTCGCGATCGAGAGGGGGGCGCTGGTGGCGCTGGTCGGCCCGTCGGGCTCGGGCAAGTCGACCCTGCTCCACGTCATGGGCACGCTCGACCGGCCGACCGGCGGGACCGTGCTCGTGGCCGGCCACGACACCTCGCGCCTGGGCGACCGCCAGCTCTCGGGGCTGCGGGCGCGGGCGATCGGCTTCGTGTTCCAGCAGTTCTTCCTGCTCGACGCGCAGACGGCGCTCGACAACGTCGCCAACGGCCTCCTCTACACGGGCACGGGCCTCGCCGACCGGCGCCGGGCTGCGGCCGCGGCGCTCGAGCGGGTCGGCCTGGCCGCCCGGATGCATCACCGCCCCAGCCAGCTCTCGGGTGGCGAGCAGCAGCGCGTGGCCATCGCGCGGGCGATCGTCGGGCGCCCGGCGATCGTGCTCGCCGACGAGCCGACGGGCAACCTCGACAGCGTGGTGGGCGCGACCATCCTCGAGCTGCTGCTCGACCTCAACCGGACCGACGGCGCGACGATCGCGGTCATCACCCACGACCAGGAGCTCGCGGCGGCGCTGCCGCGCCAGCTGTGGCTCCGGGACGGGCGGATCGAGCGCGACAGCCTGGGGGCCGTGGCGTGAGCGCGCTGTCGCCACGGATCGATGCCCTGGACGCGCTCGACGCCGTGCGGCCGAGCCGGATCACCGGCCCGGACCTCGTCCGCGAGGGCACCTCCGGGCTGGCGTCGCGGCGGGTCCGGACGTTCCTGACCGCGGTCGGCATCGGCATCGGCATCGCGGCCATGGTCGCGGTGCTCGGCATCTCCGAGTCCAGCCGGGCGGGACTGCTCGCGCAGCTCGACCGGCTGGGCACCAACCTGCTCACGGTCAGCCCGGGGCAGCACCTGTTCGGTGGCGCGGCGACGCTGCCGCTCGGCGCGCCCGCGATGATCCGCCGCGTGGGTCCGGTCGAGGCGACCTCGGCCACGGCGCCCGTATCGGCCACCGTTCACCGGACCGACCGCATCCCCGACGTCCAGACCGGGGGGATCGGCGTGGTCGCCGCGCAGACCGACCTGCTCGACACGCTCCGCGGCAGCCTGGCCGCGGGCTCGTTCCTCAACGGCGCGACGGCGCAATACCCGGCCGTGGTGCTGGGGGCCGACGCGGCCGCCTATCTCGGCATCGACGCCGTCGACCCGGCCGTCCGGATCCGGGTCGGCGACACGTGGTTCACCGTGGTCGGCATCCTCGACCCCGTGGGCCTGGCACCCGAGCTCGACCGCTCCGTGCTGATCGGCTTCCCGATCGCCGAGTCGCTGTTCGGGATCGACGGCTCGGCCGGCACGATCTACGTCCGCACCGACCCGAGCCAGGTCGCGGACGTGGCGCAGGTGCTGGCCGGGACGGCCAATCCCGAGCATCCGAACGAGGTCAACGTCAACCGCCCGTCCGACGCGCTCGCGGCGCGCGCGGCGGCCGCCGGTGCGTTCACCTCCCTGTTCCTGGGGCTGGCCGCGGTGGCCCTGTTCGTGGCCGGGGTGGGGGTCGCCAACATCATGCTGATGTCGGTGCTCGAGCGCCGCTCCGAGATCGGCCTGCGGCGCGCCCTTGGTGCCACCGCGGTCCACATCGGCCTCCAGTTCGTGGCCGAGGCGATCGTGCTGGCCGGGATCGGGGGCGTGCTCGGCGTGGCGGCGGGTGCGGGGGCTGCCACCGCCTTCGCGCTCTCGCAGGGCTGGCTCGTGGCCATCCCGCCGGTTGCTGCGGCGGGTGGACTGGCGGCGGCGCTTGCCGTCGGGGCCGTGGCGGGGCTGTACCCCGCGGCCCGTGCCGCCCGTGTCTCGCCGACCGAGGCGCTGCGCTCGGGCTGACCGAGGTGGTGCGCTGGGGCTGCGCGAGGTGGTGCGGTCGGGCGGCGTGCGGCGCCGGTCGCCGGGTGCGGGCCGGGCGCCGGGGTGACGCTGGTCGCCGGGTCGCGCGGTCGCGGCGCCGGTCGCCGGTCGCCGGGGTGGCGCGGGTCGCTGCTCGACGGTGCGGCGCCGGTCGCCGGTCGCCGGGGTGGCGCGGGTCGCTGCTCGACGGTGCGGCGCCGGTCGCCGGTCGCCGGGGTGGCGCGGGTCGCTGCTCGACGGTGCGGCGCCGGTCGCCGGTCGCCGGGGTGGCGCGGGTCGCTGCTCGCCGGGCACCGCTCGCGGGGCGAGCGACTGGTCGCTGGTCGCCGGGCACCGCTCGCGGGGCGAGCGACTGGTCGCGCCATGGTCCGGCCTGCTCGCTGGGAGAGCGACACGTGGCACGAAGGACGTCGTCGGTGCCACAGCTGGCTCGCCGGGCGAGCACCATCGGCCGTCGCGCGACGGGTCGCTCGCTGAGCGAGCGGCGAGCGGTGCGGGGCCGCGCCGACCGGGCCGAGGAGGCGGGCCGCGCGACGGGTCGCTCGCTGACCGAGCGGCGAGCGGTGGGGGGCCGCGCCGACCGGGCCGAGGAGGCGGGCCGCGCGACGGGTCGCTCGCTGACCGAGCGGCGAGCGGTGGGGGCCGCGCCGAGCGGGCCGAGGAGGCGGGTCGCGCGACGGGTCGCTCGCTGAGCGAGCGGCGAGCGGTGCGGGGCCGCGCCGAGCGGGCCGAGGAGGCGGGCCGCCGACCGAACGCGGACGGATCCCGGCTACCCGGATCGGACCGAGACCGGCGTCACGAACCGGCAGCGGACCGGCAGCTCGGCCACCGGGCCGGTGACCTCGAGCGTGACCGACAGGGGGCGATCGGCCGACGACGTCCCGGCCCACAGGGTCACGGTGCCCGGCTCGACGATCCGGCGGTACGCGACGCCGGTGTGCGACAGCTGCTCGGCATGGAGCGTGAACCGAACGTCCGCCGAGGCCCCCGGCTCGAGCGTGACGCGGGCGAAGCCGCACAGCTCGAGGACCGGGCGCGCGACGTCCGCCTCCTCGTCACGCAGGTAGAGCTGGACCACCTCGTCGCCGGGCCGGTCACCCACGTTGGCGACCCGAACGCCGACGCCGACCTCGTCGTCGCAGGTCGCGATCGACGGGCGGTCGAGGACGAGGTCGGACAGCTCGAAGGTGGTGTAGGAGCGTCCGAACCCGAACGGCCACAGCGGTCCGGCCGGGCCGTCGACGTGGTCGCCGCGCGGGTTGGACCGGCCGCCCGACGGGTGGTGGCGGTAGTGGAGGGGCACCTGCCCGACCGCCCGCGGCATCGAGACCGGGAGCTTGCCACCCGGGGGCCGATCACCCAGCAGGACATCCACGAGCGCGTCCGGACCCTCGTCGCCAGGGACCCACGCGAGCAGCACGGCGGCACAATGGCGAGCCGCCCATTCGATCGCGAGCGGCCGGCCGCTGACGACGATGAGCACGACCGGCGTCCCGGTCGCCACCACGGCCTCGAGCAGCTCCTGCTGGCGCCCCAGCAGCCCCAGCCCGCGCCGGTCGCGGAACTCCCCCGTCGTCGAGTCGTCGGTGAGCCCGGATCGCTCGCCGAGCACCACCACGGCGACGTCCGCGTCGCGCGCCACCTCGACGGCCGACGCCAGCTCCTCGTCGCCGCCCTCGCGCAGCCCGGTGCCCCGTGCGTAGCGCACGATCTCGGTGCCCAGTCGATCGCGGAACGCGTCGAGGATCGTGCGCCGGCCGGCCAGCTCGTCCTCGAGGGACAGCGAGCCGTGGGCCTGCACCCCGAACATCGGCTGGTTGGCGATCTCGAGCAGCGTCTCCACGTGCAGCGGGTGGCTGTAGTCACCGAGCAGATCACGCGCGCTGTCCGCGATCGGGCCGATGAGCGCCAGGCGCCGGGTCGTCGAGGGCAGCGGCAGGACGCCGTCGTTCTCGAGCAGGACCATCGATCGGGCGGCGAGCGCGCGGCCGAGCCGGCACTCGTCCCGCCGGAGGTCGGCGAGGACGGCCTCGGACGGCGGCTCCACGTACGGGCGTTCGAACAGCCCCAGCCGGATCTTCGCCGCCAGCACGCGGGCGACCGACGCATCGAGCAGGGCCGCGTCGACCCGGCCGTCGGCGATCGCCTCCGCCAATGGCTCCGCGTAGGCGAGGCTCCGCGGGAGCTCGAGATCCACGCCCGCCGCCAGCGCCAGCCCGGCCGCCGTGCTGAGGTCGGGCGTCAGCCGGTGATGCCCCTGGAGCTGCTCGATCCCCATGTAGTCGGAGGCAACCAGTCCGTCGAACGCCCACTCACCGCGCAGGATGTCCACCAGGAGCTCGCGCGAGGCATGACATGGGACGCCATCGACGTCGGAGTAGGCCGGCATCATCGTCGCCAGCCCGGCCTCGCGGATCGCCGCCTCGAACGGCAGCAGCTGCTCGTCCCGGATCTCCCGCCAGCCGGCGTGGACCGGCGCCATGTTGAGGCCGCCCTCGGCGAGGCCGTGGCCGACCATGTGCTTGCCCGTGGCCAGCACGCCCGTCGCGGGCGACGGTCCCTGGATGCCGCGGACGTACCCCACCCCCATGACAGCGGCCAGGTACGGGTCCTCGCCGTAGGTCTCCTCGATCCGTCCCCAGCGGGGGTCGCGGGTGACGTCGAGCACGGGCGCCAGGGCGTGGCGCGCCCCGGTCGCGAGCATCCGGCGGCGGATGGTGCCCGCCAGGGCCTCGACCAGGGCCGGGTCGAAGCTGGCCGCGGCGCCGATCGACTGCTGGAACACGGGCGCGTCGCGGGCCAGCAGCCCGTGGAGCGTCTCCTCGTGGATGATCGCCGGGATGCCGAGCCGGGTCTCCTCGACCAGGTAGCGCTGGACCTCGTTCCCGACCCGGGCAGCGTCGGTCGCCGGCAGGTTGGTGGCCCCGGCGATCCTGGTGATCTCGCCCAGGCCATCGCCCAGCAGCGCCTCCATCCGTTCGTGGTCGACGCGCCCCCCGGGCACGATCTGGAAGGCCCACACGGAGCCAAGCTGGGCGATCTTCTCGTGCAGCGTCATCCGGCCCAGCAGGTCGGCGACGCGCTCCTCGACGCCGAGCGACGGTTCCAGGTGGCGCGCGTTGGTGGTCATCAGCCCTTCACCGATCCCGCGGTCAGCCCGGTCACGAGCTGGCGCTCCGCGAACGCGTAGAACGCGATCGCGGGGATGATCGCGATGACCGTGAACGCCAGCACGCGCGCCTGATCCTGCCCGTACTGCGTGGAGAAGTTCATGACCCCGAGCGGCAGCGTCCACTGGTCCGCGCCGTTGAGCAGGATCAGGGGCAGCAGGAACTGGTTCCAGGTCATGACGGTGGCCAGCACGCTCACCGTCGCGAGCGCCGGCCGGGCCAGCGGGAGGAGCACGCGCCAGAAGAACCCGAACGAGCTGCAGCCGTCGATCCGCGCGGCGTCCTCGAGCTCGCGGGGGATGCTCCGGAAGAAGGGTCGCAGGATCACGATCGTGAGCGGGAGCGCGAACGCCGCCTCCGGGAGCGCGACGCCCAGCAGGTTGCCGGACAGGCCGATGTCACGGACGAGGATGTACAGCGGCAGGATGGCGACCGCCGACGGGAAGAGCAGCCCCAGCACGAACAGGGTGAACATCGCCTCGCGGCCCCGGAAGGCGAACCTCGCGAACACGAATGCGGCGAGCGAGGCGAACGTCACGGTCACGCCGACCGCCACCACGCCGACGATCAGGCTGTTGCCCGCCTCGCGCCAGAAGGTCCCGGCGTCGTCGCCGAACAGCACCGTGGTGTAGTTCGTGAACACCCAGGGGTCGGGCACGATCGCGACCGGGTTGGCCACCAGCTGCCCGTTGGTCTTGAACCCACCGAGGATCGCGTACAGGATCGGGACCAGGATCGTGATGGCGACGACGAGGAGCACGAGCCAGGCGAGGGTGCCCGAGATCGACGGCGCGGCGGCGATCGAGACCCGGCGGGCGGCACGGGCGGCGGTCGTAGGCACCGGGCTGGCCATCCGCTCAGCCTCCCGCCACCGTGAGCGCACCCTCGGTGTCGCGCCGGAGGACGAACCGCTGGTAGGCGAGCGCGACGATGAGCCCGAACATGAACAGGATCACCGCCTCGGCGCTGCCGAAGCCCATCTGGGTGTTCTTGAAGCCCGACTTGAACATCGAGATCGCCATCGTGTTGGACGCGAACAGCGGACCGCCACCGGTCATCACCCACACCATGTCGAACAGCTGGAGGGCGCCGATCATCGACAGGAAGACCGAGACGCGGAGGGTGGGTCCGAGCAGCGGCAGGGTCACGTAGCGAAACACCTGGCGGCGTCCGGCGCCGTCGATCAGCGCCGCCTCCTCGATCTCGCGGGGGATCCCCTGCAGGCCGGCGAGCAGGATGATCATGTGGAAGCCGAAGTACTTCCACGAGATGATCACGAACAGCGTGAACATGACCAGGGTGTCGTCGCCCAGCCAGTCCTGGACCCAGCCGCCGAGGCCGGCCGACCGCAGCACCGAGTCGACCAGCGAGTCCGGCTGGAGCATGAGCCGGAACACGATCCCGGTGATCGCCTCCGACAGGACGTAGGGCAGGAAGAACAGCAGCCGGAACACGGCGCGCCCCGGGAAGCGGCGGTTGAGCAGCACCGCGAGCCCGAGCGAGAACGGGATCTGCAGCGCGAGCGAGAGCACCACGATCAGCAGGTTGTTCGTGATCGCGGTTCGGAACGACTCGTTGGCCAGGGCAACCTGGTAGTTCTTGATGCCGATGAAGTCGGTCAGCGGCTGCAGGCCGTTCCAGCGGTACAGGCTGAAATGGGCCGCCTGGATCACCGGGACGATGACGAACACGAGGTAGAGCAGCAGCGCCGGGAGCAGGAACAGGCCGATCGTCAGCCCGGTCGGGATCCGCCGCGGTCGCTCGCGTGCCCGGGGCGCAGCTGCCGTCATCGCCGTGCCGTCCGCCTCCATTGAATTGAGCGGGCCGGCTCGGCCGGCCCGCTCCGTCGAACGAGTCTACGGGTGCGTCGCCCGCGGACCCACGCTACTGGGTTGCCGCGGCGTCCGAGATCGCCTGGCAGACCTGCTCGGGGGTGGACTTGCCCAGGAACAGGCCGACCGTCGCGTCGTTGATGGCGGTACCCATCGCCGGCGAGGTGGCCTGGTCGAGGTAGAGCTGCATGAAGGTCGCCTGGTCACGCCCGGCCGCCACCATCTGCAGATTCGGGTCGGTCACGGTAGCGCCGGTACCGACCACCGGCGAGAGGCCAACGTTGTCGGTGTTGAGCTGGTTCGCGTTGTCGGCGCTCTCGAAGAACTTCAGGAAGTCGATCGCCTCGGGCGGCGCGTCCTTGCCCACCGCGATGCCATTGCCGCCGCCGACGCCATCGGTCGGTGCGCCGGCGCCGCCGCTGACGGCCGGGAACGGGAACCATCCGAGCTTGTCGCCCAGACCCTGCTTGTCGGCGCTCTGGTCCTGCTGGACCGACGGCGCCCATTGGCCCATCAGCTCCATCGCGGCCTTGCCGTTGCCGACGGCTGCGGCCTCGTCGTTGTAGACGGCCGACTTGTAGCCGGGCTGGTACGGGTCGAGCGCGTTGAGGTCGAGCACCGCCTGGCCCGCCGCCTTGCAGGCGTCGGTGTTCCAGTCGCCGCTCTGGATCATCTGCTGGAGGACGTCACCGCCGCCGATGCGCAGCACGAGGTACGTCCAGAGGTGCATGGACGGCCACTCGTCCTTGCCGGCGATCGCGAGCGGGGCGGTACCGGCCGCCTTGAGCTTCCCGATGTCGCTCAGGAGCTCGTCCCAGGTCGCGGGCGGTGCGGAGATGCCGGCCTTCGTGAACAGGTCCTTGTTGTACCAGAACCCGATCATGCCCATGTCCCAGGGGACGCCGTACTGCTTCCCGTTGTACGCGTAGATGCTGAGCGCCCCGGCGTTGATGGTGTCCTTCCAGGACGCGATGTCGGAGGTGATGTCCTTGAGCATCCCGGCGTCCGCCTGGGCGGCCATGATCCCGCCGCCCCAGGACTGGAACAGGTCGGGCACGTCGCCTGACTGCATCGAGGTGGCGAGCTTGGTCTTGAACGCCTCATTCTCGAGGACCGTGATGTTGATCGTCACGTTGGGGTGCAACGCCGTGTAGGCGTCGGCGATGTTCTGGAAGTCGGTCTTGCCCGGTTCGCCCGTGGTGATGTGCCACCATTCCACGGTCACCGGCTCCATCGCCTGGGCCGTCGGCGACTCGGGCGCCATCGTGGCTTCCGACGTCGCGGGGGGCGACGTCGGCGCGGAGCTCGGGCTCGGCGTTGCGCCACTGCTGCACGCGCCCAGGACGATGGCCATGACCGCGATCAGGCCAGCCATCCGCCGTTGCGATGTCATCACTCCTCCTCCTGACGTTGCCGGATCCTCACCGGGCTCGGGCGCGTCTGCGCGCGGGCCCGCCTTCGTGCGTCGGCCGGTCGGCACCGGCGGCCAGCTCGGACACGCAGCGCCGAATCGGGATCGAGCCGCCGCGACGCCCGGACCCCCGCCAGGGTGGCGGGGTCGATCGAGCCGGTCTGAGCGCGAGGGCCACGGACGATCCCGCCTCGTGAGGGGAGGAGAAGCCTGACGAAACGAGATCGCCGCGGCGCTGCGCAAGCCGAATGGCGCACGGTGAAGCAATCGTCGGTGCCCACGCTCGTCGGTGCACGGCCGTGACCGGCATCGCCTCCTCCAGGTCGAAACTTTCGCGCTGGCGAACGATCACTTTCGCGGACTCTAGGTCGTTGGCCGGTTGGCGTCAAGCCCCGGAATCCTCGTCCACGATCATGCCGCCCGACGTCACATCGGGACGAAAGTTTCCGCTAGACTGCCCGCGTGACCGCGAGCTCCACGGCCCGACGCACGGCGTCGGACCGGTCCACGACGATCGCCTACATCGCCCGCCAGGCGGGGGTGTCCGTGCCGACGGTATCGAAGGTGATCAACGGGCGAGCGGACGTCTCGGCGGCGACCCGCGAGCGGGTCGAGGCCGTGATCCGAGAGCACGGCTATCAGCGCTCGAGCCGTGCCGCACGGGTCGCACCGCTGATCGAGCTGATGTTCCACGAGCTCGAGAGCGAGTGGGCGCTCGAGATCATCATGGGCGTGGAACAGGTCGCCTCCCAGAACGATCTCGCGCTCGTCCTGTCCGAGATGCAGGGCCGCACGACGCCCGGGCGCGGATGGGTCGATGGCGTCCTCGCCCGGCGGCCGACGGGGGTCATCGCCGTGCTCTCGGACCTGAGCGACGACCTCCGGTCGCAGCTCCGGAGCCGCAACGTCCCGCTCGTGGTCGTCGACCCGACGGGCGAACCGCACCACGACACGCCGTCCGTGGGCGCCACCAACTGGAACGGCGGCCTCGCGGCGACCCGGCACCTGCTGGGGCTCGGCCATCGCCGGATCGGCGTGATCGGGGGACCGGAGCGCATCCTGTGCAGCCGCGCCCGGCTCGACGGCTACCGCGCGGCGATGGACGCCGCGGGTGTGCCGGTCGATCCGGAGCTGATCCGGTACGGCAACTTCCACGTGCAGGAGGGCATCCGCGAGGGCCGGGTGCTGCTCGGGATGCCCGATCCGCCGACCGCGATCTTCGCCTGCAACGACCTCCAGGCCCTGGGCGTGTACCAGGCAGCCCGCGAGGCGCGCCTCCACATCCCCGACGATCTCAGCGTCGTCGGGTTCGACGATCTGCCGGTCTCCACCTGGGTGGGCCCGCCGCTGACCACCGTGCGCCAGCCGCTGGTGCAGATGGCCGTTGCCGCGACCCGCCTGCTGCTGCGGCTTGCCCGCGGCGAGCAACCGAGCCAGACCCGCGTCGAGCTCGCGACCGAGCTCATCGTCCGCGAGAGCACCGCCGCACCTTGCCGCTGACGGCGCCGCACGACGGGTCGGCGGACGGCAGGTCCGTCGGCGGCGGGTCCTCCGGCGGCGGGTCTCGTCCGGCGGCGGGTCCTCCGGCGGCGGGTCCTCCGGCGGCGGGTCCTCCGGCGGCGGGTCCTCCGGCGGCGGGTCCTCCGGCGGCGGGTCCTCCGGCGGCGGGTCCTCCGGGGCGCCGAGCCGTCTCGGCACCGACGCCCGCTGCGCAGCGTCGCTGCCGCGCGAGCTCAATCGGCGGCCGGTTCCAGCCCGATCCGGGCCAGGTAGTCGAGCTGCTCGACCTGGTGCTCGGCCTCGGCCGCGTCGTGGCCGCTGTACGGCCACACGCGGATCTCGGCCGGGCCGCGGTAGGCGTTGAACGCGGCGAACACGGTCGACGGCGGCGTGATCTCGTCCTCGAGCCCCACCGCGAACAGCGCGGGTGCCGTCGCCCGGGCGGCCAGGTGGCGCCCGTCGAAGTAGGCGAGCGTGGCGAACACCTGCGCCTCGTCGGACCGGTGGACGCGCAGGAACCGGCGGATCTCGTCGTACGGCGATGCGTCCGTGATCTCGAGCGCCCGCCGGAAGTGGCACAGGAAGGGCACGTCGACCAGGGCCGCCGCCGGGTTCGAGAACGCGGCCGCGGCGAGCGCGAGCCCGCCACCCTGGCTGACCCCGGCGGCGACGATCCGGGCCTCGTCGACGATCGGATGCGCCCGGGCGGCGTCGACCGCCAGGATCGCGTCGGTCATCAGCCGCCGGTAGTAGTAGGTGGCGGGATCGAGGATGCCGCGGGTCATCACGCCCGGGTACTGCGGTCCGGTCCCGGTCGGCTCGACGTCGGACGTGTCACCGGCCGACCAGCTGCCACCCTGCCCGCGAGTGTCCATCACGAAGTGCGCGTAGCCTGCCGACGCCCACAGCAGCCGGTCCAGCGGGATCCCGCGGCCCCCGCCGTAGCCAACGAACTCGACGATCGTGGGCAACGGACCGCGGGCGCCGCGTGGCCACAGGAGCCAGGCCCTGATGGGCTGTCCCAGGTAGCCCGAGAAGGTCACGTCGGCGACCTCGATCGTCCGCAGCCGGGCGTCGTGGATCGGGAACGCCGGCGGTCCGCCCATGCGCCGGCTCTGTTCGAGCGTGTCCGCCCAGAAGCGGTCGAAATCGGCCGGCTCGTCGCGCGGCGGGCGGTACGCGCGCAGCTCGTCGAGCGGGAGGTCGAACTGCGGCATCGGCGGCTCCTCCATGGGCCAGGCATCGTTGCCTGGCAGCGTGCCGGCCCGATCCGGCGCGCGCCTGCGTCGGCGCCCGAACGGGTGTCGGCTGCGGGCGGCCGGTCGCCCGGCAACCTATGGTGATGCCGGGGCCTGTGTCAAGATCGGCGCTGCACGCGGTGCGGTGGAGGAGCCTCGAAACTTTCGAGGCGAAACCCTCCCACCTGAGCCACGAAGCGAGGTGACCCGATGGTGCCGACCCGGACCGCCAGCCACCGGATCGCCGACGTCTCGGTCCGGGTCGTGGGCCCGGATGGCTCGCCGCTCGCCGGCCGTCCGGTGCGGATCGCCCAGCGGCGCCACGCCTTCCTGTTCGGGTGCACCGGGTTCGAGGCCGTGCCGCTGGCCAACGGCGAGCTCGTGGGTCGGGAGCGGCAGACGGCGGAACGCATCGACGCGCGCTGGGCCGAGCTGTTCAACGCCGTCACCCTGCCCTTCTACTGGGCCGGCTTCGAGCCGGTTCGCGGAGCCCCCGACACGGCCCGCCTGCGCACGGCGGCGCGCTGGTTCCGCGACCGCGGGGCGCGGGTCAAGGGACACCCGCTGTGCTGGCACACCAACACCGCGCCCTGGCTGCTGCCGATGCCGTCCGCCGAGGTCGAGGCAGCCCAGCTCGACCGCATCCGGCGCGAGGTGACCGACTTCGCCGGCCTGATCGACACCTGGGACGTCATCAACGAGGTCGTGATCATGCCGGTGTTCGACCGGTACGACAATGCGATCACCAGGCTGGCGAACACGCTCGGCCGGGTTGGCATCGTGGCGGCCACCTTCGGCGCGGCGCGCCGGGGCAATCCCGGCGCCTTCCTGCTGCTCAACGACTTCGACCTCTCCGAGGACTACGAGCGGCTGATCGAGGCTGTGCTCGAGGCCGGGGTCACCATCGACGCGATCGGGATCCAGTCGCACATGCACCAGGGGTACTGGGGCGAGGAGCGCACGGAGCGCATCCTCGAGCGCTATGCGCGCTTCGGGCTCCCGCTCCACTGGACCGAGAGCACGCTCGTGTCGGGCGCGCTGATGCCGCCCGAGATCATCGACCTCAACGACCACCGGGTCGACGAGTGGCCGAGCACCTCCGCCGGCGAGGCCCGCCAGGCCGACGAGGTGGTCCGCCACTACCGGACGTTGTACGAGCACCCGGCGGTGTCCGCGATCACCTGGTGGGGGCTGCCCGACGGCGGCTGGCTCAACGCGCCCAGCGGCCTGCTTCATGCCGACGGACGTGCGAAGCCCTCGTTCCACGCGCTGCGCGGGCTGATCAAGGGCGACTGGTGGCTGCCGCCGACGGACCTGGTCGCTGACGAGGACGGGCGGGTGTCGTTCTCCGGCGTCGCCGGCGAGTACGAGGTCACGTCCGCCGGTGGCAGCGCGGTCCTCGACGTCGCCGGCCCGGGCGCCCTGCAAGCCGACGTGCGACTGAGCTCGGGCTGACGAGGCGGCGGTCGGCCGATGGCAGCCGGCTGCGGCTGCCCGGCGGGCGAACGTCAGCCTGACATTCGCGGCCCGAGCTGGCGCAGCACCGGCTCGATGACCTCCTCGGCCAGCCAGTGCGCCGGCCGGTCGATGTCGGGAGCCACGGGTGCCAGCACGACGTGGCGAACCCCCGCCTCGATCATGCCCAGCACGAGGTCCCGCGCCGCGGCCGGATCGTTGTAGCGGGGCAATGCCGGGGCGTCGGACGAGGCGCCGGTCCGGGGCGGCGTGACCAGGAGCTGGACCGAGCGCGTGATCGTCGCCGGGTCCCGCCCCACCTCGGCGCAGGCCGCATCGAGCTCCTCGTTCAGGCGCCGGAACTCGTCCACGTCGGCACGGGTGGGGCAGTTCCAGATGTCGGCGTGGCGGGCGACCACCCGCAGGTTGCGGCGGCCGGCCGCCCCGATCATGATCGGCGGCCCAGGCTGCTGGACCGGCTTCGGCTCGCAGATCGCGCCTCGCAACGTGTAGTGGCGACCCTGGAAATCGAATGGATCGGGCTCGGTCCACATCCGGCGAACGATGGCGCATGCCTCGTCGAGCGCGTCGATCGCCTCGCCGGTCGACACCACCTCGACGCCGTAGCCGCCGAGCTCACGCTCCACCAGCGCCCTGGCGTCGGGATCCTTCACCCGGCTGCCGCCGGCCCCGATCCCGAACACGAGCCGCCCGTCCGAGATCCGGTCGACCGTGGCCGCCATCTTCGCCAGGACCGCGGGCGGTCGCAGCCGGTTGTCGGTCACGATGATGCCGAGCCGCAGGCGCCGCGTCTGCGCCGCGAGCGCGGCCAGCAGGGTCCAGGCCTCGAGCGCCGGCCCGCGCACGTCGCCGCGCAGCGGGACCATGTGGTCCCACAGCCAGGCGTGCTCGAGCTGGGGCACGTCATCGGCCTCGAGCCAGGTGCGGCGCACCGCCTCGTAGGTCGTGTTCGCCTGGCTGGTCTTGATCCCGAACGTGACGCGTTCCCGCTGCGAAGCCCCGTCCGTCATATGAGTCCACCTCCTGATCATCAGCCTAACTGATCGTTTGTTCGTCGACAAGCCCGGCTAGGATGGGCGGGTGACGAAGGACGCTGACCAGCCGCCGGCGCCGCCCCCCGACCAGGCTGGCGGAGCACGACCGGCGCCGCCTCCGCGACCAGGGTGGCGGAGCACGACCGGCGCCGCCCCCCGACCAGGGTGGCGGAGCACGACCGGCGCCGCCCCCCGACCACCTCGGCTGGCTGCTCAAGCACGCGCGGGAGCGACTGTCCGCCCTCAGTGCCGCCGCCCTCGACCCCCTCGGGATCACGGGCCGCGAGCTGGCCGTCCTCTCCGTCGTCGCCCAGGGCGAGCCGCCGTCCCAGCTCGAGGCCGCGGGCCGGCTGGGCATCGACCGCTCCACGATGGTGACGCTCCTCGACGAGCTCGAGGCGAAGGGGCTGGTGGAGCGCCGGCCGCACCGGGCGGACCGGCGGCGGAACATCGTCCAGCTGACGGCCACCGGGCGACGAACGTTCACCGCCGCGTCCCGCGCGACGGACGAGGTCGAGCGGACGTTCCTGGCGGCGCTGCCCGAGTCGGATCGGGAGCCGTTCCGCGCGATGCTGCGGGCGCTCGTTGACGGGTAACGCCCCCGACCCTGGGTGCCTCCCGCCCCGACGCTGGTGCCTCTCGCCCCGATCATGGTCGTCGGCGCGATGGTCACCCTGGATCCAGGACTCCGCTCGCCCAGCGCGCGACTGATGGCAGCAGCGGCCGGGCCACTCGCCCGGCGAGCAGTCTGTGGCGTCAGCCGACCCGCACAGGTCGTGTGCCGCTCGCCTGGCGAACGAAACTCCACGCCACGCGACGGGTCGCTCGCTGCTCGAGCGGAGACCCGTGACAGGCGGCGCGTCCGCCGCAGGGGGGCTTGACACCTTCGATGCGATATGCATAAATGCACTTAGCATCTAAGTACGAGCGAGTCAAGGGTCTTGGAAGCGAGGCAGCCGGATGACGCGACAGTCCGATGACGAGGAGCTGGCGTACCTCGCGGCATACGACGCCTCGCGCTTCCCGCGGCCGTCGGTTGCGGTCGATGTCGTGCTGCTCACGGTGTCGGGCGGAGCGCTCCGCGCGCTGCTCGTGCGCCGGGCCGAGCCGCCCCAGCGCGGCCTCTGGGCGCTGCCGGGGACCTTCCTGCAGATCGACGAGTCGCCCGATGCCGCGGCCGGCCGCGTGCTGGCCGCGAAGGCCGGGCTCGGCGACGTGTTCACCGAGCAGCTGTACACGTTCGGGGCGCCCGATCGCGACCCGCGAACCCGCGTGCTCTCGATCGCCTACTACGCGCTGGTCGACCCGGCGACGCTGCGGGCGCCCGTCGGCGGGCAGTCAGATGCCCCCCGCAGGGGGACCGGCCCGGACCTCGTCCTCGCCCGGCTCGACGTCCCGTGGCCCGGCGAGACCGGCGGCCCCGCCGGTGCGCTCGCGGCCGACGGCAATCCCCTGCCGCTCGCCTTCGACCACGCCGACATCCTGGGCCTGGCGGTCAGGCGGATCCGGGGCAAGCTCGACTATGCGCCGATCGGCTTCGAGCTCCTGCCCGAGGCGTTCTCGCTGCGCGACCTGCGCCTGGTCCACGAGGCGATCCTCGGTCGCCCGCTCAACAAGGACAGCTTCCGTCGCCGGATCCTGGATCGTGGCCTCGTCGTCCCGACGGGCGCCCGCGCCGCCGGCGTCGGCCACCGGCCACCCGAGCTGTACCGGTTCGCCCGCTCGAGCCGGTCCACTTCCTGACGTCCGAAAGGAGGCGTCATCATGGCGCGCATCAGCCGCTACCCCATCCTCTCCCACCTCCGCACTGACGCGTCGTCGCACGTGATCCGATATCGCGGCGGGCGGCCCGTCGCGTCCGGGCGCGGCCTCGCCTTCTGGTTCCGGCCGCTGGACACCGCGATCGCGGAGATCCCGCTCGACGACCAGGAGCTGACGTTCGTGTTCCACGGCCGCAGCGCCGACCTCCAGGAGTGCGTCGCCCAGGGCGTGGTGACCTGGCGCGTCGCGGACCCGGACCTCGTCGCGAGCCGGATCGACTTCGGGATCGACCTCGCCACCGGGCGCCACGCGAAGACACCGCTCGACCAGATCGCCGGCCGTCTGACCGGGCTCGCGCAGCAGCACGCCTGGGGCGTGATGGCCGTGACCTCGCTGCGAGAGCTCGTGGCCGACGGTGCCGGGCGGCTCCGCGAGCGGATCGGCGAGGGGCTGACGGTCGACGAGAGCCTGGCATCCATGGGCCTTGCCGTCGCTTCGGTCCGGGTCAGCGCCGTCCAGCCGTCGGCCGAGGTCGAGAAGGCGCTCGCCGCCCCGACCCGGGAGGGCATCGCGGCGCAAGCCGATGAGGCCGCCTTCGCCCGGCGGGCGGCGGCCGTCGACAAGGAGCGCGCGATCGCCGAGAACGAGCTCGCCAACCGGATCGAGCTGGCGCGGCGCCAGGCGACCCTGGTCGAGCAGGAAGGCGCCAACGACCGGCGCAGGGCGACCGAGCTGGCCGCGGCGGCCCGGATCGCGGCGGACGGCAACGCCCGGACCCGCCGCATCGGCGCCGACGCCGAGGCCGTCTCCATCCGGCTCGTCGAGCGCGAGCGCAACGTGGCCGAGTCCGATCGGATCGCCGTCTACCGGGAGCTGGCGCCGGCCGTGCTGATGGGCCTCGCCGCACGCGAGCTGGCCGGCAAGATCGAGACGATCGAGCACCTCAACCTGACCCCGGACATGCTGGGCACGGCGCTCACCGACCTGCTCACCGCAGGGACCCGCCGGCTCGAGGCGCCCGCGACAGCGAGGGCGACGGCGACGGCCGCAACCGCGGAGGCCTGAGATGGCCGGCACGTCGGTCCCCCGGATCGTCGTCGTCAGCCGGCCCACCGAGTACGCCGCCCTGCTCGCGCGGCACGGCACACGCGAGCAGGCCCGGTTCTTCCTCGAGCTGCGGGGGCGGTCGATCGACGAGCTCGAGGCACGGGACGACGCCCAGCGCCGGGCCCTGGTGTCGGTCTCGTCCGGCATCCCGGCCGCCTGGCGCCGGGCGAGCGTCGAGCGGTCGGACCTCGACCGCTTCCTGTTCGAGCCGGGCGACGTCGTGGTCACCGTCGGCCCTTCGGGCCTGGTGGCGAACGTCGCCAAGTACCTCGACGGACAGCCGGTGATCGGGGTCAGCCCGGATCCGGCGCTCGACGGCGCCGTCCTCGCCCGGCACGACCCGGGCGATGCTGAAGGGCTGGTGGAGGCCGCCGCGACGGGTGCTGCGGCGGTCGACGAGCGGACGATGGTCGCGGCCGAGCTCGATGACGGCCAGCGCGTGCTCGCGCTCAACGAGGTGTTCGTGGGGCATCGGTCGCACCAGTCAGCCCGCTATCTCATCCGATGCCCCGGCGGGTCGGAGCACCAGTCCTCGTCGGGGGTCGTGGTCACGACGGGCACCGGCGCCACCGGCTGGGGCCGGTCGATCAGCCTCGAGCGACACAGCCAGCTCGCGCTCCCCGACCCCGGCGAGCGGCGGCTTGCGTTCTTCGTCCGCGAGGCGTGGCCGTCACCCTCGTTCGGCGTGACGTTCACCGAGGGGCTGCTGGACGAGGGCCAGGGCCTCGAGCTCGTCTCGGAGCTCGACGACGGGGGCGTCGTGTTCGGCGACGGGATCGAGGGCGATCGAGCCGAGCTCGGCTGGGGCGTCCGGGCGCGGATCGGGGTCGCTCGCGAGCGCCTGCGACTGGTCACCGGCGCCTGAGACGGGCTGGTGCACCGTCAGCACGCGAGCGCCTGCGACTGGTCACCGGCGCCTGAGACGGGCTGGTGCACCGTCAGCACCGCGAGCGCCTGCGACTGGTCACCGGCGCCTGAGACGGGCTGGTGCACCGTCAGCTCGCGGGCCGCCTCAATTCGGTCAACGTGTCGCGGACGACGCTGCCTTCGGGATCACCCAGGCAAGACCGACGACGAGCACCACGACGATGGTGGCGATGAGACCGAGAACAGCGGTCGTTCGACGCGGGTGCGAGAGGCAGTAGCCGTCGACAAGGAGCAGGGGCGGTAGGAGGTAGAAGGAAGCGCGTGCCTCGTAGTAGAGACCGAGGGTGGGAGCGGCCAGGAAGGCGACCACGAGCCAGCCAGCGATCAGCGCGAGGGCTCGCGGACCGGTGAGCCACGGCCGGGAAGCATCTGAGCGTCGCGGTGATAACGGCGAAGCGGCCATGCGGACATCGTAAGCGCGGCGCGCGCGCACGCAAGGAAGGGCGCCCGGTGCGCGGATAGGCGCGCGGCGCGCGGATAGCCGCCCGGCGCGGATAGGCGCCAGACGCGCTGGAAGGCGCCCGGCGCGCGCTCGTCGCCGGACGCGTGTCGCGCTGGGGCTGACTGCCGCTCAGGCCGCCGGCGCGAGCGATTCCCCGGGCGTCGGGACGTCGACGATCCGCTCATGCACGTGCGCGAGCGAGGTCACCGCCGTCGCGACGCGCGCAAGCCGGCCGCTGGACGTCTGGCGCAGCGACGAGCATTCCAGCCAGACGTAGCCATCGCGATAGACGGGCTCCGTCGGTCGCCCGCACCCGCAATAGGGCTGCCGGTCGTTGGCCGCTTCGATGATGTCGATGAGTCGGTAGTTGTCGTTCACAGAGGGGGACCTCCGTACATTGGTGGCGAGGTTATAGATACGAGCCGTTTCGTATGGTACACAAGCTCCGGGCGAGTATGCGATACGCAACGTATCGATTTGGTTGTCGTTCGGTTAACGATGGCGCTGCCCCAGCCGCTCTCCCTCGCGCTCTCTCGGCTCGGCACCACCCGCCCATCTCACCCCCCACGAGCGCGAACGACCGCCGTGCTCGCCCAGCGAGCGACCGGTTGCACGGCCTTCGGATCCGACCGCTCCGCGAGCAGCTTGTCGCACGGACGGTCCCTCGCCTGCAACGAGCCGCTCGCCGGCAGAGCGCGACGCCACATGGCGCAACGGGTCGCTCGCCCGGCGAGCGACGATCCTGCCGGCAGGGCCCCCGGGCGCGCAACGAGACACGCAACGACCAGGTTGGGCACGCCGGCAGGCCGCCGAATTGCGTTGCATCGAGACGGTCCGTCTCGTAAGATCCGGGCATGACCACCCCGCCGCCGGCAACCGCGGTACCCACCACTGATGGGACCAGCCCGGTTGCGCGCCGGGGTCGCCCGCGGAGCTACGCCGCACACCGCCGGATCCTCGAGGCCACCCGGGAGCTGCTGGCCGAGGAGGGCTTCTCGCGGTTGCGACTGGAGCACGTCGCGGCGCGCGCCGGAGTCGGCAAGGCAACCATCTACCGCCGTTGGAGCTCCAAGGAGGCTCTGTGCCAGGAGCTGCTGGCCGAGCTCGCCGGACCACACGTCAACGTGGCGGACGTCGGCGACACCCGTGCCGAGCTGCTGGCGTCGGTCGTCAACCCGCTGCGCGCGCTCACCGACACGCCGTTCGGCCGCGTCATCCGGGGCCTGCTCTCGCAGATCGCCGTCAATCCGACCCTCGGCGACCCGTTCCGGGCGACCGTGGTCCGCACCCGGCGCGAGGAGATCGGCCGCCTGATCGCCCGCGGCGTCGAGCGCGGCGACCTGCGCCCCGACGCCGACCCCGAGATCGCCACCGAGCTGCTCGTGGGCCCGGTCTACTTCCGGCTGATGTTCGGCGGGGAGCTGGACCTCGCGTTCGCCGAGGGCGTCGTCGACGCCTACCTGCGCGGCCACGCCCGTGACGCATCGGGCGACGGTGGGGGGCCCCGGCCGGCCTCGGGCTAGCGAAGCAGCGCGACGAGCAGCACGCCGAACAGCACGCCGAGCAGCACGACCACGGCAAGGACGGCTGCGATCGCCGGCCACCGGCGCGGCCGATCTGCCGTCGCTCGGAACGAATGGGGCTCGGACTCGACGGTTACGATCCGTCGAAGCCAGAGCAGGCCAACCACGACTCCGCCGACACCTACGGCCAGGACGATCAACTCGGCGGGCAGGCTTACGACTGAGACGCGATCGTCGAACATCGGACTGAGGAAGGCGTCGAGCACGTTGCCATGATGCGCCCGGCCCGGCGTGCGAGTCGACCCGGATCGGCCACAGGCCCGCGCGGGTGCGCTGTTTGCAGCGAACCGCCCGCGCGCCCGACGATGGTGTCATGCACCTGCTGCCGAGCCTCGAGCGCATCGTCGGAGCGGGCCACGTCCTGGCCGATCCGGCGCTCCGGGCCGGGTTCGAGGTCGACTGGACCGGACGCTGGCACGGTGAGGCCGCGGCCGTGGTCCGGCCCGGCAGCGTCGATCAGGTCGCCGGCGTCATCCGCCTCTGCCGAGAGCAGCGGGTCGGGATCGTGCCCCAGGGCGGCAACACGGGGCTGGTCGGGGGCGGCGTGCCCCGGCCGGCGTATGCGGCGGCCGGCGTCGCGAAACGCGACGCGATCGTCCTCAGCACGACCCGGCTGATCGGGCTCGGGGCGATCGACGAGGCGGCGGGCGAGGTCGTGGCCGGGGCCGGCGTCACCCTGGCCGCGCTCCACCGCCACGCCGGGAGCGCCGGGCTCGCGTTCGGCATCGACTTTGGCGCTCGCGATTCCGCGACCGTGGGCGGGATGATCGCCACCAACGCGGGCGGCATCCACGTGCTGCGCCACGGGACGATGCGCGAGCAGCTCACCGGGATCGAGGCCGTGCTCGGCGACGGCACGATCGTCCGCCGGCTCGACGCTCCGCGCAAGGACAACACGGGCTACCACCTGCCCTCGCTGCTGGCCGGCTCCGAGGGGACGCTGGGCATCGTCACCGCCGCCCGCCTTCGGCTGGTCCCGAGGCTCGATCACCGCGCGGTGGCCGTGCTGGGCATGGCCGGGGTCGGCGCCACGGTGGACGTGGCGGCCAGGCTTCGGCGGAAGCTCCCGACCCTCCAGGCGGCCGAGCTGTTCCTCGAGGACGGGCTCGACCTCGTCGTGCGCCACCAGGGCGGCGTTCGCCCGTTCGGCGGGCCGATGCCCGCCTACCTGCTGGTCGAGGTCGCGGACGTCGCCGACCCGGAGCCCGCGCTGGTCGATGCGCTGGCCGAGATCGCCGACGCCGACGATGCCGGGGTGCTCGATGCCGCCATCGCCGCCGACACCGCGGCGCGCGAGCGCCTGTGGCTCCTGCGCGAGGGCCACGGCGACGCGATCGGCCGCGAGGGCGTCCCGCACAAGCTCGACGTCGCGCTCCCGGTCGGGCGGCTCCAGCCGTTCATCGAGCGCGTCGGCGACCGGGTGGCGGCAGCCGCCCCGGGCGCCAGGACGATCGTGTTCGGGCACGTGCTCGACGGCAACCTCCATGTCAACGTGCTGGGCCCGGCAGCCGATGACGAGGCCGCCGATGATGCAGTGCTCGGGCTGACCCTGGAGCTCGGCGGGTCGATCAGCGCCGAGCACGGGATCGGCATCGCCAAGGTCCACTGGCTGGCCCGCGATCGGGCGCCAGGCGATCTTGCCGCGATGCGCGCGATCAAGGCCGCCCTCGACCCCGACGCGATCCTCAACCCGGGCGTCCTGCTGGGCTGACGAGCCGCGTCTGCTGGAGCAACAGCGCCGAGGGGCGCGAGACCTCGTCCTTACGAGAGATCCCAGCGCTCGCCCGTCGTGAACAGGTCCTCATCGCGTCCCGACGTCACGGCGACGCCGCCCGCGTGGACCCGATAGCGGTCGGCCGCGATGTCGATCAGGGCGTCCAGGGCTCGATGGAGCTCGGCCTGACGCTCGGCCTCGAGGGCAGCCTCCATCGCCGGCAGCAGCGCGGCGCGTGGGCGGCCGGCCACGAACACGCAGTACCGGAAGCCGAAGCGGGCCTCGTAGGCATCGTTGAGCCGGGCGAGCTCGCCGGCCACCCGGTCGCGCTCGGCCTCGCCCGCCGCGCCGGCACCCCTGCGCCGGCAGCCTCCCCCGCCGTGTCGCGATCGTAGCCCTGCTCCACGAACGAGTGCCCGGACACCGATGCGGACGGTGCGCCCAGCCGCGGGTGGGCGTCGATGAGCTCCACCTGCTCGGCCTCGGGCATCGCGTGCGCGATTTCGCGGGCGCGGGCGAACAGCACGTCCGCCGAGCCGAACGGACGGGCGGCGACCAGCCGGGTGAGGAAGCGGCGTGCGCCCTCGAACAACGGCGACAGGGCGGCGACGCAGGCGGCCGCCTCGAGCTTGTCGAGCTCCAGCGGGTCGATCGCCGTCGGCCCGGTCACGACCCGCGGTACGTGGTCAGCCCGAACGGCGCCAGCAGCAGCGGGACGTGGTAGCTGCGGGTCGCGTCGTCGATCCGCACCCCGACCGCCATGCCGGCGAAGAAGCCGTCCTCGCCCAGCAGGAACTCGAGCCGGTAGCCACCGAGCTCGAGGTCGCGGCCACCCAGCAGGTCCGTCACCCGGCCGTCGGCATCGGTCACCGACTCGCCGACCATCGTCGATCGTCCGTCGTCGACCACCCGCCACAGGCGCACGCGAACGCCCGACGCGGGAGCCCCGAGTCCGGTGTCGAGCACGTGGGTCGAGATCGTGGGCCGGCCGTGCGCCACCCGTTATCCTCCGCCGATGAGCGAGCTGTCGATCCGCGTTGGTGACCTGCACTTTAGCGCCCGCTGGGAGCCCGAGGCGCCGCGCACGATCGAGGTCATCCGGGCGATGCTCCCGCTCCGCGCCCGTCTCATCCACTGCCGCTGGAGCGGCGAGTCAACCTGGATCCCCTACGGCGACCTGCGCCCAGACGTCGGCTGGGAGCACCACACCTCGCACCCGGCGCCGGGCCAGCTCGCCCTCTACCCGGGCGGCATCAGCGAGTGCGAGATCTTCTTCCCGTACGGCGCCTGCACCACGTCGTCGAAGGTCGGCCAGCTTGCCGCCAACCACTTCGCGAGCGTGCTCCCAGACGACGGCTGGGAGGATCGGCTGCGCGAGGTCGGGCGACGGTGCCTGTGGGACGGCGCCCAGGAGATCGAGATCACCGAGGGCTGACCCGTGACCGATGCCGGCGCGCGCCACCGGGCCCGCCCATGACCGACCTGCTCGTCCGGGGCGGCACCGTGGTCACCGCGGGGGGCTCCCGGCGCGCCGACGTGGCGGTCGAAGGTGGCCGGATCGCCGCGGTGGAGCCGGACCTGGGCGGCCTGGCGGCCGGTGCCCGCGAGGTGATCGATGCGACCGGGCTGCTGGTGCTGCCGGGCATCGTCGACGTCCACACCCACACCCGGGTCGCCACCGATGCCGAGCCGGACCGGTTCTTCCAGGACTCGGTCGCAGCCGCCTTCGGTGGCACGACGACCTTCCTCTCGTTCAACAACCCGGGCACGGGGTCGTCGCCTGCCGCCGCCCGTTCGCTGACGGCCGGGCTGCGCGAATGGCGCGCAGCGACCGAGGCCGACACGGCGGTCGATGTCGGGCTGAGCCTGGTCGTCACCTCGGCCATGGAGGACCCGGTCGCCGAGCTGCCGGCGGTGATCGAGGCCGGGGTGCCGACCGTCAAGGCGTTCATGGTCTACGACTTCGGCGTCGACGACGCGATGCTGCTGCGGGCGCTGGGCGCGATGGCCGAGCGCGGCGGGATGCTCGAGGTCCACTGCGAGAACCGGACGATCCTCGAGGCGCTGACCGCGCGACACCTCGCGGCCGGCGAGGTCGAGCCGCGCTACCACGCCAGCTCGCGGCCCCCGTACGTCGAGGCCGAGGCCACCGCCCGGGCGATCGCGCTGGCCCGGGCCGCCGGCGCGCCGCTGTACGTCGTCCATCTCTCGTCGGCCGAGGCGCTGGCCGCTGTCCGGACGGCGCGCGGCGTGGGTCAGCCGGTGTTTGCCGAGACGTGCCCGCACTACCTGACCCTCACCGACGAACGCTACGACGCCCCGCCCGAGGAGGCCGCCCGCTACGTGATCTCGCCCCCGCTCCGCGCCCCCGGCAACCCCGAGGCGCTATGGGACGGCCTCGCCGACGGCTCGCTCGCGCTGGTGGCGACGGACCATGTCCCGGACCGGGTCGCCGTCGAGAAGCAGTCATGGCGCGAATTGTTCGACCGGATCTCGAACGGCGGACCCGGGATCGAGACGCTGCTCACGCTGGTCTACGACGCGGGGGTGGCCGCCGGCCGGATCCCGATCGAGCGCCTGGTGGACGTGCTCTCGACGACGCCCGCGCGCCGGTTCGGCCTGCGCTCGAAGGGAGCGATCGAGGTTGGCCGCGACGCGGACCTGGTGCTGTTCGACCCGGCCGCCCGGCGCACGATCCGGGCCGCGGACCTCCACCACACCAGCGACTACACCCCGTACGAGGGCCGCGAGGTGCGGGGTGCCGTGCGGTCCACGATCGTCCGCGGCTCGTTCGTGGTTCGCGACGGGCGGTTCGTCGGTCGTCGCGGGTTCGGCCGCTTCGTCGAGCGCGCCCTCGACCCGATGGCCTGACGAAACGGGCGTGCGGGCCGTTGACGTTCGCCGGATCCGGCGCATGATCGCGCCATGAATATCGGCGGCTGCCTGCCCTCCGCGGGCATCATGGCCATCCTCGCGGTCTGCATCGTGGTGCTGGTGATCCTCTGAAGCACCGCCGGCTCGCCCTCGTCACGTACGACGACCGGATGCTCGACGGGCGAGGCTGCTCGGCATGCCGACGGCCTCTCCGAGGTGACAACGTGGATGGCTGGCGCCGCGGATCGCGATCGCCTGCGTGGGCGCACGCCGCGTGGCGCCTTGGCATCCAGGGTGGCTCGGTAAGCCGCAGTTACGGGCGTCGCCGGTGGCGCACCGATGGCGCCGATCAGCCGGCCGTCGAGCGGCGGACGGTCGCCTCGATCAGCCCGTAGGGTTCCGGGGTGGCCACGTAGATCTCGCCCCGGTTTGCGCCGCCGAACGGCTCCAGGTCCACCAGCCAGTGATGGAGGTTGGGGAGCCGCATCGTGACCTCGGCGATCCCGGCATCGGCGGCGAGCATCGCCCGGCCCATGACCCAGATCGAGTGCTGGACCGACTCGCTGTCGTGGTCCGCGAAGGTCGCGAGCAGGGTTCGCAGCAGGGTGGCGTGGCTCTCGTCCCAGTCGCTCCGCACGGCGGCGTGGCGCCAGGTTGCCGTGACGCGGGTGGCCATGATCCGGTCGCGAACCTCGCGCAGGGTCGTGTAGCGATCGCGGGGAAAGCCCGAGAACGCCGACCGCGCGGTCTTCATGACCACCAGGTCCTCGACCCCGCTCTCGACCGACACCGAGGCCTCGTCGGCCGTCGCCACCGCCAACCGGGTCATGCCGCCGGTGCGTCGGAAGGCGTCGGGGGCCGGCCCGTCCGGACCATCCAGCGGCTGCCAGGCGTGCTCCCGGAGGGTGACCGTGGCGCGGGCGACCGCGGGCGCCGTGACGAAGTGCCGGGCGAGCGCGAGCCCGAACGCCTCGATGGCGCCCGTGAGGTGCTCGGGCGCGAGCGCGTAGACGGTGTTCTTCATCGTGTCGGTGGCCACCACCGAGCCGTTGTCGCCCTCGACGTATGCGGCCTCGAAGGCGCCCTCGAGCGAGACATCGACGGTCAGGTCGCGCACCCGGTGGACCGGACCACGCACGACCCTGACCAGGCGGATCGACTGCTTGCCATAGCGGTTCACTCCGAGCTCGGTCATCTCGCTCCCATGCGGTTCACCCGACCCCTCCGTCCATCGCGGATCCGGTCCGCTCCGCGTCGGTGAGCAGCCGGCGGACCACGCGGCACGTGGCCTCGCGCCGGTAGGCGGCGGTCGAGCGGACGTCGTCGATCGGCGCGATCGCGGTGCGCAGGGAAGCCACGGCCCGCTCGATCACGGCCGCGTCCCAGCGCCGGCCCTCGAGCGCCGCCTCGGCCGCCGGAACCCGGACCGGGGTCGGCGCGACCGATCCGAGCGCGATCCGGACGTGATGCCGGACGGCCGCCGCTGCGTCGATCGCGTCGCCCTGCCAGGCGGCCGCGACCACGACCTTCGAGATCGCCTGCGCCCGGCGCGTTCCGACCTTGCGGAAGCGCTGCGTGCGGTCGGCCACGAGCGGGATGCGGATCCGGGCCAGCAGCTCGTCGTGGCGCGCGGCCGTGCGGCGGTAGGCCGGCCAGAAGTCGGCGGCGGCGACCTCCCGCTCCCCGCGCGCGCTGCCCAGGACGAGGACCGCGTCCAGCGCGAGCAGCACCGGCAGCGTATCGCCCGCGGGCGACGCGTTCATCACGTTGCCCCCGATCGTGCCCCGGTTCTGGATCTGGGCCGCACCGATGGTCGCCGCCGCCTCGACCAGCGCCGGCGCGTGCTCGCGGCACGCCAGCGAGCGCCGGAGATCGGTGTACGTGGTCAGCGCACCGAGCTCGAGGAGCGCGCCCGTCATCCGGATCCCGCGGAGCTCGTCGAGCCGCCACAGGTCGAGGACGCGGTCGGGCACCGGGCCGATCTCCCCCGTCAGCTGGACCAGCAGGTCGGTCCCGCCGGCCAGCGCCCGATGCGGCTGCGCCGCCAGCAGCGCGTAGGCCTCGTCCAGCGAGCGCGGCGAGACGACCGGCGGCTCGACCGGCATCAGCTCGCCCCCGCCGCCATCAGAAGGCAGCCCCGGGCAGCGGACCGGGTCCGCCGCCGGGCGCGACGCCGGGGCCGCCACCGGGCGCGACGCCGGGGCCGCCACCGGGCGCGACATCGGGCCCGCCGTCGGCGTTGAGCCGGTCGGCCGCCAGCCGGATGGCGTCGATGATCTTCGTGTAGCCCGTGCACCGGCAGAGGTTGCCGGCGATCGCCTCGCGGATCGCACCATCGGTCGGCTCGAGCCCGGTCGCGAGGAAGGCCTCGGCCGCCATCAGCATCCCGGGGGTGCAGATCCCGCACTGGGCGCCGCCCGCCTCGAGGAATGCCTGCTGGACCACGCCCAGATCACCCGCCGCCGGGGCGAGGCCCTCGACGGTGCGGATCCGGGCGCCTTCGACCTGGCAGACCGGCACCAGGCAGCTGACCACCGGGTCCCCGTCGACGAGCACGGTGCACGCGCCGCACTCGCCCTCGCCGCAGCCCTCCTTGGTCCCGGTCAGCCCGAGATCCTCGCGCAGCACGTCGAGCAGGCGCCGCATCCCGGGCACCCCGAGCTCGACGGGGTCGCCGTTGACCACGAGCCGGTAGGTCATGCAGCGGGACCCCGCGCGTCGGCGACTGCGGAGAGCGCCGACACGCCCGGCGGCCCCGGCGCCTCGATCCCGGCCAGCGCGGCCAGGATCCGCTCGGGCGACGCCGGCAGGTCGTGGATCCAGGCACCCGTCGCGTCGTGGATCGCGGCCACCACCGCCGGCGCACCGACGTCCATCGGCAGCTCGCCCACGCCCTTGGCACCGTGCGGCGCGTCCTCGAACGGCGCTTCGACCAGGATCGTCTCCAGCCGCGGGGCGTCGAGCGAGGTCGGGATGATGTACGTCTGCAGCCGGTCGTTGAGGTATCGCCCGTCGAGGAGCTTGATCTCCTCGATCGTGGCGTAGCCCACCGCCTGGAGCGTCCCGCCCTCGACCTGGCCTTCGCACAGCACCGGGTGGATGACCCGGCCCACGTCGTCCACCGCGACCACGGACAGGACCGCGACCTCGGCGGTGTCCAGATCGACCTCCACCTCCGCCACCGCGGCCGCCCAGCCATAGGAGGGATAGGCGTCGCCGGTGTAGGTGTCGTCGTCGAAATGGCGACCCGGGTAGGGCACGAACGTCTCGTCGATCCGGGTGGAGCCGTGGTCGCGGGCGTCGTCGCGCCAGGACAGCCCGAACGGGCGCCCGGTCCGGCCCTCGACCTCGGTCCTGAGGCGCCGCGCCGCATGGACGAGGAGCCCGCCCACGACCATCGCCGTACGCGACGCCACCGTCGGCCCCGAGTCGGGCACGATCGACGTGTCCTGGGGCGCCATCTCCACGTCATCGACGTCGAGCTCGAGCTCTCCCGCGACGAGCTGCGGGAAGATCGTCTTCGTCCCCTGCCCCATCTCGGTCGAGGCGGTCAGGATCCGGATCCGGCCGTCGCCGGTCAGCTCGAGGCTCGCCACCGAGCCCATCTTCTCCTCGCCCGAGCCCGTGAACCCCGCCCCGTGCCAGGCGAGCGCGAGCCCGATCCCGCGGGCCGTCCGGGCCTCGGCGGGCCGGTCGGCACGGTCGGATGCGGTCCGGGCGCGGATCCGCTCGAACTCGGCGGCTTCGGCGGCGCGTTCGAGGACCTCGAGCCCGGCGACGTCCGCGGCGAGGACCTGGTGCGTGGGCGTGACCCCGCCCGGGCGGTAGACGTTGCGTCGCCGGATCTCGAGCGGCGAGATCCCGAGCGCCTCGGCGGCCCGGTTGACCTGCATCTCGGCGGCGAACTCCGCCTGCGGCGCGCCGAAGCCACGGAAGGCGCCGTTGGGCGGGGTGTTGGTCGCGACGGCGCGCGACCGGATCCGGACATTGGCGACGTCGTACGGGCCGCCGGCGTGGATGGTGGCGCGCGAGAGGACCACCGGGGTGAGCGTGGTGTACGCGCCGCCGTCGAGGACGAGCTCGATGTCCTGGGCCACGATCCGCCCGTCGCGAGCGAGGCCGGTGCGGTGGCGGACGATGGCGGGGTGGCGCTTGGTCGTCGCCGACAGGTCCTCGTGGCGGTCGTAGATCATGCGCACGGGCCGCCCGGTGCGGCGCGCGAGCAGCGCCGCGTGGAGCGCGATCATCGACGGGTACTCCTCCTTGCCGCCGAAGCCGCCGCCCGTCTCTGCCTGGACCACCTGGACGTGCGCGTCGTCGAGCCCGAGCCCCGCGATCAGCGCGCGGTGGACGTAGTACGGGCACTGGAGGCTGCCGTGGACGGTGATCCCGCCATCCTCGCGCGGGATCCCGATCATCGCGTTGTTCTCGATGTACAGCTGCTCCTGGTGCCCGACGCGGTAGGTGCCCTCGATGACCACGTCGGCGGCCGCCAGCCCGGCGTCCACGTCGCCGCGCCCGAGCTCGAAGTGGGCGAACACGGTCTCCGAGGCGAGCGGGTCGAACACGGGCGGCAGCGGCTCGGTCCGCAGGACGATCCGGCGGCGCGCCTCGCGGAGCGTCTCGCGGTCCGGGGCGGCGAGCAGCGCGACGGGCTCGGCCTGGTGGCGGATCTCGCCCCCCACCGGGACCAGGATCGGCTGGTCGGCGGCGATGCTGGCGACCACGTTGCGGCCCGGGATGTCGTCCGCCGTGACCATCGCGACCCGGTCCCAGGCGAACCCGCGATCGAGGTCGATCCCGAGCAGCCGGGCGCGGGCGTCGGTGGAGCGAATGGTCGCGCCGTACCAGGCGCCCGGAAACACGAGGTCGTCGGTGTAGGCTGCCGTGCCGGTGAGCTTCGCCGGTCCCTCGCGACGCGCCGGGATGGCGCGTCCGACACCGCGGCCCGCGCGATCGGGGGCCACGACCGGCGCCGGCGCCAGGGTCGTCTGGCTCCGGCTGCGCGGGCGCCGCGGGGGCGTCTCGGTCGTCAACGTTGGGGCGCCTCCGTTGGGTTCGCGGAAGCGTGCGACCGCGCGCCCGGACGTGTCAAGCGCGCCGCCGATCCCAGGCCCGCCGGGCCAGCAGGACCGCGAGCGGCAGCGTCATGAGGACGGTCCCCACGACGACGGTCACGAGCAGCTCCGGGACGGAGTACAGGATCGCGGCGATGTCGGTCTCCGGTCCGCCATGGCCCGTGGTCGGGACACCGATGGCGAGCCACAGGAACCACAGGAAGCCCACCACGAAGGCGGGCGGGAACGAGACGAGACGCCACCAGCCCAGCGGCTCGGCGAGCACGAGGATGAGGGCGAACACGGGGACCAGCGCAAGCCCGATGACGGTCAGGTCCAGCCCCGCGCCGATCCACGGCTCGCGGGCCAGCCACCAGTCCCCGGCGGCGAGCGCCGAGCCCTCGACGAGCGCCAGGCCGCCCAGCAGCAGGACGACCCCGACGCCGAGCCCGATCCAGGAAGCCCGCCGCACGGCGTGCATCGAACGCCTCCCTGCTCCCCCTCGTCGGCGCCCGGACTTGCGGCACGGCGGGCTGTTCCCCGGTCACGAATTGTCACCCGCGCATCGCGGAGGGTCAAGCGGCCGGTGGCTCAGGCGGCCGATGGCTCAGGCAGTCGGCGGCTCAGGCGAGCCGGCGGCTCAGGCGACCGGCGGCTCAGGCGGCCGCTATGGCTCAGGCGGCGCGTCCCCGTCGCAGGGCGCGGCCCGGCGTGGCGCCGGTGTGCTCGCCCCGGTCGATCACGGGCACCCCGTTGACCAGCACGTACGGGATGCCCTCGGGGAACCGCCGCGGCTCGTCGTAGGTCGCCCGGGTCCGCACGGCAGCGGGATCGAAGGCGACCAGGTCCGCCGCCAGGCCGTCGGCGATCCGGCCCCGATCCGCCAGACCCAGCCGTGCCGCCGGCGCCCCGGTCATGCGCCGGACGGCCGCCTCGAGCCCCAGCCAGCGCTCCTCGCGCACGAGCTCGCCCAGGATCCGCGGATAGGAGCCGTACGTCCGCGGCGAGGGCTTCGCCCCGATGAGCACGCCGTCGGTCCCGATCATCGCCTGCGCGTGGGTGAGGAACGGGCGGATCCCGTCGAGGTGCGGCCCCGGCGTCACCTGGTTCACCCCCAGGTCCTCGGTGAGCAGCAGGTCGCAGATCGCGTCCACGGCGTCGCTGCCGGTGGCACGCATCACGTCGCCCAGCGTTCGGCCCTCGAGCTCGAGGTGCTCGGGGCGGGTGAACGCCCCCAGGCGCACGTCGTCCCACGCTCGGTCGCCGGCGAACATCCGGCCGCGCGCCCGCAGCTCGTCGCGGATCCGCGCCCGCACGGGGCGATCGGCCAGCCGCTCCCGCAGCGGCCCGATCCCGCCGGCCTGGATCCAGGTCGGCAGCATGATCAGCAGCCGCGTGCTCGCCCACTCGTAGGGGTAGAGATCGAAGGTGACGTCGAGCCCCTCGGCCCGCGCGTCGTCGACGAGGGCCAGCATCTCGCCGGGCGGGCCCGGGAACGTCGCCCGGTGGTAGAAGTGCGTGATGTGGACGGGCACCCCGCTCCGCCGGCCGATCTCGATCGCCTCCCGGAACGGGTCGAGGAAGCCGTCGCCCAGCGGATACCGGACGTGCGTGTGGTAGATCCCGCCGAGGCCCGCCGCCTCCTCGGACAGCGCCGCGAGCTCGGCGGTCGTGGCGTAGGACCCCGGCGGGTAGTCGAGCCCGGTCGACAGCCCGAACGCCCCCTCCTCCATCGCCTCCCGGAGCATCGCGCGCTGGTCGGCGACCGCCCGCTCGCCCGCCTCGACCTCGTCCCAGCCCAGCGCCGCGATCCGGAGCGGCGAGTTGCCCACGACGTAGGCGACGTTGACGGCGACCCGGCGGTCGTAGCGGGCGAGGTACTCGGCGACGGTGGCCCAGTCGTAGCCGACGTCCGGGCGCCCGTCGAGGCCGCCGTTGAGGACGACGAAGTCGCGCAGGTCGGCGGGATCCGGGAACGGTGCGTAGGCGTTGCCGTCGACGCCGATCAGCTCGGTGGTCACGCCCTGGCGCACCTTGGGCTCGTGGCGGGGCTCGGCGAGCATCACCAGCCCGCCGTGACTATGGAGGTCGATGAAGCCCGGCGCGACGACGAGCCCGGACGCGTCGATCGTGCGCGCCGCGTGGACGACCTCGCCCGGCGCCGGGAGCACGATCCGGTCGCCGGCCACCGCCACCGGACCCGCGTGGCCCGGCGCTCCCGTCCCGTCGACGATGGTCCCGCCCTCGAACAGCAGGTCGACGTCGCGGGTCACCGCGGCCTCCGGCCGTCCGGCCGCCCAAAGCGCCCCCGCCGGCCCCTCATGCGAGCCCCGGTGGCCCGTCGAGGAGCCGCCCGCGAACCCAGGCGGCGCGAACCATCTCCGGGTGTGGCCGGAACGCAAGGCGCGACATGATCTCGGCCGGGTCGTCCGAGTCGATCCCGGGGACCGGCGCCACGAACCGCGGGTCGAGCGCGATCAGGTCGGCCTCCTTGCCCGCCTCGAGCGAGCCGATCTCCCCGTCCATCCCCAGCGCCCGCGCCCCGTCCAGCGTGGCCAGCCGGAGCCAGCCGAGCGGGTCCAGCGGCTCCGGGCCGCGGCCGTCGGCGAGCACGTGGAGCCCGCTCTGCGTGTACGCGCCGGCGCGCATGTTGGCGAAGATCGAGAGCTCGGGACCGGCCGAGACGTCGGATCCGAGGCCCACCCGGATCCCGGCCGCCTGGTAGCGCCCGAGCGGCATCGAGCCCGACGAGAGGAACTGGTTCGAGGCCGGGCAGTGGGCGACCGCCGTGTCCGTATCGGCCAGCCGGGCGATCTCCCGCCCCGAAAGGTGGATGGCGTGCGCCATCAGCGTGTTCGGGCCGAGGCCCCCGGCTCGATCGTAGACGTCGAGGTAGTCGATGGCGTCCGGGTGCAGGCGGGCCACCTCGCGCAGCTCGGTCCGGTCCTCGGAGAGATGCGTCTGCCAGTAGGCGCCGGTCGAACGCGCGAGGGCGGCGGACTCGCGCAGCATGTCCGCGGTGCACGAGACGGCGAACCGCGGCGTGAACGCGTAGCGCAGCCGGCCCCCGTCGCGGCCGTGCCAGCGGCTGCACAGGTCGGCCGACTGGCGGAGGCTGACCTCGAGCACGCGCTCGGGCGCGAGGCGGTCGTCGTAGCTGCCACGGTCCATCATCACCTTGCCCAGGACCGCCCGGATCCCGTGCGCCTCGGCCGCCGCGAACGCAGCATCCAGCGACGGCTCGTAGACCGCGCCGTACATCACCGCGGTGGTCGTGCCCGCGGCGGCGAACGCCCGGTAGGCCGCCGGCGCGAGCGTCGCCGCGGCCGCCTCATCGAAGGCACGCTCGAGCGGGAAGATGTAGCGCTCGAGCCAGTCGAGCAGGTGCAGCCCGGCGCCGACGCCCGCGTTGGGCAGCTGGGGCAGGTGGACGTGGAGGTCGACCATCCCGGGCAGGAGGAGCAGCGGCCGGAGGTCGATGGTGGCCGGCCCGGGCTCGTGGCCCTGGTGCTCGAGGCCCGGGTGCTCGTGCCAGGGCCCGACCGCGACGATGGACCCGAGCTCGTCCACGTCGAGGCGACCGTCGCGCTCGTAGCGCGTGCCGCCTCCGGCCAGCGGCGTCAGGATCCGGGCGCGCAGGACGAACGGCGGTCGCGCCGGGAGGGACGTGCCCATGCCGCGGATCCTACCCCGTGACTGCCGGGGCTCCCCCGGATCCCGCTCGACGGAACGGACTTGACGCGCAGCCTCCGGCGAGAGATAGTTGCACATGCAACAACCTGCATGCGAAACGAGCGTCCTCCATGCCCGCCGTCACCGTCGACGACATCACGATCCTCCCCCGCATCGCCCCACCGGACCCGGTGCTCGCGCGCCAGCGGCCGGTCCGCCAGCTGACGACCGCGCCGCGCGGCCTCGAGGGCGAGGGGTTCCCCGTTCGGCGCGCGTTTGCCGGCGTCCTGCTCGAGGATCTCGACCCGTTCATCCATCTCGATCAGATGGGTGAGGTGGAGTACGCCCCGGGCGAGGCCAAGGGCACGCCGTGGCATCCGCATCGGGGCTTCGAGACCGTGACCTACATGCTCGACGGCGTGTTCGAGCACCAGGACTCGAACGGCGGCGGCGGCGTGATCACCAATGGCGACACGCAGTGGATGACCGCCGGCGCCGGGATCCTCCACATCGAGCGCCCGCCCGACTGGCTGGTCGCGTCGGGCGGCCTGTTCCACGGGTTCCAGCTGTGGGTCAACCTGCCGCGGGACCAGAAGCTCGCCGCGCCGCGCTACCAGGACATCCGGGCAAGCGAGGTGGCGCTCGCCTCGTCACCCGATGGCGGGGCCCTGGTTCGGGTGATCGCGGGCGAGGTCGCGGGCCACCGGGGCCCCGGCTCGACCTACACGCCCATGACCCTCGTCCACGCGACGCTGAGCCCGGGTGCCGAGCTCCGGCTGCCCTGGCGCGAGGACGACAACGCGCTCGCCTACGTGCTGGCCGGGCACGGCACCATGGGCGCCGAGGGCCGACCGGCCCAGCTGGGCCAGCTGGCGGTGTTCGGCGCCGGCAACGCGCTGACGTTCGCCGCCGACCGGGTCCAGGACGGCAATGCGCCGACGTTCGACGTGCTGATCCTCGGTGGCCGCCCGATCCACGAGCCGGTCGCGTGGATGGGCCCGTTCGTGATGAACACCCGCGAGGAGGTCCTCCAGGCGTTCGCCGACTACCGTGCAGGCCGGCTGGGCCAGGTCCCGGCTGTCCACGCGGTCCACAACACGCCGACCACGCTCCAGCAGACGCAGGGGGCCGACCGCCGGGACGCCTGACGGGGGGCCGACCGCCGGGACGCCTGACGGGGGGCCGACCGCCGGGACGCCTGACGGGGGGTGTCGACGGCCGGCCGGCACCCGGACCGTAACGCCATGGTGACTCGTCCGGTGACGCCACGCGGACGGCCGCGCGACGGCGACCACCGAGGATCGCGCCATGGCCCACGTGCGACTCCCCGGGTGCAGGTAGGTGGCGCGCTACCCCGCGATCGCGTCCACGGGCCAGGCGATCGTCGGGCTGCTGTCGGGAGCAGCGGGCGACACCGAGTTCAGCCAGGCGTCGTTCGTCCTGGCCACGTCCAGCGACCTGCAGCGACCGCCGGGCGACCGGCCCACCGCGACCGTCTACCTGTATCGCGTCGAGGTGGACACCACCCACCGGAACCTGCAGCCACGACGGACCGGCGACGGCCTGCTGCACAAGCCACCCGTGCCGGTGATCCTCCACTACCTCGTCACGGCCTGGTCCAAGGACGCCGTGACCCAGCACCGCCTGCTCGGCTGGTGCATCCGCACGCTCCAGGACGCGCCGCTGCTGGCGGCCGGATACCTCAACCAGTTCGGTCCCGAGGACCAGGTGTTCAACCCCGACGAGACGGTGGAGCTGGTGTGGGAGGTGCTGTCCCGGCAGGAGATGACCGACACCTGGGACCTGGCGCAGACGAACCAGCAGGCATCGGTGTCGTACGTCGCGCGGGTCATCGCGATCGAGTCGGACGACCTCGTCCACGAGTACCCACCGGTCCAGACGATCGATGCCCGCTTCGTGGCAGGCGCCGGGTGATGTTGACCGCCGAGCGTGAGCTGGAGCGGATCACTCGCGTTTCGCCGTTCGGGTTCAAGCTCTGGGACGCGTTCCTGGGCCGCGCGATCACCGACCGGCTGTCCGTCACCGCCCGCGATCGGACCGGGCGCGAACGTTCCGTCCTCGCGGGACCGGGCGGTGTGTTCACCATCCGTGACCTGCCGATCGCCTCGCCGTTCGTGGGCGGGGCCGGGGACGACCCGTTCTGGGCCGATCCGCCTCCCCTCGGGTCGTCGTGGGTGATGACGGTCGTGGATCTGGCGGGCCGCTACCTGCCGGTCCGGTTCCAGGCCGACGGCGCGATGCGTGTCGGGGCGGCCGCGCGCGATGTCTGCCGGCTGCCACCGCAGGGCGAGGCGGCGGAGCTCGATGCCGCCGACCCCGGCGCCCGGACGATGCCCATCCTGCCGCTGTTCCCGTCGCCGGCCTACCCGGTCACGGCCGCCGCGGCGGCGGTGGAGGCCGATCTCGCGACCACGTCGGGGAGCGATCCAGCGGGAACGCTCGTGCGCGTGTCCGTCCCCGACGGACCCACGGCATTCGGCATGGCCGACCGCCACGGCTCGGTGCGCGTCGTGCTGCCGTATCCCGCTCCGGCAGCCGACGGCGGCGCCCCACCGACGCCGCCTCGCCAGGCCATGGCCGACCAGCGATGGACCGGCGTCACCCTGCAGGCGTTCCGCGATCCAGCCCTCGTCGATCCAGGGCTTCCGGACCTGTGCTCGGTGCTCGACCAGTTCGACGCGGCTCCCGTCCCCATCCTCGCGTCTGCGCCCCCGTCGGGGCCGCTGGGCGCATTGACGCTCGCGTTCGGGCGACCCCTCGTGGTGCGCACGGCCGGCCGGCCGACCGCGCTCCTCGACACCGGGGCGCCGCCACAGCCCTGAGGAGGAACGATGCCTGAGTACCTGGCCCCCGGCGTGTTCGTGGAGGAGGTCTCGTTTCGGAGCAAGTCGATCGAGGGCGTCAGCACGACCACCACGGGGTTCGTGGGCCCGACCCGCTACGGCCCGACCGACGACCAGCCGGAGATCCTCACCAGCCTCCAGGATTACGAGCGGATCTATGGCGACCGCGCGCCGCTGGCATTTGCCACCGACGACCCCGCGACCCAGGCACAGGACGACCTCGACAAGCTGAGCGTCGGCGCGGCGATCAACGACATGTGGCACGCCGTGAGCGCGTTCTTCGACAATGGCGGTGCCCGCCTGTACGTCAAGCGCGTCTATCGCCCACTGCTCGTGGGCAAGGCGCCGGCGGCGGGCGCCGCGGACGCCCGCACGGCCTATGCGGGCAGCGCATCCGCGACGGTCGGGGCGATCGAGGCCGGCGCGGCCAAGGATCCCGGCATCACGATCGCGGCCAGGTATCCGGGCATCGCCGGGGCACGGCGCGTGCGGATCACGCTCGACGCCAGCCAGAACCGGCTGCTGGCCAGGATGGACGGGGCCGGCAACAAGGCCTACGGCCTGGCCGGGGTCGCCGATCGCGACGTCCTGCTTCTGCGGCAGGGTGCAGCAGCGAACGACGCGAAGTTCATGTTTGCGCTCGCCCGGCGGACGCTCGGCCCGCACGGTGAGGACGTCTGGAAGCTGACGAGCGGGATCGACGGCGACGCCGGGTTCGACCTGGGCGGCCAGGATCTGAACGCGCTGGACGCTGCCGGCGCCGCGTTCGTCGTGACGGCCACCGTGACCGATCTGCCGGGAACGGCGATCGACGGGCCCGCGTGGTCCGGTCAGCCGCTCGATCCCGCGCATGCCCGCGACCGGGCCCCCGACGGGCTGTTCGCGACGTTCTCGCCCGACCCCGGCCGGGCCAGCGACCGGCATGACGTGCCGATCACGATCGCGCTGGCCGACAAGCCGGACGATGTCCCGAAGGTCAGCGGCCTGACGGTCCTCGCTCGGCTGCTGCGCGCCGCGAACGGGATGGTGGACCCCACGGGCAAGGCGCCCGACGCAGCCGCGAAGGCCGGCAATGGCTGGCTGGCCGCAGCGCTGCGAGATCCCGGCACGTCGCCCGCGGAGCGCTCGTTCACGGTCGAGCTGAAGGGTGGGGTCGACGGGCACCAGCCCCTGGCGTCCGACTACAAGGGGACCGCCGATCCGGATTCCGCGGCCAAGACGGGCCTGATGTCATTCGAGGATCTCGAGGACATCTCGATCGTCGCGGCACCCGGCGCGATGCGGGGCTATGAGACGAACGCCCCCGCCGGCGACGCCATCAACCAGGAGCTGATCGGCCACTGCGAGCGCATGCGCTACCGGATCGCCGTCATGGATTCGGGCGACGGCCAGACCATCACCCAGGTCCGGCGAATGCGGGCCCGGATGGACTCGACGCATGCCGCGCTCTACTACCCGTGGGTCACCGTCATCGACCCCGTGACCCAGCAGGAAGCGCAGATGCCGCCGAGCGGGTTCGTGGCCGGCATCTATGCGCGCAACGATCGCCTTCGAGCCGTCTACAAGGCACCGGCCAACGAGGTGGTGACCGGCGCCATCCGCTTCGAGACGATGTTGAACCGATCCCAGCAGGAAGTGCTGAATCCCGAGGGGATCAACTGCTTCCGTTACTTCGAAGGTCGCGGAAACCGTTTGTGGGGAGCGCGTACGATCAGCTCCGATCCAGAATGGAAGTACGTGAATCTACGCCGGTACTTTGCGTACCTGGAACGCTCGATCGATGTTGGCACGCAATGGGCCGTGTTCGAGCCAAATGGTGAATCTCTCTGGGGCAACATCAGGCGGACGATCGAGGACTTCCTGTTCAACGAGTTCCAGATGGGCGCGCTGCTCGGAGACAAGCCGGAGAAGGCGTACTTCGTGAAGTGCGACCGAACGACCATGACCCAGAACGACCTCGACAACGGCCGGCTGGTGTGCCTCATCGGCGTCGCCGCGTTGCGACCCGCCGAGTTCGTGATCTTCCGCATCGGGCAGTGGACGGCCGACCGAAAGGTCTAGCCGCGCCCCGGATCAACGTGAGCTGACAGGAGGATCGGGACATGGCAGTCCTTCGAGACAGGCCGTACGTGCAGTTCAACTTCCTCGTCGACCTCGGCGATCACGAGACCGAGGGCCCGGACGCCGGCTTCCAGGAGATGAGCAACGTCGGCATGGAGGTGACCGTCGCGGAGTATCGCAACGGCAACGACCGGGAGAACAGCGTTCGAAAGATCACCGGTCTCAACAAGTCGACCGACGTCACGATGAAGCGCGGCGTCATCGGCTCATTGAAGCTCTACAAATGGCTCGATGACATTCGCAATGGCGACCAGAACGCGTTCAAGGATGTCGTCGTCCAGCTGCAGAACGAGGATCACTCGGCGGTGGTCATGACCTGGAAGCTGCGGCGCGCCAGGATCATCAAGCACGTCAGCGGACCGTTCAACGCCAAGGGCACCGACGTCGCGATGGAGGAGCTGACACTCGCCTACGAACGCCTCGAGATGGAGTGACGGTGGCGCTCGCCCGCCCGGCGGTGCTGCTGCCGGGCGTCCGGTTCGAACCCCAGCCGCCGGCGACCCCGGACATCCTGCCGAGGATGGACATCGCCGGGTTCGTCGGCATGGCCGCGCGGGGCCCGCTCGACGTGCCGGTTCCCGTCGAGGATCTCGCGGGCTTCACCGCGGTGTTCGGCGGCGACCTCGTGCTGGGGATCGATCCCGACGACGGCGGCGACGTGACCGCACAGCTGCGACCGTCGGTCGCCGCGTTCCTCCGCAACGGCGGCCGCCGGTGCTGGGTGGTCCGCGTTGCCGGCCAGGGCGCGAGCGCGCTGACGTTCCGCATCCCGGGCGTGCTCGTGAGCACGGCGGCACCCGCGTCGGGCGGGGCACGGCGCAGCGCGGCGGCCCGGGTCTGTGCGGCGTCGGCCGGCCGGTGGTCGGCCGGGCTGTCGGTCGGGGCGTCACTCGATGCGCAGCGGCTCGAGGTCCGGGGCGTGGAGCGGGCGCCCCAGGGTGGACCGGGCGCGGGCTCGGTCGTCGGCATCCGCGTCGCGGGCGATGCCGCCTCGGTCCCCGGCGACCTGACCGTCGTCCCCGGCGACCTGATCCGCGTGCGGGCGGCGGACGGCATCACCGCGTTCGTGCCGGTGACCGGGGTCCGATCCAGCTCGGGCAATGCGCGCACGATCGATCTGGGCCCGGGCGACGCGTTCGCAGCCGGCCCGCCCGCGGAGGGCCTCACCGGGCGTGCGACCTGCACCGACGCCACGGGACAGGACCTCCGTGCGGATGCCGAGGTCTCCACGGCCGAGTCCGCGGAGCCCGGCGATGCGACGCTTCGGATCGCGCTGCCCGCCGCCGCCCGGCCACCCGATGGCTCCTGGATCCGGCTGGACACGGGGACCGGCACCTGGTGGGTCCTCGCCGCGGCCGTCCGAGCCGAGATCGACGCATCGGGCCAGCACGTCCGGATCACCGGACCGGCGTTCCGGCACGTCGGCGGTGCGGCCGACATCCTTCGGACGTGGGCGGATGCGGCCGCCGTGCCGGTCGCGGACGCAACCGGCGGCGAGACCGGAGCCGTGGCCTTCGCCGCGTCACGAACCGGCGTCGACCGGCTCCGCCTCGCCCTGGCGTCCGGCGCCACCACGCTCTCGAACGTCCAGGCGGACCTCGGCCTCGCGCCCGGCCACCCACGGTTCATCGGCGACCTCCCCACCGACGAGCGGCGCTTCGGGCCCGATCCGCGGCGGCCGTGGGAGGCGCCCGCCGATCGCGTCCCGGTTGCGACGGCGACCGGCGACCTGGCGGGCCTCGGCGTCCCCGGGCTGTTCATTCCGCTCGCGGTGGGGAACGCTCCCGTGTGGCTGAGCGCCGCCGATGACCCCGGCGGCGATCCCGACGACCTCGACACCGTGGAGCCCGGCCGGTTCCTCGACGAGGACCTTGCCGGGGTGTCAGCGGCCAGCCTGATCGCGGAGTCCGGGTTCATCCGGTACCAGCGGCCGCAGCCCCGTTCGCTGCGCGGCGTCCACGCCCTGCTCGACGCCGATGAGGTCACCCTCGTCGCCGTCCCGGATCTCGCCGGTCGCCCCTGGGTCCTCGCCCCGGCCAGGCGGCCCCTCGCGGCAGGCGAGCCCGTTGTCCAGTCGCCGCCCCGTCCGACCTTCGATGCCTGTGACCCGGGAGCGCCGGCCACGCCGCGGCCGCGCCTCGAGTGGCTGGGCGACGATCGTCGTGGGTTCCGGATCGCGTGGCATGCCGTCGCGCATGCGGCCAGCTACGAGATCGAGGAGACACGGGAGCCAGCCTCCTGGACACCGCCGACGATCGTGGAGCAGCGGCGCGTCCGGCTCACGGTCAGCACCCCCGAGGATGGCGTGTGGCGCTTCCGCGTTCGCGCGCGCAACCGGCATGGACGCAGCCCCTGGTCGCCGGTCGTTCGGGTGGTGGTCGGGACGGGGACCGCACGGATGCCCGGCCAGGGACCCGAGCCGGCGGCGCTGGTCGCCGCCCACGCCGCCGTCCTCCGCATGTGCGCCGCCCGCGGGGACCTGTTCGCGATCCTCTCGCTGCCTCGTGGGACGACGCCCGCGGCCTCGCTCGCCCATCTCGATGCCGTGCGCGAGACGCTGGTGCCAACCGAGGGCGCCGGGGCTCGATGGGCGGCACCCGATGCGGACGAGCTCGGCTTGCTCAGCTTCGGCGCCGTCTACCACCCCTGGATCGTCACGGTCGCCGACCCCGCCGCGGAAGGCATCGCGCGCGACCGGGACGCGCTGCCCCTGGGCGGACCGATCGATCACGTCGCGCCGCCCGGCCGCCATCCGACCGCGACGGGGGAGCCACGGGCGCTGCCACCCGACGGCGCGGTCATGGGCGTCCATGCGGCTCGCGCGCGCGAACGGGGTGCCTGGGTCGCCGCCGCGAACGCGCCGCTCCTCGACGTGGTCGCGATCGACGGCCCGGTCGGCGACGACGACCTGCTGCGCCTCCACGCGGGCGGCCTCAACGTCGTGCGCCGCACCCCGGCCGGGTTCCTCGTGCTCGCGAGCCACACCCTCAGCCAGGATCGCGTGCTGCGCAAGGCGAACGTCAGGCGGCTGCTCGCCCTGCTGCGCCGGATCGCCCTGCTCTACGGGCCCGACTACGTGTTCGAGCCCAACGGCGGCGCGCTCCGCCGCCGGATCCAGCGCGGGTTCGAGACCCTGCTGGCCCTGCTGTTCTCGAGGGGAGCCTTCGCCGGCGATCGCGCCGCGGACGCGTACCGGGTCGAGGTCGGCGATCCACCCAACGCCCCGACGGGCGTCGATGCCGGCCGCCTCGTGATCGACCTCAAGGTGGCGCCGGCCGTGCCGCTCGAGTTCATGACGGTGCGGATGGTACGAACCGGTGACCGGCTCGCCGTGGAGGGGCCGTGATGGGCAACCCGGGCGACGACCGCGTGGGCTATCCGTTCACCGCGTACGACTTCGCGGTCGAGATCCGCGTGCCCGGCATGGCCGACGAGCTGTGCAGCGCCGCCTTCGCCGAGTGCGACGGCCTGGAGATGACGATGGAGGTCAAGACCATCAAGGAGGGCGGCAACAACGCGACCCTGGTCCGGCTGCCCGGGATGACCTCGTACGGGACGCTCACCCTCAAGCGTGGTCTGACAGCCTCGTTCGACCTGTGGGACTGGTTCGGGACCGTCGTCCGCGATCCGAGCGTGCGCGCGGACGGCGAGGTCGTGCTGTACGCCCCCGATCGCTCGACCGAGCGCGCCCGCTGGGTGCTCGGGCGGTGTCTGCCGACCAAGCTCAAGGCGCCCGCCCTCAACGCGAAGGACGGCATGGTCGCGATCGAGGAGCTGCAGCTCGCCTACGAGACCATGGTCCTCAAGCGGCCCGGGGGCGCCGGCAATGCCTGAGCCGGCCGTCAACCTCGCCCACGCCAGGCTGCTCGAGCTCGACAGCCAGCACCGCGACGTCCGCCAGGGCGGCCGCCAGGTGACCGTCCAGTTCAACCCCGAGACGCTCAAGGTCAGCTTCGCCAACCAGATCCAGCAGCCGCAGGGCGGCGGCGACCAGCGCGGCGGCCCGACCCGCCAGTTCGTGGGTGCCGGGACGACCAAGCTCGCGCTCCAGCTGTGGTTCGACGTGACCGCGCCGCAGCCCGACGGCTCGACGTTCACCGACGTCCGCAAGCTCACCGAGCGGGTGGCGTACTTCATCACGCCGCAGCCGGTGACGGGCGGCGCGGCGGGCCAGTTCGTCCCGCCGGGCGTGCGGTTCGCCTGGGGCTCGTTCCAGTTCGACGGGATGATGGACTCGCTGGAGGAGAGCCTCGAGTTCTTCTCGCCCGACGGCCGCCCCCTGCGGGCCAGCCTCGGCCTCGCCCTGTCCCAGCAGAAGATCAGCACGTTCGTGTTCGGGCCCACCAGCGGCGCCGGCGGGGCCGGTGGCACGTCGCCCGGCGCGCCCCGCACGCCGGGGACGCAGCCCCTCGCCCCGACCACCCAGGGGTCGACGCTCCAGGCGATGGCCGACGCCGGCGGCACGGCGGACTGGCAGTCGATCGCGAGCGCCAACGGGATCGAGAACCCGCGCCGCCTGGACCCCGGCCGGCTGATCGACCTCAACGTCACCCCGCCCCGGATCGGCGGCTAGGAGGCACCCATGCCCGTCGTCATCAACGAGCTCGAGGTCACACCGGCAGAGCCGCCGGCCGCGGGCCAGGAGGCCGCGCCGGCGACCCAGCCCGATGGCGGCCGGCACAAGGACGTCCGGCGCCAGGTCGACCGGCACCTCGAGCAGCGCGCTGCACGCGCGGCCCGGTTGCGCGCCGTCTGATGGCCGACGCCGGCGCACCCGCCGTCCGCATCTCCCGCCCGACCGTGCTGCTGAACGGCCAGGAGAGTCCGACCCTTGCCCAGGGCATGCTCGCGCTGCGGATCGCGGAGTCGGTGTCCGGGATCTCGGCGTGCGAGCTCGCGGTCGGCAACTGGGGCCCGGTGCGGGACCAGCCGGGGTTCCTGTACTTCGATCGCCGGGACATCGACTTCGGCAAGCCGCTCGGGATCTCGATCCAGGGCAAGCCCCTGTTCTCCGGCCGGATCACGGGGCTCGAGGGCGGGTATCCCGAGGGCAGCCCGCCCACGCTCGTGCTCCTGGCCGAGGATCGCCTCCAGGACCTGCGGATGACGCGGCGGTCGCGGACGTTCACCGACGTTTCGGACGAGTCGGTGATCCGGCGGATCGCCGGCGAGCACGGGCTGACGGCCGATGTCCAGCTGACGGGCCCGACCCATCGGGTGCTCGCCCAGCTCAACCAGAGCGACCTCGCGTTCATCCATGACCGCTGCCGGGCGCAGGACGCCGAGGTCTGGGTCGAGGACCGCAAGCTGCTCGTTCGGCGGCGAGCGGATCGGACCGGGGACGACCTGGAGCTCGGGTACGGGCACGAGCTGCGCGAGTTCACGGTGACCGCCGACCTGGTCGACCAGGCGAGCGAGGTCTCCGTGGGCGGCTGGGATGTGTCCGCCAAGCAGGCGATCAGCGAGACGGCCACGACGAGCGCCATCCAGCCTGAGCTCGGCGGGGGTGATGCCGGGGGCGCCATCCTGGGCACCGCGCTGGCCACCCGCAAGGAGCGCGTGGCGCACACCGGCCCGGTCACGAGCGCCGAGGCCAGGGCGCGGGCGGAGGCGCTGTACCGGCGCCGGGCGCGATCGTTCGTGCGCGGGCGTGGGCTCGCCGACACCGATGTCCGGCTACGGGTCGGCCGCCGGGTGAAGCTCACGGGCCTCGGGCCGCTGTTCGACGGCCGGTACTACATCACCGATGCCCGGCACGTGTTCGATCCGGTGCTCGGGATGCGAACCGAGTTCGGTGTCGAGCGCCCGGGGCTGGGGCGACCATGAGCGTCCTCGACCCCGTCGAGCTCGTTCGCGCCGCGTACGACGAGGTCCCGCCGCCCGTGGGCCGATGGTTCGGCGTGTACCCCGCCCTGGTCACCGACATCGTCGACCCCGACGGCCAGGGGCGGGTCCGGGTCGTGCTGCCGTGGGCAGCGGACGCCGGTGGCGCGCGCTACGAGGCGTGGGCCCGGCTGAGCACGATGATGGCCGGCAGCAACCGCGGGACGTGGTTCATCCCCGACGTCAACGACGAGGTGCTGGTCGCGTTTCAGGGCGGCGACCCGCGCTGGCCATACGTGCTGGGCGGCCTCTGGAACGGCAGCGATTCGCCGCCCGAGACGATGGACCGCTCGGGCTCGAACGAGCGCAAGGTGATCCGGTCGCGCAACGGGGTCCGGATCGCGCTCGACGACACCGACGGCCAGGAGCGGTTCACGGTCGAGACGCCCGGCGGCCAGAAGGTGATCCTTCGGGACGGGCCCGGTGCGATCGAGATCCGCGATGCCAACGGCAACTCGATCGTCCTCGACACGAGCGGGATCACGGTGAATGCCGCGGCCGAGGTCAAGGTCTCGGCGGCGACCGTCCACGTCACCGCGGGCACGCTCACCGTCGACGCGCCGATGTCCCAGTTCAACGGCGTGGTGCGGGCCCAGGTCGTCCAGGCCGACTCGGTCATCGGCACCAGCTACACGCCCGGCGCGGGGAACATCTGGTGAGCGTCGCGCCCGTCGTCCAGTGGGTCACCGGGTCGCCGCTGTGGCAGGACGCCGCCGGCGACACGGCCGCGATGCGCCGGCCGGCGCTGCTGCGCTACGCCACCGACACGTTCATGGCCGATCTCACCGCGGATGTCGCGACGGGGCCGGCGGCGGTCGCGTCGCGGATCGCCGCGCCCCGCTCGTACCGACGGCGGCCGGTGGGGGCGCCGCCGGACTGGGACGGTGCGCCGGACACGCTCAAGCTCTACCAGGCGGCGCACGGGCACTTCAACCTCATCGCTGCGTCCCTCGTCTGCCGCATCCCCGGCATGCCGGACCGGACGCTCGACACGGCCGATCGCGAGAGCGCCGTGTTCGTGCTCCGGCGCCTGATCGAGGGGTCGGTCGACGCGGATGGCATGCCGCTCGAGGCGGCATGGATCACCGGCGACGGCGTCCGCGGCTGGCAGCCGTTGACCAGCGGCCGGTACCTCGTGGCGAACCGCGAGGAGACGCTGCCCCTGGTCCCGGTCCGCTCCGGCGGTAGCGAGCCCCGCCGCCTCCTCATCGGCCTGATCCCGACCAGCAGCGGCGACACGTTCAAGGCGGCCGGCCCGATGGCGACGCCGATCGCGGACCGCGACCCGGATGGCCGACCGATCGATCCCCGGATGGCCGAGCTGGAGACGCGGGTCCTCGGCCCGCTGGACACGCTCCGGAACGCGAATCTGGCGCCCGCGGAGGTGTTGACGGGCGACGCTCGCACGCGGGCGATCGCGGGCGCGAAGGCGACGGCCGTCGAGGCCTCCCGCTTCCTGCTGCTGGATCTTGCCGAGCTCCTCTCGACCCAGCTGCCGGCGGTCTGGCGCGCCGTGCTCGCTGGCGCCTCGCCGGTCGCGCCTGCCGCCGCCGACCTTTACCAGCTGCTCGCCGGCCGCGCCGCGACCACCACGAGCGGGGCCACGGTGCGGGAGGTGCTTGTCGCGGCATGGGACCAGCGCATGCGCATCGAGGCCGAGGCCGACCCGGCACCCGATCTCGACGTCGACCTGCGGTCCTCACCGTTCGATGCCGCGTCCCTGCGACCGAAGCTGGCCGCCGCGCTGCAGGAGCAACCGCAGACCGCCGCGGCCGCCGGGACCGCGCCCCCGCCCCAGGGCGCCGACACGTCCGCCATGCCCAAGCTCGGCGGTGACGCCCGCTACGTCGTCCGGTGCGTGTTCCGGCGCCCCAACTGCGTGCCGTTTCCGATCGACCTGGTGAGCGAGCCCAGCGAGCCGTTCCGGATCGCCTCGTTCTACGACATCGACGCCCCGGCGCGCCCGATCCGCGTGGAGCTGCCGGTCAAGACCGCGATCGCGGACCTGCGCAAGTACCCCAAGAACGTCGGGTTCCTGCTGTCGGACCAGCTGCGCGAGCAGATGTGCCGGGTCACCGATCTGTCGTCCACCCTCAAGGGCCAGCTCGCGTGCGGGGACACGATCGACGTCGGGATGCTGTGCTCGTTCTCGATCCCGATCATCACGATCTGTGCGCTGATCGTGCTGCTGCTGTTCGTCAGCCTGCTCAACATCGTGTTCTGGTGGCTGCCGTTCTTCCGGATCTGCCTCCCGATCCTGCTGCCGGGGAAGCGGTCATGAGCGCGGGCGACCTGCTCGGGCGGGGCATCGCCTTCCCGCCCCGCCTCGGGGTCGACGGCCGGGTGGCGTGGTCGGAGGGCGAGGCGAACATCCGCGAGGCCGTGCGGATCGTGATCCTCTCGGTCCCCGGCGAGCGGCTCCGGCGGCCCACCTTCGGCGCGGGTCTCGACCGCCACCTGTTCGATCCCAACACGACCTCCACGTGGCGCGAGATCGAGGGCCGGGTCCGGCGCGCGCTCGCCGCGTGGGAGCCACGCATCGCCCTCGAGGACGTCGAGGTCGTCGCCGACCGCCAGAACGAGTCCACCGCGATCGTGACCATCACCTTCCGCATCGTCGCCACGCAGGCCGTCGAGCGGGTCACCGCCGCCATCACGCTGAACGGGTAGCCGAGATGCCGCTGACGATTCCGCCGATCGACGCCCGCACCTACGACCAGCTGCGCGAGGAGGCGCTGCGCCGGATCCCGGTCCACAACCCGGCCTGGACCAACTTCAACGCGAGCGACCCGGGCGTGACGCTCATCGAGCTGTTCGCGTTCATGACCGAGACGCTGCTGTACCGCGCGAACCAGATCCCGGAGCGGAACCGCGTCGCCTTCCTCCGCCTCCTCGGGGTGCCCCTCCTGCCCGCCGCCTCGGCACGCGGGATCGTGACCATCGCCAACGAGCGCGGGCCGCTCGAGACCCTGACCCTCGATCGCGACGTCGAGGTGCGTGCCGGGGAGACGCCGTTCCGCACCGACCAGGGGCTGGACGTGCTCCCGATCGAGGCGCGGGCGTACGCCAAGCAGCGGATCGACGCCCGGCCCGAGGTCACCGAGCACTACCGCCAGCTGTATGCGTCGTTCGCCGCCGCGGGCGGGCCGGCGCCCGATGTCACGCTCTACCAGCCGATCGTCCTCTCGCCCGACGCGGCCCCGATCGATCTCGTCCGCGACACCGTGGACGCGTCGCTGTGGGTCGCGCTGCTCGTCCGCCCGGTCGACAAGCCGGCAGCCGGCGAGTCGATGCGCAGCCGCGTGACCGCCGCCCGCAAGGCCATCGGGGGCAAGGTCCTCAGCCTGGGCTTCGTGCCGGTGGTCGACATCGCCGGCGCGGAGACGGGCCCGACGCTGGGCGACGCCCGGGCGACCAACCATCTCGAGTTCAGCGTCCCCGACGCGGGCACCGGGCTGCTGCCCGCCAAGACGACCGATCGCCGGCCGTCCTACCGCGTCCTGGATCCTGTCGCCGACCGCAACGTGCTCCTGGAGCCGGGCGTGGTGCAGGTGACGCTGCCGGCGGCGGGTGCCATGGGGCTATGGACGAATCTCGAGCCGCTCGAAGCCGGCGCCGGCGACTTTCCGCCCTCGCTGGGCGACACGGCCGTGGACGAGCGGCTGATCACCTGGATCCGGGTGCGGGCGACGTCCGCCCAGCCGGCGACTTTCGAGTGGTGCGGCATCAACGCCGTGCGGGTGACCCAGCGCGTTCGGGTCGTCGACGAGGCCCTGCCCGACGGGACCGGCGATCCGGATCAGCATGTCCGGCTCGCCGGGCGGCCCGTGATCCCCGCGTCAGTCCGGCTCTCGGTCGCGACCGACGGGCCGCCCGTCGCATGGACCGAGGTGGACGACCTTGCCGCCGCCGGCCCGGAGGTCACGTTCCACGATCCGACGCTGCCGCCGGGAGGCCGCCCGGCGCGCCGCCGACCGGCCGACGTGTTCGTGGTCGACGCGGAAGCCGGCGAGATCGCGTTCGGTGACGGCGAGCGCGGTCGGCGCCCGCCGCTGGGCGCGACGCTGCGGGCGAGCTACGACATCAGCAACGGCGCCGCGGGCAACGTCGGCCCGGGCGCCATCGCAACGGGCCCGACGCTGCCGCCCGGCGTCAAGGTCCTGAACCCCGTGCGGACCTGGGGCGGCGTGGACGCGGAGACCGTGGCGTCGGGCGAGAAACGGGTCGCCGGCTTCCTCCGCCACGGCGACCGGCTCGTCACCGCCGACGACCATCGGGCGCTCGCGATGGCCACGCCGGAGGTCGAGGTCGGCCGGATCGACGTCCTGCCCGCGTTCGACCCCCGCCTCGGAGCCAGCGACCCCGGGGACGCGCCGGGCGCGGTGACGCTGCTCGCCGTCCCCAGGTACGACCTGCGCAACCCCGACACCCCCGAGCCCGACGGGTACTTCCTCGACGCCGTGTGCCGGTTCCTCGACCCGCGCCGGCTGGTGACGACGCAGCTGTTCCTGCGCGGACCCGCGTACGTCCCGCTGTTCGTGTCGGTGGGGATCGACGTCGTGCCGGATCGGTCGGTCGCCGAGACGCGCGAGGCCGTCAAGCGCGCGCTGACCGCCTTCCTCGGACCGCTGCCCCGCGATCCGGCCGCCGACGTGCCGCCCTACCTGCACCAGGCGACGGGGTGGCCGCTGCGCACCGAGGTCCGCCGCCTGGAGCTGCTCACGTACGTGGCCCGGGTCGACGGCGTTCGACAGGTGCGCGGCTTGCTGCTGGCCGGTCCCGACGGGAGCCCGGTCGAGGGGGTCCCGATGCATGCCCTCGAGCTGCCGCGGCTCGCGGCGCTGTCGGTGACCATCGGCGATGCGCTCGGCCTCGACCAGCTCAAGGGGACCCCGAGCGCGGTCGCGCCCGACCTCCTCCCGGTGCCCGCGCCGGCCGAGGCGTGCTGATGGACGCCAACGGCACCCGCTACAAGCTCCTGCTCGGACCCGATGACTGGGGTCGATGCCTCGACGGCCAGGTCGAGCTGGCGACGCGGTGGGCGGCCACCACGCCACCCACCGAGGGCACCGGCTGGGACGATGACCGGTGCGAGCTGACCCTCGCGACCTCCGCGTGGCGCTTTCCGCGACCTACCGGCGAGCAGCCGATGACGCTCGATGCGCGGCGTGGCGCGGCGATGGACCGCTACGGGAACTGGTACTGGATCGACGCGCCCGAGACCGGGGTCCTGGTGACGTCGTCGGGCACCGGCCAGACGACGGCCTTCTGGCCGGCACCCGGTCCTGCCCCGCAGGGCGGGCGTGCCCGGCCGACGGGCGCTGAGTTCGGGCCGGTGCATGAGACGCCGGCCGTGTGCCCGGCCCGGCTCCGGGGCCTGACCGTGACCGAGGACCACTACCTGCTGGTCGGGACGCTCGATCCGGGCGGCCTGTTCGCATTCGATCTCCGGACGGGCGGTCCGCCGATGCACGTGGCCTGGCCGCCGGACGTGCCCTTCGAGCCGTGGCAGATCGCCGCCCGGCCCGGCGGCGGCGCCTACGTCCTGGACGGCCCGGCCGGGGACCGGCGGGTGTGGCGGCTGGACCGCCATCTCATGGTCGAGCCGCTGGGCAGTCCGGTCGCGCCGGCGGTGCCCGGCGCGTCCACGTTCGGTGCCGCCGGCGAGGCTGCGATCGCCGTTCAGGGCTCGCCGGCGGGCGGGCGGGCCGCGACGATCGTCGCCTCGGATGCCAAAGAGCTCGACGGCAACCCCGTCGACATCGGCGTGGCCGCCGATGACGTGCTCGCGGTGCTCGATGTTCGCGACGGCCGCACCGGCTCGGTGGTGCGCCTGTTCGACGCGCATGTCAACGAGCTGGCCGGGTCGCCGCACCGGCTGGGCGGGCTCCGCCGGGCGCTCCTCGCGCACGCGATGGCCGTCGTGCCGGGTGCCGCGGACGCGCCCGCCGGCGACGCGCCCGCCGGCGTGGACGCGGCGGGGAACGGGGACGCACGCCCACTGGGCGAGGTCGTCGTCGTCGACCGCATGGGCGACCAGGCGTACCGGTTCCCGCTGACCCTCAAGCCGGGTCCGCTGCGGGCGCGCAGCGAGTACCACCCGATGCGCCTGTTCGGCGGCCGGGCTCTCGTGGCGACGCCGCGGGGCGTGTGGTACGACTGCGTCGACCGGTGGGTCCCCCTCGTCGCCCAGCCGCGACCGCAGTACGCCGAGCGGGCGCTGATCGCGACCCACGTCCTCGACAGCCAGCTGCCCGGCTGCACCTGGCACCGCGTCCTGCTCGACGCCTGCATTCCCAGCGAGGCGAGCGTCCGGATCTGGAGCGCGGCATCGGACGACCGGGGCGCCGTCGAGACCGCTCCGGGCTGGACCCCGGAGCCCTCGCCGTACCGCCGGGGCGATGGTCCCGAGCGACCGTTCCCGACGGCGCCCGCGGACCCCGCGTACGGCACCTGGGAGCTCCTGCTGCAATCGGCACGCGGCCGGTACCTGCGGCTCCAGCTCGAGCTCGCCGGCAACCGACGCACCAGCCCGCGCATCAGGGCTCTGCGGGCGTACTACCCGCGGTTCTCGTATCTCGAGCAGTACCTGCCCCACGCGTATCGCGACGATGTGCCGTCGTCGAGCTTCCTGGACGGGTTCCTCGCCAACATCGAGGGCCTGTTCACATCGATCGAGGACCGGATCGCCGCGGCCCAGCTGCTGTTCGACGCCCGGTCGGCGCCCGCCGAGGCCCTCGACTGGCTGGCATCCTGGTTCGACCTGGTCATGGATCCGGCCTGGGATGAGGATCGCCGGCGGCTGCTCCTGCGCCACGCGGTCGACCTGTTCCGGCACCGCGGGACGCCGCGCGGGCTGCGGATGGCACTCGGCCTCGCGATCGTGGCCTGCCCCGGGGACGGGTTGTTCGCGCCCGATGCGCCCGAGGAGCCGGGTGGCCTGCGGGTCATCGAGCGCTACCAGTCCACGCGGGCGCCGGCGGCCATGTTCGGCGACCCGACCCGCGCCGCGCTGCCGCGCGAGGCATCGTCGATGGCCCGCTGGACCCCGTCCGACGGCTCCGTTGCCCTCCACGCCCGGTACGCCGCCTATCTGCGCGACCTCGCGGGGCGCGGGCTCGGCGCGTCCCCCGACCCGGCCGACAGCCGCTACCCGGTCACCCAGCCCGCCGCCCCCTGGGATGCACCCTGGCGCTCGTTCTCGGCCGACGTGCTGGGGGTGGTGCCCAGCGCCGGCCCGGCCGACCTCGAGCGCTGGCAGGCATTCCTGGCGCGGCGCTATCCCACTCCCGCCGCCCTCGCGGCCGCCCATCGCCTCCACGGTGCCCGCGTCGTGACCTCGTTCGACCAGGTCCAGCTACCGGCCAGCCTGCCGTCGGACGGGTCGCCGCTCGCGGACTGGTTCGCGTTCGAGTCGATCGTCCTGCGCGGCGTCCGGGTGGCCCACCGCTTCAGTGTCCTGCTCCCCGTCCCGACGGGCGGTTCTGCGCGCAGGACCGTCCGCGGCGCCGACACGCGGGATCGCCGCGCGGCACAGGATCGGGTCGCCCGGCTCGTGGAGCTCGAGAAGCCCGCACACACGGTGTTCGACATCCGCTCCTACTGGCTCGCCTTCCGCCTCGGCGAGGCGCGCCTCGGCAAGGACACGCGGCTGGATCTCGGCAGCCGCTCCCCGGACCTGACACCGCCCGCCGTGCTCGGCTCGATGTACCTGGGCGAAGGCGTGCTCACCTCGACCATGGCAGATGTCCCGGCTCGCCCCGTCGTCTTCTCGGGGTCGGTCGACGCCGCCACCCGGCGGATCGCGAGGAGGACCGATGGATAGCACCAGCGTTCGGGTCGGCGTGCCGGCGCTCGTCGCCGCGGACGAGAGCAAGCACGTCAACTTCACGTTCGGGATGGTCCTGGGCGTCGACGACCTCAACCAGCAGTTCACGTACCTGTCGGCGCGCGACCGCGCGCTGGCCCGGGAGATGGACGGCTACGGGACGATCTGGGGTCTCGAGCTCGGCACCGAGCCCGACGAGCACGATCCACAGCGGCGGCCGCGAGTCACCGTGACGCGCGGTGTGGCTGTGACGCCGCTGGGCGAGCTGGTGTGCGTGCCGGCCGACCAGTGCGCCTATCTCGAGCCATGGCTCACGGCCCATGCCGAGCAGCTCGGCGTCGTGCCGCCGGCCGACGGACTGCTGCCCGCCTACGTCGTGCTCCGGTACGGGACCCGGCTGACCGACCCCGTGCCGATCCCGGGCGAGCCGTGCCGGACGGAGGATGAGCTGTACGCCCCATCGCGGATCGAGGACGCGTTCGAGCTCGAGCTCGTGCTGGACCCGCCGCCGCAGACTGAGGAGGACGGGATCCGGGAGGTCGTCGCCTGGTTGCGCTCCGTTCGGGTCGAGCCGGGCGGCGCGGCATCAATCGACGACCTGACGGCGGCGCTCCGCACCGCGGCGACGGCGGCCGTCGGCGCAGCGACCGATGGGGCGGCGGGTGGTGCCGCGGCCGGCGGGGGCGGAGCCGGGGCGGATGCCGGAGGCGGCGCCGGGGAGGCCCCGGGTGGCGACGCCGGGGCCGCGGCGGGCGGCGATGCCGGTGGCGACGCCGGGGCCGCGGCGGGCGGCGATGCCGGTGGCGCCGCGGGTGGTGATGCAGGGGGGGCCGCGGGAGCCGACGCGGGAGGCGGCGCTGCGGCCGGCGGCGATGCGGCCGGCGGCGATGCGGGTGGCGCCGCGGGTGGCAACGCCGGAGCCGGCGCGGTCGGCGGCGATGCGGGTGGTGCGGCCTCGGGTGGCGCCGCCATCGCAGGCCAGCCCTGGCTGACCCCGCCACCCGACGATCTCGTGCTTCCCGCGGAGAACCTCACCGAGTACCTGCGGGAGGCCTGCCGCCTGTGGGTCACCGAGCTTCGGCCGGACCGCCGGGTGGACGTGGGCTGCGGGGCCGATCCGTGCGGTCCCGATGTGGCCGCCGGGTGGCTCCTGTTGGGCGAGATCCTGATCCCGGTGGCCCCCGACGTCGACCGCCTGGTCCTCGCCGATGGCGACGTCCGGGTGGACGAGCGACGCCGGCCCTACATGCTCCACGAGCGGATGCTCCAGGAGTGGGTGCTGACGGGTTCCCCGACTGGATCGTCCGGCGCTGCTGCCGCCGGTGTGCCGGGACCTCGCGGCCCGAAGGGTGACAAAGGTGACAAGGGCGATCCGGGCGAGGCCGGTCCGCAGGGCGAGGCCGGTCCGCAGGGCGAGGCCGGTCCGCAGGGCGAGGCCGGTCCGCAGGGTCCGAAGGGGGACAAGGGCGATCCCGGTGGCGCTGCGGGCGCTGGGGAGCCCGGCCCCAAGGGCGATCCGGGAGAGCAGGGCGAGCCAGGGCCGAAGGGCGACAAAGGTGACAAGGGTGATCCCGGGGATCCGGGAGCGCCCGGCGAGAAGGGTGACAAGGGCGACAAGGGCGATCCCGGGGACGCCGGTCCGAAGGGCGACAAGGGCGATCCCGGGGACGCCGCGGCCGCCGGGGCTCCGGGTCCGAAGGGCGACACGGGCGATCCCGGGGAGCCTGGCCCGAAAGGTGACGCTGGTGCGGCCGGCCCGAAGGGCGACAAGGGCGATCCCGGCAACGCGGGTGCCCCAGGCCCGAAGGGCGACAAGGGCGATCCCGGCGAGCCTGGCCCGAAAGGTGACGCTGGTGCGGCCGGCCCGAAGGGCGACAAGGGCGATCCCGGCAACGCGGGTGCCCCCGGCCCGAAGGGCGACAAGGGCGATCCCGGCCAGCCGGGAGCGCCCGGTCTGAGCCCGGTCGTGGCGGCCGGCTACGTCGGCGTCGATGGCGACACCGCGAACCGGCCCCACTTCTCGTTCGGCGGGCTCAAGGTCCGACCGATCGCGTCGAGCCTCTACCAGGTGTTGTTCGACAAGTTCGATCGCGATCGGCTCTACGTCGTCAAAGGCACGCCAGTGCTCGATGGAGCCCGCGGGAGCGCCGTTCACGTGTTCGAGGTCGTGGAGGATCCCGACTATCTCAAGCAGCGCCACCAGGTGCTTGGCGACGGCCTCCATGTCCGGGTTGGCACGCCACCGGGCGGCGAGTCGGAGGGCTTCGCATTCATGATCGAGATCAGCGACTACACCGAGGTCGTGTGATGGTCGACCAGACCGCGCGCTCCCTCGGCCAGCCGATCGCGGAGGACGGCATCCGCTGGCTCAACGCGTTCAACGGCCGGTCCCTGTCCGCCGAGGACATCCGGACCGATCAGACGGCCGTCGACCTCGCCCGGCGCCAGCTGGGCCGCGCGGCGGGGTCCGGCGTCCTGGAGGGCCTCATCGTCAGCGAGGACGAGCCCCGCGACATCGCCCGACCCGTGCTGGCGGTCGAACCCGGGCTGGCGTTCAACCTCGACGGCCAGGCGCTCCAGCTCGGCCGTCGGGTCACGATCGGGCTCGTGCGCGTCGACGCACCCACGGACGAGACCGGCTCGACGTTCGCGCGCTGCGACGTCGTCCTGGCCGGGACCTCGGGCCTCGGCGCGTACGTGCTTGCCGTCGGACCGGCCGAGACCGCGCTGGGCAAGGCGTCGGTCGCGGGCCTGGGCAACGACCCGGCCGCCTGCAACACCGCGCTGCGCGTCGAGGGCGTCCGGTTCCAGCTGGTGCCCGTCGACATCGAGCCCGAGCTGGTCGGCGACGTTCACCTCCGGAACGTGCTCGCCTATCGCATGTACGGCGAGGGCGACCCGAGACAGGCGGCGGCCGCGGTCGACCCATACACGGCGCAGGAGGGACCGCGAACCGGGCTCGATGACCTCCAGGCGGGTTGTCTCGGGACGTCCGATGTGCCGCTGGCGCTGCTCTTCTGGCGTCCCGGCGAGGGGGTCGACTTCATCGACCTTTGGGCCGTCCGGCGCCGCCTGGTCGCCGTCTCGCCCGCGTCACGCGAAGCGAGCCCGATGGCGAGCGCCGCAGTCGCCGACGCGGAGGCTCGGTACCTCCAGTTCGAGGCCGACTGCCGCGACTGGCTCGCGGAGACGCAAGCCCCCGCCACCGCGAGGCTGATCGATCGGTTCCGGTACCTGCCACCAGTGGGTGTGGTGCCGATCGCGACGCTGGACGCCCGCGGGTTCGACCGGACGACGCTCTTCGAAGGCCTGAGGGTCCGCGGGCCGGCGTTCATCGAGGCCGCGCTGGTGCCCGGCCTGCTGCGGGCCGCGCTCGACCAGCCCGCGATCGACGTCACCGCCGAGCGGGTGATCTGGACGTACCTCGTCCGGGAGAACGCGCAGCAGCTGCGCGTGCCACCGTGGCGCCGTGGACCCATCGGGCTCGCCGGCCTGGGGAACGTTCTCGCGCTCCAGCGGCCGATCGCCCCCGGCGTGGCGATCCCGGTGGGCCTGGGCGAACAGCAGCCATCGTGCGTCGTGTTCGCGACCGGCGACCTGCGCTACCTCGCGGACGCGCGCTTTGACCTCCAGCACTGGAGCTACGCCAACCACGCCGAGATCGGCTGACGACGGAGGACCTGACATGCTCGAAGGATCGATCAACCGGTACGTCGACCTGCCCGTGATGAAGAACATCTCGGCCGATGACCTGCTCAAGCTCCGGCCCGACATCGGCGATCTCATCTCCAAGGCGCCGATCGGTCCGATCGTGCTCGGTGACGGGACGCCGGCCCCGATCTCGACCACGCTGCCCGACGTTCCGAGCGACGTGCGGCCCGGGGACCTCATCAAGGCCGAGGACTGGAACGCGGTCCTGACCCGGCTCAGAGCGCTCGACGGTGTGCTCGCGGCGCTGGCCCAGGGGACGGCGCAGCTCACGGGCCGCGTCAACCAGCTCGCGCGCCAGATCCCGGCGCCGACGGCTCCGCCGGCCGGGGCGAAGCCCGAGAAGGATGTCATGGTCGACTTCCTCGGCAGCCTGGCCGTGCGGGAGGCGATGGCCAGCAACCCGGAGCTGATGGCCCAGATCGGAAAGACCAAGGAGGTGGCCGACGCGGTGGTCGCCAACTACGACACGATCACGCTGCCGATCCTCAACAAGGCCGCCACGCCGACCGGGCCGGAGGTCGAGGGCGGGCCGCCCGTGATGTTCCAGGCGGACGAGACCGCGACGCTCAAGCAGTCGATGGAGACGAGCCCGCTGTTCGCGTCGTTGCTGGAGACGAAGCCGGAGATCGGCAGCAGCCTGGGCATCGTCGCCAAGGTGGCCGATGTCCCGAAGGGCGGCGGCGGCTGATCTCGGCAGAGGTGGCTGACCACGGGTCCGGGCCGCAACCTGGAACGCCATGACCGCCACGGTCGTCCACCGCCTCAGCGTCCGTCGCCGGGCGGGGCTCGAGCCGGACGCGGCGCGCGCAGTCGCGCAACGCCTGGCTGCGCTCGACGTCGCCCCAGCGTCGCTCGGACCATCCGCGGTGCTGTGCATCCGGAGCCTCGCGGACCCGGCTCCGGGGACGCTCAGGCTCGAGGACGACGCGTGGGCGGCGAGCCCGTGGGTCGCCGCCCTCGAGCGCCGCGTCGACGCGCTGGGCAGGCATGCGGCGAGGCCGGCCGACGGCCCCGTCCCGGCGGGCGTCGAGGCGGTCCTGTTCCGCGATCGTGTCGAGCTGCTGGCGTGCCTCGCAGAGGCGGCGGCGACACCCGGTGCCATGACATCGTGGTGGTGGCGCACCCTGACCCGGGAGCTCGGCGGCGACATCGCGATCGCGTGGCACCGTGAGCCGGCGCTCGTGCCCGCGGTGGTGGACCTGCTTGCCCGGCGAGGGACGGTCGCCGCGGTCCTGACCGGTCTGCCGGCCGCGGCCGCCACGCGTATCGCGGCTGCGGTGGCCGCCGAGGCCGGCCTGACGGCAGTGGCCCGCGCGGTCACCCAACCGGGGCCGGTCGACGGTCCCCCGATCACCCCGCCAACCGCCGCGCGCGCCGCGCCCTCGACCCGCCGCGCCCTCGTCGTCGGAGCCGCCGCGGCACGGGTCGACCGGCAGATCGGGGCGCTCACCGACCCTGCCGTCATGCCGCCGGCCGCCGCCGCGCTCGCCGTGGTCGCGCTGGCGGTCCATCGGCGCTCGGTGCTCCTCCACGATCCCGGGTTCGCGCCCGCGGTCCGGCGCCTGGCGGCCGGCGTGCTCGTGGCACCGGGCGGGGTTCAGCCGGCGCCCGTCGGCGACGACGGCGCCGGAGTCCCCGAGACCGCGGCGCAGATCGCCGCGCCGCCGATCCGCGGCGTCGACCGGGCCGCGGGTGCGCATCGTCGTGAGGCCGGCTCGCCAACCAGCGCCGCGGACCCGCGGCCAGCCGTGGGCGGCGCCCGGCGGGACGAGACGGTCGGTCCCGACGCCCCGTCGCCACGCCACTCCGGGCCCGAGCCGGCAGCGGCCGAGCGCAAGGCCGCCGATCCGCCGGGCGACGCCATCGTGACCGACCTTGGTGGCCTGTTCTTCCTCCTCGTCATCGCGGTGTCGCTCGACCTGTACACCGACTTCACCCGGCCGCTCGGGCCGCAGCTCCGGCTGGACCCGTGGGACCTCCTGACCCTGCTCGGGGAGGAGCTGGGCGCACGGGAGGCCGCACCTGGCGACGCGATCTGGCCGCTCTTCGCGTGGCTCGCGGACCGACCCCCCGACGCCCGGCCCGGCATGGACTGGCGTCCGCCGGCCAGCTGGCGCCTGCCGCCCGACTGGCTCCGGCCGTTCCCGGCGCCCCATGCCTGCCGGTGGGCTCGCGTCGACGCCCGCGTCCGCGTCGAGCACCCGGCGGGTTTCGCCGTGCTGGACGCACGCTCGCCGGCAGACCGGCCGGCGGACGTTCGCCGCCTGCTCCGGGCGGGGCCGGGCAGCGTCGTCCTGCGTCGAGGAGCCGTGCGGCGCCCGCACCGGGCGCGGGCTCAGGAGCGCTGGGTCGCGGAGCTCGCGGGCTACCTGCGAGCCCGCCTTCGCGACACCCTCGGGGCCGGCGACGATGGCGCGATCCGTTGCGTGCTCCTCGAGCGGCGCGCACAGGTGTTCCTCGGCCCGGGGAGCTGCGACGTCGTGATGGCGCTCGACGAGCTGCCCGTCGCGGTCCGTGCCGCCGGTCTCGATCGTGACCTCGGCTGGGTGCCGGCTGCGCGCCGATCCGTGCGGTTCCGGTACCGATGACGGCGATCGACCGCAGCAACGGGACGGGACGGCTCGGGTCCGGGCCGGGCGAGGCCGCCCGCCACTTCGACCTCGTGTTCCTCGGCGCGCTGCTGCGGATGCGGGCGGGCCTGCCGGGTCTCGACAGCGATGAGGTGCGTGCCGCCTTCCCGTTCCTCGACGGCTACCTCGACCAGCTGCCCGGCTGGGCGAGGCCCCTGGAACCCGTTGCGGCATGGCGGCGCTGGTGCGACGAGCTGGCGACCTGGGAAGCGGGCGCGGTGACCCACCTGCCGATCGCGGCGCTCCGTCGGGCGGGCGGCCTGGACGACGACGCGATCGCGATGATCATCACGGCGGGGATGGCCGACGAGGACGCGCGATTCGGCGGGCTCGTGGCCGCGCTGAGCGGTGGCGGCGGCGGCCGGCCGACGGCGGCGTTCCTCGTCGCGGGAGCGGGCGCACGCGAGCAGCGCGAGGCGGCGCGCGACGGGCTGGCGCGGCTGCGACGGCGTGGCATCCTGGAACCCTCGACCGACGACCGCGGCGGCGACGGCCCGCTCCGGCCCGCGCCGATCCTGTGGACCGTGCTCCGCGGGGGCCCGTTCCCCGAAGGGGACGGCCTCGAACACCACGCCGCCGAGCTCGCGCGGCCGATGGACGAGTTGATCCTCGCCGCGGACCTCGCCCGCCGGGCGCGGGGCCTGCCCGAGCTCCTCCGCAACGGCATGGCGGGGTCGATGATGGTCCGGGGACCCGCGGGGAGCGGCCGCTCGACCCTCGTCGCGGCCGTGGCTCGCGACCTCGGCCTTGACCGGCTCGACGTCGACCTCGGCACGGTGGATCGCGATCACGTGCCGCTGATCGGGAGCCTGGCGGCCGCACTCCGGGCGATGCCGATCCTGCGCGCCGACCCGGCGATCGGCGAGACGATCGAGGTCCCGACACTCGAGGGCTGGGACGGGCCGGTGGGCATCACGCTGCCGCGCCACGGCGGCGCCCGTGGACCCGACCTCGAGCGCACGATCCTCATCGAGCTCGCCATGCCCGGCCCCGCCGAGCGCCGACGCCATTGGGCGGCGGCGCTCGCGCCCATCGCCTCGGGCGGGGTCGACGGGACGCACCGAGCGGCGGCGGACATCGACGCGATCGCCGAGCGGTACCGGCTGGCCGGCGGGACCATCCGGCGCGTCGCGCGGATGGCCCGGGCTGCGGCGGCGCTCGATGGCCGGACGGCCATCTCGCTCCGCGACGTGCGCGACGCGAGCCGGATCCTCCGCAGCCGTGCGCTCGAGACGCTCGCACCACGCATCGACGCCATCGGTTCGTGGGACGACCTCGTCGTCGACGCGGAGACCATGGCCGAGCTCCGCCTGCTGGAGGATCGCTGCCGGGGGCGCGAGCACCTGCTGCACGCGCTGCCCGGGCCCGTCGGGGTCCGGTCTGCCGGGGTTCGGGCGATGTTCACCGGGCCAAGCGGGACGGGCAAGACCCTGGCAGCGCGGCTCCTCGCGTCCCAGCTCGAGATGGATCTCCACGCGGTCCAGCTCTCGAGCGTCGTCGACAAGTACATCGGTGAGACCGAGAAGCGGATCACCGAGGTGTTCACGCAGGCAGCCGAGCTCGATGCGGTGACCCTGCTGGACGAGGGCGATGCCCTGATGGGCAAGCGAACCGACGTGAGCAGCTCGACCGACCGGTTCGCGAACACGCAGACCAACCACCTGCTCCAGCAGCTCGAGGACCACGACGGGATCGTGGTCATCACGACCAACGCCGGCGAGCGCATCGACGGCGCGTTCCTGCGCCGCCTTGACGTCGTGATCGAGTTCCGCCCGCCCGACGCCGCCCAGCGCTGGGACCTGTGGCGGCACCATCTGCCGGCCGACCACGCGGTGGATGCCGGTGCGCTGGCGATGATCGCCCAGCGCTGCGCGCTCACCGGTGGTCAGATCCGCAACGCGGCCCTGCACGCGTGGCTGCTCGCCATGCGCCGCACCCCCTCGCGCGTCGTGCCCACCACTGCGGACGTCGACGCGGGCGTTCGGCGCGAGTACCGCAAAGTCGGTGCCGTGTGCCCGCTTCGGGCCGCGGCGACCGGCTCGTGATCGCCCGGGCTGCACCGGCACGGCCCGCCGAGGCGCCGGCGCCCGCCCCGCGACGGTCGACCGCCGCGCCGACGCCGGCCCCGGCATCGGCATCGTCTGTCACCGGGATCGCCCGCCCCCAGCAGATCCCCGACGGCACCCGCCAGGTGCTGGAGCGGAGCTTCGGCGCCGACCTCGGGGCAGTCCAGGTGCACACGGACCAGCGGGCGGCCTCGGCGGCCCGCGAGCTCGGCGCCCGGGCGGTCACCGTCGGCTCGGACATCTTCCTCGGTGCCGGGGAGCAGCCGACGGACGTGGCGCTGATGGCGCACGAGGTCGCGCACGTCGTCCAGCAGCGCCAGGCGCCCGCGGTCCAGCTCGCGCGCGGCGACGGCGGCGATCCGTTCGAGCGCGAGGCGCAGCAGGCAGCGCGTTCCGCGGCGTCGGGGCTCGCCGCGCGCGTCGTCGGCCGGATCCCCGCGCCGCGCATCCAGCGGCTGGGCATCAGCGACGCCCTCGACTACTTCGCCGACAAGGCGAACATCATCCCCGGCTTTCGGATGTTCACCATCATCCTGGGGCTCAACCCGATCAACATGAGCCGGGTCGAGCGCAGTGCGGCGAACATCCTGCGCGCCCTGATCGAGTTCATGCCGGGTGGCTACCTGGTCACCCAGGCGCTCGACAACTACGGCGTGTTCGACAAGGCGGGCGCGTTCGTCGAGCAGCAGGTCAAGGCGGTCGGGCTGTCGGGCGCCGCCATCCGGAAGTCGATCGACGACTTCCTCGACTCGCTCAGCTGGCGGGACATCTTCCACCTGGGCAGCGTGTGGGATCGCGCGAAACGGATCGTCACCGACCCGATCGGGCGCCTGCTGCAGCTCGCGCGCAACGTCGTCGTCGGGATTCTCAACCTGGTGAAGGACGCGATCCTGCGACCGCTGGCCCGGCTCGCCGAGGGCACCCGTGGGTACGACCTCCTGAAGGCCGTCCTGGGTCGCGACCCGATCACCGGCGACCCGTACCCGCGGACCGCCGAGACGCTCATCGGCGGGTTCATGAAGCTCATCGGCCAGGAGGACGTGTGGCACAACCTCCAGCGCGCAAAGGCCGTGCCGCGAGCATTTGCCTGGTTCCAGCGCACGATCGTGGGGCTGCTCGCGTTCGTGCGCCAGATCCCCGGACTGTTCGTCGCGGCGCTGCGGTCGCTGGAGCTCGCCGACATCATCCTGCTGCCGCGAGCGTTCAAGAAGCTCGTCCGGGTGTTCGGCGGCTTCGTGATGGATTTCATCCATTGGGCGGGCCACCAGGTCCTGACCCTGCTCGAGATCATCTTCGATGTCCTCGCGCCGGCCGTGATGCCCTACCTGCGCAAGGCGATGGGGGCGTTCCAGCAGATCATCCGCAACCCGGTGGGCTTCATCCGGAACCTCGTCCGGGCCGGCATCCTCGGCTTCCGCATGTTCGCGGCCAACTTCCTGGCCCATCTGCGGCAATCGATCATCGAATGGCTCACCGGTTCGATGGCCGGCGCCAACGTCTATATCCCCAGGGCCTTCGAGCTGCGCGAGATCCTCAAGTTCATCCTCAGCGTGCTGGGCCTGACCTGGGACAACATCCGGGGCAAGCTCGTGCGTGCCATCGGCGAGCCCGCCGTCAAGGCTCTGGAAACCACCTTCGACATCGTGGTCACGCTCGTTCGCGAAGGTCCGGCCGCGGCCTGGGAGAAGATCCGCGACGCCGTCGGCAACCTGCGCGATATGGTGATGGAGCAGGTCATGACGTTCGTCCGCGATCGGATCGTGACCGTCGCCATCCAGACCCTGGTCACCAGCCTCAACCCGGCCGGCGCCTTCATCCAGGCCGTGCTCGCGATCTACAACACGATCATGTTCCTGGTCGAGCGGCTCCGGACGATCGGCAGGGTGCTGGCCTCCTTCGTCGACTCCATCGCCGCCATCGCCGCCGGGGCGGTCGGGTCGGCGGCGAAACGGGTCGAGACGACGATGGCCGGCCTCCTGACGCTCGTGATCTCGTTCCTTGCCCGGCTCATTCGCCTGGGCAACGTGAGCGACGCGGTCAAGCGGGTGATCGATCGCGTGCGCCAGCCGATCGACCGGGCCCTCGACCGCGTCGTCGAGTGGGTGGTCGCGACGGCTCGCCGCCTGGGGCGCTTCGTCGCGCAGGGAGCGCGGGGCGCAGTTCAGGGAATCCAGGGACTGCTTGGCATCCGCAAGGGTTTCCGACTGGCAAACGGGGAAGCGCACGCCCTCTACTTCGAGCAGCGAGGTAGTCGTGCATCCGTGATCGTCGCGTCGAATCCGGTTCTCCTTCGATCGTTCGTCAGCGGTATCGGCAGTCGACCGAACCTCAATGCCGACAAGACATACGCCCTCCTCCTCATCGACCGGATCGACGCCCTGGAAGACCACACGCGCGCCACCAACACCGACCACCGCGCCGAGATCACCGGCCTCCTTGAAGAACTCGGCAGAACCACCACCGCACTCATGAACAAGGCGTATCGCAACTACATCGCAACCAGTCCCCCCGTCTACGGTGGCCTCGTGAACACATTCGGTCGGGCGATGCGCGTCACGCTGTCAACGAACGAATTGCGACAGGGCTCCCGGCCGAGCGTGACGACACCGATCTTCAACGACCTGAACCTCCGCCGGACGGAACGCGGATCCTCGTACTACGTACTCGGCCACCTGCTCAACGAGCGGCTCGGCGGTCCGGGAAATGACATGCGCAATCTCACTCCGGTGTCCCGCAGCGGAAACAGCCTGCATGATCAGCACGTCGAGCGGATCATCAAGCCGACGCAGGGCGACATCCCACGCGCGTTCATGTATGTCGTGACGCCGGCGTACGGCCGAACGTTGAATGCGACCCTGCTCGCAAGGATCGCGGCGCCCGCGAGTCCCGATCCCGCCCCAGTCCAGGCGACCAAAGCACGGATTGTCCGGGCCGAGCAGTACGTACCAACGAGTCTCGTGTGCTCAATCTCGGAAGTCGACCCGCTGAGCGGTCGGCCGGCAGGAATGCACGAGACGTACACGATCCCTAACGACATCTTGGATCGCGATCCCTCTTCGTACCTCGTGTAGGCGGCTCGGATCCCGTCGTTGACGCGGCGGTGACGCCCGGGTGATGGTCGGGCGCCACCGTATCGCCCTCACGGAGTCGGCGGATCGGGAACAGTACCGAGTCGGCGTCGGCACAACGTTGTGGATAACCGGATTGCGGGCATCCGGACGACGGGCCTAGCATCCGACGAGCCGTCCCCGGTACTGGCCTCGGAACCTCAGGGTGGAGTGGCCGTGCTGCAGCCATCGATCACGCTACGGATGCTCGGCTCGTTCGATCTGCGGGCGAACGGTCGCCTGGTCGCCCTGCCGCCCAGCGTCGAGCGCGTCGTGGCCTACCTCGCCCTCCACCCAGGGCCGGCGACGCGTCCGAACGTGGCCGGCTCCCTGTGGCTGGACGTCCCGGAGGTTCGGGCGATGGCGAATCTGCGGTCGGCGCTGTGGCGCTTGCGACGGCCCGGGCTTGCGATCGTCGAGACGCGGGGCGACTACCTCTCGCTCGCGCCGGACGTTCGTGTCGACAGCCACGAGCTCGTGCGGATGGCGCGTGGGCTGCTGGACACGGACGAGTCGGTCGACGGCGGGGCGCTCGACCAGCTCGCCTCATCGAGCGAGCTGCTCGGTGACTGGTACGAGGACTGGGTGCTCGTCGAGCGCGAGCACCTGCGCCAGCTCCGGCTCCAGGCGCTCGAGCGCCTCGCCCTCCTCCTCGCGGAGCGGGGCGCGTTCGGGCGGGCGGCCGAGACGGCGCTCGCGGCCGTCGCGACGGAGCCGCTCCGCGAGTCGGCCCATCGCGCGCTGATCGCCGTGCACCTCGCGCAGGGCAATCGCAGCGAGGCGATCCGTCAGTACGGCATCTTCCGCCGCATCATGCGCGAGGAGCTCGACCTCGAGCCGTCGACGCTGATGGAGCAGCTGGTCGCGGACATCCCGTACCGGGCGACCGCGCGCGGAGCGCGACCGGCGATGGCGCGGTGACGATCCGGTACGCGCCGGGCGTCATCGTGCAACCGTGGACGGACGTGCCGAGCCCTTTGCCGTCGCCGTCATCAGGGCGTGGATCGAGCCGGGGACCGATGGATCGCTGCGTGTCCGGGTGATGCGCCGGACGACAGGCGGCGTGGCGGGCGACACGATCGGGGTCACCAGCAACATTCGCGAGGCGGGCCGGATCGTCGAACGCTGGCTCCACGAGTTCGTCGACGCGACCGCCGCCGCCTCGCCTGGCTACGTTCCGCCGCTCCCCGGCGGTGGCCGGGTCCGGGCCGGGCGCCGGTCGCTGCCCGGGGTCCCTCGTGCTGCCGGTCCGATCGACAGGGATGACCAGCGGCAAGGGAGCACGGAGGCCGGGAGCGACCAGGACCCGGGACGCTGACCGAGCGCCCGCCCAGCCACGGGATCCGCCGGACGCGGGCGGGCGAGCCCAACCGGATGTCGGGCGGTGTGGTGCGAGGGCGGCGCAGTGCGAGATCGGGGCGGTGGGAGGTCGGGGCGGTGCGAGGTCACGCAGTGCGAGGTCGGGGCGGTGCGAGGTCGACGCCGGTCAGGCGCGTCGCGGTGCGACGTCGGCGTGGTGCGAGGTCGGGGCGGTGCGAGGTCGACGCCGGTCAGGCGCGGCGCAGTGCGAGATCGGCGCAGTGCGACGTCGACGCCGGTCAGGCGCGGCGCGGTGCGAGGTCGGGCGGTGCGAGGTCGGGGCGGTGCGACGTCGGCGCAGTGCGACGTCGACGCCGGTCAGGCGCGGCGCGGTGCGAGGTCGGGGCGGTGCGAGATCGACGCCGGTCAGGCGCGGCGCGGTGCGAGGTCGGGGCGGTGCGAGATCGACGCCGGTCAGGCGCGGCGCGGTGCGACGTCGGCGCAGTGCGACGATCGACGCCGGTCAGGCGCGGCGCGGTGCGACGTCGGCGCAGTGCGACGTCGACGCCGGTCAGGCGCGGCGCGACACCCAACTGGCGTGCGCGTGGTAGCGGTCCATCAGCGCCTCCACCGCCGCCCGGGCAGCGCGCCACTCGGCCTGGTCGCCCATCACCTGGGCGCCACGGCCCCAGCGCTGGACCTGGGTCATCGCGGTGACGATCGCGTTGTGTAGGGCAAGCCGGTTGCGCCCGGCGTCGACCACGCCCGTCACCAGGTAGCGACGGACGAGATCGAACGGCGCCGTCCAGGGGCCGATCCGAATCCGGTCGTTGAGCCGCAACGTCTCGAGCCAGGCGTCGTCGCCTACCGGGAACCGCTCGTGCTCCTCGATGTGGCGGTGGATGTCGAGCCGGAGGCCTGGACGGGCAGCCGACGTGAGCCGGCCGTCCGGATCCGTGGTGCGGTAGCAGATCGGGCACTCGGCCAAGACGGCGAACTCGGGCGGCGCCTCGCCGAACGGCAGGCCGCACCGGCGGCAGATGCGGGCCACGGAGCGGGTCGCCACGGTCCCGCACTGCAGACACACGATGGCAGCGGCCTGGACCGGCAATGCGACCTCCCGATCACGCGTGGACACTGGCGGGGCCAACGACCCGGCGCCTCCGTCATGGTTGCTGAGCCCGCGGCCGGTTGGCGAGCGGCGATCAAGTCCCGCCCCGCCCATCCGATTGGACTAAGGAAGTTGCGCAATGGCCGCGGCCTTGGCGGTCCGGTGGTCGAGCCCGGGGGCCGGCGGTCCGGTGGTCCAGCCCGGGGGCCCAGCCCGGGGGCCGGCGGTCCGGTGGTCCAGCCGGGGTCCAGCCCGGCGGTCCGGTGGTCCAGCCCGGGGGCCAGCCGGCGGTCCGGTGGTCCAGCCGGGGGCCGGCGGTCCGGTGGTCCAGCCCGGGGGTCCAGCCCGGCGGTCCGGTGGTCCAGCCCGGGGGTCCAGCCCGGGGGTCCAGCGCCCCCCCGGTTCGCTCGCCCAGGGAGTGACTGGTGGCATGACGCAGCGCGTCGCTCTTTCCGCGAGCGACCGGTGGCGCGCGCGAGCTGTCCGGTGCGACAGCCCGCTCGCCCAGCGAGCAGATCGGCGATCGATGCGACCGGTCACCCGCCCAGCGAGCAAGGCCGGGGGTGGTGAGCAGGGCCGGGGTGGCGAGCTGGGCCGGGGGTGGCGAGCAGGGCCTGGGGTGGCGAGGCCGAGCCGGCACTGATGAGCAGGGCCGGGGGTGGCGAGCAGGGCCTGGGGTGGCGAGGCCGAGCCGGCACTGATGAGCAGGGCCGGGGGTGGCGAGCAGGGCCTGGGGTGGCGAGGCCGAGCCGGCACTAATGAGCAGGGCCGGGGGTGGCGAGCAGGGCCTGGGGTGGCGAGGCCGAGCCGGCGCTGATGAGCAGGGCCCGGTCAGACCGCCGCGTTGACGATCGCCCGGGCCTCGTCCAGCACCCGCTCCAGGTGCGCCTCGCCGCGGAAGCTCTCGGCGTAGAGCTTGGTCACGTTCTCGGTCCCGGACGGCCGGGCCGCGAACCAGGCCTGCGCGGTCGTCACCTTGATGCCGCCGATCGGGGCGTCGTTGCCGGGCGCGCGGGTCAGGCGGGCGACGATCGGGTCGCCGGCCAGCGCGGTCGCGGTGATCGAGGCCGGCGACAGCCTGCCGAGCGCGGCCTTGATCCCGGGCGTCGCGGGAGCGTCGATCCGGCGGTACGCGGGCGCCCCGAACCGTTCGGTCAGGGCCGCGTAGGCCTCCCCGGGGTTGCGACCGGACCGCGCCGTCAGCTCGGCCGCCAGCAGGCACGCGATGATCCCGTCCTTGTCGGTGGTCCACACGCTGCCGTCGCGGCGCAGGAACGAGGCCCCGGCACTCTCCTCGCCCCCGAACCCGATCGTCCCGTCGACCAGCCCGTCCACGAACCACTTGAAGCCGACCGGGACCTCGACCAGGCGCCGGCCGAGGTCGGCCACGACGCGATCGATGATCGAGGACGAGACGAGGGTCTTGCCCACCGCCACCCCGTCGCCCCACGAGCGCCCACCCGCGAACAGGTACGAGATCGCCGCCGCCAGCACGTGATTGGGGTTCATGAGCCCGGTCCCCGGCACCACGACCCCGTGGCGGTCGGCATCGGCATCGTTGCCCAGCGCGAGGTCGAACCGATCGCGCAGCTCCACCAGCCGGGCCATCGCGAACGGCGAGGACGGGTCCATCCGGATCCGGCCGTCCCAGTCGAGGGTCATGAACCCGAACCTCGGATCCACGGCATCGTTGGTGACGGTCAGGTCCAGGCCGTAGCGCTCGCCGATCGCGCCCCAGTAGGCGACGGCGGCACCGCCCAGCGGGTCGACACCCAGCCGCAGCCCCGAGGCGGCGATCACCTCCATGTCGACCACGTTGCGCAGGTCCTCGACGTACGTGCCCAGGAAGTCGTATGCCCCGGCCGCCGCTCGCGCGTGCTCGAACGGCACCCGACGGACACCGGCCAGGCCCTCGCTCCCCGGCCCCCCGAGGATCCGGTTCGCCTCTTCCTGGATCCATCCGGTGACATCGGTGTCGGCCGGCCCGCCGTTGGGCGGGTTGTACTTGAAGCCGCCGTCCTCGGGCGGGTTGTGCGAAGGGGTGACGACGATGCCGTCCGCCTGGCCGTCGGTCCGGCCGCGGTTGGCGACGAGGATCGCGTGCGACACCGCCGGCGTCGGCGTGAACCCGTCGGCGCTGTCGACCTGCACCTCGACGCCGTTGGCGACCAGGACCTCGAGCGCCGTGCGCCAGGCGGGCTCGGACAGCGCGTGCGTATCGCGGCCGATGAACAGGGGCCCGGTGTAGCCCTGCGCCGCACGGTAGCGGCAGATGGCCTCGGTGGTGGCCAGGATGTGCGCCTCGTTGAAGGCACCTCGGAACGCGGATCCGCGATGGCCCGAGGTGCCGAACGCGACTCGCTGCGCCGGGTCGGACGGATCCGGAACCACGTCCGCGTAGGCGCGCAGCAGCGCTCCGACGTCGACCAGGTCCGAGGGGCTGGCGGGCTGACCGGCGCGGGGGCTCTGGCTCATGCGGCCACCTTACCGTCCCGTCCGGGCGGTCGCAGCCGGGACGGAACGGCCCACGGCGTGGTCGCGCACGTTGCGCCGGCCCCTCCGGACTCGTAGCATGCCAGGTAGCCCGAGCCAGCACCTCGTACGGGGCTCGTTCGAGTCCGTCGGATCAGCCGGCGGCCGGATGCATGAGCCCGCGATGACCTCAGGCCGGGCGGGAGGTTGCGCATGGCGAGCGTCACATTCGACCACGTCTACAAGAAGTACGGCGACGTGACCGCCGTATCGGACTTCAACCTCGAGATCCAGGACGGCGAGTTCATGGTCTTCGTCGGCCCTTCGGGGTGCGGCAAGACCACCAGCCTGCGCATGATCGCGGGTCTCGAGGAGATCAGCGACGGCACCCTCCGGATCGGCGACCGGGTCGTCAACGACGTGGCGCCCAAGGACCGGGACATCGCGATGGTGTTCCAGAGCTACGCGCTGTACCCGCACATGTCGGTTCGCGACAACCTCGCGTTCGGTCTCAAGCTGCGCAAGGTCGCCAAGACCGAGATCGAGAGCCGGATCAACGAGGCCGCCGGCATCCTGCAGCTCGAGAAGCTGCTCGACCGCAAGCCCAAGGAGCTGTCCGGCGGCCAGCGGCAGCGGGTCGCGCTCGGTCGCGCCATCGTGCGTGAGCCGGCCGTGTTCCTCATGGACGAGCCGCTGTCCAACCTCGACGCCAAGCTGCGCGTCCAGACGCGCGCCGAGATCGCGCGTCTCCACCAACGCCTCGGCACGACCATGGTCTACGTCACCCACGACCAGGTCGAGGCGATGACGATGGGCGAGCGGATCGCGGTCATGAGCACGGGCCTGCTCCAGCAGGTCGGCTCGCCGCAGGAGCTGTACGACTATCCGAAGAACCGGTTCGTCGCCGGCTTCATCGGCAGTCCCGCGATGAACTTCATCGAGGTCAACGTCCCGGGCGGCGGCACGACCGACCTGTCCGAGGGCGGCTTCCATTTCCCGCTGCCGCCGAACTACCGCGAGGCGCTCCAGAGCGCCGGCAGCAAGGTCGTGGCCGGGTTCCGCCCGGAGCACCTCGAGCTGGGCCAGCTGGCCGGCTCGGTGGCGACCATCCGGGGCGTCGCCGACGTGGTCGAGTACCTCGGCAACGAGGAGCTCCTCCACGTCACGTCCGAGGGCAACGAGTTCGTGGCCATCGTCGATTCCGCGCACAAGGTGCGGCCGCGCGATGTCCTCGAGCTCCACGTCCCGGTCGAGAAGCTCCACCTGTTCAACGCGGAGACCGGCGCGGCGCTCGCCAAGGTGCGCGAGGCAGCCGTCGCGTAGTCGTCGTCCACAGGCGCGGAGTGCTCGACGTGAGCTCGGGCGCTCCGCGTTGCTGTGTTCGGGGGCGGCGATCGTGAGCGCCGGAGGCGAGCCGGCCGATCCGTCGGTCACGCGCCCGGATCCGCCGGACGATCCGCTTCGCGAGCGGGTGGTCGACAGCCGCCTGGTCCACCGCGGCCGGTACATGGAGTTCCGAACCGAGACCATCGAGCATGTCGACGGCGCGCGAGGCACCCGGGACATCGTGGTGCACCCGGGCGCGATCGCGGTGGTCGCGATCGACGACCGGGAGCGCCTGCTGCTCGTTCGCCAGTGGCGCGTGCCGGCGGGCAGCGCGCTGCTCGAGATCCCGGCCGGAACCCTCGACGTCCACGACGGCGTCACCGAGGACCCTGACCTCGCCGCCCGCCGGGAGCTCGAGGAGGAGACGGGGCACCGGGCGAGCACCTGGCGCAGGCTGTCGACCTTCTGGACCGCGCCCGGGTTCGCGACGGAGCTGATGCACCTGTACCTGGCGACGGGCCTGCAAGCCGTCGAGGGCGACGAGCGCCTGGAGCCCGACGAGGACGAGCATCTCGAGCTGATCCGGGTGTCGCTCGAGGAAGCGCTGCGGATGGTCGAGTCGGGCGAGATCCGCGACGCGAAGTCGATCATCGGGATCCAGTGGCTCGAACGGGAACGCCGGCTGTCGACCGCGGCCGGGACGGCGACTCCGACCCGTGTCCGCTACGGCTTCACCCCCGCCCAGTACGCGCTGGCCAATGCCCGCTGGATGCGCTCGGTCCGCGGCGCCCAGGTGGTTGGCATCGCCCTGGTCGTGCTCGGCCTGCTGACCTTCGCCATCGGATCGGACGCCGGCGTCTACCTGCCCCCGTTGCTGCTGGGCATCGCGATCGTGTCCGGCGTGTTCGCGCTCCCGTTTGCCGTCTGGGCGGCGCGCGGGCGGCGCGAGGTGCTGGCCGACGCCGAGCTCGGGTTCGACGAGGCCGGGCTCCATTCGAGCTGGATCGTGGGCGACAGCGACATCCGATGGACGGGCATCGACCGGATCTCCCGCAGCGGACCGCTGCTGTTCATCCGCGTCGCGGGCAGCAGCACGATGATGATCCCCATCGCGGCATTCACCGCCGACGAGCTCGAGCGGTTCCGCCGCCTCGCGCTCCGCAACGGCCTGACCCTCGACGGCCACCGCGTGGAGCCAGGGCCCGCCTGACGCATCCCCACTCTCGGTCTGACCGGCAGCGGGAGCGCCCGGCGACAACGCGGGTCAGGACGAGGCGGCGTCCTCGCGGCGGGGAGCGGGGATCCGGGCGAGGGCCGCGCGATAGAGCGTCGAGGATGGCGCGAGCGCCACCGCCAGCCGCAGGTGCGTCCAGGCCTCACGCTCGCGGCCGAGCTTCTTCAGGCTCTGGCCGAGCGCGTAGTGCGCGTAGTGCGCTGAGGGATCGATCTCGAGCAATGCCTCGAACGTCTCCCGTGAGCGCTCGTGCTGCGCCGAGTTGTAGTACGCGCGACCCAGCGCCTCGAGGATGGACCCCTTGCCGGGCTCGAGCCGGGCGGCACGCTCGAGCACGACGGCGGCCTGCGCGTGGTGCCGGCGCCGGAGGAGGTCGTGGCCGCGCTGGAGCAGCTCGTAGGCGGTTTCCCGCTCCTCGGGGGTTTCCCGCTCCTCGGGGGTTTCCCGCTCCGTCGGGCGGTTTCCCGCTCCTCGGCGGTTCCCCGCTCGTAGGCGGTTTCCCGCTCCTCGGCGGTTCCCCGCTCCTCGCTCGGAGCACCGGGATCCGATGTCCGGCGGCGCTCGCCGTCGCCGGGCCCGGGACGCGGGGTATCGGATTCTTCGGTCACGACGGGATGCTCGCACGGATCGCGGCGGCACGCGGCGGAAGCCCATGGCGCCCGGACCGTGCGCGGTGGACCACCGGATCCGATGGCTGCGCGGCCGGCCTCCGGCCTCGGGCGTCAGCCCGGATCGGGCCAGCCGGGCGGCGGTGGCGGCTGGCGGCACATCGGGCGGCTGGGGCACATCGGGCGGCCGGGACCCATCGGGCGGCAGCGGCCCATCGGGCGGCTCGCGTCCACCGGGGTCGGGAGCGCCGCGGGGCGAGACGGAGGGAGCGGCGACCGGAGCGGCGGCCGGCGTCGCCGACCACCCAGGTGGAGCCGGCGACCAATCGGGATCTTCCGGGGTCGACGGTGTCCATCGCCAAGCCGACGTCGACGGCGTCGAGCCCGGGCCGGGTGCCGGTCCCCACCCGGCGTCGCTCGCCGCGGCCGCCCTCGCCGCCGCTGCGGCACGGCGCGCCAGGCTCCGGCGGCGCTGCCGGTAGGCCACCGCCATCAGCGCGATCAGCAGCAGCAGGAGCGCGACGCCCGAGGCGATCACGATCGCCCGTCCCCGTCCGGCTTCCCCGGCGACGGCCAGCGTCCCGCTCACCAGCGCCGCCGTGTCGGCGGCCCTGGCGAAGTCGCCCAATTCCCACGACGCCCGGGCCGAGGCCAGCAGGCCGTCGGGATCCTTGCCCGTCAGGCCGAGCGAGACCAGCCAGTCCCGCGGCTTCGCCGCATCCCCGGTCGCCGTCCTGACCGCCTCGAGCGACGTCTCGGTCTGCTGCGCAAGCTCGGACGCCGCACCGAGCGTCGCCTCGCTGTCGGCGGCCTCGTAGGCATCCTCGAGCCCGGTCGGGGTGGTCAGGCCCAGCGACGCGGCGAGCGTGTCCGTGGCGTCGCGCTGGGCGACGATCGACTCGGCGTCGCTGATCCGGGCCTCGGCCGTGTCGAACGACCAGCCGTCGAGCGCCATCCGCACGACGACGGGCGCGGCCCACGTCCCGTCCGCGGTCACCAGGGCGTGATAGTCGTCCCGGGCCGTCTGCCGGGCCGCGAGCGTGCCCTGCTGGTCGGCCGGGACCACCCAGGTCGCCATCAGGTCCGCGACCCCGGTTGCCCCGCCCAGCTCCTCGGTGAGGTCGAGGAAGCGCCGCCAGTCGTTGGGGAGCCGGGTCGTCTCGGGAGCGCCCGCACCGACGTAGGCCGTCGTTCGCGCGTCGGCCGCCTGGAACACGAGCTGCATGCCCGCTTCGCCGGCCGAGGTGACGACCTGCCGGACGACGGTCCACGACGCGTCGTAGCCGTACTGCTCGCGGGCGTCGCTCTCGGTGTCGGCGATCGGTGCCGGCGGCGGCCAGCTGGTGAGCGGGAATGCGACCTTCGCGCTGGGCTTCACACGATCGGGCGACAGCGGCGCGCCGCCCGCGGCCGCCAGCACGCGCGACGCGTACTCGTCGGCCAGGCCCTCGGTGATCCAGCGCTCCGTGAACAGGTCAGCGTTGAACCAGGCATGCGACGCCTCGTGGACGATCGTGAGGTCGTCGAGGTCCTCGCTGATCGTGATCTCGTCGTGGGCGACGTCGTAGAAGCCCGCGTATCCCTCGAGCAGCGGCGTGTGGATCTCGAGCACGTTGAGCGGCCCGTCGACCGGCCAGGGCAGCCCGATCCGGCGGGCAAGGTCGGGTACCCCGTCGGCCAGGATCGTGCCCACCCGCTTTCGCCAGCGGGCGTCCTCGGGCCAGGCGCGGATGATGATCTGCTCGCCGTCGGTGAGGTCGAGCCGCTGGCGGGTCAGGCCGTCGTCGTTCCGCGCGTCGATCCAGGCGTACCAGTCGACGGCGTTGGTCGTGGTCGCCGTGAGCACCTCGGTGCCATCGGCGTCGTACGCGACGTCCATCGCGTTGCCCGAGACGTTGGCGTCGAACGCCGCCGGGACCTCGACCCGGACCGACCCATGGTCGCCGAACGCCCAGGCGAGGAACGAGGCGAACGCGGCACCCACCCGGATGTCGCTCGACGAGCGGGGCAGGCCGGCCGGCAGGTCGAACCGGAGCCGGACGTGGGCGGTCTCGCCGAAGTACAGGTTCTGCTCGAGCTGCACGGTGACCAACCGGTAACCGGTCCGCGCGGCGCTGGTCACCGTGACCGCATTGCCGCCCTGGGTGGCGCGGAAGTGCGCCGCCTCCGACTGCACCCCGAGATTGAGGCTGTTGTAGAAGTAGCGGGTGACGACGCCATTGCTCGTCCGGTTCGGATGCTGGTTGACCGCCGCGATGTCGACCGTCACGCGCACCAGCGCCTTGCCGGGGACGATCACATAGCGGGCGCCGGTGCCGACGTCGATGTCGTCGGCGGCGTGTGCAACCGGCGGGCCCAGCGCGCCCAGCGACGGGATCACGGGCGCCAGCGCGGGCGGCACCACTGCCAGCCCTGCGGTCGCGGCCAGCGCCAGCACCGTGGCGGCGAGCGCGCGGCCGATCAGGCCGATCCCCGACGGCGCGGTCGACATCGCCTACGACCGCATGCGGTGCGCCTGGGCGCGGCTGAGCGCCCGATCGCGACTGTTGCGCCGCCGGCGACCGATCGCGGCTGACGCGATCACCAGCAGGGTCGCGAGCAAGGCGAGCCCGAACAGCATCCTGCGCCGACCCTCCTGCCAGGCGCCGTTCCACGCCTGGTAGGCGTCGTCCGCGGCCGCGAACGTGCCGTCGATGTTGCCCGCGGCGAGGTCGGCCCGGGCGAGCACGAGTCCCGCATCGGGGTCTTCGCCCAGCATCCCGAGCTGGGTCAGCATGTCGGTGGCCGCCGCCCGGACGTCCGTCGCCTGCTTGATCGCCACGATCGCGTTGCGCTCCGCCTCCGCCTCCGCCGACGCCTGGGCGAGCATGCCCTCCTCGAACAGCTGGCGCATCGTGGCGGGCAGCGCGAGCGAGTCGCGCCCTGCCAGCTCCTCGACCGTCGCCCGCTGCGCGAGGACCGTCCGCGCATCCGCCATGCGACCGACCGCCGCGTCGAACTGCCAGGCGCGAAGGTCATCTCGGATGTCACGCGGCAGCGCCCAGCCGGCAGCCACGTCGAGGGTCCGCTGGTAGGCCTGGCGCGCCGCCGCCCGTGTGTCGAGCAGCGCCGCCTCGTCGGGTCGCACCACCCACTGGCGCCAAAGGTCGGTGAAGTCCTTCCCGGTGTGCGCCTCGAGCAGGTCGAGCAGGCCACGCCAGTCCGGCACGCCCGGAGCGGGCTCCGGATCGGCGCCCGTCGAGCCCGTGGTGCCGGTCGAGCCGGTGGTGCCCGTCGAGCCCGAGGTGACCATCGAGCCCGAGGTTCCGGTCGACCCGGTGGTGCCCGTCGTGCCGGTGGTGCCCGTCGAGCCGGTGGTGCCCGTCGAGCCCGCGGCGTCGAGGGCCGGTGGCTGGTACGCGCCCACGCCCGCCGCCGCGTCGGCCCACACCTGCTGGAGCGCCGCGTCACCCGCGCGGTCCGCGATCGCCTTCGCCAGCGCGAGCGACGCCGCGAACCCGTACGCCTCGGTGGGGCTCTCGGCACCCTGCTCGGTCGGCGGACCCCAGGCATTGAGCGGCATCGCCGCCGCCGAGAGAGCGTCCGTCAGCTCCGGGCTCGACCCCGCCGCCTTGATCGTCGCCCCGACGCGCTGCGCGTACAGCGACGCGAACCCCTCGTTCGCCCATCGATCCGCCAGCAGCGCCCCGTTGAACCACCCGTGCGCCGCCTCGTGGACCGCCACCAGCGGATCGGCCCAGTAGGCAACCTCGATCCGCTGGTCGGCGGGATCGAACCGACCCGCATACCCGCCGGCAGCGCGGCTGATCGCCTCCTGCACGATGGTGGGCTGGCTCGCCGGCCAGTCGATCCCGATCGCGTCCCGGAGCGCGGGCAGCGCCTTGGCGAACAGCGCACCCGTCCGTTTGGCCCAGGTGTGGTCGTCGGCCCAGGCACGCAACGTCAGCTGGGCCGGCCGCCCGGTCATCGGGACCGAGAGCCGGCTCTCGGCGTAGGCGACCTCTCGCTGCCCGCTCACGTAGGCGAAGAACGTGAGCGGCGACCCGAGCGAGGCGCTCGCGAGCTCGGTGCCTCCGTCCGCGCCGACCGTCTGGCTCGTGAACGTGCCCGACTCCACGGCGATCCGGTAGCCGGCCGGGAACCGGACTCGTACCGTGCTCCCCCTGGCGCCCTGCGAGGCGTAGGCCCAGACCGGCAGGGTCACCAGGCTGCTGCCGATCCGGAGCTCGCGGTCGCCGGCACCGCCCTTGTCGACGAGGTCGAAGGTGAGCCTGAGGGTGCGTGACTGGCCGCTGTACAGCCGGGAGCCGAAGTTGATCCGGACCAGCAGCGACCGCTTCGTCCGCCTGGCGACCTGGACCGAGGCGCCCTTGGCGCCCGAGATCGCGAGGCCCCGCGCCGACGGCGGCAGCGCGAGGTAGGCGTGGTCGAAGTAGAACTTCTTCGTCCGCGTCTCCGCGAGATGGTTGCGGGTGACGATCGTGATCGAGACGCGAGCCCGATGCCGGGAGGGTTGAACGGTGTAGACGGCGTCGGTGACGAGCGTCAGGTCCGTCGCGGCGGCGTCCGCAGAGGCGACGGGCAGGACCCCGGCGACCGGCGCCAGGGTGCCGAGCAACAGGGCGGTCGCGATCGCGACCAGCAGGCCGATGGACCGCGTTCGGCGGCGTGACGCATCGCGCGCCGTCCCCGGGTGGCACCGCGCCGTTCGGCGCCACGACGCACCGAACGTCCGCCGGGGCGAAGCATCGCGCGCCGGTCCCCGCCAGCCGGCGGTCACGCCGTCGTCTCCTCGCCGACGACCGGCTCCGCCTCGTCGAGCAGCTCACCCAGCGAGCTCGCGTAGCGCGTCAGGAGCCGGACGCCCGGCCCATCCAACGCGCCCGCGCCGCGCCCGGTCGGCCAGCCGCCGGCCTTGAGCCAGGCTGCCGACGCCTCGTGGAAGCGGTCGGCGACGGCCAGCTGGCGGGCGAGCGCGACGCCCAGCCGGTCCCGGTCGAGGCCCTCGATGGGGATCTCGGCGATCAGCAGCGGCCGCTCGTCCTCGCCGATCGAGAACTTCACGAACGGCAGCTCGTCGTTCCAGCGCAGGAGCGTCCGGTACGAGCGGCGGAACGCGTCGCCGATCGGCGGCGCGAACTGCGACCAGCAGATCAGCGCGAGCGTGGGGTCGAGGATGAGGGTGACCCTGAGCGCCGCACGGCGACGTCCATCGAGCACGAGGTCCCACGACGTGACGCCCTCACGATCGGCACGTTCGAGCGGCGTGAGGCCGAGGTCGTCGAGCCAGGCCTCGACGTCAGCCGGAACGCACGCCGACGCCCGGGGGGCGATGGACATGGCGGGGAGTCTACCCGAGGCCGCGGGATCGACCCGAGGCCGCGGGATCGGCCAGCCCGGAGGCCGCGGGCTCGACCCCGAGCGCGGGGCTTCGACCCCGAGCGCGGGGCTTCGAGCCGGAGCGCGGACCCACCCGCCGCCGCTACTCCCCCGCGGCGGTCACCAGCTTCGGCCCCGGCGCCTCGTCGATCCCGGCGACGGGGTCCTTGTGCGCGGGTTCGGGACGTCGCTCGACGCTCCCGCCCGAGCGCACGAAGCGGGTCGTGAAGTCGGCGGACCGGACCTTGTTCCCGACCCGCACGTTCCGGCCCAGGCGCACCCCGCGCGGCACCACCGACTGCTTGCCGACCACCGTGATCCCGGTGTTGAGGCGGCCGGGCTCCTGGCGGTTGGGGGTGTCGAAGTCGGGGCCGTCGCCCACGATCGCGCCCTTGCCGACCACGACCTCCTTGTCGAGGATCGCGCGATCGACCACGGCACCCGACCGGATCACGCTGTCGAACATCACGATCGAATCGCGGACGACGGCGCCCATGTCCACGCGCACGCCCGGCGACAGCACGCTGTTGACGACCATCCCGTTGATCACGCAGCCATGCGAGATGAGGCTGCGGTGCACCTGGGCCGTGGCGCCCACCCTTGCCGCGGCGCGCTCCTCCGACCTCGTGTGGATCAGCCACTCGCGATCGGCCAGGTCGAGCTCGGGCTCGTCCTCGACCAGCGCCATGTTGGCCTCCCAGAAGGACTGGATCGTGCCCACGTCCTGCCAGTAGCCCTCGAACCGGTAGCCGTACACCCGGGCGTTCCCCGCGAGCATGGCCGGGATGACGTCGCGCCCGAAGTCGTGGAGATCGTCCGCGAGCCAGCGCGTCAGCGCCCGCTTCGAGAACACGTACACGCCCATCGACGCCAGGTCGCTCTTGGGCTGCTTGGGCTTCTCCTGCCAGTCCACGACACGACCCTGCTCGTCGAGCGCGAGGACGCCCATGCGAGTCGCGTCGGCGATCGGCACGCGCCGGACTGCGATCGTGACGTCCGCGCGGCGTCGCCGGTGCGCCGCCAGGAACGGCTGGTAGTCCATCTTGTAGATGTGGTCGCCGGCCAGCACCAGCACCGTGTCCCCGCTGCTGCGCTCGATCACGTTGAGGTTCTGGAGCACAGCGTCCGCGGTACCCCGGTACCACTCGGCGACCCGCCCCCGTTTGATGTACGGCTGGAGCATCTTCACGCCGCCGGTGTTGCGGTCGAGGTCCCACGGGCGGCCGCGCCCGATGTGGTCGTTGAGCGAGTGGGGGTTGTACTGCGTGAGCACGACCACGTCGTCGATGCCCGAGTTGACGCAGTTGGACAGGGTGAAGTCGATGATCCGGTACTTGCCGCCGAACGGGACCGCGGGCTTGGCCCGCACCGACGACAGGATCGAGAGCCGCTCGCCCTCACCACCAGCGAGGATGACCGCCATGACGGGCTTGACCACGCGTCGTCCCTCCGCGCTTACGGCTGTCCGGTCGATGCTAGCACCGGGATCATGAACGACGGCCGGACGTTGGCCGGGAGGTTCGCCGGGGTGTCGGCCACCGTCGATGACCCTCGCCCGCCGCAGGCGCTGACCCCTCCGCCGGGTGCCCGGGTGTCCTTCGCGGGCCGCCCGATCAGGCGACCTTCGCCGGCCGCCGGATCAGGTGAACAGCTTGGGGTTCACGAACGTGCCGTTGAGCTCGACCATCCAGTGGAGGTGGGCGCCGGTCGAGTGGCCGGTGTTGCCCTCGTACCCGATCACCTGGCCCTTGTGAACGACGTCGCCGGCCCGCACCGGGTAGCGCGCCTCCAGGTGGGCGTACCAGGTGGACAGGGCCGACGAGTGGGCGATGATCACGATCCAGGCCGGGTCGGCGCCGTCGGCATAGTTCCAGCCCACGTACACCACGCGCCCGTCGCCGGCGGCCCGCACCGGCGTGCCGTATCTGTTCACGATGTCGATCCCGTTGTGGTAGTGAGCACAGCTGCCGTACGGGGGCTCCCAGGAGAAGCCGGTGCAGCCGAACTCCTGCGTGATCGTGCCGGGCATCGGCCAGCGCAGGGTGCCGTTGTACTCCGACGGGATGTTGCCCTGGTTGTACTGGGCGGCGATCAGCCGGTCGATCTTCCTCTGGAGCCGCTTCTTCGCGGCCGCCGCGGCCGCGAGCGTCCGGCGCATGTGCGCCGCGTCGGCGGCCATCTGCGCATAGTCCGCCTGCTCGCCGGCCAGCGCGGCCTTGGCTGCAGCCTCGAGCTTGCGCAGCTGGGCCTGGGTCTGCCGGAGATCGGCGAGACGCTGGTCGAGCTTGGACTTCTGGACCGCCGTCTGCTGCCGGATGTAGTCGGTGTCCGCGCGCGCGGCCACCACGGTGTCGTGCAGCGAGAGCAGCGTCGCCTGGTCCTCGGCGACCTGGCGAGCGAGGGCCTGGTCCTGGGTCGCGGCGTCGAGCTGCGAGCTCATCTCGGTCAGCATGTCGGTGAACGAGGCGCCCGACAGCAGCGTCTCGAGCATCGAGGTCCGCTGCGCGTCGTAGGCGGTGCGGATCCGCTCCGCCAGCTGCGACCGGTGCTCGCCCAGCTCCGCCTTCTTCTGCGCCTCCTGCGCCTCGATGTCGAGCAGCTGCGCGTCGAGATCGGCCAGCTGATCGACCAGCGACTGGTAGCTGGTCTTGATGGCGTCGATGTCGTCCTTGATCGACGATACCCGGCGCCGGGTGGCGGTCAGGTTCTCGGTGATGCCCGACAGCTCGCCGCGGGTCTGCGCGATCTGGCCCTGGAGCGCGGTCTGCGAGCGATCGAGCGATGCGATCAGCTGCTTCTGCTCGGCGATCTTGCGCTGGAGCGCCTTCTGCTGCGCCTGAGCGTCGGCGAGCTGATCGCCCCGCACCGTCGGCGGCGTGGCGACCGGTCCGGCCACCAGCCCCACCAGGAAGGGCACGATCAGGACCATCAACAGGAGTCGATGGCGTCGTCCTCGATGGGCCGGGGGGTAATGCTGGGCGGCAGCGTGGCGGGTCAACGAGAAGGCGTCCTCATCTCGTGCGGACGTTCGATTGTCGAGCGCCCCGCTGGACGTGGCTCGGAGCGCGAAACAGGTATACGCCCGCCGGATCCTGGCGCCGCCTCAGAGGGCACTCCCGAGACGACCTAAACCGGCTTTGTGCCTGCAGTGTAGCAACGGGAGCAAGGCGCGACCCGGTGGAGCTTCGACAGCGCGACCCGGCGGGGTCTCGACCCGGTGGGCGTCCCGACGCGGTGGGGTGTCCGATGGGGCGCTCGCGGGGGCGTTACGGGCCGCGGTCGCGGGCAGGGTCGAAGGGCCGCGGTCAGGGGACGACCAGCACCGCCCACAGCGCGCCGAAGATCAGGAACGGCCCGAACGGGATGTAGCTCTTGAGCGTGATCCGGCGGGCGACGAGCAGGACCACCAGCACGACGGCCGTCAGCAGCAGGCCGTAGATGAGCCCCGTGAACATGCGCAGCGGCCCGGTGGCCAGGCCCACGGACACCAGCAGCTTCACGTCGCCCAGCCCGAAGGCGCCCGCACCGAACGGGATCGAGAACAGGAACAGCAGGATCGGGATCGCGAGCGCCACCACGATGGCGATCGGCAGCACGCCGACCGGCACCAGCGGATTGCGGTCCACCAGCACGAACACGAGCGCGAGCGGGATGGCCGGCAGCGTGACCACGTCCGGCATCAGCCGCTGGTCGAGGTCGGTTGCGAGCAGGAGCACCAGGGCGGCGGCGTAGGCGCCGAACACGATCGCGGGAACCGGGTCGCCGAACCGCGGCGGGATGCCTCCGAGGGCCAGCGCACCGGTGAGGGTGACCACGGCCGTCCGCCAGCCGATCTCGCGCGGGAGGACCCGCCCATGGGGAAGATCCGCCCGGTGATCGTGCGCGTGCTCGTGCGCCCAGGCCCGTCCATCGACCGGCTCATCGCCCGCCTGATGGTCGTGGACGTGCTCCGGGTCGTCCGCCGCGTGGTCGTGGACGTGCTGATGGAGGTGCCTCGGCCAGCGGGTCGCGATCCGGTCGGACGCGAACCCCCAGACGGCGCCCAGCATCGCCAGGAGGACGGCCAGCGGCGTGATCACCACGGGTGGTCGGGGTCGGTCGGCGGCTCGGGGACGGTGACCGCGTGGGCGGCGACCGCCTCAGCCGGCCGACGCACCCGCGAGCGCGATCTCCACGAGCGTCGCGTGGGTGACGCCCGTCGCGCCGCGCGGGGCGTAGTTGGTCGCCTTTCGGAAGTAGCCCGTGCCGCCGATGTCGAGATGGGCCCAGGGCACCGTCCGGAACTGCTCCAGGAACAGGCCGCTCTTGACGAGCGAGCCTTCGGGCGTGCCGGTGTTCTGGAGGTCGCCGTACCAGCTCTCCATCTCGGCGAGGTAGTCCTGGATCAGCGGGATGCGCCAGTAGCGCTCGCCCGCGCGCTCGGCCGCCGCCGCCACCTCGGCCCACCACGGGTCCGGCGTCGCGAACACCCCGGTCACGAGGTTGCCGATCGCCCGGCCCACGGCGCCCGTGAGGGTGGCGACATCGACGATGTGCGTCGCCCCGAGGCGTTCCGCGTAGGTCATCGCGTCGCCCAGGATGAGGCGGCCTTCGGCGTCGGTGTTGATGATGTCGACCCACTTGCCGTTGAGGGCTCGCACGATGTCGCCAGGCCGCGACGCATGTCCGCCGGGCATGTTCTCGACCGCAGGCGCGACGGCGAGCAGGGGCATCCCGGGCGCCAGGCGGGCGACGGTCGCGATCGCCGCGATCACGGTGCACGCGCCGATCTTGTCCATCTTCATCTCTTCCATCCGGTCGGATGGCTTGATGCTGATCCCGCCCGAGTCGAAGCAGACGCCCTTGCCGACCAGGGCGAGGTGCCGCCCGAGCGTGTCGTGCTCGCCCTCGCCGCCCGATCGCATGACGATCATCCGCGGCGGGTTGGCGCTCCCCTGCCCGACCGCGAGGAACATGCCCATGCCCAGCTCCGCCGCCCGTCGCTCGTCGATCACGTCGATCGAGAGCCCGTGGGTCGCGGCGATGGCGCTCGCCTCGTCCGCCAGCACCTGCGGCGTGACGTCGTTGGCGGACCGGTTCGACAGGCGGCGCGCGATGTTGGCGCCCTCTCCGATGATCCGGCCACGGTCGGCGGCGCGCTCCGCGGCCGCGCGATCCGCCCCGCTCGCGATGAGCACGAGCTCGTCCAGCGCCGGCGGTGCGGCATCCGTGTCCTCGCGGTAGATCGTCTTCGGCTCGAAGCTGCCCTCGATGACGCCGCGGGCGACGATCTCGGCGGCCAGCGCCATGAGGTCGCCCGACGCTGCGTTCGACCCGGGCCCGACCGCGTCTGCCGCCTCGCCCAGCGCGTTCGCGATCGGACCCAGCCAGACGGCAAGGGACCCCACCTTGCGACCGGTCAGCCGGCGAAGGGCGGCCGCGGCGAGCCGGCGTGCGGCCTCCCGACCGAACGTGTCCACGGGCCCGCCCGCAATGAGCAGCACCCGCTGCACCGGCAGGTCGCCGGCAGCAGCCAGCGCGGAGCCGTATCGCCTGGAACCCGGCTCCCCGAACGCCAGGACGGCCTGGAGCTCACCGCCCGTCCGCCGATCGAGGCCACCCAGCTCACCGGCGAACTCGGGGTCGCCGATGATGGGGACGACCAGGACATCGGCGGCCGCCTCCCAGGGCGGGTCGAAGACGACACGAACCTTCACTGGATCCTCCCACTGGCGCGGCCCGGAATCGACTGGGCGGGCACGGACGGCAACGTTGGGGCCAGTGTAGCCGCGGCGGTCGTGGCGCCGTGGACGCCATCTCGATGCCGTGGACGCCACGCCCGGCCCGGTGGCGCGGTGGATGCCCCGCCCGGCCCGGTGCCCCCGTGACCTCACCCGCCCGACCCGGTGACGCGGTGGATCGCCGCCCGGCCCGGTGGCGCGGGGCAGGAACGACGCTAGGGCGCCGCCGGCTGGCCCGTCTGGAGCTGCGTCTGGAGGTCGAGCGCCGAGGACAGGTTGCCGCGGGCCTGCTCGATCGAGATCACCGCCTGATTGAGCCCGCCCTGGGCGACGTCGCTCATGATCACCACCAGCCCCCGCGTGTCACCCGGCAGCTGGGCGCGGGCCGAGGCCTCCGCGTCGAACGCCTTGCGCACGGCCTTCGTCACCCGCCCGTTCGAGTCCTCGAGCGACTGATACAGGTCCCGCAGGGCGGCGTCGTAGGTGCCGTTGCGGTCCAGCCAGGACGTGAGCGTCGTGACGTCCGTGGTCGTCGCGAGATCATCCCGGAGCTTGCGCGCCTGTGCGAGCGTCGCGTCCGGGACGCCGAGGAGCGCCAGCGCGCGCTTGTAGTGGCCGGCCGCGCCCTCCTTCGCCGCAGCGGCGGCCTCCTGGTCGTGGCGCGTCAGGAGGCTGGTGAGCCTGGCCGCATCGACGGCCCGGCTGGTGAGCGCGAGCCAGTCCCGCTCGAGCCCGTTCGTGAGCCCCTGGGTCGCCAGCAGCGCCTGATAGCGATCGATCACCCCCTGCGACACGCGGAGCTCGGCCCCGGCACCCATCCCGGGCACCGATACCAGGGACCCGGCCAGGCGGCTGGCCTCCGTTCGGACCGTCGAGACCTGGAGCGTCCCGGTGTCGATCGTGCTGCTCAGCGCGTCGGCATCACCACCCACGATGTCCGTCAGGGAATGGCGCGCCGTCGTGGCGAGGGAATCGACGGCATCCGACAGCGTCGCCAGCTCCACCGTGGCGGCATCGAGCGCGGGGGTCGCCGCGTGGTCGCCGGCCCACGTGAGCTCCGGCCGCGCGGACGTGCCGGGCACGTGGTCCATCGACGTGACGACGCCGGCCGCTCCGGCGGCGATCAGGAACGCGGCCACGACCCAGGCCACCGCGACCAGGACACGGCGGACGGCGGCACGAACATCGGCGGCACGCAGCTCCACGGCCCGGAGCGTAGCAGCCGGCGTCGGGCCCGGGCGCCCGCGGCGCGGCTGGACGTGGTCCCGGGCGGTGCCTACTGGTCCCGGAGCCGCGACCGGAGGTGGGTCAGGCCGCCCTCCATCGGCTGTGGCTCGAACCCGAAGGCAGACACGACCGCGTCGAGCGGGCCGGTGTTGTCGAGCCGGAGCTGGCGCAGCTGGTCGGTCGCGACCGGGAACGGCAGGTGGACGAGCTCGGCCGCCCCGGCGACCAGGCGGATGAGCGCGACGGGCAGCGGGACGAGGAGCCGCCGCTTCCCCATGCCCCGAAGGACCTCGCCCATGATCTCGCGGTAGGTCCAGTAGCGCGGCCCCCCGAGCGGATGCTCCGAGCCGATCGTGCCCGGGTCCTCGATCGCCCGGACCACGGCCCGGGCGAGGTCGCCCACCGCCAGCGGCTGGAACCGGGCGGCCCCGCGGCCCGTGATCGGCACGACCCCGGGCGACAGCCGCACCAGCCCAGCAAGGATGTTGAAGAACCCGTCCCGCGGCCCGAACATGACCGAGGGGCTCAGCACCGTCCAGTCGAGGTCGCTGGCCCGGACGAGCGCGATCGCTCGAGCCTTGGAGCTCGCGTAATGGAGGTCCGGGTCGTCCGCCACGCCCAGCGCACCCAGGTGGACGAACCGGCGGATCCCCGCGTCCCGCGCCGCGGCCAGCACGTTGCGGGTGCCCTCCGTGTTGACCAGGCGCAGGCTGGACCCCCCGTCCCAGTCGCGCGGAATCGCGACCAGGTGGACGACGGCCTCGGCCGACGCCAGCGCGGCGGGCAGGCTCGCCGGGTCGGTCACGTCAGCGACCCGGATCTCGACCCGCGAGCGCTGGTCCGCGCTGAGGCGATCGAGGACGCGACCGCCGTCGTCCGGGCGCCGAACCACGGCGAGGACGAGATGGCCGGCGTCCGCCAGCGCCGGGACGACGTGGCTGCCGACGAACCCGCCCGCACCGGTGACGACGATCCTTGCCATTGGTGACTCCAGCCTGAATTGGGAATGTGCTAATCGCAAGTAGCATGATATCGCATCCCCGCGACCGCGGCTGCCGGCCGGCCGGGGCGCCGATCGTGGAGCACGCCGTACCCCGGCCGCCTACCATCCGACCCATGGCCGTCGAACCTGGCACCGCGCGCAGATGACCGGACGCGACGACCTCGACGAGCGCGCCGTTCGCGCCCTCGCCCGCGCGATGCCCAAGGCCGAGCTGCACCTCCATCTCGACGGCTCGCTGCGGGTCGAGACCGCGCTCGACCTGGCGCGCACCCACGCCATCGACGCGCCGGACAGCTACGCCGGCATGCGCCGGGTCCTCGTCGCCCCCGACCAGGTGACCGACCAGGCCGAGCTCCTGCTCGCGTTCGACCTGCCGATCGCGCTGCTGCAGGACGCGGAGGCGCTGGAGCGGACGGCCGCCGAGCTCGTCGAGGACAAGGCCCTCGACCGGGTGCGCTACGCCGAGATCCGCTGGGCGCCGCTGCTCCACACCGAGCACGGCCTCACGGGGCGGCAGGCGGTCGAGGCCGTGGCCCGCGGCGCTCGAACGGCGGCGACCGCCCACGGCATCGAGGTTCGCCTGATCGCCACGCTGATGCGGATCCACCCGCCCGAGAGCAACCTCGCCTTCGTGCGCGAGCTCGAGTCCGGCGGCATCCCCGACGGCCTGGTCGCGGTGGACCTGGCCGGACCCGAGGCCCGCGCCCCGGACCCGGAGATCCACCGTCCGGCCATCGACCTGGCCCGCGCCATCGGGCTGCACGTCACCCTCCACGCCGGCGAATGGGGTGGTGCGCCGCAGGTCCGGCGGGCGCTCGCGCTCCGCCCGGAGCGGATCGCGCACGGTCCGCTCGCGATCGAGGATCCCGACCTCGTGCGGCAGCTGGTCGAGCGTGGCACCTGGCTCGACCTGTGCCCGACCTCCAACGTCCAGGCGCGGATCGTTCCGTCGTTCGCCGAGCACCCCCTGCGGCGGCTGCTCCATGCGGGCGTGCGGGTCACCTTGAGCACCGACGACCGAACCGTGTCCGACGTCTCGCTCTCGGACGAGTTCGAGCGCGCGGTCACGCGGATCGGCGTCACGCTCCCCGAGCTGTGGGCGATCAACCTGGCGGCGATCGATGCCGCGTTCTGCGACGACGCCACCCGCGATCGGCTGCGCGCGGCGATGGCGGCCTGGGGCACGGGCATCCCGGAGCTGGCCGCGCCCTGAGGCGGCCCGGACGGCGGCGCGGGACGGCCGCGCGGCCCGCGTGGCGCGGGGCGACCGCGTGGCACGCGGAGGCCGCGTCGCTCCAGGGATCCCGCGTGCCCTCGGGGAAACCGCCCGGCCCGGGCCGGCGTATCCCCGCCCGACCACATCGTCACCCACGGAGGTCCAGCGTGTTCCGTCTCTTTCGTCCCGCGCTCGTCGGCGCGGCCATCGCAGTCGCCGTCGCGGCCGGCACCGTCGTCGCCGATCCAGGGACCAAGGTCCTGGACGCCTCGATGACCGGGATCCCGACCGCCGGCCAGGTCCTGCTCGGCGTCAAGGGCGGCGGCCTGCCCTGGGTGCTCGACCGCGGTGACGCCAAGCTGTTCGCCGACGGCCGGCTCCAGGTCTCGGTCCGCCATCTCGTGCTCGCCGCTGGTGGCGCCGCCGGCACCAACCCGATCCCGACGGGCCGGGCGATCGTCGCCTGCAACGGCGGCGCAGACATCGTCATGACCGACACCGTCCCGTTCTCGCCTGACGGCAACGCGAAGGTCGAAGCGACCGTCAGCCTCCCGAGCCCATGCCTGGCGCCAGTCGTGTTCTTTGCGGGTCAGACCGGCAACGGCCCGCTGTGGTTCGCGGTCACCGGCGGCTGACCGCACGGGCCGGCTGACAGCGCGGGTTGGCTGGCCGCACGGCCCCGGCTGACCGGACGGGTCGCCTGGCCACACGCGCCGCCACCCGTTTCGGCGCTCGAGCACCAGACCCCGTCGGCCACGTTCGGCCGGCGGGGTCCTCTGCTTGGGTCAGGTGGGGCCGGGTTGGGGTGTCGAGACCGGGGCGAAGTCGTCGACGGTGACGTGGAGCTCGTCGTCGATCGCCTGCTGGATGGGATCGAAGGTCATCGAGGTTGGCACGCCCGTGACCTTGTCCCACGTCGCGTAGACGGTGCCGCCGCCGTCGATGGTGGTCCGGGCCTGCTCGAACAGACCGTCGACGGTAAGCGCGATCCCTGGAGCGGCCGCGCGGTCCCCGGCGGCGTCGCGCACATCCATCAAGGTGCCGTCCCAGACGAAGATCCGGAGCGGGCTCGGAATGCCGCACTCGCACAGGAACGACAGCGTCAGGCTGTAGGTGCGAACGCCGGTCGCGCGCCAGACCGCCTCGCGTTCTGCCAGCTCGGCGCGGGTCACGCCGCCATCGATCGTCGTGGCCGCGGGCGGGGTCACCGGCGCCACGGGCGTCACCGGCGCCACGGGCGTCACCGGCGCCACGCCGTATGGCGGGGGGAGCAACGAGCAACCCGCGACGATGGCAGACACCAGCACGGTCGCCATGAACGCGAGCGACGCTCGCCGACGGCCGCTCGCTCGAACGCTCATGCGCCGGGGACGCCACGCGACCCGGTGCGGTTCCCGCGAGCGATGGTGCCACCGCGTCGGCCGTCGCCGGGACGCACGCCGCGTCAGGAAGGGCCAGGCGTCGCCGGCGCGAAGGACTCGACGCTGACCTCGAGCTCGTCGTCGATCGCCTGAGGGACGGGATCGAAGGCGATCGTCGTGGGCACCCCGGTGACCTCGTCGTAGAGCAGGTCCACCTTGCCGCCGCCCGCGATGGTGGCTCGCGCCCGCTCGTAGATCGCATCGATGGTCAGCGGGTAGTAGCTCAGGTCGACGTGCCGGAGGGTGCGGTCGACGGGGACGGCAGAGGTGACCTGCCCGGCCGCGACGGTAACCCGGACCGCTCCTGTCGCGGGGCAGAAGCAGGCAAACGAGATCAGCAGCTCGTAGCTGTCGATCCCGCTCGCGCGCCACCGGGCCTCATGCGCCTCGAGATCGGCGGCCGGCCCCGTGTCTGGACCGGGCGACGAGAGGACATCGCCTGGACCGGGCGACGAGAGGACATCGCCTGGACCGGGCGACGCCGGCAAATTGCCGAACGGGGCGGGCAGCAGCGAGCAGCCCGCGATACCGAGCGCCATCGAAGCCCGGAGCGTCGCGACGATCAGGGCGGACGACGCAGCGCTGGCTCGAGGACCGGGCATCGACGGGCGGCCGATCATGCGCCGTCGACGCGAGCCGCGTCCGCGCGGTTCCATTCGAGGAGCGATGCCCGCCGCCCTACCCGGCCGCCAGCTCGGCCAGGATCCGCGCCAGCGACTCGCCGTCCTCGGCGATCCGCGTCGGGGCCTCGTCCCGTGGCAGCGCCACGGCCACCTCGCGGGTCGTCACGCCGGTGAGCATCAGGACGGTCCGGGCACCCACCGCTCGCCCGGCTGCCACGTCGGTCAGCGCGTCCCCGATCATCACCGCGCTGGACAGGTCCCCGCCCACCATCCGTGCGGCCGCCGCGAGCAGGTGCGGTTCGGGCTTCCCGATCGTGACCGCGGCGGTGGCCTTCGACGCGACCTCGACCGCGGCGATCACCGAGCCCGCCCCGGGCCGGTAGCCGCGCTCGATGGGGTAGATCGGGTCGCGATTGGTGGCGATCAACGTGGAGCCGGCACGGACGCAGTCGGCCGCCGCGGCCACCCGCAGGTACGTGACCTGCTGGTCGAGCCCGACCACCACGGCGTCCGGGTGCCCGGCGGCCTCCCAGCCGTCGATCCCCTCCTGGCTCATCCGGGTCGCGGCGTAGCCGGCGTTGACGACGTCGAGCCCGGCCTCGCGCAGCTCGCGATCGAGCCCGCCGGCGCCCACCGCCAGCACGCGCCGGACCTTGGGCAGCTCGTCGCGCAGGTAGAAGGCGGTCGCGCGGGCCGAGGTCACCACCCGGTCGGCGCCGGTCGGCGCGCCCATGCCCTCGAGCCGAGGCACGTAGTCGGCGTGGTGGTACATCGAGTTGTTCGTGACGTACACCACCTCGTCGCCCAGGGCGGCACGCGCCGTCAGCGCCGCACCGACGCCGTGGACCGGCTGGGAGGCTCGATAGACGACGCCATCGAGATCGACGAGCAGGAGCACCGTCCGATGCTACCGTCTGGGGCATGCCCAAGGCGCCACCGCCGCACCCCGCACCTCCGCCCCGATCGGCCCGATCGCCGCTCGACGACACCAACCGGCTGATCGTCGACGGCACCAACCTGCTGTACCGGCTGGGAACGGGCAGGCCTGGCGGGACGAGCCAGGGCGGGGCGGGCCCGGCGGCGCCACCGGCCGCGATCATCGGGCGGCTGCGGGCCGCGATCCCGGGCCGGATCGCGATCGACCTCGTGTTCGACGGGATGGGCCACGGCGTCTACGGGCGCGTCGCCCAGGGCATGTACGTGCGGTACTCGGGGCGCCGGACGGCCGACGAGGTGATCCTCGACCTCGTGCCGCGGCCGGTCCCGACCGCCGGTTCGAGCCCCATGGCCGCCGGGATCCTGGTCGTGACCAACGACCGGGAGCTGCGCACGCTGCTGATGGCCAGGGGCGCCCGAACCGCGCCGCTCCAGTGGCTGCTGGGCCGGCTCGACCTGCCGGTCCTCGCCTCCCCTGCCGCCGGCAACCGACGCCCGCCGATCGACACCCGGGGCAGCGGCCCGGGCACCGAGGACGACGACAAGCCCCGCTGGAAGCCGGGCCGCGGCGCGACGACCAAGACCGGACCCGCCCGTCGCGTCGCCCGCCACAAGCGCCACCCGCGCAGGACCGCCTGACGCGACGCCCGTCAGCCAGCCGGTGCATCGGGCATCCGCGCCGGCGGACGCCAGGGACCTCGACTGTTAGCATGCGCCGGTGATCCTGGATGAGCTCGAGCAGATCTGGAACGGCCTGATCGACTTCTCGTCGAAGCTGGTCATCCCCGACTGGGGCGGCCTCGTCGCCCTGCTGCCGGTGTTCCTGATCGTCGGCGTCGTCGGCCCGCTGCTCACGCTGCTCGTGCTCGCGTGGTTCGTGTACGTCGTGCGGAGGCCGCGGCTCGCGACGGCGTACCGGGATCCCCGCCGGCCCGCGGCGCTCGACGACCGGGGCCTCCCCGTCTACCCGCCCGGGGAGCCGTACAGCCCCGCCGAGGGGATGATCTACGAGGCCGGGGCGACGCGCGACGCGTCGGGCAACGAGCTCGTCGTCGCCTGCCCCAAGTGCGGGCTCGTCCGGCCGGCCAGCCGCGACCGGTGCGGCAACTGCGGCCTGGCGTTCAGCCTCCAGCCCCCCACCATCGCGGTCCGGCCGGCCGGGCCGCCGCCCGGCGGCGCCGCCGCCGCCTGATCGAAGGCCGCCTGATCGAAGCTCGGCCGGCCGGCGCCGGCCCCGACCCCCCCACCCGGGTCGGCCGGCAACCCCGGTCCGGCCCCAAGCGTCTCGGGACGGAACATGGCACAGGCATCGTTCATCCTCTTCGTCGTCGGCGCGATCGCGGTCGCGATCGGCTTCGCGGCCCACGTCGGGCACGCGGTCCTGCTCGCGAACGGGCGGCGGCTGCCGTCCATCGCGCCCGCTCGCCAGCCCACCTTCGCCGCGGCCGGGGTCAGCGGGTCGTTCGTGACGTCGCGCCTGGCCTCGAGCTCGGGCTCGCTCGACCTGTCGGCCTCGCCCAGCCCGCTGTCGCGCGTTGCCGAGCTGATGACCGTCGCCGGGTTCGCGCTGCTGCTGGGGTCGATGGCATTGCGCGCGATCGTGGTCGGGCGTGGGCCGTACGGGAACCTGTACGAGTTCAGCGTCGCGTTCTCGGCCTCGATCCTGGGTGGCTATCTGCTGCTCGCCCGCCGCTATGCGATCCGCCAGATCGGGTTCATCCCGGTGGGCGTGTCGCTCGCGCTGCTGCTGTACGCGTCCTCCCTGCCGTCCGACATCGAGCCGCTGGTGCCCGCGCTCCAGTTCCCCGCGATGCTCTCGATCCACGTCGGGATGGCGGTGCTCTCGTACGGGATCTTCGCGACCGCGTTCGCGGCCGGGGTCGGGTACCTGGTCCAGGGTCGGGACGACCGGTTCGCCTGGCTGCCGTCGCACAAGACGCTGGACGAGGTGGCCTACCGGTCGGTGATCATCGCGTTCCCGATCTTCGCCACGATGATCATCCTGGGCTCGTGGTGGGCGTCGATCGCCTGGTCGCGCTACTGGGGCTGGGACCCGAAGGAGACGTCGGCGCTGGTGACCTGGCTGACGTACGCGGTGTACCTGCACGCGCGCAACCAGCGACGCTGGGCGGGACGACCGGCGGCGCTGCTGCTCGTCGTCGGCTTCGGGATGGTGCTCGTGACCTACTCCGGCTCGCTCTGGTTCAGCGGGCTCCACGCGTACAGCGGGCTGTAGCCGGGGTCGGTCCGGGTCATCTTCCTGGTCCGCCTACGGCAGCTGGATCAGCCTGGAGCCCTGGGCCAGCGAGGACGCGGCGGTCTTGAACACGTCCGACAGGTCCGCCGAGGCGCCGGTCGACTTGGGCACGCAGAAGTAGTGGTCCCCGTCGTCGTTCTCGGTGCCCGGGCAGCCGTTGTCGGCGACCGAGCTGGTGGCCATGCTCGCCAGCAGCTGGGTGGCCGTCTTGCCCTTGAACGCGCCCGACGTGTCCGGGCAGCTCACGTCGTTCGAGCCATCGAGCCCGAAGCCGACCGTGAAGACCTCGATCCCCGCAGCCTTGGCCGCCGTGGCGGCGCTGTTCGCCTGCGCACAGTAGCTGGACGTGCTCGTGGTCGAGTTGTTGGGCTGCCCGTCCGACATGAGGATGATGCCCTTGTGGACATTGGTCCGTCCGTAATGGGTCAGCTCATACGCCGCCATCGGGATCGGGTCGGTCAGGTCGGTGCCGGTGCTCGAGTTCGTGTAGCAGCTGATCGCGTTCGCCATCGCGCTCGAGCCCGAGGTGTAGTCGCTGCCGAACGATGCGCCCGAGCCGGTCAGCCCGATCGGGATCCAGCGTCGCAGGTCGGCCGGGGCGTTGGCGGTCCCGATCGAGGAGCTGGGCTTGGTCGCGCACGACACGCCGGTCTGGCTCGGGCCGAGCATGCCGAACGCGAGCCACTGGGCGGTCGGGTTGTACAGCGACCGGACGGCGTCGGCGGCCGCGCGCGCGTTGGTCGTGTCGACACCGTTCATGCTCCCGGTCCGGTCGACGATCAGCGCGACGTCGACCGGCGCGACCGGCAACGAGCCGCACGGGCCCTTGCAGGCGGCCGAGATCACGGTCTGGGTCGTCCCTTCGCCGACGCCCACGACCGGGGCGAAGCGGTAGCCGACCGTCACGGCGCCGGTGAGCACGATCGTGTTGCACTGGTCCCCGGCGGACGGGTCGCAGGGCGCAGCGCAGATGCCCCGAGCGCAGCGCCAGCCGCCGGCCGGGACCGTCCCCGGATCGCAGGTCAGCGGAACGTCCGCGAGGTCCGGCAGGCCGTCGCCGTTGCGGTCGCCGATGACGCAACGGAAGCTGACGTCGACCGTGCCGGGCGCGATGCCGTCGGGGTAGTTCGAGGCGGCGTACTGCCGCGCCATGTCCTCGGCGGCGGCGCCGTCGTCAGGCAGCTGCGAGACACCGGCGAGGGAGCCGGCGTCGAGCGCGTTCCACAGGTTCTGGTTGGCGTTGCGCAGGACCCCGAGGTCGATGGCCACGGCGGCAAATGCCAGCAGCACCGTGAGGAAGATCGCGAACAGCACGACGACCTGGCCGTGCTCGCCTCGCCGCCGCTGGCGCCCGGTGCCGGGTGCCCCGCCTGCCGCGTGAGGCACCCGCGTGGATCGCTGCCAGCGCCGCGCGATGGAACCGCCCTGCTCGAGGTTGCTCATCATTCGATCCGCATCGTGACGGTGGAGCTCAACGGGATCTGATTGCCGAACGCCAGCGGCCAGATCATGTGGTAGACGTAGTCGACCTTGACCACGACCGCGTCACCCGACTGCCACATCGGCGCCGAGCACGGGTGGAACGTGGTTGCCGGTGCTGTGTCGGGTGCCTCGCAGCTGGTCGTGACCGTGAGGTCCGACTGATCGAGACCGGCCGACATCGCGCGCACGCGGGCCTCGACCGCACTGAGGTCGCCCGGGTCGGTCACGCTCAGGCGCGCGCCCTCACGCGCCGCGTTGATCGCGGTCATGTTCGAGTACAGCAGCATGCCGAGGTCGGCGACGCCGGCCACGATCAGCAGGAACAGCGGCAGCACCACGGCGAACTCGACCAGCGACTGACCGTTGCGCCTGCCGGTGCCCTTGCCCCTGCGTCGCGCCGCGGCCTGCCGGGCGCTGGTCAGCCGGGTCACGGGGCGGCGGACCGCCCGGCGCGACCGATGGGTGCTGGCGTCGATGGTGGAGCGGGCTTCGTTCATATCGACCCCCGGATCGATGGCCTTGCCGGCCGCCCCGGCGGCCGGTGATGGACGTGATTCGGATCGCTTCCCGTGCGTCGCCGTCGAGGCGTTCCGTCCCGACGACCCCGGTTGGGTCCCCGATGCTGCGGGACGCCGGGGGCATCACCGATACCCCAAGGGTCCTGGTACCCGCGGTGCCGACGGTCACCGAAAGGTGGCTCGCAAGGTGGGTCCCCGGACCCCCGCTGCCGTTCGTTTGGTGCCCCGCTGCCACGGCCCCCCCTGGATGGGGTGGGACCTGGCGGTCGCCAGCGGGTCGCGGGCGGATCGGGGACGCGAGCCGCCCGAAAACAGGTGTTGCCCTCGGGCACCGGAGCTGACGGCCGCGGGCGCCCCGGATCGACGGCGATGTAACATGCATTCGTTTGTTTCGGTCATTAGCGCATGTGAGCAGAGGCCCCGGCCGCCATGATCCGTCGCGTCACACTTGCCCTGATCGGCGCCGTCGCGCTCGGCAGCTGCGCGAGCCCGGGCCCGACACCCGGTGGGTCGCCCGCCGGCCTGGCATCGGCGTCACCGGCACCGGGCGACGCGTGGCTGACCGCAACCGTCGTGCAGCCGTCCGCGGTCGTCGATGCGCCCACCCTGCCGCCCAACTACCAGTGCCACCCCTGCCATTTCCAGGCGGAGAACGACCTCATCGGGGTCGCGCCGGCGCCGGCCGTGGCGGTGCCGGGCGGGGCCGCAGGCGGCCTGATCGCGATCGGCATCCAGTCGCCTCCCGGCGCTGCGATCGCGTTCGGGTCGGCCGACGGGACCACGTGGACGATGCTCGACGGCCTGACCGCGGTCGACCAGTCGGCGGCCACCGCGGTCACCTCGAGCGGCGGCCGAACGGTGATCGTGGGACGGGACCACGATGGTGCGACGTCGTGGGTGTCGACCGATGGCGGCACGAGCTGGACGGCCGCCCCGCGCCAGGATGCGCTGCTGGTCCCGTACGCGGCCGGCGGCATGACCTCGGTGGCGGCCCTGGGTAGCGGGTTCGTGGCGGGCGGCTACCGCGATGATCCGCTCCATGCCGCGAGCTACGCCGGCGTGTGGCGCTCCGAAGACGGGCTGACCTGGACGCTCGACGACGGCGACACGTTTGCGGGCGGCCGGATGTGGGGCATCGCCGTGTCGGGGGCGGGCACGGACGAGGATCCGGCGACCATCGTCGCGGTGGGCACGGACGGCGACCCCAACTATGGTCCGGCGGCGGCCTGGCGCTGGACGGCAGCGTCGGGCTGGCAGCGGGCGAGGCTCGAGCCCGACGACGGCGGCGCGATGCGGGCCGTGATCACGACCGACACCGGGTTCCTCGCGGTGGGCCTGGACGCGGGCGACCAGGGGGCCATGAGCTGGACCTCGACCGACGGCATGACCTGGACCGCGGCCCAGGACCAGCCCGCGTTCCACCGCTTCACGAACCCGGTCCGGATGCAGTCGGTGGTCGTCTCGCCCGGTGGGTTCACGGCGGGCGGCTGGCGATCGGACGAGGCCAAGGGCTCCGCGGTGATCTGGGCCTCGACCGACGGTGTCCACTGGACGGCCACCTGGCAGACCTCGTTCTCGGGCGGCGAGGTCGACGGGGTGGCCGTGGTCGACGACCGGGTGGTTGCCGTGGGTCGGACCGGCTACCCGGACTGGAACAACGCGACGGTCTGGATCCAGCGCGAGCCGTGAGCGCGCACCCCGACGCCGGCCCACGGGTCGCTCTCGAGCTGCGGCCCAGGCTGCGCGTGGCCGACGTCCTCGCCGTCGCCAACACTCGCCACGGACCGGCGGGGCACTGGCATGCGCGGCCGCGCGCCGACGGTCCCGATCACGACCACCTCGCCGATCCGGCGACCGCGGTCCGCTGGCTGGTCGACCACAGGGTGCCCGTTCCGGACGGGTTGCCGACCGACGAGCAGCTGCGGCCGCTGCGTGCGATCCGCGACCAGGTCCGCGGCCTCGTCGACGCGCCGGCGGCGGGCATGAGCGGCGAGGTCGCCGACCGCCTCGAGCGGGCCGCGTTCCGGGTGGCGCCGCCGGACGGGATCGTCGCCGTGGCAGCCGGCTGGGACGGGCTGGCCGACGACCTGCTGCTGCCGCTCCTCGACGTGCTGGTCCGCCCGGAGCTCCTCAGCCGCTGCGGCAACCCGCTGTGCCGGTTCACGTTCCTCGACCGCTCGAAGAACCGGAGCAGGCGGTGGTGCGATCCGCGCGGTTGCGGCAACCGGATCCGCGTCCGCCGGCACCGGGCCGCCCGCCCAGCCTGAGCGACGGCACAAGGTACCGGGCGGTGCGACGATGTCGGCCGCGCTCCCGCCGGAAAGGCGAGCGTCTGCCGGTGTTGACATCGCCGAACCGCTGTCAACACTCCGTCACATGAGGATCGTGCTGGTCGCACGCGCGGTGGCCCTCGCCGGCGCGATCGCCGTCATGTCCGCGTGCGGAACCTCGGAGGATCCGGGTCGAATCGCGTGCAGCGACTGGCTCGCCCTGTCGTCAGACCAGCGAGTCGCCCTGACCTCCCAGATCGTCGGCAGCTCGGACCGGGTCCTCGCTCGCGTCCGCGCCGTTGCGGCACGCGGCAATGGCCTGGACGTGGGGACCCAGGCGGCGCTCGTGGCGTGGGTCGAGGGGAGCCTCACGAAGAGCTGCGACATCTGGCCACCGCGCACGCGGTCGGTCCGCGCGACCTTCGACGCGCTCTACCCGTAGCCACCGATGCCGGGATCCCGACCGCACCAGCGTGAGGTGGGTAGCTGACGAAGCCGTGGGCGGCGAGAAGGGCCGGCGCTGAGGGCGAGCGGGAGCGGACCTGGCAGCGACCCGCGGACGGGAGCATGATAGAACGTACGTTCTGTTGATGGGGCGTGGACAAGGCACGGAGCCGCGGTGGACGACCCCGCCCGGCGGTGTGGACGAAGGCCCCGCCGGCAGTGGATGAACGGGCTGCCAGCGTGGACGACCGGGCTCGAAACGTGGATCGAAGGGGCCTGGGCGTGGACAAGCCCGCATGCCTGCAATTACCACATGTTGCGATCGGGGCGAGGCAGGGACCACTACATCTTGTGGTTTTGGGCTTGACCTGCCCTGCCCCGCGACGTAGCATTGGCGGGTCGCCTCAGCGACGGAAGGGCCCGGGAACGAACCCGGTCGGCGCGGCCGAAGCACCGCCGGCAGGGACCCGGGAACGACCATCGCGGGGACGGCCCGACGGACCGGCCCGTAGCTACGCGGAGACACCACACCGCCGCCACGGGACGGGTCATCGGACGAGGCACGAAGTGCTGAGACGGAAGCCCGAACGAGGAGCCATCACAGCGCCCGACGTACGGAGCTAGAAGCTCACGCACTGGCGTCCCGCCTGGCAGCCGGGTCGCAGCAGCAGGCAGCAGCAGACCGGTAGCCCGGCGATCGCACCCCATCCGCGACGCCGGCGCCCAAGGGAGGTGCCCGCGCCCAGGCGCGGGACGGAGGAGAGGCACGACATGGCCCAGGCTCGTGAGGTGGTCCCCGTGATGGACGTGAAGGCGACGACGACGACCGCCAGGGCGCGGACCAGGACCGCAGCCGCCGGCAAGACGACCCAGCGCAAGGGCCTGGGCGGCATCTACGGCGCCAGCTTCACCGGCGAGGGGACCCGCGGCCTGACCTTCGAGCGCCGCTGGACGCGCCCCGGCGTCCATCCCTACGACGAGATCACCTGGGAGTTCCGCACGGCCGGGATCAGCAACGAGTCCGGCAAGAGCGTGTTCGAGCAGAAGGACGTCGAGGTCCCGGCGTTCTGGAGCCAGCTCGCGACCAACGTCGTCGTGTCCAAGTACTTCCGCGGCCACATCGGCACTCCGGAGCGCGAGCACAGCGTCCGCCAGCTCATCGACCGCGTCGTCAACACCATCGCCGCCTGGGCCGAGACCCAGCACTACTTCGCGACCGATGAGGACCTGCGCGCGTTCCAGGCCGAGCTCACGCACCTGCTCGTCCACCAGAAGATGGCCTTCAACTCGCCCGTCTGGTTCAACGTCGGGATCGAGGCCAAGCCGCAGTGCTCGGCGTGCTTCATCAACTCGGTCCAGGACAACATGAGCTCGATCATGGATCTCGCCAAGACCGAAGCCATGCTGTTCAAGTACGGCTCGGGCGCGGGCGTGAACCTGTCCCCCATCCGGAGCAGCAAGGCCAGGATGTCGGGCGGCGGCATCGCATCGGGCCCGGTCAGCTTCATGAAGGGCTACGACGCGTTCGCAGGCGTCATCAAGTCGGGCGGCAAGACCCGCCGCGCGGCCAAGATGGTGATCCTCGACGCGGACCACCCCGACGTCCTCGACTTCATCGACAGCAAGGCCAACGAGGAGCGCAAGGCCTGGGCGCTGATCGAGCAGGGCTACGACCCGAGCTTCACCGGCGAGGCGTACGGGAGCGTGTTCTTCCAGAACGCCAACCACAGCGTGCGCGTGACCGACGCGTTCATGAAGGCCGTCGAGCGTGACGCCGAGTGGCAGACCTACGAGGTCACCGACGGCCAGCCGGCCGGCACCTACAAGGCGCGCGACATCTTCCGGCGCATGGCCGTCGCCGCCCACCTGTGCGGCGACCCGGGGATCCAGTACGACACCACGATCAACGACTGGCACACGAGCGCGGCCACGGACCGGATCTACGCCTCCAACCCGTGCGTGACCGGCGACACGCTGGTGGCGACGGACGAGGGCTGGCAGAAGATCGCGAATCTCGTGGGCAGGGCCGCGAACGTGATCGGCAGCGACGGGCAGCCGCATCCCGTCGACCGGATCTTCCCGACCGGGCACAAGCCCGTATTCGAGCTCCGGACCAAGGCGGGCTACCGCGTTCGGATCACCGCCGACCACAAGGTCGCAACGACTCGGGGCGACGTGGCGGTCAAGGACCTCGTGCCGGGCGACCGGATCTTCCTCAACGCCCCGGGCTTCGGGCGCGAGCGGCTGTCGGAGGAGCTCGCGGAGGCCATCGGACTGGCGGTTGGTGACGGCGCGCTCACGTCGAGCGTCATCGCCGGGCGGGAGCAGAAGGTCGTCACCCTCACGATGCACCGGGATGAGGCCGCGGTGCTCGAGGCCGTCGCGACCGAGGTGAACGCACAGAAGGTCCTGCTGAAGGCCGCTGGATCCAGCGGCCGGAACGACAACGTCCACGTCTCGTTCGGCGCGACCGGCTCGCGTCTCGCGTTCGGCTCGCGGCCGGTCGTGGACCGGTTCCTGCGGTATGCGGTGCTCGACGAGGGGGCGTCCCTCAAGCGGTTCACCGACGAGATCTACGCGCTCGACCGAGCGAGCCTCGCCGCGATCCTGCGCGGCCTGTTCACGGCGGACGGCACGGTCGTCGATTCCGGCCCTAAGAGCCAGTACGTCGGTCTCGACTCCACGTCACACGAGCTGCTGCTGCAGGTCCAGCGGCTGCTGCTGGGCTTCGGGATCAAGTCGAAGCTGTACGAGAACCGCCGGGCAGGCAAGCTGCAGGCGCTCCTTCCGGACGGCAAGGGCGGCATGGCCTCGTACGCCGTGCAGGAGACGCACTCGCTCCGGATCACGCGTTCCTCGCGTCTCCGGTTCGAGGCCGAGATCGGCTTCGCACCTGAGAGCGCCAAGGCCGCGGCCCTCGCGCGCTTGAATTACACCGTCAACACCTACAGCGACGAGCTCATCGATGACCTCGCATCAGTGACACCTTTGGGCGAGGAAGATGTCTTCGATCTGACGGAACATGCGACGAGTCACTTCATTGCGAACGGCCTGGTCGTTCACAATTGCAGTGAATACATGTTCCTCAACGACACCGCGTGCAACCTCGCCTCCCTCAACCTGATGAAGTTCGTGCGGGAGGACGGCGAATTCGACGTCGAGGCGTTCCGGTTCGCGGCCAAGGTCACCATCACGGCCCAGGAGATCCTGGTCGACAACGCCAGCTACCCCACCACGAAGATCGAGGAGAACAGCCACCGGTTCCGGCCGCTCGGCCTTGGCTACGCGAACCTGGGCGCGCTGCTCATGAACCGCGGCCTTGCGTACGACTCCGTCGACGGCCGCAACTACGCCGCGGCGATCACCGCGCTGATGCACGGCGAGGCATATCGCCAGAGCTCGGTCATCGCGCGCGACCACGGCGGCGCCTTCATCGAGTACGACATCAACCGTGAACCCTTCCTGCGCGTCATCGGGAAGCATCGCGATGCCGCGTACGCGATCCCCGAGGAGGGTGTCCCGACCGAGATGCTGGAGGCGGCTCGCCAGGTCTATGACGAGACCCTCCAGCTCGGCCGGGAGCATGGCTACCGCAACGCGCAGGTGACCGTGCTCGCGCCCACCGGCACGATCGCGTTCATGATGGATTGCGATACCACCGGGATCGAGCCCGACATCGCGCTCATCAAGTACAAGAAGCTGGTCGGCGAGGGCTATCTCAAGATCGTCAACCAGACGGTGCCGGCCGCGCTGCGCAAGCTGGGCTACACGGCCGAGCAGGTCGAAGAGATCGTCGACTACGTCAACGAGCGCGAGACGATCGAGGGCGCCCCGGGTCTGCGGCCCGAGCACCTGCCGGTGTTCGACTGCGCGTTCAAGCCGGTCAACGGCGAGCGGTCCATCCACTACATGGGCCACGTCCGGATGATGGGCGCGGTCCAGCCGTTCCTGTCGGGCGCGATCAGCAAGACCGTCAACATGCCCGAGGCCGCCACGGCCGAGGAGATCGAGACGGTCTACCTCGAGGGCTGGAAGCAGGGCCTCAAGGCGATCGCGATCTACCGCGACGGGTCGAAGCGCAGCCAGCCGCTGTCCACCGGCAGGAAGAAGGACGAGGGGACGGCCGAGGACCACGAGACGATCGAGGCGCTGCGCCGGCAGCTGGCCGCCGCCCAGGTGGAGGCGACCAAGCCGCACCGCCATCGGCTGCCGTCCGAGCGGACCGCGATCACCCACAAGTTCGAGATCAGCGGGCACGAGGGGTACATCACCGTCGGGCTGTACCCGGACGGCCAGCCGGGCGAGATCTTCCTCAAGATGGCCAAGGAGGGCTCGACGGTCAGCGGTCTCATGGACACGCTGGCGACGTCGGTCAGCCTGGCGCTCCAGTACGGGGTGCCGCTCAAGGACGTGGTCAACAAGTTCGCCCACGTGCGGTTCGAGCCCAGCGGGTTCACCGGGAACAGCGAGATCCCGATCGCGAAGTCGATCGTGGACTACATCTTCCGGTGGCTCGGGTCACGGTTCCTGCCCAGCGAGGAGAAGGCGTCGCTGGGGCTGATCGACCGCTCGCAGGTCGTGGATGAGATCCCGGCCGGTCCCGTCGGGGGGGTCTCGGCAGCGGCCGACCTGGAGGACCCGGCGCCTCCGAGCTCCGGGGGCTCGCTTGGCCACGCCCTCGGCTCCGCCTCGGACGCGAATTGCTCGCCCTCGGCCTCCGCGGCGCCGGATTCGCCGTCGACCGCCGTGGCGGCCTCACCAGCTCCTGGCGCGGGCGCGGCCGCCTCCTCTGCCGCGCCCGCCCGGGACCAGCTGGCGGTCATCGCGACCAACGGAAATGGCAACGGTCACGGCAAGACCATCGGCAACGGCCGGACGCTCGAGTCGTTCGCCGGGACCTCGCTGGGTGGCGGCGTCAAGGTCGCCTTCGCCGCCCAGGCCGACGCCCCGTCCTGCGCCGACTGCGGCTCGATCATGGTCCGCAACGGCAGCTGCTACAAATGCCTCAACTGCGGGAGCACCTCCGGCTGCAGCTGATCTCTGAAACGACCAGCATGGAGCCCGGCCTCCGAATGGCGCCGGGCTCTTTGCGTGTCAGGAGGGGGAGATGCCGGCTACGGACTGCTGGAGCTCGTTGAAGCGGCGCGGCTAGGCAAGGCTCCAGTCGACCGGGTCGGCGCCCATCGCGACCAGCCGCGCATTGGCGGTCGTGAACGGCTTGGAGCCCGCGAAGCCCTTGCGGGCCGAGAGCGGGGACGGGTGCGACGCACAGAGGACGACGTGACGTCCATCGTCGATGAGTCTGGCGAGCCGCTGTGCGGGGCGTCCCCACAGCAGGAACGCGATCGGCCTGCCCCGAGCGGCCATGACCTCGACGATCCGTGTGGTCAGGTGATTCCACCCGATCAACGAATGACTCGCGGCTTTGCCGGCTCGCACGGTCAGGATGGTGTTGAGAAGCAGGACACCGTGCCGAGCCCAGGGTTCGAGAGATGCGTCCTCAGGTACCACGATCCCGGTGTCGGTCGTGAGCTCGCTGAGGATGTTGCGCAAGGACGGCGGTCGCCGGCACGGAGGCACGACCGAGAACGCGACGCCGTGGGCTTGACCCTCCTCGTGATACGGATCCTGGCCGACGATGACGGCGCGGACGGACTCCAACGGCGTAAGGTGCAAGGCCGCGAAGACCTCGTCGCGGGGCGGGTAGAAGGTGATGCCGGCCGCTCGCTCCGCATCCACCTTCGCGATGATGTCGGCCAGCTCAGCGTCGGACGGCTTGCCGTTGAGTGCGGCATGCCAGTCGTCGGGGATTGACCCGTACATGAACTCAGCCTTCCGGGAGCGAGGCGTCACCAAACGTGCGCTCTGCCGGCGACGAGAAGGGCGGCGGCTCGGGCGTCGCCTCCTCGGAGGCTTCGGCGGCGGCGGGCAGGCGCGGGGCCGAGGCAGACCAGGCGCGCAGCTGCTGGACGGTGGTTCGGTAGAAGTCGGAAGCCTGGTTCTTCGACTCGAGCACGAAGGAGCCCGGCCCGCGGCCGCGCTTCGCGCCGAGGTCCCTGGCCTGGGCGATCCGGAACGCCCTGGGATCTCGTTTCGGATCGGTCGGGAGCAGCAGCTTTTCCGGCTTCTCGCGGACGTCCTTGAGGATGCGCCGCTACGGAGTCCTTCGCGTTCGGATAGCGAACCCGGATCCGGGTGCCGTCCGGCGCATCCTTGAGCTGGCGCAGGACCCAGTTGATCCGGGTCCTGGCCCTGCCCTCGCGCGGGGCTGGCATCTCCACGGCCGTCGTGAACAGTCGCGTCCGAAGGTCGGCTTCGAGCTCGAACTCCTCGTCCGTGGGTCCGCGGGCGGCAGCGACAGACACGTACAAGTCTGGGACACGGCGGAGCTGTCGGCGCGCCTCGCCGCGATCGGGCTGCGCGCCCGCCTGACCCGCGAGGATCCGTTCTGCTGGGGCGTGATCGAGCGGGCTCCCCACCGGAGGACAGCACGCCCCAAAATCAGGGCAGGATGACGAACCCGTCGATCCCGACTGTCGGGCGCCCGGATGTCCCGCGACTGCGGAGCGCGATGGTGTGCGACCCGGAGGCCAACCATCGCTGGGCGAACACGATCAGCCGTGCGCGATACGAGCTCGCCCGAAGGTCGACGACCGAGACCCGGACGCCGTCAACGTAGACATCGAGCTTCCCCCGGTCCGGCGCCTTGGGCGCCACGGCCGCGATGGCCTGTCCCGTGAACCGGAAGGTCGCTGTGGCGCCCTTCGAGGCGGTGCGCCGGTAGCTGCCGCCGAGTGCCGAGGACGTATGAACCGTTCGCCAGCTACCCGACCACCGGATCCTGCTCGACCCGCTGTCGCGCAGGACCGGGCGTACCGATGGGCCGGTCGCCCAGGCGCCCACGTGGTTGATGCGGTCGGTGGCCCGGGAGCGATAGCGGAGGCTCGCATGCAACGACAGCGACCGCTTGACCTTGACCGATGACGAGGTCGTCGACGCGATCGTCCTGGTCGAGGTCGAGGTCAGCTCCTGCACCTTCGTGTGCGCCACGCCGCTGCCGGTGTCGCTGGCCGCGGCCCGGATCCACGCCCGAACCGAGCTCGCCGACACGCGGCTTCCGACGACGAAGCCGATTGGACGAAGCTGCGTCACGGGCGCCGTACGGTCGATGACGATGCGCGCCGAGACGATGTCCGACAGGTTCCCCGCCTTATCCAGAGCCTTGGCGTAGAGCGTCCGGGTTCCGACGGTGCCCGGCGGCACGTCGTCCGGCCACGCGATGAACGCGAGGTCCTGCGAGGTGCCGGTCCCGCGCCAGTCCACGTCGACGAGGTCGGCGGGATCGTCCGACACCAGGATCGTGGCGGACTCGTCCGTCTTCGCGAGCACCAGCAGGTCCGACGCGTCCACGAATGGCGTGCCCGACTCGATCAACAGGTCGAGGTGGGGCGCCATGCGGTCGAGCAGGACGACGGCGATCTGCGGAGCGCTCCAGGTGCCGTCCTCCCATTGGCCCTGGTACCAGATGGTCTTGAGCCCGTCGGTATCGGCCCCGCCGTACGTCGGATCGACGAGGCTCCAGTCGATCGGAGCTCCCAGGGCGGGCGCCGGCCGGATCTCCATCGCCTCGGATAGCCGTCCCTGCGCATCGAGTCCGCGGCTGTTGGAGATGCGCACGGCCTGGGCGCCGACCTCGGGATCGAACGTCAGGGACACCGTCGGCAGACGCGAGATCGCCGTCGAAACCCACCATTGCCCGAACCCGGCGGATCCGACCCGCCAGCTGACGAGGTCGGGCACCGGCTGGACCACGCCGGTCGGGCCGATACCGCGTACCTCCGCCGTGTGGCTGCCATTCGCGAGCACCGGGACATCGAGCTGGCCGACGCACGCGCTCCACGACGCTCCATCGACGCGGCACTGGTAGCTGGCCGTGGCGTTGTTTTCCGACCGGAGGAGCATGGTGAACGGCGCTGGCGCGTCCCAGGGCGGCAGGGGGACCGGCGCCTCGAAGTAGGCTTGCGGCGGCCGGACGCCGGGCTTCGAGCTGATGGTGAACGTGGTCGCAGCGTCCGCGTCGCCGAGCTCGGCGGAGCCGTCGAACCAGGCGTCGGCGTGATAGGTGCCATTGGCCGAACTGCGACCATCGACCCATGCACCAGTCTCCGCAGCTGGCCGGGCGCCAGAGCGCTGAGCGCGGCGGGCGCACCGCTGACGAACAGGTGGAGCGTTCCGTCGCGGATCGGCACGCCGTCGGTGGCCTCGGCCACGGCGCGGACGATTCCTCGGTCGCCGAGCGGCACCGGGTTCTCGCTTGCCGCGACCCGGATCCGGACGGTAGTCGCGATCGACGGGTCGACGGTGATCGTGTCGCAGGTCACGTCGCCGAGGTCACCGAAGACGTCCTCGGCCTGCACGCACACCAGGTGCTCGCCGGGGGTGGCGCTGCCGCCGGCATCCTCCCGGTCCAGCTGCCAGCCCATGTCGGCGTTGATCAACGATTGGAGCTGGCCGATCCAGGCGGTCGCGAGCATGCCGTCGCCGTCCACGTCCTCGTTGTTCGCGACGTGGACCCGGGTGCCCGCCCAGAGCTCCGGGCCGGTGATCGCAAGGCGAACCGAGGTACCGGCCGGTCGCCGCGGCGCCGTCGTTGATGCTCACCGTGACCTCGGGGCCCTTGTCGCGGACGGCAAAGGTCGCCTCCTCGGGCGTCGGGTCGGCGAGGCCGTTCACGTCGACCGCGCGCACGGCGATCGTGTGCTGGCCGGCGGTCAGCACAGGCGCCCATGGGCTGATGCACGTCTCGAACGGCATCGCGTCCAACCGGCATTCGAAGTGGTCGATCGGGACGGGGTCGACGGCGGCCCGGAAAACGAACGTCTGCCACGTCGGGACCGTGGGAGGCACGTACTCGAGGATCGTGATTGGCGGCGCGGCGTCGTCGGCGAGCGCGAGCTCGGGGTGACCCACCAGCCCCATCACAAGGAGCACCACTGCTCCAGTGACGACACGCACGAGCCCGCTCATCGACGGACGCATCCTGGATCGATCCAGCCCCACGGGCCTGTTCATCCGTCCTCCCCTGCCCCATCGGCGCCGCGCGCCACACATCATGCTCCCGGCGACACGGCGAAGACGGCCAGGTTTGCGTCTTCCCGGTGCGCCGGCACACCGTGGGTCCCGTGACCCTATCGACCAGTTCTGAGATATCGTGCTATGCTGCGGTAGCACGATATTCAACCAATGGCGGCGCCCGGATACCGCGGCGGAAGCGCCGGCTGCATACCCGAAATCGCGATGCAGTCGCGATCGGCCCCTGTTCCATCTGAGTCCAACAGGGTGCGGACCCTAACCCCATGCCCTGGCGGCGCGAGGACGAGGCGGATTGGGCCAACTATGCCTATCCGGTTGTCTCAGCGCTGCGCAAGATGTAGTCGTGCCTACTGGTTCGCCGGGTGGTAGGTGAGCACGGTTCCTGTTGGGATCAGGATTCCGTCTTGACGCTGCTCGGGGACGTGGCCGGCCAGGTCGGCGGCATCGAACTCGCCCAACGCCTCCATTCCGACGAGGCCGAGCAGGAAGGGCACCTCGTCGAAGACCCGAGTCGCCACGTCGGCTAGCCAATCGTCGATGGGTCGCCGCCAGATGAGCGCCGCCTCGCCGGAGTCATCGCCGAACGGATAACCCCCGACGGCTGGGTCGGTCCGGGTCAGCGCTCCGAGCGGAAGGTAGAAAGACAGCCAGTCAGCGCCGTTCTGAACCGCACCGCAAGATCCCGTACGCGATGATCGTGCTCGGCGGGCAGGCTAACGACGCCGCCAAGTGGCTTGACCGACCAGGCAGTCGAGGGTGAGCGGGGCCGGAGCGTGGAGGGCAGGTTGATGTGTGACCTCTGCGAAGCATCCCTCGACCGATGCCTCGCGCCAAAGGGACAGCAGCCCCTGCTCGAGGCGAGCGTCATCCGTCGGCCCCAACTCGAAGGCCAACTCGTAGAAGCCGCCGGTCCAGTTCTCCTCGTCGTTCAGGTCAGACGGATCAGGCATCGCCGCCAATGATGCCCTTTCGCGTCGGTCAACTCGTGGCCGCCTCGAGACTTGTTACCGGATCCGCGGCGCGCTTGAGGCGGGTCAAACCTGTGGCCTTACCGCGTCGCCGAGGCACATCGTCGTCGGGAAGTGGGCCGCGGAGGGACTCCCAAGTGGTCGGCGCTTGCGACGTGCTCAGGCCAAGCAAGGTCTCGAATCCCGCCATCTTGTAGAACCGCCGGTTGAAGCGGAACACGTATTCATCGAGGTAGTTGTCGAGATGGTCGGCCCCGACGCCGTGGTGCGTGCCTTGAAGCCACGACTTCAGATTCGAGATGACGCGATGGACACCAGGCACGACGTTGGCGTCGAGGCCGGCCTTCTTGAGTGCTCGCTGCGACTTCGGAAGATGCTTGTAGCCGCGGGCAGTCAACGATGCGTAGCCGGGCCAAGCGTCGCTGTGGATGGTCGAGCCGGGCGCGATCGTGCGAAGGACGAAGGCGCTAAGCGTAGAACCGGCGGCATCGGGGATTACCTCCATCCGCAGCCGGCCAAGGCTCTTCTCGCGCCGCTCCACGGCGATGGCAACGAGGAGAGCATTGCGGTCCTGCGTCGAGCGCCCGCGCTTGAACCCAGCCTTCCTGCCCCGACCATGTCTTCGACGTCGACCGCGCCGGTCAGCCGTTCTCGGTTCGGATCGACCATCGCCCGGCGGAGCTTGTGGAGCCGCATCCAGGCCGTCTCGTACGGTTGAACCGGATTTGTTGGCGAGTTGAACGGCGAGATCCGGCCGGCGTCAGGTCGCGGCGAGGTAGGCCGCCCAGAACCATGTGGTGAGCGGCAACTTCGTTCGATGCAGAACGGTACCGGCCGTGATCGAGGTCTGGTGGCGTTGTGGGCGACACTGCCAAAGCCCCCGAGTCGCGATCAGCGAGACATCAGACGAGCCGCAGCGCGGGCAGACGAAGCCGTCCGGCCAGCGACGCTCGACCAGATAGCGGGCGCATGCGGCATCGTCAGGAAACGCTCGTTGAAAGTCGGGCAGGGTGCGTGGATAGGGCATGCGAGCGGCCATGTCTCCACGCTACATCTTGCGCAGCGCTGAGACAACCGGATAGGCATAGGGCCAACAACGAGCACGGCGAGCTCTCGCCGTTTCTCTCCTACTCGGATCGCGAGAGCTACCTCGCCTGGGTGGCCGAATGGAAGGCAACCTACCGGGACCTGGCGCAGCGCATCCGGACCGAGAAGGCGGCCGCGAAGGCGGCGCACCGCGCCGGCACGTTCAGCCCCGAGGCTGCCCTGCCACTGTCCTCGAACTGCGGCACGGCCTTGCATGACCGCGCTCAGGACCGCGGGCAAGCGCGACTCATGGGCGAAGCGTCGGCGGCCCATGCGCGTGATTCGAGCTGCCTGACAAGGGCTACGCCCCCGGCCGGTCGGACCGGCTGGTCGGGGGCGACGGGTCGCGCTCCGTTCCGAGGCGGGCGGTTCGCGGACGACGGATGGCTCGAACTGCGACCGCAGCCGTCGCGAGGCCGCCGATCACGATGGCGCCCGAGAGCAGGACCCACAGCCTCCACAAGTCGAGCCCTGCCCAGGCGATAGCCAACCCGAGGGCGGCCGCCAACGCGAGCCCGGCCAGCATGGCGAGCACGATATTCCCGGGCGGCTCGTGCCGAGCTCGGTTCAGCGCGATACCGACCGACGCCGCCCCGAGCAGAAGAAGAAGATCCGATCGCCCGAAACGTCGCCCACCCTGTCCCCCTCGCGCAGCGATCTCGCGCGCGTGTCGCGCCGGCCTCATGATAGACGTGTGGCGCAAGACGTGGAACACGAAGGCGACCCACACGGTCAAGATCGTGGTGGTGGGATCGGTCGACCACTCGAGGTCGACGTCGACGGGTTCGTGGTTCTGCGCTGAGGTCAGCTCGCCGGAGCCTGGGGTCAGCTGTGTCTCTTGCGCGGCCATTTCGTAACGTCGGCCCTGCCTCGGGCCGATGGCACGCTGGCGCACCACACACCGGCCACGCGTTCTCGTCTCTCCCACGTTGCAATCCCTGGCGCCCGCGATGACCTTCAGCGAAGGCGGGGTCAACTCACCGACAAGCTGACGTCCCTGTTACAACAATGACGCGCCACCAACGAGGCCCACCAAGATCATGAAGCGACCCACGCAGCGGTACCTTCCGCGGCAGCATGCTCACCCTGCTGGCGTTGGCAGCGATTGCTTACAGCGGAACGGGGCTGGCGGAGGCCCCCCGCGAGCGCCACTGAATTCCACTCGACGCCTGGACGCCCATGACCCTGCCGGGTCAGTCCGTCGCATGCTCTGTGGTTCAAATCGACGCGTGCGGAGGGAAGCGCTACAGATCCCGCGATCGCCTGGCTGGCGGATGCAGGCTCTGGCAAGCGATTGCAGGCTCTCTGGCCGCACGACTACAGCGCACGCTTCGCCCTGGATTGCCGTCATCGACCAATTCGCACTGTCGTGTTGCGCGCGGCGAGGATGTCGCGCGCTGCTCCTGCCTCGTCGCTGGCCCGCCGATCCCGGTCGTCGGGATCAACCTCGCCGTTCGCCAGGCGTCCTCAGGCTTCGAGTCGATGGGCTTGCCGGCGGCCATGGCGGTCCCGGAGCCCCGGGCCACCTCCCGGGGCTTCTTGATGCGCTTGTTGAAGTGCTTCGATTGGATGGCTCGCCATCGCCACATCTGGAGCGGGGTCGGCAGGAACGCACCCGCGGTCCTCGGACATCTTCCGGTCGTTCGGCTGGGCGATGTCGCCAGCGCGCACCGGCACATGCCGCATGGCCCTGTCGACCCGCTTTCCCGCGCCTATGATCCGGCGATGAGGGCGCCGTGAAGGCGCTGATTCGTGGGGGCCTCGTGAACGGCATGCGTGTTATCGGTCGAGTTGCGCCACGAGTCACGCTGCAGGATGCAACGAGGCCTGCTCGGATGCCCGACCTGCGCCTCCACCGGCTAGGTGGATCGATCGCGGCAGTGGTGACGCTGGGAGGGCTCGCCCTGCTGGCGCCGATCGGATCGCCGTTAGGATCACGAGTGGCGGTCCGCGCCGCCTCGACGCCGGTCACCATGCTCACGATGGATTTTGTGGGCGGAGGCGGCCACAACGAGGGCGCCGTCTATAGCCTCACGAGCCCGCAGGACGGCGATATCGAAGGGGCGCCCAACCCGTGGCGGCCGGACCCAGGTGCCAGCTTGTCCTTCACGATCCTTCCTGAGGGGAGGGCAATGGGACATCGTTCTGGGACCTGGGTTCCTGGCCCCGCAAGGCGAGCTGCTGCAACCTGGCGGCCATTACATCTCCGGCACCACCCCCGACAGCCCCACGCGTTCTTCGCGCTCCTGAGTGGATACGAATGCGTGTCGACCGGTGCGACCTTTGACATCCTCGAGATCAGCGTCGATGCGGAGGGCGTCGCGCAGACGTTCGCGGCGTCATTCAGCGCCACCTGCGTCGGAGGTGAGGCCCACGCGAGATTCGCGTGACTCAACGGTTCCGGTCGTCGCCGCTGAGATGGGACCGCTCTACGTCAACCTGCCGATGACGGAGCTCGGCTCAACCTCTGCGCCACGCGATGTACCCTCCGATACATAGGCACGCCGCTCATGTCACCGCCGACGCGCCATTCCTCCTGATTTCGCAATCGTCGCTGACAGTTGCACGGGCGCGACGCTACCGATGGGCGCCACCTGCACCATCCAGGTCGCCGCGCGGCCTACGGCAGCCGGCATCCGCACCGGCACGCTTCCGATCACGACGGACACCTATGGCGGCGGGCACGTGGTCAGGCTGGAGACGGCGGGACACACCACGACCACCACGGTTCTGTCGACGTCGAGCAACCCGGTTATCTGGCCTGCGCGGGTCACGCTCACCGCGACGGTCACGCCGGCAACGGCGAGCGGGATCGTGGACTTCCGTGAAGGCGGCGGTCTCCTGGGCGTCGGCAACCTCAAGAACGGCGAGACCACGCTCAGTGCCCAACCGTCTCGGACCGCTCGTATACGGCGGTCTATCGGGGGGACACCTATCACTCCGGGTCGACCAGCGAGCCGCTCGACCAACACGTCCTGGTGCAGCCGCAGGTCACCGTCTGGGCCAACCCGGTCGGCGCTCCCGCTGGCCAGCCAATGGCTGTGTGGGCCGTGCTGGAGCCGGTGCCCGTCGATACGAGCGGCGGCATCCTGACCCTGGTGGATGACACGACGGGGCGGGTCGTCGGGTCGACGTTAACCCCTGGTACGTCTTCGCCTGCCTGCAGCGTCTGCCGCCGGGCATCCATCACATGCACGCGACCTTCTCCGGCGTTGGCCCGACCGTCCTTCCCGCGGACGCTTCGCTTGACATCAGCGTCGGCATTCCGGGGTCACCTATGGACCCGACCCGGAGTCCGGGCCGCCGAGTGGCGGTGTGTGGTGCGCCGATGTCGTGGTCCCTGGGCTGCTGCCGTCCCAGAACGTCGTGTTCCCGACGATGACGCCGGACCTGACGATCTGGGCCATCGGCCCGCGTCCGTTCCAGGAGAGCCGACTCTCAACGTGGCCGAAACCGATCTGACCGCGTCGCTCGGCACGAGCATCACCTATCCGTATGAGGCGATCTCATGGTCGCTCTCTGATCCAGCGACCGGTGGGACCGACGCGCCTGGGGAGCACCACGTGTGGTTCCAGCTGCGCGATGACCAGGGCCACTGGACATCCGCGGGCCTCGCCGTCGTCTTCGTCGACCTGGACCCGCCCATCGGCAGCGTGAACCTCGCCGGCGAGACCGCGGTGGGATCTAGCGACGTGCTCCTTGACGTCACCGCCGAGGATGCCGACTCGAGCGTGACCGATGTGGCATTGTCGAACGACGGCACGACCTGGACCACGCGTGACTACGCGCCGATCCAGTCATGGACTCTCCCGCCACTCGTCGGTTCGAGCGTCGAGGTCTGGGCGAGGTGGCGCGACGAGATCGGGCACTGGTCCGACCCGGTCGTTGGTACGTTCCTGGTGGATACCGAACCACCCTCGGCGACTGCCCCCAAGGCAAGACTTCGCGTGGGCGATGCGGTGTCCTCCGGCAAGGTCCCGGTCGCACTCACGTGGTCGGGCAGCGACACCTCGTCAGGGGTCGTTGCCTACCAGCTGCGCTGGTCGATCGACGGCGGCACCTGGAGCGCTGCGATCACCACGGCCGACCCGTCAGCAAACCGGTTCGTGGCACCCGGTCACAGCTGGAAGTTCGGTGTCCGGGCCGTCGACGGCGCGAGCAACCACAGCAGCTGGGCCGTGGGGCCAACGATCAAGGTTCATGGCTATCAGGAGTCCTCGACGCACGTCATGAGGCACGGGTCATGGGCGAAGCGGAAGGTGGCGGGGGCCTGGGGCGGGTCCCTGCGCTCGGCGACCGCCTCCGGCGCCTGGGCACGGCTGACGTTCACCGGGACGCGGGTGGCATGGGTCGCTCGGACAGCGCCGACCGATGGCAAGGCGGCCGTGTATCTCGATGGGAAGCGGGTCGCCACGGTCGATCCCGGAGGCTCGAGGCACGTCGGCAGCCTCGCGTTCGTGCCGGTGCTGGCCCCGGGACCCCACTACGCTGAAGATCCGCGTCCTCGGAAGTAGCGGCGCGGCCTCGCGTCGACGTTGACGGGTTCATCGTGCTGTCCTGAGGCACCGGCCCAGGAGCACAGCGGAGAACGCGTCACCGTGTTCCGACCTTCCCGATCATCCGGACGGCTGTCTCGGGTGCGGGGGGCGCTGCTCGCACAACGCGGCGCAGGCCGCTTGACGCCTCTCCCTCGAGTCGCGCTTGCCGGCGGCCCCGAGCACGGCCACTCAGTCTGGCGGGTCGGGGCGGCCGTTGTCGCCGCCGTCAGAAGCCAGCGACGCGCCGCAGCTCGGCGAGGTAGCGGCCATGGCGGGCCCAGTTGGGCGTCCTCCGCGTTCGTCCATGCCGCACGCGTTCCTCGCTGGTGCCCGGGCGCGGCCCAATGACCGCGCGTGGACCGGCTGCCCGCGCCAGACGGTCGTCCAGGGTGAGCAGCAGCGCATCGGCAGTCTCAGCCAGGGCAAGATGCGCGGCGTCGTAGGCGCTGATGTCATCCGTCGCGGCCAGATCCAGGGCAACGAGGAGCAGTGGCCGGTCCAGCGCGATCGTCTCGATGCCCAGCTCGTCGAGCTCGCGGACAGCCTCCACCACCGCATCGGGGCACCAGCCGTGGCGGCGGACGAGGACGTTCGTCACCTCGAGCCAGAACAGGTCGAGCACGAGCAGGCGCTGTCCCACGGCGTCGGTCAGATGCCCGCAAATCGTCGTCGCCTCGGGCTCGTCCAGCAGGATCGCGAGCGCGGCCGACGAATCGAGCACGAGCGCGTCAGCCAACGTCGCGGGCCCGGTCCATCCGCACGCCTTCGACCGCCGACGGTCCGCCCGGGTGCCGAAGCCGCTGCTCCTGGCCGATCGCCACCAGGCGATCCAGCGCCGCCAGGGATCGACGGCGACGCGCCTCCGGGTCGTCGTCGAGCTTCCGGCCCTCCTCGACCGAGACCAGGACCGCGACCGGCCGGTGGTCGCGCTCGATGAGGAAGCGCTCGCCCGCCGATGCCGCATCGAGAATGGCGCCGAGCGACCGCCTGAGGTCGAGTGGGCTGATCGTTCTCATAGGCGCACATGATACTTGGCTATGCACGCAGGCCCTCGCCCCGCCTTCACAATGCTCGTTTGTTTGACAATAGCGTGCGTTACACACTATTGTCTACGGCATGAGCTTTGACGACGTCCTCTCCGGGAGCCTCCAGGAGCTGCGGCGCGGCACGGTGGTGCTGGCCTGCCTGCTCCTGCTTCGGCAGCCCGGGTATGGCTACGGGCTGCTGGAGCAGCTCGGCGGACTCGGGTTCGCGGTGGACGCCAACACCCTCTACCCGCTGCTGCGGCGGCTGGAGGGCCACGGGATGCTCGTCAGCGAGTGGAACACGCAGGAGGCGCGACCGCGCAAGTTCTACCGGATCAGCCCCGATGGGGAGCGGCTGGCTGCCGAGCTCCTTCGCGACTGGGACCGGCTGGACGGTTCGGTCCGCCGACTTGGGCACGGAGATTCGTCCACATGAACACCCTCACCGACCGATACGTCTGGGGCGTCCTTCGGGCCGTCCCGCAGGCGCAGCGCGCCGAGCTCGAGCCCGAGATCCGGCAGCTGGTCGCCGATGCCGTGGATGCCCGGCTGCGCGGCGGCGCAGATCCGGCGACGGCCGAGCGCGCGGCACTGACCGAGCTCGGCCGGCCGGAGCTGCTCGCCGCCCGCTATACCGGCCGTCAGCTGGTCCTGATCGGACCCCGCCTCTACCCGGAGTGGCAGCGACTGCTGCTCCTGCTGCTGCCGATCGTGGTTCCGATCGCGGCCATCGCCACCGCCGGCGCGTCGTACCTCGATGGGCGGCCTGCGTCGGAGCTGGTCGGGGTGGCCATCGCGGCAGGGCTCAACGTGGCCGTACAGACCGCGTTCTGGATCACCCTCGTGTTCGCCCTCATCGAGCGCAGCGGCAAGGCATCGGTCGGGCGCGAATGGAGCCCCGACCGGCTCCCGAAGACGCCGGCCGAGCAGGTCCGCCCCGGCGTGACGGAGGTGGGCATGTCGGTCGTCGCGCTGGGACTGCTCGCCGCCGTCCTCGTGTGGCAGCAGGTCGGCGCGCCGGTCGTGATCGACGGCACCGGCTACGCGCTCCTCGACCCCGCGCTGTGGTCACTGTGGATCCCGTGGTTCCTGGTGGTGCTCGGGCTGGAGATCGCGTTCACGCTGCTGCGCTGGGCGCAGGGTGGCTGGACGTGGGCGCTGGCGGTCGTCAACCTCGGGCTCAAGCTGGCGTTCGTGGTCCCCGCCGTGTGGCTCGTCCAGACCGACCAGCTGTTCGATCCCTCGCTCATCGCGGCGATCGAGGCCAAAGTCGGGACGGCGCCGGTCGACTCCGTCGTAGCCGTCGGGGTCGTGGTGACGGTGGCGATCGCCGCCTGGGACACCGTCAACGGGTTCCGCAAGGCCTGGATCCGCTCCCGCGGTTGACCGGCCGCGGTTTGGGGGCCGTCTCCGGGGCCGGCGTGGCGTCAGGCGTCGGGTCCGGGCTGGGTTCCGGCGTTGGTTCGGGTGTCGGCTCGGGTGTCGGCTCGGGAACGGGTTCGGCGGCCGGCGGCGTGACCCGAATCCGCACCCCGAACGCCGCGGTCAGCCGGTCGCACCCGGCGCCGTAGGCGAAGTAGATCGTCCGGCCGTCTGCGAGCAGCGTCGCCTCGTCGCGCAGGCCCGGCCCGTTGTACAGCCGCAGGATCGGTGCGACCGGCCAGCGGACCTTGGTGACCGGGCGTGGTCCGACCCACGTCGCGCCGCGATCGTAGGAAACGGCGCTGGCCGTGCCCACGGTGCGGTTCGCGCCCGACGCGTCAGCCGTGTGGAACAGGACCGCGACGAACCCCGATCCAGCGATCAGCTCCGGGCGCATGGAGCGCTGCCGGACGCCCTTCACCTCGGGCGCCCGCGGCAGGTAGTGGAGCGACCACGAGCGGCCGTGGTCGTCGCTGGTCATGATCCGGATCCGACCGTCGCCCGCGACGGCGTAGTAGATGCGGCCGCCCTCGTCCACCACCAGGCCGGTCGCCCAGGGAGGCTCGGCGAGCCCGACGTTGACGCCCTTGAGCGCCGACGTCCAGCCGAGGTTCCAGGCGGTCTCGGGCAGCCGGGTCGCGAGCACGTTGGGACCGTGGACGATGTGGCCCGCGGCGTCGAAATGGAGGCGCGCGACGCCGAACGCAATGCGGCCGACGTTGCCGTAGCCGCCCTTGGCGAACGGCTGGCTGATGCTCCAGTGCTTCATGTCCAGCTGGTAGCCGGCGACGTAGGCGCTGCCGTCGGGTGCCGTGGTCAGCTTGAAGCCGATGCGCCAGGCCGCCGGATAGCCCGCCGGCGGGTCCACCTTGGGTACCTCGGTCTCGGACCAGGTCCGGCCGAAGGTATGCGAGGCGACCACCCGCAGGCCATCGCCCCGGGTTGTGCTCTTGGGCCAGTTGTACGCGAGGTAGACGGCCCCGTAGCTCGGGCTGGCCGGGTTGGTGTCGACGACCAGGTCCTCCATCCCGCCGAACCAGCCGCGCGTGGTGTCCGCGATGGTCGCCAGGTGCCAGGTGCGGCCCTCGTTGTCGCTGTAGCTCACGGCGAAGTGGTAGTTGTCGGGCTGGCCGGTCATCGCGGCGTAGTAGAGGCGTGCGCTGCCAGGTCTCGGCCCGGGACCCCAGGCCAGCATCGGGTGGCTCCCGCCGCCGCGTGGCCTGCCCGCGACCGTGCGCCAGGTCCGTCCGCCGTCGTGGCTGATCCGGATCACCGGATGGCTGTGCTCGCCCGGCCCCGCCGCGTAAACGACGGCGAGGCGCGCGGGGTTGAACGGGTGGGCCGTGACGATGGGCTCGCGACTGCGGGTATCGAGGCTGGTTGGACGCGGGCTGATGCGGTACTCGCCGACCGCGGTCCAGATCCCGGTCTCCGGTGAGCCGACGACCGTGGCGTCCGAGCCCGAGGCGACCGAGCTCGACGCGCCCGAGAACGACAGCACGAGGCCAAGGGCGACGAGCGCATGGAGCACGCGGCGGCGGCGCTGGTGCATCGATCCCCATCAGCTGCGCCCAAGCCCGGGTCCGGGAGCGGGCGCGTTCACGGGACGCCCTCCGATCCTGCCCACCGCGCGAGCGTTGCGCTATGGGCCGACCGGCCCTCCCCGGACCGGACGAAGGTGTCAGGAGCGGCGGCTGCCCGAACCGACGATGGCGGGGAATCTCGTCAACCACGCCCACCTGGCCGCGCTCGCGATCGAGCACGCTGCCCGCATCTCGCTCTTCGGCGCCGATCGACCGCTGACCTTTGGTCAGCAGGGGCCGGCGGTCATCATCGCTGAGCCGTCAGATCGCACCGGAGGCACCTGGGCGAACACCTGGTAGCGCTGCTGTCCGAACAGCTCCTGGGCAGGGAAGAAGAACTCGGTGTCCTGCTCGGTCGAGCGGAAGTGGCCGTCCACCTCGATGCGATAGCTCTCCGCACCGTCGACCGCCGTCCATCGGATGGTGAAGCCCGTCGAGCAGTCTCCGGAGATCGTCGCGACTGGCGCCGCCAGCGGATGCGAGGTCGGGAGAGGCGGAATGGTGATCCCCGGGTCGATCGTCGGTGGCACGGGGCGCTCGCTCGGAAACACGATGTTGATCGGACCGGGAGCTGGGAGGAGCCCATTCCGAACCGCGAACTCCCAGATTCCGAGGGCGCCGCCGACGATCGTGATGATCGCGGCGACCAGCTCGATCTGCTTGCGCATCCGCCCCTCCCGGGCGTCGGCGTAGCCGTCGGGGCGCCGAGGCCGATCCCCCCTCCGTGGGTTTGAGGTCGCGATCCTGCGCCGGGCCGCGGCGATTGTCGAGACCGGCGCTCAGGAGGGTGACATCCCGCCCTTGATCCCGACGGTGGCGGCGCCAACATTCGGCTCGCGTCCATCGGTGGCCGCGAGGGTGTCGAGATGCGGTGGATGGTGCTGGCGATGTGCGTCGCCCTGGTGGCCGGCGCATGCGTGACAGCCGGCCGGGCGCCCGCCCCCAGCAAGGCGTGTGGCGGGTTCCACATCGTCATCGACAACGTCGGTCATGCCGGTGTCGCCGTCTACCTCGACGACGATCTCATGACCACCGTCGATCCGGGCGACACGGTCGACATCGCGCAGTGGGGCAGCTACGGGGCGCCGCTCATGCCCTGGGACCTCGCGCTAACGCGTGTCACGGACCACGCCCTCCTGCTCGCGATGCACCTCGAGGACGACGGCTCTGACGGGCGCAGGGTCAAGGTCGGCGACACGCCCGTCGACCAGGCCGCGGTCACCGACTACATCTGCTGATCGAAGCAACGGTGGGGGCGGTGCGTTCTCGACCCACGGGTCGGACGCGTCGACCTTTCGTATCGAGCGAGCGGCTTCAGCTTCCGATGATGGAGGCGCCGGCCAGCCGTCGCAGGTCCGCCAGGTAGCGGCCATGGCGCACCCAGTCAGGCGAGATGGCCTCGCGACCGTAGGCTGCGCGTTCCTCGCCGGTACCCGGTTGCGGGCGGATGGCCGCGCGCGCTCCGGCCGCACGGGCCAGCCGCTCGTCGAGGGTGAGCAGCATCGCGTGGGCGGCCTCCGCGAGGGCCAGGTGCGCGGCGTCGTAGGCGCTGATGTCGCGGGTCACGGCCAGGTCCAGGGCGGCGAGGAGGAGGGGGCGGTCCGGGGCGACGGTCTCGATGCCCAGCTCGTCGAGCTCGCGAAGGGCTTCAACGACAGCGTCGGGACCCCACGCCGTGGCGGCGGACGAGGACGTTGACCACCTCGAGCCAGAACAGGTCGAGCACGAGCAGCGGCTGCCCTGCCGCGATGACGAGCTGCTCGCGCACCGGCCCGGCGCCCGGTTCGTCGAGCAGCATCGCGAGGGCGGCCGACGAGTCGAGGACGAGCCCGTCAGCCATCGTCCCGGTCCCGGTCCAGCCGCACGGCCTCGGCCGCCGACGGTCCACCCGGGTGTCGAGCGCGCTGCGCCCGCCCGATGGCCTCGAGGCGGTCCAGCGCGGCCAGCGATCGCCGGCGGCGCGCCTCCGGGTCGTCGTCGAGCTTCCGGCCCTCCTCGACCGAGACCAGGACCGCGACGGGCCGGTGGTCACGCTCGATGAGGAATTGCTCCCCTGCCGATGCCGCGTCCAGGATGGCGCCCAGGGATCGCCGGAGGTCGAGTGGACTGATCGTTCTCATAGCTCGATATGATAGCTCGTCATGCTGCCTGGACGGCCGTCCCGGGGCACGGGCGAGCGGGTGTCCCGGTCTCAGAACACCTGCGTTTCGGCCGCCTCCGGGTCATCGACGACGGTGGTGCAGGTGGGGCAGAACCAACGGGCCTCGAGCGGGGTGCCGCAGGTGGCGTGGCGCAGCGGCTCTGACCCATCCGAGCGGCGGGCACCCCAGTCGGCGAGCAGGCGCAGGGCGCCGGCGAGGTCACGTCCGGCCGCGGTGAGCGCGTAGTCCATGCGCGGCGGGCGATCCTGGTAGGGGCGCGAGAGCACGACGCCCTCGCGCTCCAGGCGGCGGAGCCGGTCGGTCAGGATGTTGGGGGCGATGCCGGTCACCTGCTCCTGGAGCTCGTTGAAGCGGCGCGGGCCGTCGAGCAGGGCCTCCACGAGGAGCAGGCTCCAGCGGTCCCCCACCCGCTCCAGGGCGAGCTCGAGCGGCGTGCGCGGCAGGTCGGGCTTGGTCGGCATCGGGATCATGGTAGGCCACGGGCCGGGCTTGCCATCATCCGTCACCAGTAGTAACTTGCAAGTCGCTAGTCTATCGACGCCAGCAAGGGAACGAAGAACGCATGTCCGCCATCGACGAGCTCCAGTCCTCCATCTCCGCCGTCGCCGAACGGGTCGGCCCCGCCATCGTCGGGATCGGGTCCCGGCAGCGCGGGTCCGGCGTCGTGATCGGTGAGGGGCGGGTGCTCACCAACGCCCACAACATCCGCGGCGATGAGGTCACGGTCACGTTCGCCGACGGCCGCAGGACACGCGGCCAGCTGGCGGGGATCGACGGTGACGGCGACCTCGCCGTGATCTCGGTCGACACCGGCAGTGCCACCGCCCCCGACTGGGCCGATGGCGCCGCGACGTCGGTCGGCACGCTCGTGTTCGGCGCCGCGGCGACCTCCGGTGGCGGGACCCGGGTCACCCTGGGCACCGTGTCCGCGGTGGCCCGCGCGTTCCGCGGTCCCGGTGGACGGCGGATTGCCGGGAGCGTCGAGCACACCGCACCGCTGGCGCCGGGCTCGTCCGGAGGCGCGCTGCTCGACACCGAGGGCCGGTTCCTGGGCCTCAACACCAACCGCATCGGTGAGGGCTTCTATCTCGCGCTGCCGGCCGACGCCGCGCTCCGCGAGCGCATCGACGCCCTCGGCCGCGGCGAGTCCCCGTCCCGGCGCCGTCTCGGTGTCGCGGTCGCCCCGGCCCACGTGGCCCGGAGGCTCCGGCGCTCCGTGGGTCTTCCTGAGCGCGACGGTCTGCTGGTCCGTGACGTCGAGGACGGCAGCCTGGCGGCCAAGGCCGGGATCCAGGAGGGCGACCTCATCGTGGAGGTGGCCGGCCGATCGATCGCGGACGCCGACGCCCTGGTCGAGGCGCTCGAGGCTGCCCCGACGCCGTTCGAGGTCAAGGTCGTCCGCGGGCTCGAGGAGCGGACCGTGAGCGTCGGCGGCGGCGAGGCGACCGGGGAGGCATAGCGCGATGCGCACGGAGATCCCGGCCGAGCTCGTCGACCTGCTGACGACGGACGTGCTTGGCCATCCGGTCACCGGGCAGCGGTAGCCATGGTCGCGCAACGGGCGCCGGAGCCTCCGCCCGGCATCGGTCCGCCCGGAACCGATCCCCCCGGGCCTGATGACGACGACGTCGCGGTCCTCGATGCCTATTCGGCGGCCGTGAGCTCCGTCGCCGAGACGCTCATCCCGTCGGTCGCCAGCCTCCGCGTGACCCGCTCGATGGGCGGCTGGTCGGGAAACGGCTCCGGCTCGGCGGTCGCGTTCACGCCCGACGGGTACCTGGTGACCTCGGCGCACGTCGTGGCCGGCACCGACCGCGGCGTGGCGGCGTTCGTCGACGGCAGCGAGCGCGAGTTCCGGGTCACCGGCCGTGACCCGCTCTCGGACCTCGCCGTCGTCCGCGCCGAGGGCGAGCTCATCCCGGCGCGCCTGGGCGATGCCGCGCGGCTCAAGGTGGGCCAGCTGGTGGTCGCGATCGGCAACCCGCTGGGCTTCGCCGGGTCGGTGACCGCGGGCGTGGTCAGCGCGCTCGGGCGTTCGCTGGCGACGCGCGATGGGCGGTCGTCCCGCCTCGTCGAGAACGTGATCCAGACCGATGCCGCGCTCAACCCGGGCAACTCGGGCGGGGCGCTCGCCGACTCGCGCGGCCGGGTGGTGGGCATCAACACCGCGGTGGCCGGGATCGGTCTCGGGCTCGCGGTCCCGATCGACGCCACCACGCGCTCGATCCTGGGCTCCCTGATGCGCGAAGGCCGGGTCCGGCGCGCGTACCTGGGCGTCGTCGGCGGGACGCGGCCGCTGCCGGCGCCGCTTGCCCACGACCTCGGCCGGGGCCGGGCGCTCGAGGTCGTCCAGCTGCTCGACGCGAGCCCCGCGGCGACGGCCGGTGTCAAACCCGGCGACCTCATCGTCGAGCTCGACGGCCGCCCGATCGAAGGCGTCGGCGACCTGCAGCGGCTGCTCGTCGGCGAGCTGGTCGGCCGCCGCGTCGACCTCCGCGTGGCGCGCGGCAGCCGGCTCCTGGAACTCCCGCTGACCCCGACCGAGCTCGCCTGATCGGCGGGCTGGTCGATCGGACGGGTGAACGTCCTGCGGTCGACGCACCTCGCGATGGCCGTCCACGCAGGCGATCGCGAGATCAGGCGGGCGCGGGCGGGATGCGCACCTCGATCTCGAGCCCACCTTCCGCCCCGGGGTGGGCACGTACGTTCCCGTCGTGGGCGGTCGCAACGGCCCGCACGATCGAGAGGCCCAGGCCCCACCCCGCGTCACGCGTCGTGCGGTCGGGCGACCGTCGCTGGAAGGGCTCGAACAGCCGCGAGACGTCATCCGCCGGGACGAGCGGCCCGGTGTTGACCACCCGCAGGATCGCCCACCCCTCGCGCACGCCGGTGGTGACCTCGATCCGTCCGTTCACGACGTTGTAGTGGGTCGCGTTGTCGATCAGATTGGCCGCGACGCGCTCCAGCAGCTGCGCATCACCGCGAACGAGCGCCTGGTCAAGCCGGGCTTCGACCTGCAACCCCTGGCGGTCGATGTCGTCGCGTCGCGCGCGCAGCGCGGCGGCCGCCGCCTCGGCAAGGGAGACGGGCACGCGGCGCTCCAGGCCTCGCTCGCCGCGCGCCAGCGTGAACAGCGCCTCCAGCAGGCGCTCCTGCTGCTCCTCGGCCACCAGGACCCGCTCGAAGGCGGTGCGCCATCCCTCGAGGGTGGGCTCGGGATCGCCGAGCGCGAACTGGACGAGGGCCCGCTCGCGTGCGAGCGGCGTTCGGAGCTCGTGCGAGGCGTTGGCGACGAACTGTCGCTGCGCCTCGAACGACCGCTCCAGCCTGCCCAGGAGATCGTCGAACGTGTTGCCGAGATCCTTGAGCTCGTCGTCGGGACCGGTGGGGGCGAGGCGAAGGCCGAGGTTCGTGCTCGTGATGGAGCGTGCGGTCGCGGTCATCGTGCGCACCGGGCTCAGCACGCGCCCCGCCACCACCCAGCCGATCGCCAGCGATGCCACGGACAGGAGCGCGAGCGCCACCAACGAGAGGAGGAGGTAGTAGCGCTGCTGGGCGTCGTGCTGCCCGGTGACCACCGCCCGGATGACCGCCGGCAGGTCGGCCTGGTTGCCACCGAACGGCGCCACCTGCGTGTTCGATCCGCCGCCGGCGAGGGGGCTCCCGAAGGTGACCACGACCTGGCCGTTCGCGGCGACGCTCACCTCGAGGCCGGTGGTCGCACTGGTGACGTACGTGAGGCCGAGCAGGGCCGCGCCCGTGAGCAGGAACAGGGCGCCGTAGATCAGCGTCAGGCGAAGGCGGATGGTCGGCCGTGGCAGCGGCGGCAGCCGACGACGCGTCGGGTCCGGGATGTCAGCCACCGGCGCTACAGCCGATAGCCGGCCTGGACGACCGTCTCGATCAACGGGGGCTCCCCGAGCTTGGCCCGGAGGCGGCTCATGGTCGTCTTGACCGCCTGCGAGAAGGGGTCGGCGTTCTCGTCCCAGACGCGCTCGAGCAGCTCCTCCGATGACACCACGCGACCCTGGGCGGCGAGCAGCAGCTCCAGCACGCCCAGCTCCTTCGGCGTCAGCTCGAGGGGTCGGCCGGCGCGTGATGCGCGGCGGCGTGCCGTGTCCAGCTCGAGCTCGCCATGCCGGAGCACCGGTGGGAGCGGCGGTTGCGACCGCCGCATCAGGGCACGAACGCGCGCCACCAGCTCGGGAAGGTCGAACGGCTTGGCGATGTAGTCGTCGGCGCCTCGGGCCAGCCCGTCGACCAGATCATCGGTCGTCGCCGCCGCCGTCAGCATCAGGACCCGGCTGCGGCACCCCCCGGATACGAGCTCGGCACAGATGCGATCCCCGTGGACGCCCGGGAGATCGCGGTCGAGGACGATGACGTCGTAGTCGTGGAGCAGCGCGCGCTCGAGGCCCGTCGTGCCGTCGTAGGCGACGTCGACCGCCAGCTGGCCCCGTCGCAGCGTCGCGCCCACGATCTCGGCCAGCTCCTCGTCGTCTTCGATCACGAGCACGCGCATCCGCCACCTCACGCTGGTCCTGTCCCGGCGCGGCCCGACGCCGACTGAGCGAGCCGTGTCCACATGATGGACTCGTCGGCTTTGCGTGGCGGTTACAGCGGCCGGCGGCGATCGCCAGCGGGCCGCTCCCGCGGCTTCGGCCGTCCCGTTACGGGGTCGCAACGCGCGGTGGCCCATACCTCACTCCCGACGGTGCCACCGGATGCGACCCGCGCCCTGGCGGACACCGGCGGCTCACCAGGAGACAACGATGCGGATCCAGCGGACTCAGGCATCCCGTCCCGCGGGCGTGGCGGTCGACCACCGAGCGGCCACGGACTCGGGCCGGGCGGCGCGCCGCTCCCGCCCGCGCCACCCGGCGCTGCTGGTGGTCGCGGCGTGCACCTCGATCGCCCTCCTGCTCGCGGGATGCGGCGGCGCCGGATCGTCGCCGAGCGGGGTTGCCACGCTGGGGAGCGCGGATCCCGGGGCCTCGGGCCAGGGCGCGACATCTCCGCCGGGTTCCGGCAGCGCATACGAGCAGGCGCTCGCCTACTCGCAGTGCATGCGCTCGCACGGTGTGCCCGACTTCCCCGACCCGGTCAGCACCGCGGGCGGAGGCTACACGCGCAACATCGAGGTCGGGGCGGGCAGTGACCTCGATCCCGCCACGCCGCAGTTCCAGGCCGCTTACCGGGCTTGCCGGTCACTCGTGCCCGCGTCTTCGCCGGGAGACAGGCAACAGGTCGACGAGCAGCGGCGAACGCAGGCGCTGGCGTACTCGTCGTGCATGCGCGGCCACGGCGTGGCGAACTTCCCCGACCCGGTGTTCGATGCCACGGGCGAGCACGTGACGCTCGATGGCAGCATCGACACCGGTTCGGCCGCCTTCCAGTCCGCGGATGCGGCGTGCCAGCCACTCCTGCAGGACACGTCGGGCGGCCAGTCCAGCAGCGGTGACGGAAGCTCCGCTCCCTGAAGCGCGAGCGCCGGGTTCGGCGCGGATATCCACGCGGGCCACCAGTGGCGCGTGCGATCGCGTGCCATTCGGGCCTTGCCGTCGGGCCGCCACGTCGGGCCTACTGAGGTCGTCTTCGAGCGTCCCGTGAGCACCACAGGAGGCGCCCGATGGCATCGCAATCGCCGGCGGGGACCGCCGGACCCACCCTCTGCTGCGACGACGTGTGGCGCGCGATCGAGCACGGCTCGTTTGCCGTCCTGAGCCACGTCAACGCGGCCGGCGAGCCGCGATCGAGCGGCATCGTGTACGCGGTCGACCAGCGCCACCTGTACGTCGCGGTCGCCCCCGACAGCTGGAAGGCGCGCCAGATCGACGATGGCGGCACCGTGTCGCTGACCGTGCTCGTTCGTCGGGGCGGCCTGCTGGCGCTGCTGCTCCCCATCCCGCCGGCCACCATCAGCTTCCGGGCGAAGGCGATGGTCCGCCCGGCCGGCGCACTCGACTGGGCCTCCCTGCCCAGGCAGCTGGCGGCGCTGGTCCCGGATGAGCGCAAGGCCGCGGCCACGCTGCTGGAGCTCGTGCCGGAGGGACGTTTCCTGACCTACGGGATCGGGGTTTCGCTCAACCAGATGCGGGACCCGGTGGCCTCGCGTGCCCTGGTGCCCGTGGCCTGATCCGCCCCGTCGGCCGGCGCCTGAGCACGATGCCGTGCGCCATCGGGTACCGTGTCTACCAGTGCATGGTAGCCTTCTACCATGAGCCTCAACATCAAGAACGCCGAGACGTACCGGCTGGTCCGCGAGCTGGCCGAGCTCACCGGCGAGTCGATGACGACGGCCGTGACCTCGGCCGTGCGCGAGCGGCTCGCCCGGGTCCGGCAGCCTGATGCGCAGGGAGGCATGGCGGATCGCCTGCACGAGATCGCCACCGACATGCGGGTGCGGTTGCCCGAGGACTTCCTGCAGTCCGACCCGGCCGACGTCCTCTACGACCATGACGGGCTGCCACGATGATCGTCGACACGTCGGCGCTGATCGCGATCGTTCGCCAGGAGGCCGATGCGCGGTTCTACGAGCTCGCGCTCGAATTGTCGCCGGTCAACCGGATCTCCGCGGCCAACTGGTTGGAGACCACGATCGTGATTGACCGCCTGGGCGACCCGTTGCTCAGCCGCCGGCTCGATGAGCTGCTGGCCGCGGCGCGCCTCGTCGTCGAACCCGTGTCGGCGTCACAGGCGCGGATCGCGCGGGACGCCTATCGCGACTTCGGCCGCGGCGCGAACCACTCGGCCGCCCTCAACTTCGGCGACTGCTTTGCGTACGCGCTGTCCCGGGAGTCGGGCGAGGCGCTGCTGTTCAAGGGCGACGATTTCGGGCACACGGACATCCCGTACATCGGGGCGTCATCGGAGCGAGGCCGCCTGGGCGAGCTGAAGGCGACCTACGCGAGCTGAACGCGACAGGGGCGCCGACACCGCGATGACGCGTCGGCGACCCTTGACCACATCGATCGACCATTCGTCGGCCAGCTGGCGCATCGTCCGGCCGGTGCCCTCGTCGAGGCTCGCCAGGGCCCGGGAGTCGTTCGGCGTCGGCCCGGGCTGCGCCAGCACGCGGTGCGGCGGCCGGCTGTCGCCACGACGAGGTCGAAGATGCTGCGCCAGGCGCCGCGTGGAGGTCGCACTTGCTTGGACGGCTCCCGGCCATCCCTCATGACGCAAGACCCGGCGGTGCGTCCGGGTTGGGGCCGCGCGGGGAGCTGCCAGGGGATCGGCTGCCACCTCGACCGGCGCGGGGTCGGGTGCCGCCCGGATGGGTGCCGCCCGGTGGACCTCCGCCCGGTGGACCTCCGCGTCGCGACCGGCTGCCGGGCCGCGGGCGCGCCGCCTCGCGCATCCCCTCCTCGAGCGCGGCGATCGGCTCGTCGAGCGCCGCGAGCGCCCTGCTGTCGAGCGGTAGCGACGCCAGCCAGGCGCGGAACGCGGCCGCCTCGGCGGCTCGGAGCAGGGCGTCCGACCGCTCGCGGAACGCGTCGCGTACGGCATTCGCGAGCCATTGCTGCGCCATGTACGCCATGGCTCAGCCCTCCGTGATCGGCGACCCCGCGGCCGCCGCCAGGCGCTCGAGGGTTGCGCGCTCGAAGAACGCCGCGTCCTGGTAGCACCAGATCCACCCCTCCCGGAGCCGGATCGATCGCATCAGGGCGTGGCCGGTGGCGTCGGAATGGGCGCGCAGGTGCCGGTTGAGCGAGGTGTCGCAGCAGCCGACGGCGCCGCACACGAGGCACATCCGAAGGGCCGGCCAGTAGCTGTCGATGGCGACGCATTCGGCGCACACGGTGGTCGACGACTCGAACACGTGCGCGTCGCCCAGGTGGGTGCACGGCTTGTCCGCCGCCTGCCCGGCAAAGCCGAGCTTGAGCAGGAACTCCGGGGGTGCGATGGGATCCTTCGGCTCGAGGTGCATCGCGTCGGCCGGCGGGATGACGCCGACGGCCCGGAGCGCGGTGATGGCGGCCGGCGGCGGGTCGTCGCCCTGCACCAGCCAGCCACCGTCCGTCGGCCGGAAGCGGAGCGCGAGCTCGATCCGGATCGGCATGCCCGTGCCCGGCGAGCCCCACAGCTCGCCCTCGTGCGTTCCGCTCACCACGGCGCGGACCCCGACCTCGCCGGGAGCGGCAGGCTCGATCACCCGCTCCTCGACCTCGATCCGGAGATCGGGCACGGCCGCACGCACGTCCGGCAGCAGCCCTAGCCAGCGATCGGCCTGGGACGGCTCGTCCGGCGCCCGCGAATGCCCGTAGTAGTCCTCCGCGAGGAACGATCGGATGGCGGCGCCGTCGCCCTCGACCAGGGCGTCCGCGAACGCGGCGACATCCAGGATGGACCCAGCGATCATGGCCGGCTCCTCGGCTCGCCGGCCCCGCGCTCGGGGGACGGGCGGCACTGCGGCCGGCGACGCAGCGCGCATGGTACTGCGCGCGGCGGCAACCGGACGGAGCGTCGCTCGTGGCGGCCTCGGGACGAGCTCGGCGGCCGGCCCCGGGGTCCGGGTGACGCCTCATGGGCACCCGCCCTCGTCGGGGGCTGCCGGGAACAGCCATCCGGAGAACAGCCATCCGGAGAACAGCCATCTTGACGGCCGGCCTGCGGACGACGAGGCTAGCCGGGCTCGTCCCGCGCGCTGCCCTTGCCCGGGACGATGCGACCCGGGGGTGAGGAGGGGTGATGGCCGGCGGGACGACCAACGAGGCGGGTGTTCACGGTGGCATCGGCAGGCGGGGTGTCGGAGCGCGGTCGGCGGTCGCGTTGACGGTCCTGTTCGGCGTTGCGACGGTGTGGCTGCTGTACACGCTGCTGGCGTTCTGGCCACCCTCGTATGAGAGCAACGTCACCACCGCCCCCAACACGACGGCCAGCTATCTCGGCCTGACGATCGTGCTGGATCGCGAGCGGAGCCTGCTGGTGATGGTCGCGTTGGCCGGCGCGACCGGCGCGATGGGCCACGTCCTGCGGTCGTTCTTCCGGTACGTGGGCGAGCGGAAGCTCATCTGGAGCTGGGTCCCGTCCTACGTCCTGACACCGCTGGTGGGCGCCCTGCTGGGGGTGATCACGTATGTCGTCGTCCGCGCCGGGCTGATCACGGGCGGCACGGGTGGGCTGGCGCTGGGCAACCCGTTCGGGTTCGCGGCCATCGGGATGCTCGTGGGCCTGTTCTCGGGCCAGGCGGCTGAGAAGCTCAAGGAGGTGTTCGAGTCGCTGTTCGCGCCGGCCGAGGCCGGCAAGGACTCGCTGGACACGGAGACCGCGCCAACGATCCACTCGTTCGAGCCGTCCGAGGGTCGCGCGGGCGACGCGGTCGCGATCGTAGGCACCGGGCTCGAGCCGGTCACGAGCGTCGAGTTCGAACAGGACCGGCCCTCCCCGGCCCAATGGGATGCGGGGGCGAGCCTGCTCCGGACGACCGTCCCCACGGGCGCCGAGACGGGCTCGATCGCGGTCGGCGGTGGCGCCACCAAGGCCGCCAGCATCGATCCGTTCGTCGTCCTGGACGACGCCGACGGCGACGGCGTCTCCGGTCCGACGACCGATCAGGCCGGCGATCAGTCGGACTTGACGGCCAGCTCGGGGCCAGACGCGCCGGTCGCCGGCGATGTCACGGCTGACAGCGGCGGCGACCACGACAATGGCGGCGGCACGATCGACGGGCACGATGGGGACGATGCCGACAAGCCGGATGACGGTGACAGCGTCGATCCGGCGCTGGCGAAGGCGCTCGACGCGGCCCTCGGACCCGCGGACGAGGCAGCAGGCGACGCGGCGGCCAACCAGGGCGCCGCGCTGGGCTGACCGCGCGTGATGGCCGGCAGCATGTCGAAGGCGGGAGGCTGACCCATGGTCGACTTCACGATCCTCGCGAAACCCCGGATCCACGAGGACACGTTCCGGGGCATCCTGCGCCGCCATGACTCGCCGGCCGCGGCCGAGGCGCACGACGCGTACGCGGAGATCGTCGCCCATGGCGTGGACCCGGCGCTCGCGCTGGCCGTGTTCCAGCACGAGTCGAGCTTCGGACGCGCGGGCGCGGCCGTGCCGCACAGGAACTGGGGCAACCTCCGGCACTCGCCGTTCTTCAAGAGCGAGGCCGGCTTCGTGTGCTATCCGACGTGGCACGACGGGGCCGGAGACACCGCGCGGCTGCTCGCCATCTATGGGCGCAACCTCATCCGCCCGCGGCGCACGACGTGCACCGCCCGGACGTTCCCCCATGTGTGGGCCCCCAGCTCGGATGGCAACGCGCCCACGCGGTACGGGCGCGCCATCGTTGCCGCGATGCAGGGCTTCATCGCCGAGGACCGGGCACGCCATCCGGGATCGGTGCCGTCGGACGACCACGGCGGCCCGCACAGGCATCCCGAGCCCCGGCCGCCCGACGACCAGAGCGACCAGACGGCCGCCCACGGCCATGCCAAGCCGGTGGCCGCCGGCGGTGATCTACCGGCGCCCTTCGTGACGATCCTCGATCGATCGCGGATCCGCGCCCGGCCGCGCCTCGATGCGAGCGTCCTGCGTGTGGTCCACACGGGCGTCCACGCGACGGTGGATCGAGTCCGCTCCGGGGCGCCCTACGAGGTCAACGGCGCGCACGCCAACACCTGGCTCCGGATCCGCGCGATCAACGGCGTGGCCCTTCCGCGGCCGGTGTTCAGCGCCTCGATCCTGTGGGCTCGCCAAGGCGACGACTGATCGGCGCCCCCGGGGAACGCGAACCGCGCCCGCCAGGGAGCGCGAACGGCGCTCGCAGCGGCGGCTGACCGGCCCGGCCGCCAGGTGACCGGCATCCCGCCACCCCGACGCCGGTCAACCCCGCACGGAGGCCGCGATGCCGGCGATCAGGGCGCGGAGGCCGTACTCGAACTGGGCGTCGGCCGTCAGCTCGGTCAGGTAGTCGAACGTGATCACGATGTTCGGGTAGCGATCGCGCGGCAGGGCCGCCAGCATCGCCGTGACGACCTCCTGCTGTTGCGCAGGCGACTGGCGATCCCCCGCGGTCGGGCCGGCCTCGCGACTGTCGACCGCGGCGAAGCCGACGGCCCAGTTCATGATCACCTGGTACGCGAGACCGAGGTCCTGGCCCTGCAGTCCGGCCGCGCGCAGGATCCCGAGCAGCCGATCGACGATCGCGAGCGCGTTGGGACCGCGCGTGACGCGGCCCCCGAGCAGGGGTGCGATCCCGGGGTGCCGACGGAGCGAATCACGGACGGCCCGGCCCAGGGCGGTGGCCCGCTCCGTCCAGCCGAGCGCCGGATCGTCCGTGTTCGGGACCTCGCCCAGGACCGCGTCGATCGCGAGCTCCAGGAGCTCTGCCTTGTTCGCCACGTGCCGGTAGAGCGATGTCGCGCCGGAGCCCAGCTCCTGGCCCAGACGCCGCATCGACAGGGCGTCGAACCCCTCCGTGTCGGCGATCCGGATCGCCGTTGCCACGATCTGGTCGCGCGCGAGCGGCTCTCTCGCCGGAGCCCGATCACGCGCCTCAGGCCACCAGGGAAGACGCACCTCCTCGGGTTCGGTCTCACTGCCCACGTTCGTCTCCTTTCGGCCGCTGCGCCGGCCACCGCGAGCTTCCCTCGACGCCTCAGTGCGTACAGTGTACCCCTTGCGTACAGCGTATTGACAAGCGCACACCGTTCCTGTACGGTGTGCGCATCAAGAACGGTGTACGCACAAGGAACGCCGTTCCACACCCCGATCGGCGTCCCTTGGAGCAACGGAGGTACGGTTCGATGTCAGGGCAGACGCGAGATCCTCGCCGCTGGCAGATCCTGGGGGTCCTCATCCTCGCCGTGTTCGGCGTGAGCCTGGACAACACGGTCCTGACGGTCGCCCTGCCGACCCTCGCCCGGGACCTCGGTGCGTCGGTCAGCCAGCTCCAGTGGATGGTGGACGCCTACATCCTCATCTACGCCGGTCTGCTGCTGGTGGCCGGAGCGCTGTCCGACCGCTACGGGCGCCGGCTGATGCTCGTGATCGGCCTCGGGCTGTTCGGGGCGGGGTCCGCGGCGGCCCCGTTCGTCGGCAACCCGGACCAGCTGATCGCCCTCCGGGCGTTCATGGGGCTCGGGGCGGCGCTGGCGACACCATCGACGCTGTCGATCGTGGCCGACGTGTTCGCCGACGATGAGCGGCCCAAGGCGATCGCGGTCTGGAGCACGGTCGGGGCGATGGGCATGATCGTCGGTCCGATCGCCGGCGGCCTGCTGCTCGACCACTTCGCCTGGCCGGCCGTGTTCGTCGTCAACGTCCCGATCGTGCTCATCGGGATCGCGGCCACCTTGCTCGTCGTCCCCGAGTCGAAGGCCCCGGGCCGGACCCCGCTCGACCCGGTGGGCGCCATCATCTCGGTGGCCGGTCTCTCGTTGCTCGTGTACGCGATCATCGAACAGCCGGCGCTGGGCTGGACGGATCCGCAGATCGTCGGGTCGTTCGCGCTGGCCATCACGCTCGTGATCGCCTTCGTGGCCTGGGAGCGGCGCGTGGCGCACCCGATGCTCGATGTCGGGCTGTTCCGCAACCGCCGGTTCAGCGCCGCCAGCCTGTCGGTGACGCTGTCGTTCTTCGCCCTCAACGGCGCCATGTTCTTCCTGACGCTGTACCTGCAGCAGGTGAAGGGCCTGAGCGCGCTCGAGACCGGGATCCGGTTCATCGCGATCGCCCTGGGCGTGGCCGTCTCGTCGTCCGTCGCCGCGCCGCTGACGATCCGCTACGGCGCCCGCATCAGCACCGCGCTCGGGCTCGGCGTGGTGGCTGCCGGCATGGCGATGTTCTCCTCGCTCGGCGTCGACAGCGGCGACCTCCAGATCGTGGGCGTGCTGTTCGTCGCCTCGGTCGGGCTCGGCCTGGCGATGACCCCCGCCACGGACGCCATCATGGGCGCCCTGCCCAGGGAGAAGCTCGGCGTCGGCTCCGCCGTCAACGACGTCACTCGCGAGGTGGGCGGCGCGCTTGGCGTGGCCATCCTGGGCAGCGTGTTCTCGGCCGGGTACGCCCAGCGGATGTCGCCGATCCTCTCGTCACTCCCGGCCGGCACGGCAGACGTCGCCCGCGAGTCGCTCGCGGGTGCCGCGGCGGTCGCCGCGCAGCTGGCGGGGTCCGCCGGGGCCACGCTCCTCGATGCTGCCCGTACGGCGTTCGTCGGGGCGATGGGCTGGACCTCGATGATCGGGGTCGCGTTCGCGATCCTCGGCGCGGTCGTCGCGCTGGCCTTCCTGCCCGACCGGGCGACGAGCGACACGTCGGCGATCGAGGACCCGTTCGAGGCCGTCATCGACACGAGTGCCGCAGCCGTCGGATAGCATCTCGACCCACGGCCGGGCCCCGGGCGGCGACCGCAGCGCGGCGCCGCCCGGGCCCTTTCGTGGGCTTGTCGAGGCCCGCGAAGCCGCCGGGCCCGCAGGGGCAACCGATGAGTTTCGCCGCCCGCTCCGGTCCAACGAGCGACGACCACGAACCAAGGGAGGACCCCATGACCGTCGACTGGACCACCGAAGCCAAGGGCACCGGCGCCTACGCCGACGTCAACGGCATCAACCTCTACTACGAGACCCACGGCACGGGCCGCCCCCTGGTCCTGCTGCACGGTGGCCTCGGCTCGGGCGAGATGTTCGGCCCGGTGATCGCGCAGCTCGCGCAGCAGCACCAGGTCATCCTGCCGGACCTCCAGGGTCACGGGCGCACGGCGGACGTCGACCGCCCGCTGAGCGTCATCACGATGGGCGACGACATCGCCGCCCTCATCGGGCATCTCGGTCTGGAGCGCGTGGACCTGGTCGGATACTCGCTCGGCGGCGGCGCGGCGTTCCAGTGCGCGGCCAACCATCCGGAGCTCGTGCGGCGGCTGGTCATCGTGTCCACGAACATCCGGCGCCGTGCCGTCTACCCGGACATGCTCGTCCAGCAGGGCCAGGTGACCGCGGCCGCGGCCGAGCACATGACGGACACGCCGATGTACCAGCTCTACCGGCGGGTCGCGCCGCGACCGGCGGACTTCGGGCGACTGCTGGACAAGGTCGGCGCGTCGATGGCCCAGGACTTCGACTTCAGCGACCAGGTGCGGGGGATCCAGGTGCCGACGCTGTTCGCGTGTGCCGACGCCGACATGTTCCCGCCCAGCCACGCGGCCGAGGTGTTCGCGCTGCTCGACGGCGGTCAGCGGGACGGTGGCTGGATGGGCGAGGGACGCCCGAAGGGCGGGCATGCGCTGGCCATCCTGCCGGGCGTCCAGCACTACAACATCTTCACGTCGCCGCTGCTGGCCGAGGCCGCCCTGGCGTTCCTCGACGCGCCCGAGGGCTAGCCGGCACCGGCACCTGGGCCGATCCGGAGGGAGCGCATCGCCGGGCCGCGCCTACCCGGCGATGCCCTCGATGTGCGACTCCGCCTGGAACAGGTTGATGCCGCTGTCGATCAGGTCGAGCAGCGCCTGCATCGTCCGCTCCTCCTCGACCTGCTCTTCGATGAACCACTGGAGGAACTGCAGGCTGCGATGGTCGCCGGCGTCCCGCGCCGCGGTGGCCAGGGCGTCGAACTGCCCGGTCACCCGGACCTCGCTCGCCATGGCCGTCTCGACGGCCTCGCGGGCCGAGGCGTAGGCGGTTGGCGCACCGCCGACCTGGGGCAGGTTGAAGGTGATCTCGTTGTCGAGCAGGAACTCCATGATCTTCGAGGCGTGACCGGCCTCCTCGACCGCCTGGCCGTGGAAGAAGCGGGCCCAGCCCTTGAGGCTCTGGCGCTCGAAGTGGATGGAGATCCCCATGTAGGTCTGGTGGGCGCCGAGCTCGTGGGCCACCTGGGCCACCAGCAGCTTGGACACCGGTTCGCTGATCATCGACACCACTCCGCGGCTTTGGCTGTGCCACGAGCGTACGTCATGGAGGCGCGCAGCGATCGACGGGCCTGCGCGGTCCGCCGGATGCCGGCGCCGGATCCGGTCAGCCGGGAACGGTGGCCGTGCGCCGGTTCGCGAGCCACATGACGACCGCCGCGAACGCCGCGAAGCCGATCGTGACCGCCACGATCGTGATGACCACCTGGCCATAGCCCCCGGGATCGGGATTGAGGAAGGGGTACGGATACCAGCCGTCCGCCGCCCCGCGCAGCATGGTGGCCGCGACCCACACCAGGGGGTAGGCGAGCCAGACCAGGGCATCGCGGATCCCCAGCCGGGCTCCCGGTGGATCGAGGATCCAGTCCGCCACCACGACGATCGGGAACAGCTTGTGGAGCACGAAGTCGACCCAGGGCAGCTGCAGCTGGACGTCGACGCCGGACAGCAGCGTGATGACGACGACGAAGGTGATCGTGAGGTAGACGGCGCTGCCACCGCGCAGCAGCTCGAGGGCACGGCTCCGTGGCGCGCCGCGGACCGCCAGCACGAGGACGAACGCGGCAACCCCGATCAGGTTGCTCTCGATCGTGAAGAACGCGAAGAAGCGCGTGGCGTCGAAGGTGCCGTGGTCGGCGAGCTCGATCGCCTGGGCGACCATCGCGGCGAGGACGATGACGACGGCCGCGAGGCGGACGCCGGCCAGGACGAGCGGGGCGCGCATGGGCGGATGGTAGGGGACGCGGGGCGCGCGATGTCGAAGATGCTGCAACATCGGTACCGTGGGCGTCGCCATGATCCGGGACCTCTTCCAGAACGCCGGTCGATCGCGCTGGGCCGCGCCCGCGGCGGTGTTCGCGATCGCCCTGCTCGTCTACCTGCGGACGCTCCTGCCGGGCATGGCCTTCGACGACTGGGGCGAGATGCAGACGGTGCCCCACGTGCTCGGCATCCCCCATCCGACCGGCTACCCGACCTACGTGCTCACCGCCTGGCTGTTCGAGCTGCTGCCGGTGGGGTCGATCGCGTTCCGCGCCAACCTGCTGTCCGCCGTCTGCATCGCGCTGGCGATGGGGCTCCTGACCTCCATCCTCCAGCGCCTCGACGTTCGCCCGGCCATCGCCGCGGTGGCGGCGCTCGCGACCGGGTTCACGGGGACCCTGTGGGCCTCGGCCGAGGTCGCCGAGGTGAACCCGCTCCACGTCCTGTTCATCGCGCTGATCGCCGAGCGCGCCCTCGCCTGGGCGGAGGCGCCGCGGCTGCGCGACCTCGCCCTCGGCGGGCTGCTGATCGGGCTCTCGCTGGGCAACCATGTGCTGACCGCGTTCGTGGCGCCGTTCCTCGTGCTGTTCGTCCTGTGGGCGGGCCGGCGCCAGCTCATCGAGCACCCGGCCTGGCTGCTGGCGCCGGTCGTCACCCTCGCGCTCGGGTTGTCGGTCTACGCCTACCTGCCGATCGCGGCCTCGTTCCACCCGCCGCTGCCGTACAACGACCCGGTCACCTTCGATCGCTTCAGGTTCCTGGTCATGGGCGAGCAGTTCCGGGGCCAGTACGGTGACCTGTTCACCACGACGGACATCGGGCCATACCTGGCCTCGCTGCCCGATCTGTGGCGCCTCGCCGTGGACCGCGCGACCATCTTCGTGCCGGCGCTCGGCCTGGCCGGCCTCGTGCTCCTGCTGTGGCGGCGACCGGCCGTTGCCCTCGCGTGCGGCGGGATCCTGGTCCTCGGAACGTACGTGTGGGCGAGCTATCTGCGTCTCGAGCACTACCTGCTGGTGCCGTGGCTGGTGATCGGGATCGGGGCCGGCGTCGCGGTCGAGGCCGGTGCGCGCAGCCTCGGTCGGCTCCTCGACGCCTGGGTCGGGCCCCGGGGCGGGTCCCCGGCCGGGACGCTGCGCACCGCACCGACGACGATCGCCGTCGTGGCCGGGGCGGTGCTGGCCATCGCGCTCGTCGCGGTCAACCTGCCGTCCGCGGACCGCAGCGGCGACCACTCGGCCGACGCGTACGTCGACGCGGTCTTCGCGGCGCTTCCCCAGGGATCCGCGATCCTCTCCTACTGGGGGGCGTCGGCGCCGCTGTGGCACGCGACGCTGGTCGAGGGCCGCCGGCCGGACATCCTGGTCGTCGACGACACCAACATCGTGTACGAGGGCTGGGGGACGCGCGAGAAGCGGATCGCCTCGCTGATCTGCACGCGGCCGGTGTTCATCATCCACCTCAGCGAGGCCGAGCTGGCGCCGACCAGGGAGCAGTTCCGGCTGACCCAGGTCGCTCGGGTGTTCATCGCAGGTGGCACGCCCACCGCGACGGCGTACGCCCCGCTGTACCGCGTGGATCCGCTTGCCGGCACCTGCTCGTAGGCCGGCCGGCCGGCATCGGCCGGCATCGGCGGGCGCTCGAACGTGAGCCGGCAGGCCACGTACCGGGGTCGGCGGCTCGTGCGATGATCCGCGCGTGGATGGCCTGATCTTCGTCGCCGGCACGCTGATCCTCGTCCTGATCGCGGCGGACGTGTTCGAGACGATCGTGGTGCCGCGCCCCTCGCCCGGCCCGCACCGGTTGTCGCGGTACGTGGTCAAGCTGTCCTGGCGATCCTGGCGCTGGCTCGGCGCCCGCGCCCGATCCGGGCTGGCACGGGACGGGTTCTATGGTCTGTACGCGCCGGGTGCGGTGATCCTCATGCTGTCGGCCTGGCTCACACTGCTCGTGCTCGGGTACGGGCTCGTGTTCTACGCGCTGCGCGCCGATCTCGTCCCCGCGCCGACCGATCTCGGCACCAGCCTCTACTTCGCCGGAACGTCGATCCTGACGCTCGGGTTCGGGGACGTGGTGGCCACGGGCATGCTCGCCCGGCTGGTGTCGATCGTCGCCGCCGCCAGCGGGCTTGGCGTCGTCGCGCTCGTGATCACGTTCCTGTTCTCGCTCTACGGGTCGTATCAGCGGCGCGAGTCACAGGTCGTCATGCTCTCGTCCCGGGCCAAGGCGCCGCCGTCCGCGGTCGTGCTGCTAGAGACGTACGCGAGACTGGGCATGGTCGACGAGCTCCCGGCGCTGTTCGCATCGTGGGAGGCATGGTCGGCCGAGGTCCTCGACTCCCACGTCGCCTACCCGCTCCTCGGCTACTTCCGCTCGAGCCATGACAACATCTCGTGGCTGAGCGCGCTGGGCGCCGTGCTCGACGCATGTGCGCTCGTGCTCACCACGATCGAGGACATCCCGCGCGGACAGGCCGAGCTCACCAAGCGCGGCGGCGCGCACCTGGTCGAGGACATCAGCAACGTCATCGGCCTCCACGGCGACGGGTCCCGCGTGGGCCAGGCCGAGTTCGACGAAGCGTACGAGCGGCTGCGCGTCGCCGGCTACCGGCTCGGCGACCCGGACGAGTCGTGGCACCGGTTCGAGCGGGGCAGGGCGACGTACGCCGGCCGGCTGGAGGCGTTGGCGACCTTCTGGGCGACCCCCGCGACGGCCTGGATCGGGGAGCGCTCGCCGGCGGGCTCCGTCGCGCATCGGAGCCGCGAGGTGGAGGCTGGGCGGCCGACGTGACCCGGTGGCGTCGGCATCGCCCGAGCCCGGCCGCAGCCGGCATCGTTGCCGGCCTCCTGGCGGGCCTGTGCCTCGCCGGGTGCTCGTCCGCACCCGTGTCGGAGGCGACGTTCCTCGAGCTCCCGGTCACCCCGGCGCCGGTCGCCGCCTCACCCTCGGGCACCGCGAGCGATGCGCCCACCGCCTCGGCGCCGGGCGCATCGGGGCCGGGGCCGTCGGCTTCGGCGGGGTCGCCGGGTTCGACGCCGGGATCGGGCGGTGACGCGCCGCCGCCCAAACCCGGCAACCCGACGTTCACCCTGGTGAGCTCCGTGCCGGACTCGGGAGCCGGGTTCACGACGGTGACCTACAGGATCACCTGGACGTCGCCCACGGGCGCCGCAAGCCGGTTCCTCGTCTATGGGCTCAAGGTCTGCCTGCGCGACGCCGCCAGGTACGACAAGAAGCCGTGCATCGTTCGCGGCATGAAGGTCCCGGCCAAGCAGCTGGACCTCCTCGGCGAGGCTCCCGGCGACCTGCGGTCGATCACGGTCTCGTGGATGCTCCCCGAGGCCGGGCCCGGGCCCTACTGGTCGATCCTGATGCGGGCGACCAACGACGGCGGCAACAGCATCTTCACCATCGTCCACACCGAGAACGTCTGCCACGGCTGCGTGTACTGACGCGGCTGGCGCTCGCGCGAGATCGGGCTGAGCCGGCGCGGGGGGACGGGGAGCCCAGCGGCCAGCGGGTCGGGGGGACGGCCGCGACCTGCGGGCCTGTCAGGGCACGGGCACCGGCACCGGGAAGGGCAGGCGGTTCGGCAGGCCGCCCGGCAGGAGGGTGCCGACGTCGGACGGCAGCAGCGGTCCCAGCACCGCGAGCACGACGGGCACGGTCGTGTCGCGAAGGATGTGGACCGTGGTCGAGCCGTGGAGCGCGGCTGTCAGCTCGCGCAACGGTCCGGGTGCGACGCCCTTGGCGATCGACCCGTTCGTCCCGAAGTAGGCGTCGAGGATCACGACCGCGGCCGACAGGATGAGCACGGCCTCGACGCCGCCGAGCACGGCGCCCAGCCCCGCGTCGATCTCGCGCGCGAACCCGCGCACGGCCACGCGCTGGAGCACGAAGCTGCTGGCGACGTGCAGGGCAACCAGCACCACCGGAAACGCGATGGTGTAGCCCACGAGATCCGCGTAATCCGCCGGGATGTCGGGGAACAGCTGACCGGCGATCACGCCCACCGGATACCGGAAGTAGGCGCCGACGATGAGGGACAGGCCGATGAACAGGATCCCCAGCAGGCGGCGCAGGAACCCGGTGCGCCAGCCGCCGAAGATGAAGCCAGCGATGAACCCGACCAGCACGACGTCCATGGGGATGATCCGACCCTCAGCCACGCACAGGATGACGAAACCGACGAACGAGGCGCCAAGCATGGCACGGTCCGCGCCGGATGGCGGAGCGGGACGCTCGAAACGCTGGCCGGGCGGCGCCTGCGCCCGAGGCGGGCGGGCGGCGGGCCGTCGCTCGATCCCGACACCTTGCCCGTTCCGACCCGGGCCTTTGGATCTGGCGCGGCGTGCCGTCGGGCTGGATGCTCGCGACCGGTGACGTAGCGGAGGTGACCAGGATGCAGGTCAGGATCGGCGACCGAATCGTCCTCGAGTCGGAGCGGGTGGGCCAGCGCGACCGCGAGGGCGAGATCCTCGGCGTGAGCGACTCGCCGCTCGGCCCCAACTATCGCGTGCGATGGGATGACGGACACGAGACGGAGATCCGGCCCAAGGCCGGCAGCGCGCGCTTCGAACCGCGCGCCCGACGGGCGGGCAGGGCGAGCCATCGCGACTGACCCACCGGGAGCCACACCCGGCGCTCACGTCGTCTCCTGGATTCCGCGCCTATCAATGTGATATCATTCTGATGCCTCGCCACGTGCGCAGGCCGGGCGTGCCGCCGGCACGACACCGTGTCGAACAGCGCGCCAGGAGCGCATCCGAGATGAACAAGGAACGGATCGCACGGACCCTGCCCGGGGTCACCACCACCATCGCCCTCATCGCGATCACGCTGGCCACCTTCGGCCTGTTGATCTGGTACGGGGTCGCCGTCCTGGGCGACGCCGCGAACGCCTCGTTCGATCCCCTGCTGCTCGTGCCGCTGACCCTGATCGTGCTGGTCATCGTCGCCGAGCTGTTCGCGTTCAACGGCCTCACCTCGGTCAATCCCAACGAGGCCCGCGCCCTCATCCTGTTCGGCCACTACGCCGGCACGGTGCGCGAGCAGGGTCTCCAGTGGGCAAATCCGTTCACGCTCCGGCCCAGGATCTCGGTCCGCGTGCGCAACTTCGAGACGTCCAAGCTCAAGGTCAACGACAAGGACGGCAACCCGATCGAGATCGCGGCCGTCGTCGTGTGGAAGGTGACCGATACGGCGGAGGCACTGTTCGAGGTCGACGACTACGAGAACTTCGTCCACGTCCAGGCCGAGTCGGCGCTCCGCAACCTGGCCACCTCGCACCCCTACGACGGGCACCGCGACGAGGACGTCTCGCTGCGCGCGAACCAGGCCGAGATCGCCGACCAGCTTCGGTCCGAGATCCAGGACCGCCTCGAGAAGGCGGGGGTCGAGGTGATCGAGGCTCGGATCAGCCATCTCGCCTACGCGGCCGAGATCGCCAACGCGATGCTTCGTCGCCAGCAGGCCAATGCGGTCATCGCCGCGCGGACGCGCATCGTCGAGGGCGCCGTGGGCATGGTCGAGATGGCCCTCGAGCAGCTGTCCGAGAAGCAGGTCGTGAACCTCGACGAGGAGCGCAAGGCGCAGATGGTGAGCAACCTGCTGGTGGTGCTCTGCTCCGATCACGAGACCCAGCCGGTGGTCAACACCGGGACGCTCTACGCGTAGGCGCGGGCGCCGGTCGCGGCGGCAGATCCGGGCACGGGCTCGGACCACCGACCGGCAGCGGCACGATGGCTGAGCGGAAGTCGTTCCTCCTCCGCCTCGACCCGGAGACGTACGCGGCCCTCCAGCGGTGGGCCGCGGACGATCTCCGCTCGGTGAACGGGCAGGTGGAGTACGTGCTCCGACGAGCGCTGCGGGACAGCGGCCGGCTGCCCGACCGACCCGCACCCGCGAAGGGCCGGTAGCCCCCGGCTCAGCCGCCCAGGCCGACCGCCGCGCGGATCGCCTGGACGTCCTCGCCGCCCAGCACGACCCGCCCGTCGAGCGTCGTGTACATGACGTCGAGGTTCACGCCCGCGTCGGCGATCCCGCGCAGCAGCCGGGCGGCTTCACGTGGCCGGTTCTCGATCGGGATCACGACGACGGGGCGCTCGGCCTGGATCTCGAAGCCGGCGTCCATGAGCGCCCGGCGGGCCCGCTCCGCGTCCTGGACCAGCACGTGGTAGATGCCCCGGTCGTCGCTCACGAAGCCGCACGCGCCCTCGATGTTCACGCCGGCCCGGCCGAGCGCATCGCTGGCCTGGGCGAGCGTGCCGGGACGGTCGATGAGGCCGATGGTCAGGTCAGTGGTCATGGAGCGTCTCCGTTCGGCGGCACGTCGGCCGCATTGTCCGCCACCCGGTCGCGGACCGGGTCGGCGGACGGGTTGGACCGCGAGGATGGGGCCGGACGTGGGGTCAGGCGAACAGCTCCCGTTCCCGGGTTCGGCGCCAGCCGGGCTGGTAGTGCTCGAGCGCCCACCCGGGCTGCGGGTCGAGGTGGGTCCAGCCCTGCGTCGTCGGCTCGCCCGTGGCCGTGGTCGCGGCGCCGCTCGCGTTGGCCGATGCCACGCCGCCCGCGACCTCGGGGCCCTGTCCGGCCGCCGGCGCAAGGCGCTGGCGGAACTCGAAGTGGTTGAACAGCCGCATGAACTCGGTCAGGTAGACGTCCGCGACCCGGGTGTCGCCCCGGATCACCAGCATGTTCTCGTCGTTGTCCGTGGTCGAGGCCGCGCTGAAGTTGGCTGACCCGGTGATCACCAGCGGATCCCAGGAGAGCGGGTCGATGAGCATGAACTTGGTGTGGATGTACTGGACGTGGCCGTTGAGCCCCGTCAGCGTCTCGCGCGCCCAGCCGCCGATCGCCGTCTCGACCCGGGCGCCCACCGCGAAGGCGTTGTCGCGGTCGCGCTTGAGCAGCTCCACGGTCTCGTCGCCCTTGTCGAGCAGGCCGTAGCGCAGGTAGTCGACATCCTTGGCGAGCACGGCCTGCAGGGGTGCGCTGATCCCGAACGCAGCGGTGAAGAACACGCTGTTGCGGGCGCTGTCCATCCGATCCGCGTACCAATCGAGGGCCGCCAGGCCATGCCGCGGGCTGAACAGGACGGTCCGGCCCTCCGGCGCGTCGCCGACCGGGACGGGCTGCGCCTCGTTCGCGTCCCGCAGGCTGGTCCCGGTCGGGTCGGCCGCCAGCACGGTCCACTCGTCGAGATAGGCGCGCGCCAGGACGGGGTCGCGCACGACATGACCGACGTTGGAGTGGCCGAAGATCCCGCCGGCGGTCACGTTGGTGGACCCGGTCCACACGGCGGCGGGCTGCCCCGCATGCTCGAGCACGATGAACTTGTTGTGGGCGATGTAGCTCTTGTTGGCCTCGCGGCGGGTCACCAGGCCGTCGATCCCGGCGGTCGAGATCGCCTCGAGGTTCCCCTCGCGCGGGACATCGTGGAACTCCCCGGTTCGCTGGTCCTTCTGGTGGTTTCGCTTGGCGTCCATCACGATCCGCACGTCCACGCCGCGGTCCGCCGCGGCCCGGAATGCGTCGAGCACGGCCGGGTACTGGAACTCGTACATGGCGGCCCGCAACCCGTCGCCGGCCCGGGCGGCGGCGATGAACCCGACCATCGCCTCCTCGAGGCCGCGTGACAGCCAGCGCCACGCCCGGCCGTCGGGGACGGCGTCCGGCCGGCGGTTCCCGAACTGGTGGGCGTACGCCTGCGAGGCTGCCGCCCCGCGATTGAAGTACACGCCGTGCCGGCCGCGGGCGGGCTGATGGGTCCGCACCGAGATCGTCACCTCGGCGATGGGTGCCAGGGCCGCCGGCGTGCCACCGAGGGCCACGACCCGATAGGTGTAGGCGTGGTTGGGGTCGACGGTGTAGTCGCCCCACAGGAACGCCTGGACCGGGTGCTCGAGGGTGGACACCGCGGCCCCGGGCACATGGCCCGGCTGCTCGGTGGCCGCGAACGTCTTGCTGCCCAGCAGCGGGTGCGGCGCCGGCGCCGGGTCGTCGTCGTCCGTCCGTTCGAGGCCGAACCCCAGCAGCTGGCTGCCCGCGATCGCCTCCGGCAGGTCCATCCCGAACAGGACGACCTCGGTGCCGGCGATCGCGTGGACCGAGAATCCGTCCTGGCGTACCCGGACTCGCATCTCCCCACCTCCCGGGATCGATCGTCGCGGCCGGCGGGCGCCTGCGGCCGCCGGGCGCGCGACCCGACGTCAGCATGGCACCGAATTGTGAGATGCCAACCCCCTGGGCGGCCTCCGCCGGCCGCTCGGGCTCAGTTGACGATGTCGATCCCGTGCGGCGCGACGACATCGAGCCACGCCGATGCAGGGGCGCTGCCCAGGGCGGCGAACGAGCCGTCCACGTCGTCGACGAGATCGACGACCAGGGCCCACCGGCCGGGTGCGTCGGGGAGCCGGACCGTGGTCTCGAGGGTGACCTCGCCGCCCGGCGCGAGCGGGGTGCGGGCGAGCTCGGTCGTGGTCGGAACCACGTCGTCCGACACCGGGGTGCCGGCCTCGTCCGCGACCGGGATCCAGCGCGCGACCACCCTCGTGCCGCGGATGGAGGCGGTGCCCCGGGCCACCAGGCTCGCGGGCGGGTCGGCCCAGGTCAGGGGGCCCGTGTTGGTCACGTGGATCGACACGTCGAGCGCCGAGCCGGCCGTCGCCGCGCGATCCGCGACGCCGATCTCCAGTCGCGCCTGCCGCGGGCCGGCGACGAACACGGCGACCGGGCCGGTATCGGCCACGCGCCGGCCGAACCGGCGATCGGTGAGCCGGACGCCACCCACATAGGCACCGGGCGTCGTCGGCAGCCGGGCGGAGACCACCAGGTTGCCGTCGACGAGCTTCGCCGAAGGCCTGGCGGCGGCCGGTCCGTCGCCGGGCTGGAGGACGACCGGGGCTGCCGTCACCACGGCCCGCAGCGGATCCGCGGCGCGCCGGAAGGTCGCCCTGACATCGGCGCCCTGGAAGTGCCAGCGCCGCGGGGCGTCGACCGGCCAGGCGGCGTCGAACGCGACCGAGGTCTGGCTGAGCACGGGCGGCGCGATGGTGACGCCGGCGAACGGAGCGGCCTTTGCCGTGGGCGTGACCGCGGCGAACAGGAGACCGCCCCGGCTCCAGGCATACCGCTGGAGCGACGAGACGCTGATCCACTCGCCGCCCCAGCCGGCAGGCGCCAGCGGGTCCATCAACCACACGCGACCGTGTGCTCGGTCGTAGCGCTCGATGTAGACCGCGTGGTTGGTCGTCCTCGCCTTTCCTTTCCAGAACCGGTAGTCCCAGCGCCCGTACCAGCGTGGCAGCTTCGAATCGTCGCCCAGCAGGATCGCGCCGGCGCCATTGGAAAGCCGGCGCAGCAGGCTCGACCAGGTGATCCGATCCCCGCCGTCGGGCGAGTAGCGCAGGTCGATCCCGACCCGGGCATAGGCGTCGGCGAGATCGGCGAGGTCCGACCCGCCGGAGGCGTCACCCGAGAGCTGGCGAAGGCGCTGATGGCTGACGATCCTGGCACCATTGGTCCACTTGTCGAGCAGCATCGCGCCCGACGCCCACAGGCAGTCCTTCCATGGCCGCACGTCCGTCTCGGTGACGAAGGCGGGCCGGTAATGCGGCAACGGACGCGGTGGCTCGAGCGCCGAGGCCGGTCGCGGTGCGACCGCGAGCAGGGACGCGACGACGAGGCACGCGGCGAACAGCGCTCGGGCGGTTGGCTGGACGATGGTCATTCCTGGCTGCGCTGGGGGCGGGATGTCGGCCGGCAGGCGCCGGGACGGGGACGACCGCGGAGAGTGCTGCCAGCGTCACCCGGAGGGCCGGGACGCGGCCATGGTCCGGCGGTCCCGGATCGCGACCGGCGATGGTCCCGAGCGGGGGCGCGGACGGATGGCCCGTTGCCGCTAGGGCCAGCTGAGCGAGACGGTCATCCCGGTCGGCCCGAACCCGGTCTCCGTGTTCTGGACGACCAGCTTCCAGGGGTTGGGTGCGGTCACGTCGAAGGAGGTGTTCACGAGCGTCGCCGGACCCTGGTCGCTGAGCGTTCCGCCGCCTGGTCCTCCCTGCTCGGTGAGGTCGATCTCGTACAGGAAGGGATGCCCGCCCCACTTCGCGAGCAGGCCCAGCTGGCCGTCGGACCGCGGCTTCACGATGACCTGGATGCCGTTGGTGTCCGGGAACTCGGTCCCGTCGAACCGCGCGTTCGCGATCGTGACCGCGGGCTCGGTGGCCGGGAACGTGAGCGTCACGTCGACGATCGGCTCCGCGATCCCGTCGCCACGGAGGGTCAGCGTGTAGTCGCCCGCCGGGTCGGTGATCTGCGCGGACAGCGAGCCGTCGGCCGTCGTGGTGCAGCCGAGGGCGGCCGTCGCCGAGCGCAGGCACACGATCGCCTCGCCGCGCGGCGATACCGCGGTCAGGTGGACCGCGATCGTGCCCGGCCCCTGTGCCTGGAACTTGACCCTCCGGTTCAGGCCGTCGGGGTTCTCGGTGGCGTCGAGCTTGAGCTGGCTGATGGTGATGGTCGCGGGCGGCGCGGTCGACGCGGTGGGTGTGAGCGTGGGCGTGGCCGAGGGCTCGACCGAGGGCGGCTCGCTCGGCGACGCGCTCGGGGTGGCGCTCGGGGTGGCGCTGGCGGGGGCGGCCGACGCGGACGGCGATGGCGCCGACGGGCTGGGGCCGCCGGCGGCGGTCGTGGGCGTCGCTCCGCCCGAGCCACCGATCGCGCCCAGCGCCAGCGATGCGATCAGCACCCCCGCGATGACCGCGACCAGGAACAACCCTGCGGCGGCCAGTCGCTGCCCGTTCGTCATCCCGCCATGGTAGGTGCGATCGTCGAGCCCGGGGCTCGTCGCGCCGGATGAGCCGTCATGCGTCCTGCCGCGGCATGGCGGGATTGGCCAGGCCGCTGACCACCTCGACGCCGGGCAGGGTGCGCAGGATCGAGGACGGGGCGATCACCTTCCAGCGCCGGCTGCCGCCGCCGAGCACGATCCGCTCGCGGTCCATCACCGCGGCATCGACCCAGACGGGCAGGCCGGCCGGCAGCCCGAACACCGTCACGCCACCGATCTCGTGCCCGGTCAGGGTCCGCGTCTCGTCGGGCGAGGCAAACGACGCCTTGCGCCCGAACCGGCCCTTGATCGCGCGGTTGACGTCGAGTCGGTGCGTCGCCAGCACCACGCACGCGGCGTAGACCGGTGGTGTCCCCTTGCCGACCACGATGATCGTGTTGGCCGAGTCCTCGGGCGCGAACCCGTACGCCGCGCAGAATGCCGCCGTGTCGGCCAGCGCCGGGTCGCATGCGAACAGCGCATGCTCGCCGCGGCCGGCGAGCGCCGCCTCGAGCGCCTCGCGTTCGGGATCACCGCTCATCGGGGCAACGGTATCGGGAATCACTGGTCCGCGGCGACGCCGCTCGCCGCCACGCCCGTGTGCGGCAGCATCGAGAGCCGGTAGATGCGGCCGGATTCCCGCAGGTGCCCGCGCAGGAGCCAGTAGCACACGTTGCCGGGGAACGGGTGCTGGCGGAACGTCGCCCGGATCGCCGCATCCCGCTCGGGCCCCGGTGCCAGCAGCGTCGCCGCGAACCGGGTTCGCCCGCCGTCGCGGGTCTCGAGCTCCCCGCCGCCGGCCGCCTCGAGGTTTCGCGTCCAGGCGCAGGCAACATCGGGATGACCGAGGTAGGACCGATCTCCGACCCGCAGGACGCCCAGGAACAGGGTCCTGGGCTTCCCCGTCCGGCGACCCGCGATCGTCACCCGGACGACGTTCCCGATGCCGGTCCGCCGCCAGATCGGCCCGATGACCGGGTCGAGCCTCGCGAGCCACCGGTACCAGCGCGGCCAGAAGGCATGGGCGACCCGGGTCGATCGAGCCATGACCCGAGGATAGCGGCGACCGGAAGCGCGGGAGCGGAACGGCGTTGGACGGCGGCGCATCGGCGGGCGAAGATGCCCGTGCGCCGACCGAACCTCCGCCCGGAGAGCCCGATGACCGACACCCTGATCCCCGCCGCCGACGAGTCGCGCGCCGACATCGAGCGGCTCCGCCTGCGCACCCAGCTGTACATCGACGGCGCGTTCCGGGACGCCTCGGATGGGGCCCGCTACACGAGCATCAATCCGGCCACCGGACAGCCCATCGCCGAGGTCGCCAAGGGTTCGCCGGCCGACGTGGACGCCGCCGTCGCCGCCGCGCGCCGGGCCGCCGACGACGGCCGCTGGTCCCGCCTCGACCCGGCCGCCCGCAAGCGGATCCTGGTGCGCTGGGCCGACCTGATCGAGGCGAACGGGCGCGAGCTCGGGTTGATCGAGACGCTCGACGCCGGCAAGCCGATCGCTCGACACGGTCGGGCTCGACATGCCCGAGACCGCCGGCTGCATCCGCTGGCATGCCGAGGCGATCGACAAGCTGTACGGCCAGGTCGCCCCGTCGCCCGAGGGCACGGTGGCCACGATCACGCGCGAGCCGATGGGCGTGGTGGGCGCCGTGATCCCGTGGAACTACCCGGCCCAGATGGCCGCCTGGAAGCTCGGACCCGCGCTCGCGACGGGCAACACCGTGGTGATCAAGCCGGCGTCGAACACCTCGCTGTCGTTGCTCCGCATCGCGGAGCTGGGTGCCGAGGCGGGGCTGCCCGACGGGGTGCTCAACGTGGTCACCGGCCCGGGCGACGTCGTAGGCGAGGCGATCGGGCGCCACCCCGACGTCGACTGTCTCGCGTTCACGGGCTCGACCGAGGTCGGGCGCCGGTTCCTCCACTACGCCGCCGACACCAACCTCAAGCGCGTGCTGCTCGAGCTCGGCGGCAAGAGCCCGCAGCTGGTGTTCCCGGACGTGAGCGACCTCGCGGCCGTGGCGGCGCAGGTGGCGATCGCGATCTTCTGGAACATGGGCGAGAACTGCTCGGCCGGGTCGCGGCTGATCGTGCACCGCTCGAGGAAGGCGGCGCTGCTCGAGGCCCTGGAGGCCGAGCTGGCGGGCTGGCCGGTGGGCGACCCGATCGACCCGGCGACCAGGATCGGCGCGCTGATCTCGCGCAGCCACATGGAGACGGTGCTGGGCTACGTGGCGACGGGCCGTCGCGAGGGCGCGCGCGTCGTCCGCGGGGGCGAGCGGATCCTCGAGGAGACCGGCGGCTGGTTCGTCCCGCCCACGGTGTTCGACCACGTCCGCAACGACATGACCATCGCGCGCGAGGAGATCTTCGGTCCGGTGCTCTCCGTGCTCGAGTTCGACACCGAGGCCGAGGCGGTCGCGCTGGCCAACGACACGCCGTACGGGCTCGCCGCCTCGCTCCACACCCGTGACCTCAACGTGGCGCACCGGGTGGCACGCGAGCTGCACGCCGGCGTGGTCGGCGTCAACGCCTACGCCGAGGGCGACATGACGACGCCCTTCGGCGGCTACAAGCTGTCGGGCTTCGGCGGCCACGACAAGTCGGTCCACGCCCACGACCAGTACACCGAGACCAAGACGATCTGGATCCAGCTCGACGCGCCGGGCTGAGAACCTCGCGGGCGTGGCCCGGCGTGAGGTCGACCGGGCCCGGAATCACGGCAAATCTCGGTAGACCCCCTGACTACGCTGTAGCAGTCTCTCCCCGAGACCCCGAGACACTTGACCTTTCCCCCCGAGGTCGAGTGTCTCGCCGGTATCTGGGCGACGGCCGGCGTCCGGGCACCGCCGCATCGCCTCGGGCGGGGCCCGGTGGCCCGCGTGGGCCCCGGCGGCCGGCGGCCCCGGGGATGGCTCGGGCGGGCCCGGCAGCCGGCGCGGGCTCAGGGGCAGGCGGGCGGTCGGCGGCTCAGGGGTAGCTCGGCCGGGCGGTCGCCGGCTCAGGGGTAGCTCGGCCGGGCGGTCGCCGGCTCAGGGGCAGGCGGGCGGTCGGCGGCTCAGGGGTAGCTCGGCCGGGCGATGATCCCGATCGCGGCCGCGGGCCAGTAGCGCAGGAACGCCCGCCCGATGACCGAGTCCACCTTGATCGGGCCGAACGCGCGCGAATCCTCCGACTGCTCGCGGTGGTCGCCCATCACGAACAGCTCGTCCGGACCCAGCGTCCATGAGGTCTGGTCGCTGAGCGCCGTCGTTGGCTGGTCCTCGCCGGTGGCATCGCGGAACGTGTACGTCTCGTCGAGCACGATGCCGTTGACGTACACGTGACCGTCGTCGCGGATCTCCACCTGGTCGCCCGGCAGGCCGATGACCCGCTTGATGAACGGGGTGCCCGTCGGGTCCTCCCACCCCTCGGGTGGATGGAGAACGACGATGTCGCCACGCTGGTACGGGCTCCACCGCGGGGTCAGCTTGTCGACGAGCACGTACTGGCCAGGCTCGAGCGTGGTCTCCATCGAAACCTGCTTCACCTGGTATGGCTGGGCGATGAAGGTCTGGATGACGAGAAAGGCGATGAGCGTGAGCAGCAGCGTCTCGCCGATGTCGACGAGCCATCGCGGGAGACGAGGGAACACGCCCGGAAGTATGCCTGTTCTCCCGGAATGGGCCGGCGACCGGTGCCGCCCGACACCCGAGCGGCCTCCCTGACACGGCGTGGTCGCGCAGGTCCGGCAACCCGCGCTTGCGCCACCACCCGCCCATCGGCACCTGACCAGCTGCACCGCAGGGGACCCCGGATACCACTCGCCCGACGGCCGGGTGGCGAGGTCGGGGTTCGCCGGCTGGCGCGGCACCGACCCCGCATTGCGCGAAGCCACGCTCTCCTCGGCATTCTTTGTCCGATGACTTGACAAAGAGCGTAGGATCGACTTTGTCAATTGACTTGGCATAGTCGTGGCGGGCAGCCGGCCCGGCCCGACTACGGGATCGGAGCCTCCAGCGTCATGCGCCTGCCGACCAAGGCCACCCACCAGCAGACCCGGGCGATCAACGAGGGCCTGGTGCTGCGCGGGCTGTACGACCTGGGGCCGATCAGCCGCGCCGAGATTGCGCGCCGCACGAACCTCACCCGGACCACCGTCAGCGGGATCGTCGGCGAGCTCATCGCCGCCGGCCTGGTCGAGGAGGTCGGACGCGGACCGTCGATCGGCGGCAAGGCGCCGATCCTGATCCAGGTGGTCGCCGACGCCCGGCTGGTGCTGGCGCTCGACCTCGGCGAGGAGGCGTTCACCGGGGCGCTGGTCGACCTCCGCGGCGACGTCCGGCACCGGACGGTCGTCCCGGTGGAAGGCCGGGATGGCGCGGCGGCCCTCGCCGCCGTGGAGCGGCTCGTCGACGACCTCGTCGCCGCGGCGCCCGATGGTGCGTTGCTGGGCATCGGGGTCGGCACGCCGGGCCTCGTCGACACTCAGGCGGGCACGATCCGGTGGGCGGTGAACCTCGACTGGCAGGACCTGCCGCTGGGCCGGATCCTGACCGAGCGCACCGGCCTGCCCGCCGTGGTCGCCAACGACTCGCGCGCCGCCGCCATGGGCGAGCACCTGTTCGACCCCGGGCGCCGGTCCCCCAACCTCGTCGCGATCAAGATCGGCAACGGCATCGGCGCCGGCATCGTGCTCGGCGGCGCGTTGTTCGAGGGCGACGGGTTCGGCGCGGGCGAGATCGGGCACATCGCGGCGGTGGACGACGGCGCCCAGTGCCGGTGCGGCCGGTTCGGGTGCCTCGAGACCGTGGCCAGCTCCCGCGCGATCCTGGCCGAGGCTGCGCGTGCGGCGGCCGAGCATCCGGACGGCCCGCTCGGCCTTCGGGCCGCGAGCGGGGATCTGTCGGTCGAGCAGCTGCGGGCGGCGGTGGCCGACGGCGACGAGGCGGCCCGCCGGATCGTGGTCGCGGCCGGTCGCTGGCTCGGCCGCTCGATCGCCGCGCTGATCGGGACGCTCGACGTCCACGAGGTCGTGCTGATCGGGTCCGTGACGACCCTCGGCGACCCGTGGCTGGACGCCGTTCGCGACGAGGCCGCGCGTCGCGCCTTCGGGCTGCTCGCCCAGCAGACGCGCATCGAGATCGGCGGCGCGCCCGACGACGTCGTCCTGCTGGGCGCAAGCGCGCTGCTCATGTCGCGCGAGCTCGGTCTGGTGCCGGCGCGGTGACCCGACCCGTGCTGGCCGGCGTCGACGTCGGTGGCAGCAAGATCGCCGTCGTCGTCGCGGACGCCTCGCTGCGCCTGCTCGCCCGCCGCGTCGTCCAGACCGGGGTGGGCGGCGCGGAGCACGCGGTCGAGCGGATCGCCGCAGCGCTCGATCCAGCGCTCGACGACGCCGGCTGCACGGCGGGATCGCTGGCGGCGATCGGCGTCGGCGTCCCGGGCCGCGTGGATCCGTCGACCGGCCGCGTCACGCTCGCGGTGAACCTGGGCTGGCACGCGCTCCCGCTGGGCCCCCTCCTCGAGGCGCGGTACGGCGTGCCGGTGGCGATCGAGAACGACGTCCGGGCGGCCGCGGCCGGGCTCTACGAGCGCGGGGTGGCGGGCGAGGGCGACGACCTCGCGTACCTCAGCATCGGCACCGGCATCTCGGCGGGCGTGGTGCTCGACGGCCGGCTGCACCGCGGGCCGCGCGGCCTCGCCGGCGAGATCGGCCACGTGGTCATGGAGCCCGGCGGCCCCGCCTGCATGTGCGGGCTGCACGGCTGTCTCGAGGCCCTCGCCTCGGGTCGCGCCGTCGCCGCGCGCCTCGAGGCGGCGATCGCCGAGGGCGCCACGAGCTCGCTCGCGGGCACCTCGCCGATGACCGCGATCGACGTCTACCGGGCGGCCGCCGCGGGCGATCCGCTCGCGCTCCACGTCGCCGATACGGCCGGGCACTACGTGGCGCGCGCCATCCACGAGCTGGTCATGGCCTACGACGTCCGCAGGGTCGTGCTGGGCGGCGGGGTGACCACGGCCGGCCGGATCTTCCTCGACCCGGTGGAACGGGGTCTGGACGGCCTCCGCGCGGCGTCGGAGCTCGCCCGCGAGGCCCTGCCCGAGGACGTCGTCCACCTCCTGCCGCCCGACGCCGATGCCGGCGGCTGGGGCGGCGTGATCCTCGCCCGCGCCGCGACCCGCGGCGCCGCAGCCATCCCGCCCGCACCGGTCGCTTCCGGGGCGGCGACCCGAACGGAGACCCGGGAGCCCGAGGTTCGGCCGCCCGCGGCGCCCGGAACGTTGGCGACCTGAGGAGGTGATCGCACGCGAGAGCCAGCAGCACGTCGGCATGGCCGGTCCGCCCGCGGGTCGCGCGGCGGTCCCGGCGTCCGGACCAGACGCCCACGGCAGCGCCCAGGAACCGCGCCGTCAGCGGAATCGGGACACAGCCACCACCAACTGAGGAGGAGACACCGGTGAGTTCACGCAAGATGCTGGCCCTCGGGCTGGCCGCAGTGCTCGGGCTCGCTGCCTGCGGCAGCTCGACATCCACCCCATCCCCGTCGGCAGCCGCGACGCCGGCCCCGACGACCCCGCCCGCAACCGCGAGCGCTGGTGAGAGCTCGCCGCCGGCGAGCATGGCCCCCGAGAGCCCGACACCGCTCGCGCCCGATCCGGCCGAGGCAGTCATCCCCAACGTGGAGTCGGGGGCGACGATCACGTTCTGGACGTTCTACCTGTCGCCCACCTTCGACCAGTACATCAAGGACACGATCGCCCGCTTCGAGGCGACGTATCCGGGCGTCACCGTCAACTGGGAGGACCACCAGGCGACGTTCAAGGACGACCTCAACAACGCGTTCGCCGCCGGCAACGCGCCCGACGTCATCAACCTCTCGGTCAGCGAGGGCTGGGTCAGCGAGTACGCGGGCAAGGGCCTGCTGCTGCCGCTCGACGACAAGGTCCCCCAGGCGGTCAAGGACATCTACTTCCCGGGCCTCTGGAAGGAGCAGCTGATCAACGGCGTCAACTACCAGTTCCCGTGGTACCAGGGCCTCAACGTCGATCTGATCAACAAGGCCATCCTGGACAAGGCCGGCGTCACGGTCGACCAGTTCCCCAAGACCATCGACGGCATCCCCGCCCTGTGCCAGACGATCCTGGACAAGACCGGCACCCTGTGCGACATCCGCCTCACGGTCAGCGACCTGCTGGCCCAGATGGTGTACGAGGGCAACGTGAAGGTGCTCAACGATGACGGGAGCAAGTTCACGTTCGACTCGCCCGAGGGCGTGGCGTGGCTCCAGATGTACGTCGACATGGTCAAGGCCGGTACCGTGGACAACACGGTCCTGACCACCAACGACGACCGCGTGGGGCTCAACGCGTTCGCGGCCGGCAACGCCGCCTTCTACGCCACCGGACCCAACCTGGCCCGGACGGTCAAGGACCAGAACGCAACCCTGTACGCCAACCTGGCCATGGTCCCGCAGCCGCTCGGCAAGAGCGGGGTGACGGGCAAGGGCCTGATGTCCATCTCGGTCAAGAACGACACCCAGTACCCGAACGCGTCGATCGCGCTCGCGCAGTACTTCACCAACCCGCGGAGCATGGTCGAGTTCAGCAAGCAGGTCGCGATCTATCCGTCGAGCGCCGCCGCCTACGACGATCCGTTCTTCTCGTCCACGCCGGCCGATGTCGAGGACAGCGCCCGGCCGCTCGCGAAGGACATCGTGGCCACCTACCAGGACATCGTCCCGACCATCCCGTCCAAGGCGGATGTCAACGACATCGTCCTCAAGGCGGTCGAGTCGGCCGTGTTCAACGGCGTCGATCCGCAGCAGGCGCTCTCGGACGCCGTCAAGAAGGCCAACGCGCTGATCAAGTAGCCCTCGGGCGGATGGCTCGCGAACGCGTCGCCTCCGCCCTCCGACAGCGAGCGACAGCACGGCGTTGAGGTTGCCGATCCGATGACATTCCTGCGACGGCTCTCCTCAACGCCGTACCTGTTCCTCGCCCCGGCGCTCGTGCTGCTCGCGATCTTCGTGGTCTATCCGATCATCGCGGTCGTGTTCTACAGCTTCACCGACTACGACATCGTCCGGCCGCCGGTTCCGGTGGGGCTCGCGAACTACGAGAAGCTGATCGGCGATCCCACCTTCTGGCTGGCGCTCACCCATTCCATCGTGTACCTGATCGTGACCCCGATCCTGATCGTGCTCTCGATCATGCTCGCGATCGTGGTCAACCGGGCGATGCGCGGCATCCACATCTTCCGGGCGCTCTACTTCGTGCCCGCGGTCAGCGGCAGCATCGCCATCGGGTTGTCGTGGACCTGGCTGTTCGATCGCAACGGGTTCGTCAACAGCGCCCTCCTCTCGCTGGGCGTGATCTCGGAGCCGGTGCAGTGGCTGGCAACGCCGTCGCTGGTGCTGCCGATCGCGATGCTGCTCACGATCTGGGCCGGCGTCGGCTACTACTCGGTGATCTTCCTGGCCGGGCTCCAGAACATCCCCGAGGAGCTGTACGACGCGGCACGCATTGACGGCTGCAACGACCTCCAGAAGCACCGCTACGTGAGCCTCCCGGCGCTGCGGCCACAGATCGCGTTCGTGGCCGTGATCTCGAGCCTCGCGGCGCTCAAGGTGTTCGACGAGATCTACGTGCTGACCAACCGCACCGGCGGCATCCTCGATTCGGGCACCACGATCGTGTTCTACCTGTGGAAGCAGGCGTTCCAGCTGAGCCACGCCGGGTATGCCTCGGCGATCGCGATCGCGCTGCTGGCGATGACCCTGGTGTTCTCGGTCGTGAACGTGCGACTCCTCGATCGCGGCGAGGCGGACGCATGAGCGGCGCCTCGGTGACCGGGCGGGCCACCACGGCGGCGGTTCACCGAGTGGGCCTGGCGACCAGGCTCCGCCGCCTGGCGGTGACGACCGGCTGGTACGCGGTGCTGACGGCGCTGGCCGTGATCACGGTGTTCCCCTTCGCGTGGATGCTGCTCACGTCGCTCAAGGGCCCGCTCGACCCGGTGACCTCGGTGCCACCGCAGTTCCTGCCCTCGAGCCCCACCCTGGACAACTACGCGCGGGTGCTGGACAACCTGCCCGTGCCGCGGTTCTTCGTGAACAGCGTGATCGTGTCGGTCTCGACCAGCCTGCTCAACGTGCTGGTCTCGGCGATGGCCGCCTACCCGCTGGCCAAGATGCGCTTCCGTGGCCGCGAGCTCGTGTTCTGGGCGCTGCTGGCGACGCTGATCGTGCCCGCGCAGCTGACCTACATCCCGAGCTTCGTGCTCGCGGTCAACGTGTTCCACTACTACGACTCGCTGCCCGCCCTGATCTTCCCGGCGCTGGTCAGCGCGTTCAACATCTTCCTGCTCCGCCAGGCGTTCCGTGGGGTGCCCAACGACCTCATCGACGCCGCCCGCGTCGACGGCGCGGGCGAGTGGCGCATCTGGTGGCAGGTGCTGCTGCCGATCGTGCGGCCGTCGCTGGCGGCGGTCGCGATCTTCACGTTCGTCACCTCGTGGAACGACTTCCTGTGGCCCTCGCTCATGCTCCACACGCGCGACGGGATGACGCTGCCGGTCGGGCTGGCCGCCCTCCAGGGCTTCTTCTCGGCCGACTTCCGCTCGATCGCGGCCGGCGTGACGATGACCGTGATCCCGATCCTGCTGTTCTTCGTGTTCGCCCAGCGGTACTTCGTCCGCGGGCTGGCCGGCGCGGTCAAGGGATGACCATGGCCCGGGAGCCGGCCGCCACCGTCAGCCGCGAACCCGGCGCGACGGATCCGCGCGGCCGGCTGATGCTCGCGTTCGCGGGCCCGACCCTGCCGGCTGCGACCGTGGAGCGGCTGCGGGCCACGCCCGCGGCCGGCGTCACGCTGTTCCGCTACCACAACGTCGAGTCGCCCGGCCAGGTCCGCGAGCTGGCCGCCTCGATCCAGCGCGCCGGCGGCCGCGGTGCCGGCGGTGGCGCAGCCGGCGGTCGTTCGTCGGGCCCCCTGCTGGTCGCCGCGGACCAGGAGGGCGGCCAGCTGATCGCGCTGGGTGACGGCACCACGCCCTTCCCGGGTGCGATGGCCCTCGGCGCCACCTTCGATCCGGCGCTCGCCGAGGCGGTCGGCCGGGCGACCGGGACCGAGCTGCTCGCGATGGGTGTCAACGTCGCCTACGCGCCGGTGTGCGACCTGGCGACCAACCCTGCCAACCTCGCGATCGGGATCCGCTCGTTCGGCGACGATCCGGCGACGGTGGCCTCGTTCGTGGGCGCCACCGTTCGCGGGCTGCGGGCGGCGGGCGTGGCCGTCGCCGCGAAGCACTTCCCGGGTCTCGGCGAGGCCTCGCAGGACAGCCACCATGGGCTGCCGGTCCTGGCCCACGATCGCGACCGGCTCGATCACGTGGAGCTGGTGCCGTTCCGCGCCGCCATCGACGCGGGCGCCGATCTCGTCATGTCGGCCCACGTCGCGCTGCCGTCCGTCACCGGTTCGCCGTCCCTGCCCGCGACCCTCGCCCGCGAGGTGATGCACGACCTGCTGCGCGACGGCCCCGGCCGCACCGAGGTCGGCCGCACCGGCGACGGCCCCGGCGTCAGCCGCACCGAGGTCGGCCGCACCGACGTCGGCCGCACCGGCGTCGGCGGCCTTGGCTTCGCCGGCCTCACGATCACCGACGCGCTCGACATGGCCGCGCTGCCCCAGGGCGACGGGCAGGTCGTGGACGTCATCGCGGCCATCCGAGCGGGGGTGGACCTGCTGCTGTGCGCCCCCGACCCCGCGACGATCGAGCGGATCGAGCGTGCGCTGGTCCATGCCGCGTCCCGCCGCCTGTTCGACGCCGGCGAGCTCGCCGCGTCGGCGGCCCGCCTGGATGCGCTCCGGGCCCGCCTGCGGGCCGCCCCGGCCCCGGATCTCGCGGTCGTCGGCTCGGCTGCGCACGCAGCGCTGGCGCGGGAGGTCGCGGAAGCCTCGATCACCCTGGTCCGGGACGATGACCGGTCGCTGCCCCTGCGGCTCGGGCCCGGCGCCCGGATCCTGGCCGTCATGCCCAGGCCGCGGGAGCTGACACCGGCCGACACCTCGGCGTCGGTCGAGCCGGGACTCGCCGCGGCGCTGCGCACCCGCTGGCCGCACGTCGACGAGATCGTCACCGCCCATCCGCCCACCGATGGCGAGATCGCCGCGGTCAGGGACCGCGTGGCCGGCGCGGACGCGGTGGTGATCGGCACCATCGCGGCCACGGCGGATCCCGCCCAGGCGCGCCTCGTCGACGCGGTCCTCGCGGCCGCGGACGCCGGTGGCGAGGATCGCCGATCGGGCACGACCCCGGTGGTCACCCTCGCCCTGCGCACGCCGTGGGACCTGGCCGCCTATCCCGCGGCGCGGGTCCACATCGCCACCTACGGCATCCTGCCGCCGTCGCTCGAGGCGGCCGCCGGCTGCCTGCTCGGCGCCGGCCCGTTCCGTGGCCGGCTCCCGGTCGCGATGCCCGGGCTCTACCCTCTTGGCCACGGGCCGGCGCGCGGCTAGCCGGCCGCCGCGAGACCTTCGAGCGAACGGGAGCAGCGACCCACGATGGGCGTCCGGGACGAGATCCTCCAGCAGCCCGACGTCGTCGCGCGCCTCCTCCAGCGCGGCGAGACGATCGATCGCGTTGGGCGCTCGATCCGGGCGGCCGCGCCGGAGCACGTGGTGATCGCGGCGCGCGGCACGTCCGACCATGCCGCGATCTACGCCCAGTACCTGTTCGGCGTCCGCCTGCGCATCCCCGTCGCGCTCGCGGCGCCCTCGATCGTCACGCTCTACGGCGTCGAGCCCCGGTTCGGCCGGTCGCTCGTGATCGGGATCAGCCAGTCCGGCGCCTCGCCCGACGTCGTGGGCGTGGTCGCCGCCGCACGGCGCCAGGGGGCGCCCACGATCGCGATCACCAACGAGCCGGCGTCGCCGCTGGCCGCGGCGGCGGAGCACGTGATCGACCTCGGGGCAGGGCCCGAGCGCGCGGTCGCGGCGACCAAGACCTATACGGCGGAGCTGGTCGCGATCGCGCGGCTGGTGGCGGCGATCGATGGCGTGGAGGACCCGGCGCTGGGCGACCTCCCGGGCGCCATCGCCCACGCGCTCGAGGGCGAGGGCGAGGCCGCAGCGGCCGCCCGGGCGCACGCGCGGATGCGGACGTGCAGCGTGCTCGGTCGCGGGTTCGAGTACGCCACCACGCGGGAATGGGCGCTCAAGCTCAAGGAGCTGGCGCGGGTCGTCGCCGACCCCTACTCCGCCGCCGACTTCCGCCATGGCCCGCTGGCGCTGGTCGAGCCTGGGTTCGCGGTGCTCGCGGTGGCGACGTCCGGGGCGGTCGCCGCGGACCTGCTCGAGCTGCTGCGCCAGATCCGCGACGAGTTCGACGCCGACCTCGTGGTGCTGTCCGACCGGCCGGAGGTGCGGGCGCTCGGCCGGTACTCGATCGGGCTCCCGGGCGGCCTCCCCGACCACCTGGCCCCGGTCGCCTCGATCGTGCCGGCACAGCTGTTCGCCTATCACCTGACGCTGGCACGCGGCCTCGATCCCGACGCACCCCGCCACATCAGCAAGGTCACCCGGACGACCTGACCCTCGCCGGGGACGTGGCGCGTGGCAAAGGCGGCTATCCTTGCGATCGATGTGACAGGTTTGGGAGGTTTGATCCTGGCCCCCTGGTTCCCCGTCCCCCACCCCGCCGATGGCTGACGCCTTCGTCCACGCGCTCGCCCTGGGCCTCGATCCCGCGTGGCGCCGGCTGCCCGCGAACGAGCGGCGCGCCACGGCGGACGCGTTCGCGGCAGCCGTCACGACCGCGGACCCGGTGCGCACCGAGACCTATTCGCTCACCGGGCTCAAGCCCGGCATCGACCTGCTCGTGTGGCGCCTGGCACCCTCGCTCGAGGCGCTCGAAACCGAGGCCGCCCGCGCCCTCCGCACGGGGCTGGGCCGCTGGATGACCGTCGGGCAGAGCTTCCTCGGCCTGATCCGCGAGTCGCAGTACGTCGCGAAGCCGACCAGCCAGGAGCAGTCGCTGTTCGAGGGCGAGCGCTCGCGCTACCTCGTCGTCTACCCGTTCACCAAGTCGACCGACTGGTACCTGACCTCGAAGGAGGTTCGCCAGGGGTCGATGAACGAGCACATGAAGGTCGGTCGCGGCTACCCCGCCGTCCGCCAGCTGCTCGCCTACTCCTTCGGCCTCGACGACATGGACTTCCTGGTCGCCTACGAGATGGACGACCTGTCCGCGTTCTCGGCGCTGGTGCGCGACCTGCGCTCGACCGAGGGCCGGCGGTCGACCGTGCGCGACACGCCGATCCTGGCCGGGGTCCACCGGCCGATCGCCGAGATCGTGGACCTGCTGGGAGCGGCCGAGGCCGACTGATCCCGGGACCGTGCCAGGCTCGCCGCGCAACGCGGTGTCCCCAGCGCATTGGTGCCGGCTGCTCCACAATCCTCGCCACAGGAGGCGCACATGGCCGACAGCATGATCGAGGTCGTGCCGCAGCCGCGGATCGACACGCTGGTGACCGAGGCGGGCACCGGCCTCCAGCGACGGCGCACCGAGTACTCGGGCACGGTGTGGTTCGGCGGCCGACCCCAGGTCACGAGCTACGGCATGGTCACCCAATCGGCCTTCGCGGGCATCGAGACCCCGTTCTTCCTGCCCGACAGCCTGCCGTACCGGCCGGACCCGCTCGAGGATGCCCAGGTGGTGTGCAGCGTGGCGATCCAGGGCGCCGAGGACGGCGCGGGCCACATCCTCGGCTACCGCGCGGGTCTGGTGCCGGATCCGCGCAACGCGGCCGTGTGCTGGATCCAGCTCCAGATCAGCGCCCGCGCCCGGGTCCCGCTGGCGGTCGCCTACCGGGTGGACGCGCTGGTGGCGATGAACGCGATCCTGGCCACCGAGGGAGCGACGCAGGGGTGAGCGAGCTCGACTTCAGCGGCTTCGACGTCCTCACCTTCGACTGCTACGGGACGCTCATCGACTGGGAGGCCGGCATGCGCGCCGCCTTCCGCTCGATCCTCGGGGCGCACGGGATCGGCCCCGAGGACGTGACCGACGAGCACCTCCTCGAGCGTTACGCCGGCCACGAGGCCGCGATCGAGGCGGGCCCCTACGTCCGCTACCGCGAGGTGCTCGCCCGCTCGTGCGCGGGCGTGTGCCGCGAGCTTGGCGTGGAGGCGACCGCGGAGGAGCTCGCCGCGTTCGGCGGCAGCGTGCGCGACTGGCCCGCGTTCCCCGATTCCGGCGACGCGCTTCGCCGGCTCCACGAGCGGTTCGCGCTCGCGGTCATCACCAACTGCGACGACGACCTGTTCGCGGCCTCCGAGGCCCGCCTCGGCGTCGCCTTCGATTTCGTCATCACGGCGGAGCAGGTCGGCAGCTACAAGCCCGACCCGCGCAACTTCGAGGCCGCCTTCCGGCGGCTGGAGCGCCCTCGCCACCGGATCCTCCACGTCGCCCAGAGCCTGTTCCACGACCACGTCCCCGCCAGGGCGCTCGGGCTCAGCTCCGTCTGGATCAACCGGCGGCACGACCGCCCGGGCAGCGGTGCCACCCCCCCGGCCGACGCCCGGCCGGACCTCGAGACGCCGGACATGGCCTCGTTCGCCGACCTCGCCACGTCCTGAGCGGGCAGGGCCGCGCCCGCGGCTCCCGGGCTCGCGCTCGTCGCGTCCGGATGGGGTGGCCGAATTGCGCGGACGGGCCCGGTCACGGGCGACCCGGCGACGAACGGCGGTCCAGCCCGGCGGCCCGGGACTCGAGGTAGCGCCGCTCCGGCAGGCTGAGGGTTCGCCGGGCCGCGACCCGGTACGCCTGGGTCGCCGCGTCCGGCTCGCCGGCCATCTCGAGCAGGTGCGCCCGTACCGCGTGGAACCGGTGGTGGCCCGTGAGCGCCGCGCCCGATGCCGCGCCCGCCCGGGCCAGGTCCGCGAGCGCGATGGTGGGGCCCTCGACCATGGCAACGGCGACGATCCGGTTGAGCGTCACCATCGGGCCCGGGGCGAGCCGCTCGAGGAGCTCGTACAGCTTTAGGATCTGCGGCCAGTCGGTGTCCGCCGCGCGCGGCGCCTCGTCGTGGACGGCGGCGATCGCGGCCTGGACCTGGTAGGGGCCGACCGGCGCCGTGGCCAGCGACGTGGTGACGAGTGCGACGCCCTCCTCGACGGCCGACGCGTCCCACAGCCGGCGATCCTGCTCGGCGAGCGGCACGAGGCTGCCGTCGGGCCGCGTCCGCGCCGGGCGGCGCGCATCGGTCAGCAGCATCAGGGCCAGCAGCCCGGCCACCTCGCCCTCACCCGGCAGGGCGGCGTGGAGCTGGCGGGCCAGCCGCATCGCCTCCCGCGTGAGGTCCACCCGGACGAGCGCATCGCCCGAGCTCGCCGTGTACCCCTCGTTGAACGCGAGGTACAGCACCCGCAGGATGGCCGCCAGCCGGGCCGGCCGTTCCGCCTCGTCGGGCATCCGGAACGAGACCCCGGCAGCGCGGATGCGTTCCTTTGCCCGGCTGATCCGCTGCGCCATGGTGGCCTCGGGGACCAGGAACGCGCGAGCGATCTCGCCCGTCGTGAGGCCGCCCACGGCGCGCAGCGTGAGCGCGACCTGCGAGGCCGCCGTCAGCGCCGGGTGGCAGCACAGGAACAGGAGCCGCAGCGTGTCGTCGGTGGACGCCGCCGCGTCGTCCGCATCCGGGGCACCGAAGACCGGTTGCTGCTGCGGGCCGGCCGCCGCGACCGCGTCCTCGCGCCGTCGCCGCGCCGCCTCGTTGCGCCAGGCCTCGATCCGGCGCCGGCGGGCCACGGTGACCAGCCAGCCGCGCGGGTTGCGCGGGATTCCCGCCTCGGGCCACTCGGCCGCCGCCGCGATCAGCGCCTCCTGGACCGCGTCCTCGCAGGCGTCGAAGTCCCCGTCGCGCCGGACGAGGCTCGCGAGGACCTGCGGCGCCAGGTCACGCAGCAGGTCCTCCACCACGATCCCGCCGCCCTGGTCACCGGACCCGGCAGGCCCGCGGGTCACGATCACGGCCGCCTACATCTCCAGCCCGCTGTAGGTCATGATCGGCCGCACCTCGACCAGGCCGAGGCTCGCCTCGGGCACCCGGCCGGCGATCTCGACCGCACGCTCCGGCGTCTCGCACTCGACCAGGAAGAACCCGGCGAGCTGCTCCTTGGCCTCCGCGAACGGACCGTCGGTGGCCGTGATCCGGCCGTCCCGGACGCGCACCCGCCGCCCCAGCGACGCGTCCGCGAGCGCCTCGGCGGCGACCAGCTCCCCGGACGCCGCGAGGTCACGGTTGAGCGCCGCGTACGCCTGCAGGCCCTGCCCGCGCTGCTCGTCGGACATCGCTTCCCAGATCCCGCGCGACTGCGGGTTCCCATGGATCAGGATCATGTACTTCATCGCTGCCTCCACCGGATCTCGGGCGAGATCCTCTCATCCCGGTGTCGAAACCGGCGCCGCGGTCTCGACATGGAGGTGGGCGAGACGCGGACCACGCGCCCCGGCGATCTGCCGACGAGCAGCTCGATCAAGAGGTGAGATGCGATGAACACGCTGCTGACCGGGCTCGGGATCCCGGAATCGCCGCGCTGGCACGAGGGCCGGCTGTGGTTCTGCGACTGGGGAGCCGCCGAGGTCCGGACGCTCGGGGCCGAAGGGGGAAGCGAGCTCGTGCTGCGGGTCCCGACCACGATCCCGTTCTCCATCGACTGGCTGCCGGACGGACGGCTGCTGGTGGTCTCGGGCCGGGAGGGATTGCTGCTGCGGCGCGAGCGGGACGGCCAGCTCGTGACCCACGCGGATCTGCGTGGCATCGACGCCGTGTTCAACGAGCTCGTCGTGGACGAGCACGGCAACGCCTACACGAACGGCGCGACGCTGGCGCTGGCGACGACGGATGGAGCCGCGCGCCGCGTGGCGGGCGACCTCGCCTTCGGCAACGGGATGGCCATCACGCCCGACGGCACGACCCTGATCGTCGCCGAGTCGCACGGCAGCTGCCTGACCGCCTTCGACATCGGGCCTGACGGGAGCCTGTCCGGGCGGCGCGTGTGGGCGGACCTGGGCGACGGCGCGCCCGACGGGATCTGCCTCGACGCGGAGGGTTGCGCCTGGTATGCGGACGTGCCGCACCACCGATGCGTGCGCGTCCGCGAGGGCGGCGAGGTCCTCGAGGTCGTCGAGGCGGACCGCGGCTGCTTCGCGTGCATGCTGGGTGGCGAGGACGGGCGCACGCTGTACGTGATGACCGCCCAGTGGCACGGCATGGACCGCATCGCCGAGACCGCCGGCACGGGGCAGGTGCAGGCGGTTCGGGTCGCCATCCCGCGCGCCGGGCGGCCGTAGCTCGGGCGTCAGCCGAGGCACACGCGGAGCAGGTAGGTCCAGAACGCCGGAACCTCTCGGGCGGAGAACAGCACGAGCTCGAGCGGTGGCTCGGGATCCGCCGCCGGCACGGTGAGCACGTCGATCCCCTCGTTCGAGTAGGCGAGCTGGACCCGCGGCAGGTGGTACGGCTGGCTGACGGCGATCAGGCGGAGCGGCTCGGCGCCATTCGGGCGGGCGAGCAGGGCGATCGAGTTCGCGACCGTCGCCTCGGTCGTGTTGCCGCGGGGATCGATGACGATGGCCGAAGGATCCACGCCGGCCGCGACCGCGGCGTCGGCCATCACCCGGGCCTCGTTGAAGCCGTCGGCGCCGTCGCCACCGGACATCACGAGCACGGGCACGAGGCCCGACCGGTAGAGCTCGACGGCGGTGTCGATGCGGGCCGCGAGCAGCGGCGACGGCTGCCCGCTGGCGTAGACGCGGGCGCCGAACGCCACCGCGGCGTCGGCCGGCCGGCGGTAGTCCGTGGTCCCGAACCACAGCATCTGCGCGAGCGGGAAGACGACGGCCCAGGCGCCCATCGCGACGATCAGCGCGAGGCCCGGCCGAGCTCCGAGCCGGCTTCGGGGCCGGCCATCGCGGAAGGCGTGCACGGCGAGGGCCGCGTACAGCACCGCCAGGACCGCGGACAGGGGGACCGGCAGCATCGGCCGGACGTGGCCGCCGTCGACCGCCCGCACGAAGCCGATCGTGTCGCGCACGGCGAGCAGGGCGATGACGAGGCATGCCGCGGCCGTCGCGCGCCGCACGCGGCGTCCCGGCGCGCGGCCCACGGCCCACGCCGTCAGCAGGCACGCGACGAGGACCAGGAACGCGACGCGGACCGGCGCGGCGAGGTCGCGGAGGTCCACCCACCACAGGCTGAGCTCGCTCGTTCGGCCGCGCAGCTCGGCGATCACGGCGAGCACCGCGATGGCGGCCGTGAACAGGGCGCCGCCGCGCGCGACGAACGGGGCAGCGGCGCCGACCCAGGCGCCCATCCGCGCCCGCACCCCTGCCACGGTCATGCCTCGGCCCGACGTCTGACGGCGTAGACGCCCGCGCGCTTGAGGGCGAGGTCCTCGAGATCGGTCGTCGTCCGGACCTCGTAGCTCGCGAGCTCCGCGAGGGAATCGGCGGGCAGATAGCGCCGGCCCGGATCACCGACCAGCACGTCGATCCCGGCGGCGCGCGCCCGCTGCAGCCAGGGCAGCACGCGCTCGGCCAGGCGACCCTCGTACCAGGTGTCGCCGGCCAGGATCACGTCCGCCTCCGGGGGCTCCTCGTCGAGCACGTCCCGTGCGACGGTTGCGATGCGACAGCTGTTGGCTCTCGCGTTGAGCGCGATCGCGGCGACCGCGAAGGGGTCGACGTCGGCGGCGGTCAGGGTCGCGGCGCCGGCCCGCGCGGCGACGATCGCGCACAGCCCGGATCCGGACCCGAGATCGAACACGCGGCGGCCCTCGACGGCCTCCGGATGCTCGAGCAGGTAGCGCGCGATCGCGAGCCCGCCGCCCCACGCGAACGCCCAGTACGGCAGCCCCGTGTCCGGATCCCCGGTCTCGACCTGGGCCGCCCGCCACAGGGTCAGCACGTCGTCCGCCTGGTGGAGGCGGATCCCGTCGATCCCGTCGACCGGCCGGAGGCGCGTATGACGGAGCACGAACGCCCGGCTCGACGAGGGTCGCCTCATCTACCTCTCCCTGCATCGCCCGGTCGCGTCCGCACATCCTCGCGGGCGCCTCCGCGGCGACGCGCATAGCATCCGCGACCCGGCACGCGCCCGCACCGGGTTCGGGCGGTCCGCGTGACCCGCACGACCCCTGGCCCGTGACCTTCGACCCTTGGCGCCCCCGTCTCCTCCATCGATGGTCGGAGCCGGCGCGAACGCGCACGCGTCCCGACAAACCGCCCCGCGGCCACGGAGGATGCCACGTGAACGCCAGCCGGGCGGCCGTGATCCTGGCCTCGATCAAGGCGTTTCATTCGGCCGTGTTCCTGGTGATGCTCGCCGCCATCGGCTGGCTGGTCGCGACCGGCATCGTCGGGCGGCGCGACCGTTCGGTGGCGCTTGCGGCGGGCCTGGTCGCGATCGAGTCCGGCGTGTTCATCGCCAACGATGGCGTCTGCCCGCTGACGCCCCTCGCCGAGCGGTACGGCGCCAGGCGCGGCGGCGTGTCCGACATCTTCCTGCCCGATGCCGTCGCGCGCACGATCCCGATCTGGGCGACCAGCCTCGTCGTGCTGGGTGCGCTCCTTCACGTGCGGTCCCTGCTCGCCGGGCGAACCAGGGCAACCGCGCCAACCGCCTGAGCCCGTCGGACCCGGTCGTCGTCGACGGGCGTGGCCGACGGCGCCCATCGTCGCGGCCGCCCGCTACGATCGTGTGGCATGGACCTCATCGAGCGCTACGTGCGCCTGTGCCTGCGGGTAGACCGCCACGTCGACGGCTTCGTCGACGCCTACGTGGGGCCGTCCGCGTGGCGGCGCGCCATCGAGCTTGAGGCGCCCGTCGAGCCGCCACGGCTGCGCGACGAGGCCCGACGGCTGCTGGACGGGCTCGCGGAGACCGACCTCGAGGCGAGCCGGCGACGGTGGCTGCGCGCCCAGCTCGAGGCGCTCATCTGCGTCCTCGACACTCGCCTGCTGGGCGCGGAGATCGCCTGGGCCGACGAGGTCGAGCGCTGCCTGGGCGTGCGGCCCCGTCGGACCGCCGAATTGGTGATCGACGGGGTCCACCGTGAGCTGGACGCGGCGCTCGCGGGGCCGGGCAGCGTGCGCGAGCGGTACAACGCGTGGGACCGGCGCAACGCCGTCCCACGAGCAACCATCGTCCCGGCCCTGGAACGACTGCGTGACGTGCTCGGACCGCGGACGCGCGCGCTCGCACCCATGCCCGACGACGAATTGGTCACCTACGAGCTCGTCTCGGGCGTGCCATGGATCGCCTACAACCGGTATCAGGGTGAACACCGGAGCCTGGTCGAGGTCAACGCCGACCTGCCGGTCTCGGTCGTGCTCCTGGTCGACCTGTGCGCCCACGAGGCGTACCCCGGTCACCATGCGGAGCGGGCGATCAAGGAGGTGGGGCTGTATCGGGGGCTCGGTCGCGTGGAGACGAGCGTCGTGATCACGCCGGCACCCGAGTCGGTGGTCTCCGAAGGGCTCGCCTGCAATGCCCTGGAGACCGCGCTCGGGCCCGAGCCGTTCCACGCCCTCGAGGAGGTGCTGGCCCGGGTTGGCGTGCGGTTCGATCCGGCCGAGGCCGACGCGGTGCATCGCGCCGGGCTTGCCCTGCGCGATACCGGCACCAATGCGGCCTTCATGCTCCACGAGGCGGATTCGAGCGTCTCCGAGGTGACGGCCTACCTCCGCGAGCGGGGTCTCGAGTCGGACGAGGGAGCGGCGCGCAGCGTGCGCTTCCTGACCGATCCCGACTCGCGCGCGTACGTCTCTGCCTACCCGGACGGCGCACGCCTGTGCCGGGCGTTCGTCGCCCGCTCGCCGGACGGCTTCGCGCGGCTGCTGACCGAGCAGCTCACCCCCGCCGACCTCATCGCCTGAGCCGGCGCCGCCACGGGAGAGGCACCGACCGGCCGCGCGCCACCCCTCCGGCGTCTGCCGGCCGGCTCGTCGCGGCCATCCGCTCGCGCCCCCCGCTCATCACCGCCACCAGCCCCGATTCGGGCAGGTCGGGATGGTTCCGGCTGACGACCTCGCTCGCGCCGCCCTGCCGGTTGGGCTCTTCGGACCCGGTGCCCGCGCCCGCCGCGGATACCCCCCGGTGGTATTGATTGGGGGGTTGTCAAGCGGGGTGGAATGGCCTAGACTGTTGGGCCAATGGCGTGTCATTTGACACGCCACTACGTGTGTCGGGTGGCGTGGACCCGCAGGACCCCCCGAGGAGCCGGGCCCGCACGTTCAGATGGACTTTCCTTGGAGCCGCACGGTCGGGTGCGACGCCGGTTTCAGTTGGAGCAACGTGATCTCGATCGAAAACACCACATCCCCGGCCTCGGACAACGAGGCCGAGTTCGCGGCAGCCGCGGTCGAGCTCGACCCGGAGGTGGCCGAGCTCGAAGCCGAGGTGCTCGGCAAGCGCGCGGAGACCGATACGGACCTGCTGGCGAGGTCGGTGACGGAGGCAGAGGCCCCCGAGGCCACGGCGTCCGCCGCCACCCGCAAGGAGCCCGAACCGGAGGAAGCGGAGACCACCGAGGTCCTGGACACGGACGACAGCGTCCGCCTGTACCTCCGGGAGATCGGGCGGGTGCCCCTGCTCACCGCCGAGGAGGAGGTCATCCTCGCCAAGGGCATGGAGCTCGGGGCGCAGGTCGAGGCCGAGCCCTGGAAGGCGATCCTGAGCCTTCACGAGTGGACGCTCCACGGCACCGAGCCCACGGCCCGGGCGAAGGACCGCCGCTACGTCCTGCCGTTCGAGGCGGCCGCGCATCGGATCGTCGATCAGGCGCTCCACGCCGACGACGCGCTGGACCTGCTGGTCACGGCGCCGTCGATGGGGCTCTCGGACGCTCGCAAGAAGGCCGAGACCGAGACGCTCAAGGAGCGGCTCGTGTGTGCCCAGGACCTTCGGTCCGTGTACAACGAGCGGCTCGACGCCGATTCCTTCGTCAGCCTGCTTGACTGGATCGAAGGCGAGCTCGGGCGGCCGAACGTGGAGATCCGCGCCAGCGCCGCGCTGCACGCGGTCCGCGATTGGGTCCGCAACGAGGTTGCGTATCCGGCCATCCGCCGCTACCTCGAGGCCGGCAACGAGGCCGAGACGCTGGCCGAGATGCAGCTCGTGCTCAAGCACCTGGCCAAGCAGTCGCGCGACCACCTCACCTCGGCGAACCTGCGGCTGGTGGTCTCGATCGCGCGCAAGTACATCAACCAGGCCGGGATGGGCCTGCTCGATCTCGTGCAGGAAGGCAACGCGGGCCTGATCCGCGCGGTCGACAAGTTCGAGTACGAGCGCGGCTTCAAGTTCAGCACGTACGCCACCTGGTGGATCCGCCAGGCGATCCAGCGCGGCCTCGCGGACCAGAGCCGGACGATCCGGATCCCGGTCCACATGGTCGAGACGATGGGTCGCGTGGCGCGCGTGGTGCGCGAGCTCTCGACGCAGCTGGGCCGCGAGCCCACCAACGCCGAGATCGCGGCTGCGCTGCCGGACGAGACGCCGGCGATGACGCCGCAGCGGGTCGAGGAGATCCGCAAGCTCGGCCGCGAGCCGGTCTCGCTCCAGTCGCCGGTCGGCGACGAGGGCGACGCGGAGCTCGGCGAGCTGATCCCCGACGAAGACGCGGTCTCGCCGCTCGATGCGGTCGCGGACCGGATGCGACGCGAGCAGATCGAGCACGTGCTCAACAGCCTTGACGGCCGCGAGCAGCGCGTGCTGCGGCTGCGGTTCGGCCTCGACGACGGGCACGCCCGGACGCTCGAGGAGGTGGGTCGCGAGTTCGGCCTGACCCGCGAACGGATCCGCCAGATCGAGGTCCAGGCGCTGCGCAAGCTGCGCCACCCGTCCCGGAGCCGCAAGCTGCGCGAGTTCGCCGCCTAGCGAGCCGCGCCACCGTTCTCGCCTGTAGCCAGCGTTCCTGAACCGGCCGCGTCGCACGCCGACGTGGCCGGTTCCCATGTGTCCCGCGTCACCCGCCCACGGCGGCCGCGCAGTCGTAGACCGTGGATGACGCGCCGTCGACGGTCAACGGCGTGCAGGCGGAGGTGACCCAGGCGCTCACCGACGGGGCGCCGCCCTTGGCCGTTGGGGCCGCCTCCCCCCGTCTCCTGCGGGCCCCGACCTTTCGACTCGGTGCCGGGCGACTCGATGCTCGTCGTCTCGCCGACTCATCCGCGGCGGAGCTTGCCTCCTGGGCCGGCGTCACGGGTTGAACGGGCCATTGGGACGCCCTTCGACCCCTTTCGATGACATTGTTGTGCCCAGCAGGCACGTTGCCGGCGGGTGGGCGTGGTCGGTGCCGCGTCGGGTCCGATTCATGGCCTCCGGGGCAAGCGCTGTGGCGGCCGGCGCACGAGGGGTCGCGCGAGCTCGACCCGGCCGGCCGGCGAGAGCACCCGGCCCGCGCCCAAGCCGCGGTGCTCGCCACTGGCGAGTCGTCAAGAACAGCCCGGCTCAGCCGGCGCCGAGGATGCCCTCCAGCTGGTCGAGATGCTCCTCGAGATGCGCCAGGATCATCCGATCGACGAGTGCGTCGGCGGTCATCTCACCGCGCGACGGGTGGAGCCCGACGGCCGACCCCTCGCCTGCCCGGGCGGCCGTGAGCCGGTGCTCCCAGCGCTCGAGCCACAGGTCGATCCGCGCGAACAGCTCCGCGAGCGGCACCGTCCGGTCGCGCTCCAGGATTCCGATCCGAACGGGGTCGCTGGCGACCCGCCCGAAGGGCAGGCCGTCACCCGGCGAGCGACCCGCCTCGACCAGCCGCTCGTACTCGCCCAGCCAGTAGGGCAGCATCTCGGCCAGGTGAGCCAGCACCTCGCGCGGACCCCACGAGGCCTCGGGGCCGTGCCCGGCGTCGGTTGCGAGCGGCCATGGCTCGCCCTCGGCCACTCGCGGCTGCAGCCCGGCGATGGCCGCCCGCGACGCGGCGAGGCGCGCCGGGCGACGGTCGTCGTGAGGATCCGTCATGCCCCCCAGTCTGGCACGGCTGTCACCTGCGGGCGCCAGGCATTCGCTTGCACCGTGAGCGAGCACGTCCGTGTCCCCACCACCTGCGCCGGAGGGTGCTCGGGCGAGTCGTCATCACGGACTTCCCACGAGCCGAGACCATCCCCCGGATGACGAGAGGTGGAGCCCGACCGCATCAGCCGGGCTCCACCCGTGGCACGTGGTCTGCGCGCCGACGCTGCTAGGAGAGGTACCAGATCGCATCCAGGCTGATGCGCGGGTGGCCGCCGGTCGCGAGGTTCTTGATCACGATCCGGTGCGGAGCGTCGTCGTCGAACCCGATCGACCACACGACACGCCGCTTCGCCGCGGTCTTCGAGTACAGGGTGACGGTCTTCACCTTGACCCCGTCGACGTAGATGGCCGCCCTCCCGGACCGGCGGTTCACGGGCGCCAGCCAGGCGAACGAGCGCCCGGTCACGGTGATGATCGCCTTGGCGCCCTTGGCCGTCGTCCAGCGATACCCGGTCCCGGAGCTCGACGTCGCCTCGGCGATGTGCCACCGCTTCGTGTAGCTGAAGCTCGGCGTCTCCTTGGACTTCACCGCGAGCCGCGGGCCGCTGACCCAGCCGCTCATGTTCCCGAGCGTGTCCGTGGCTCGGATGCGCAGCCGGTAGGCGTGATGCAGGTCGAGCCGGAGATCGACGTGCCGGCCGACGATCGCCCCGCTCACCGAAGTCCAGGCGCCAGTGTCGGTGCGCAGCTGGGCCTCATACGTGGCGACGCCGTCGTCATCGGTGGCTGCCGGCCAGGTGAACCGGACAGTGGTGCCGTTTCGGGTCGGCGTTCCCTTGAGGAACCGCGCGACCGGGCCGCTCACCACAGGCGGGGTCGTGTCGCCGTCGGTCGTGACCGTGACGTCCACGGTCGCCGTGTCGCTCGCCCCGTCGGGATCCTCGATGGTGTAGCTGAACTGGTCGGCCCCGACATAGTCGGCATCCGGTGTGTACGCGACCTGGTCACCGTCGATCACGGCCATACCGTGGTCGGGCGTGCTGACATCCGTGATGGTCAGGACGTCCTCGTCGACGTCCTCGTCGTTGTCGAGAACGGCGATGCTGGTCGCGGCAGGCGCAGCACCTGAGACGGCCGCCGCCGTGTCGTCGTAGGCGACCGGCGCGTCGTTGACCGGCGTGACCGTGATCTCGACCGTTGCCGGGTCGGACGTCAGGGCGCCCTGGACCGCGATGTACGTGAAGGAATCGATCCCGTTCCAGTCGGGATCGGGCGTGTAGTCGTACGTCCCATCGTCGGCCAGGTTGAGCGTCCCGTGCGAGACGTCTCCGTCAAGGCTGGCCGTCAGGCCGGTTCCCTCGTCGTTGGCCAGCACGCTGGCGCCCGAGAGCGCCGTGTCCTCGGCGGTCGAGGCGGTGTCGTCCTGCGCGGTCGGCGCGGACACGGCCTCGACGGTCACGGTGAACGTGGAGACCGTGCTGTTCGAGTCGCCGTCGGTCACGGTCAGGGCGATCGTGGTGGTACCGGACTCGCCACTCTGCGGGGTGACCGTGACGGTGCGCGAACCACCGCTGCCACCGAGCACGACGTCGGCATCCCGGACCAGGGTGTGGTTGGAGGAGATGGCCGTCACCTCGAGGTCCGTGGCTGCGGTCTCCGCGTCGTCGACGGTGAAGTCGAGCGCACCCGTGCTCGTATCCTGGTCGATGGTCTGGTCGGCGATCGAGCTGATGGTCGGGGAACCGGTCGTGGCCACGCTGGCCCGGGCGGTGATCGTGATCCCGGCGAAGAAGATGTAGTCGTCGTTGGAGGGGTTGACGGTCGCGACCGTGAGCTCGGTATCGCCGTCGTGCAGGTATGGCGTCAGGTCGTACAGCTCATCGTCATTGCCGCCGGGCCCGTTCGGGTCGGGCGGGTTGCTCAGGTTGTCGCCGACACCGCCCATCGTGATGAGCCCCCCGGCGGTCGGCTCGCTGTCGTCAGCGTTGCCCGCGCAGCTCGAGAGCCGGGACCCGTTGATGTCGACGTTGGAGACCTGGCCACTGCCGCAGGTGTGGGTCCCGAACCCGTCCTGGTAGCTGAACGTGATCCCCAGGGCCAGGGTCGCGCTGAAGCCGTCGATCGACGTGTCGAGCGCCTGGGCGAACCCGAACGTCGCACTGTCGCCCGTCGGCAGGCTGCCACCGTCGAGGATGGCGATGGTCCGCTCCGGCTCGCTGGCGTTCTCGTAGACCACCGCCAGGGCGACGCCTTCTGCGGCGGGCATGTCGACGGCGAAGTCGAACACGCCGCCCTCCGAGGTGACGCCGCTGACCACGATGTCGGTGACGTCCGCCCGCGTGGCGCTGCCGCCTTCATCCTGGTTGATCGTCGTCATCGACACGTCCTGGCCTGCGAAGTGCACGGTCGCGACGGGGGGCGTGGACGGTGTCCCCGCGGCGTACAGCCAGGCGCGGTAGACGGTCGATCCCGCCGGGACCTCCGCCTGGAGCGTGCCGGAGCTGGTCCCGGCCCACGCATCGGTGGACAGTCCACCGTGCCCGAAGAAGGTCCCCGACACGAGCGGATCGGGTCGAAGGAGGGTCATGGTCGCCTGTGCCGGGGCCGGCACGATGGCCACCATGAGGAGTGCGACGAGCGCGATGGCGGAGAGGCGGCGAGACATGGCTGGGCAGACTCCGTTGGGCGGTACATGCGGTGATGGATGGCACACCGTGCGCGGAACCATGCCGCCCGACGCCCAGCTGGGCCAATGGCTGGATGGGACCGGGGCCCCTTAGGACCACGCAGCCGGACCCTTAGGACCATCGGGCTCAGGGGGCGCTGCGCGGACGGCCGGTGGGCCAGGTCGGGGGTCCCGGGTGCAGGGCAGCGCGGGCGCGTGCGGGCGCAGCGGCCGGTGACGGCCGGCTCAGGCTGGCGCCGTGGCGACGATGCCGGCGAGCAGCATGTCGAGCACCGCCAGCAGGTCTTCCTCGATGCCCGCCCGCGAGTCATCGAGATCAACCCAGCGGTAGAGCACGCCGAGGTACGCGTCGAACAGGAGGCGACCTGCCCGCTCGGCATCGAGGCTGGACGCGACGTCGCCACGTCGCTGTCCTTCACGAATCGCGTCGGCGAAGATGCCGGACGTATCGGAATCCGAGGTGAGCAGCGGGCCACCCGCCTGCAGCCAGGCGCGAACCATCGCCCGCCCGGTCGACGGATCCCGGTCGAACACGTCGGCGATCGCCCGATAGGCGATGCGGAGCCGGGTCGCGGTGCCGGTGGTGCGGCTGTCGACCGCGGCCAGGCGCTTCGCCAGCTCCGCTCGGCGGTCGGTGAACCAGGCGAGGACGAGGTCGGCCTTGCGGGGGAAGGCGTTGAACACCGTGGCTCGCGACACGTCGGCCGACTCCGCGATGTCGTTCATCGTCGTTGCCTCGTAGCCCCGGGCTGCAAACAGGGCGATCGCCCCGTCGACGATGCGCCGCCTCGTCTGCAGCTTCTTGCGCTCACGACGACCGGGTGGCATTGACAATCTTAGACTCCAGTATGAAGATAGACCCGATACCAAGTATAGACCGAAGCTGGCGAGCAGGTGGAGCATCCGTGGGCAGGCTCGGACGTTCGGAGACGGCGTGCGCCTGCTGGCGTACGAGCGAGCTGGCTGACCCACCAAGGAGATCGAATGCAACCTCGGATCACCATCCTGACGCTGGGGGTCGACGACCTGGAGGTCGCCCTGCGCTTCTACCGCGATGGGCTGGGCCTGTCGACCCAGGGCATCATCGGCACCGAGTTCGAGCACGGCGCGGTCGCGTTCTTCGAGCTCGCGGGGGGGCTCCAGCTCGCGCTGTGGCCGCGGACATCGATCGCGGCGGACACGGGTCTGGCGGTGACACCCCCATCCGTCACGGAGCTGACGATCGGCCACAACGTGGCCAGTCCCGCGGCCGTGGACGCGGTCATGGCGCAGGCAGCGGCCGCGGGTGCCAGGATCGTCAAGGCCGCGGCCGACACGTTCTACGGCGGGTACGCGGGCTACTTCCAGGATCCCGACGGGCATCTCTGGGAAGCCGCCTGGAACCCCGCGCTGGCGATCGGCGACTAGCACCTCGCAGGTCGATGTGGCGGCGGCCGCGAACGGTCCCGTCGAGCGTACGAGGCGTCGCGCCACCCCCACATGCCCTGGAGCGCCTCGATCAGCGACCTTCCTCCCCCATCGAGCAACGGAGCACCAGCCATGTCAGCAGCACGCGTTCAGTCCTTCTCCCTCTCGCTCGACGGTTATGGCACCGGCGAGGGCCTGAGCCGGGACGAGCCGTTCGGCCACGCCGGCGAACGGTTGCACGAGTGGATGTTCGTCACCCGTTGGTGGCACGAGCTGGTCGGCGAGCCGGGCGGCACCAGGGGCATCGACGATGCGCTGTTGCGGCTGCATGACACGGGCGTCGGCGCCGAGATCATGGGCGCCGGGAAGTTCGGCTATCCCGGTTGGCACCAAGACGACGCGTGGAAGGGCTGGTGGGGTTCGAACCCGCCGTTCCACGCGCCCGTGTTCGTGCTCACCCACCACCCGCGCCCGCCGATCGAGATGGAGGGCGGCACGACCTTCCATTTCCTCGACGCGTCGCCCGCCGACGCGCTCGAGCAGGCCCGCGAGGCCGCCGGCGGCAAGGACGTCCGGATCGGCGGGGGTCCGACCACGATCCGCGCGTTCCTGGCAGCCGGGCTCATCGACCACATGCACGTCGTGGTGGTCCCGATCCTGCTGGGACGGGGCGTGCGCCTGTGGGACGGACTGGAGGGCCTCGAGCAGGGCTATGCGGTCGAGAAGGTCGCCTCGCCCAGCGGCGTCGTTCATGTGACGTTCAGCCGGACAGCGAGCTGAGCGCCGGCGGCACGCACGTGTCGCGGGGTCCGGCCCCGCCCAACGGTGCGCGCAGATCACGCCCCGAGGTTGCATGGGTCGCGCGTTCCAGGCCGCGGGCAGCCGCCGGCCGAGGCGCACGAGACGGGCACCGACGAAGCCCGCGTCACCGTGCAGCGCCATTCGACCATCTGCGGCATCCGACGGTCGCGACTCGACACGAGGGGGCCGCCGCGGCCCCGCTTGACCACGTCGGCGACCGGGTCCAAGGTTGACCTAACGTAGCCATCCGGACATGCGGCCAGCGTCCCGCCGTCCGGCAGCCTCCGAGCCCGGAGAGACGAGCATGACCGACACCGTCGAGCGCCCGGCGAGCACGGGCCCGACCGGCACGCCTGCGACCCATCCCAACCAGGCCGGCGCGCGGATCAACCGGGATGCCTACGCCGAGGCCGAGGACTTCCTGCCGCTCGATGGCATCGACCACGTCGAGTTCTGGGTGGGCAACGCGCGCCAGGCCTCCGCCTACTTCCGTGCGCTGTGGGGCTTCACCCCGGTCGCGTTCAGCGGGCTCGAGACCAGGGTCCGCGACCGGGCGAGCTACGTCATGCAGCAGCACGACATCCGGCTCGTGCTCACGGCCCCCCTCACGCCCGACGGCGAGATCGCCGACCATGTCCGCGAGCACGGCGACGGCGTCCGCGACATCGCGTTCGCGGTACCCGACGTGACGGCTGCCTGGCGCGAGACCACGGCGCGTGGCGCCGCCTCGGCGATGGAGCCGACGGAGCTCGACGGCGGCGAGGACGGCATCCTGCGCCGGAGCGCGGTCCGGACGTACGGCGACGTCCGCCACAGCTTCATCGACCGCCGTGACTACCACGGCGTGTTCGCGCCCGGCTATCGGAAGGTGAAGCGGCCGGCGAAGGCGGCGCAGGGGCTCAGCCTGCTCGAGGTCGACCACTGCGTGGGCAACGTCGCCCTGGGCGACATGGATCGGTTCGTCGACTACTACCGGGACGTGTTCGGCTTCGCGCAGCTGATCCACTACGACGACAAGGTCATCCACACCGACTACAGCGCGCTGATGTCGAAGGTCATGACCAACGGCAACGGCCGCGTCAAGTTCCCGATCAACGAGCCGGCCACCGGGAAGAAGAAGAGCCAGATCCAGGAGTTCCTCGACTGGTACCGCGCGCCCGGCGTCCAGCACGTGGCGCTGCGAACCGAGGACATCGTGGGCACGGTGCGCGCGCTGCGCGAGAACGGCGTGGAGTTCCTGGGCATGCCCCACGCCTACTACGAGTCGCTGACCGACCGGGTGGGCGACGTGGGCGTCCCGATGGACGTGCTCGAGGAGCTGGGCATCGAGGCGGATCGCGACGAGGAGGGCTACCTGCTCCAGATCTTCACCCGCCCGATCCAGGACCGGCCGACGTTCTTCTTCGAGATCATCGAGCGCCACGGGTCCCGGGGCTTCGGGGTCGGCAACTTCAAGGCCCTGTTCGAGGCGATCGAGATCGAGCAGGCGCGGCGGGGAAACCTGTAGCCGTGGCATCGGTTGCCGACCTCATCGAGCCGCTGGTGGCCCTGCCGAACGGCGTGCCCATCGAGGTCCGGGACGGTGCCGACGCGCTGCGCGAGGCGAACGCCGTGACGCTCGATCATCTCGGGCCGCTGAGCGTCACCGCCAGCGTCGCCGACGCCGACGGCGCCCATCGGGTCGCGCTCGGCTCCACCCAGAACGGGCTGGCGGCGTCGTGCGATTGCGAGCGGGGCGCGAGCGGCCGGCTGTGCGTCCACAGCCTGGCGACCGCGATCGAGACCTGGCACCGGGCGCCGAAGCGGCGGGGCTGAGCGAGCTGCGGCGGCGGCACGGCGTCGGTGGCCGCCGTGCCTGGGATTGGAGGGATGTGGATGACCGATGCGGAAACGGCCGCGGCCACGCTGTTCGTGGTGGGCCTCGGACGACCACCCACCAGCCCTGGGAGGCCTGCTCGATGTATCCGTGGTTCGTCGCCCTCCACCTGGTCGGGCTTGCGCTGTTCCTGGTGACGCATGGGGTCTCGATGTGGGTCGCCTTTCGTGTGCGAGGCGAAACCAGGCGCGACGTCCTGGCCGCGCTGCTCGGCATGTCCTCGCGGAGCAACCAGGTGATGTACCTCGGGCTGATCCTGCTCGGGATCGGCGGACTGGCCGCGGGGGCGACAGCCGGCTGGCTCGACGCCCCGTGGGTCGTCGCCTCGTACGCCGTGTTCCTGACCGTGCTGCTGCTGATGTTCGTGATCGCCTCGCCCTACTACTACCGGTTGCGGGACGGTCTCGAGGGCACGGACAAGGTCCCGCGGCTCGACGACGAGGCGCTTGCGGAAGAGCAGCGAACGCGCCGGCCCGAGGCGCTCGCCCTGATCGGCGGCGGCGGGCTGCTGTGCTTGATCTGGCTGATGGCGGTCAAGCCCGGCTGAGGCCGGCCGGGAGCCGCGAAAACCGGCCCCGGCGGTACGGACGTAGAGGTTCCTGTCCAGAGACCCGTTCCGACAGGAGAACCGTCCAATGCATATCGCCCGAGCCGCCGCACCGCTGCTGGGCCTGGCGCTCGTCCTCGGCGCCTGCTCGACCGGAGGCGGGGCGACCACACCCCCCACCACCGCGCCGACCGTGGCACCCACGGCCGAGCCGACCGCCGCGGCCGGGGGCGTCACCATCAACCTCGCGTCCAACGACCTCGGCATGATCCTGGTCGACGGCGACGGCAAGACCCTCTACGAGTTCACACCGGACACCGCCGGCACCTCAACCTGCACGGGCGACTGCGCCGGGACCTGGCCGCCGCTGACCTCCGACGCGGCCCCCACGGTGGGCACCGGCCTGACCGCGGCGGACTTCGGCACCACCACCCGCGACGACGGCTCGACCCAGGTCACCTTCGACGGGCACCCGCTCTACCACTTCGCCGGCGACACGGCCGCGGGCGACACCAAGGGCCAGGGCCTCGGTGGCAAGTGGTACGTGGTGGGCGCCGATGGCTCGATGATCGGCGCGGACACGGGCGCGGGATCCTCGCCCGCCGCGGCGACCGGTGTCGCGATCCAGCTCACCGACTCGAGCCTCGGCAGCATCGTCACCGACGGCGACGGCCGCACGCTCTACGTGTTCACCGCCGACGCGACGAACACGTCGAGCTGCTCGGGACAGTGCTCCGACAACTGGCCGGCGCTCACGACCGACGGAGCGCCGAAGCTCGGCGACGGGCTCGATGCCGAAGACTTCGCCACGATCGCCCGTGACGATGGCTCGACCCAGGTGACCTTCTACGGACATCCGCTGTACTACTTCGCCGGTGACTCGGCGGCCGGAGACGTCAACGGCCAGGGCCTGAGCGGCAAGTGGTACGTGGTGGGCGCCGATGGGCAGATGATCGAGGCCGCCGGCTCCTCGTCCCGCAGCTACTAGGCGCCGCGGCGCCCGGGACCTCCAGCCCGGCCCGCCGACGTCGCCGGGCCCCCGTGAGCGGACCGGCCCGATGGCCGCCTCCTCCACCGCTCACCTAGACTTCGGGCATGCGTCTCGCGCATGTCCGTGAGCACCACGCCGCCGCGGGATCCCCGTGGCGGCTGGTGGCTGCCCTGGACCCGTCGAGCCGGGTCTGGCTCGACCTCGACGTCGCCCGCCGCCGGGCGGTGGCCGCCGACCCGAACCTCGCCCACGACAGCGCCCTCCACCGGCAGCCGGTGACGACGCTCGACGATCACCTGGCACGGGGCCTGCGCGTCGAGGCGCTGCGGGCGCTGATCGACGGGTTCGAGCCACGGGACGATGACGACGAGGCGGTCGCCGACGCCGGCGATCTCGACTTCGGGCGCCCCGTCCTCGCGCCACCCGCCTTCCGCGACTTCTACGCCTTCGAGCGGCACGTGGCCACGGCCTGGGCACGACGCGGCGGCGAGGTCCCCGAGGCCTGGTACCGCCTCCCGGTCTTCTACTTCTCGAACGTGTCGGAGCTGCGGGGCCCCGGTGAGCCGATATGGGCTCCGCGCGGCTCCGTCGAGCTCGACTACGAGCTGGAGATCGGTGCGCTGGTGGACACGCCCGTCAAGGATCTCCCCGAGGAGCGCGCCGAGGAGGCGATCGGCGGGTACTTCATCCTCAACGACTGGTCGGCGCGCGACCTCCAGCGCGACGAGACCGCGGTCCGGCTCGGGCCGGCCAAGGGCAAGGACTTCGCGACCTCGATCGGCCCCTGGCTGGTCACGCCCGATGAGGTCGCCGATCGCCGATCGCCGGGCGCGAACGCCCCGGACCTGCGCATGACCGCGACGGTGACCACGGCCGATGGCCGCGTCGTCGAGACCACGCGCGGATCGTGGTCGACCGTCCACTTTCCGTTCGCCGCGATGCTGGCGCGCGCTTCCTCGGACGTGCGGATCCGTCCGGGCGAGATCCTGGGCTCGGGCACCGTTGGCGGTGGCTGCCTGCTCGAGACGCGCGACGAGACGCTCGGCCGCTATCTCGAGCCGGGGGACGCCGTCACGCTCGAGGTGGAGCGCCTCGGCCGCCTGGTCAGCCCGATCGCCGGGCGGCCGAACGAAGGGCGGCCGTGAGCCGGCCGGACCTGGGCGCTCCGGCTGGCGAAATCCCACCTGCGCGCCCGGCCGGTCACCAGGTTCGAGCATCGGCGGGGGTCGGGAGGGTGCACGGCACCGATCGGCGGCCGCTCGCGCTTCGCTAGACTGGCCGTCTCACGCGAGGAGGCAAGTCGTCCGGTGTTCTACGTCTCGCGGGGCAGCGTCCCGCCCACCCGGCACACCCAGCACCGGGCACCCGATGGCAGCCTGTATGCCGAGGAGCTGTTCGGCGTCGAGGGCTTCACCGGCCGGAGCTCGCTGCTGTATCACGTGGCGCCGCCGACCCGGGTGACCCGGATCGAGCCGCTGGGCCCGGTCACCATCGAGACCGCCGACGACGGCTCGCACCACCACCAGCTGGTCGACACCGCGGGGATGGCGCCGGCCGGCGACGTGGTCTCGGGACGGGTCCCGCTGTTCCACAACGGCGACGTGGTGATGGGCGTGGTGCTCCCGGCGGACGCGATGCCGTCCGACACCTTCTATCGCAACGGCGAGGGCGACGAGCTGCTGTTCGTCCATGAAGGCACCGGCACGCTGCAGACGAGCTTCGGCGACCTGGCCTACCACCCGGGCGACTACCTGGTCCTGCCGATCGGGACGACCTGGCGGCTCGACCCCGACGACGGCGTGAGCCAGCGGATGCTGTACCTCGAGTGCCCATCGGAGATCGAGCCGCCCAGGCGCTACCGGAACGATTACGGGCAGCTGCTCGAGCACGCGCCGTACTCGCAGCGGGATATCCGGATCCCCGAGCTCCGCGAGCCCCGCGCCGAGGCCGGGGAGTACCGGGTCATCGTCCGTGCCCGCGGCCGCCACACCGCGTACCACTTCGCGACGCATCCGTTCGACGTCGTCGGCTGGGACGGCTACCTGTGGCCGTTCGCGTTCGACATCGCCCACTTCCAGCCGATCACCGGGCGCGTCCACCAGCCGCCGCCGGTGCACCAGACGTTCCAGGCCCGCAACTTCGTCGTGTGCTCGTTCGTGCCCCGCAAGTTCGACTACCACCCGCTCGCGATCCCGGCGCCCTACAACCACTCGAACATCAACAGCGACGAGGTCATCTACTACGTGGCCGGCAACTTCATGAGCCGGCGCGGCGTGGGCATCGGATCGTTCACGCTCCATCCCGCGGGCATCCCGCACGGGCCGCACCCGGGCACGGTGGAGGCGTCGATCGGCAAGGAGGCGACCGAGGAGCTGGCGGTCATGGTCGACACCTTCCGGCCGCTGTGGCTGACCCCGCAGGCGGCGGCGCTCGAGAACCCGGGGTACCCCTACACCTGGCTGCCCTCGGACGAGCACGCGAAGGAGGCCTCCGAGCTCGCGCGGCGAGGCCCGGAGGCATTCCCCGACTGACCGGTGGGGATCGGCTCCGGGGAGCCGCCGCCGCGTCGGGCGCGCGCACCCGGGATCGAGATCCTCCCGGCCGATCGACGGATGGCCGCCTCAGCCGCGGGCGCGCTCGTTGCGGGCCGCGGCCTCGGCGATCTCGAGGATCCGCGCCGCACGCGTCTCGGGCCGGACGGCAAACGCCACCCACGCGAGCATCTGCTTGCGCGCCGACGGCGTGAAAGCGGCGAACCGCTCCGCCGCGGGCGGATGGGCGGCCAGCGCGGTGGCCAGATCGTGGGGCACCTCGAGCCGTTCGACCGAGTCGAGGATCTCCCACGATCCGTTCGCCTTCGCCCGCTCGATCGCCGCCAGGCCCGCCGGCTGCATGCGGCCCGCCGCGATCAGTCGCTCCACCCGGGCCTTGTTGGACGCCGCCCAGCCGCTCCGTGGCTTGCGCGCGGTGAAGTACAGCTTTCCGCGGTCCTCGTCGAACCGACCACCCGTGCTGTCAACCCAGCCGAAGCACAGGGCCTCCTCGATGGCCGCCTCGTAATCGAGCCCCTGCCGGCCGGACCGCGGTCGCCAGGTGACGAGCCAGGCGCCGGCGGCGGTCGCGTGGTTCGCCTCCAGCCAGGCCCGCCACGTGGCGCGGTCGTCGGCGTGGACAAACGGGGCGTCATCGAGCGCAGACATGCCCGGAGTCTACCGGCCGTGCCGGCAACCTCGAACACCGGCGACCGATCCCCGCACCTCTCGGGGCGAGGCTGCTCGCCGCGTCATTGCGCGACCGCAGCCGGTCGCCGTCGGACCGAGGCTGTCACCTGCCGCCCCCCTGCCGGGCGCGGTCCTGGGCGACGGTCAGGCGCCGCGCACCTGCACGCGGAGCATCCAGGCGTGCTTGTCGATCCCGTGTCGCAGCCCGATCAGCAGGTCCTGCGTGACCGGATCCGGGTCGGCCAGCTCGTCGATCCAGCCACCGAGCCGTCCGGACAGCGCCTGCAGGCGGCGCAGCATGCGCTCGATCGCGTCGGCATCGGGCTGCCAGCCGGACGGCATCGGGTCGACGGGCGTGGTCGCGCTCAGCGTCGTGAGCCGGCCATCGGGCGCCACCCCGAGCGCGGCCATCCGCTCGGCGACGTCGTCGTAGGCGGTTCGCAGGTCGTCCACGATCTCGTCGAGATGCTCGTGGACCGGCTTGAACGCCGGGCCGGTCACCGTCCAGTGCGCCTGCTTGCCCTGGAGGCTGAGGTCGATCAGCTCCACCAGGGCGGCCTGCAGGAGCTCCGTCGTGCGCGCCACCGCTGCCACCGGTGCGTCAGCCGTCATCGTCATGGTTCCGTCCTCCACGTCGGCCGCGCCTCGCCGCGCGGATCCAGGGTCCTCGTCCGCATTCGAGTATCCGGTGCGCGCGGCCGCCCGGCGAGGTGCCAAGGTCACGAACGAAGCGACCACATCGCGTGACCTCCAGCCTCCGGACCGCCCGCCGCGGTCGTCACGGCGAACCGGCTTGCGGTCGAGCCACGGTGGCCCGATGCTGGCCGTCAGCCACCATGGAGGCGCGGATGACCGGGCGGGAGCGGATCCTCGCGGCGCTCGACGGACGGGCGTCCGATCGGGTGCCGCTCGCGCTGGGGTTCTTCGCGGTCGACGGCGCGGCGCTGGCGCCGCCGGGGGCCTGGCGGGAGGACCTGGTCGACGTCGCCTTCGTCGAGTTCCCGATCTCCGCCGAGGAGGCCGACCTTCGCCGCCGGGCGCAGCCGTACGAGGGGAACACGCGGCTGGGCAGCGCCGGCCAGGCGGCGCGCTACGCGCACTGGTCGTATCACCCGGAAGACCCGCAGCAGCGCAACCCGCTCGAGGCGGCGCGGACGCTCGGGGACCTCGAGCGATTCGGGTTCCCGGAGGTCCGTGGGCCGCATGTCGCCGCCGGGCTGGCCGGCCAGGTGGCGGCCATCCACGCCCACGGTCTCGCCGCGGCCGGGAACACGCCACACCTGGGCGGCGAGCTGTTCGAGGCGGCGTGGCGGCTGCGTGGCCTCGAGCAGTTCCTGCTGGACCTGGTCGAACGCAAGGAGATGGCGCACTACCTGCTCGACCGGCTGGCCGACCTCGCCCGCCGCAACGCCGTGGCGCTCGCCGCCGCCGGCGTCGACGTGCTCGCGCTCGACGACGACGTCGGGATGCCGGGGACGATGATGATCAGCCCCGCGACCTGGCGCGAGTTCTTCCGGCCCCGGCTGGTGGCGATCATCGAGGCGGCCCGGGCGGTCAGCCCGGGGATCCGCGTCGCCTACCACAGCGACGGCCACATCGAGCCCATCCTCGACGACCTGGTCGAGATCGGGATCGCGGCCATCAACCCGCTCCAGCCCGAGCACATGGACGCGCGCCGGGTCCGCCGCCGGTACGGCTCGCGGCTGGCGCTGTGGGGCACGGTCGGCCGGCAGACGACGTTCGCGTTCGCCGATCCGGCAGAGATCCGGCGCGAGGTCCGCGAACGCATCGAGACGCTGGGCCCGGCGGGGCTCGTTCTGGCGCCGGCCTACGACGTCGACGAGCCCGACGTCACGTGGGCCGGGATCGCGGCGTTCCTCGAGGCCGGGGGCGCGTTCGGGGTTGTCGGCGGCGCGTGACGAGCGATCGCACGACGCGCCCGCCGCGACCATGCAACCAGCGCCGGGCGACCGGGGTTCCTGAGCCTGTGCGCCGAACCGTGCCGCCGCCGCTCGATGGCAGGACCCTGCTCGCGGCCGTCGATCACCTGGGCAAGGCGGATCCGGCGCTGGGCGAGGTGGTCGCTCGGTTCGGGCCGCCGCCGATGTGGGCGCGGGAGCCCGGCTTTCCGACCCTCGTCCACCTGATCCTCGAGCAGCAGGTCTCGCTTGCCTCGGCCCGGGCCGCGTTCGATCGGCTGCGGGCGGCGGCCGATCCCCTGACGCCTGCCGCCTTCCTCCAGCTCGACGATCGCCAGCTGCTCGCGATCGGGTTCAGCCGCCAGAAGACGCGCTACGCGCGGGCGCTCGCGGTCGCCGTCCGCGACGGATCGCTGGACCTCGGGGCGCTGTCCCGGCTCGACGACGACACGGTGGACGGCGCCCTGACCGCCCTGCCCGGGATCGGGCCCTGGACCGCGACCATCTACCGCCTGATGGTCCTGCTCCGGCCCGATGCGTGGCCGGTCCACGACCTCGCGCTGGCCCAGGCGATCGCCGAGCTCGATGGTCTGCCCGCCCGGCCGACGACCGACGAGATGCTGGCCATCGCCGAGCGCTGGCGCCCCTGGCGAGCCGTCGCCGCGCGGATCCTGTGGCATCACTACCTGTCGATCCGCGCGGCCCGACGGCGCTGAGCACACGGCGAGCACGGCCCTCGTCGAGGTCCGTTCGCTCGCCCGCCTGGGTCACATGATCCCGACGACGTGGCCCTCCGGGTCGGCGAACAGCCCGATCGTGGTCTCCGGAGCGATCTGCGTCAGCGGCATGATCACGCGCCCGCCGGCGGCCACCGCCCGATCGAGCACGCCCTGGGCGTCGTCGGCGTGGACGTAGAAGGTCACGTGGCCCGGACCGCCATCGTTGCTCGTCCCGACGCCGGCGGCGAGGTCGCCCACCTGCGCCATCCCGTACCCGCCCGGGTTGTCCGTGTTGAACGTCCAGCCCAGGACGTCGGTGTAGAAGCGCTGGAGCGCAGCGCCATCCCTGCCCACGACCTCGACGTGGATCACGTGGTTGCCCATGTCCCGTGCCTCCTGATCGTCCCTGCCTTCGGGCGCCGGATCGTCCGCCACCCTCCACAAGCGACGACGAACAGACCGGTCGCGGATCGACAGCCGCGACGTCGAGACGCGCGGTCGCAGGTCGGCCCAGGTCGGCGCCCGCCGGGATCGCGGGCAGCGCGCGCCGGCGGTGGACCGCGCCGCGCATCACCGGGGGCGTCGTCGAACGTGCTGCGGGCCATCGCGCGATCCTGCCCGCCAGGCGCCATCGACGAGCGACGATCGTGATCGGCCCAACCATCGCGGGGCCGGCGCCGGCTCAGCCGGATGGCACTCGTCCGAGCTCGCGGTCCCTCACGATCGCCTGTGCGGCAAGCTTGCCCGGAGCGCCCATCACGCAACCGCCCGGGTGCGTGCCCGAGCCGCACTGGTAGTAGCCCGAGATCGGCGTGCGGTAGTCGCTCCAGCCGGGCGCCGGCCGGAAGAAGTACATCTGCGGCGCCAGGAACTCACCGGCGAAGATGTTCCCCTCCGAGAGCCCGACCGTGCGCTCGATGTCGAGCGGCGTGACGACCTCGCGCTGGAGGACGAGGTCCGAGAAGCCGGGGAAGAACGACTCCAGCGTCCGTTGGACCGTATCGCCCAGGTGCTGGCGCTCCGTGTCCCAGTCGCTCTCGCGCAGGTGATAGGGCGCGTACTGGATGAACGACGACATCACGTGCTTGCCGGGCGGCGCCATGTCGGGATCGATCGTGCTCTGGATGGCGCAGTCGAGGTAGGGCCGGCTGCTGTACCAGCCGTACTTGGCCTCGTCGAAGGCGCGCTCGAGGTACTCCATCGACGGCCCGATGTTGGTGAACCCGCGGTACTGGTCCTCGCGGCCGGCCAGCGCCGGGTAGACCGGCAGCCCGTCGAGCGCGAAGTTGACCTTGGCCGAGGTCCCCTGGAACCGGAACCGGGTGATCGCGTCGACGAGGTCGCCCGGCAGCTCGCGCGGATCGACCAGCTCGAGGAACGTCCGGCGCGGGTCGAGCGCCGAGACCACGATCGGGGCGTGGAACTCCGACCCGTCCTCGAGGGCCACGCCGGTGACGCGACCACCGTTCGAGATCACCGAGGTCACCGGCGCCTCGAGCCGGATCTCCGCCCCGAACGCCTGCGCCGCGCGGGAGAGCACCTGCGTGAACCCGCCGTTGCCGCGCTTGTGGAACGCCCATGCCCCGAACTCGCCGTCGTGCTCGCCGATGAAGTGGTACAGGAGCACCAGCCCCGACCCCTGCGAGTACGGCCCCACCCGGGTGCCGATGATCGCCGACGATGCGAGATACCCCTTGAGGATGTCCGACTCGAAGTAGTCGTCGAGGAAGTCGGCCGCGCTGCCGGTCAGCAGCCGGACCGTGTTGTGGAGCACCTCCCTGGGGAGCGCCCTGAAGCGGGCGCCGAGGCCGGCCAGCGCGAGCAGCTCCTCGGGGTCGTCGCTGAACAGGTTGGGCGGCGGCGCGTCGAGCAGCGGCTTGATCGCCTGGAGGACCTTGGTCATGTCGTGGTTGAAGCGGTCGTACGCGTCGGCGTCGTGCTTCGAATGCCGGGCGATCTCGCGCTGGTTGACGCCGTGGTCCTGGCCCAGCAGCAGGTAGTCGCCGTTCTCCATCGGCGCGAACGTGGACGACATGAGGAGCGGCATGAAGCCGTGCTTGACGAGCTCGAGGTCCTGGATGATGTCGGGCCGCAGCAGGCTCAGCGCGTACGAGAAGGTGGTGAACCAGAAGCCAGGCCGCAGCTCCTCGGTGATCGCGGCACCGCCGACCAGCGGGCGGCGCTCGAGGACCAGGGTCCGGAGCCCCGCCTTCGCGAGGTAGGCGCCGTTGACCAGCCCGTTGTGGCCGGCCCCGACCACGATGGCGTCGTAGCGACGATCCGCCGCGCGATCGGGTCGTGGCGTGCGGGCGGCCCTGGCGCTTCGGCCGCCCCTGGGGGCCTTGGGTATTCGATCCTGCTTCGCCATCATCAGGCCGTCTTTCGCTCGGGGTTGAACAGCGGCAGCCGCGCCGTGTGCGCGGCGACGTGGACGTAGCGGTGGCTGACCGGGATCTCGAGGTTGACCTTCGATCCCGGGGCGGCGGCGTCCACGGGAACTCTGGCGAGCGCGATGTGCCGCTGGAGCATCGGGCTGTACATGAAGCTCGTCGCGTAGCCGACCTGCGCCCCGTCGTCGTCGTACACGAACATCTCCTCCTGGATCGGGGTGTGGTCCTTGGGCGGGATCAGGCCCGCCTCGTCGTGGATCCGGTCCCACGCCTGCCAGTCGACGACCAGGCCGGTGACCCGGAAGCGCGACGTCCGCTCGGCAAGCTCGCGCCGGATGGCGTCGCGGCCGATGAACGCCCGACCGTCGGTCGTGACGCCGCGCAGCATCCAGCCGAGCCCGAGCTCATGGGGCGTGGCGCGATCGGCGTCGGTCCAGGCGAACCGGCTCGAGGCGAAGTCGACGTCGAGCAGCAGCAGGCCCGCCTCGATCCGGGTCATGTACAGCGCCTGGAGCCCGAACGGCAGGACGCCGTTGCCGCGCGACGCCTCCCAGACCGCATCCCACACCGGCAGCGCGTCCTCGGTCCGCGCCCAGACCTCGAAGCCCAGGTCGCCCGTGTACCCGGTGCGCGAGATCGTCACCTCGCGATCCGCGATCCGCCCCCCGGTCAGGCCGAAGTAGCCGAGCTCGCTCACCGCCCCGTCGAGCCCCGCCAGGATCCCGCGCGACCGGGGTCCCTGGATGGCCAGCACGGCAAAGTCCTCGGAAACGTCCTCGATGGCGACGTCGGCGCGCCGGCCGGCGAGGTCGCGGAACCAGGCGAGGTTGGGCTCGGCCGCGGTCAGGACGAACGTGTCGCGGGCATGCCGGAGCAGCACGCCATCCTCGACCAGGAAGCCGCGGTCGTCGCACCAGATCGTGTACTGCGCGTGACCGGGCTCGAGCGCCCGCGGGTCACGCGCCAGGACGCCGGCCAGGAAGGACTCGGCGCCGGGCCCGCTGAACCGGTACTTGAACAGCGGCGAGGTGTCGAAGATGCCCGCGGCGTTGCGCACGGCGAAGTACTCGAACTTCTCGGACAGCCCGTACTTCTCCGCGGACAGATGCCCGGACCAGTGGCTCCAAAGGCCGGTCTCGTTGAGCGCCGCGGTGCGCTCGTGAAAGGGCGTGGTCCGGATCATGGGACGCGCTCCACCTCCGTCGGGGTCGCCCGACGGTAGCCGAAGCCGCCGTGCCCGCGGCGAGGCGTTGCCCGGGGCGGATCAGGTGGCCCGCCCGCGTCGCACCGGGGTGCCGGATCAGGCGGTGACCAGCTCCTCGTGGCCGTTCTCCGACGGCTCGGAGCTGATGCCCCAGCCGCCGAAGATCGTGGTCCCGTCGATATGCAGCGTGGGCGCGTCGGCCGGGCGATCCGTCTTGGGACGGCCGTCGCCGGCACCGCCGATGCCGACCAGGCTGGTCTCGACGTTCCAGGCGTCGGGGACGATCAGGTTGCCGCCACCGAACATGGCGTTCATGTGGAGGGTCGCTCCGGCGGGGTCGAGCGTCGCGTCGCGGAGATCGAGCTGGCCGCCGCCGAACCAGGTGGTGACGGTCCCACCCTTGAACGCGCCCGACTCGCTGTGGAAGTCGAGCGGGCCGAAGTTGGCGACGAGGTCGACCTCATCGGCCTTCGGATCGGGGATGGGTGCCTCGCGCCGCTTGCTCGCGGCGTAGATCGCGGCCCCGATCATGAACATGAACCAGCCGAGCAACAGCATGCTCAGCGCGCGGGAGATGGTCTTCATGGGAACCCCTGACTGGTAACGGATCGCAGTCGCCGGCTGCGTGCACCTGCGCCGGCTGCGTGCACCTGTCAGGATGGACCCCATCGCGACGACGGTCCAGTGCCGACCGGCCGCACCGGATGCGGCGGGCGGCTCACGACCTGCCGAGCCCGGGGCTCGCGCGATCGGCCCGTCTCGGGTACAGTCATGACCTTCCTCGTGCTCGATGGGCGCGCCGGTCAGCGCCCCGGTCCATCCCGACCGCCCGACCCCGACCCCAACCAGCGCCCTGACCGGGCCCCGCAGCCGTGCGGGAAGGGCCCTTCAGGAGCGTTCCTCCCCATGTCATTCGATGCCCTCGGGCTCACGCCCGAGCTGCTCCGCGCTGTCGCCGATGAGGGCTACACCGAGCCAACGCCGGTCCAGCGCGAGGCGATCCCGCTCGTGCTCGCCGGTCGCGACCTGCTGGCCGGGGCCCAGACCGGCACCGGCAAGACCGCCGCGTTCGTGCTGCCGATCATCCAGCAGCTGCATGCCACGCGCGGCGTCCTCGCCCCGCGGGCCGGCGCACCGGCAGGCTCCGGGTCGCGGTCGATGCCGGCAACCGCGAGACCGCCGGTCCGCGTCCTGGTCGTCGTCCCGACGCGCGAGCTCGCCATCCAGGTCGAGCAGAGCGTTCGCACCTATGGCGCCAGGCGCCCGGTCCGATCCACCACCGTCTACGGCGGCGTCGGGTTCGCGCCCCAGGCGGCGCGCCTCCGGGCGGGGCCCGAGATCGTGGTCGCCACGCCCGGACGCCTGCTCGACCACGTCGCGCAGCGGACGATCGACCTGTCGCGGGTCGAGATCCTGGTCCTCGACGAAGCCGACCGCCTGCTCGACATGGGCTTCATCCGGGACATCCGGCGGATCCTCGAGCTGCTCCCGGATCGCCGCCAGAACCTGCTGTTCTCGGCCACCTTCTCCGATGACGTCCGATCGCTGGCCGACGGCCTCCTCCACGACCCCGCCCAGGTCCAGGTGACGCCCCGGAACACCACCGCCGAGCTCGTCGACCAGGTCGTGCTTCCGGTGGACCGCGAGCGCAAGCGCGAGCTGCTGGTCCACCTCGCGTCGTCGGGCCGGATCGGCCAGGCGCTCGTGTTCACCCGGACCAAGCACGGTGCGAACCGGCTCGCTGAGCAGCTCGGGCATGCCGGCCTGCGCGCGGCCGCCATCCACGGCAACCGGAGCCAGGCGCAGCGGGTGCGTGCGCTCGAGGACTTCAAGGCCGGCCGCTCGGCGATCCTGGTGGCGACCGACATCGCCGCCCGCGGGCTCGACATCGAGCAGCTGCCGCACGTCGTCAACTACGAGCTGCCGATGGTCGCCGAGGACTACGTCCACCGGATCGGGCGGACCGGACGCGCCGGCCAGGACGGCCAGGCCATCTCGCTCGTGTGCGTCGACGAGGCACCGCTGCTGCGCGAGATCCAGCGGCTCCTGCGGCGACCGATCCGCTCGGAGGTGGTGGCCGGCTTCGAGCCGGACCGGAACCAGCGCGCCGAGCCGATCCGCCTGCGGTCGACGCCCGCCGAGCGAGCGGCCCACGCAGCGACCCGAGGCGGCTCACCGTCCCGAGGCGGCTCACCGTCCCGAGGCGGCTCACCGTCCCGAGGCGGCGCACCGTCCCGAGGCGGCGCACCGTCCCCCTACGCCGCACCGGCCAGGGATGGCCGCCCTCGCCGTCCGCGGCGCGGCGGCGCACCCGCACCGGGCACCACGATCGGGAACGTCATGCCGGGCTCCGGGCACGGCTCTGGGCACGGGCCCGGGCGCGAAGGCCGGCGGCACGACGGTCACCCGCGCAACGCGCGCCGCCATCAGGCCCTCGACCATGGGCGCAGCCCGGCGTTCGACCACGCGCGCAGCCCCGCGTTCGACCATGGGCGCAGCCAGCCGATCGACCGCGGGCGTCCCGACGGCTCGCCCGGGCCGCGCGTCATCCCCGGCGAGCGGATCCGCCGGTTCGAGCACCGGGGCTGACGGCCCGAGGCGCATCCGGGCGTCGGCCGTATCCTTCGGGCATGGCGCTGTATCGGCTGCACGAGCCCCTGCCCCCGCTCGAGGAACCGGTCGTGCTCGCCGCGCTCGACGGCTGGGTGGATGCCGGCTCGGCGGCGACCTCGGCCCTCGCGGCGGTCGCCACACCGGGGGCCGTGATCGCGACCTTCGATCCCGACGACCTGTTCGACTACCGCTCTCGCCGCCCGACGCTCGAGATCCGTGACGGCCGGCTGTCCTCGCTCCAGTGGCCCGAGCTGACCCTGCGCCACGCGAGGTTCGGCGGCCGGGACATCCTCGTGCTCGCAGGGGCCGAGCCCGACGACCGCTGGCGGCGCCTCGCGTCGGCCACCGTCGAGCTGCTGCTCCGGCTCGGCACCCGGCAGTGGGTCAGCCTGGGTGCGATCCCGGCCGCCGTGCCACACACCCGTCCGGTGCCGATCCTCGGCACGGAGAGCGCCCCGGGGCTGCTCCGGGCCGACGTGCCGGCCGGTCCGACCGGCCTGCTCAGGGTGCCCTCGGCGGCGCTCTCGATGCTCGAGATGGCCGTCGCCGAAGGCGGGATCCCGGCCGTGGGGTACTTCGCCCAGACGCCGCACTACGTCCAGGGGCCGTACGCGCTCGCCTCGGTGGCACTGCTCGAGACCCTCGAGCGCCACCTCGACGTCGAGCTCCCGCGGGGCGACCTGACCGTCGAGGCACGCGAGCTTCGGGAGCGGCTCGACACCGCGACCGAGGCGGACGAGACGACGCGCGCGTACGTCAGCCGGCTGGAGTCGATGGTCGACGAGTCCCGGCTGCCGGCCGGCGACGACCTGATCTCGGACATCGAGCGGTTCCTGCGGGAGCAGGGCCAGGGCGGCAGCTCCCGCTGAGGTCCGGCGCGCAGCGGGGGCCCGGTGAGCTCCAGCGCGCGGCAGCACCGGCGAGCTCCGGCACAGCGGGGCCCGGTGAGCTCCGGCGCGCGGCAGCACCGGCGAGCTCCGGCGTGCAGGCCGCGCCGACCGCCGTGGCTAGTAGCGCTCGCGGCGGACCACCACCTTCTGACCCTTGACCGTCGTCGCCCGAAGCGACCGGATCACCTGGTCCGCGGCGCCCTCCGGCACCTCGACCAGCGAGAAGCCGTCGGCCACCTGGATCGCACCGATGTCCGTGCCGTGCAGCCCGGCTTCGTTCGCGATCGCTCCGACCAGGTCCGACGGCCGGATGCCGGCTGCCCGGCCGGCGCCGATGAACAGCCGGGTCACGCCGGCGCCCGATCCGCGCCTGGGTGATCGCAGCACCGGGCGACCGGCCGCGTCCCGCCATCCGCTCGGGCGGTACCCGCGGCGTGGCCCGGCGGGTGAGGCCGTCGGCGGTCGCCGCGCGGGCTCGGGCGCTCCGGTGCCGTGGCCGTCCTCGCCAGGGGAACGCGTGCCCGTGGTCGCGGACGAGCCGGCCGGCCTGGCCGGCCGGGCCGGTCCGATGCGGGTCGAGCGGTGTGGCGGCGCGCCGCGCAGCACCGGCGACCTCGACCCCTGCGCGCGACCACGGGCCGGCGGTGGCGGCAGCGTCGCCGGGGCGAGCTCCGCGACATCCTCGGTTCCGCGGGCCTCCGCGTCGGCGAGGCTGAGCGCGGCCAGCGCGATGTCGACCAGGTCGAACTCCTCCGACAGCGGCTCGACCACGGCCCGATAGCGGTCGTAGCCGCCGCCGACCAGCGCCTCGCGAAGCGTGCCCCGGAGCAGGTCGAGGCGATGCTCGCGCACGTCGGCGACGGTGGGCAGCCCCGCGATCTCGAGCGGCGCGCCCACCGCTCGCTCGATGTCCCGCAGCAGCCGGTGCTCCCGGGGCTCGACCAGCGTGATCGCGACACCTTCGCGCCCGGCCCGCCCGGTCCGGCCGATCCGGTGCACGTAGTCGTCGGGCGAGGACGGGACGTCGTAGTTGACGACATGGCTGATGTGCCCGATGTCGAGGCCGCGGGCGGCGACATCCGTCGCGACCAGGACGTCCAGGGCTCCCTCGCGGAAGCGCGCCATGATCCGGTCCCGCTGGTCCTGCGAGAGGCCCCCGTGGAGCGCGGCCGCGTCGCGACCGCGGCCGCTGAGGGCCTCCGCAAGATCGTCGACCTCGCCTCGCGTGCGCGCGAACACGAGCGTGGCGACCCCGTCCTCGACATCGAGGATCCGACCCAGTGCCGCGAGCTTGTCCGACCGGCGGACGACGTACCCGACCTGTCGGACGCGCGCCTCGTCGCCCTCCGTCTCCGCTGCCGACCCGACACGGATGCGCTCGGGGCCGCTGAGATGCCGCTGCGCCAGGCGCGCGATCTGGTCACCGATCGTGGCCGAGAACAGCGCCGTCTGGTGCGGCACTGGCAGCGATCCGAGGATCCGCTCGAGATCGTCGGCGAAGCCCATGTCGAGCATCTCGTCGGCCTCGTCGAGCACGACCGTCGCCACCTCGTCGAAGCGCAGCGTGCCCCGATCGAGATGGTCGACCGCCCGCCCGGGCGTGGCCACCACGACGTCGACCCCGCGTGCCAGGCGGTGGAGCTGGGCCGCGATCGGCTGCCCGCCGTACACGGGCACCACGCGCACGCCGACCTCGCGCCCATAGCGATGGATCGCCTCGGCCACCTGCATCGCGAGCTCGCGCGTGGGGGCGAGGACGAGCGCCGTCGGGCGGGCGCCGCGGCCACGGCCGGCCCCGCCGGCGTCCGGTCCTCCGCCGCCTGGCACGCCTTGCCCGGGTGCTCCGCGGGCCTCCACCGACCGTCCGGCCGCCCGGTCGGCGTCAAGGCGTGCGGCCAGCCGCTGCAGGATCGGGAGGGCGAACGCCGCAGTCTTGCCCGTGCCCGTCGGTGCCTCGGCCAGCAGGTCGCGGCCCGCGAGCAGTGGGGGGATCGCCGCAACCTGGACCGGCGTGGGCTCCTCGTACCCGAGGCCCTCGAGCGTTCGCAGCAGCCGCGGATCAAGCCCCAGCGCGGGAAACCCGTCGGGCGGCTCGTCGGGCGGCTCGTCGGGCGCCGGAACGGGGGTCGCGGAGTCGAGCGGCTCGTCGGGCGCCGGATCGGGGGGCTGGGCGGTCACCAGCAGAGGGTAGCCCCGATCCGGCGTGCGGCCCGCGGCCAGGGCCTACGACTCCGGCCGCCATGGCGGTCCCGCGCTGACGCCGAGGAGCGCCGCGAGGCAGCCCCGCGTCGCGGCCAACACGGCAGCCCACGTAGACGAGCAGCAGGATGATGGCCGGTTCGCAGACTGCGCTGGCCCCACGCGAGTTCGAGCCGGGGTCACCTGGACACAGCCCGGAGCTCAGCCCGGAGCTCACCCCTGTTCCAGCCCGCTGGGCCTCATGATGGATGAGCGGTTCGGACGATCAGGTGCAACCAGGGAGGGCGCGAGCGCTGGACGAGCAGTCGCTGGTGGCCGATCTGCGCCGTCGGGAGACGGATGCGCTCGATGCGCTGCTCCGCACGTATGGAGGTGAGATCCAGGCGGTGGCCTTCCTGACCCTGCGCAACGAGTCTGACGCCGAGGAAGTGCTCGCGGACACGATGCTCACCGCCTGGCGGAAGATCGACACCCTCCGCGACCCAGCCCGCCTGCGCCCGTGGCTGCTGACCATCGCCACCCGGCTCGCGCTGCGGCGTCGGAGGCACCGTCGCCCGCTGGTCGTCAGCCTCGATGTCGCAGGCGGGCTGCCCGGTGCGACGAGCGACGCCGCCGACGAAATCGCCTTGCGCGACACCCTCAACCGGCTGCCGCCGCGCATGCGGGCCGCGATCGCCCTCCACCTCGTCGTTGACCTGCCGATCGCGGAGGTTGCCGCGGCGCTCGGCACGAGCGTGAACACGGTGAGGTCACAGCTGCGCGTCGGTCGCGCGCGTCTGCGCGAGGCGCTCGGAGATGGGACGCCGCCGGACCGGACGCAGGCACCGGAGACGGATCATGGATGACGAGCTCGACGACGCGCTCCGCCGCGCGCTGCGACGCGAAGCCTACCGACCCCATGTTGCGCTCGATGCTGCCAGCCTGCGATCACGGATGCACCGGGATGCGATGCGCCGTCGCGCCCGGCTGCGGACCATCGGCGCCGCGGTCGGGCTGGTCGCGCTGGCTGGGGTCGCGCTCGCCATCCTGCCTTCCCTTCCGAAGGCACCCGCGGCCGGCGGCCGCTCGACGCCCGCCTCATGCCTCGAATCGGAGCCCACGACGCACGGCGGCTGGTGGGTCGAGATCGGCGGCCCGCACGCCTTCTTCAATGTCGAGCCGGGATCGCTGTACGCCATCGACAACCCGTGGCTCGTCATCGTCCGCTTCGATCCCGATGCCGATCCGGGCGCGTCCGTCGCCATGTGGGCCGAGGGCGGGTCCGACGGCAGGCGGATCGATGCCGCGTTCAACAGCCGGATGGCTCCCGGCAGCATCTACCGCTTCGGCTCCCCGGCGCCCGCGCTGCCCGGCGGGTGGTATCTGTTCGAGCAGCGGATCACCTCGGCGGGATGTTGGCGGCTGGTCGCCGCGATCGACGGGCAGGTCGTCGGGACCGCGAGCATCGTCATCGCCCTCGATGCCACATCACCCCGACCGCTCCCGGGTGACGCCGCCGCAACGCCCGAGCACCCGTCCGCGACGCCCATCGACGGCGGGGGCGTCCCGCAGCCGATCTTCGAGCCGTGATCAGGCGGAGAGCGCGGTCTCCCCGCGCGACAGGAAGCGGTCGACGCCCTGGGCCGCCATCCGGCCCTCGCGGATCGCCCACACCACCAGCGACTGGCCGCGGACGCAGTCGCCGGCCGCGAACACGCCCGGCACCGACGTCATCCGGTCGAGGCCGGTGCGGACGTTGCCCCGCGGGTCGAGCTCGCAGCCGAACGCCTTCGGCAGCGCGGATTCCGGACCCAGGAAGCCGAGCGCGAGCAGGACGAGATCGGCGGGGATCACCTGCGAGGTCCCGGGGACCTCGCGCAGCTCCGGACGACCCTCCGCCGAGACGCCCCACGAGATGTCCGCGATCTCGATGCCCGACACGTGCTCGTCGCGACCGATGAAGCGCCGGGTCGTCGTCGAGTACCGGCGTGGGTCCTCGCCCCACAGCGCGGCGGCCTCCTCCTGTCCGTAGTCGAGCTTGTAGACCTTGGGCCATTCCGGCCACGGGTTGTCCGGCGCCCGGGAGTCCGGTGGACGCGGCAGGATCTCGAGCTGGCGCAGGCTCCGCGCCCCCTGCCGGATCGCCGTCCCGACGCAGTCGGTGCCCGTGTCCCCGCCCCCGATCACGACCACGTCCCGGCCGGCCGCGTCGATCGGCGCACCCGCATCCGCGCCGCCGTCCAGGAGCCGGCGGGTGTTGCCGCGCAGGAAGCTCATCGCGAGGTGGATCCCGCCCAGCTCCCGGCCCGGCACCGACAGGTCGCGCGCCGCCGTCGCCCCCGTCGCGAGGACGACCGCGTCGTGTTCGGCCAGCAGCCGCTCGACGGACACATCGGCGCCCACCGTGAGGCCGGTCACGAACCGCACGCCCTCATCGGCCATCAGCTGCGTCCGCCGGCCCACGACGTCCTTGTCGAGCTTCATGTTCGGGATGCCGTACATCAGCAGGCCGCCGATGCGCCCCGCCCGCTCGTACACCGTGACCAGGTGCCCGGCCCGGTTGAGCTGGTCGGCGGCGGCGAGGCCGGCCGGTCCGCTGCCGACCACGGCGACGCTGCGACCGGTTCGCGCGAGCGGCGGATGGGGGGTGATCCAGCCCTCCTCGAACGCCCGGTCGGCGATCTCCTGCTCGATCGTCTTGATCGCGACCGGGTCACCGTTGATCGCGACCGTGCACGACCCCTCGCAGGGCGCCGGGCAGACGCGCCCGGTGAACTCGGGGAAGTTGTTGGTGCGGTGGAGCCGGATCGCCGCCTCGCGCCACTGGCCACGGTAGACGAGGTCGTTCCACTCCGGGATCAGGTTGTTGATCGGACAGCCCGAGGCCATCCCGCTGATCATCGTCCCGGTGTGGCAGAACGGGATCCCGCAGTCCATGCAGCGGGCGCCCTGGTCGCGGAGCTCGGCGTCGTCCAGGCGCGGGTGCGACTCGCTCCAGTCGCGGATTCGCTCGAGCGGTGGCCGCGCCGGCGAGGTGCGGCGCTGGATTTCGATGAACCCGGTCGGCTTGCCCATCAGGCGTCGTCCCGCACGCGGGCCCTCGGCGTCCGGCGCGCACCCGGTGATCGGCGCGCACCCGGTGATCGGCGCGCACCCGGTGATCGGCGCGCGCCCGGTGATCGGCGCGTCACGAGCCGCCCACCCGGGCGAGGTCGCGCGCGTTCTCCTCGAACGCCGCCATCTCGGCCGCGGCCGGATCGAGGCCCGCGGCGACCATCCGGTCCTGGGTCTCGAGGACGCGCCGGTAGTCGTGCGGGATGACCCGGATGAACCGGGCGAGGCTGGCGTCCCAGTCGGCCAGCAGGTGCCCCGCCCGGTCGCTGCCGGTGAGCTCGAGATGGCGCTCGAGCAGCGCGCGCAGCTCGCCGGCCTCCGTTCCGCCCAGCGGCTCGAGACCCACCATCTCGGTGTTGCAGCGTGAGGCGAACCGGCCGTCCTCGTCGTACACCCAGGCGATGCCGCCCGACATCCCGGCGGCGAAGTTGCGCCCGGTCCGGCCGATCACCGCCACCCGCCCGCCGGTCATGTACTCGCAGCCGTGGTCGCCGACGCCCTCGACCACCGCCACCGCGCCCGAGTTGCGGACCGCGAACCGCTCGCCGGCGAGGCCGCGCACGAAGGCCTCACCGCCGGTCGCGCCGTAGAGCGCGACGTTGCCGGTGATCACGTTCTCGTGGGCCACGAACGGCGACTCGGCCGGCGGGTAGAGCACGATCCGGCCGCCCGAGAGGCCCTTGCCCAGGTAGTCGTTGGCGTCGCCCTCGAGTCGCAGCGTGACCCCGCGCGGGATGAACGATCCGAAGCTCTGCCCGGCCGAGCCCCGGAAGTGGAGGTCGATCGTGTCGTCGGCGAGGCCCGCGCGACCCCAGCGCCGCGTGACCTCCGAGCCCAGCATCGTGCCCACCACCCGGTGGACGTTGCGGATCGGCAGGCTGGCCTTCACCGGCAGCCCCTCGGTGAGCGCGGGGGCGCACAGCCCGAGCAGCGTGGTCGCGTCGAGCGATTCCTCGACCCGGTGCTCCTGCGCGATCTCCCGGTGTCGACCATAGGACGCCGGCACCTCCGGCTGGGCAAGGACCCGGGAAAGGTCGAGGCTGCGCGCCTTCCAATGCTCGACGGCGGGCCGCATCTCGAGCCGATCCGAGCGGCCCACCATCTCCTCGATCGTCCGGAACCCGAGCCGCGCCATGTGCTCGCGAACCTCGCGCGCGATGAACGTCATGAAGTTCACGACGTGCTGCGGGTCGCCGGCGAACGTCTTGCGCAGCTCCGGGTCCTGCGTCGCGACGCCGACCGGGCAGGTGTTGAGGTGGCAGGCGCGCATCATGACGCAGCCCAGCGAGACCAGGGGCGCGGTCGCGAACCCGAACTCCTCGGCGCCCAGCAGGGCCCCGATCACCACGTCGCGCCCGGTCTTGAGCTGCCCGTCGACCTCGACCGTGATCCGGCTCCGCAGGTCGTTCATGAGCAGCACCTGGTGCGCCTCGGCGAGGCCGAGCTCCCACGGGATCCCGGCGTGCTTGATCGAGGTCAGCGGCGAGGCGCCGGTGCCGCCGTCGTGGCCGCTGATCAGGACCACGTCCGCGTGCGCCTTGGCGACGCCGGCAGCCACGGTCCCGACCCCGACCTCGGCGACCAGCTTGACGCTGATCCGCGCGTGATGGTTGGCGTTCTTGAGGTCGTGGATCAGCTCGGCCAGGTCCTCGATCGAGTAGATGTCGTGATGCGGCGGCGGGCTGATGAGGCCGACGCCCGGCGTGGAGTGCCGGGTCTTCGCGATCCACGGGTAGACCTTCGACCCGGGCAGCTGGCCGCCCTCGCCGGGCTTGGCGCCCTGGGCCATCTTGATCTGGAGCTCGCGCGCGTTGACGAGGTACTCGCTGGTCACCCCGAACCGCCCCGACGCCACCTGCTTGATCGCGCTGTTGCGCGAGTCGCCGTTGGACAGCGGCTCGTAGCGCGCCGGGTCCTCGCCACCCTCGCCCGTGTTGGACTTGCCGCCCAGGCGGTTCATCGCGATCGCCAGCGCCTCGTGGGCCTCGGCCGAGATCGAGCCATAGCTCATCGCCCCGGTCTTGAACCGCCGCACGATGGACTCGACCGGCTCCACGTCCTCGATCGGGACCGGGCGCAGGGCGGGTCGGAGCTCGAGCAGCCCGCGCAACGTGGCCAGCCGCGCGGACTGGTCGTCGACCAGGCTCGTGTAGTCCTTGAACCTGCCGTAGTCGCCGCTGCGGACCGCGCGCTGGAGCGTGTGGATCGTCAGCGGGTTGAACAGGTGATGCTCGCCGTCCGCCCGGTACTGGTATTGGCCGCCCGGCGGCAGCTGGGTGTGGACGACCGGGCGCCGCGGCGGATAGGCGCGCTCCTGGCGCATCTGGACCTCGCGCGCGACCGCCTCGATGCCGATCCCCCCGATCCGGCTCGGCGTCCAGGTGAAGTACTCGTCGACGAAGTCGCGGTCGAGCCCGATGGCTTCGAACACCTGGGCGCCGTGGTAGCTGTGGACGGTCGAGATGCCCATCCGCGAGATCGCCTTGATGACCCCCTTGACGATCGCCTTGCGATAGCGCGCCTCGGCCGCTCCGGTCGGCCCCGGGATGCTGCCCAGCCGCACCTGGTCGTCGATCGTCTCGAACGCGAGGTACGGGTTGATCGCACTCGCCCCGTAGCCGATCAGCAGGCAGAAGTGATGCGCCTCGCGGGGCTCGCCGGACTCGAGGATCAGGCCCACCCGCCCCCTGGTGCCGGCGCGCACGAGGTGGTGGTGGACCGCAGACACGGCGAGCAGGGCCGGGATCGGCGCGTCGGTCTCGTCGTGGCCCCGGTCGGACAGCAGGATCTGGTTGCAGCCCTCAGCGATCGCCTCGGACGCCCGCTGGCGGAGGTCCTCGATCGCGCGCCGGAGGCCCGCGCCATTGTCGGCCACCCTGAACAGGATGGGCAGCGTGATCGTCCGGAAGCCGTGGGCGTCGTAGCCGCCGTCGAGCGCGCGGATCTGTTCGAGCTCGGCGTTCGAGATGACCGGCGACGGGAGGGCCAGCTGGTGGGCCGCGTCCTCGCCCGGATCGAGCAGGTTGTCCTCGGGCCCGATCGAGCGTTCGGTGGCCATGATGATGGCCTCCCGGATCGCGTCGACCGGCGGGTTGGTGACCTGGGCGAACAGCTGCTTGAAGTAGCTGGAGAGGAGCTGCGGGCGCTCCGAGAGCACGGCCAGCGGGGCGTCGTTGCCCATCGAGCCCACCGGGTCCGCGGCGTCGGTGGCCATGGGGCTGACGATCATGCGGACGTCCTCGGCCGTGTAGCCGAACACCTCCTGCCGGCGAAGGACGGTCTCGTGGGCGGGCTCGATGACGCCATCGGGCTCCGGGAGGTCCTCGAGCCGCACCATCGTCCGGGCGACCCAATCGAGGTACGGCCGCTCGGCCGCGAGCGCCGCCTTGAGCTCGTCGTCGCGGATGATCCGGCCCTGGCCGGTGTCGACCAGGAACATCCGCCCCGGCTGGAGCCGGCCCTTGGCGACCACGTCGCGGGGCGGGATGTCGAGCACGCCCGCCTCGGAGGCCATGATCACGCGCCCGTCGCGGGTCTCGTACCAGCGGCCCGGTCGCAGCCCGTTGCGATCGAGGGTCGCCCCGATCCGGACCCCGTCGGTGAACGCCAATGACGCCGGGCCGTCCCAGGGCTCCATGAGGCACGAGTGGTACTGGTAGAACGCGCGCCGCTCGGGTGCCATGGCAGCGTCGCGGCTCCAAGGCTCGGGCACCATCATCGTCATCGCGTGCGCGAGCGAGCGGCCCGAGAGGTGGAGCAGCTCCAGCACGTTGTCGAAGATCGCGGTGTCCGAGCCGTCGGCATCGACCGCCGGCAGCACCTTTCGCAGGTCATCGCCGAACACCGGCGAGCGCAGCGTCGACTGGCGGGCGAACATCCAGTTGACGTTGCCGCGCAGGGTGTTGATCTCGCCGTTGTGCGAGATGTACCGATACGGGTGCGCCCGCGCCCAGGACGGGAAGGTGTTGGTCGAGAACCGCGAATGCACCAGCGCGACCGCGCTCTCGATCCGCTCGTCGGTGAGCTCCGGGTAGAACGTCGGCAGCTGCGAGGCGCTGAGCATGCCCTTGTAGACGACGGTCCGGCAGCTCATCGACGGGATGTAGAACTCGCCGCGACCGGGGAGCGCGCTGCGCTGCACGGCCTTCTCGATCACGCGCCGGGCCACATACAGCCGGCGGTCGAAGGCGAGATCGCCGTCCTCACCCGGTGGCAGGTCCGGTGGCCGGGCGACGAACGCCTGGCGCACCACCGGCCGGCTCGCGGCGGCCGTCTCGCCCAGCCCCATCGGGTCGGTCGGCACGTCGCGCCAGCCCAGCAGCTCGAGCCCCTCCGACGCCAGGACCTGCTCCAACCGTGCCGCGCACTCGGTCCGGCATGAGCCGTTGCGCGGCAGGAACACCATCGCGACGCCATAGCCGCCGTCGGCCGGCAGGTCGAGGCCCTCCGTGCGGGCGAGCGCCCGGAGCAGCGCATGGGGCACCGCGAGCAGGATCCCGGCGCCGTCGCCCGTGTTCCGCTCGGATCCGCTGGCGCCCCGATGCTCGAGGTTGACGAGGACGGTCAGCGCATCGCGAACGATCGCGTTGGAGCGCCGGCCATGGACATCGCACACGAAGCCGAACCCGCACGAATCGTGCTCGGTCGATGGCTCGTAGAGGGTGCGCGGCTGTGGCGCGTCGCTCCTTGTCACGTGGAATGGAACCCTCCGCGATGGACCCCGCGGCGCCGGGTGGGTGACGATACGAAACCGGGTCGTGCGGTGGAGGTGGCTCGCGGGTGGTGGTTGGGTTTCGAATTCGGCCCACTCGCATCCTTTGCGCGTACGGGGGATCCGGCTGCATGGTCGCCTGAACCTGACACAGCATGTCGTCAATGGGCTACGATGCTCCCATGCGCGCGTCCCGCCTGATGGCCCTGCTCCTGCTCCTCCAGGCACGCGGCGGCATGACCGCTGCCGAGCTGGCCCGGGAGCTCGAGGTGTCGGTCCGGACGATCCACCGGGACGTCGAGGCGCTGGGAGCGGCAGGCGTGCCGGTCTACGCCGAGCGCGGACCGCACGGTGGGATCCGCCTGGTCGACGGGTACCGCACGCGGTTGACGGGGATGACCAGCGAGGAGGCCGATGCCCTGTTCCTGTCCGGCCTGCCGGGGCCGGCAGCGGAGCTCGGGCTGGGCACGGTGGTGACCGCCGCGCGGCTCAAGGTGCTCGCCGCGCTGCCGACCGAGCTGCGCGGCCGTGCCAGCCGTCTGCTGGAGCGGTTCCACCTCGACGCGGCCGGCTGGTTCCGCGCCGGGGACACCGTGCCGCACCTCGCCACGATCGCCCAGTGCGTCTGGGACGGAGTCCGGCTCGAGCTCGACTACGACCGCGGCGACCACGTCGTGACCCGGATGCTCGACCCGCTGGGGCTGGTCCTGAAGGCCGGCGTGTGGTACCTGGTCGGCGCCCACGACGGGCAGCTCCGAACCTACCGGATCTCACGTGCCCGCGATGTGCGGCCGCTGCCGGATCATGCGGCGCGGCCGCCGGGGTTCGACCTCGCCGCCTACTGGGCCGAATCGATCTCGGCGTTCGAGCGAGACACGCCCCGGATCGACGTGACCCTCCGGGTGCGCCTCGACGCCGGCCAGTGGCCGGAGGACGTCCTCGACGCATCGGTGCTGGCCGCCGCGGTCGAGCTGCCGGACCCGGAGCCCGACACGTGGCGGCGGATCCGCGTCCGCCTCGACTGGCCCCGCGAGGTCGCCGGCCGGCTGCTGGCGCTCGGCGGGGCGGTCGAGGTGATCGAGCCCACCGAGCTCCGCCTGGAGCTGGTCGGGCTCGCGGCGCAGGTGCTGGCTCGTTACGGTGACTCGATGTCGCTGGTCGCCGCCGGTCGGGGCTGAGCGTCGGCCCACAGCCGGGCCGCGGGCTCCGGCGCGGGGTGGCGCGGTCCCGATGGGATGCCGGGAACCCGCGGCAGGTGCTTGCGGATCTCGCGCTCGCGGTCCTCGATGAGGACGGTGAGCAGGTAGCTGGTGAGCATCGTCGGGGACACCTCGCTCGTCTTCCTGGATGTCGACATCGTCCTCCAGCTAGATGACAGTTCCTGTCAACAACCTGGCGACCTGCTTCGCACTCCGCGGGCATTCGGCCAGCGGCGCGAGGCGGGGTCGTGGGATGCGCCCGAGAGCGAGTCGCTCGCGGCGGGCCGGAGCCTCTGGGATACTGGCCGCGTGCGACGAGTCGAGTCCGAGGCGCTGGTGGGTGCCTCGCGGGACGAGGTCTGGCAGCTCTACGACGACATCGCGGGTACGCCGCTGTGGGTGCCGTTCGTACGCGACATCCTGTACGTCTCGGGCCCGGCGCGGGTGGGCACCGTGTACCGCGAGCGCACCCGCCTGCTGGGCGTCCCCGGTACCCAGCAATGGGAGATCGTCGAGCATCGACGGACGTCGCGCCAGGTCCACCTGTCGGACGCGTTCGGCATGGAGACGGCCCTCGTGATCACGTTCGAGGGTCGCGGGACCGGCACCTGGGTGCACGAGGCCGCGGAGCTTCGCTCGCGCCTGTGGGGCCCGTTCGGCTGGCTCCACGAGTGGCTGATGTCGATCCCGGCGGCGTGGGGGGTGAGCGCCGCCGTGGCCGGTGCCAAGCGCGCCTTCGAGGGTGACCCGCCGCACTGACGCTCGCGAAGGCAGCGGGCGGCCGATCGGGCATGGCCGGGAATCGAGAAACGGACCGTCTGCAGGACAGGTGTTCCGACTCCGTTGCCGCCCGGCATCCCGCCGGAGGGTCGACGCGCCGTCGGAGGTGGTCCGAATGTTGGCGGTCCGTTTCGTTGCCACCACCCTACGCCCGCCGACCCGTCCGGTGAATCGGCCAAGGGTCATGGGACCGTACGGACCAAGGTCAACCGATTCGGGGGGCCACTCGGACCCCGGAGGCCGGTTGCACCCGGGGTCGCAGGGTCCGGGCGGGCGAGCGGGCGCGCGGGCGAGCGGGCGCGCGGGCGAGCGGGCGCGCGAGCGAGGCACGGTACCCTTGGTCCCGATGGAGCCCGTGCCGCCCGCCCTGCACGATCGCCACCTGCCCCTCGACGGCACCCGCAACGTCCGCGACGTCGGCGGCTATCCGGCCGGCAGCGGACGGCGCACCCGCTGGCGAACGCTCCTCCGGTCCGACGAGCTGACCCGCCTCCCCGATCATGCACGAGGCGACCTCGAGCAGTTGGGGCTGCGCCTGGTGATCGACCTGCGCTGGCCCGAGGAGCTGGAGCGGGCACCGAACGTGTTCCTCGGCTCGAGCCATGTCCGGTACCGGAGCATCCCGCTGCTCAAGGACGATCCGACGCCACACGCCGGCCTGGCCGGCATGTACCGCCACGTGTTCGACGCACGGGCGCCGCAGCTCGCCGCCGTCGTGCGCGCGCTGCTCGACGACGGCCTGCCCGCGATCATCGGCTGTGCCGCGGGCAAGGACCGGACCGGGGTGACGATCGCGCTGCTCCTCGACGTCTCCGGCGTTCCGGTCGACGTCATCGTGGAGGACTATGCGCTCTCGGCCGGCTACTTCCGCGAGCCGCTCACGCGTGTCGACCCCGGTGACTGGCGGCACCCACCGCTCGAGGTCGACAGCCCGCCCGAGTTCATGGCCTCGGCACTCGAACACCTTCACCGGCGACACGGCGGATCGCGTGCGCTGCTGCGACGCCAGGGCATCGACGATCGATCCCTCGACGCCCTGGTCGATCGGCTGACGGAGCCCGTGGGAGCTTGACGGGCCGTCCCCGTCGTGCGGCTCCCCGGCCGGGCACGCGGAGCCCCTCCATCGGCCCGCAAGGAGGGGCCGTTCGTTGGTCCCGCAAGCGGGGCCGGCTCGCTAGGCTCGAACGAGGACGGTCCTGGTCCGCCCGCGTCCGGGTCCGACCGATCCGGCGCCGGGAGCCCCAAGCCGAGCGCCGGGAGCCCCAACCCGAGCCACGCCGCACGCCCCGGAGGCCTAGGATTCGCATATGAGTCGCGTCAGCGCCTCGCTCGAGCTTCCCTACCCCGCTGAGCGCGTGTTCGAGGTTGCCACGCGCATCGACGACCTACCGCGCTGGCTGCCCGAGGTGACGGTTGCATCGCTCCTGGACACGCCGCTGGCCCTCGGGAGTCGGGTGCGGCTCAAGCTCTCGTCCGCGGCGGCCGGAGCGGAGGTCACGGGGACGGTACGCCAGCTGCGGCCGCCGTCGATGCTGGTGATCGCCGGCGCGGGCGGCCCGCTCGCGGTCGAGGTCCGTACCCGGCTCGATCCCGTCGGCGACGATGGCCTGTCCACCAGGATCGCGCTCGAGATCGACCTCACGACGTCGCCCCTGCTGGGGTTCATCGCGCGCGAGGCGGAGCGCCGGATCAACGCCGAGCTGCCGGCGGCGCTCGACCGGTTTCGGCACCTGGTCGAGGAAGCGTCAACGTAGGTCACGCGGCGTCGGACGACGCAAGACCTCCTGGGCGGCGTCGGCGGCGGAAGACGGCCCTGGCGGCGTCGGCGGCGCAAGACGGCCCTGGCGGCGTCGGACGACGCGAACCGACCTAGGCGGCGTCGGCGGCGGTCCCGTACCCGATCACGGTCACCTCGATCAGCGGGCTGTGCCGGACCATCGTCTCGATGTCGGTCCGCCGCCAGTTGCGCGCGACGCCGCGGATCAGCGCGAGGCGGTCGGCCGGATCCGTGACGACACGCGCGGTGGCCGGGACGTCGGCGACGGCGAGCGAGCCCTTGAGGTGGAGGGTCACGCGGGGATCGGCGGCCACGTTGTGGATCCATGCCCTGGTGTGCCCGGGACGAGGTATGCCGCTGATCACGAGCCGACCGTCGAGGTTGTGGAGGAAGATCTCGATCCGGCGCGGCTGGTGCGTCCGGCGTCCAGTGGTCGTAATGTCGATGGTCTGGTTGTGGTCGAGCGCGGCTCGGACGGCCTCGTCCATGGATTCTCCGGTTGGGGCAGGCGCGGTAGTTGCATGGACAACGATACGCCCGACCCGGGCGCGGGACAAGCGCGACGGGACAAGCGCGGCGCGGCCGGCGGCCCCTACACTCGCCACATGCTGCGCACCGTGACGGCGACCCGGTACGTGACGCCGCTCCGGGAGGGTGGCTCCGTGCCGGCGCTGGTCGAAGCCGACGACGACGGCCTGTACGTCGTGAAGCTGCTGGGCGCCGGCCACGGCCGCAAGGCGCTGGTCGCCGAGCTGCTCGCGGGCGAGATCGGCCGGCTGCTCGGTCTCCCGGTTCCCGACATCGTGCTCGTGGAGCTCGACGCTGCGCTGGCGCGCGCCGAGCCCGACCAGGAGATCAAGGACCTGCTCGAGCGGTCGGCGGGCACCAACATCGGCCTCGACTTCCTGCCCGGCGCGCTCGCGTTCGCACCCGCCGTGGGTCCGTCACCCGAGCCCGACCTCGCCGCCGACGTGGTCTGGCTCGATGCGCTCACGACCAACGTCGATCGGACTGCTCGGAACCCGAACCTCATCGTCTGGCATCGGCGGCTCCACCTGATCGATCACGGCTCCGCGCTGTACATCCACCACACCTGGCGAGACCCCGCGTCCCATGCCCGCCGTCCGTTTGCGCCGATCCGCGACCACGTGCTGCTGCCGTTCGCCTCGTCGATCGTGGACGCGGACACCCGCCTCGCGGGCCTGCTCGACCGCCGCGCGCTGGAGGCCCTGGGCGCGGCCATCCCCGACGCCTGGCTGGTCCCCGAGGACGGGCTGCCGGACCCGGCCGCCCACCGGGCCGCCTATGTCGACTACCTCGTCACCCGGCTCGAGGCGCCTCGCGCCTTCGTCGAGGAGGCCGAACGTGCCCGGGCCGCGTAGGGCAGGCGCCGCCTCGGCCCGGCGGGCGACCCGCCGGCCGTTCGAGTACGCCGTCGTGCGGGTCGTGCCCAGGGTGGAGCGCGGCGAGGCGTTCAACGCCGGCATCGTCCTGATGTCGCGTCCCGCGCGATACCTCGGGGCGCGGGTCGCGCTCGACCACGCGATGCTCGTGGCCATGGCACCCGACTGCGATCCACAGGCCGTCCTGGATCACCTGGACATCGTCGTTCGGGTCGCCGAGGGTGACCCGACGGCGGGGCCGATCGCACGGCTGTCGATGGCCGAGCGGTTCCATTGGCTGGTGTCGCCGTCATCGACCATCATCCAGCCCTCGGACGTCCACACGGGGCTGACCGAGGATCCGGCCGCGACGCTCGACCACCTGTTCCGGTCCCTCGTCCGGCGGTAGCCCTGTCTGCAGGGCCGGTGGATCCTCGGCGGCCGACGCTCCGTGATCGGAGGCCGACGGCCGACGCTCTCTGTGATCGGCGTTCGTGATCGGCGTTCGTGATCGGCGTTCGTGATCGGCGGCCGACGGCCGAAGCCCTATGATCGGCGTTCGTGCTCGGCACTCCGTGCTCGGCGCTCCGCGGTCGGCGCTCCGTGATCGGCGGCCGACGGCCGACGCTCGGTGATCGGCGTTCGTGCTCGGCGCTCCGTGCTTCGGCGCTCCGCGCTCGGCACTCGGCGGCCCGCGCTCCGCGGTCGGCGCTCCGTGCTCGGCGGCCGACGGCCGATCGCTGTCAGCGAACACTTTCGATCCGAGACGCCCCGATCGGTCGGATCGACGCTCCCCGGCACCGGGAACGATCGCCCCCACCGATGGCCGGTCGACGTGGGGCACGTGGCCGCGACCCTGGGACCGAAAGCGTTCGCCCCCACCGATCACGCCGCCGGTGAGAACCCGCGGCCGGTGAGTCGTGGCGGCCGGCGCTCGGCACTCGGCGGCCCGGCGCTCCGCGGTCGGCGCTCCGTGCTCGGCGGCCGACGGCCGATCGCTGTCAGCGAACGCTTTCGATCCGAGACGCCCCGATCGGTCGGATCGACGCTCCCCGGCACCGGGAACGATCGCCCCCACCGATGGCCGGTCGACGTGGGGCACGTGGCCGCGACCCTGGGACCGAAAGCGTTCGCCCCCACCGATCACGCCGCCGGTGAGAACCCGCGGCCGGTGAGTCGTGGCGGCCGGCGCTCGGCACTCGGCGGCCGGTGAGTCGTGGCGGCCGGCACGCGGCACTCGGCACTCGGCGGCCGGCACTCGGCACTCGGCGGCCGGCACTCGGCGCTCGGCGGCCCGCGGCCGGCACTCGGCGCTCGGCGGCCGGCACTCGGCACTCGGCGGCCGGCGCTCGGCACTCGGCGCTCCGCACTCCGCGCTCGGGCGCCCGACGCATGGTGGCGGCCGGTGAGGGCCGGCCACGGCCGGGCAGTCTGGTCCTAGGTTGGCCGGCGGTCGTGCGACCCTCCGCCGCTCGCCCGGTCGTGGGTGGGCGGCGCTCCGCCGGCGGTCGCGGCCGCGACCGCCGGTGCACGCACCGCGACGGCGTTGCGTTCGCGACGGCGGAACCCGATCGCGACCAGGATTGTGATCGTCATGAACGTCAGGGACGCGGAGTTGGACAGGATCAGCGCCCAGTTGCCGATCGACCAGCCGTACGAGATCCAGGCCACGAAGCCCAGGTCGAGGAGCGAGAGGTAGAGCAGGGACACGTCGCGGCTCGAGCGAGTGCGCCGCATGCGCCGGATCTGGAGCGCGGGCGAGAGCGCCATGATGAACCCGGCCATGGTCGCGATGACCGCGAGGACCTCGGGGGTCGTCATCGGGAACGGCGCGCGTCGCCCGATCCGCGTTCCGCCTGCGCCCGCAGCTCGGCCTTGTGCGCCCGCTTGCCCGCCTGGTACGCCGCCAGTGCCTCGGGCGAGTCGACGTCACCCAGGGTGGGGTGTGCCGGGCGGACGTCATCCCAGCCGGCGGGCTTGATCCCGTACCGGTTGCCGAGCAGGGCCACGATCGTGCCGGCCTTCATCTCGCCGATCCCCGGCAGCGCGATCAACCGCGCGTGCAGGTCTCGCGCATCCGCGGCCTCACGCCAGATGCGGGAGGCGTCGCCGCCGTAGTCCGCGGCGATCGCCGCGCACAGCTCACGAACGCGCTTCGCCATGTTGCCGGGGAAGCGATGCAGCGCCGGCGGCGTCCGGAACGCGACGTCGAGCGCCTCGGGGTCCATGCCGGCGATCGTGGCGGCATCGAGCGATCCGATCCTGCGTCGCAGCTCGTGGGGACCGGCGAAGGCCTTCTGCACGGTGACCTGCTGGTCGAGCGCGAAGCCGATCAGCAGCGCCAGTGGATCGCGGGCGAGGAGGGCGTCCGCCTCGGGGTCGCCCGTGAACGGGAGGTGGTCGGGGGGAACGGGCAGGTTCATGCGCGCATCGTACGCGGGTACGATCCGTCAATGGCGATCGTGGACCGGCCGGGGGCGGACGTGGACCGATACCGAACCGGGACCGCGTTGCCCGGGCGGCTGCGGACGGGCTGAGCCGATGCTGCTCGGGATCGACCACCTGGTCATCGCCGTCCGTGACCCGGACACGGCGGCCGAGGACCTGGCCGACGCGCTCGGCCTCGCCTGGACGGGCGGTGGCCTGCACGCGGCGCACGGCACGTTCAATCGGCTGGCCTTCCTCGGCGACAGCTACCTGGAGCTGATCGGGGTGGCCGACCCGACGGTGGTGGCGGAGAACCCGCAGTTCGCGGTCGGCACGGCGGCGCTCGCGGTCCTGGCAGCCGGCCGCGAGGGCCTGGCGACGTATGCCCTGGCGAGCGACGACGTGGCCGGCGACGTCGCCCAGCTGCGAATGGCCGGCTCCTGGATCGGGAACCCCGTCGCTGGCTCGCGCGAACGGCCCGATGGAGAGACCGTCCACTGGGTCACGGCGTTCCCGACGCTCGGCCCGGACCGGCCGCCATTCCTCATCGAGCACGAGCGCGAAGGTGCCGAGTGGGGCGACGCGGCCAGGGCGGCGCGGGCGACGTTCCGGCACCCGGTCGGTGGGGCGGTCCGGCTGGCCGGGCTCGAGATCCCCGTCGAGGAGCCGGCCGTGACGTCGGGCAGGTACGCGACCGAGATCGGAGTCGCATTCGACGACGCCGCCGAGGCGCGGGCGGGCAGCCAGTGGATCCGGTTGCGTCCGCTCGATGGGCGTCCACCGGTGGTCGAGCTCCTGGTCGACCCGGGGACCCCGCCCCTCGATGTCGTCGGTTTCGGCGTCCGGTGGCGCCGGAGCCCAAGGTCTGGGTCAGGCGCGGGGTGAGGTCGAGGTCAGGGTCGGGGTCGAGGTCGAGGTCGGGGTCGAGGTCGAGGTCGGGGTCGAGGTCGGGGTCGAGGTCGAGGTCGAGGTCAGGGTCGGCGTCGGGGTCGAGGTCGGGGTCAGGGTCGGCGTCGGCGTCGGCGTCGGGTCAGTAGCGGACCTCAACCCGGACCGGCGTGCCGGGCCCGCGAGCCACGGCCGCGCCCGGCACCCGGGGGCGTGCACCCGGGGTGCGGATGTTGGTGCCCGGGGCGTGCCCAGCAGCCGAGGCCGGCGCCCGGGCGTCCAGGACCGGCCGCCGGCGGTCCGGTTGGGGCGCCTGGACCGGCCGTGCCGGCGCCATCGACGCCCGCCCGACGGCCGCTGCCGTGCGCTCGCCCGAGCGGCGCTCCGCGATCGAGATTCCGATCCGATAGACGAGCAGGAACCAGGCGATCGTCGCCGCGCCGAGGTAGATCCACCCGGCCCAGGCCTGGCCGCTGTCGGTCCCGGCGCCGATCCCGTGCGCGGTGGCGCCGAGGAACGCGAGGAACGTCAGGTAGTGGAGCATCCGCCACGCCCGCTGGCCGATCCGGCGTCGCACGTAGAAGCTGGCGAGGATGATGATCGAGAGGTACAGCGCCACCTGCCCGAAGGCCACGGCAAGCGGGGCGTGCGGGGCCAGGCCCGGCACCAGGATCTGGGCCATCGAGAACGGCACGGACGAGTCCAGTCCCAGGAGCATGCCGTGGATGCCGGCGAGGCCGATCCCGATCGCCGCGAGATCCTGGTGGAGCGCGAAGCTCACCGGCCGATGCGCGATCGCGTCGAGCAGCTTGGTCGAGAGCAGCAGGCCGTAGATGACCGAGCCGGCCATCGCGAGATAGGCGAGCCATGCGAACATCCGCTCGAACAGCCAGGGCAGGCTCGTGGGGTTCAGCCGCCAGGCGACGATGACGCCGTCGATCGCGCCCGGCAGGGTACCGCCGACCACGATCCCGAGCGCCACGGCCGGGAGCCCCCAGCGCACGAGCTCGGTGCGCTCGTCGAACCCGCGGTACCTCACGCCAGCCATCGCACCATCCCTCGTGTCGCGCGGATCTCGCCGCTGCTGGTGAGCAGGAGCAGCCCCTGGACCCCGGGCCGGTCGAGACGCTCGAAGGCACGCTCGGCGCCGCTGATGACGGCCACCTTGGTCATCGCCTCGGCCAGTCGGGCCGAGTCCGCGAGGACGGTGGCCTGGACGACGTCCGTGGCCGCCGGCCGCCAGGTCCGGGGGTCGATGAGGTGATGGGCGACCGCGTCGCCGTGCGCCCAGCGGTGGACGCTGACGCCCGATGTCGCGAGCCCGTACGTCCGCGTGGCGCCGGATCCCGCCAGCAGGACGGTCGCGAGCGACGCTCCGGGGGCGCGCGGGTCGGTGACGCCGATCGCCCAGGTGTCTCCGTCTGCGAGCCGCAGCGCGATGTCGCCATCGCCGTCGACCAGCGCCGACCGCCCGGGCGTGATGGCCAGCGCCCGATCGGCGAGCCAGCCCTTGGCGACGCCGTCGAGATCGAAGCGGAGGCCGGGCTCGCGGACGACCACCGCACCACGCGGCCTCCGGCGCAGCGACCAGCGCCGGCTGGCCGCGCCCGGCCGCGAGACCTCGTCGCCGCGCTCGGCGCCCAGGCGGGCCTCGAGCATGGCCACGTTCACCAGCCCGTCGGTCAGGCCTTCGGCCTCTCGCGCCCAATCGAGCACGGTGGTGAGCGTCGGCCCGATGGCGATCTCGCGACCGGGTGCGTCGTTGAGACGGCAGAGCTCCGAGGCGCTGTCGAAGCGGGTCAGCCGGGCGGCCCACGCCTCGATCCGGTCGAGGACCAGGCCCGCCGCCCGCGCGCCTGCCTCGGCACCGGCCGTTGCACCCGCCTCGGCACCGGTCGCGGCTCCGGGTTCGGCACCGGCCGTTGCACCGCGCCTCGGCACTGGTCGCGGCTCCGGGTTCGGCACCGGTCGCGGCTCCGGGTTCGGCCACCAGGTGGACGGCGACCCGGCCACCCAGCATCGGCCGCTCCGCGCCGGCAACGGCCGGGGCCGGCGGGATGTCGGGCTCCGCAACGTCGAGCACGCCGATCACGGGAGACCCGACTGGCGGGTCCTGGTCACGACGCGCACCCGCGGGGTCGGCGTCGGCTGGACGACCACCGGCGCGTTCGGCGGCGCCGTCTGGCCGGGCTTGAGCGTCACGTACTGGGTGACGTGGCGGACGGACGGCGCGGGTCCCTGGGCGCTGGTATCCACCATGATCGCCCCGCCCCCGAGGGCGGCAGCGGGCACGACCGAGGGGAGCATCGCCGTCGCGATCGCCGAGGCGGAGGCGATGCCCGCGAAGGCGTACAGCAGGCGCAGCGGGTTCGGGTCGGGACGCCCGTGCGGCGCGCGGGTCTCGAGCACGCCGAGGGCGGGCTGGCGGGGCGGCGGCGCCGGCCGGGGCGGCGGCGCCAGCCGGGGCGGCGGCGGCGGCTGACCGGCGGCCATGGAAGCGGGAGCGGCGGCGATCGGAGCCGGACGCGTCCGGGCGGGGGAAGGCCGCCGGAGGGGCCCGGACCGGGCATCGGGCGCGGTCCGGGCATCGGGCGAGGGCCGCCGGAGGGGCGCGGTCCGGGCATCGGGCGAGGGCCTGGGGACGGTCGGGGCTGCGTCATCAGTCGTCCCGGCCTTCGTGCTCGTTCTCGCCCTCACCACCCTGCTGGGTCCTGGTGACGGTGACGTTCTGCGGCGCGACCGGCGGCGTGAGATAGACCGTGTCGACCTGGACGGTGGGCTGCGGGGCCGGATCCACCGACGCGACGACCGGATCGGCGGCCGGCTGGCCGGCGCCCGGGTTGAAGCCCGCGAGCGCGAGCCCGAAGGCGAGGGCGACGGTGGCGGCGAGCGTGGCCGCGAAGAGCGCGGTTCGGTGGATCATGGCGCGATCCCTCCCCGGAGATGGCTGGCGTTGGACATGCCTGCATCCTCGGATCCGGCGCGCGCACCGGCAGTGTGTCCGGCATGAGAATCTGCACAGACAGGGCGGTCGGCCCTCGACCGGACGTGCCCGCCACCGCAGAATGCCCGGGACATGCGCGTGCTCGTGGTCGAAGACGAACCGAAGATGGCCGCCCTGATCAAGCGGGTGCTGGTGGCCGAGCGTCACGTGGTCGACATCGCCCCCGACGGGGTGAGTGCGGTCGCGCTGGCGGAGACCGGCCCGCATGACGTCATCGTCCTCGACCGGATGCTGCCCGACATCGACGGCGTGACCGTCATGCGCGTGCTGCGCGCGAAGGGCGTCGCCGCCCCGGTGCTGCTGCTCACCGCGCTGGGCTCGGTGGACGACCGCGTGGCCGGGCTCGACGCAGGCGCCGACGACTACCTGGCCAAGCCGTTCGCGTTCTCGGAGCTGCTCGCGCGCATCCGGGCCCTGGCGCGGCGACCGGCGCCGACGGCCGACGGCCATCTCGCAGCGGGAGATCTCTTCCTCGACGAGCTGCGTCACGTCGCGCAGGTGGGCGAGCGGACCGTGGACCTCTCGGCGCGCGAGTTCGCGCTGCTGGGCTTCTTCATCCGCCACGCCGGCCAGGTCGTGACGCGCCAGCAGATCCTGGACCAGGTCTGGGGCGCGGAGCCGGACGTCTACTCGAACGTCGTCGACCTCTACGTGTCCTACCTCCGGCGCAAGCTGGCCGAGCTCGAGCGCGCGGACCGCCTGCGCACGGTCCGGGGTGTCGGCTACACGCTCAAGTCGGAGTCCTGATCCGGTGGCCATCGGGCGCACCGACCTCCTGCTCCGTCGCACGCGGCGGCGGCTGTTCGCCGTCACGCTCGCCCTGCTGACCCTGCTCGTGGTGGGCGTCGGTGCGGCGACCCTCCTGATGGGCCTGAGCGCCCTCGATGCCGATGTCGACCGCGCGCTCCAGAACTCGGTGTCGGCGACCGTCGCGGCGGTGACGGGCGAGATGCCCAGCTCCGACGAGCGGAACGAGCCGGACGAGCAGGCCCCGGGCGATGCGGACACGGTGCTGCTCGTCCTCGACCCGACCGGGCAGGTGCTGCAGAACCGGACCGGCAGCACGCTGCCCGGGCTGCCCGACCTCCGTGCGCTGGAAGCGGCGAAGGCTTCCGGCGACCGGGACCTGCGAACTGTCACCACGGGCAGCGTGAGCGTGCGGTTGCTGACGATGCCGCTCATCCACGACGGCGTCCTCGACGGGTTCGTCCAGGGGGGCTTCAACCTGCATCTCCACGACAGCCAGTCCCAGAGTCTCGTCGTCGCGGTGGTCACGGTCGCCGGCATGGGCCTCATCGCCGCAGCGCTGATCACGCTGCTCGTCACCGGGCGCGCCCTGGTCCCCATCCGCCAGGGCTTCGAGGCGCAGCGCCGGTTCGTCGCCGACGCCTCGCACGAGCTCAGGACTCCGGCGGCGCTCATCCGGGCCAACGCGGAGGTGATCGAGCGCGAGCGCCTGGTGGCCGAGGACGGCCGTCCCCTGCTCGAGGACGTCATCGCGGAGGCTGACCGCCTTGGCGGCCTCGTGGGCGACCTCCTCCAGCTCGCGGCCTGGGACGAGACGAGCCTGACCCTCACGCCGGTGGCGCTCGACGCCGCCCTGCTCGCGGCCGACACGGTGCGCGGGGCCAGGGCGCTGGCCGCGGAGCGCGGCGTCACCCTGGAGACCGATGCGCCCGCGCCGGCGATCGCCCTGGCCGACCGGGACCGCCTCGTCCAGCTGCTGCTCATCCTGGTCGACAACGCGATCGACCATTCGCCTGACGGCGGCGTCGTGACCATCCGGGTGCGGCACGAGCCGCGCCGGATCACGATCGAGGTCGATGACCAGGGGCCGGGCATCGCAGCGGCCGATCGCGAGCGGATCTTCGAGGCGTTCACCCGGCTGACCGGCACCACCCGCCACGGCTCGGGGGGGACCGGCCTCGGGCTCGCGATCGCGCGGCGGATCGTCGACGCGCACGGCGGCACGATCCGCGCCGACTCGCCCGATGCGGGAGGCGCCCGGTTCATCGTCGAGCTGCCTGCCGGCGTCGCGACGGTGCCCGGAGCGATCACGGACCCGGCGTCCGGAGATGAGGAAACGCATAGCGCGGCCACACGATCGGCTCAGGGGAGCGGCGGAGGCTGAAACCATGCGAGGCGTTTCGAGCCTCGGAGTGGAAGCACCGCCGCCCGCCGCGGGCGGCCATCGCCAGGAGCCGAAGCCATGACCTACGTCATCGCCGCCCCGTGCGTCGACCAATCCGATCAGTCGTGCGTCCAGGTCTGTCCCGTCGACTGCATCTGGGGCGACCTGTCGGTGGATCGCAAGCTGTACGTCGATCCGGAGGGATGCATCGAATGCGGCTCGTGCGAGTCCGCCTGCCCCAACGGCGCGATCATGCCCGAGGCAAAGCTCGGACAGGGCTGGGCCGACTTCGCGTGGGTCGATGCCGCCTGGTTCTCGGACCCTGATGCCGCGCGCACGGTCGTGGACGAGCTGGTTCCGGCGGCCTGAGATGGACGTGCTCACGAGGCAGTCGCCGTCCGCGCGCCGGCCCTTGCCGCCACGACCCGCGGCCGGGACCCGGATCGACCGTGGCCTGCCCGCGGGCACCGGCGCGACCCGCGGCCAGATCGTCGCGCCCAACGCCACCATCGTCGAGCGGGACGACGTCAGCCCATCCATCGTGCGCCTCCGGGTCCGGCCCGATGACGGCGTGCCGGCGTTCCGGCCCGGCCAGTACTTCGCCCTCGGGCTGACGGTCGATGGCCGCCTGCTCCAGCGGCCCTACTCGACGGCCTCCCCGGCCGGCGAGACCGGCGCGCTCGAGTTCCTGATCCGCCTCGTCCCGCACGGCGAGCTGACGCCCCGCCTGTGGCCGCTCGGCGTCGGCGCGCGCGTGCGCCTCGGTCGCCCCAAGGGCCTGTTCGGCGCCGATCCCGGCGATACCCGCCGGCAGGTGCTCATCGCGACCGGCACCGGTGTCGCCCCCCTGCTCTCGATGCTCGAAAGCGGCCTGCGCGACACGGCCGAGGACCGGCCTGCGCACCCGCCGGTCCTCGTCCACGGCGTGGCCAGGGCCCACGACCTCGCCTACCGGGCACGGCTGGAATCGCTGGCCGCGCATGGGCGCATCGTGTACGTGCCGGCCGTGTCCCGGCCGGCGGACCCCGCCAACGCGGGCTGGTCCGGGGTGACCGGGCGGGTCGACGGCCTGCTGCCGGCCGTGCTCGCAGACCATGCCGCGGACCCACTCCGCACGGTCGTGTTCGTGTGCGGCAACCCCGCCATGACCGACGCCGCGACGGCCACGCTGATCTCGCTGGGCATCCCGGCCGACGCCGTTCGCAGCGAGGCGTACTGGGTTCCGCAGTCTCCGGCCTGACCCGCGGTCAGCGATCGGCCGGCAGCGGGACCAACGAGCCCGCGACCGCCGGTCTCGCGTCGAGCTGGGCCGGGAACCGGACGGCCACCGCGATCAGCCCGGTGGCCATGATCACCAGGCCGGCCCCGACGAACAGGGTCGTCGCGTCGAGGTCGATCAGGGCCCCGGACAGGCCGATGGAAAGCGGGCTGATCCCGAAGCCCATCAGCATCACCAGGCTCATCACGCGCCCGACGACGTCCGGCGCGACGCGTGCCTGGAGCCACGACACGGCCACGATGTTGACGTACCCGATCGCGACGCCCATCACGGCCAGCGCCAGGATCACGCCCGGCAGCCAGCCCAGCACCCCCACGGCCATCAGCGACAGGCCGGCGATCCCGACACCCGCGATCACGATGTTGCCCTGGCGGTCGAGCCTCGCGTTGCCGGCCAGCAGCGTGCCGGCCAGCCCGCCCGCGGCCCAGCCCGCGGCCATCAGGCCCAGCCCGGCCGGGCCGGCGTCGAAGCGCCGCTCCGCCAGCCAGGCCATGCCCACCGCCGCCGGCCCGTTGAGCGCGAAGTTGAGCACCAGCGACAGCAGCATCAGCGTCCGGATCGCCGGGTCGCGGGCGACGTAGCCGATCCCGTCGCGGAGGGCACGCCCGAACGACGCCGGCGGCGCCGCCGCTGCCGCGTCCGGACGGTCGGATCGGACGACCGTGGCGGCCGCCACGCCGGCCATCATCGCGATCAGCGCGGCCGCGACCAGGAACGAGGCCGCATCGACGCCGAACGCGACGCCGGTCCCGGCCAGCGCCACCGCGACGCCGGCAAGCGGCGGCCCGGCGATCGACGCCAGCTGGAGCGTGCCCTGCAGGAGCGCGTTGGCCGACGGCAGCCGGTCCGCATCGACCGCACGCGGCAGGAACGCCTGCTGCGCCGGCAGGTACATGGCGTCGACCAGCCCGAACATCGCGCCGAGGACGACCAGGACGGGGAGCGTCGCCAGCCCCGTCCCGACGAGGACGGCGATCAGGCCCACGATCGCGGCTCGCCCGAGGTGGGCCGCGATCATCATCTGCCGGGGCGAACGCCGATCCGCCAGCACCCCGAACGGCACCAGCAGGATCGCCCTGGGCACGGCCACCGCGATCAGGACGGTTCCCAGCGCGAGGCCGGAGCCGGTGAGCGAGATCACCAGCCACGACAGGGCGACGAAGTGGAACTGGTCGCCGACCACCGAGACCGCCTCGCTCGTCCACAGCAGACGAAAGTCGGGGATCGCGAGGGCCCGCCACATGGGCAGCGAGCGGCCGCGGGCCAGGGCCGTCATTCGAGCACGATCCTGACCCGGTCGTCCCCGTCGTCGACCTCGAGCACGGGACCGTTGAGCCCGGAGCGCAGCGCCTCCCGGACGCGATCGATCTGGTCGCCCGACAGCCCGGGAACCCGGTCGAGCGCGAACCGCCCGACGCCGATCGGCAGGCGCAGGTTGACCACCGCACGGCCGGCCTCGACCACCTCGATCCGGAGCGACGTCGCGCGGGTCGCACCCGGCTGCGCTCCGTCCCGGGCCGCGGGGCCCGCAGCCGGCCGGTCGCGATCGGCGCTCGCGGACGCGGAAGGTTCGTCGAGCGCCGCCAGGATGGGCGCCGCCTCGTCGGCCGTGAGCCGACCCTCGGCGACCAGCCGCAGGACCTGGTCGAGGGGATCGTCAGCCATCGGCGCGGCCGTCCTTCCCGATCGCCTCCAGCCGGCGGGCCGCGGTCTCGACGTCGAGCTCGCCGCGCTCCAGCGCGCGCAGGACATCGAGCCGGGAGGCCTCGTCGGCATCCGGGTCGATGTCGCCGGCCGGCGGCGGATCCTCATGGTCGGCGTCGCCGGTGTCATGGTCGTCGCCGCCGGTGTCACCCCGGTCGGCCAGATCGGCGAGCTCGGCGCGCCTGAGGTTGGGCGCCGCCTCCGCCTCGGCGACCAGCGTCGCCGGCGGCGTGCGTGACAGCGCGTCGGTCGGCAGCGGCGCGGCCGTTGGCAGCGGCGCATCCGCCGGAAGCGCGACGGATGCGGCGAGCGGTGCGTCGCCGCCGCTCGCTGCTCCCGCAGCCGCGTCGCCACGAGGGCGGCCGGCAACCCGGATGTCGCCGGATGTCGTCCGGATCGTCACCTGTACCGACCCGCTGCCGAAGGTGATCGTTCGCCGGCCCCGACGTCCGCCGGCCGTGTAGCTGCCCGCGGCCCGCACGTCGCCCGTGATGGTCTCGGTCTCGACGCCGACCGGGGTGGGCGTGACGAGCTCGACGTCACCGCTGACGGAGCTGATCCGATGCGGGCCACCGGAGCCCAGCGCGCCGTCGAGACGCACGTCACCGCTGGTGGTCGAGGCGATCAACGTCTCGAACCTCGGTCCGCGCAGCTGGAGGTCGCCCGAGACCGATCGCACGTTGAGCTCGATGGGCGCGGTGGCGACGACGCGCACGTCGCCTGACATCGACTCGACCGCCACCGGCCCGGCGTCGACGCCCAGCCGCAGGTCGCCGGACGCGGTGGCCCAGCGACTCTCGCCGCCGATGCCGGCCGCCTCGACATCACCGCTGAGCGTGCGCACCGCGACCCGTGCCGAGCGTGGGATGTCGATCTCGAGATCCTCCGACACTGGCGCCCGCACCTCGATCGGCCCCAGCCGGACGTGGCGCTCGGCGCTGTGGATGCGGATCCGCGCGGCCGCGGCCTCGATCGCAAGGACCTCGTCGATCGCCCGTCCGGAGCGGGTCCGGATCACGACCCGATCCCCGTCGACGCCATGCAGGCGCAGGTCGGCGGCCGGGAGCACGATCTCGACCTCGCCGCCCGGGTCGAGCGGCAGCTCGCGGGTGGCATCGGTCGCGTGGCCAACGGTCGTCATCTCGTCCTCCCGAGCGCTCGGATCGCCTCCGCGGCCTCGTCCGCGCTCAGCTCGTGGCGGGCAAGGCGCTCGAGAACGTCACGGCGGCCTGCCTGGATGTCGGTCGCCGCCGCGTCGGTGGGCGGTGCCGCGGTGCTCGTCCCGGCGGCGCCATCGGCGACCGAAGCGCTCGTCGCGCTGACCGACTCGGCCTCGTCCCGCGGCCCGAAGCCCAGCGCCCGGACCAGCGCCTCGACCCTGGCGCGGACGGTGGGATAGCTGATGCCGAGCTCGCGCTCCATGTCGCGCAGGTTGCCGCGGCTGCGGAGAAAGCTCTCCAGGATCTGCGTCTGCTCGCGCGACAGCCGGCCGAACCGCCCGACCCCGAACTCGCCCTCGATGACCGTCCCGCATTCGCCGCAGCGCAGGCGGGTCACGCTCAGCTCGTTGCTGCAAACCGGACAGGTGGCGATGACATCATGCGACACTGGATCTCTCGTATATGGAGTGATGACTTGCGTATTTCTAAGGCGACGTCTTCCATTTTGTCAACCGAGCAATCCTCATTCGGCGGCGGTCTCCCTGGAACATCGGTGCGCCACCGTGAGCGCACCGGGCCGAGCAAGCCAGGCGCGGAGCGTCGCCTGGTCGACGTCCGGCGGCCGATCTGGATACCCCTTCGCGAGCAGCTCATCCCGCTCGAGGAGCCAGGCCGCGATCGCCGTGTCGGGGATGCGGACGATGAAGGTCTCGGCTGCCTTCATGGCGGTCTGGATGTGCGTGGATCGGTACGGCATGGACGATCAGCCAGCTGCGGGATGGTTGATCGTGTGTGGTAGCTCGCGTTCGGCGAGGTAGCAAGTCCGGGCGCGCCCAATCCCCTGCCGAACGGGTCAACGGCTATCCCGATGCCCAGTAGGTCGCCAGATCACAACCTGACCCGAAGCGGGTCGACGGCATCACCGGCCCACACGATGTCCATCTCGTCCACAACCCAGAAGGCGTACCCGAGCTCCGCGGCGAGCAGCGCCATCGTGTCCGCGAAGAACTGCTCCCACCGGCACTCGATCTCGATACCGACGACCTTGGTGAGATCAGGGATAGAGGAACCACTGCCGATCGCGAGGGACCCGTCGCGGTAGTTGTCCACCCGGTCGGGGTAGCTCGGGTAGGCGAGGAGCAACTTGCCCGTTGGATCGTATAGATGAATATCCGGATGTGCCGCCGCCATGTCCGTGGCGGAGGCTCCGTGTGCGAGCAGCACGCGGCGAACATCCTCGAAGAACGTCGGGCAGTCGGCAACAATCCAGGCACCCTTCACCGCAGCTCCTTCACGATGTCGAGAAGATCATCGATCGTCTGGGCGATCGGCAACCCCATCCGCATGGCATTCTTCCACGCCGCGTCCGCCATACCCGGCGCGTAGCCGATCACGGTCTGCCCGGTCGTGGCGGCGGTCTCGACGATCTGGCGCGTCAGATCCTTGGCCTGGCCGCCCTTCACCTGGATCAACAGCCCCCTTGAGGATGATGTCGACCTCGCGCTCTCCGCCATCGAGTTGCGTCACCATTCTGTTCACCCCTTGGACGACGCCAGGGATGGCCGACTCGATCGCGTTTGCAGCATCCGCGACGTGAGCATCGGGGACGTGAACACCCTGGCGGCCGGGGCGGTCGTGGTGCCCACCGCGATTGCCGCCGGACATCCAAGGGAACATGCGAGGAGACCCGCGCCCACCACATACGGTGCACCGAAGATCAGAGCAGCTCTGCCGTCGTCTGAACCAATATCCTTCACCGACCAGTGACGCGACTCCACGGAAGTCAGGGCACCCCAGGGTCTCCACGGAACCCAGGGCGGTTCAGACCTTTGTCAAACTGCCGTCATGCTGTTCCACCAAGCCACCGATCCCGCCTGCATTCCGAGCGCCGAGCGACAGCGCCATCATTTCCAGCAATCGGACTCCAAAGGAGGCGGGCAGACCACCACCCCACCTTGATTTGCTGTCTGAGACAACCGACCAAGAACCTACTGAACGGGCACGGCGTGGTGATCGGGCAGTGAGTCAACCGACACTTCAACTGCCTCGATATCGATGGCCCCAAACTCCCCTAGGATGTGGTACTTGTTGCCGGTCTGTTCCAGCTTCTCGAGTTCGCCGTAGTCCAGTTCACCGGACGCGTCCGTCGCGGGTTGGAGGCCCGACCATCGGCCCGCCACGCTGGTCACACCAGTGAATTCGATCGAGATCCGCCGGGAAGCGGTTGGTGATGACGACGCGTCTGCGCTTGGCTGCACCTCGAGGGCATCGAGGATTATCGTTGCCCTACCTGGGCTGATCGAGATCTGGAGTACATAGGTCTCCTCAAGCACCAACGACCCCAAGGCATCCGATAGATTGTTCACCCTCATGGGAGATCCCAGTCGATTGGAATGTGATTGCCCGGAGATCTCCGCAATACCGGGTTGCCATACTGATCAACTCGCTGCCCCGCTCCATTCCGGAGCTCGACGTGTGGGAAATCGCTGCCCTGGGTGCGGCTTGAGCCCTGCTTGAGCGTTACACGAACGATCCCGTTTTCATCAACGTACTTGATCGGTCCGGTCGCCGTCTGCATCCGAATCCATCCATTGGAGGCCGCCACATCCTCAATCGCCGATGCTCGGCCCGTCCCAGAGGCGACCGTCTGAGATATTGCGAAGTCAGGATCGTACACGGTCAGCGCATTCGTGGCGGCGTCGGCCACATCGGCGACCTCGCCCGCCTCCCCCGCACGGACGGCCCGCAGGGCCCCGGTGACCCGGGTCGCGCCGACGTTGATGACCTTGGGCCCGACACCCGCCATGACCGCGTCACCGGCCATCCGGATCTGTTGGTCGAGCGGCAGCTGCTGGTAGCGGTCCCAGCCACGACCGAGATCGTCCGAGGCGACCTGAACCGTCATGTCGAGGTGGGTCAGGGCGGTGCCGATGAGACCGGCGTTCGTCAGCACCTGACCGGGGTGGGTGGCGGCATCGGCGATCGAGGTCACGATCCCGGCGGTGTTGTCGTACACCACCCCGCCCAGGCCGCCGATGATCTGCGAGAGCGGGTTGGTGTTGCTGGAATAGGCGGTGCCCCGGATGCGGCCGTCTCGGCCCGTCACCGGCAGGGTCACCGCGTAGGCGTGGCTGGCCGAGGCATGGGCGGCCGACTCGCGGGCATCGTCCGCCTGCGCCTGGCTGCTCGAGCTCGTCGAGCGGTGGCTCAGGTAGCTGTGGTGCTTCGAGGGGCGCTTGTGGACGTCGTTGACCACCTGCTGGCCGCCGTTGGTGCAGTCGTAGCCGACATCGCATGCGGTGGCCCGGTGCCCCGTCGGATCGATGAGCGTGGCCGGGTTGCCTTCCGCATACAGGAAGCGGTTCATGGAGCGCGGGGCCTGCGCCTGGCCCACGACCGTGTCGGCTTGCGTGAAGGCCGACAGGCCGGGGGCGTAGAAGCGGGCCCCGGCGTCGAGCAGCGGGGTGCCGGTGGAGGACACATCGAGCCTGCCCTGGTAGGTCCAGGTGGAGGGGGCCACCGGGGTGCCCCCGGCCGAGCCTGTGGCCAACGTCATGCCGTAGGGGTCGTAGCGGATGGCGTGGGTCACGGTCGCCTCGTCGGAGGTGAGTGCGGCCGCCAGTGTTGCCGTGGAGATCAGGCAGGAACCAGTTGAGGGTCGTGCCGTCGGACACGCCCAGGCGGTCACCTGCGGGGGACACGATGCTGTCGGTGACCCCCGACGACGTCGTTGTCGATCCGGGTCACGGTCTCGGTGGTGCCGAGGTACCTGTACGTGTCGGTGCTGGTGCCACCGCCTAGGGCGCGGGTCGCGATCCGGCCCAGGGCGTCGTAGGTGAGCACATCGGAGGCGGCGAGCGTGACCATCGGCTGCTCGTCGGTGGTCACGGCGCCCGGGGCGACGACCGAGGCGATCACCCGGACGTCGGCTACGCGCTCCCGGTCTCGATGGTGGTGTTGGGGCTGGCTAGCCCGGACCCATGATGATCAGGATCGCACCAATGATTGGCATCAGAACCGCCAAGGGTGCCACGACCCAGAACTGCAGCCAATCAAGACGATCGGGTCGCGCGAGTGGCAACGTCCCGGCGCGGATCTCCTCGCGCATCCAGCCCGGGGTCATCGGCGGCGGGCATCGATAGCTGAGCGCGAAGGTCGCCAATCCAAGCGTGACCCCGATCACGACGAGTGGCCGACCGAAGGCCAGAGGCACGAGAAGGGCGAGGGCAATGATGGACAGGCACACCGCGAGCATCAGGGTGACAGCGGGAAGCATCCGGATGAAGTACGGGTTTCCGCGCTCCGTATAGATGAGTCTCGCGAGAGCACGACCCCTAGCCGTGGACGCGTAGAACAGACGCGCGGCCACGAGAATCGCGGCGCCTGCGAGACAGTAGAGGGCCAGGACACTCGTCTGCTGCATTCTCTTCAGTCGAGTCTATTCGCCAAAGAATGCATCGAACAATTGGTCACCGAAGGAAGCTCCCCCGTAGCTTCCGATCCCTGCACCTATGAAGGTACCTGCCGCGGCGCCGGGAACGTCGCCGATCGCACCCCCAATGGGTGCACCTACAGCTGCCCCAACGATGCCGCCCCCATATGATCCGGAGATTTGGAAAGCTCCTCGGGCGCCACCTCGAAGGAATTGGAGCCACAGCGGCCGACCCTTTGCGTTGCCCTCACCGAATTCCCGATTGAGCGAGTCGCCCAACTCATACACTGACCCGGCCAAGAACGCGGCCCTCGCGCCCGTACGAACCAGGTCGCCGGAGTCCTTGAGGGCTCCAACCCCGTTCGGCGAATGCTCGCCGCTCACGCCGTCAATGTGCATGGCATCAATCATGTTCTCCTTGAGACGGTCGAACTCCGTTCCCGCCCATTTCAGGGTCTCATTGGCGCCTCCGAGGAGATCGATCGGCAGCGCGAATCCAGTGTTGCTGCCGCCCGTGGACGAGCCCGCCATCATGCAGTAGCCGTAGTCAGCCAGGGGGCAGCCCGTCAGCGGACCCTGGCTGGCCGTCACGGCGTAAGCGTGGCTGGCCGCCGCGTGGCTGGCCGACTCGCGGTCATCCTCGGCCTTGGTGAAGCGGACGATGGGCTTCTTCGCCGCCGTCTGCACCTTGGCCCGCGAGTTGGCTGCAGTACGCCCGCAGCCGTAGTCGCCGCGGTACCGGCACGAGCCGTTGGGGTCGTGGGCGGCGGTGGGTCCCGAGTCGTACTCGGCGACGAAGTGCCCGGTAGGATCGATGAGCGTGGCCGGGTTGCCTTCCGCATACAGGAAGCGGTTCATGGAGCGCGGGGCCTGCGCCTGGCCCATGACCGTGTCGGCTTGCGTGAAGGCCGACAGGCCGGGGGCGTAGAAGCGGGCCCCGGCGTCGAGCAGCGGGGTGCCGGTGGAGGACTGACATCGAGCCTGCCCTGGTAGGTCCAGGTGGAGGGGGCCACCGGGGTGCCCCCGGCCGAGCCCGTGGCCAACGTCATGCCGTAGGGGTCGTAGCGGATGGCGTGGGTCACGGTCGCCTCGTCGGAGGTGAGTGCGGCCGCGAGGTTGCCGTGGAGATCCGCGCAGGAACCAGTTGAGGGTCGCGCCGTCGGCCTTGACCCCCAGGCGGTCCCCTGCGGGGGACACGATCGAGTCGAGTGACGCCCGACACGTCGTTGTCGATCCGGGCCACGGTCTCCGATGTGCCGAGGTAGCTGTACGTGTCGGTGCTGGTGCCACCGGCGAGGGTGCGGGTGGCGATGCGGCCCAGGGCGTCGAAGCTGAAGGCGGCGTCGTTGGCGGTGCCCGCGGCGTCGATGGCGGTGAGCTTGTTGGCGAGGTCGTAGGCGTAGTCGACGGCCGTGATGCCGTCGGTCGACCGTGGTCGTCAGGTTGCCCAGGGCGTCGTAGGCGAACGACTGGCTCGACTGGCCGGTCCGCTGGACCGAGACCAGCTCGTCGCTGCGATCGAGGGTGTAGTCGAAGGTGACGCCGCCCTCGTCCTTGGTCCGCACGTTGCCGTCGCGGTCGTAGGTGTAGCGGCGGTTGTGGCCCGTGTCGAGGCCCGTCGCCCCGGTCACCCGGTCCAGGGCGTCGTAGGTGAAGGTCTGCGTGCCCGACCCGGCGTCGCCGGTCACGTCGCTGAGGCTGCGCGACTCGGCGGTGACGTTGCCATTGCGGTCGTAGGCCTGGGTGAACGAGAGATCACCCTTGGTGATCGAGGTCGGGCGCCTGGCGGCGTCGTAGGCGTAGCTGGCGGTGTCGGCGCCCGTCCAGGTGCGCGAGCCCGAGGAGCCCGTCGAGGCGCCAGCCAAAGGTGGCCGTGGTCGATGCGCTGAACCCGTCGGGCACGGTCGACCGAGACCAGGCGCTGCGCCCAGTCGTAGCCGAAGGTGCTGGTGCCCACCGCGCCCGCGTCGCCGTCGGTGCGCGTGGCCAGGGTGCCGTCGGGGTTCCAGGTCTGGTCGGCGATGACGGTGCTGCCATCGCGCGTGATCGAGGTCGGGCGCCCGAGCTCGTCGTAGCCGAAGTCGAGGGTGTCGATGAGCGTCGGGCTCGCGCCCTCGTAGGCCTTGGTCTGGGCTGGCTGCCCGTCGCCGAGGTAGGTCGTGGTGGTGCGCAGGGCGAGCGTCGTCTGGGCACCCGCATAGGTGTCGATCCGGGTCGTCCGGCCGACCGCGTCGTAGGTGGGCACGATCGCGCGGACGATCGCCGATCCGCCATCGTCACAGTCGGTGTCGGGATCGCTGGTGTCGCAGCTCTGGGCGAGACGCCCGCCTGCGTCGTACTCCCAGCGGGTGGAGGCCATGGCGGTCGCGGTCGTGTTCACGGGCGGCGTCTGGACCTCCAGGTCTCAGCCGCATCGTACCCGGCCAGTCGGCACCGAAGCCACTGGAACCCGGGTGCCAGGGCGGCCGGCCGGGACCGCTCGCCATCGCGCCGCTCGCCATCGGCGCCGCGACGCCAGGGCGCCGCGACGCTATGCCGTGGTGTGTCCCGTCGTCAGCCGCTGCGCCACTGGCCGACCGTGGTCGACAGGCGTCCGACGACCGACCGGTAGTAGCGGTGCGGCCGGTACGGATCCATCTTCGCGGTCACGCCGGAGAGGTGGCTCGAGGTGAACCCGAACGCGTTGGTCCCTGTCTGGCTCGGGTCCGTCCAGAACAGCTGGGTCATGGTCATCGACGCCGAGCCGTTGAACAGCCCGTCGATCACATACCCGCCGCTGGAGATCCCGCTCGCGAACACCGCCTGGGCGCCTCCGCGGATGAACCCTCGGCCGTAGTTGTCCACGCGCTTGATCGCCGTCGACCTGCTGGGGTTGGCGGCACCCCATTCGGAGTTGCCCGACGCGTAGCACAGGTGGTTGAGGAGGACGACGGCGTGCGACGCGAGATGCAGCCGGCTCATGTAGTACTCGCCGAAGTACTTGACGTTCCGGTTGCCGTGGTGCGCGTGCCGGTTGAGGCCCATGCCGTCCTTGGACGTCGTCGAGAATGGGTGATACGGGCTGGGCCAGCCGTTGCCATGGCCGAGGTAGATCAGCAGGTTCGCGCCGGCCGCCGCGCGCCTGACCCGGCCCCAGGTGGCATTGGGGCTGTAGATCTCGACGACGTTGGCGCCGTAGCTGCGAGCCTGCGCGGCGAGCCTGCGAGCGTCGGTTCGGTAATTGCTGGTCTCGGAGGCCACCGGACCGACGACGATGACGACCTTCTGGCTGGACGCTCTGGCCACGGGCGCCGTGATCGACACCGTCGTGAGTGCGACGAGAGCGACGAGGATGCCGACCGAGAGCGACCGGATCCTCCTGGAGGACGCCCGCTGGGCGCCGTTGCGAGCATCGCGCAACCGTCGTGCCTCCTTTCTGCCAGCGCGCCGCGTGGAAGCGCGGCGGCGATCTGGTGGAGCCGTCCGAGGGCCTGGAGCATCGCCTGGATCCCGCCCGGCGACGCATTTGCGGACACGTACGGAAGACGCCCGGGGGGCGAGCAACGCGCGACCGCAACAGGATGCCCGTCGTGACGACGGCTCTTCGGTTGACTGCCTGTCTTGGATCGGGTGATCGAGCCCCGAGGGGTCGGGACTCGCGGAGTATGCCAGACGGACCCCACATCCGCAGATGGGCCATCCGGCCCATCGTGCGTCGCGAAATGGTCGGTTGATGGAATGGGCCGAAGGGTTGCCGCGAGGGTGGATCCTGGGCCAAGATGGGCCAGCCGTTCAGCGTGAGAGGCAGCCAGCGATGGTCCCCGGGTATCGGCGTTCAAGGGCGCGGGCGGGCGGACTCCCGGCGAAGCGGAGCGCTGCGCGCAGCCCGGCAAGGAACCGGTCGGAGGAGCTGCTGCGGCTCCAGTCGACGGCCGGAAACCAGGCGACGAGCGCGGCGATCTCGGCGATGGCCGTCCAGCGGGCACCGGGCCCGACCGGCGGGAACACCGGTGGCGAGCTCGAGCTCGACGGCCTGGGCTCGATCCCGTTGCAGACCGCGACCTGGTCGATCGAGACCAAGGTCACGGCGGACCGGATGGGCAACACCCGCGACACGGAGCTGGTCCCGGGAAAGCGCGAGCCAGGGAACGTGGTGGTGACACGGAAGCCCGATTCCAGCTCGTCTGCCATCGTCGATGCGATGCAGGTGGCGACCGGGCGCCGGGACGATGTCGAGCGGATGAACGGCACCCTGCGTCTCAGCCGACCCTCGCGCGACGGCGCCCTGCCGGCGGCGACGGTCGCCCTCAGCGACGTCGTGCCCGTGTCGTATCGACCGGCGACCGACACGCATCCGCTGGAGACGATCGTGCTTGCCGTCGGCGACCTGGCGGTGTCCGGCAGTGGACGGGACGGGCCGGCGTCCAAGTCGATCGGCAGCCTTCGGTTCGAGACGCGCGGCGGGGACCCGTGGCCCTTGCTGCCGGTGCTGTCCTGGGATCGCGACATGCGCAGCGAAACGCCGACCGCGGTCGGCGGGGTCGGCGGGGTCGGCATCGGCCACGTGCGAGACGTCGTGCGGCCGGGCGGGATCCGGGCCCACGCCAGGATCTTCGCCGGCCCGGCGCTCACCAGGCTCCAGGGCGCGATGGCGCCGAACCTGGTGCGCATCAGCGTCATGGCCTTCACGCCCCGCAAGGGCGGCAAGGAGCAGCAGCTCTTCGACGTCCTCATCGTCAAGCTCGCGAGCACCAGCGACGGCCCGGACGTCGTCGAGGTCGAGTTCGCCGCCGAGCGCTGATGCCCAGTGGTGCCCGTGCATCCATTGTCGGGTATGCTGCGAAGGGTCCGGCGGTCGTCGCCGCCCTCGCCGTGACGCACGGGCGCCGCGCCGGATGGATGAGAGACGGGGAACACGCCCGGGCGGTGCCCATCGACCGGGACGGGAGAACACCAGACCATCTTGCATTTCGAACAGCTGGGGTTGTCCGCGGATCTGTTGCGGACGGTGCGGGAGGAGGGGTACACCGAGCCCACCCCCGTCCAGGAGCGGGCGATCCCGCTCGTGCTCGAGGGCAGGGACGTGCTGGCCGCCGCCCAGACCGGGACCGGCAAGACCGCGGCGTTCGCGCTGCCCATCCTCGACCGGCTGCGCGGACACGCGAACACCTCGTTCTCGCCCGCCCGCCACCCCGTCCGCTGCCTGGTCCTGACCCCCACCCGCGAGCTGGCGGTCCAGGTCGCCGATTCGGTCAAGACCTACGGCCGCCACGTGCCGCTGCGGTCGGCGGTGGTCTACGGCGGTGTGCCGCTCGATCCTCAGATCAAGGAGCTCCGGGCCGGGGTCGAGATCCTGGTGGCCACGCCCGGCCGGCTGCTGGATCTCGTCGGCCAGCGGGCGACGAACCTCGCCCAGGCGGAGATCCTCGTCCTCGACGAGGGCGACCGGATGCTCGACATGGGCTTCATGCCCGACATCCGCCGGATCCTGGACCTGCTGCCGTCGCGCAAGCAGACGCTGCTGTTCTCGGCCACGTTCTCCGATGAGATCAAGGGCCTGGCGGGCTCGATCCTGCACGACCCGGTGACGATCGAGGTCGCACCCCACGGCACGGCCGCCGAGTCCGTCCGCCAGCTGGTCTACCCGGTCGATCGCGACCGCAAGGAGGACCTGCTCCGGCACCTCATCCTGAGCGGTGACTGGCACCAGGTGCTGGTGTTCACGCGCACCAAGCTGACCGCTTCGCGGCTCGCCTCCTGGCTGGACCGCCGAGGGGTCGCCGCAACGGCGATCCACTCGGACCGCGCGCAGGCGGACCGCACGCGGGCGCTCGAAGGATTCAAGGCCGGAGAGATCCGGGTCCTGGTGGCGACCGATGTCGCCGCTCGCGGGCTCGACATCGAGGACCTGCCGCACGTCGTGAACTTCGAGCTCCCGTGGAACCCCGAGGACTACGTCCACCGGATCGGGCGGACGGGCCGAGCGGGTGCGACCGGAGACGCGGTGAGCCTGGTGTGCATCGACGAGGCCGATCTGCTGCGCGGCGTCCAGCGCCTGCTGCAGCATGCGATCCCATGGACCGTGGAGGACGGGTTCGTGCCCCGGCGGGACGTCGAGCCGCAGCCGCTGCGAACGCCCCGTGGCGCCGGCGGCCGGAGCGGCGGGGGTGCGGCCGGGCGGGGGCGGGGCGCTTCCGGGGAGCGCACGCGCGTCCGTACGCGCGTCTCCTGACCGGCGCGCGACCGGCGCGGGCGCCGAGGGCGCCGGACCGGCGCCGGACCGGACCGGCGGTGGCCCGTCAGGGGCTGGTGCTGGGTGACGGAGACGCGGATGGCGACGGCGGCAGCACGATCCGGAGCAGCGCCGTCGCGATCTTCGCGGGGTCGTATGCCCCCTGGTTCGTCAGCACCGCGATGGTGACGCCCTCCGACGGCAGGTAGCGCACGACGTTGCGGTAGCCCAGGTAGCGTCCCGAATGGCCGAGTGCGGCTCGTCCGTCGATGGCCACCTCCTGGATCCCCAGCCCGTACGGGATCGCGGCATCGAGCCTGTGGGTGTTCGCCACGTCGGCGAGCATCGCCGCCTGCATCGTGGGCGACAGCACGCGACCGCCCGCGAACGCCTGCATCCAGCGGGCCGTGTCGAGGGCCGTCGAGGCGATCGACCCGGCCCCGCCGGCGGCCGTCACGACGGACCGGAAGGGCATCACCCCGGTCGATCTGGCCACGGCCACCGCCCGGACGGCTCCCCCGCTCCCGGCCACCAGCCGGTAGCCCCGGGTGGTCGCTGTCCGCGGCTTCTCCGCCACCTGATACCAGGTGTCCTCGAGCCCGAGTGGGTCGAGCAGGCGGTTCCGGACCTCCGTCGCCAGCGGCTTGCCCGTCACCGCACGGACGAGCTCCCCCAGCAGCAGGTAGTTGGTGTTCGAGTACGCCCACACCGTCCCCGGCCGGGGTCGCTTGCGCGCCACCAGCGACCAGGAATCCATCGCCGTCCAGGTCGCATCGGGGGCGCGCTGGAGCCGGGCGTCGATGGTCGGGTTGAAGAAGAAGTCGGGCAGGCCGCTGGTGTGGTCGAGCAGCATGCGGACCGTGATCCGCCGATCGATCCGGTAGGCGGGCAGGAGCGGCGCCACCGGCTGGTCCAGGGCGAGTCGGCCTTCGTCAACGAGCTCGAGAACCACCGCCGCCGTGAACGTCTTGGAGATGGAGGCGAGCGCAAAGCCGCTGGCGGGGGTGACCGGAACGCCTCCGGCGACGTCGGCGCTGCCCGCGACACCCGTCCAGGTCCGGCCGTCGTCCCACACGATCGCGACCGAGACGCCGGGCAGCGACGCCTTCGCTCGCAGCCGGTCGAGCCTGGCCTGGAGCCTGGCCTGGAGCCGGGCCGAGGGGACGGCGGACGGCGACGGCGTGGCCTGGCTCCCGGGCCCGCCCGTGGCTCCGGGCTGCGCCGATGGCCCGGGCGTCGTCCCGGACCCGGTGCCCGATCCCGCACCGGCCGACGAGGTTGGGCCGGCCGGCGACGGCGTGCCGGACGTCGAGCCGGCGGTGCCAAGGTCCGACGGCGCGGGGCTGGCGACGTACCCGACGGGCGAGCCCTCGATCAGGGAGGCCGCCGGACCGGGGACCGGACCTCCAATTCCGGCCAGCCAGGCGGCCGTGACGGCGACCGCGAGCACGAGGGTCCCGGCCATGACGAGCCGGGCGACGTGGCCCGGAGGGCGCAGCGACGGAGGCTGAGGGAACGGAGGCTTCGGGGCCGGGTCGCCAGGGCGAGCATGGTTCCGGTTCGGCGGCGGGCGGCGGCCGGCAGGCTCACGGTGCATGATTGGTGAGACGATACGCCGAGCGGCCGCGGACCATGGCGCGCTGCGCCTGCGACGCATCCTCGCACCCGTGGCCGGGGGCCAACCCCGCCGTCCGCGCTCCCCAGCCCGCAAAGGACGACATGCCCGACGATCGCAGCGCTCCGGTCCTCCTCCGTGAGGTCGGCCTCATGGCTGATGGTCCCGCGACCTGGGGCCGGCCCGTGCACCACGCCGCGCCCGGCGTGTTCCTGGTGGAGCTGCCCGCGCCGCTGGCGACGGCCCCGCTCGATCTCTCCCTGGTCGGGAAGTGGCTCGAACGCGTGCCCGAGCTCCGGCTCGACGGCGAGCGACCCGGCTCGAGGGACCTGCTGCACCGGCTGGAGTCGTTCTGGCTGCCGTCACAGCCCGTGCTGTTCGTGGGCAGCACGGCCGGCTCGGTCGCCGGGCGCCTGGCGGCCATCGTGAAGACCGTGCCGGGCGACCGGCGTCCCGCGGGATCGGCGTTCCTGCTGCACCTCCTGCGCAACCTCGGCGACCTGCGCGTGTGGTGGGCCGCCACCGATGCGCCGGAGGAGTACGAGGACGCGCTGCTGGACGCGTTCGCCGGCGGCCTCGCGCGCGACGAGCGCGCTGCGCTCCCGGACGGCTCGGTGCCGCTGCCGTGGGCCGTGCTGCGCTCCCCGTCCGGCCTGCGCAAGGAGACGGGGATCGCGAACCCGCTGCTGCCCGAGGTCCGGCCCGCCGGCCCACCCCCCATCCAGCGGATCGTCGAGCTGCCCACCGGGGAGGCGGACGGCGCGCGCGATGAGGCGAAGCGGGGCCGCCGCCCGGCCCCCGGACGCGGGGCCGGGCGCATCGCCAGTGCGGCCGCCTACGCGGCCAAGGGCTCGCCCCGCAAGGCACCCGATCCCGTATTTCTGTCGCCGGAGGGCCGCGACCGGCTCCAGGGGGAGCTCGACGGGCTGCTCGTGCAGCGACCCGAGGTCATCCGGCGGATCGCGACGGCGCGTGAGCATGGGGACCTCAAGGAGAACGCCGAGTACCACGCCGCCCGCGAGGAGCAGGGGTTCCTCGAGGGACGCATCCGGTCGCTCGAGGCGAAGCTGAAGGTTGCCGTCGTGGTGGCGCCGACGGAGCGCGGCGCGCGCGTGGAGATCGGCTCGCGCGTTCGGGTCGAGGTGGACGGCGAGGAGTCGACCCTGCAGGTCGTCAGCGCCTTCGAGTCCAGTGCCGGCGAGGGCCGGATCTCGAGCATCTCCCCCGTCGGCGCGGCGCTCATGGGTCGCCGGGTCGGCGACGCGGTGACCATCGTCACGCCGGGCGGCGAGATCCGGTACGCGGTCCTCGAGATCGAGTAGCGCCCGCGGACGGCCGTCAGGCGATGCGTCGCCGGCCGTCACCGAGGAACGAGAGCACCACCAGCAGCAGCCCCAGCCCGATGGCGGCATAGGGCAGGACCTCGTCGAGGTGCTCGATCCGATGACCCGACAGGCCGACCACGCCCTCGAAGAACAGGGCGAAGCCGATGAACAGCGCCAGGCCTGCGACCGTGGTCCTGAACCCGTCCCCGGCCAGGCGGCGGTCACCCCGGACGAGCCCGTAGAGCAGCATGCCGATCCCTGGGCCGGTCGGCGCGACCAGTGCCCAGGCGTAGGCCCAGGTGGCGTACACGCCGTACTCGTCCTGGACCCACAGGATGAGGCCCACCATGGTCAGGATGGCTCCGGGGATCGCCATGCCCAGGCCGCTCCGATTCGGAATGGCGAATGACCCCAGCAGCAACGCCACGCCGGGCACGACGATCCACAGCGGCCAGGCATGGGGCCCGAAGGTCAGCTGGAGCACCCGCGCGGCGAGCACGAGGCCGCCGGCGACCACGAGCAGGATCCCCAGCACCAGGCCGCCCGCGGCCGGCCCGCGGTCGACGGCGCCGGGCGCGCGGGGCGGCGTTGCGGGTCCGGCCGGCGTCGTGGTCGGTGGCTGGGTCGTGGACGGCCCACCAGCCTCAGGTGCCGCGTTCGAGTCCGACATGCTCATGCGATGACCTCCCGCTGTGTGTCGAATCCTCGCCCATCGTGGCCCGCGATGCACGGGCCGGTGTGCCGGTTCGGACCGACCGTCGGTCAACCTGGGCTATGGTGACGCGGTTCGTCCCGTCCCGGCCGAAGATCCGGGGTCGGGCGCCTCCCGGGGTCCTGCATGCTCGAGATCCGCGCCCTCACCAAGCACTACGGTCAGGTGACCGCGCTCGACGGCGCGGCCTTCACGGCGAGGTCCGGCCGTCTGGTCGGCTTCCTCGGCCCAAACGGGGCCGGCAAGACCACCACGATGCGCTGCGTGTTCGGGCTCGCCAGCCCGGACGCGGGCGAGGTCCTGTGGCGAGGCGCCCCGATCGACGCCACGACGCGACTCCGGTTCGGCTACATGCCCGAGCAGCGCGGGCTGTATCCCCGGATGCGCGTGGCCGACCAGCTCGCCTACTTCGCCCAGCACCACGGTCTGAGCGGCGGCGACGCCCGTGGGCGTGCGACGGCCTGGCTCGAGCGGTTCGGCCTCGCCGACCGGGCGCGTTCGAAGCTCGAGGATCTCTCGCACGGCAACCAGCAGCGCGTCCAGCTCGCGGCGGCGCTCGTCCACGATCCCGAGCTGCTGGTGCTCGACGAGCCGTTCTCCGGGCTGGACCCGCTGGGCGTCGCGACGATGAGCGAGGTCCTCCGCGAGCGTGCTGCAGCCGGCGTCGCGGTCGTGTTCTCGTCGCACCAGCTCGACCTCGTCGAGGAGGTGTGCGAGGACGCCGTGATCATCAGCCGTGGGCGCGTGGTGGCCGACGGGCCGATCGACGAGCTCAAGGCGAGCTCGGGTCGCCGCCACCTCGAGGTGGAGGTCGCCGGCGACGGCGGCGCCTGGATCGCCGCCGCCAACGGTCACACCGTGCTCGAACGGGACGGTGACCGGGTCAAGCTGCTGGTCGACGAGAAGGTCGACCTGGCCGCGCTGCTGGCAGCGGCGCGGGCGGCGGGCGAGGTGCGACGGTTCTCGTTCGAGCCGCCACGGCTCTCCGAGCTGTTCATGGAGGCCGTCACGACTCCGCAGCCGTCGATGACGGAGGCCGGCCGATGACGCCGCACGGGACACCCACGGCGCGATCGTCAGGCCGGGTCCGGGCCGTCCGGCTGGTGGCGACCCGCGAGGTCCTGGAACGCGGCCGGAGCCGCGGCTACCTGCTCTCGCTGCTGTTCACCGTGTTCCTGCTGGGTGCCGGGTTCCTGCTGCCGACCCTGCTGCTCAGCGGTGACCGGACGACCAGGATCGCGCTCGTCGGGGACACCCCGGCGGCGGTGGGCGCCGCGCTGGAGGCCAGCGCCGCGCAGTTCGACGCGCCGCTGGACGTCTCGACGCTGCCCGACCGTGCCGCCGCGGACGCCGCGGTCACGGACAAGACCGTCGACGCCGCCCTCGACGTGCCGCCCGATCTCTCGACGCCGGGCGAGCTGATCGTGCTCGACGATGCCGGCAGCCAGCTCCAGGGCATCGTGAGCACCGCCATCATCGGGCTCCGCGCCGGGGCCGCGGGCCAGCTGCTGGCACCGCCGACGGTGACCGCGCTCAAGCCCTCGACCGCCGAGGACACGACGGCGATCATCTTTGCGAACGCCGGGATCATCCTGATGTTCATCGGGATCTTCACCTACGGGACCTGGGTGCTGACGGGGGTCGTCGAAGAGAAGCAGAGCCGGGTGGTGGAGGTGATCCTGGCGACGGTCCGGCCACGCGATCTGCTGATGGGCAAGGTCATCGGGATCGGGCTGCTGGCGCTGCTCCAGCTGGTGGTGCTGGTCACGGCCGGGATCGGTGCGGCGGTGGCCAGCGGCCGGCTCGCGCTGCCGCCGACGACCGCGGGTGCGGTGATCCAGCTGCTGACCTGGTTCATCCTGGGCTTCGCCCTGTACTCGACGGCGCTGGGCACGCTCGGCGCGCTGGCGTCGCGGGTCGACGAGGCGCAGAACGCCGCGATGCCGGTGACGATGACGGCGACGCTCGCCTACATCATCGCGATCGCGTTCGTGACCCAGGAGCCCGATGGTCCCGTGGCCCGGGTGATGACCTTCCTGCCGCCGTCGGCGCCGATGGTGGTGCCGCTGCGCGCGGCACTGGGCGCCATCGAGCCGTGGGAGGTGATCGGCTCCATCGTCCTGATGGCGGCAGCCATCTGGCTGCTGTTCGTCCTCGGGGCTCGCGTCTACTCGGGCGCCGTGCTCCAGACCGGGAGTCGGATGCGGCTGCGCGACGCCTGGCGCGCCTCACGCTGAGGGTCGCGCCCCGCCGGGTGCGCGTCGGGGGCAGGCAGGGCGGGCAGGGCGACCCGGCTGGCCCGGTCGCCCTCGGTCAGCGGTCCCGGCCAACCTCCTGGTAGCGGAAGCAGCCGACCAGGTGGTCGTTCACCAGGCCGGCGGACTGCATCAGGGCGTAGCAGATCGTGGGGCCCACGAACCTGAAGCCGCGCCGCCGAAGATCGCGGCTCATGGCGCGCGAGGTCTCGGTCTCGGCCGGGATCGTGCCGCTCTCCGACCAGTGGTTCTGGATCGGCCGACCGCCCACGAACGACCAGAGATGGGTGACGAGGCTGGATCCGGTCGCCTGGAGCTCCAGGGTCGCCCGGGCATTGCCGATCGCCGCCGCCACCTTGGTCCGGTTGCGGATGATCCCGGGATCACCCAGCAGGCGCTCGACGTCGGCGTCGCCGAAGGCCGCCACGAGCGCCGGATCGAAGCCGGCGAAGGCCCGGCGGTAGCCCTCGCGCCGGTGGAGGATCGTCGCCCACGACAGGCCCGCCTGGGCGCCCTCGAGGACCAGGAGCTCGAACAGGTGACGCTCGTCGTGGACCGGGACCCCCCACTCGCGGTCGTGGTAGCCGCGATAGGCGTCGTCGGGCACGTCGCCCCAGGCGCAGCGGACCTGGCCGTCGACCGGGGAAGGGCCGGGCATCACGCGGCCTCGATGGAGCGCAGGAAGGCCGTGATGTGCCCCAGCGCGTCGTCGAGCACCGGCCGCAACCCGTGCCCCAGCCGCGGATATGTCACGAGCCTGCCGCTGGGCAGCAGCGGCATCGAGGCCTCGAGCAGGTCGATGCGGGCGAACGGGTCCCCGCTGCCCGAGAGCAGCAGCGCGGGCACGGAGATCGCCGGCCAGTGCGCGGTCCGCGCCCCGGCGGTCTCGGGCGCCCCCGGACGATGGAGCGGGTAGCTGAGGCAGACGAGGCCGGCATACGGGTGGTTCCGTGGCCTCGCCTCCGCGACGCGGACGCCGGCGACCGCAAGCGAGGCGACCCGGCCGCCGAAGGAGTGCCCGCCGATCGCGATGCCGGCCTCGTCCGGTACCTGCGCCTCGAGCGCTGCCACGGCGTCCTCGGCGCGCCGTCGTGGGAGCTGCAGCGCGTGTGCCTCGATGCCCAGCGCGGTCAGGCCGTCGACCCAGGGCGCCATCGACGCCGCGTCGCCGGACGCGCCGTGACCCAGCCAGATCCTGATCATGGGGGAACGGTACCGGCCGGGCCGACGCTCCGCCCGGCGCGCGCGCCTGCCCCAGGGATCGGCCGCCTGGCCGGGCTTGGGGCGGCCGGTGGCCGCGCCGGTCCAGGGGGGCGATGTCCGGGGGCAGGTGCCCGGGCGGCGGACGCGCTTCGTCGGGCGGGTGCATGCTGGTACCTGCGGCCGCCTGGGTCTGGTCCCAGTGCCCCATGGCTGTTGGCAGGCCGCACCGCCAGACTCGGGAGCATGGCCATCGCGCGAGGTACCCGCTCGACGCCCCACGCCCGCCCACGGGGCCAGGCCCACTCGCTCGCGGCGATCCTGCTCGCCGCGCTCCTGCTGGGCGCGATCAGCGTGCCCGTGGCGGCTGCCGAGCGGCCGGCATCGGCCGGGCAACCGGCATCGGCCGGGCAACCGGCATCGGCCGGGCAACCGGCATCTGCCTCGCCATCGCCGTCACCGGACGCATCGCCCGCACCCGGCGAGTCGCCTTCCCCGTCGCCCGGCGAGTCCCCTTCCCCGTCGCCCGGCGAGTCCCCTTCCCCGTCGCCCACGCCGTCGCCCACACCCACGCCGTCTCCGTCGCCCACGTGGCCGACGGCGCCAACCACCCTGGGCGACACGGTCCAGTTCTTCGGGCGCGGCTACGGCCACGGGGTGGGGCTCAGCCAGTACGGCGCTCGCGGCCGCGCGCTCGCCGGCCAGACGGCCGACCAGATCCTGGCCGCGTACTACACGGGTTCGACGCCCGCGACGACCGACGCGGCGCGGAACGTGCGGGTCCGCGTCCTGGCCGGCTTCCGCCCCTCCCCGACGTCGCCGCTCAGGATCTACGGTCGTGGCGGACCGTGGACCATCGCGCACGTCGGCGGCTCGTTCCCGGCCGATGCGCAGGCACGGATCTGGCGCGCGACCGGCACCGCGACCTCCGGGGCATGGCACCTGCGGGTGCTCGCGCCCGACGCGACCACCGTGCTGCTCGACACCACGGTGTCGGCCAACGTCGTGGTCCGTCCTGCCTCGGACGCGACGACGCTCCAGCTGTTCTCCAAGCCGACCTCGTACGACACGTATCGCGGCAGGCTCAAGGTGTTCCTGCAGGCAGCCACGGTCAGGGTCGTCAACCATGTCGGGCTCGACGACTACCTGCGGGGCGTGCTGCCGGTCGAGATGCCGGCCTCCTGGCCCACCGAGGCGCTGGCGGCCCAGGCCGTCGCCGCACGCAGCTACGCGGTTCGGCGGCTCCATCCCAGCCGGGGTGCGTTCGACCTCTACGACGACACGCGGTCCCAGGTCTACCGCGGCGTCAAGGCGGAGTCGGCGATCACGAATGCCATCATCGACGCGGCGCCGGGCGGCATCCTCGTATCCGGGTCGAGCGTGGTGAACGCCTTCTACCACTCCACCGGAGGCGGCGCCACGGAGGACAACGAGTACGCGTTCGTGTCCTCGGCGGGCAAGGTGGTGGCGGGCCCGGTCAGCTACCTGCGCGGGATCGAGGACGTGGCGCCCGACGGCACCCCGTACGACGCCGCGGCACCGCTCTTCGCGTGGACGACGGACGCGATGTCGCGGGACCAGCTGTCGGCCATCATGGAGCGCGATCCGCGTACCGACGTCGGTGACCTGCTGCGGCTCAACCTGACCCATCGCGGGGTGTCTGGCCGACTGTTCCGGGTCGCCCTCGTCGGGACGACGGGCAGGAAGGTGGTGTCCGCCGACGTGTTCCGGGCCGTCTACAACGCCGGTCGCCCGTCGGGCTCCTCGCAGCTTCGCAGCAACCTGTTCAACCTCGCTCCGTTGCCGTAGCCCCGGCGCCGCCCGCGTCAGCCGGGTCCGGCGCCCATGGGCGAGCCCCGCAGGGCCGCCGCTACAGCTCGCGCCGCCGGAACAGGATGATCGCCGCACCGAGCACGAGAACGACCCAGACCGCGCTCCAGGCGACGAACGCGGCCGGCGGCGGCGACAAGGCGAAGAAGGGATTCGCGCGGAGGCCGGTCTGGCTGCCGCCCGTCGCGAGCAGCAGGACCAGCGGCGGCTCGAGGCCGTACACCACGCCGCGCCACAGGCCGTCGCTGGGCAGGATCACCCGCAGCGCGTCGGCGGCGCTGGCCAGCGGTGCCGCGTCGAACGCGACCGCGATGCTGCCGAGGACGCCGACGAACCAGCCGAGGCCGAACAGCACGACGGTCACCGCGCCGGCCGCGATGGCCGGCAGCCGGGTGCCCAGGGCGAGGGCGAGCGTGAGCACGGTGACCGCCTGGAAGGCAAGGAACCCGACCGCGGTCGGCGGCGACGGCGGGACGTGCCCGCTGACGAGGTCGACCACCGCGATCGCGAGCAGACCCGAGAGGATCGCGTACGCGGCGACCACGATCGAGAGCCCGAGCCAGCGGCCGACGATCAGGTCGGCACGCCGGATCGGCCGGGCGAGCATGGCCAGGACGGTGCCCGTCTCGACGTCCGAGGCGATGGCCGGCGCGGCAAGGAAGGCCGCCGACATCGCGAGCACGAAGCTGAACATGAACGCGATCATGATCAGGACCTGGGACACCCCGATCCTGATCTCGATCTCTTCGGCGCCATCGGCCCGGGCGAAGGTCACCAGGCGCTCGACGCCGATCCCGACCAGGGCGACGCTGCCGACCACGAGGATCAGCAGCACCCACACGATGCGGCGCCTGACGATCTCGCGGAGCGTGAGGGCTGCGACCACCAGCACCAGCCGTGGCGTCATCGGGCGGCCTCCTCACCGGCAGGCGCGTCGGCGGCCGCCCGGCCGGCGGCCGCCCGGTCCGCGGCCCCCGGCGCCGGCGCGTCCCCCGGCGCCGGCGCGTCCTGGACGAGCCCGAGGAACAGGTCCTCGAGCGAGCGGCGCCCGGGGTCGACCGCGTGGACCCGGCCGCCGAGCTCGATCACCTTCGCCACCGCGTCCGGGATGCGATCGGGGTCCGCCGAGCGGATCGTCAGCCAGTCGTCGTCGTGCTCCACGGCGCCGAACGGGGCCAGGGCGTGCACCAGGACGTCGTCGCCGGGCGGGAGGCCGGTGACCCGGATCCGCACGGACGACTCGCCCAGCAGATCGGCCAGCGTCCCTGCCGCGACCACCCGTCCGCGATGGACGATCGCCACCCGATCGCACAGCCGCTCGACCTCGCCCAGCAGGTGGGAGTTGAGGAACACCGCCGAGCCACGCGCCTGGGCCTCGCCGATGATCGCTCGCACGTCCACCCGGCCCACGGGATCGAGCGCCGAGGTCGGCTCGTCGAGGATCACCAGCGCCGGATCGCCCAGGAGCGCGGCCGCCAGCCCCAGCCGCTGCTGCATGCCCTTCGAGAAGCCGCCGGTGCGCTCGTCGGCCCTGGCCGCGAGCCCGGTCAGCTCGAGCACCCGTTCGATCTCGGCCCGCCGGCCGGCGCGCGGAAGACCGGCCAGCTGGGCGTGGAGGGTCAGGACCTCGTGCGCGGTGAGCCAGGCCTGGTAGCGGAACAGCTCGGGCAGGTAGCCGATCCGGGCCCGCGTCGCCCGGTCGCCCAACGGCCGGCCGAGCACCCGTCCATCGCCGGCGGTTGGCCGGGTCAGGCCCAGGAGCAGCTTGACCGCGGTCGTCTTGCCGGCGCCGTTGGGCCCGAGGAAGCCGAACACCTCGCCCGGCTCGACCCGCAGGTCGAGAGCGTCGAGCGCAACGGTTCGGCCGTACGTCTTGCGCAGGCCGTGGGTCTCGATGGCGGGCGGCAGGGTGGTCGTCGTCGGGGTCGTGGTCATCGGGGTCATTGTCGGTGGTGACGCGCCGGTCCGGGCGCGGGTAACGGCGGCGCCGGATCGCGCCGGTCCGCGGCACGGGGTTGTGGCGACGGCCGTGACAGCCAAGGTGTCACAGCAGGCGCCGAGGATCGCCACAGCAAGCCCGCCCGGCCGCGGGCCCGGCCACGAGAGGACCCGAACGTGATCATCGTCGATTGCCCGCTGTGCGAGGCTCCCGCACCGTTCCACCCGGACACCAGCACCCTCGAGTGCGAGGCGTGCGCCGTGCAGCTCGAGCTCGCGGACGATCCCGCCGCCGTGCGTCTCGCGGCGGCCGCCTGAGCCCGGGCGCGACCCGCGGCACGGGGGATTGACGGCCTCCGTCGCGGGCCATACTTGCCGCGGAGCGACGGCGGTCTAGCGCGCCGGCGCCCGATGGGAGGTTGGACAGTCGGATGGACTACCGCAAGTACGCGGCAGAGCTGTTGGGCACGTTCCTGTTCTTCACGATCGGCTACCTGTCGGTCGCCGCTTCGGGTGCGGCGGGATACCCGTCGGCGCTCCTCGTCGTCCCGTTCGCGTTCGGCTTCGGCCTGCTGGCGGCCATCTTTGCCTTCGGGCACATCTCCGGCGGCCACTTCAACCCCGCGGTCACCGTCGCGATGGTCCTCGACGGGCGCACGACGCCGGTGGACGGGGTCGCGTACATCGCATCGCAGGTCATCGGCGGGATCGCGGCCGGCGTCCTGGTGCTGGTGGCGCTCAACCAGGACGCCGTGGCGGCCGGGATCACCCACCCCGGCACCGGCGTGAGCGATCTCGGGGCGCTGCTCATCGAGACGGTGGCGACCGCGGGCTTCATCGCGGTCATCCTGGCATCCACGAAGCGCGTCCCCTCGCTTGCGGCGCTCGCGATCCCGATGACCCTGGTCGCGATCCATTTCGGCACCGCGACGCTGAGCGGCTCCTCCGTCAACCCGGCGCGGTCGCTGGGGTCGGCGCTGATCGGTGGCGACCTGTCGGCGATCTGGATCTACATCGTGGGCCCGGTCGTGGGCGCGGTCCTCGGGTGGCTCGCCTGGAAGGTCGTCGACGGCGGCGCCGAAGCCTGACGCTTCGCGTCCGGGACCCGGCGCCCCGGCATCGCCGGGGCGCCTCGCCTGCCAGGGACCCTGCCCAGCCGGGCGGCCAGTCCGCGGCTCAGGCGCTCGCGGCAGGCGGCTCGCCCTCGCGCCCGGAGACGCCCGCGGGCGGGAGGTTCGCGGCAACCGGGTCCATGACCGGCAGCCCCTTCGCGCCCGGCTCGGCCAGCCAGCAGGCCGCGCGCTGGTCGCCCCCGACGTCGAACAGCGGCGGCTCCTCGACGCGGCACCGATCGAACACGAGCGGACAGCGCGGATGGAACCGGCAGCCCGCGGGGATGTGGGCGGCATCCGGCGTCTCCCCGGCAAGGATCAACCGTCTGCACGCTGGCCCTGGTTCCGGTGGCTCCGGGCGCGGCGCATGACCGACACGAGGGCGCGCGTGTAGGGATTGCGCGGCTCACCGAATGACCGCCGCGGCCGTGCCCAATCTCCATCATCCCGCCCGAGGTACATGACCGCGATCCGATCGGCGATGCACCCACGCCAGGACAGGTCGTGCGTGATGAACAGGTAGGTCAGGCCCTGCTCGCCTGCGCAGGTCCAGCATCAGGCTGAGGATCTCGGTCCGGATCGAGACGTCGAGCATGGTCACCGGCTCATCCGCCACGACGATCTCGGGGTCCAGCACCAAGGGCCCGGCGATCACGACGCGCTGCCGCTGGCCACCTGACAGCTCGTGCGGAAAGCGAAAGGCGAAGTCCGTCGCCGGCCGGAGGCCGGAGGCCTCGATCGACTCCATGACCCGCTGCTCGCGCTCGGCGACGTCCCCGCGATGCTGTTAACCTCGAGCGGCTCCGCGACGAAGTCGTGGATCGTCTGCTTGGGGTTCAGCGTCTCGTAAGGATCCTGGAAGATGAACTGGACGCGCCGGCGATATGCTGCGCAACGCGGCGCACGCCCCACAGGTCCGTCACGTCCTCGCCGTCGAACACAACCGACCGCTCGTCGGTCGGGTGAGCTTGACGATGACGCGACCCGTCGTGGTCTTGCCGCTTCCCGACTCGCCCACCAGGCCCAGTACCTCACCGCGCCTGAGCGCAAGGTCGATCCCGTCCACGGCGCGGACGTACCCACGCGGGCGCCGCCGGCATCCATGAGGCCGCCGGGGAATGACCTTCAGGGCCCCGGATTCGGAAAGTGGTCCTGTGAGGCCGCTCTGAGCCGCTCGCGCTCAAGCAGCTCGCCTCCTTCGCGCCCGGCTCGTGCGCGCGCCGACCCGCCGGTCGGGACCACCGCTCCGAGGGGCACAGCGGGGCGCCGTCGCCTCGGCGGAGGCGGGTACAGGTGGCAGGCCACGCGTACCCCGTCGGTGAATCGTGACCTCGGGCGGGATCTCTTGCGGCAGACGTCCATCGCGCGCAGGACAGCGCGGATGGAAGCGGCACCCGGGCGGCGGCGTTCGAAGGTCGGGCGGCGAGCCCGGGATCGTGCCCAGGTCGCGCCGACCCGCCTGGACGTCTCGGGAACGCTCGCAGCAGCTCTGCGTGTACGGGTGGCGCGGCGCGCGGAACGTCGTTCGGACCGGCCCCTCCTCGGCGACCCGACCCGCGTACATGATCAGCACCCGGTCGCACGTCTCGGCAATGCACCGACAGGTCATGCGTGATCAGCATCAGCGACAGGCCCAGCTCGGCTCGCAGCCCTCGAGCAGCTCCAGGATCTGCGCCTGGACCATCACGTCGAGTGCCGTGGTGGGCTCGTCGCCGATCACCACAAGAGGGTCGCAGGCAAGCGCCATCGCGATCATCGCTCGCTGGCGCATGCCGCCCGACAGCTCGTGCGGATAGGCGCGGGCCCGGGCCTTCGGGATCCCGACCAGCTCGAGCAGCTCCCTGGCGCGCCCGCCGGCCGCGGCCTCTTGACACCCCCAGGCGCACCACGAGCGGCTCGGCGATCTGGTCGCCGACACGGCTGCACGGGGTTGAGGGCGTTCATCGCCCCCTGGAAGATGATCGAGATCTCGCGCCATCGGTAGCGGCGCATCGCCTGCTCGCTCTTGGGGGCGAGGTCGATGCCCATGTACCGGATGGAGCCCCCGACACCACCTCCGCGTTCGACGGCAGCAGCTTCAGCAGCGAGAGCGCGGTCGTGGTCTTGCCACACCCCGACTCGCCGGCGATGCCCAGTGCCTCCCCGTCGGCCAGCGGAAGCTGACGTCGTCGACCGCGTGAACCACCGCACCACCGAGCCGGAAGTGCGTCGCAGGCCCTCGACCACGAGCAACGGGGCGCCGGGTCGGCCAGCTTCGGCAGCGGCCACCGGCGGCGGCTGCGCATTCCCGGAATCGTCGCCGGCTCGCCGGTCCGGACGCCGGCGCAAGGACCGGGGCGCCCGAGGCGGCGGATGTCCGGTCCTCGCCGCGCCCGCCGCGCGACCTGGGATTGAGGATCTCGTCCAGCGCATTGCCGACCAGGGTGAAGGCCAGGATCGACCGACACGATGCAAATCGCCGGCCGAGCCACGCACCACCAGGCACCCAGGCTGGGTGCACCGACCACCTGGGCGTCGTTGAGGATCTGGCCCCACGACGGCTGGACGGGTCGCCAAGGCCGATGAACGCCAGCGTGGTCTCGGTTAGCACCGCACCGGCGAACGTCAGCACCGAGTTGGCGATGATCAGGTTGACAACGTTGGGCAGAGATGTGCGGCGCATGATGTGCCGGACCGCTCGCCGCCGATCACCCGGGCACGGTCGACGAACGCCCGCTCGCTTGACCGACAGCGCCTGGCTGCGGATCACCCGGGCCGTTGACGCCCAGCTAGTGATCCCGATGACCACCACGATCACGATCAGCGTCGCCCGGATGCCCATCAGCTCGGCATCGGAGCCGACGATCTCGAGGATCAGCGGGGCGAGGATCAGCGCCAGGACGAACGTCGGCAGCACCAGGAACAGGTCGGTGATCCGCATCAAGACCACGTCCGTGCCGCCCCCAAGATAGCCGGCCGCGATCCCGACCACGGCACCCAAGGCACACGGTGATGATCGTTGCCAGGAGGCCGATGACCATCGAGATCCGGGTTCCCCAGATCGTGAGGTTCAGCACGCTCCTGCCCGAGCGAGTCGGACCCCGAGCGGCAGCGCCGGCTCGGCGACTCGAGGTGCGCGGCCGAAGCGGTGGTCACGGTCTGCAGCGGCCCGGCGAACATGTCGGGGCGATGGCGAGGATCGTGAACGCACCAGCACACCCACGCCAACGACCCCTGACGGCGCTGGCGGAATTGCCGCAGGGAACTCGCCCGAACACCGGAACGGGGATCCGCCAGCGGCTCGCCCCGCCACCGGCGCCGCTTGCGGCTGCCGTCACGTCACCGGCACCCTCGGTCGAGGACCGCGTACAGCATGTCGGCCGCCAAGTTCGCTGCGACCACGGTGATCGACAGCAGCATGAATGCCCCTTGGAGCACCGGGTAGTCGCGGGCGGTCGAGCGAATCGACCGTCAACGTGCCCAGACCAGGCCAGTTGAACACGATCTCCACGGTGATGGCGCCGGCCACCACATAACCGAGGTTGATGGCGATCAGCGTCACGGCCGGGAGCATGGCATTGGGAAGAGCGTGGTGTCGCAGGATCCGGCCGCTCGTGAGCCCCTTCGCACGGGCCGTTGTGATGTAGTCCTCACCCAGCGTCTCGATGACTGACGATCGCATGAGGATCGAGTACTGGCCGATGAGACCGATCGCGACGGTGGTGACCGGGAGGATGAAGTGGCTCAGGAAGTCGGCCATGCGTTCAAGCGGCCCTGGGTACGTCTCGCCGAGCGTGAGCATCCCGGACGCCGGGAACCAGTTGAGCCCGGTTGAGAACACGACGAGCAGCAGCATGCCGATCACGAAATAGGGCATCGAGTACAGGATGAGGCTGACGCCGTTGCCGAACAGGTCGACAGGTCCGCCGCGCCGCCAGCCGGTGTACGCTCCGAGGGCAACCCCGAGAAACGCGGCCAGGATTTCGCCGATGCCGAACAGGATGACCGTCGGCCAAAGATGCGTCCCGAGCACCTCGCTGACCGTCTTTCCCTCGAATTTGAGCGAGTAGCCAAAGTCGCCCTGGGCGGTCGCTTCGACATAAGCCACCAGCTGGTCGGGGATCAACGGCTTGTCGAGGCCCCACTGTGCGCGCTTGGCTGCCAGCACGTCGGCACTCAGATGCGGGTTGCGCAGCAGAGCGCGCTCAGGCGAGCCCGGCATCAGTCGAAACAGGATGAAGTTGAACAGGACGATCAGCAAGACCGTGATGACCGCCTGTCCGACCCTTCGCGCGAGGTAGCGACCACCCACTGCTGCGGCCCCGGCTAATGTGTTCCGAAACCCGCCCTCGGGGCTACTCGTCCTCCTCCTCGGGCTTCCGCCCGCGACGCGCGAACAGGATCACACCCACCACCCCGACGATCAGCAGGACCACCAGCACCGCGAGCAATGGCGTCTGGTCCGACCCGCCCGACGGCACCGGGCTGGTCGGTTGGCTGGTCGGCTGGGTCGTCGGCTCGCCGGTCGGCGCGGGTGCACCAGCAGCAGCCGAGGCGGGCTCCGTGGGACCAGGGGTCGGCGCTGCCTTCGCGTCCGTAAGGAACTGGTAGTCGATCACGCTGTAGCTGAACAGCGGATAGCCACCGTCCACCGGTTGATTCTGCCAGCCGCTGAACTTGTCGGTCCGGTAGGCGTCGAGCTCCTCGTCGTAGTAGAGGATGTGATACGGCGCCTGGTCGTAGAACAGCTGCTGCATCTCATCAATGATGCGCTTGCGATCCTGATCATTGGACGCAACGTTCTGCTGGTCATACAGGCTGTCGTACTCGTGGTTGCACCACAGGCTGTCCGAGGACAGGCCGATCTGGTCGCACAGGAACACTTGGAGCAGCACGTTCGGTTCGACCGTCTCGTACCACGACCAGATGAACATGTCGAAGTCGGCCTTGTAACTGGGATCGCCTCCCTCCGGCGGCAACATGATGTCGTAGAGGGAGTTTTCCTCGATCACGTCCGACTTGACCTTGATGCCCAGTTGGCTGAACCAATCTTGAATGAACTGCGCGATCTGCGGATACGTCGGGTCCGTGTCCGGCATAACCAGATGGAGGTTGATCGGCTTGCCCTGTTTGTCGAGGCGCTGGCCGTCGGCGTTAAGGACATAGCCGGCCTCGTCGAGCTTGGTCTTGGCCGTCTCGATGTTGAAATCTCGCAGGTCATTCGGCTCCGTGTGCCAAAAGAAGGGCGGGTTGGCCTCCACGTTCTCGATCACGGGCGGAACCTGGGTGGACCCCACCACGCCGTATCCGCCATGCACCTTGTCGAGCAGTTGCTGCTTGTCAATCGCGTAGCCGAGCGCGCTGCGGAATGCCGGATCCAGGAGCGCCTTGGTCGACGGCCCGCCGCCCTTGATCACGTTGCCCGTCCCTGTCCCGTAGTTGTTGAAGCCGAGCTCGACCCAGCCGTGCGAGTTTGCCGTTGACCGTCTGGATGTCCGGCTGTCCCTTCAACTGGTTGAACTGCTCGATCGGAACACCACGAGCGTAGTCGATGTCCCCGCGCTTTAGCGCCTGAACCATCGTGTCCGCGTTCTTGAAGATCTGGATCCACACCTCGTCGGCAGCCCCTCGCTGTCCATACCAGTATGGATTGCGAACCAGATGCACCGATTCGTCGGGCATGTACTCGGTGACCTGGTACTGGCCCGTGCCCACGAGCGGCGGCTTGAAGTCGACGTCGCCGATGGTCTTGTACGTCTCCTTGCCGTAGATGTGCTTGGGCAGGATCGGGATCGACGTCTTGAGCACCCTGGTGGTGCCGTTCGTCGGTGTATAGGATCATCGTCTCCGGATCGGGACACTCTGCGGCCGTCACCCGAGCATCCTTGAGGCCCGGGGTCGATGTAACCGTTGCCCACGTTTGTATCGTGCTTGTTCGCCTGGATGTCGAGGTCGCAGCTGAAGCAAGCGTCCTCGGAGGTCGCCGGCTCGCCGTCGGACCATTTCATGCCAGAGCGGATGTGGAAGGTCCACGACTTGCCGTCGGCCGACCGCTCCCATTTGTCGGCGAATGCGGGATACGGCTCGAGGTTCGGCCCGATGTCGACCAGCAGGCTGAAGGTCAACTGGAACGCCTCGTAGTCCGGGAAGTAGGTCGGCCTGATAGGGGTTCAGGGAGCGAAGGTTCTCGATGGTGCCCAGCTTGAGCACCAGCGGATCGGCCGCTGTCGTCGGCACGGCGGCCGGGATCAGCATCACGATGCCGAGCAGGAACGCAAGGCTCGACCGGACGGCACGGTGACGTGACGAGTAAGCCATTCCGGGATCTCCTCCTCGAACCGAGCCGCCGGTCGAATCCCCGTTCCGTGACCGGCAGCAGCCGCCGTCCCAGGCGGCCTGGCCTGACGCGAGCGTGGCACAACGCGGGGCCCCGCGCAACCTTGCGTCGCACCCGACGCACGTCGCGGGACCGGCGGCCCGCGAAACGGGGCCGAGCGGCCCGCCGGGCCGGCGATCCCGCCGGGCCGGTCAGATCCCGCCGGGCCGGTCAGATCCGCGCCGGGCCGGTCAGATCCCGCCGGGCCGGTCAGATGACGTACGAGCGGACGGTCGAAGACCCCTGGAGCGCCGGACGATCCAGCCGGAACGCGCCGAGGTCGGGGGCCGCTTCGGTCGCGCCGTCAAGCGCCAGCTCGACGGCGATCCTGCCCAGGACCGATGCGAACTTGTAGGCATGGGCGGATCCGAGCACCACCTGGACCCGCGGATGCCCGGGCACCGCGTCCACCACGAAGTCCCGGTCGGGGGTGAGCGTGTACAGGCAGGTCTTGGTCAGGAACGGCTCGACCGCCAGCGTCGGCAGGTGCGCGGCCAGGAACGCCAGGACCCGCGCCTGCGCCGCCTCGTCGCGGTCGAACGTCCGCGTCGCGTGGGTGACCTCGCGCCCGCCCACGTCCTGCCCCACCTTGGGGCCCGGATGGCCATGGGTCGGGAAGCCGTAGAAGGACGGCTCGTCCATCCAGATCCAGACCGGGAACCGGTCGGGGGCGAACGCCTCGGCGCCCCCGGGCGGCGAGAACCAGGCGACCTGCTCCTGCGTGATCGTGAGTGGCAGGCGCACGCCGAGCGGCGCGAGCAGCTCGTTGGACCAGGAGTCTGCCGTGACGATGACCCGGCCGGCGACGATCCGCTCGCCGCCCTCGAGCTCGACGGTCAGGTCATCGCCCGCGTCCACGAGCCCGGTCACCCGCGCGTGGTCACGGAGCGTAGCGCCCTGCGCGACGGCCAGCCGCCGGTGGGCGACGTTGCCGCGCGACGGGTCGACGATGCCGGCATCCGGCTGGAACAGGCCGACGTGCCGGTCGTCCAGGCGCCAGGCCGGCCAGCGGCGCATGATCTCGTCCGCCTCGAGCCGCTCGAACTCGACGCCTTCCTCGTCCATCGCCAGCGCGTACCCGCCGAGGTCGATCGCCACCCCGTCCGCCGGCTCGCGCGGCCCCACGTCGAGGCCGCCGGTGCGGAACAGGATCGGTGTCCCGCTCTGGCGCTCCACCTCCGCCCAGGCCGCGTAGGCGCGGCGGGCGAGGCGGACGTAGTCGGCCCGGTGGTAGGAGAGGCGGATGATCCGGCTCACGTCCTCCGAGGCGCCGTACGGGTGACCGAGCTCGAACTGCTCCAGGCCCAGCACGCGGACCCCCGGCCGGCGCGAGGCCCAGTACGCGGCTGCCGACCCGAGCCCGCCCAGTCCGACGACGACGAGGTCGACGTCTCGCGTCACCCGCCTGCCCCGGGGTCGGATCCGCGGGACGACGGCACGTCCCTCGCGGCAACCGCCTCGTCGCCGAGCCGCTCCGCGAGGTAGCGGCGGATGTCGAGGCTGAGGTCCTCCATCGGCGCGTACCAGCCGAACCGGAACCGGCGGGACGTCATTCCGTCCTGGACGCCCTCGCAGACCGCCCAGTCCTGGCGGTTGACGAGGTCCCAGAAGTCGACGGCGTCGGACGGGTCGAAGGCGGGCTTGGCGATCTCGTCCGGATGGAACAGGAAGTCGACCACGATCAGGGTCCGGTCCGGCGCCTGCGGCAGCAACGTGAACGCCGCCACGTGATCGGCCGACAGGCTGATCATCAGGTTCGGGTACGCGAGCTCGCCCTTGTGGCGCACCCGCTCGTCGTCGTCGAGCCCGGGGAACGGCGCGCGATCGCTGGTCCCGGTGGCCGTGAACGTGAACGTGCCCTCCGCCTGCGGGATGCCCGCGTCCCAGTCGAGGTTGCTGCCGCCGCGCTCCCGGAAGGCGGGCACGATGCGGCACAGCTCGGGATGGACGCCCGCGCAGTGGTAGCACTCGTTGTAGTTCTCGACGATGACCTTCCAGTTCGCGCGGACGTCGTAGACGAGCCGGCGCGCGGCGCGCAGGTCTGCCAGCGGGTAGCGGAGCAGCCGGTCGGGGATGCCGCCGAGCCGGGTCGCCAGGGTGTGGCCGGAGGCGACGCGTTCGGGCGACAGGTTGACGAAGATCCAGCCGCCCCACACCTCGAGCGCGACCGGGTGCAGGCCGAACGCCGAGGGATCGAAGGCATCCGACTCGCCCAGGAACGGTGCGTTCCGGACGCGGCCATCGAGCTCGTAGCACCAGGAGTGGTAGCCGCAGCGGATGACGCCCCTGAACGTCCCGGAGGGCCCCGGCGTCTCGCCCGAGACCGGCGGCTCCCGCTGGCCGGCGGTGGTCAGGCGCGAGCCGCGATGGCGGCACAGGTCGTAGTGGGCGTGCAGCGCGCCCGCCCGATCCCGGACCACGATCACGCGCTCGCCCGCCACGTCGACCGCGAGGAAGTCGCCCGCGCCCACCAGCTGCTCGACCCGCCCGACCGCGATCCACTCGGCCCACCAGATCGCCTCGCGCTCGCGGTCGAGGAACGCCTCGTCGACGTAGGCGGCGCGCGGCAGCGACGCCTCGAACGCGCCGCGCGCCATGCGTCGGGGAGACGCGGCGTGGGGCGGGACGGCGGGTGCGGGACGGCTGCCGGTCACGGGCTGGACCCTCGCTGCGGGACGAACTGCCCGGCGCCATGCTACGGGCCGCACCGGTGACCCGGCGGGGGCATCCCGCTGCGTGATTCGTCGTGCGTGCCCGGGCCATCCGGGTTGTCGCGGTCGCGCGTGCTCCGCGCACCCTCGCGCCGGGCCCTCAGGGCTTCGGCTCGGGCGGTCGAAGGTGCGTCGCCACGCCGTACGTCTCACCGGTCTCGGGGTCGCGCCGCGGGACGACGACCAGCCGCCGCTCCCCGGCCGGCGTCCTCACGCGTCGTGCCAGCGGCCGACCCTCGCGGTAGACACGGTCCATGAGCTCGAACGCCGTCCGGGGCAGGTCGGTCATCGCCTCGCGGGCGGGCATGCCGATGGACGCCTTGCCGAACAGCTCGAGGAATGCCGGGTTGCCGTGCATGATCATGTGCGCCTGGCCGTAGTGGAAGGCGGCCGGGTTTGGCCCGGCGAGGTCGGGGCGCGGCTCGGGCCGGGTCATCCGGGTCGGTCGTCGGGCGGCGCGTCGTGCCCGAGCTGGGCCGCGTACAACCCGATGCCCGCGATGGTGAGCACGTCGTGGATGCCACCCGAGGCGATCTCGGCCAGCACCTGGTCGAGGGTCGCCCAGCGGATCGCGAGCTCCTCGGTCGGGTCGGGATCGGCGGCGCCGGGGCGAAGCCCTTCGGCCACGTACAGCGCGCCGCGCTCGTCGGTCACCGAGTTCGAGAGCGTCAGCCGGCACAGCTGCCGCCAGCGGTCCGCCTCGTAGCCGGTCTCCTCGCGCAGCTCGCGCTTCGCCCCCGCCTCGAGCGGCTCGTCGGGCGCGACGCCACCCTCGGGGATCTCCCAGCTGTACTCGTCGAGCGCATAGCGATGCTGGCCGACCAGGAGCAGCCGGCCGCCGGCATCGACCGCGACCACACCCACGGCAGCATTCTCGAAGTGGACGACGCCGTAGATCCCCGGGCTCCCGTCGGGCCGGTCCACCTCGTCGTGGAGCACCTCGATCCACGGGTTGGTATAGGCGACGACCCGGCTTCGTCGCCGCCACGGCCCGACCACGGCCTCCGACCCCGGATCCCGCGGTGCCTGGCTCGAACGGCGATCCGGTTCGGGCGGCACCGTTCGGGCGTCTTCGTCGTGCGTCACCCGTACACGGTACCGGCTCGCCGGCAACGGGCGACGCCGGGCCGGCGGCGCGCCGGTATCCTCGGCTCCGTGACCGCCGATCGAACCGCCGATCGAACCGCCGATCGAACCGCCGCCCAAGGCACCGCTCGAAGCGCCGCGAGCGAGCCCGTCCACGACGTCGAGGTGCGCTGGGATGTCCGCGTCCCGGTCCGGGACGGCCTCGAGCTGTCCGCCAACCTCTGGCTGCCCCGGCCGCGCGGCGAGACGCCGGACGAGCGGTTTCCCGCGATCCTCGAGATGATCCCCTACGGCAAGGACAGCTGGCGCCGGAATGCCGACGTCGCCCGCGGCGAATGGCTCGCCGCGCGCGGCTTCGCGCTGTGCCGGCTCGACGTCCGGGGCACGGGCTCGTCGCCCGGCATCGCGGAGGACGAGTACACGGAGGCCGAGACCCTCGACGGGTACGACGCCGTCGAGTGGCTGGCCGCCCAGCCCTGGTGCAACGGCAGCATCGGCATGTGGGGCATCAGCTACGGCGGCTTCACCTCCATCCAGGTCGCGAAGCTCCGGCCACCGCACCTGCGCGCGATCCTGCCGATGTACGCCACCGACGATCGATATCGCGACGACGTCCATATCCGGGGCGGCTGCGTCACCGCCAGCGAGAAGAGCCAGTACGCGGTCAGCCAGCTGGGCATGAACGCGATGCCGCCGCTGCCGGCGTTCCGGGGCGCGAGCTGGCGCGACGAGTGGCGGGAGCGCCTGGAGCGGACGCCGCCCTGGCTGTTCGCCTGGATCCGCGAGCAGACCGACGGCCCCTACTGGCGGCGTGGCTCGCTGGCGCCCGACTACGACGCGCTCGAATGCGCCGTGTTCCAGGTGGCCGGCTGGACCGACGCCTACGTCGACGCCGCGTTCCGGATCCAGGAGCGCTGCCGCAAGGCCGTCTCGGTCCGGACGCTCGTCGGCAACTGGGTCCACGCCTTCCCCGACGACGCCTATCCAGGGCCGAACCTCGACTGGTACCACGAGCTCGTCCGCTTCTTCGACCGCTACCTCAAGGGCGTCGAGAATGGCTGGGAGCACGAGCCGGCCGTCACCTGGTTCGAGCACGAATGGGCCGACCCGGAGCCGTTTCCGCAGACGTGGCCGGGTCGCTGGCGGGCGGCCGCGGCCTTCCCGGTCGCCGGGACCGCAGCCGCGACCTGGCACCTGGGCGACGACGGGCTGGGGGAGCCGTCGATCCTCGCCGAGGGGGTCCGATCGGTCAGGCACCGGGCGACGGCCGGCACCGCGGGGGCCCTGTCCTGGGGCGCCGGGGGCCCGCCCAACGGCCTCGCCCGGGACCTCCGTCCCGACGAGGCGCTCGCGCTCACCTACACGAGCGAACCGCTGCCCGACCCGCTGTGCGTCATCGGGGTCCCGGAGGTCGTGCTCCACCTGACCGCCACGATGCCCGTCGCCACCTGCGTGGTCCGCCTGTCCGAGGTGTCGCCGGCGGGGGTGTCGGCCCTCGTCGCGACCGGGGCGCTCAACCTGACCCATCGCCTGTCCGACGTCGACCCGTCGCCGATGCCGACCCGGCAACTGGCGACCGAGGAGGTCCGCATCCCCCTGCGGACGAGCGGCTACCGGTTCACCGCGGGCAACCGGATCCGATTGACGGTGCTCACCGGCTACTGGCCGGTCCTGTGGCCGTCGCCGACCCCCGGCGAGCTCCGCGTCCACCACGGTCCGGCGGCACCATCGCGGCTGATGCTCCCGGTCCTCCCCGCGAATGCCCCGACCCTCGAACCACCGGCCTTCCGCACCGGGCCGGCCGGCCTGCGTTCGGTGGGCGCCGACGAGGAGGATCCGCCCGTCTGGCGGATCGAGCACGACGTGATCGCCGGGACGGTGGCGGTGACGCTCGGCGAGGGCGGGGCGAGCATTCTCGAGGACGGCTCGCGCGTGTACAGCTCGGAGCGACTGGTGCTGACCGCATCGGATGCCGATCCGGCGCACGCGCGACTCGACAGCGAGGTGGCCTACCGCTGGACCGGCAATGGCTTCGACGTCGAGATCCGGGCGTCCGGCGACGTCGCGTCCGACGAAGGCGCGTTCGACGTCCGCGTCGGCCTCGACGTCCGGCTCGACGGGGCGCCGTTCTTCGCCCGGGAATGGCGGGAGCGGATCTCGCGCAACCTCGTCTAGGGCCGACGCCGGGTCCGAGCCGGTCCTGGCGCGTTGCCCGAGGGTCCGAGTCGATCGCGCTACCCGAGCGTCCGATCCGGGTCCCGGGCGCGCTACCCGAGCGTCCGAGCCGATCGGGCCACCCGAGCGTCCGATCCGCGTCCCGGGCGCGCTATCCGGGCGTCCGAGTCGATCGCGCTACCCGAGCGTCCGAAGCGCGGCCTGCGCCACCTCCGCGCTCAGGATCGCCACCGACACGCTGGCCAGCGTGCCCAGCAGGTAGTACTCGGCGAAGCCGCGGTCGTCGAGCTGCTTGAACCGCGCGATGGTCTTGGCTGCGATCACGAAGCCGACCGCGACCTCGGCGCCGCCCAGGATGAAGGCGACGATCAGCAGCCGCTCCAGGGCACCGATCGCGGCACCGATCCGGGCCGGCGCGCCACTGGGGACCCCGATGGCGGTGGCGGCCGCTTCCCGGCCGCCCGGCTGCCTGCCGGACTGGCCCGCCTCGGCAGCCGCGGCTGCCGCCACTGCCGTCGTGGGGGTGGCCGACAGCGGCATGGGCTCGACCGTCGCGACCACGGGCCCCACCCGGACGGTGTACCCGGCCGGCGCGGGGGTCGCCGATGCCTCGGGCGCTGCCGATCCGGGCGTGAGCTCGCGCGGCGACACGAGCGCGAGGACGAAGAAGAACGCCCCACGCGTGTTGACGATCAGCAAGGAGGCCACCACGACGCCGGTGAGGATCGTCGCATGGACGGCGGCCCGGTCCCACGAGCCGAAGACCGCGTCCGCGAACCGCACGAAGTCGGGCAGCAGCGTCTCGCCCTGGAGGATCACCAGCCAGCCCACGATCAGGAAGGTGGCGTGGAGGACCTGGTCGGCGAGGAACAGGATCCCAGGCCACGGGGTCCAGGCGGCGCCCAGCCCCGAGGTGGGCGCCTCGCCGGTACGCACCAGTCGCGCCCGGGCCTGTGCCTGGGCCTCCCGCTCCGACTGCCGCGTCGCCCGGACCTTCCAGCGGTCGACGAGCACGTGGGACCCGGTCACCAGCAGGACGTACAGCAGGCCGCGACCTCCGAAGGCCAGCACGACCGGTGCCAGGCACAGGGCAACGTGGAAGCCGTGGAGGGCGAGCGCGCTCCAGCCCAGCCGGCCGCCGGTGCCCTTGTTGATCGCGATCCAGTCGTTCTGGAGGACGAAGTCGGCCACCAGGTGCGAGAACAGCAACCACGCGAGCACGAGCACGGCGTCGCTCACCCCGCACCCCCGGCCGCGGCCGGCGCCCGGGCGTCGCTCATCCGCACGACGCCGTCGCCGAAGATGACGGCGAGCGCCGTGGCCAGCCGCTGCAGGTGCCGCACGCCGGCCCGGTCCGCCATCACCGACACCGTGGCGCGGCTCACGCCCAGCAGATCGGCGACCTCCGACTGGCGGCGTGCATCGACGATCAGCAGGCGCCCGACCTCGCGCTGGCGCTCGGTCAAGCGCTCGAGCAGCTCGGGAAGCAGGGGGCCGAGCCCGGCCAGCAGCTGGTCGGCGCGGGCATCGCCGGTGAGCGCCAGCAGGCCGTCCCGGCTCGATCTCGCCTCGCCGAGGACCTCGCGCGCCGCGAGGAAGGCGGGTCCCGTCCGCTCGGTCGCCGGTCCACTCCCCGGCTCGATCTCACCCGCAACGATCGCCCAGCGCAGCGTGCGCGCGTCGGGGCCAAGCCCCGCGCGCACGACGGCCCGGAACGGATCCGCCCCCGGCGCCAGCAGCCCCTGGAGCTCGTCGCCCTGCGTGAAGCCGAATGGCGCGAGCCGCTGATCGCGCGCGTAGGCGGCGTCCAGGTCGGCGCGCAGCGAGCGCAGCCAGGCCGTGGAGCCGGGATCCGTCCGCGAGTGGACGACGTCGGCGAACACGACGGTCCCGGAAGGGCGTTCGGTCATCCGCGGCAGACTACCTGACGGTCAATTAGCTCACAAGGGCTAATCTGGCTTGATATAGCCGAAATCGACTATCAACCAGTGCTGTCAATCCTCCGACAGCAGGCGCCCAGGGTCCGGGTCGATCCCGATCGGCTGCTCGCTGCGAGAGTGACCGGTCGCACGACAGGTCGCGCTGCTCACCGGGCGAGCGGTCCTTCGCACGGGACGCGACCAGGTGCCACGATCGAACCGCCGGGCGAGCGGCATTCGCTGCTCATGCCATCAGTCAGCCGCTGGGCGAGTGGCCCCTCTCGATCGGCGAGCTCGCTCGGCGTGGCGCTCGGCGTGCATCGATCGGCGTGGCGCTCGATCGGCGTGGCGCTCGATCGGCGTGGCGCTCGATCGGCGTGGCGCTCGATCGTGGCGCTCGCTCGTGGCGCTCGCTCGTGGCGCTCGCTCGTGGCGCTCGATCGGCGAGCTCGATCGGCGGGTCAGGCGACGCGGCCGTACGACGGCAGCACCGATGCGATGGCCGCCGCGGTGGCCGTCCGGTGATCGGCGGTGGCGAAGTCCAGCAACGGGTGGCCCGGCAGCGCATGCTCCTCGATCCGCCCCTCGTGCCGGGCGTAGACGACCGGATAGATCGCGCCGGTGCCGTCGGCCTCCACCGTCATCGCGATCAGGTCGCCATCGAGGCTGTCCAGCGCGTGGACGAGCGGCACGATCCCCTCGTCGCGGATGCCGTCCTCCGGCGACACCGACACGACCCGCGCCAGGTATGCCTTCTGGTGCCACAGCTCCGGCGCACACGTGGCCTCGCGCAGGAGGTACCCGAGCACATCGGCCTCGGGCACCGCCGGGCGGGGCGTCACGACACCGAAGCGCGTCTCCGCGATGTGCCGGGCGAGGATCAATCCGTTGTAGCGGTGCCCGTGCACCGCCCCGGAGTTGGCCGGGATGCCGTGCTTTCGCAGGCCGGGCGCGGCCTGGGTGATCGTCCCTGCGAAGTAGATCCCGGGCACCGAGACGCTCTCCCACATCGGCGTCACCGCCGGCAGCATGCTCCGGCCGACGGTCGTGACGCCGAGCTGTGGCAGGTCCTGCAGCGGGCAGGTGAACCCGGTGGCCGCGATCACCTCGTCGGCCTCGACGCTCATCGGCATCCCGTTGTCGGTGCGCTTGAGATCGATCCGCAGGGCCTCCCCGGCGCGCGCGATGCCATCCGTCGCCGCGTCCAGGATCGACACCCCGAGGCCCAGGAAGTTGTCCTCGAACGGCTGGACGTAGCGGGCCCGGACGCCCACCAGGGAGCGCGTCATGATCGACAGCTTGGCCGGAGAGGGCGAGCTGAGCACGATCTGCGAGGCCCATGGCGCCAGCCCGGACGCGAGCTCGAAGCCCGAGTTCTGCTTGCCGATGATGAACACGCGCCGGCCGGCGTAGAACGACGCCTCACGCGTCTCGGCGTAGTGCCTCGCGTGCTCGATGCCAGGGGTGTTCGGGAGGGACGGCTGGGCGACGCCGACCGCCAGCACGAGGATCCGGGCGCGGTACTCGCCATCGGTCGTCTCGAGCACGAACGTGGTGCCGTCCGGCCCGTCCTCGCGCCGCGTTCGCGACCACGTGCAGCCGTGCCGGACGACGACCCCCGCCCGGTCCGCGAAGGCGGTCAGGTTGGCCTCCATCTCGGGCCGGCTGGGGAAGTACGAGGAGCCGTCCAGGAACTCGGCCTGGAGCGAGCGCAGCTCGGGTTCGTCCGCGATCAGGCTGTTCCAGTCGAACCGCTGGTACTCGCGGCTGGTGCGGGCCTCCGGCGCGTACGGCTTGGTCCACGACAGCAGCCGCTGGAAGAACGGCCAGCGGCGGAACATGCCGCCGGGCGACGGATCGGCCGACAGGACGGCGTGCCGGACGCCCTGACGTCGCAGCCCGTAGCTCACCTGGAGCCCACCGGGTCCGCTGCCGAGGACGATGACCGGATACTCCCCGGGCGGGAACGGACGGGCGCCGGCGGGGTCGGCGGACACGGCGTCAGCTCCGCCAGCGGTTGGCATTGCGCAGGCGCCTCGCCTGCGCCTGGACCATCCGGTACATGACCTTGGGGTGCGCCACGAGGAACGCCTCGACCGCAGGCCCGGGGATCACGATGCACCGAATCGGGGTGGTGGCGATGACGTCGGCCGTCGGCGGCTCGCCCAGCAGGATCGACACCTCGCCGAAGAAGTCGCCGCGATGGAGCGTCGAGCGCTGGGTGCCGTCGACGATCACGTCGGCCTCGCCCTCGATGATCACGTAGAAGCCCGAGCCGGTCAGCCCCTGGCGGAGGATCCGCTCGCCCTGCGGGAAGAACACCTCCTCGAACACGCCTGCCACCGAGAGCAGCTGAGGCGTCTGGAGGTCACCGAACAGGGTGAACCCGGCGAGGATGTCCGCGATCTCCTCACGCGTCGCCATGTCGCCCGCTGCCTCCCGCCCCCGCCACACGCCCCGCTCGTCGCGCCAATGCTCTCACACCGCCGCGCATCCGGTGGCCGGACGTGACCGGTCCGCCGGCAGGCGTCGAGCCCGGGCGCCGAGCTCGCGCGCCGAGCCTGTGCGCCGGTCCCGGTCTGCCGGCAGCCGCCGTTCCCGGGCAACGAACCCGTCCGCCGAGCCTGTGCGCCGAGCCTGTGCGCCGAGTTTCCCATGCGCCGATCCGATGCGCCGTGGCCGGCCCGAGGCCTCCGGCCGTCCCCTCCCCGGCAGCCAGCGTGGAGTCTCCGTTGACGCCCGCATCCCCGGGGGGCACCATGACCACCCGACCCCCAGCCCGGAGGACCAGGTTGACCCTGACCCACGATCGTCGTGCCGAGCTGCTGGGCGGCTGCCCGCTGTTCCGTGGGCTGGACGAAGCCGGCCTGGCGGCGGTCGCGGCGGCGGCGATCGAGGTCGAGTTCCCGCCCGAGCGCGTGATCGCCCGCCAGGGTGAGGTCGGGACCGGCTTCTTCGTCATCGCCGAGGGGTCGGCGCGGGTGGTTCGCGACGGCGTGGTCGTCGCGACCCTCGGACCCGGCGAGTTCTTCGGAGAGCTGTCGGTCCTCGACGGTGGTCCGCGGATCGCGCAGGTGGTCGCCGCCACCCGGACTCGCTGCCTGGCGCTGGCGTCCTGGGACTTCGAGCGCGTGCTGCGCAACGAGCCCGGGGTGGCCCTGGCCGTGCTCCGGGTGGTCGCGGCCCGGCTGCGCGAGACGGCCGCCGACCATCGCACCTGACGCGTCGAGCATCCCGGTCTTGCGAGCTGCGAACGTGGTGTCCCCGGGCCACCCGACGGGCGAGGTCACCTTCCTGTTCACGGACATCGAGGGGTCGACGAAGCTGGTCGACCAGCTCGGCACCGCCGCCTGGCGCCCGGTCCTGGAGCGGCATCGGCAGCTCGTGCGCGCGGCGCTCGACGCCCATGCCGGCGAGGAGGTCGGGACCGAGGGCGATTCCTTCTTCGCGGCGTTTCGCGATCCCGTGGAGGCCGTGGCGGCGGCGGCGGCGGCGCAGCGAGCGCTCGCTGCCGAGCCGTGGCCGGACGGGGTGGCGCTCCGCGTTCGGATGGGGCTCCACGTGGGGATCGGCGAGCTCGACGCGGACGGCGGCTACGTCGGCCACGACGTGCACCGCGCCGCCCGGGTGGCCGCGGCCGCGAGCGGCGGCCAGGTGCTGCTGTCCGAGACGGCCGAGGCCATCGTGGCGGACCACCTGCCCGAGGGCGTCACCCTGCGCCAGCTCGGCTGGCACCGGCTCAAGGACCTCCGGCCGGAGCGGATCAGCCAGCTCGTGCTCGATGGGCTCGCCTCCGACTTCCCGCCGATCCGCTCGCTCGACGCCCGGCCCAACAACCTGCCCACCGAGCTCACCAGCTTCGTCGGGCGCGAGCGCGAGCTGGGCGAGGCGCGGGCCCTGCTCGAGCGGGCACGCCTGGTGACGCTCACGGGTCCCGGCGGCACGGGCAAGACGCGGCTGGCGCTCCAGCTGGCCGCCGCGGTCGCCGACGAGTTCCCCGACGGGACCTGGTTCGTCGCCCTGGGCACGGTCAGCGACCCGGCGATGGTCCCGGCCACGATCGCCCACGTGCTGGGCGTCGCCGACGATCCGCAGCGGCGCGCGATCGACGTCCTGAGCGCCGAGCTCGCCGGCCGGCACGTGCTGCTCGTGCTCGACAACTTCGAGCAGGTCACCGCGGCCGCCGGCGACCTGGCGGAGCTGCTGCGGCGCGCGCCGGAGCTGCGGGTCCTCGCGACCAGCCGCGCGCCACTGCGGGTCCAGGGCGAGCAGGAGTACCCCGTGCCGGGACTGCCGGCACCGATGGAGCTCGGCCGCCTCGGGCCGTTCGAGCTCGAGCACCTGCCGCCGGGGATGCGTCGCCATGACCCCGACTCGCTGGCGGCGTTCGCCGCCATCCGCCTGTTCGTTGCGCGGGCAGCTGCGGTCAAGCCGGGCTTCGCGCTGACGGGAGCGAACGCCTCGGACGTGGCCTCGATCGTGGCCCATCTGGGCGGCGTTCCGCTGGCGATCGAGCTCGCCGCCGCCCGGCTCCGGTTCCTCACGCCCGCGGCGGTGCACGAGCGCCTCGAGGGTCGGCTCGACCTGCCGGGTGCCGGCGCGTCCGACGTCCCCGAGCGCCAGCGCACGCTGCGCGGGGCGATCGCCTGGAGCTACGACCTGCTCGACCCGCCCGCCCGCCGCCTGTTCGAGCGCCTGGGCGTGTTCGTCGGCGGGTTCGACCTCACCTGCGCGGAGGCGGTCGCGGGTCCGGCCGGCGAGCTCGGCATCGACGTCCTCGACGGTCTGGCGGCGCTGGTCGACCAGAGCCTCGTCCGCTCGGACGAGCACGACGGCGAGCCGCGGTTCACGCTGCTGGAGCCGATCCGCGAGTTCGCGCTCGAACGGCTGGCGGCCGGCGGCGACGACGAGCGGGTCCGGGAGCGGCACGCTCGTGCCTACCGCGACCTCGCCGTGCGCCTCGAGGCCGACATCGCGGGACCCGGGCAGCGGGCGATCCTCGACCGGCTCGAGCTCGAGCACGCCAACCTGCGAGAGGCCATCGAGTGGGCCGACACCCACGCGGACGCCGACCTGGCGCTGGGCACCGCGATCGCGGTCTGGCGCTTCTGGCAGAAGCGCGGCCACCTCCGCGAAGCCCGGACCCGGATGACGGCGCTGCTCGGACGGTCGTGGTTCGCGGACGCCCCGGCAGCGCTCCGGGCGCGGGCGCACGAGGTCATGGGCGGGATCCTGTACTGGCACGGCGACCTGGTCGGGTCGCGGCCCTCGTACCAGGCCGCCCTCGCGATCTGGCGCGAGATCGGCGACCAGGCGGAGATCGCCAACGCCCTCTACAACCTCTCGTTCAGCTACTCGATGCTGGCCGAGGACGAGCCCGAGGGGCGCCGGGCGGCGGGCGGGATGCTCGACGAAGCCCTCGCCCTGTACCGGGCGCTGGGCGACGACCGGGGCACGGCGAACGTCCTGTGGGGCATCGGCATCCAGGCGTACTTCGGGAACGACAACGTCAGCGCGGCACCGGCGTTCGGCGAGGCCCTCGAGCTCTACCGCCGGGTGGGTGACCGGACCCAGGAGGCGTGGGCGCTCCACCAGCTCGGGTCGACCAGGCTCAAGCTCGGCGACCCCGAGGCCGCCCGATCGCTGGTCCGTGATGCGCTGCGGATCTTCGACGACGCCGGCGACATCGCGGGCGTGACCCTCGCGCTCGACGACCTCTCGGCGGTCGCGGTGACCGACGGGGACCTGGCCCGGGCCGCCCGCCTCCAGGGCCTCGCCCGCCGCCTGCAGGCGTCCTCCGGCGCCGGCCTTGCGGGCGTGGTCCAGGATGCCTTCGAGCGGGTCACACGGGCGGACGCGAGCAACCGTCTCGACCCAGGTGAGCTCGCGCGGCATCGCGCCGAGGGCGCCGCGCTGCCGCTGCCCGACGGCGTTCGCTACGCGCTTGGCGAGGACGTCGCCATCCCCGACCCCGAGCCTGCGCCGTGAACCTGCCGACCGGGACGGTGACGTTCCTGTTCACGGACATCGAGGGCTCGACGCGGCTGCTGGCCGAGGTCGGCGACGCTGCGTACGGGCCGATTCTCGATGCGGAGCGGTCGATCGTCGTCGGCGCCGGTGAGGCCGAGGGCGGGATCGCGTTCGGGTCCGAGGGCGACGCTCACTTCATCGCGTTCTCGTCGGCGGCGGCGGCGATCCGGGCGGCCGTCGGCGCGCAGCGAGCGTTGGCAGGGCACCCATGGCCGGCGACGCCCGTGCGCGTGCGGATGGGGATCCACGCCGGTGCCGTCCAGGTGGTCGGCAACGACTACGTGGGGCTCGAGGTCCACCGCGCGGCGCGCGTCGCGGCGGCCGGCCACGGTGGCCAGGTGCTGGTCACCGACGCGGCGCGGGCGCTGGCTGCGGACGGGCTCCGTGGCATCCAGCTCAACGATCTCGGCGACCACCGTCTCAAGGACCTGGCCCGGCCGGAGCGGCTGTTCCAGGTGGAGGCCGACGGTCTTCCGTCGGCGTTTCCGGCGCTTCGAACCCTGGACGCGACCCCCAACAACCTGCCGGCCCAGCTGACGAGCTTCGTGCGCCGAGCAGAGCTGGCCGCGGCGACCGAGCTGCTCGGTCGGACCAGGCTGCTCACGCTCACGGGACCCGGCGGCACCGGCAAGACGCGCCTGTCGCTGGCGCTCGCCGGCGACTGCACCGACCGCTTCCCCGACGGCGCGTGGTTCGTGCCGCTCGCACCGGTCACCAACCCGGACCTGATCGCCTCGGCAATCGCCGCGTCCATCGGTCTGCTCGCGCCCGGACAGCCGCCGATCGACCGGGTCAGGAACCATCTGCGCGACCGCACGGCGCTGCTCGTGCTCGACAACTTCGAGCAGGTCGTCGACGGCGCACCGCTGGTGGCAGACCTCCTCCGCGAGGCGCCGCGGTTGACGGTCATCGCCTCGAGCCGGGCGCCGCTGCGCGTCGCCGGAGAGCAGGAGTTCCCCGTCCCGCCGCTGTCGCTGCCCGCGGCGGGCGTCGCGGACGTCGACGGCGTGATGGCGTCCGAGGCGGTCCGGCTGTTCGTCGAGCGCGCGGTGGCCGTCCGCCCCGACTTCGTGCTGACCGCCGACAACGCACCGCACGTCGCCGAGATCGTCCGGCGCCTCGACGGGTTGCCCCTGGCCATCGAGCTCGCGGCGGTTCGCATCCGGCTCCTGTCCCCGGCGGCCATCGCCACGCGCCTGACCGACCGGCTCGGCCTGCTGACGGCGGGCGGTCGCGATCTGCCCGACCGCCAGCGCACGCTGCGCGGCGCCATCGACTGGAGCCACGACCTCCTCGAGCCCGACGACCGCACGCTGTTCGCGCGCCTGGGCGTGTTCGCGGGGGGTGGCCCACTGGAGCTCGCGGCGGCCGTGTGCGGGCTCGACGGGGATCCGGCGCCGCTCGACGTTGACGGCGGGCTCGAGCGGCTGGCCGAGCAGAGCCTGATCCGGGTCGTCGAGGACGCCCATGGCGACCTTCGGTTCGAGATGCTCGAGACGATCCGCGAGTACGCGCTGGCCAGGATCGCGGAGCGCGGGGAGACGGCCGTCCTCCGCGACCGGCACGCGGATGCGTTCCTCGGGTTCCTGCGCGAGACGGCATCGGGCGGCCCGGGCCGCGCCGACCAGGGGCGTCGGCTCGACCGGCTCGAGGACGAGCACGACAACCTGCGAGCGGCGTTCGACCACCTGGTGTCGACGGGCGACACCGCCCGGGCCTCCGAGCTCGCCTACGGCGCCTGGCGCTTCTGGCACATGCGCGGTCACGTCATCGAAGGGCGTAGCCGGCTCGATCGGGTGCTCGCGATGCCCACCTGGGCCGGCGAGCCCGCTCCGGACCGGCTGCGTGCGCTCGAGGCTGCGGGTGGCCTCGCGTACTGGGCCGGCGACATGACGGCGGCCAGCCGCTGGTACCGGGAGGCCGTCGAGGCGGCCCGCGCCATGGGCGACGAGCGCGAGCTGGCCAACGCGCTGTTCAACCTGTTCTTCGCGAGGCGGCCGACGAGCGACGTCGACGACTGGATCGCGCTGCTCGCGGAGGACCGCTCGCTGCTCGAGGAGGCGCTGGCCACCTGGACGCGCCTGGGGGACGAGGACGGCGTCGGCCGGGCGTCGTGGGGGCTCGCCGAGCACTTCGCCTATGCCGGCGACTTCGATGAGGCGGCGCTCCATGCGACCCGGGCCCTCGAGATCTTCGAACGGCGCGGCGACCGGTTCTGGATCGCCTGGGCGCGCTTCACGCGCGCGTTCGGACACGCCCTCGCCGGACGGCCTGCCGCTGCGGCCGATGACCTGGGCGCCGCGATCAACGAGTTTCACCAGAGCCGCGACGTGTCGGGCGTCGTGCTGGCCCTCGTCTCCCTATCGAGCCTGCTGCTGATCGCCGGCCTGATCGAGGATGGCTACGAGGTGGGCGGTGCTGGCCACCGGGCGATCGCGGAGACCGGGGTCCATCTCGCCACCCTGTGGCCGACGGGGTCGATCCCGACGGTGGATCCCGAGACGGCCGATCCGCACCTGCGGGCGGCCCTCGCGAGGGGCGCCGCGCTGCCCCGGGCCGAGGCCGTTCAGCGGGCGCTCGACCTCGCGGCCGCCCTGGCGGCGCGAGGCGACCCGGGCACGATCGTCGCCGGCTGAGCCGCGTTGTCCTCGCCGCCGGCTGAGCCGGGATCGCCCTCGTCGCCGGGATCGCCCTCGTCGCCGGGTGAGCCGGGTGGTCCGCATCGCCGGGTGTGCCCTCGCCGCCGGCTGCGCCGGAATCGCCCTCGTCGCCGGGTGAGCCGGGTGGTCCGCATCGCCGGCTGAGCCGAGTCTGTCGGCCGCGCCGGGATCGCCTTCGTCGCCGGGTGAGCCGAGTTTGTCGGCCGCGCCGGGATCGCCCTCGTCGCCGGGTGAGCCGGGATCGCCCGCCCGGCTGCTCGCGTTCGCAGGCTCGCGACCGCCCCGGCGGCGAGCTTCTCGGGCGGCCGCTGCAATCGTCCGTCGCCCGGGTCAGCGTCCCTTGTCGGGCTCAGCGTCAGGCCGGCGCCGTCATCCCGTCAGCGTCCGTCGCCCGGCTCAGCGTCAGGCCGGCGCCGTCAGCCCGTCAGCGTCCGTCGCCCGGCTGAGCGTCCGTCGCCGCCGGCTCCGCTCGCCCAGCGAGCGACTGGTCGCACGAGTGTCGGTCTGGCTCGCCAGGCGAATGGGCCGTGGCGTGGTTGCAGGCTGCGGTGCCACCAGTGGACCGCCCAGCGAGTGAGACGGCCCGCGATGCCACCGGTCGCTCGCCAGGCGAGCAGCGACACCCGGGCAAGGGAACCGGAAGCTGCGTCAGTGCCCTGATCGTCTACCCGGGCGGAGAACGGACTGGCAGCTGGATCGGAGGTCGACGGGCAGCTGGATCGAATGCCGGACCGGACGCGGACTCAATTGCCCTGGTGGTCGATCCGGTCGGATGCCGGACGGCCGCTCTGTCGCAGGCCGCCGGATCGCAGGCCGCGGGATTGCACGCCGCCCTATCGCCGGCCGCGGGATCGGACGGCCGCTCGATCGCACGCCGCCGGATCGCCGGCCGCCAGATCGCAGGCCGCGGGATCGCACGCCGCGAGATCGCACGCCGCCAGTTCGCAGGCCGCGAGATCGCAGGCTGCGGGATCGCACGGCGCGGGATCGCACGCCGCTCTATCGCGGGCCGCCGGATCGCAGGCCGCCGGATCGCACGCCGCTCTATCGCCGGCCGCCGGATCGCTGGCCGCAGGTTCGCAGGCCGCCGGATCGCGGGCCGCCGGGCGCGGCTGTCCCGGCGTACGATGCTCGTCGAGCGGGCGTCCCTGTCCTCCTCCGATCAGGAGCGGATCCGATGGCCGAAGGGTGACGGGCGGCGGCGTGCCCGGGTCTCTAGCGTCGCGCGCGTTCGGCCGGTTCGAGCGCGATGCCCGGCTGTTCCTGGCCACGACCTTCGTGGCCGGCGCGGCGCTCAGCCTGTACTGGATCGACTTCAACCTGTACCTCGCGTCGCTGGGCTTCCAGCCCGCCACGATCGGCTTCGTGGCGACGATCGCCTCGCTGGCGTCGGCGCTGGTCGCGTTCCCCGCCAGCGCCCTGTCGGATCGGATCGGGCGCCGCGCCGTGATCGCTACCGGCATCGGGCTCAGCCTGGTGGGCCTGGGCGCCCTGCTGCTCAGCGACGCGCTGCCCGTGATCGTCGCCGGCGCCGCCCTGTGGGCCGTCGGCCAGCAGGCCTACTTCGTCGTCCAGGCCCCGTTCCTCACCGAGCACAGCCGACCCGACCATCGCAACGAGCTGTTCGCCGTCCAATTCGCCGTCCAGTTCGCGACCAACGTGGTGGCCGCGCTTGCAGGCGGGCTCGTCGCGACGTTCGTGGCGGCCACCATGGGCCTGGACCCGTCGGGCCCGGGCGCCTATCGCCTCCTCCTCGTGCTCATGGCGGGCCTGCTGCTGGCGGCGCTGGCAACCGTGGCGCGGCTGGGCGACGACCGCCCGAGCCGGGCCGGCACCGCCCGGCTGCGGGACGTCGGCGAGCCGGCCCGTTTCCCGGCCGATCCGCGACGGTCACGAACGTGGCTGGGCATCACCGTTCGCGACCGCCGGCGGTTCGCCCGGCTCGTGATCCCGGGTTTCATGATCTCGATCGGAGCGGGCCAGGTGATCCCGTTCCTCAACGTGTTCCTCCAGCGCAAGTTCGGGCTCGACCTCGCCGCGCTCAACGCGGCGTTCGCGGTCACCAGCCTCGGAACGATGATCGCGGTCCTGGTCCAGCCGCGGCTCGCCCGACGCCTCGGCCAGATCGGCTCGGTGGTGCTGGTCCAGGGGGCGAGCATCCCGTTCCTGGTCGTGCTCGGGTTCTCGCCGCTGTTGTGGACGGTGCTCATCGCGATGGCGGTGCGTAACTCCCTCATGAACGCGAGCAACCCCGTGTTCACGGCGTTCGCGATGGATCACCTCGAGCCGGCCGAGCGGGCGACGTTCGCGGCGGCCACCAGCGTGTTCTGGCAGGTCGGCTGGGTGGTGGGCGGTGCCTGCTACGCGGTGGCCCAGGCCACGCTCGGCTTCGAGCTCGGCTATGCGCTCAACTTCGTCCTGATCATCGGGCTGTACGCCTCCGCGACGGGTCTCTACTGGGTCTGGTTCCGCGCCGTCGACCGCCGGGCGCCGAGCCCGGGGTCGGGTCGTCCACCGGGGGCTGGGCAAAGCCCCGGACGTATCCGCGCCGCCACCCGGCCGGTAGACTGACGCCATGGCAGAGGCGCCCGCCCCCCAGCGCTCGAAGACGTCCATCCCGCGCAACCCCGGCCGCCACGAGCTCGGGATGAAGGCGACCCTGCTGTTCCCCGACAAGGCGATCGTCGAGCGCTACTACGTGCCGCTCGTGTACACCGCCTGTCGCACCTGCTACTCGGAGCTCGAGCCGCAGGAGATCTTCCGGCGCGCGGTGGAGGGCGAGGTCGCGCCCGCCAGCATGCAGCGACTGATCTCGAATGTGATCGAATCCGGTCACGGCTCGACGATCGAGCACATCGTGTTCACGTTCGCCCTGAGCGGCGTGTCGCGGACGCTCTCGCACCAGCTCGTCCGGCATCGGGCGGGCGTCGCCTTCGACCAGCAGAGCCAGCGCTACGTCAAGTACAAGGGCGCGGCGACGATGCTGCCGGCGACCATCGCCGAAGCGGACCCCGAGCTCCGTCTCCGCTACGAGGAGCAGGTGGACGGCGCGCTCGGGCTGTACGGCGAGCTGCTTGGCGCCGGCGTGCCCGGGGAGGACGCGCGGTTCGTGTTCCCCAACGCGACACGGACCAACCTCGTGATGACCACGAATCTGCGGGCGCTGATCCACATGTCGGGGCTGCGGCTGTGCACCATGGCCCAGTGGGAGATCCGGCGGCTGTTCCAGCTGATCCGCCACGAGGTGTTCACCGTGTCCCCGTTCCTGGGCGCCTTCCTCGCGCCCAAGTGCGTGGCGCTCGGCTACTGCGACGAGTTCAACAACCGCGACGAGCACTGCCCCATCCGGCCCCACAAGGACAACGTCCTGGCGGCCTGGGCGACCGCAACGTGACGCGGCCCGCGCGGCGGGGCGGGAGCTGCCGGTCCGCTGACCGCGGCGACCGGGCCGCGCTAATCCCGGGCCGGCAGGTTCGCGATGAAGCGGCTCAGCACCCGAGCGAGCCCGGGCCCGGCCTCGGCCCCCGCGGCGAGCACCTCGTGGTGGCTCAGCGGCTGCCCCGAGTAGCCGGCGCCGGCGTTGGTCACCAGCGACACCCCGCACACCTCGAGCCCCACCCAGCGCGCCGCGATCGCCTCGAGCACGGTGGACATGCCCACGGCGTCGGCGCCCAGCGTCCGGAGCATGCGGACCTCCGCCGGTGTCTCGTAGGACGGCCCGAGCAGTCCCGCGTAGATCCCCTCCTCGAGCCGGATCCCTTCGGCCGCCGCGGCGGCATGCAGGTCCGCGCGCAGGCGGGGCGCCCAGACGTCGGTCAGGTCGGTGAACCGTGGCCCCAGGTCATCGGCGTTCGGCCCGAGCAGCGGCGTGCGCCCGGTCAGGTTGAGGTGGTCCGCGATGACCATCAGCGTTCCCGGCCGATACGCGGGGTTCACGCCACCCGCCGCGTTGGTCAGGATCACGACCGAGGCGCCCAGCTGCCGGAACAGCAGGACCGGCTGGACGACGAGGCCTGGATCGTTGCCCTCGTACACGTGGAAGCGCCCCTGGAGCGCGGCCACCGGAACCCCGGCGAGGCGGCCCACCACCAGCCGCCCGACGTGACCGGGTGCGGTCGCCACGGGCCATCCCGGCAGGTCGACGAAGGGGATGGCGACGGCATCCTCGATCCCGGCGGCCAGGTCGCCCAGGCCGGAGCCCAGCACGATGCCGACCCGGGGCTCGATGTCCGTACGCCGACGGACCACCGCCACCAGCGCGTCGAGCCGCGCCGGCTGCTCGGCCGGCGGGATCGGCCGGGATCGATCGGGGACGGCGCCGATGGCATCAGGCATGTCGCCACCGAGGATAGCGACTCGCCGGCGCGCGCTTCCTGCCGCGGGTCGCCGGCGCGCGCTCCCTGGGTCGCCGGCGCGCGCTCCCTGGGTCGCCGGCGCGCGCTCCCTGGGTCGCCGGTGCCGGACCGCGGGTCGCCGGTGCCGGACCGCGGGTCGCCGGTGCCGGACCGCGGGTCGCCGGTGCCGGACCGCGGGGCGCCGGTGCCGGACCGCGGGGCGCCGGTGCCGGACCGCGGGGCGCCGGTGCGCGCTTCCTGCCGCGGGTCGCCGGTGCGCGCTCCCTGGGTCGCCGGTGCGCGCTCCCTGGGTCGCCGGTGCGCGCTCCCTGGGTTGCCGGCCCGGTCCGCCTCGCGCGCCCGACCCACGGCGTCGTCGCGGCGATCCGGCCGTTAACGCTCCAACGCCCGGATGGGTTCTCGACACCGGGATGCCGATACGTCCGTCCGGGCGTCCGGCACGCGCGACCCTTCCGAGCTGCGCCTGCCGGCAGGTGAAGCGCCCGAAGCGACCGGAGAGCGTCGGTCCTTGATGTGATCTCGGACCGGACGCCGGCGTGGCCTTGAGGTGATCGCAGCCGGCCGGGTGGAACGGGATTGAGGCAATCGCCTCCGTTCCGGGCCTCCATCGGCCCCTTCGGGCAGAACCAACGCTACGGCCTGGCCGCTCCGGCTCCAAGCCGCTTTTCCACGAACCAGGGCGACACGACTCCCGCGACATCCACGAGTTTTCCCCCGTTGTGGACGACCTGTGGACGACGTGGACCGACGGTCACTCGGGACACGGGCGGGATGGCCCCCGCGCGGTGGCATCAGCCAACCGGTGGGCGGTGGCATCAGTCCCCGGCGGCGGGTGACATTCAGCCATCCGGCGGGCAGTGGCATCCAGCCCCCCGGCGGGCGGTGCATCCAGCCATCCGGCGGCCGTTGGCATTCAGCCCCCCAGGGCGAACATCTCCACCTTTGGCAGCCGCTCGGTCGCCTCGCTGCGCAGCTCCGAGTAGCGGTCCACGCGCGCCGACCACACGCGGCGGATCAGCGTGGCCAGCATCGCATCGTCGGCGCCGTCGCGCATCGGCGTCTTGAGGTCTGTGCCGCCGACCGCGAACAGGCACGTGTAGAGGGTGCCCTCGGCCGACAGGCGGGCGCGGGTGCAGTCGGCGCAGAAGGGGCGCGTCACCGACGCGATCACGCCCACCTCGCCGGCGCCGTCGCGATAGCGGTAGCGGCCCGCGACCTCGCCCCGGTAGCCGGGAGCGACCGGCTCGAGCGGCAGCTCGGCGTCGATCGAGGCGAGGAGCTCGTCGGCTGGCACCACGTCGTCCAGCCGCCAGCCGTTCGAGTGGCCGACATCCATGTACTCGATGAACCGCAGGATCAGCCCCTCGTCGCGTGCCCAGCGGGCGAGCGGCAGGACGGCGTCCTCGTTCACCCCCCGGCGCACCACCGTGTTGATCTTGATCGGCGCCAGGCCCGCCTCGCGGGCGGCCGCGATCCCGTCCAGCACGCGCGCGACCGGAAAGTCGACGCCGTTCATGGCCCCGAAGACGGCGTCGTCGAGCGAGTCCAGGCTGACCGTGATGCGCTGGAGGCCCGCCCGGGCGAGCGGCGCTGCCAGAGGACGCAGCGCCGAGCCGTTGGTGGTCAGGGTCAGGTCGATGGGACCGCCGTCCGGACGACGAAGCTCCGCCAGGTGGGCGACCAGGACCGGCAGGTCGCGCCGCACCAGCGGCTCGCCGCCGGTGATCCGAAGCTTGCTGACGCCGAGATCGACGAAGACCGCTGCCAGCCTGGCGATCTCCTCGAACGAGAGCACCAGCGACCGCGGCAGGAATGCGAAATCGCGCCCGAACACCTCGGCCGGCATGCAGTACGTGCAGCGGAAGTTGCAGCGATCGGTGACGGAGATCCGAAGGTCGTGCAGGGGCCGCCCCAGGCGATCGGTCGAGCCGTCGGGCGCAGACGCGGGGTCGCCGCCGACGGCCGACTGCGCGAGGTCGCGGGCAAGAGCCGCACGCGCGGGGTCGCCGCCGACGGCCGACTGCGCGAGGTCGCGGGCAAGAGCCGCACGCGCGGGGTCGGGGGCAAGAGCCGTACCGGCCGGGTCGCCGCCGACGGCCGAAGGCGCGAGGTCGGGGGCGCCGGGCGCGTCGCCGGCAGGGCCGGGCTGGTCGCTGCGATTCACGGGGCCATGGTATGCGACGGGCGCCTTTCACCGGCCCCGGGTGGTGCCGCGCAACGGCTGCCGGTACCACCGGAACCCGCCAGTGGTACCTCTAGCGACTGCACCGCACCCCCCTCTGCCGCCTACTGTGGCGTTCCAGCACCGCCCAGCCTTGCCCGCGGAGGATTTCCTGGCCCATGGCGTCCACCGATACCCGCTCCGGATTCCGACTGCCGTGGAGCTCCGACCGGTCGCACGACGACGCGGCTCAGGAGCCCGACGTCGAGGCAACCCGGGAGCCAGTCCCGTCCGAGTCCGAGTCGAGCGACCTCGCCTGGCCGGAGACCGACCTGCACGCCCGCCTGGGCATCAAGGGCAGCGAACCGCGCCCACCCGAACCCGTGTCCCCAGACAGCCCGAACGACGAGGAGCCTCCAATGGTCGACCAGCAGTCCGCTCCTGGGTCCCCGGCGGCACCACCCAGGAAGCCGTCGAAGCTCATGGCCGACCTGTCCGCGGCCATCCGGTCGACCGCTGAAGCGGCGCGGGACCAGGCCCTGAGCCAGGTCGACGCCGACGTTCGCCAGGTCGTGGAGACGATCCGCGAGGCATCCACGCAGGGCGCGACCGAGCTCCGCCAGCAGTCGGACGAGGACATCGCCGGGATCCGCGACTGGTCCAAGGCGGAGATCGCCCGCATCCGGGAAGAGACGGACCAGAAGATCACCAACCGCAAGGCCGCGCTCGAGGACGAGCTCGCCGACCACGCCGCGAGCGTCGACCGCCGCGTCGAGGAGGTGCAGGCCGAGGTTGCGCGCTATCAGGCCGACATGGAGGCCTACCTCGAGAGCCTGCGCAACGAGGACGATCCGGCCCGGCTCGCGACGTTTGCCGAGTCGATGCCCGACAGCCCGTCGTTCGAAGCGTGGTTGCCCGCGAAGGTCGACGAGGAAGCGGGCGACGAGCCCGCTGGCGAGGCCCAGGCGATCGACGCCGAGGCCGAGGCCGAGGTGATCGAGCCCGAGGCCGAGGCCGGGACGAACGCCCAGGGCGAGGCCGTCGCGGAGGCCGAGACCGAGACCGAGGTGGCCGAGCCCGACGCTGCGGCCGGGACGGACGCCGAGGGCGGGGCCGTCGCGGAGACCGAGGCCGAGACCGAGGGCGCCGCCGTTGCGGTGGCCGTCGCCGTGGCCGACGAGGCCGTGGCCGATGAGGCCGTCGCTGACGAGGCCGTCGGTGACGAGGCTCCCGAGGCCGTCGCCGACGAGGCGGCCAGCCGACCGTCGCCGAGCGGCATCTCGTGGGGCGACACCGCCGGCGACTGGACCACGAGGAAGGCCGAAGGCGAGGAAGATCCGACCGTGCCCCGCTGGGCGGCCGGCGAGACGCCCGAAGGCTTCCCGGCCACGGACGAGGCCGGTGACCCGGTCGATCGCGGGGCCATCATGGCCGCCCTCGAAGCGGCGGCCGAGGCGGTCGTCGCCGCCGAGGCGGCGGCCGATTCGGCCGACCAGGCCGAGGCGGCGGCCGACGTCGCCGAGACGGCGGTCGAGCTCGTCCGCGGCCGGGGCCACGGGGACGAACCGCTCGATCCCGAGGCTCAGGCGGCCCTCGACGCCCGCGTGGACGCCGGTGGGTTCGAGACGGAGACCTTCACGGGGCGCCTGGCGAGCCTGCTCCCGGGTCATGCGGGCGGCGCTGCCGATGGAGAGCCGCAGACGACACAGGTCATCGTGGCCGGTCTCGTGTCCGTCGCCAGCATCGCCAGCTTCAAGCGTCATCTCGGCCGTGTGGCGGGGGTGACGGGTGTCGCGGTCGCCTCCGGGCCCGACGGCGAGTTCGTGTTCAACGTCACCAACACCCCGGACGTCGCGTTCCGCGACGTCATCCCGACCATGCCCGGCTTCGCCGCGCGGGTCACGTCCGTGGGCGACGGCATCGTCCGGGTGACGGCTCGTGATCCCGAGACGGAGGGTTGACGATGGGCGCCGGCGCCTCCCGACCCACGATCGCGGTCCTGCTCCCGGCCACCGAGTGCGACCCGGTTGGTGGCGAGCTGCGCAAGGGCGGCTTCGACCCGGTGTTCGTCCGTGACGCGGGCGAGCTGCGCGCCATCCTCGGCACGCGACGGGACATCGGGGTCGCGATCATCGACGTCGAGAGCGATCCGGAGCTCGGCTCCGATGCGTGGACCGCGCTGCACGAGTCGGGCCGGACCATCCCGTCGCTGCTCGTGGTCAGCGATGCCATGCTCGACCAGCTCGATCCCGACGCCGGCGGACGCCACGACGACGAGTACCTGACCCGGCCCTACTCGGCGGAGTCGATCCGCTGGCGCGTCGAGGCCATGTGCATCCGGTCGGTCGCCGTCGACGACGGCAGCGGGCCCGTCCTCCAGGGCGGCTTCGATCACGACGACTGGGCTCGCAGCGGCCAGGTGCTCGCGGTGTTCAACCCCAAGGGTGGCGTGGGCAAGACGCTGGTGGCGACCAACCTCGCATCGGCGCTCGTCGCGCGCGGCCAGCGGGTGCTGCTGATCGATGCCGATACGGTGACCGGGCACGTTCCGGGGTCGTTGGGCATGGACGCGGTCCCGACCGTGATCGACGCGTGGCGCGACGAGCTCGAAGGCGGCCCGGTGCTCGGCTTCGACGAGCTCGCCTCCGTCCACTCCTCGGGCCTCAGGGTGCTGCCGCTGGCCGCCAGCCCGATCGGCACCGAGCTGCTCGAGCCAGGACGCGTCGCCAGCGCCGTCGCCGTCGCCAAGCGGCGAGTGGACTTCGTGATCGTGGACCTGCATCCGTCGTACAGCCCGCTCAACCGCGCGATGTTCGACCGCGCGGACCGGATCCTGGTGCCCGCGACCCCGGATGTGCCCGCCATCACCGCGACCGTCAAGCTGCGCGACGTGGCCGAGGAGCTCGGGATGCGGGATCGCCTGGCGCTGATCGCCAACCGGGCAAACTCAGGGATCCGCGTGGACGACCTCGAGCGAGCGGTGGGCATTCCCCTGTTCGGCCAGGTACGGTCCGGCGGCCTGCTCGTGGTCCGGTGCGCGAACGAGGGCCGGACCCTGCACGAGCTGGCGCCCAAGGAGCGGATCACGCTCGACTTCGACGCGATGGCGGACCGGCTGCTGGGCGCCCAGGAGGCCAACCCCGCGAAGGCGTCGCTGCGCCTGTTCGGACGCGCGATCCCCTCGCTCGCCTGACCGCGACCCCACGTCGCGCGGGCCGGCTAGCGCGAGCGTTCCTGCCAGCTGGTGCCGCCGAGCGGCGCCCCGGGCAGCTTCTGGGGCGGCGCGCCCGTCCGCTTGTCGACCTGGTCCACCCCGCGCAGGTAGAACCGGTTGACCAGGATCACCTCCACCTCGGGGTCGGTGACCTCGACCTCGCCCAGCCTGGCGATCGCGTCCACCACCGGGACGAACATCTCCGAGGACCGATCGAGCAGGCGGTCGGGATCCGAGCCGGGGTGCAGGTAGACCGTCCCGATCACCCGGAACGGCGGCGCCTCGAGCGCCACGTCGTAGGCGACCTTGTGGACCCTGAGCGCCGCCCGCTCGGGCTCGGTCAGCGGTGGCAGGCTGTCGTCGCCCGCCGTGACCAGGATCAGGTCGTACGGATCCACGCTCTGGAGGCCCGGCGCTTCCTCGAGCGGCGCCGAGCTGTCGGGCGGACCCCAGCTGACCTGCGTGATCGCAATCGCCTCGCGCCGGTTGAGCGCATCCGACAGCCGACCGGAGATGAGCATCTGGCCGCGCAGGCGCCAGTCCTCGGTGAGCGCGATGAACGGCACGCCGCGCGCTGGCCCGGCGTGCATCGAGCCGGATCCGGCGTCTGACCCTCGCCCGCCCTGTTGCCCTGCTGCGTTCGCGTCCCCGGAGCGCTCGCCGGGCTTTCGGCGCTTCAGGAAGCCGAACGGCACGCGGTCACTCCTCTTCGCCCCTGCCCGTCCGGCACGACCACGAGGTCACGGAGCGGGGCGATCGGTCCGATCACGGGTCCGCCCGGTGACTGCGGCTCGAGGCCCACGGTTCCCTCCGGCTGCGACTGGTGGCTGGGGCCAATTCTACGCGTCGGGGCGGCGCGGCCATCGAGCCGTGCTGCCGCCGGGCATGCCCGCGGCGAGGGTGCGACGCGCGGGGGTCAGCTCACCCTCCACCGCCGTCGCGCGCCGGTCAGCGACACGCCCGCACCTCAGTCTCCGATGGCGTCGGTCGCCCCGGCGGCTTCGGCGGTCCCGAGGCGGTCAGCATCGGCATCGTGCGGCGTCGTCGAGCCGCCGGGGTCACCGGTGCTGGACGCCGGCGTCACGATCACGCGGTGCGGGAACGGGATCTCGATGCCGGCCGCCTCGAACGCCGACAGCAACCGGCGGCGCAGCTCGCCCGCGGCAGCCCACTGCTCCGAGGCCCGGACCGTGCCGGTGACCTTGAGGGTGACCCCGGATTCGTCGAGCGAGTTGACGCGCAGCACCGAGGGCGGCTCCATCACCCGCGAGCCCCATTCGGGGTCCTCGCGCATCGCCCGGCCGACGTCGTTGATCACCTCGATCGCCCGGTCCAGATCGGTGCCGTACGCAACCTGGACGTTCTCGTTGATCCGGGCCCACGACCGGGTGAGGTTCGAGGTGACGCCGATCTCACCGTTGGGTACCGTGTGCACGGCCCCGCTCAGGTCGCGCAGGGTGGTGCGCCGCAGGCTGAAGTCCTCGACCACGCCGCTCACGCCCGCGATCCGGATCACGTCGCCGATGGCGAACTGGTTCTCGACCAGGATCAGGGCGCCGTTGAAGTAGTCGCGGACCAGGCTCTGGGCGCCGAACCCGACCGCGATGCCGACGATCCCGAGACCGGCGATCGCCGGGGCGATGTCGAGGTCGAGCTCGCCCAGGATCATCACCACCGCGATCAGCAGCACGAACACGCGGATCACGTTGGTCGCGAGCGCGTTGAGCGTCCCGATCCGCTTGGCGACCTCGACCGCCGACAGCTCCTGCGCGGTGCCCTCGCTGACCTCCCGATCGAGCAGCGCCTGGACCAGGCGATGGATCGACTGGCGGGCGAGCCGGATCACGATCGCCGCGAGGACGAGGATGAGCAGGACGGGCAGGATCGGATGCTGGATCAGCCCGATGATCCGATCGGGCAGGTCGTCGGGCAGCTTCATCGCTCCAAGCCTAGACGAGTCACGCCACCCCGCGCAGCGGTCCGGGGGTGACGGGCGTCATCGACGAGCGCCGAGTCGCATCGCGCGGGCGCCGATGCCGGCCTGCTCCGATCGCCGGGAGAGCCACCGGTGGCGCGGCGCACTGCCTTGCTCGCCTGGCGAGTCATCTGTTGCGCACCGGGCTGGTTCGGCGCCACGGTCGGCTCGCTGCGCGAGCAGAAGCGAGACACGTGCGATCGGTGGCTCGCCGGGCGAGCGACGAGCCGGGGCGTCACGACGAGCCCGAGGCGTGACGACGAGCCGGGGCGTGACGACGAGCCGGGGCGTCACGACGACCCCGAGGCGTGACGACGAGCCGGGGCGTCACGACGACCCCGAGGCGTGACGACGAGCCGGGCGTGACGACGACCCGGTGCGTGACGACGACCCCGGGGCGTGACGACGACCCCGAGGCGTGACGACACGCGATTGGAACGCGCGCGTCAGGCGGGCGTGCCCCCCAGGCGGACCGAGATCGCGGCGGCGGTCTCGCGGGCGTGCTGGACCAGCTCGGGAACCCGGCCGGGCGTCACCCGGAAGGTGGGACCCCAGACGTCCACGGCGGCGACCACCGCGCCACGCGCGTCGTGGACCGGGGCGGCGATCGCGTTGAGCGTCTCGTCGAACTCGCCGAAGGCGGTCGCATAGCCCCGGCGCCGAACGCGGGCGAGGTCCTCGAGCAGCGGCTCGAGCCCGATGATCGTGCGCTCCGTGAACCGCTCGAGGCCGCGACGTACGAGGCGCATGATCTCGCGCTCGGGCAGCGACGCCAGGAGCACCTTGCCCGACGCCACCGAGTGGAGCGGCACCGTCCGACCGGTCCAGTCGCCCATCGCGACCAGGTTGGGGCCGTCGGCCTGGGCCACGGTCAGCAGCTGGTCCCCGTCGAGGACGCCGAGACCGGTCGTCTCGCGCGTGGCGCGGGCGAGCCGGTCGAGCTCCGGCATCGCGATCGAGCGCAGGTCGAGCGTCCGCTCGGCTCGCTCGGCGAGCCGGATCACCACCAGGCCCAGCCGGTACTTGCCGTTCTCCTCGTCCTGCTCCACGAGGCCGCGCTTCTCGAGCGTGGCGAGCAAGCGTGAGGCGGTGGACTTGTGGAGCCCGAGGCGGCGGGCGAGCTCCGTCACGCCGGCCTCGCCGTGGCTCTCCCCCAACGCGAGCAACAGGGCCGCTGCCCGATCCACCGACCGGACGGCGTTCCCGTCGAAGGTCATGCCCGATGTCCTCCTGCCAATCCGCTCACTCGATCTCCGCGTCAGCCTTCGCGCGGCTCGGGGGTTGCATATGCGGCCTCGCTCTCGTGCGGCATGGGGAGCCCCCGGCTGCGCAGGTCGAGCGCGGCGTCGAGCGATTCGCCAAAGATCGTGACGATCCGGTCCACCGTGTCGCCCTGGGCGTGCGCCTCGCACACGAACCACGGCTCGCGACTGTCGGGCTCGGGCATCGCGCCACGCGCGTGCATGCCGACGGCGATCGCGTCGTACAGCTCGTGGTCGGTGGTCGCCCAGTCGCGGTACTCGGTCGCAACCTCCTCGCGGAACATGATCCCGAACATCGAGGGATGCCCGGTCAGGTGGTAGGCGAGGCCCTTCGCGTCCAGCAGCTCGGAGACGCCGGCCTGGATCCGCTCGCCGGTCGCCCGGATCGTCGCCAGCGCGTCGGTGTCACGCAGGATCTCGAGGGTCCTGACCGTCGCGGCCGCAGCGACGCGGTTGCCGGCGTAGGTGCCGCCGTGGCTGACCTTGTCGGGCAGCATCGCCATGACCGCTTCCCGGCCGCCGAACGCGGCCGCCGGGTACCCGTTGCCCATCGCCTTGGCGTAGGTCGCGAGGTCGGGGGTGATCCCGAAGTACTCCGCGGCACCCCCCCTGGCGAACCGGAAGCCCGTCTTGACCTCGTCGAAGATGAGCAGGATCCCGAACTCCTCGGTCAGTGCGCGCATCGCCTGGTGGAAGCCCGGCTGGGGCATGATCCCCTGCGCGTTGCCCAGCACCGGCTCGACGATGATCGCCGCGATGTCGTGCCCCTCGCGCTCGAACAGCCGGCGCAGGAACTCGATGTTGTTGTAGCGCGCCGGGATGATCGTGTTCGCGACCGCCTCGGGGATCCCCCGGCCCCAGGTCAGCGCGACCGGGTTGTCGGCGTCGCCGAGCTCGCTCATGTCGTTGGGACCGACGCTGATCAGCGCGTAGTCGTGGACGCCGTGGTACTGCCCCTCGAACTTCACGATCCGGTTCCGACCGGTGTAGGCGCGCGCCACGCGCATGGCATGCATCGTGGCCTCGGTGCCCGAGACGGTCATCCGCGCCCTGGCCACCCACGGGTTGAGCTCCCGCAGCAGCTCCATCGCCCGGACCTCGTCCTCGCTGGTCAGCGAGAAGCTGACGCCGAGCCGCATCCGCTCGTTGACGTAGTCGTCCACCCGCTCGTCGCCGTGGCCCAGGATCACCGGGCCGTAGCCCATCCGCAGGTCGATGTACTCGTTGCCGTCGATGTCCCACACACGGCCGCCCTTGCCCCGATCCACGTAGACCGTGTCGTCGCCCCACGCCCGGAAGTTCGAGTTGGTGCCACCGGGCAGCGAAGCCTGCGCGCGGCGATACATCGCCGTCTGGCGGTCGCGCGCGAGGCGGGGGGTCGGTCGGGTCGTGGATTGGGCGGTCATGGTGCCTCCAGGGTTCAGGCCCGGTCTGGCCCTCCGGCAGCGGTCGGGCGAACGACGCCGACGCCTGGCGGGAGCCGCGAGCGGACGCGCATCGGCTGCGATGCGTGTTGCGGACTGCGGAACAGGCCCCGATCCTGCCATACGTGCGCGACGCCAGTCAATACGAATATCGTTCCTCAACCGGCACCGGAGTGCGAATACCGCAGGCAAATGCCCCCGGCGGGCGCACGATCCGCGCCCTGCGTCCGGGGGGCTTCGGACCCCGGGGAACCGCCGTCGGCCGCCATCGCAGCCACCGCGCCGGCGCCGCGACCGCTCGGCGAGCCGCCCCGACCGGCCATCGACGGGCAACGGGGGTCGCCCCTCCGGGGACCGTTCAGGCCGCGATCCGCCGGCGCGTCAGGCGGGCGGCGACACCCAGCGCGGCAGCTCCCTGGTCAGGGTCGCCAGCGGCAGCGACCCGTGGCCGATGAGCTCGTCGTGGAAGCGCCGGAGATCGAACGCCGATCCGTCCCGTGCCTCGAGCTCCCGCCGCAGCCGGCGGATCTCGCGCATCCCGGTCATGTACGTGAGCGCCTGGCCCGGCCAGTCGATGTAGCGGTCGGTCTCGATCACCGCATCGGTCTCCGACAGGCCTGATTCCAGCAGCCAGTCGATCGACCGGCGCCTGGACCAGCCGAGCCCGTGCAGCCCGGCGTCGACGATCAGCCGCGACGCGCGCCACGCCTGGGCATCGAGCATCGCGAACCGCTCGGCGGAGCTCCGGTAGAGCCCCAGCTCGTCCGCGAGCCGCTCCGCATACAGCCCCCAGCCCTCGACGTACGCGCTGCCCACCATGCGCGAGCCCAGCCGCCGGAACACGTTGAGGCTCGGGTGCTCCATCTCGAGCGCGATCTGGAAATGGTGCCCCGGGATCGCCTCGTGGTAGGTCGTGGAGGCGAGCTTCGAGAACGTGCGGCTGGGCAGATCGTAGGTGTTGACGTAGTACGTCCCCGGCCGGGAGCCGTCGAGGCTCGGCGGGTAGTAGTAGGCAAAGGGGGCGTCCCGCTCCTTGAACGCCTCCACGGGACGGACGATGCAGCCGGCGCGGGGCAGCCGGCCGAACACCGACGGGGCGATGGCCGAGGCTCGCTCGATGTCCTCGTTCGCCCGTTCGACCAGCGCCTCCGGAGACCCGGCCTGGTTCGCCGGATCCGAGGCCAGCGCGTGGCGATAGGCGGCGGCGTCACCCCCGAAGCCGGCCGTGTCGGCCAGTGCCCGGCGCTCCAGGTCGATCGTGGCCAGCTCGTCGAGGCCCACCTGGTACACGTCGCGCGGCTCCAGCGCGAGCGTGGTCCAGCGGCGGATCGCGTACCGGTAGAGCTCCTCGCCACCGGGCGCCGAGATCAACCCGGGCTGCTCCCGCGACGCCGCGAGATACGGCCCCGAGAGCGCCTCGAGATACCGCTGGTCGGCCGGGTACACCACGTCCCGCACGACCTCGCGGACCCGCTCCCGATCCGCCTCCGACGCCACCTGGCACAGCGCGGGGATGACCGCCTCGTCGATCGGCGTCGCCAGCATCCGGCCGAGCTGGTCGATCGTGCGCTCGGTTACGATCCGGGCGGCCGTACGCCCCGAGCTCCGGCCCTCGGCGAGGATCTCGATGATCCGGTCGACGTACGGTCCATAGGCGTGGAGCCGGGCGAGCCACGCCTCGAGGCGCTCCGGCGTGTCGACGGGCTGGAACTGGGCGAGCTGGGCGAGCAGCGTCTGGGGGCCGTTGATCTGGTCGACCGCGGACAGCTCGTGGAACGCGAGGTCGTCGCTCTCGATCTCCAGCTCGGCGATGACGCGCAGCATGTCGCGCGTGATCCGGTCCTCGGTCTCGAGCCCCTCCTCGTCGATCGCGCCCACCTCGCGCAGGACCCGCTCCGCGAGCGAGCGCGCGGCGGCCCGCCCGTCGGGTCCCGGGTCGTCGAGCCGGTCCGCATAGCGTTCGTCCCCGTACACGGTCGCGGTCGTGGGCGAGAGCCGGAGGTAGTCCTCCCAGAAGCGGTCGGCGATGTCGTCGACGGCGGATGGATGCGGGCTGGCGTCGGTCACGATGATCCCCACCTTTGCGGCGTGCGTGGACAGCCCGCCGCTCGGCGACCGGGACGGCGGGCCAGGTCGACCTAGCGTACCCCGCGCCGACCGCCGGGTCAGCCGCCGAACAGGGCGAGCTGGTCGCCGGTGCGCTCGATCGCCGGATCGAGGCCCAGCATGGGCTCGAGGTCGGCCAGGGCGATCTCCTCGCGCACGGACCACTCGCGGAGATGGCTCGCCTTCAGGATGTGCCAGGCGTCGGCCTCGAGCGCCACCCGCAGCAGCGGCGACCGCTCGAGCTTGTGGCGGACAAGCTCCACGCGCTCGGGGAGCACCACGAGGAACCGGACCAGGCGGTCATCCTGGGGGATCCTCGCGTGGCGGCGGAGGATCGGCTCGCCCAGCATCGCGGTCCACTCGACCTCCCACAGGAACGCCGCCCGTCCGCGCACGTACCAGATGACGTCGACGTCGTCGAGGTCCTCCGCGCGGATCCGGCCGAGGTAGGGCGGTCCGGCGAGCTCGCGATCGTCGAGCAGGTCGCGCAGGACCACGCCACCCACCCGGCGTGGCTGCTGGCGGGCGCCGATCCAGGTCGCGAAGCCAAGCCGGTGGCCGAGGTCGACCAGCCGCGCGATCAGCTCGCTGTGCTCGACGCTGCGCCGGCCGAGATCGTCGCCGGTGAACAGCCGGTCCGTGGTGCTGGCACGGCTCCGATAGCTCTCGAGGCAGGCGCGCACCAGGATCTCATCGGGCAGGTCCGGGCCGGCGAACAGGCCCGCGATCCGGTCGAGGAACGCCGCCTCGGACATCGGACCGGCGGTCGACAGCAGGCTGTACACGGCCCATTCGACGCGGTCCGCGAGCGGGACGGCAGCCGCGTCGCGGTCGGCGCGATCCCGCAGCCACCAGCGATCGTCGAGGCGGACCAGGCGCCGGCCCTCGGCCGCGGCCAGGGCGTCGTTGACCAGGGCGAGCAGGCGGTCGACGTGGTCCCGCTGCGGGTCGGGCAGCGGTCGCTCGCCGGCGTCGGCGGCCGGCTCGGTCCCGTCACCGACCGGCGGGGCCGGTGGCCGGACCAGGCGGCGCAGGTGACCGGCCCGATCGAGGCCGACCAGGATCTCGCCCAGCAGGCCCTCGAAGCTGACCGGCTCGCCGCGCAGCTTGAGCACGTCGACCGCGGCATCGACCACGGCGCGCTCGGCCTCGTCGGCCGAGAACGGCGCGTTGACCGCGCGCTCCGCGGGCGCGAACAGGCGCTCCGAGCGGGTGGTGTCGGGGTCACCGGCACCACCGGGCAGCGGCGGCAGCACCACGTTCGCCCGCGTCCGCGGCCCGCCCGGCACCGCCCCGGACCCGGGCGGGACCAGCTCCACGACGCCCCCGGTCTCGCGACCGGACTCCGCGAGCCGGGCCGACACCACCCGGAAGTCGGCGCCGACCCCGCCGATCACGCACGCCACCAGCGCATCGGGCCGGTCGCCCTCCAGCAGGAGCGCGACCCTTGCGTCGCGGTGCAGCACCGGCGCGGCGCCGCGCAGCGACCGGGTGATGGCCGCCGCCTGCCAGCCCCACGACGGCTTGACCGATGACCCGAACAGCGGCTCGAGCGGCAGGGTCGCGGCCGCGTCGCGACCGAGCACCCAGGCGGTCCCGTGGTACGCCCAGGCCAGCCGCTCCGCGACCGGGCGGACGGGTGGCGTTCCGACCACGAGCCGGACGCGCGGCCGCAACGCGGTGCCCGCCAGTCGCTCGGCCTCGAGCTCCAGGGCCGCGAGCGCCGCCGGCGTCCCCTGCTTGAGCACCGCGGTGGCGGATCCCTCGACGAGGCTGCGGAGGTCGTCGCCCAGGCGTGCCGGAACGGGACCCCAGGCGCCGCTCTCGAGGCGCTGCACGAAGCCACGGACCAGGCGGATCCCGTCCTCGAAGGCGGTCCACGGGTTGCGCTCGCGCCAGTGCGCAGCGCTGGGCGGCCGGACGTGACCGGCGCTGATGCGGAGCATGGTCGTGCGGCCTGGCGAGGTGGCGAGCCGGCTCGCCGGGGCCAGGGCATGGAGCAGCGCGAGGCGCAGGGCGGCCGAGATGGGCTCCGCCCGGAGGTCATGCTCGATCCGCTCCAGGATCGCGGCCAGCGCGGACAGCTGGCGCGGCGTGTGGAGGTCGAGCAGCTCCATCGGCAGCGCCTCGCCGCCCTCGAGGACGGGGAACCGGTCCGCCAGCTGCGCCCGGAGCTCGTCGCCCTCGCGATCCAGCGCCCGCGCGATGTCCTGGTCGCCGAGCGGCGCCTGGCGCTGCTCCCCGCCGCCGAGCTGGTCGCGGCAGACCGGACACCGGTAGTGCTTGCGAACCGGGGCCGGTCCGCCGGAGGCCCCGTCGCCGTCCCCGGCGGTCCAGGTGACCTCGTCCAGGATCACGGGCCGGTCGCAGGTGGCACAGCGGCTGGCGAAGCGATCCGTGATCGACGCCTTGAGGCTCGAGTCGCGCCGTGCCGACGCGCCCAGCGCCTGAACGGCGGCATCGAGGTGCCGGAGGTCGGGCGGCCGGAGCACCACCTCGGCGAGCAGCCGGTCAAGCGGGGTGGATTCGAGGCTGACGCCCTTGCGCTGGTGGTCGATCGCCGCCCTCGCGACCCAGCCGCCGCGTCCGAACAGATCGAGCACGATGTCGCCGGGAGCCGAGGCCGCCTCCAGCCGGGCGGCGATCAGCGCGGGGGGCGGGGGTGGCGCGAACCGCTCGAAGGCGGGCAGGCTGAATCCGGGCTCGACGCGTTGGATGAGTGCTCGGCCCGCCATGGCCGCGATTGTTGCAGACCCCATGCCCGACTCGCCGCACCGGCCGCGGCCGGCCGCGCCGCGACGCCGCCGGCCACCGTCCGGCTAGGACTCGTCGAGATCCTCGGTCTCTTCCTCGAACGCCTCGTCCGTGGTCTCCTCGGGCGGCAGCACGCGATCGAGGTTCTCGATCTCCTCGTCCTCGATGTCGTCCTCGAGCTCCTCCTCGAGCTCCTCGTCCTCGCGGAGGAGGGTGCCCTTCGTGTAGGGGCGCAGGTCCGAGGACTTGGCGGCGGTCGGGAAGCTCACCTTGCCGTAGTTGCGCGGGTCCTGGAACACCTCGCGGATGATCAGGCGCACATCCTTGTCGCCGAGCGAGGTCACCCCGGCAAGGTACTTGTTGCCGTCCGCGATGAGCTTGAGCAGGCGGGCCGCCACCCGCGGCTCGACGACGCCGATCCGCACCCCGTTGCTGATGGCGATCAGCCGGTTCGCGGTGGGGACCAGCTCCACGAGGTCACCGGGGTTGACCTGGGCGAGCTCGGCCGATCGGGGGAGGTCGGTGAGGTGGGCGAAGCCGGTCTTGCCGGTCTCCTCGACGAAGATGTTGACGGGGGCCTTCGAGCCCGGGTTGGCCGGAACGGTCCGCTCCCCCGCGTCCACCAGGAGCACCCGGAGGCGGTCGATGTTGCGCTCGGCGATCCGGTTGGTCGGGTCGAGCGCCAGCGCCTTCTGGTAGTGCTCGCGGGCATCCCCGAGCTCGCCCAGCTCCCACAGCGCCTTGGCCAGCCGGTTCTCGGCCTCCGAGTCCGCTCCCAGCTCCAGCAGCTTGCGGTTGGTCTCGGCCGCCTCGCTCCAGCGGGCGGCTGTCGCGTGGGCGATCGCCTGCTCGGCCAGCTGGCGCTTCATGCGGGTGAGGCCGGAGGGCGACTGGGGCGCGGCGTCGATCTCGGGGAAGGTCACAGGGCGAAGGTCCTTTCGTCGGGCGGGACACGGCGAGCAGGGCGACGGGCCGGGGCCGTCGGTCGCGGGCACGTGTTTCTAGCATCCCCGCCACCACCCGTCAAACGGACGCCGCCACGGGGCTTGCGTCGAGTCCCCGGTCGACGTTGGCCCGCCGGCCGCCGGACGGCGCGGTTGCCGCGGCGCGGGCAACGTCCACGTGGCGGCCGCGTGGCGGCCTCATGGGTGCCGACGTCGTGGGCGTTCCCTTGCCGCACCAGGAGCCCCTTGCCGCACCAGGGAGCGCTGGCCGCAGCAGGGAGCGCTGGCCGCAGCAGGGACGCTTGCCGCAGCAGGGACGCTTGCCGCAGCAGGCGTCACTTGCCGCACCAGGAGCCGCTGGCCGCAGCAGGGAGCGCTGGCCGCAGCAGGGACGCTTGCCGCAGCAGGGACGCGTGCCGCAGCAGGCGTCACTTGCCGCACCAGGAGCCGCTTGCCTGGCAGACAGCATTCGCTGACCGAAGGCGTCCGACGCACCGCCTGCGGCGCCTCGCCGGGCCTGCGAGGCACGATCGAGGGCCGGGGCGGGGTCCGACGTGGGATGCCGACGCCTTCGGCTCCGATCACCTGCCTGTGAGGCCGGAGGCACCCTGGAGCCGGGGCGGAGCGGTCCGGCCGCTAGCCCGGCAGCCGCTGGTTCCAGAGCACCACGACGATGCCCAGCGCGACCAGGAGCACGGTCTCCCAGACGAATCGCGGCTCGCGGCGGCGTGCCGGCGCGGTCCCGTGGAGAGCGTCCCAGAGGTAGAAGACGAGGGTCAGCACGGCCGGGCCGACGAGCCGCGGCAGGTCGACGGCCCGGACGGCCCCGGCCGCCACGGCCACGACGATGCCGTACGTCAGCGCGGACCGCGCCGCATCGAGCGCGGTCCCGTAGCGGAACACCGCCACCCGGTATCCGAGCAGCAGGGCGATCAGCGCGTCGTCCAGGGCCAGCACCACCAGCCAGCCGGCGGAGAGCGGCTCGCTCACGGTGGCGGCCGCTCCCGGCTCGGCAAGCCCGCCGGGCACCAGGGCGGCGATGCCGGTGAAGGCGACGAAGGCGGTGACGACCGCGGTCAGCAGGACCCGCGAGCGGTCGCCCTCGGTGGGGCCCGTCACCTGCGCGGCCAGCTGCATCTCGAGCAGGATCACCCGGTCGAGGAGCAGCGCGAACGCGGTCAGGGCCGGGACGAGGCCCAGCCCGATCGGGACCAGGTGGACGGCCGCGCCGGCACCCCCGGTCAGCGCCGCGGGAACCATCAGCGCCTCGAACGGGCGGCTGCCCGGCTGCGCGCTCGAGATCACCCCCGTGCCGGCCAGCAGCATCACGACCGGGAGCAGGCCCGCGACCAGGAACGCGTCCGACGCGTCGACCAGGCGCGCGAGCGTCACGAGCACGACGGCAACGAGCACGAGCTCCCGGCGCGCGAACGCCAGCGACTGGTCGTGGGGATCCATCGCGGGCGATGGTACGTCGCGGCCCCGCCCGAGCGCCGCTCGACCGGGTGTCACGGGACCCGTGACGGCTTGGCCGCCACCCAGGCGAGCAGGTCGTCGCGGCCGCGAGCGTTGAGCACGTGGCGGGGCTCCGCCCAGGCCCGCCGCGCCTGGTCCACGCCCCACCGGACGTCGTCGAGCTCCTCCGTCCGGTGCGCATCGGAGTCGACCGTGAGCAGGCAGCCCGCCTCGATCGCCCGCCTGGCCCGCTCGGGGGCCAGGTCCAGGCGATGTGGCGAGCCGTTGATCTCGAGCGCGGTCCCGGTGGCGGCGGCCGCCTCGTACACGGCGTCCCAGTCCAGGTCGAGGTCGTCCCGGGCCTGGATCATCCGGCCCGCCGGGTGGGCGATCACGTCCACGTGGGGGCTGCGGATGGCATTGAGCGTCCGCCGCGTCAGCTCCGACCTCGGCTGGCGGCGAGCCACGTGGACCGACGCCACCACGAGATCGAAGCGCGCCAGCAGGTCGTCCTCGTAGTCCAGCGCGCCATCCGCGCGGACCTCGAGCTCGCAGCCATGCAGCAGTCGGAAGCCCGTCGGGTCGGCGCCCGCCGGCAGCCGGCCGGCCGCCTCCTCGGCCTCGAACCGCGCGTTGAGCCCGGCGATGATCGAGCGCTGCAGCTCCACGCGCGCGGGCTCCAGCCCGCGCGCGATGGCGAGGCTCTGCGAATGGTCGGTCAGCACCTGGTAGGCGTACCCGCGGCGGCGCGCCGCCTCCGCCATGACCTCGATCGCGTGAACCCCGTCACTCCAGTCGGAATGGCTGTGCAGGTCCCCGCGCAGGTCGTCCAGCGCGATCAGGGTGGGCAGCCGTCCAACGCGGGCCGCCTCGACCTCGCCTTCGTCCTCGCGCAGCTCGGGCTCGATCCAGGCAAGGTCGAGGAACGCGTAGGCGGCGGCCTCGTCGGGAAACGTCCTGAGGTCGGCGGCGGCGCCGGTGCGGGGCTCGCCGTCGTCGCCGAGCCGGGCGAACCCCTTCTCCGACAGGCTCCAGCCGCGGTCCCGGGCCAGCCCGCGCAGCTTCACGTTGTGCCTCGCCGAGCCGGTGAAATGGATCAGGTACGTGCCCGCCTCACCGGGCGGCATGACCATCAGGTCGACCTGCGGCCCGCGGTGGAGCCGCACGCTCGCCTTCGCCGTTCCGGCGCCCAGCACCCGCTCCACCAGCCCGAGCGTCGTGAACCGCTCGACCACCGCTGCGGGCTCGGTCGTCTCCACCAGCAGGTCCAGATCGCCGACCGTCTCGCGACGCCGCCGGAGCGAGCCCGCCTGCACGATCCGCTGCACGCCCGGGGACGAGGCCAGCCGCTCCACCAGCTCGTCCGAGGTCGTCTGTGCGCGGTCGAGCAGCATCCGCTGCGGCCGTGATTCGAGCTGCGCGATGCCGTCGAGGATCCGCTGCTCGGTCCCTGCGGACACTCCCTTGAGGCCACGGAGCGAGCCAGCCGTGGCCGCGCGTCGCAGGTCGTCGATGCTCTCGACGCCAAGCCCCTCGTGCACCAGCCGGACCGTCTTCGGCCCCAACCCCGGGATGCGCAACAGGTCCACGAGGCTGGCCGGGATCTCCGCCCGCAGCCGGTCGTGGACCGCCATGTGGCCGGTCGTGGCGAGCTCGACGATCTTGTCGCTGATGGCCTGGCCGACGCCGGGGATCGAGCGGCGGTCGCCCGACGCATATGCGGCAGCGACGTCGAACGGGGCCCGCGCGATGGCGTCGGCGGCCCGGTGATAGGCGACGGTCTTGAACACGAGCTCGCCCTTGACCTCGAGCATGTCGCCGATCTCGTGGAAGATCCGGGCGAGGTCGGCGTTGGTCGGGGTCTCGGGCATGCGCTGCATGGTACGGCGGCGGCGCGGAACGCCCGGCTGTTGGCCGGCCCGGCCGGAGCCCGTGAGGCGTCCGCCCCGTGGCGCGCATCCGCCCGAAGCGGAACCTACGCGGCGACCACCCGGTCCCGGCCGGTGCGCTTTGCCCGGTACAGCGCCTGGTCGGCGGCGTCGATCACGGCATCGAGCGGCTCGTCGGGCTCCTCCGCGACCGCCACGCCCACCGAGACGCTGACCGCCGGCACGCCGAGCTTGCGCAGGTCGAGACCCGCCACCGCCGCGCGCACCCGCTCGCCGATCTCCGCGGCCACCTCCGGGGTCGGGTTGCGGAGCAGCACCGCGAACTCCTCGCCGCCGAACCGTGCCGGCACGTCGTCCTCGCGAACCGCGCCGGCGATCGCCTGGGCCACCGCACGGAGGACGTGGTCGCCGACCGCGTGCCCGAAGGTGTCGTTGAGCTTCTTGAACCGGTCGATGTCGATCATCAGCACGCCCATCCGGTCGTCGGCCCGGCGGCGCCGGGCGAGGAGCGCCAGGTACTCGTCGAAGTAGCGGCGGTTGGGCAGCCCGGTCAGCGCATCGGTGCTCGCCCGTGTCTCCGCATCACGGAGCGTGTACACGCGCGCGAGGGCGGCCGACGCCTCCACCGCCGCGGCCTCGAGGATCCGGGTGGCGCTCGGCGGCCAGGCCAGGCTCGTCCGCCGGGACAGGACGATCGCGCCCTCGACGCGGCCGTTCACCCGCAGCGGAGCGGCGAGCAGGTTGCTCAGCCCGTAGGCGTCGCGCAGCCGGCTCGCGATCCGGTTCGCGATCCGCTGGTCGGCACCCTCGCGGGACGGGATCGCGTGCTGCACGCGGCGCGACCGCATCGTGGACGCGACGACGGTCGCCTCGAGCGGCGCGCCCGCATAGGCGAGACGGTCGGCCGGGTACGTGCCGCCGCGAAGCTGTCGCTGGGCGGCCACCCCCACTGGCACGAGCGCCGGGTCCAGCTCGGGGTCCGGCTCGATCGGGACCGCCGTCAGACGCCGGCCGCTCGACGCGATGATCGCGAGCGAGGCCAGCGCCTCGGTCTCGGCCGGGTCCTCGAGCTCGGTGAGGGGCAGCGACGTGCGGGAGGTCGGGGCCCCGGGTCGCGTCGGCGACAGGAGCGCCTCGAGGACCCGCGCATCCGGGCGGCGGCGGACGACGGCGACGTGATCGGCGTCGGTGCCGGCGCCCAGCTCCTCGACGATCGCGGCCACGATCGCATCGGGTGACACGGACCGGGCGAGCCCACGCAGGATCCGCGCGAACGACTCCGCCTCGGAGCGTCGGGTACCCTCGCTGCCGGCGATCGCCTCCCGCTCGCCGGTCGCTGCCAGGCCGACCAGCCCGACCAGGAGCAGGACCACGAGGTCGACGGGTCGCGGGTCGATGAGCAGCCGCACCAGCTCGATCGTGCCCAGGGCGACGAAGGTGAGCACGAAGGGGCGCCGGGACAGACCGCGCACGTCGATGCGTGGCTCGCTGCCGCCAGGATCACGTCCCCGAAGTCTCACCTGGATCCATAGCATGCGGCCGCCGGGCGCGGCCGGCAAGATCAGGTGCCCGTACTGTCGGCTGGCGGGCGATGGTACTTCCGTACTGGCTCAGGCCTCACCCGACCCCACCGGACTCGACGGCCGGTGGGCTTCTGCGGCCAGACGGGCGGTCAGCACCGCCTCCTGCGGGCGGACACCCAGCGCCCGCCGGCCCGGGCTCCCGGGCTCCCGGGCAACGGCCTCCAGTGGTCCGATCCGGTTGCCGCCGGCGTTCTTTGCCGCGTACAGGCGCTGGTCGGCGGCGGCGATCAGGTCGGTCGCCGAGCGGCCATCGGCGGGATGGGTGGAGATGCCGATCGAGGCACCGACGGGGAACGCCTGGCGCCCGTCCGCGGCGAACGGCGACTCGCGGAACGCGGCGAGCAGGCGCTCCGTCGCCTGGGTCGCGGCGTCGCGGTCCGTGTCGGGCAGGATCAGCGCGAACTCGTCGCCGCCATAGCGCGCGGCGATGTCCGAGGCCCGCAGCACCGATCGCACGCGGGCGGCCACGTGGACCAGGACCCCGTCGCCGTAGAGGTGGCCGAACGAGTCGTTGACGAGCTTGAAGTCGTCGAGATCGAGCATGACCACGCTGACCGGCTGCCGCGTGCGGACCGCTCGAACCACCTCCTCCGCCAGCCGCTGCTGGAGGTAGCGGTGGTTGTAGAAGCCGGTCAGCGGGTCGCGATCGGCGAGGTTGCGGGCCGTCTCGTACATCCGCGCGTTCTCGAGCGCCATCGCCGCTTCGTGCGCCATCGTGCGGGCGAGCGTGATCCGTCCGGGATCCGACGTCGGCCGGCCGGCCGACACCAGCTCCACGAGGCCGATCGCCTCGTCGTTGACCACCAGGGGCAGCATCACCAGGCCCCGCATCCCGTCGTGGCGCAGCAGCCTCGCCTCCGCCTCGTCGGCGTCGGGGCTGTCCGCGTCGACGACCTCGATCACCCCGGCCTCGAGCACCCGCCGGGTCACCGGGTAGTCGCCCAGCGGGTAGAAGTCGTCCATCTCGGCGCGCGTCGCGACCGGGTAGCAGCCGAGCGTGCGCAGCCGGTCGTTCGCGCGGTCCCAGTCGCTGATCTGCGCCTGGTCGGCGCCCACCGCCTCGGCAAGGTGCGAGGCCATCAGGTCCGCCACGGCGCGCGGGTCGAGCGTCCGCGACAGCGCGCTGCTCATGTCCAGGAGCTGGCGCAGCTCGGCGGTGAGGCGGGCCGTCTCGGCCATCAGGTCCGCCTCCGCGAACGCGGTCGCGGCCTGGTCGGCGAGGATGGTCAGCAGCTGCAGGTCGTCCTCGTCGAACTGGTGCAGGCCCAGCTTCGAGAGCGTGATCACGCCGATCAGGTCCTCGTCGTGGACCATCGGCACGACCAGCATCGACTCGTCGACCTCGTCCGTCCCCGGGATCGTCAACCCACGTGGATCCGCGATCACGTTGCCGACGCTGAGGGGTGTCCGGTGGAGGCCCACCCAGCCGGTGAGCCCCTCGCCGACGCTGGTGCGCAGGATCTCGAGGTCCACCTTCTCGTACGCCCCCACCCGCCCCTCGAACGCGATCGCCACCAGCTGGTTCGGCGGCTCGAGCACGTAGACCCGCGCGTTGTGGTAGTCGATCACGCGGCGCGTCTCCTCGACCACCGCTCGGCCGACATCCTCGCGGGTGAGGCTGGCGCTCATGCGCCTCGCCGTGTGCTGGAGGACGCGCAGCTGGGCCTCGCGCCGCGCCTGGCCCGAGCGTGCCCGGCCCACCAGCGAGCCCGTCAGCAGGATCGTTCCGCCGACGGTGAGGTCAAGCACGATCAGGACGTCCTGGACCCTGCTCGGCCCGCCGAGCAGGAGCCAGCCCAGCAGGCCCAGGACGAGGATCACCAACCCCCCGCCGAAGGTGACCGAATGCAGGCGGGTCGTGGAAACCGAGCCCCGCCGGGCGGCAACGCGGGTGACGGTTGCGAGCAGCCGGTGCACGTCCGGATGCTGCCACCGACCGAGCAGGCCCGGCACCCATCGAAGGTACTGGAGCAGCGGCGCGTGGTGCGCTCGATGCGACCTGGGCGAGACCCGCTGGAGCGCCCTCAGATCGCCGGCATGGCCGCAGGCGTCAGCCCGAGGGCCGTCGATCACCACCCTCGGCGGGCATCGGCGTGACGCCTGTCCCGCCCCCGGGCGGGTACGCGAACGCCGCCGCCTCCGGCCGCGCCAGCCAGTCCTCGAGCGAGCCGGCTGCGGCGTCCTTCGACGACAGCAGCGGCGCCGCCACAGGCCAGTCGATCGCGAGCGCGGGGTCGTCCCACCGAATCGCGGATTCGCAGGCGGGCCGGTACGCCGCCGTGCAGAAATACTCGACCTCGGTGACCTCGCTCAGCGCGGCAAAGCCGCGCGCGAACGACGCCGGGGCCCAGACCAGGACCGGATCGTCGGCGGAGACCGTCACCGTGACCGCGCGGCCGAGCGTGGGCGAGCCCGGCCGGATGTCGACGGCGACCAGGAACGCGCGGCCCGCGACCACGCGCATGAGCTTGCCCTGGGGTGGATCCCACTGGAAGTGGAGCCCGCGGATCACGCCCGTCGACGACCGCGACTGGTTGACCTGGACGAAGGCCGTGGGCAGGCCGAGCTCCGCGAACGCGCCGGCCTGCTGCACCTCGAGGAACCAGCCCCGCTCATCGGGAAAGACGCGCGGCCGGATGAGCCGGACCTCGGGCAGCTCGGTGGCCTCGATCGTGAACGGCATCGGCTACATCATCGCGAGGCCGCCGTCCACCCCGAGCACCTGGCCCGTGATGTAGCCGGCCTCGTCGGAGGCGAGGAAGGTGACCGCGGCGGCGATCTCGTCGGGGGTGGCGAAGCGGCCGAGCGGGGTGGCGCCCTTGATGGCGTCCTTGACGTTGTCGGGGAGGCTCTCGGTCAGGTCGGTCACCACGAACCCCGGCGCGACCGCATTGACCGTGATGCCGCGGGATGCGACCTCGCGCGCGAGCGCCTTGGTGAGGCCGATCAGGCCCGCCTTGGACGCCGAGTAGTTCGCCTGGCCGGCATTGCCCATCTGCCCGGACACGCTGGACATGTTGATGATCCGGCCGGAGCGCTGCCTGAGCATCGGGCGAAGGACGGCACGGGCCATGTAGAACGACCCGGTGAGGTTGACGGTGAGCACGTCGGACCACTGCTCGTCGGTCATCCGCATCGCGAGGTCATCGCGGGTGATGCCCGCGTTGTTGACGAGGATGTCGACCCGCCCGAACGCCTTGAGCGTCTCCGCGACCGTCTCGGCGCACGAGGCGGGATCGGTGACGTCGCCGCCGACGCACACGGACCGCCGCCCCATCGCCTCCACGTCGCCCTTGGTGTGGTCGTCGATGAGGCACGCGGCGCGATCGATGAAGGCCACGTCGGCGCCCTGGCGTCCCAGCATGAGCGAGACGGCGCGGCCGATGCCGCGCGAGCCGCCGGTGACGATCGCGACCTTGCCGCTGAGATCGAGCATTCGGTGCTGCCTCCTGCGATGCCCGCGCGACGCGGGTGGCGAGGGTTGGGAGTTCCGGTTGTCCGTCGTCAGCGGGCCGGCACGGGTGCATGCTCGGGCTCGCCCGGAGCGACGTCGGACAGGTCGAGGTCCACGGGCAGCGGGCGGCGGAGGACCTCGGCCAGCGCCGGCGGGATGGGATCCACGGAGTCCCATTCGACGGGCAGCCGGACGCTGACGTCCTCCGGACGGACGGCCGCGTCGCCCACCGGGCCCCGGGCCGGGTCGGCCGTCCATTCCATCGCGACCGCACCGGACGTGAACCCGGCGCCGAACGCCACGAACACGAGGTGGTCGCCGACCTGCACCCGACCGCTGTTGACCGCCTCGGCCAGGGCGATGGGCACCGACGCCGCCGAGGTGTTCCCGTACCGGTCCAGGTTGACGAACATCCGGTCCATGGGCAGGTCGAGGCCCTTGGCCACCGCCTCGATGATCCGGACGTTGGCCTGGTGCGGGATGAACAGGTCGATGTCGCGGGCCGTGAGGCCCGCCTTGCCGACGGCCGCCAGGGCGGTGGAGGCCAGCGTGCGCGTCGCGAACCGGTAGGTCTCGCGGCCTTCCATCCGGATCTTGTGCTCGCCCCGGGCGATCGTCTCGGCGGACGGCGGGCTCTTCGAGCCGCCGGCCGGGAGCCAGATCATGTACGCGCCCTGCGGCTCGGTCGTCATCTCGATCCCCACCGGCGCCGTGGGCTCGTCGGTCGCGGACAGGACGACCGCGCCCGCCCCATCGCCGAACAGGATGCACGTGCTCCGATCCGTGTAGTCGAGGAACCGGGTGAGCAGCTCCGATCCGATGACCAGCGCGTGGCGTGCCATGCCCGAGGCGAGGTAGGCGGTCGCGGTCGCGTAGGCATACACGAACCCGGAGCACGCGGCCATCACGTCGAACGCGGATGCCCGCGTGTTGCCGATCGCCTCCTTGACCAGCGCCGCGGTCGAGGGCATCCAGTAGTCGGGGGTCAGGGTGGCCAGCAGGATCACGTCGATGTCGTCCGGCTCGAGCCCGGCCGTCCGGATGGCCCGCAGACCGGCCACCGCGCCCATGGAGGCGGTGGTCTCGTGGGCCGCCGCGACCCGCCGTTCGCGGATCCCCGTCCGGGAGACGATCCATTCGTCGGAGGTGTCGACCATCCGCTCCAGGTCGGCGTTGGTGAGCACGCCGGACGGGGCGTAGCGGCCCCAGCCGGTGAGCCGGACGGCGCGGGGCACGGCATCGGTCATGCGGGTTCCACCTCGATCAGCGCCTGCTTGGCCTTCACCAGGGCGCCACTCTCCGCGCAGACGCGGACGACCCGCCCGGCAAGGTCGCTCTTGATCTCGTTGAACAGCTTCATTGCCTCGATCAGCCCGATGATCTGACCGACCGAGACGTGATCGCCTTCCGCGACGTAGGGCATGGCGCCGGGCGACGGCGCGCGATAGAAGATCCCGGTGAGCGGCGCCTGCACCGACGGCCGTGCGACGGCCGCGACGTCGGCCGCACCGGGCGCAGGACCGGCCGGCGCCGGAGCCCCGGGCTGGCCAACGTCGAGCACGGGCGGATCCCCGACGGCCGTGGCCGCGCTCATCGGTCGCTCGAGCGCGACGGGGGCGCGGAGCACGATCGTGGTGCCGCCGGCGCCGACCTCCAGCTCACCCAGGTCGCTGCGCTCCAGGACCGCGGTCAGGCGGTCCACCAGGGCCAGCAGCGAGGCATCGGCACCGGCCAGCGCCGGGGCCGGCAGGGGCGCTCCCGCCGCCCCGTCATCGAGCGTGCCCGCCTCGTCGGTCCCGGGACCGCCCGCGGCACCCTCGAGGGGCAGCGCGGGACCATCGCCCGGGCCAACCGCGACCGGCTCGACCAGGGGCTGCTGGTCTGCCAGCTCGACGTCCGGCATGGCGTCCTCCTCCCGGTCCCCCTCGCGATGGCGGCTCATCCGGCCCACCGCCGGAACACGAGCGCCGTGTTCTGGCCCCCGAACCCGAACGAGTTCGACACCGCTGCCCGCATCGGACGGGTGGCGGACACGTTCGGCGTCAGATCGAGACCTTCGCCCTGCGGGTCAGGGTCGACGAGATTGATGGTCGGCGGCACCCGCCCGTCCCGCAGCGCGAGCACCGTCGCCATCGCCTCGATGGCACCGGCCGCCCCGAGGGTGTGCCCCAGCATCGACTTGTTGGCGGTCACGGCCACCCGCGGGGCGTGATCCCCGAAGACCGTGTGGATGGCCTCGAGCTCGGCGGCGTCGCCCGGCGGCGTGGATGTGGCGTGAGCGTTGACGTGGTCGATCTCGTCCGGCTCGAGCCCCGCCTTCTCCAGCGCGCGGCGGGCTGCCCGCACGGCCCCGATCCCGCCGGGCGCCGGCAGCGTGATATGCGAGGCATCGGCGGTCGCTCCGTAGCCCACCAGCTCGGCGAGGGGCGTGGCCCGGCGCGCCGCGGCGCTCTCCAGCGCCTCGAGGACCAGGACCGCCCCGCCCTCGCCCACCACGAACCCGTCGCGGGCGGCATCGAACGGGCGCGACGCCGCGGGCGGGTCGTCGTTGCGGGTCGAGAGCGCCTTCATCGCATCGAACCCGCCCAGCGTCGCCTCGTGGATCGGCGCCTCGACGCCGCCCGCGAGCATCACGTCCGCGTCCCCGCGCCGGATCATCTCCCACGCCTCGCCGATCGCGTGGCCGCCCGTCGCGCAGGCGGAGACCGTCGCGAAGTTCGGCCCGATCGCGCCGCACGCGATGGCCACCTGGCCCGACCCCACGTTCGCGATCCCCATCGGGATGAAGAACGGGGAGATCCTGCCGGGACCCCGCTCGGCCATGATGAGCACGTTGTCGAACAGCGTGGACACGCCGCCCAGCCCGGAGCCGATCACGACGCCGGCGCGGGCCGCCTGCGCACCCTCGAACCGGGCGGGCAGCCCCGCGTGGTCCAGGGCCTGCCGGGCACAGACGAGGGCGAACTGGATGTAGCGATCGGTCCGCCGCATCTCCTTGCGGTCGAGCGCCCCCGACGGGTCGAAGCCCTTGACCTCGGCCGCGATCTGCACGGTCAGGCGGGACGGATCGAACAACGTCACCCGCGCGACCCCGGACCGCCCGGCCAGCAGCCCCGCCCAGGTGGCGTCGACGTCGTTGCCCAGCGCCGTGACGGCGCCCAGGCCCGTGACGACGACGCGCCGGGGGCGTTCCGGCCAGGCCCAGCTCATCGAACCAGCTTCCCCGTCCTGACGGTGGCTGCGCGATAGACGTCGCCCGGCAGCCCGCGGGCCGAGATCGCGTTGGCCACGGCGAGCGCATCGAACGGGGTCCGACGGATGTCCGCGGCGACCTCGCCACCCTCGATCGTCACCAGGGCCCACGAGGCGGTCGGGTCACCGTCGAACACGTACCCGGCGCTGCCGTCGTTGACGATCACCTTCCAGCCGAGATCACGAACCTCCGGCACGTGCGTGTGGCCCACGCAGATCACGCGGGCGTCGGTCTCGGCTGCGCGCTCGAAGATCACGTTGGCGTCGAGCGCCTGGTCGAAGCCACGCGTCTGGGAGCCCGGCGACGCGTGGACGACCAGCAGCAGCGCGTCGTCATCGATCCGCAGGCGTCGCTCGGACGGGAGGCCCCGGAGCCAGTCCAGCTGCTCGTCGGACAGGGCGTCGTGGGCCCATTCGGCCGCGATCCGGACGGCTTCAGGCACGCCGTCCTGGTACCACGGGAAGGCGGCGCCGAAGTCGAAGTCGGCCACCGCGATGTCGGTGTTGCCGGACACGATCCGGGCGCCGTCCGCCTGCATGGCGCGAAGGGCCTCGACGCTGCCGGCCGGGTCCGGACCGTTGAGCACGAGGTCGCCGGCCACCAGGATCGCATCGGGCGTCTCGGCGCGGATCGCGGCCAGCGTCGCCTCGAGCGCGACCAGGTTGCCGTGGACGTCGGACAGCACGGCGACCCGGGTCACCGGAGCACTCCGGCGGGCGGGATGATGAAGCTGAGCAGGCCCTCGCAGGCCACCTCGCCGTCGACGCTGGCGATGCCACGACCCTTGCCGAACCGGCTGCCCAGCTTCTCCATGGTGATCTCGAGCCGGAGCGTGTCGCCCGGCACGACGACCCGCTTGAAGCGCACCTCGTCGATGCCCGCGAACAGGCCGATCCGGTCGCCGAAGCCCGGCTGCTTGGCCACGTAGATGCCCATGGTCTGGGCGAGCGCCTCGACCTGGAGGACGCCCGGCATCACCGGCAGTCCGGGGAAGTGGCCCTGGAAGAACCACTCCGTGGCGGTGACCGCCTTGATCCCCACGATCCGCCTGGCCTCCGGGTCGTAATCCACGATCCGGTCGACGAGCAGGAACGGCCAGCGATGCGGGATCAGTCCCTGGATCTCGCCGGCGGTGTGGACGATGCCGGGGGTCGCCGGCCGGTCGGCGGGGGACCCTGCGGCGGGCGCGGTCGAGCTGGCGGCGGGCGCGGTCGAGCTGGCGGCGGGCGCGGTCGAGCTGGGGTCGGTCACGGGCGGCTCCTGGCGGGGTACGGGCGAGTGTCACCCAAGGTGACGGCGCCGCGCACGGGGGTTCGTGCAGGGGTGCAAGCGGGGCGGGAGCGGCGTCGAAGGGCGAGGCGCATCAGCCGCGCTCCGCGCCGGCCAGGAACGCCCCGGCGCCCACCCGATCGAGCAGGTTGGTGGTGAATCGTCCTTCGAGGAACGGCTCCGAGACCAGCAGCGCCCGGTGGATCTGGGTGTTGGTCACGACACCCTCGACGACCAGCTCGCTGAGCGCCGCCCGGCCGCGGGCGATGGCGTCGTCCCGGGTGGGCCCCCAGACCACGAGCTTGCCCAGCAGCGAGTCGTAGTAGGGCGGCACCTCGTAGCCGGCATAGGCGTGCGAGTCGAACCGGACGCCCGGCCCGCCGGGCGCGCTGAACCGCTCGATGGTGCCGGCACCGGGCCGGAAGTCGTGCTCGGGATCCTCGGCGTTGATCCGGAACTCGATCGCGTGGCCCCGCAGCGTGACGTCGGCCTGGGTGAAGCCCAGCGGCTCGCCCGAGGCGATCCGGATCTGGAGCGCGACCATGTCGATGCCGGTCAGCATCTCGGTCACCGGATGCTCCACCTGGATCCGGCAGTTGATCTCGATGAAGTACGCGTTGCCGTCGGTGTCGACCAGGAACTCGAGCGTGCCCAGGTTCTCGTAGCCCGCGGCGACCACGGCCCTGATCGCCCGCTCCGCCAGCTCGCGCCGGCCGGCCGGGGTCATCGCGGGTGACGGTGATTCCTCGATGATCTTCTGGTGGCGCCGCTGGACCGAGCAGTCACGCTCCCACAGGTGGACGCCATGGCCGAAGCGGTCGATGGCGACCTGGACCTCGACGTGCCGGTTCTCCTCGAGCCACCGCTCCAGGTACAGCGAGTCGTCGCCGAACGCGGCGCGCGCCTCGGAACGGCAGATCGGCAGCACCGCGGCCAGCTCCCGGGCGCTGCGAACCATCCGCATGCCCTTGCCGCCACCACCCGCCGAGGGCTTGATCAGGACCGGGTAGCCGACGGCCTCGGCATCCTCGAGCGCCTGGGCGTCGTCGACGAGGAGCCCGGAGCCCGGGATCGTCGGCAATCCGTGGGCCGCGAGCAGGCGCCGGGTCTCCTCCTTGGAGGCGAACCGCTCGAGCACGTTGGCCGGCGGGCCGATGAAGGTCAGCCCATGGGCGCGGACGGCGTCGGCGAACGCGTCGTCCTCGGACAGGAAGCCGTAGCCCGGGTGGATCGCGTCGCAGCCGGTGACGAGGGCGGCCGAGATCAGCGCCGGCGCCGAGAGGTACGAGCGTCGGGCGTCGGCGGGGCCGATGCAGATCGCCTCGTCGGCGAGCATGGCCGCCAGCGACGAGCGATCGGGCTCTGCGTACGCCACCACGGCCTCGATCCCCATCGTCCGGCAGGCACGCAGGATCCGGAGGGCGATCTCGCCCCGGTTGGCGATCAGGATCCGGCCGATCACGGACGGCCCTCCGCCCCGGGCCCCGGCCCCGGATCGACGGACGGCGCGCCTGCCGCCGGATCGCGCTCACCCGCGGTCGCGCCTGGCGCCGGATCGGCGTCACCCGCGGTCGCACCCGGATCGGGCGCACCACCGTCGGCCGTCGGGATCGGGCGCGCCGCCGTCGGCCGTGGGATCGGGCGTCCGGGACGTGTCGGCGGATGGCGCCGTGGCGGGCGAGTCAACGGCCGACGCCGGAGCCGATCCGTCGCTCGCGGTCACCGCCGGCGCCGGGCCGGCCTCGACCGTGGCGATCGCCTCGCCGTACTCGACCGCCTCACCCGGCTCGGGGAACACCTCGATCAACGTCCCGTCGATCGGCGCAGGCACATCCTGCGGGATGCCCAGCAGGTCGACGACGCCGATCGGGTCACCCGCCCGAACGACGGCCCCGCGGGCGGGCCCGGGGCGAAACACCCCGACCGCCGGTGACGTCGCCGTCGCTCGTGCCGGCGCCTCGGCCGTGAGGTCACCCTGGGGGCGGCGCGCCTCGAAGGCCGCATCGCCCGCCGGCTGCCCACGCTGACCGAGCGTGGCGGCATCGCGGGCCGGCCGGCCGTCGCGGTCGGCGTGGACGCCCAGCCGCGGCCGATCGGCGCGGCGGGCGGGCGGCGGAGCCGGGGCGATCGGTCGGCGGAGCCGGATCCGCCACTCGCCCTCGCGCACCTCGAGCTCGCCCAGACCGCTGGCGGCCAGCTTCTGGACCAGCGCCGGAACCAGCGTATCGGACAGGCGCGCGAGGCTGGCGTGATCGGTCTGGCGCTGGGCCGGGGTGCGGCCGCCGGACGGGTTGCTTGGCATGGGCTAGACGTCCTCGCGAGCGGGCGGATCGTCGCGCCGCCCGACCGGGAGCGGCGCCGGGATGGCGCGCTGGCCGGCTTCGATCAGGCTACGCAGGCGATCTGCGAAGCCCGGACGGGGCGGGATCGGCGGCGTGGGCGCGGGGCCGGCCAGCTCGGCGTAGGCGCCGAGCGAACGGTACCGGCGATAGCGCTCCTCGACCAGCCGCTCGACCGGGATCGCCGTCAGGCGGTCCAGCTCGCGGATGACGGCAGCCCGCACCCGGCGGGCGGTCTCGCCCGGATCGGCATGGGCGCCGTCGGCAGGCTCGGGGATGACCTCATCGACCACGCCCAGCAGCTGCTGGTCCGCGGCGGTCATCTTCATGGCCAGGGCGGCCGTCGCCGCCTCGTCGCCCGTCCGCCACAGGATGCTCGCGCAGCCCTCGGGCGAGATGACGGAGTAGACCGCGTTCTCGAGGGCGAGCACGACGTCGCCCGACCGCGATCGCGAGCGCGCCCCCGGACCCTCCCTCGCCCGTGATGACGGTCACGATCGGGGTCCGCAGGCGGGTCATCAGCCCGACCGACCGGGCGATCGCCTCGGCGATGCCGCGCTCCTCGGACTCGGAGCCCGGGTGGGCGCCGGGAACGTCGACGAAGGTGACGACCGGGAGCCGGGCTCGCTCGGCGAGCTCCATCACCCGCATCGCCTTGCGGTACCCCTCGGGGTGCGGCATCCCGAAGCTGCGGCGGACGTTCTCCTCCGTGTCGCCGCCCTTCTGCTGGCCGATGACGGCCACCCGGTGCCGGTCGATCCGGGCGAAGCCGGCGACCATCGCCTCGTCGTCGCCGAACAGGCGGTCGCCGTGGAGCTCGAGGAACTCGTCGGCGATCTCCGCCAGCAGCTCGAGGGTTCGCGGCCGGCGCAGGTTGCGGGCGAGCTGCACGCGCGCCCAGACCGCCGCCTTTGGGTCGACCGGCGCCGCCTCCCCGCCGTCCCGGCCGTCGCCGCCGTCGCGCCCCCGGTTCAGGATGCGGTCAACCACGGGCTGCCTCCACGGGCCGGGGGCCGAGGAAACGCAGCAGCTGGGCCAGCTCGCGACGGAGATCGGGCCGCTGGACGACGCGGTCCACGAACCCGTGGTGGAACAGGAACTCGCTCCGCTGGAACCCGGGCGGCAGCTCCTGGCCGATCGTACCCGCCCCGACGCGGGCGCCGGCGAAGCCGATCAGTGCGTTCGGCTCGGCGAGGTTGACGTCGCCCATCGCGGCGTACGAGGCGAACACGCCGCCGGTGGTCGGATCGGACATGACCGAGACGTACGGGATGCCGGCCGCGCGCAGGCGCTCGAGCGCCGCCATCGTCTTGGCCAGCTGCATCAGCGCGAGGGTGCCCTCCTGCATCCGCGCCCCGCCCGATGCCGACACGATCACCAGCGGCACCCGCTCGGCGAGCGCGGCCTCGGCGGCCCGGGCGACCTTCTCGCCCACCACCGCGCCCATCGAGCCGCCCATGAAGGCGAAGTCCATGACCACGATCGCGACCCGCTGGCCCTCGATCAGCCCGAACCCCCAGACGGCGGCGTCGCGGAGCCCGGTCGCCAGCTGCGCGGCGGCCACGCGGTCCGGGTAGGCCTTCTGGTCGACGAACCCGAGCGGATCCTCGGAGACCAGCCCCGCGTCGCGCTCCTCGAACGTTGCGTCGTCGAGCAGCTGCGACAGCCGGACCGGGGCGGACAGACGGAAGTGGTGCCCGCACGACGGGCACACGCTCATGACCTTCTCGAGCTGCTTGTTGAACAGCTGCTCCTCGCACGATGGGCAGCGGGTCCACAGCCTGGCCGGGTAGTCCTCGCGCCGGGGGCGGAAGGTCGGGAACTTGAGCGGCATCAGACGGTCCCCTCGATCTCGCCGATCGATCCCGGCCGCGCGACGCGCCAGGCGACCCAGGCGACGCCGGCGAGCGACAGCGCCGCGGACGTGATCGCGCCGCCGACCAGCAGCGGCCGCCGGGCGGCGGCGAGGCGGGAGTCCGCGCTCGATTCGGGTCCGGGTCCGCCGGCCGCACGCAACGGGCCGGCACCATCCGGCGAGCCGATCGGGTGCGGCGAGCCGGTCAGGATCGCGTGGAGCCACGGATCGGGCCTCGCGACCTCCCCCGCCTCCACGACCTCCACGGGCTCGGCGATCTCGGCCACGAGTGGCCCGGACGGCCCGGCCGGCACCCGAAGCAACGCTTTGCCGAACGGGATCAGCGCGCCTCGAGGATGCACACCGCCATCGGCACGGGCAGCGGCCGAGAGGCGTCCCGCCAGCTGCTCCTCGAAGCGGAACGAGGGATGGACGCGCACGAGCGCGCGGCGCAGGACGCGGGCGGCATGGAGCAGCTCGGGCTCGACGGCGGCGTCGGCGGCGGCGTCGGCGGCGGCGCCCGCCGCGTCACGGGTGGCCGGCACGCGCCGCGTGGCGGGCGGGAGGTGCGGATCGGCGATGCCCAGGAGGGCGTCGAGGTAGCGGTCGGCAACCAGCGCGTCGACCGCGACCCGCTCGTCGTCGGCCGCTCCCGGGGCGGTCATCGCCGGCTCCGGTCGTGACCCAGCTCGCTGGCGACCGCCCCGAGCGCACGATGGATCAGGACCCGGACCGCACCCTCTGACCGGCCGAGCACCCCCGCGATCTCGGCCGTGCTCATCTCGTGGACGAAGCGCAGCACGAGCGCCCGGCGGCGATCCTCGGGCAGGGTCCCCAGGGCGCGCAGCGCGCTCGCCGCCTCGTCGCGGGTCACCGTCCCGGCCTCGAGATCGGCTGGGTCCGCGATGGCCAGCCCGGCGCCCAGGGCCGCCTCGAGCGATGCCGCCGGACGCCGCCGGCGCGCGCGCTGCTCGTTGGAGATCGCGTTGCGGGCGATGCGGAACAGCCAGACGCGGAAGGTGGAGGCATCCGGGCCGTCCTCCGGGCGGGCGAGCTCGCGGAAGCGCGGCAGGGCGGCGAGGGCACGCAGGAAGGTGCGCTCGGTCACGTCTTCGGCGGCGTGGTGGTCGGCGAGCTCATAGAGGGCGAAGGCATACACCTGGGCGACGTACTTCCGATACAGGGCGTCGAACCGGGCGGGGTCCCGGCGCGCGGCCTCGACGAGCGGGCGGTCTCGATCGAGCGGGACGACGCCTCCCCGCGCCGCCCGCTCCGGGACCGATCGCTCCTCCGGCGACCGCACCTGCCTACCAAACACCGGCCGGGCCATCGCGTTACACCTGGCCCGCGGCAAGCCGCACGTGACGGACCTCGCCCGCATGCACCAGCCGCTCACCCACGGGCGATGCCGGATCCTCGACCACCAGCGCGCCGGTCGCGGCGTCCACGGCAAGGGCCCGCACGGTGAGCCCTGTGGCCGGGTCAGCGGGGCGGCGACGGTCGCCGGGCGAGGCGAGGCCATCGGGCGAGGCGGGGCCGTCGTTCGTGCGGAAGCCCTCGTTCGTGCCGAAGCCCTCGTTTGTGCCGAAGCCCTCGTTCGTGCCGAAGGCCTCGTTCGTGCCGAAGGCCTCGGGCGAGACGGGGCCCTGGGTCGAGGCGCCACCGTCGAGCACCACCAGACGGCCGGTCGTGACCTGTCGCTCGCTCCAGGCAGCGAGGTCGAAATAGCCGGCACGCAGCGCGGTGATGCGCGATTCGACGTGGTCGCGGAACGCGGCGAGCAGGTCGCCCGTGTCGATCGGCCGTCCGCCGGAGGCCTCGCGAAGGCTGGTCATGGACCCGGCCAGCGTTGCCGGAAAGTCCGCGGCCGCCCAGTTGGCGTTGATCCCGATCCCGACCACGACGACCGGATCGCCGGTGCCCAGACGATCGCTCTCGCCCAGGAGCCCTGCGAGCTTGCGGAGCTCGATCGGCGCGGTGAGCCGGGCAAGCGCCGCGAGCACGTCGTGCTCGTCCGTCAGCGGGGCTTCGGGCCCGCTGTGCTCGATCACGAGGTCGTTGGGCCACTTGAGCCTGATCGCTCCCTCCCGCAGACCGGCCACCTCCTCACCCGCGTCGATCATCGCCAGCGCGACCGTGGCCGGCAGCCGCCATGTCCGGTCCGGCGGGAGCCAGGTGGGCCGAAAGCCGAGCGAGGCCAGCAGGGCGGCGCCGGGCGGCGCCACCCAGGTGCGGCCGAGCCGCCCGCGGCCCGCCGTCTGCTCGCCGGCGGTGGCGAGGCAGATCTCGGGCTCGCCGGCGGCGAGCCAGCCCCGGACCACGTCGTTGGTCGACCCCACCCGCCGGGCATGCTCGACGCGGTTGAACACCGCGGCCTCGTGCACGGGCACGGCCACCGGGGCCGTCCGTCGCCGGTCAGCCGGCGACAGGGCTGACCACCTCGGCCGCCCCGGCTGCCCCGACCGGCTCGGGCAGCTCGAGCTCGAAGGCGGCGTGGAGCGCGCGAACCGCGTCCTCCACCCGGTCCTCGGCGATGATCGTCGTGATCCGGATCTCCGAGGTGGAGATCATCTCGATGTTGATCCCCGCATCGGCGAGCGTGCCGAACATGCGCGCGGCATAGCCCGGCGCGTTGTGGATGCCCGCGCCGACGATCGAGATCTTGGCGACCGAGCTGTCGGTCGACATGTCCCGAAAGCCGAGCTCGCGGATGAGCGGCTCGAGGATGCGCTTGGCCCGGCTGAGCTCGACCCGGGGGATCGTGAAGCTGAGGTCGGTGGCGCCGCCGTGGCCCACGTTCTGGACGATCATGTCGACGTTGATCCCCGCGTCGGCCAGCGGCCCGAACACGCTGCGCGCGACGCCCGGCTGATCGGGGACCTCGACCAGGGTGATCTTGGCCACGTTCCGGTCGTGGGCGATCCCACGGACCTTGTTCCGCTGCTCCACGAGCGGGTCCTCCGTGATCTGCGTACCGGGGGCGTCCTCGAACGAGCTGAGGACCTCGATGACGACGTCGTTGACCCAGCCCAGCTCCACGGCGCGCACCTGCATCACCTGCGCTCCCTGGTGGGCGAGCTCCATCATCTCCTCGTAGCCGATGACGGGCAGCTGGCGGGCGGTCGACACGATCCGCGGATCGGCGGTGAAGATCCCCGTGACATCGGTGTAGATCTGGCAGCGATCGGCGCCCAGCTGCGCCGCGAGCGCGACGGCGGTGGTGTCCGAGCCACCACGACCGAGCGTCGTGATCTCGGCGGCGTGGACGTCGCTCGCGGTGGGCGTCGTGGCCAGCCCGTCGAGCGCGGCCACGCTCATGCCCTGGAAGCCGGCCACGATGACGACCTTGCCGGCGGCGAGCTCGGCCCGGACCCTGCGGGGGTCGATCCCGGCGATCCGTGCCTTGCCGTACCGGCCGTCGGTCGTGATCCCCGCCTGGGGGCCCGTCAGGCTGATGGCGGCCACCCCCAGCGCCTGGAGCGCCATCGACATCAGGGTGGCGCTCTGGTGCTCGCCGGTCGCGAGCAGCACGTCCAGCTCGCGCGGGTCGGGGTCGTCGGTGATGGCCGCGGCCAGCGCCAGGAGCTCGTCCGTGGTGTCGCCCATCGCCGACACGACGACGACCAGCTGCGCGCCGCCGGCGCGCTCGCGGACGATCCTGCGGGCGACCCGCCGGATCCGTTCCGCGCCGGCCACGGACGACCCCCCGAACTTCATCACCACGAGCGGGCTGGGCATGGGCGCATTCTAGCCGAGCGTGCTCGGCCCACCCGTGGCACGCGGCGGACAGGGACGACGGTTCGTCGCGCACCACGCCGGGGACGGATTCCCCGCGAGGCGCCACAATCGAGCTTCCGGCGTCCCGGTCGCGGCGGCATGGATGGACGGAGGCGGGCCGAACGCGCGCCGCCGGCGGCGCGTCGGAAGGCGCCACACACGAGGGAGGAAGCCTGCGGATGTGCTTCGATCACGACTCCCGGCCACCGATCCCGGCCATCGCCGGCGGCTCGCTCGACGCCACGGAGCTCGTGCTCGAGGCCGCCGACGGCAACCGCTTCGCGGCCTATCGCGCGCGAGCCGCGGAGCCGACGGGCGCGGGGATCGTCATCCTCCCCGACGTCCGCGGGCTCCATGCCTACTACCGCGACCTCACCCTCCGGTTCGCCGAGCACGGCATCGACGCGATCGCGTTCGACTACTTCGGGCGCACCGCCGGCATCGGCGACCGCGGCCCCGGGTTCGAGTACCGCGAGCACGTGCAGCAGACGCGATTCGACCACCTGCGCGCCGACGCGAGCGCCGCCGCCGCGCACCTTCGCGCCGAAGCCGATCCCGGCGCCCTGTTCACCGTCGGCTTCTGCTTCGGCGGTCGGCTCGCCTTCCTGAGCGCCGGTTTCGGGCTGGGGCTGGCCGGGGTCATCGGCTTCTACGGCTGGCCCCTCGGCGAGCACTACAACGGGTCCCCGGCACCGGCCGAGGTGGCCGGCACCTTCGAGAGCCCGGTCCTGGGGCTGTTCGGCGGGGCGGACGAGGGGATCCCGGCCGCGGCGGTCGGGACGTTCGAGACCGCGCTGACCGTCGCCGGGATCGAGCACGAGCTGACGACATTCCCCGGCGCGCCCCACAGCTTCTTCGACCGCAAGGCCGACGAGTTCGCGACCACGTCGGCGAAGGCGTGGGAGCAGGTCCTGCAGTTCATCCGATCCCACGCGAGCGCATGACCATGGGCTTCCTGCGGCGCGTGTTCAAGGTCGACACGGACGGAGACGACGCGGGCGGGCGCGGGCGGGCAGCCGCCGGCGATCCGGCGGCTGGGCCGGGCTCGAGATGGGTGCGAGGGACCGACGACCACCTGCCCGACGATGAGGTGGAGCGCGAGCGGGTCCTGCTCCGGGCGGAGGCCCGGCGCCTCGACGACGACCTCATCCAGCGCCAGATGCGCTACGCGGATCGCGCCTGGACGCCACCGGCGCAGGGCACCGAGCGGCGTGCGGACGACGGGGACGCGCCGGCGGGCTGAGGCGGGCCGGTCTGGGCATCCGGGCCGGGGGGCGGGCCGGGGGGGCGGGCCACGCCGGACGCGTGGGCGGGGTTCGAATCGAGGCGACATGACGGCCGTCCGCCAAGTACGCTGAGCCCGCCATTCCACACGGGCCCTTGCCAAGGAGGGGTGATGAAGGAACGACTCATCGGCGACGACCAGCTGCTGGTCACGGCCGACACCACGCTCGGCGACGCGCTCTGGGACTGGGTCGCCGCGGATGCCGCACGTCGTGCACCGGACGGCTGGCGGGTCGCCAACATCGGGGCGGTCGCGACCCAGATGGCGATGCCCGGCCAGCAGCCGTACATGACGCCGCCTGCGACGGGTGTCGCGCTCTGGATCCTGTATCGCCGTTGAGCACACCGCGTCCCATCGCCCGCCAGGCCTCCGCACCGAGCGAACGCACCCGCGTCCGCCGGCTGCCCGAGCGCGCCCGCTACGACCGCGCGACCATCGAGGCGATCGTCGATACGGCGGTGGTCGGACACGTGGGCTGGGTGCAGGACGGGCAGCCGTTCGTGACGCCGACCGCGGTCTGGCGCCAGGGCGACCGCCTGTACTGGCACGGATCGCGGGCGAGCCGCATGCTCCGGACGGTGGACGGCGCCGACGTGTGCGTCACCGTCACCCACCTCGACGGGCTCGTGCTCGCCCGATCGGGGTTCCACCACTCCGTCAACTTCCGCTCGGCGATGGTCTTCGGCACGGCGCACCTGGTGACGGACCCGGACGAGACGGATGCCGCGCTCGAGGCCTTCATCGAGCACCTGTATCCGGGTCGCTGGGCGCAGCTCCGGCCGCTGACCGAGCGGGAGCGCAAGCAGACCTCGGTGCTGTGGATGGATCTCCGCGAGGCGTCGGCGAAGATCCGCGACGACGTGGGCCACGACGATCCCGGCGACGAGACGTGGCCGGTCTGGGCGGGGGTCATCCCGGTCCGCACCTCGCTGGGCACGCCCGAGCCCGACCCGTTCGTCCCGCCCGGCATGGCGCCGCCGCGCGCCGGGCCCGGCTGACCTCAGTCGCCGACGATCCGGGGACCCTCGTTGCGCGGTGAGACGACCGCGCTTCGCCCTTCGAGCCCGACCTCCGCTGCCGCCTCGACCAGCGCCGCCTCCACCGGCGCGGGGTCCGAGCCCGGGGCCACGAAGGCGAGCACCGTCGACCCGGCGCCAGAGAGGAACGCGCCGAGCGCGCCGGCTGCCCGGGCGGCACCGGTGAGGCGCGGCAGCTGGGGAAACGCGACCGAGCGGTAGGGCTCGTGGATGCGGTCGACCGTGAGATCGGCCAGGAGCTCGAAGCGGCCGGCTGCGATCCCGGCCACCCCGATCGCGATCCGGCTCATGTTGCTGACCGCGTCGCGCAGCGGCACCTCGGCCGGCAGCACCCGGCGCATGTCCGCGGTGGACAGCCGGCGCTCGGGGATGAACAGCACGGCACGCAGGCCCTCGGGGGCGTCGAAGCGAACCGCCTCCACGCGCTGCCCGAGCTGGGCGGACACGACGAACCCGCCCAGCAGCGCCGCCGCCGCGTTGTCGGGATGCAATTCGATGCGCGTCGCGATCGCGAGCTGGGTCATCGGGGAGAGGCTGCCGCCGGCCGGTGACGTGCCGGCCGGTGACTACCCCCTTGCGTGCCGGCCGTGCAGCGCCGGCCGGTGACGTGCCACCGGGCGCGGAGCCGGCGAGGACGCTGCCCGCGACCACGCCGCCCACGGTCGCCGCCGCCGAGGAACCGAGGCCGCGCGCGAGCGGGATGCGGTTGTCCATCGCGATCCGCCAGCCGACCGTCGCCGGCCGTGGACCGACCACCAGGGCGAGCGCCGCCTCGAGGCCGTCCACGAACCGGTTGGACGGACCGGCTTCGAGCTCGCCTTCGCCCTCGCCGGTCACCGTGAGATCGATCGCCCCGTCGCCCTGCTCGATCGCCTCGACCGTCACCCGGTTCACCAGCTCGAGCGCGAGACCGAGGCAGTCGTAGCCCGCGCCGAGGTTCGCGCTCGAGGCCGGGATCTCGATCGACAGCCGACGTCCGACGATCGCGGCCCAGCCGCCGGCCGAGGTGGGAATGGGCTGCGGCGCCGTCAGGTCCATCCGAGGGCCGTCGCCACACCGCCGACCGTGGGCTCGGCTTCGACGACCTCCACGGCCAGCCCTGCCTCGGCCGTCGTGGGGTCCTTGAGACCGTTGCCCGTCAGGACGCACACGACCAGGGCATCCGGGTCGAGCGCGCCCGCCCGCGCCGCCTTCGCGACCCCCGCCACCGAGGCCGCCGAGGCGGGCTCGCAGAACACGCCCTCGAGCGTCGAGAGGCTCCGGTAGGCGGCCACGATCTCGTCGTCGGTGACCGCCTCGATGCGCCCGCCGGACTCGTCGCGGGCCGCGGTCGCCAGCGACCACGAGGCCGGGTTGCCGATTCGGATGGCGGTTGCCACGGTCTCCGGATGCTCGATCGGGTGGCCCACCACGAGCGGCGCGGCACCGGCCGCCTGGAACCCCCACATGCGCGGCGTCGTGGCCACCTGGCCCGCCTCCCGGTACTCGCGGAAGCCGCGCCAGTACGCGCTGATGTTGCCGGCGTTGCCGACCGGGATCGCGAGCACATCCGGGGCGCGTCCGAGGTCGTCGCACACCTCGAACGCCGCGGTCTTCTGGCCCTCGATGCGGAACGGGTTGACCGAGTTGACCAGGGTGATCGGATGGTCGTCCTGCTCGGCGAGGGCGCGGACGACGCGCAGCGCGTCGTCGAAGTTGCCGCTGACGGCGATGACGCGGGCGCCGAACACGAGCGCCTGGAGCAGCTTGCCGACGGCGATCTTGCCAGCGGGCAGGACGACGACGCACTCGAGCCCCGCCGCAGCCGCGTAGGCGGCGGCCGATGCCGAGGTGTTCCCGGTCGAGGCACAGATGACGCTGCGGGCGCCCGCCTCGAGGGCCTTGGCCACGGCCATCACCATCCCCCGGTCCTTGAAGCTGCCGGTCGGGTTCTGCCCTTCGACCTTGAGGTACAGGCTGCGAAGGCCGATCGAATCGCCGAGCCGCCGGGCGTGCACGAGCGGCGTGGCGCCCTCGCCGAGCGACACGACGGGCGTGGCATCGGTCACCGGCAGGAAGGCGCGATAGCGCTCGACGAGCTGCGGCCTGGAGGGCCGTGGGATGGTCATCGCGACCTCAGTCCCCCACCGGGTAGCAGGCGCCCGACGGCGCGGCCACGCACTCGCCGGCGACCGGGCGGACCTCGATCGACGACCGCCCGTCGGCAGGGGCCAGGCCGGCCCAGGTCGAGCCGACGCCGCGGGCGACGGCGATCAGGTCGCTCAGCACCGCGGCCGCCGCGGCCGGGCCACCTGCGCCGGGCCCTTCGAACGCGACCCGGCCCACCGGCGTGGCGTCGACCTCGATCCGGTTGAGGACGCCGTCGCAGCGGCCGAACGGCGAGGTCGCGGGGACCGCCGTCGGGACCACCGAGGCCTCGATCGCGCCGTCGTCGGCCAGGCGGCCGGTTGCGATCAACCGCAGGATCCGGCCTTCGGCCGCGAGCGCCGTGACATCGTCGGCGGTCACCCCGGTGATCCCGGGCAGTCCCGGCGCACCGGTCGCCGTGCCCGGGCGGTTGTCGATCGATGCCGGCTCGATCCAGGCGCCGAACGCGAGCCGGACGAGGATCACGAGCTTGTTGACCGCGTCGAGCCCCTCCACGTCCGCGGTGGGGTCGGCTTCCGCATAGCCGCGAGCCTGGGCGTCGGCGAGCACCTCGAGGTACTCGCGTCCCTCCCGCGCCATGGCGGTGAGCATGTGGTTGGTGGTGCCGTTGACGATGCCCCGAACGCGGGCGATCCGGTCCGCGGCGAGGTCGAGGGCGATCGGCCCCAGCAGCGGGATGCCGCCGCCGACCGCCGCCTCGAACCTGAGCGCCGCGCCCGTGGCACGCGCGACCCGCTCGAGCTCGGGGCCGTCGTGCGCGATGACGTGCTTGTTGGCGGTCACGACGTCGCGCCCGGCCGCGAGCGCCGCATGGACCAGCGTGCGCGCGGGCTCCGCGCCGCCCATGGTCTCCACGATCACGTCGACCTCGTCGCCGGCGACGAGGTGCGCCGGCGCATCGGTGAGCAGCGCCTCCGGGATGCCCCAGCCGATCGCGCGTGTGACGTCCTTCTCGGCGACCGCCGTGAGCACCAGCGGACGGCCGTCGGCCGGCGCCAGGCGCGGCTCGCGGTCCAGGAACGCCCGCACGACCTCGCGGCCCACGGTCCCGGCGCCGAGCACCCCGACGCGCAACGGCTGGAGGCTCACGATCGGGGCGGGGGTGGTTGGGCTGGCATCCGGGGGATGGTAGCGCCCGGCGGGTGCCGCGGGTGCGACGCGCGAGGCGCCGGGCCACCAGGGGCCGATCGAACCCGGCCGCGCGACGGTCGCTGCTTCGGCCCGACTCCCGAGCGACCGCGGCCTCCCGTACACTCGGGCACGATGACCGTCGACCTTCGCCCCGCCCCCGCCGCGATCGAGGCGCCCACCGAGCGCCCGCGGATCTTCTCGGGCATCCAGCCGTCGGGGATCGTCCACCTGGGCAACGACCTGGGTGCGATCCGCAACTACGTCATGCTCCAGTACGAGTACGAGGCGATCTACTGCATCGTCGACTACCACGCGCTCACGAGCACGCACGATCCGGACCTGGTCCGCAGCCGGACGCGCGAGATGGCCGCCGGGCTGCTGGCGCTGGGGCTCGACCCGGAGCGCTGCACCCTGTTCGTGCAGAGTCATCGTCCCGAGCACACCGAGCTGATGTGGCTGCTGGCCACCGTCACGCCGGTCAGCTGGCTCGAGCGGACGCCGACCTACAAGGAGAAGAAGCAGTACCAGCCCGACGACGTCAACCACGGCCTGCTCACCTACCCGGTCCTCCAGGCCGCCGACATCGTGCTGTACAAGGCGGGGCTCGTCCCGGTGGGCAAGGACCAGGCGGCCCATCTCGAGCTGTCGCGCGAGATCGTGCGGGCGTTCAACAACCGCTATGGCGACACGTTCCCCGAGCCGACGGCGGTCTACACCGAGGCACCCGTGGTGCTCGGCACCGACGGCGTCCGGAAGATGTCCAAGTCGCTGGGCAACACGATCGACATCCTGGGCGAGCCGGAGCTGATCCGGAAGCAGGTGATGTCGATGGTGACCGACACCCAACGGATCCTGCGCACCGACCCCGGCCGGCCCGAGGTGTGCAACGTCTGCCAGCTTCATCGATTCTTCGGCGACGACTTCGAGCAGGTCTGGGACGGCGAGCGGACGGCGCGCACCGGCTGCGTCGACACCAAGAAGCTGCTTGCCGAGCGGATCATCCGCCACTACGCCCCGGCCCGCGAGCGCTACGCGGCGCTGCTGGCGAGCCCGGCGGAGGTCGAGGGCATCCTCGAGGCCGGAGCCGACCGGCTGCGCCCGATGGCCGAGGCCACCATGGCCGAGGTCCACGCGAAGATGGGGCTGCGCTGATCCGACGACCCTGACACGTGGCGCGCATGCGGGGCCGGCTGCGAAACGCGCTTCCTGACGGAACCCGGTCGTCGTAGGCTGACGCCATGCCCAACGGCCTCACGGAACGCCAGCGCCGCCTGATCGACACCGTCCTCGTGCTGGCGGTGATCGCCCTCGGGTTCGTGGTGCTGGGCGACGCCGCCAACCTGTTCTACTCGTTCGGCGACATCCTGCTGCTGTTCTTCCTCGCCTGGCTCCTGTCGTTCGCGCTGCTGCCGCTGATCAGCATGGTCACCCGGCTGCTGCCCTGGATGCCCCAGGCGGGCGCGGTCATCATCGTGTACCTGGCGATCGTGGTCGTCCTGCTCTCGGTGCTGGTGCAGGCGTCGGCCACGCTGGCGACATCGATCAACGAGTTCCTCCAGAACGCATCCCGGTTCAACGAGCAGCTGACCAGCCTGCTCACCAACGTCCAGGAACGCCTGGCCGCGCTCGGCTTCGCCGTCAACCTGGCCGACCAGGCCCCGCAGATCGTCGACAACCTCCAGAAGTGGGCGCTGGAGCTGGTCGGGCCGCTCCAGTCGCTGGCCGTTGCGAGCGTCGGGGTGATCGGCAACATCCTGATCCTGGTCATCCTGTCGATCTACATCGCCGTCGATCGCGAGGCCATCTCGGCATTCCTGTACCGGCTGGTGCCACCCGGCTTCGCCACCGAAGCACGACTGCTGCAGACGAGCGTGTCGCGCTCGTTCGGTGGTTTCCTGCGCGGACAGGCGATCATGGGCTTCACGTTCGGTCTGATCACCGCCGTCGTCAACGTCGTGTTCGGGCTCCCGTACGCCGCCGTGACCACCGTCGCCGCCGGCATGCTCCACGCGGTCCCGTTCTTCGGGCCGTTCGTGTCGTGGGCGCCACCGGTGGCCGTCGCCCTGCTCCTCGAGCCGAGCGCCACCATCCCCGTCCTGATCGTGATGGCCATCGCCTGGATGCTGTCGATGAACGTCCTCCAGCCGCGGCTGATGGCCGGCGCCGTCGGCATCCATCCGATCGTCGTCCTTGCGTCCGTGGTCATCGGGTCCAAGATCGCGGGCTTCGCCGGGGCGATCTTCGGGATCCCGATCGCGGCGGTGCTGTCGGCCTTCTTCTTCCACTGGTTCGGGCGTTCGCGCGAGGGCGGCACGGTCGCGGACCGGGCCACGCGCCGGCTGGCGGCGCGCGAGGGGCGGGCCGTCCGGCAACCGGTCGAGCCCGTGCCGGGTGTCGACGCCGACGTGGAGGAGGTGGCCTCGGGGCACGCGGCAGCGCTGGGTGAGAGCGAGCCGCGCGGCGCCGGGGGCGCCGCCACCGGCGGATGACCGCGACCGGCAGATGAGCGAGGACGAGCCCGGGCAGGTCCCGGAGATGACCCGCGAGCGGGCCCGAACCGAGCGCCGCGACCTGGACAAGGAGCGCGGCGAGCCGCTGGCCGGTGCTCGCGGCGGCCGCCGGTCGCTGCGGCGGGTGGGCCGGCCCCTGGGTGACTGGACCAGCCGCCCCCGGATCCTGGTGACCAACGACGACGGCATCGAGTCGCGCGGGCTGCTCGCCCTCAAGGTCGCCCTCGACTCGATCGGCGACGTCACCGTGGTCGCGCCCGACACCAACCAGTCCGCGGTCGGCCACCAGAAGACGCTGATGCGACCCCTCCGCGTTCGCGAGCGGACGCTGGCCGACGGCTCGACCGGCTACTCGGTCGACGGCTCGCCCACCGATGCCGTGAGCCTCGCGTTCCTGGGCTTCTTCGACGAGCGGTTCGACCTCGTCGCGTCCGGGATCAACTATGGCGCGAACCTGGGCGACGACATCACGTACTCGGGGACCGTGTCGGCGGCGATGGAGGGGGTCATCAACAACTGCCCGTCGTTCGCGATCTCGCAGGAGTACTACGAGCAGGTCGACTTCGCGCTGGCCGCCCGGGCAGCCGCCGTCGTCGCCCGCAACATCCTCGAGCACGGGCTCAAGCGCGGCGAGCTGCTGAGCGTCAACGTCCCCGCCGTTCCCATCGAGGAATGCGGCGGCTTCGAGGTCACCCGCGTGGGCCGGCGGATCTACCAGGACGAGCTCATCCGCCGCCTCGACCCGCGTGGCCTCCCGTACTACTGGATCGGCGGCCCGCCGCCGTCGGGGATCAGCGTTCCCGGGACCGACTTCGACGCGGTCGTCAATCGCCGGATCGCCGTCACGCCGATCCACCTCGACCTCACGGGGCGGCGCCTCCTGCGGCAGCTGCGGACCTGGGACTGGTCGCTCGAGGTCGAGGCCGGGCCCGACGAGATCCCGACCTCCAGCCAGGTCGAGGAGGAGCGGCTCGCCGAGGAGGCGCAGCTCGAGCGACGCTGAGGGATTCGTGCCTGCCAATGCGCGAGTGGCAACTGATCAAGGCGCTGCACGCGGCGAGCGAAAGCAGCAATTTCGCCGGCTTGCCGCGTGCTGCGCAATGGCATCGCTCACGGTCGCCGCGGCCGCGTGCCTGGCGGAGCCCAACCCGCATTACTTCGAACAGGCGTCCTCGTTCGCGGAGAGCGGGGCCGTCATTCCCGGCTCAATCGTGTACGTGGGCGTCGGCGTAGTCGAGGTCCATGAGGGCGACCACGTTCGCTTCCTGGCGATCGACGCAGGGCCAGACGTTCGGCGCGAGCTGATCGTGCCCCTCCGGCTGACGGATGGCGCAATCGGCATCATGCGTGACCACGAGGTCTCATTGGACGATCTCGCGGCCTAGGTTGACCTCGCGGGCAGCGAGTTCTCCTCGCTCGACGGTCCCCTCCAAGTGCTGGTGGTTGTCTTGACTCCCGACCACGACGTCGACATCGTGGAACCCAGCCTGTCGTTCGTCGTCAACGACGGCGGCGAGCGCCACGAACGGATGCTGATCACTGCCCGCGTCTGTTCGCGTCCGGCGGAAGACGCCACGTGTCCGAACCCAGAGCCGCCGCCGCCCGAATGATCAGCGTGGGCGCGAGCGAATGGCCGCCGGCGCTGGTTGCCCTCGCTCTCAGCGGGGGCTCAACCAGAGCCGGGAGGCCGACGGCCCTTGACATGGGTGGGCGTGGCGCGCAGCATCACTACCTCGGGTCATGAGGTAGTAGGGTGAAGGCGCATCGACCGCTCGGCGACGAGCTCCAGAAAGGCACCACCCCGCTGCTCGTGCTGGCCGTGATCGGCGACGGCGAGCTGTACGGCTACGAGATCGCGAGGCAGATCCGCGACCGCAGCGACGGCACCTTCTCGCCGTCCGAGGGCTCCCTGTACCCGGCCCTGCACCGGCTCGAGGCCGACGGCGCCCTGGTCGCGACGTGGCGCGGCAGCGAGCGGGGACCACGTCGCCGCTACTACCGGCTCACCGAGACCGGCCAACGGCGGCTCGCGGACAGCCTCGTCCAGTGGACCTCGTTCTCGGTTGGCGTGGCGCGGATTGCGCGCCCGGAGGGGTCTGGTGCCTGACCAGAGGGTTGAAACGTACCTGGCGGCGGTGGCCGCCGAGATCCGCCTACCTGAGCCCTGGGCGAGCGAGGTTGGCGAGGAGCTCGCCGCGCACATCGAGGACGGCGTCGAGGACGGCCTCGTCCGTGGGCTCACGCCCGAGAAAGCGGCACGGAGCGTGCTCGAGCGCCTCGGACCTCCGGCAACCCTGGCGCGCGGCCTCAGGGCAGCCCATCAGACGCCGCGTCGCCTGGCGGCCGGCGTGGCCGGGGGCGCCATGGCCGCGGTCGGGGGCGCGATCCGAGGCACGATCCTGGGCTATGGCCTCGCACTCGCCGTTGCATCGCTCGCCGTGACGGCGGCGACGCTGGCACAGCGGACGGCTGGCCTCCGATTCGACTGGGGCGGGGTGCCGTCCACGTCGTGGACCGACACGCTGGCGGCCTCGGGCATCGCCATGGGCGCGTTTCTGGCTGGGCGGCGGGCGACGCTCGTCAGCGCGAGGCGGAGCCGGCGCAGCGTCCGCGCGATCGGTCGCTGGTGGGCGGTCCCGGGCACGCTCCTGATCGGCGCCTGGGCCCTGTTCGGGTTCGAGGTGGCGCTGAGCTGGCCCGCCGTCATCGCGCTGCTGGCCATTCCGATCGCCTTTGCCACCGGGACGCGGGTCGCCATCGATCGCCCCGGTCCGCAGGTCCGACGTCGTCACATCCTGCTCGTGTTCGCGGGCTGCGTGGCGCTGCCGATGGCCGTCCTCCTCGCCGTGGGATCCCAGACGAGCACCCTTCTCTCGTCGGTCGGGAGCGGACCCTACGCATCGTTCGATGCGCTGTGGCATGCCCAGGGCCTCGACCGGATCGGCCGCCCCCCGCCGGTCGAGGGTGCCATCGGAGATACGAGCGAGGCGCTGACCGAGGGCGTTGCCAGCTCGAAGCTCGAGCTCATCACGCCGGCGGCCCTGGCCGGCTGGTCCGATCTGCGGTTCGAGGCCTGGCGGATGACGGGCGACGATTTCCGCGTGCTCCCCGGTGAGACCGCGCCATTCGCCGTCAGCCCCGCAACCATCGAGGGCCTGACCGTGGCCGGCTCGATCCGCGTTGACCGTGCCCGCAACGTGGACACGTTCGGTCTCGTGCTCGTCGGCACGGGTCCCGATGGCGTCCGCCATGTACTGTGGGGACCGAATGGCCTGCAGACCGCGTTCCGCGGCACCGCCTGGGACTGGCTCACGGCTCCCTGATCGGGGCCTGGCATCACCAGCCCGGTCGATGCGACGATGGGCCCGACATCGCGCGACCGTCGCGATAGCGGGAGGCAACCGATGGACGAGCCGGGCAAACTCATCGGCGGCACGGCTGGCGGCGGCGGGCCCGCGGGCGAGACCGGCAACGCCGGTGGCGACATCGTGGGCGCGATCGGGGGCCTGGTCGGAGGGCACGGCGGCCTCGAGGGGCTGGTCAACCAGCTCGGCCAGAGCGGGCTGGGTGACGCGGTGAGCTCCTGGGTGGGGACGGGCCCCAACAAGGCGGTCGATCCGCAGCACCTGGCGGCCGCTCTCGGGCCCGAGAAGGTCGAGCAGCTTGCCTCGAAGAGCGGCCTTCCGGTCGAGACGCTGATGCCCATCCTCGCGGGCGCCCTGCCCTCGATCGTCGATGCCGCGACGCCCGACGGCAAGGTAACCAAGGGCGACGCGACCGCGGGCTTCGACATCGGCGGCATGCTCCAGGGACTGGGCGGCGGCGCAGGCGGGGCCGGGCTCGCCGCTGGGCGCCCTGGGCGGTCTGCTGGGCGGCAACAAGGCCTGACGGCCCAACCCAGATCGAGCGCCGCTGACACGATTTGGCGAGGCGGCCCGGGATCGTTCCGGGGCCGCCCCGCAGGGGATCGATCCGACGCTTCGGACCAGGATGGCTACTCGAACTGGATCGAGTCGACGATCTGCTGGATCTCGTCGGCGTATCCGGGATCGGTGCTCTTGTAGGTCTCGGCTTCGATGAACACGCGGCCACCGTCCGCATCGACGATCCAGATGCTGATGGTCTCGCCTGGCTCGCTGGCGTAGCGCCAGCATGGGCCTGCGCCGGTACCGCATGCCGGGGCCGGGTCCGCGGACCACAGATCGAATGATTCCGGGGCGCAGCCGAGGTCGTCGGGGAGGGCGAGCACGAGGTGCTTGGCTGGGCGACCACCCACCGTGACGTCGGACGGGCCCGTCACGACCTGGGTATGAGGGATCGACGCCACCGCGGCCGCGAGATCGGCCGCCGACGGCCCGGGCGCCGGCGCGAGCGCGGTCTCCGTGCAGGACGTGGCATTCACGTTGTCGACATCCCAGATCAGGAACCAGGAGCCCTTGAGGGGGCGGCCGGCGCCCGCGTCGTCGCCTTTGCCCATCGTCGACTCAGGATGCCCGATCGTGGTCCAGCCCGTGGCAGGCACGGCCAGCGAGAGCGGAACGCCGCTGACAACCCACGAGTACCTGGTCCCGACCGCCAGATCGGTATTGCGCGGAAAGTCGAACACCACCGGCGTCGGACTCGGTGTGGGCGAGGGCGACGGTGTGGGCGAGGGCGACGGTGTGGGCGAGGGCGACGGTGTGGGCGAGGGCGACGGCGAGGGTGTGGCAGCAGGACCGCCCCCCACGCCACCACTGGCTGGCAACAGGTTGAAGCCGACGACCGCGACGACCACCACGGCGGCGATCGCGATCGCGAGCTTGGCGTAGGCATTCATGTCGGCGATCCTCCGCGCCGGCCACCAGGCACGGCGCTGTGGGGTCGCGTCCAGCAGCGCGAACACGTTGTCCAGGACTCGGTCGGCAGACTCGTGCTCGTCACTGCGCAGCCACGACCGCACGATGCGGGTGACGTCCCGTTCGGCGTTCATCAGATGACCTCCCGGGACGCCGGGCGCTGGTCGGCATCGAGCGCCGACCGCAGCGAACGCATCGCGTGATGGAGTCGGGAATGGGCCGTTCCGGTCGGGATACCGACGATATCGGCGACCCGGTCGAGCGGCAGGTCGAGGTAATGGTGCAGCACCACCACGGTGCGGTGATCGACGGACAGGCGGCGGAAGCCGCGCTCGAGCTGGTCGCGATCGACAACCGAGCTCAGGTCGTCGCCCGTGGCGAGCTCGTCTCCCGGCAGCAGCCGGAGGTTGGGCGCCCAGCGGCGTTCCTTCCGGGCCTCGGCGTAGCAGGCGCGCACGAGGAGCCGGTACGACCAGGCCTCAAAGCGGACCGGGTCGCGGAGTTGCGGAAGGTCCTGCCAGATGGTCAGCAGCGCCTGCTGCGTCGCATCCTCGGCGAGGTCGATGTCGCGCAGGATCCTGCGCGACACGGCAAGGAGCCGGTCGGCGATCTCGGTGGCAAGCAGGCCGTAGGCCCCCTTGTCACCCCGTTGGGCACGGATCACGAGGTCGGCATCCATCCCACTTCCACCTGGTGGCACCGGGTTCTCCCGATGCCAGTCACACGGTATGGGTGGCCGCGGCAGCAGCTGGTGTCAATCCTGGGATCGAGATGCCGGGCAGGATCCGGTGCCGTGTCCCGTCCGCGACGCCGGCTATCGTCCCCGGAGCCGCCGGCCGGCCAGGATCTCGCGCGCGGCGTTGCGCCCGGGCGCGCCCGTCACCCCGCCGCCCGGGTGGGCGCCCGAGCCGGCGAGGTACAGCCCCTTGACCGGCATCCGGTAGCGGGCCCAGCCGAGCAGGGGGCGCCACAGGAAGAAGGCGTCGAGACCCGGCTCCGCGTGGAGCGGATGGCCGCCGGTCAGCCCGAAATCGGCCTCGAGGTCGGCGGGCGTCAGCACCTGGCGCGCGATGACCCGCGCACCGATGCCGGGGGCCACGGTCTCGAGCTGCCGGATCACGAGCTCCCCGACCTCGTCCCGCCGCGTCCCCCACTCGTCGGCGCCGAGCGTCGCGGGCATCCACTGCGCGATGACGCTCATCACGTGGGTGCCCGCGGCCGCGCCTTCGACCAGCGAGGGGTCGACCAGCGAGGGGATCGTCGCCTCCAGCACCGGCGCGTCCGGGAGCCGGCCGTACTTGGACGGGTCGAAGGCCCGCTCCATGTCGTCGATCGAGGTGGTGCCGACCTGGATCCGGCCCCGCAGCAGCCGCGCGTCGCCGCCGGCCGCCGGGAACTCCGGCAGCGCGTCGAGCGCAAGGTTGACCTTGGCCACCGATCCGGGCGTCCGGATGTTGCCGGCCCGCCAGCGCATCGTCGGCCCAAGGGTGACCGGGTCCACCAGCCGGGTCAGGAGCTGCTTCGGGTCCACGCCGGCGACCACGATCGGTGCCGTGATCTCCTCGCCGCCCTCGAGCGCCACGCCGGTGACCCGCCCGTCGGTCGCGGTCACGGCCGTCACCCGCGCCCCGGTCCGGATCTCCGCCCCGGCCTCCCGGGCCGCCGACGCCAGCGCCTCGGCCAGCGCGGACGGCCCACCCCTCGCGAACACCGTCTCACCGGCGGCGCCGCCGTCGTTGCCCGCGGCATCGGCCAGGAGCACCGCTGTGGTACCGGCGGACCAGGGACCCATCGCCGTGTAGCGCACGCCCCTCCAGGCCATCGTTGCGCGGATCCCCTCCGTCACGAACGATTCGGCGACGAAGTCGGCCACCGCCATCGCCAGCACCCGGAGCATCGTCCGGCCGTCGTCCCGGCCCAGCCGGCGGAAGGCGCGGCCGAGACGGATCCCGAGCAGGGCGTCGGCGAAGCCCGGTCCCTGGATGTCGGGCGGCACCTCGTCGCCCAGCTCGCCCAGGAACCGCGACAGGACGCGGACGCGACGGTCGAGCTCGACGTACGCCGCGGCATCGTCGTCCGACCAGGCACGCAGCGAATCCACGGTGGCCCCGAGCTCCCCCCACAGCGTGACTGCTCGCCCGTCGGGTTGCGGGGCGAACACCCGGACCTCGGGCGACACGAGCGCGAGGCCATGGCGCACCAGCTCGAGATCGCGGGCGACCGCGGGTCGCAGCCGCCCGACGGTATGCGCGAGCGCTGGCACCCGGGCACCGGGGGCAAGCTCGCCGGTGACGGTCGCGCCACCGACGCGATCGCGGGCCTCGACCACGAGGACCCGCAACCCGTCGCGAGCCAGGTACGCGGCCGCGGTCAGGCCGTTATGGCCCGGCGCCGACGACGATCGACGTCGTAGGCACCGGTGTCCGTCCTTCGACCCGGCCACCGTCAGGCCACCTTCCGGCCGCGCGACCCCGAGGACCTCGAGCGCCGCGAGCCGGCCGTTGGCGCCCATCAGCCCGCCGCCGGGGTGGGTCGACGAGCCGCTCAGCCACAGGTCGCGGACGGGTGTCCGGAAGCGGGCGTAGCCGGGCACGGGCCGATTGAAGAACAGCTGCTCGAGGGACAGCTCGCCCTGGAAGATGTTGCCCTCGGTGAGCCCGATGGTTCGCTCGATGTCGAGCGGCGTGAGCACCTGGCGGTCGATGATGATGTCGCGGATGTTGGGCGCGAACTCGGCGATCCGGTCGATCACCGTGTCGCCGAAGGCCTCGCGCTGGTCGTCCCAGCTGCCCAGCTCGGGCGCGAGCTTGTACGGCGCGTACTGGACGAAGCAGCTGATGACGTGCTTGCCGGGCGGCGCCATCTGCGGATCGACCAGGGTCGGGATGATCATGTCGATGTACGGGCGCCGGCTCCAGCGGCCGTACTTCGCGTCGTCGTACGCCTGCTCCATCTCCTCGGTCGATGGGCTGAAGCTGATCGCGCCGCGCAGGTGCTCGCCCGCGCCCGGCAGGCAGGTGAAGTCCGGCAGCGCATCGATGGCGAGGTTGACCTTGCCCGAGCTGCCGCGGAACTTGAAGCGGCGAACCTCCTGCTCGAACTCGGGGTCCAGGGTGCCGGGTTCGAGCAGGTCGAGGAAGGTGACCTTCGCGTCGGCGGACGAGAGGACCGAGCCGGCTTCGATCTCCTCGCCCGACTCGAGGACGACGCCGGTCGCCCGCGGGCTGCCGCGCCCGGGCGCGAGCCGGATCCGCGCGACCGGAGCCTGGGTCCGGATCTCCGCGCCCTGGGCCCGGGCCGCGCGGGCGATCGCGTCGGACACCCCGCCCGTGCCGCCCTTGGGGATGCCCCACGCGCGGAACGCGCCATCGATCTCGCCCATGTAGTGGTGGAGCAGCACGTACGCCGTCCCGGGCGAATGGATCCCCTGGTAGGTGCCGATGATCCCCGAGGCCGACATCGTGGCCTTGAGCGGGTCGGTCTCGAACCACTGCCCGAGGAAGTCGGCCGCGGACATCGTCATGAGCTGGACGAACACCGCCTGCTGGCGCTCGGTGAGCTGCCCGAAGCGCCGCACCAGCGAGGCGAGCGGCAGCATCGGGCGCGGGTCGTTGCCCGTCGGGTCACCCGGCACGATGCCCAGGATGGGCTTGATGAAGCGGGCCATCTCGACCATGAGCTGGCCGTACTCCTCGTACGCCTCGGCATCGCTCAGTGACCAGCGGCGCAGCTCGCGGACCGTCCGACCGTGGTCGTTCACGCGCCACAGGTAGTCGCCGGTCGTGGCTCGGCCCCTGCCCTTCGTCCTCGGCCCTTCTCCCTTGCGCAGCGGGGTGAAGGTGCCGTCGAGGGGCAGGATGTCGAGGCCATGCCTGGGGAGCTCGAGGTCGCGGATGATCTCCGGGCGGAGCAGGCTGACGACGTAGCTGGCGACGCTGAAGCGGAAGCCGGGCACGATCTCCTCGGTCACGGCCGCGCCGCCCAGCACGTGCCGGCGCTCGAGGACGAGCGTCTTGAGGCCAGCCCGCGCGAGGTACGCGGCGGACACGAGGCCGTTGTGTCCCCCGCCGACGATCACCGCGTCGTAGCGCTGCGGCACGCCCATCCTCCGATCCCGAACCGACGACGCGAGCCGGCGGTCCGCGCCCGCCTCGCCAGCGGTCGCCCGGAACGCCCGGTCGCACGCCCAGCAGTCTACGGGAGTCGACGGGCGGGTCGCCGGGGTGGGAGCATGCCGCGGACGATCACCGACACCCAGGCCCGCACCGCGGGCGCCCGGACAGCGAGTGACCCGTGGCACGACCGTCGGAGCTGCCCGCTCCGCGAGCCGAACGTGGCAGGGCGCCGCCGCCGCGTGCCACGAGCCGCCCGCCGGGCGCGCAGGATGGCCATTCGCGCCACCAGTTGCTCGCCTGGCGAGCGGTGGCGGGACCGAGCCAGGCGGCCGCGCCCGGCCCACGCCGCGGGCGTGACGCTGGCACCAACCGCGGGCGTGACCCTGGCGCCAACCGCGAGCATGCATACTCAGGCGGTCAGGGCAGGAGGAGCCACTTGAGCATCGGCACCCCATTCCATCCGCGCACCGCGCCGCTCAACCGCAAGCAGCAGTGGCGCGAGTGGTCGGGATACTTCGCGTCGTCCGCCTATGCCGATGCGCATGACATCGAGTACAACGCGATCCGCGAGGCGGCGGCGGTGATCGACGTCAGCCCGCTGTACAAGTACCGGATCACGGGCCCCGACGCGCTCCGCCTCGCCGACCGTGTGATCACGCGGGACGCGACGAAGCTCAAGGTGGGCCAGGTCTACTACACGCCGTGGTGCGACGAGCACGGCAAGGTCATCGACGACGGCACCGTTCATCGGGTCGGCGAGCACGAGCTGCGCTGGACGGCGGCCGATCCGCAGTACCGCTGGCTGACGCAGAATGCGGCGGGACTCGACGTCGACGTCGAGGACGTCACCGAGTCAGGTCGCGGCGCTCGCCGTCCAGGGCCCGTTCAGCCGCGCCGTCCTCGAGGCGGCGACGGGCGGTGAGCTGGGCGATCTGCGCTACTTCCGGCGCCGGGCCGCCCGGATCGCCGGCGTCGCCATCGACATCAGCCGCACCGGCTACACGGGCGATCTCGGCTACGAGCTGTGGATCCCCGCCAACCGGGCCGGCGCCGTGTGGGATGCGGTGCTCGAGGCCGGGCAGGCCTATGCCATCCGACCCGCCGGGATGCTGGCGCTCGACGTCGTGCGCCTCGAAGCCGGGCTGATCCTGATCGAGGTCGACTACACCTCCTCGCGCCACGCGATGAACCCCGAGCAGAGCTACAGCCCGTTCGAGATCGGCCTCGGCCGGCTGGTCAGCTTCGACAAGGGGGACTACGTGGGCCGGCGAGCGCTCCGGGCGGAGCAGGCGCGGGGCGGTCCGGCCCGCCGGCTGGCCGGGCTCATGCTCGACTGGTATGACATCGAGCGGCTGTATGACGAGCAGGGGCTGCCGCCGTCGATCTCGCCCACCGTCGACCGCTCGCCGGTGCCCGTGTTCGCCAACGGCACCCAGGTCGGCAAGGCAACCTCGCACGGCTGGAGCCCGCTGCTCAAGCAGGCGATCGCGCTCGCCTCCCTGCCCCCGCGCCACGCGCGGGTCGGCGATCGGCTCGAGGTCGAGTGGACGGTCGAGGGGCGACGCGGCCGGGTCGGCGCCAGGGTGGTCGAGCTGCCGTTCCTCGACCTGGATCGCAAGCGCGCCTGACGCACCCCCCAGGGCTGCCGGCGGCCGTCAGCCGAGCGTTCGCTCGACGAATGCCTCGAGGCGGTCCAGCGCCGCCGGCAGGTCCGTGCGCCCGAACCCCAGCCGGAAGTGGCTCCCCGGATGGCCGAAGATCGAGCCCGGGGCAAGCAGCACGCCTTCGGCCTCCAGCAGGTCGCCCACGAACCGCTCCACCGGGACACCGGCCCGGAGCGACGGGAAGGCGATCGACCCACCACGCGGCCTGACCCAACCGAAGTGGCGGTCGCGGCGCTCGAAGAAGCCGTCGAGCAGGGCGAGGTTGTCGGCGACGATCCGGCGCGATCGCGCCAGCACGGTCTCGCGCTCGCGGAGGGCGATCAGGGCCAGGATCTCGGCCGGCGCCGAGGCGCAGATGGTCGTGTAGTCCTTGAACCGCGCGGCCGCGTCGAGCAGTCGGGCGTCATGCGTGGCCAGCCACCCGATGCGCAGCCCGGCGAGGGCGAAGGCCTTGGACATCACGCCCAGCGAGACGCCATGCGACCCGAGGTCGGCGCCGGCCGGAAGGCGGTCGGTGACGTCGAGCTCGAGGAACCGGTACACCTCGTCGGACAGGAGGTGGGCGCCCGCGTCGGCCGCGAGCTCCGCGATCGCGTGATATGTCACCGGGTCGGGCAGGCTGCCGGTCGGGTTGTGCGGCGCGTTGACCACGATCAGCCGCGTCCGCGGCGTGATCTGGCCGCGCAATCGGTCCACGTCGATCGCCCAGCCCTCGGACTCGTGCAGCTCGTGGAGGCTGACCTCGGCGCCCGTCGCCCGGGCGACCGCATGGAGGCTCTGGTACGCGGGCCAGACGACGATCGCGTGATCGCCCGGACCGAGCAGCACGTTGGCGGTGACGAAGATCGCCTCCTCTGCCCCGCTGAACACCAGCACCTCGGCGGGGCCGATGGTCTCGTACAGGGTCGCGATCTCCGCCCGCAGCAACGGATGGCCGGGTGCCTCGCTGTAGCCCAGCCTGAGACCGTGCCACAGGGCGGATGCCTCGGCATCGGCCAGCGCGACGAGGTCGGCCATCGGCCAGCCCTCGACATCCGACGCACACAGCAGGTGGCGCACGGCAAACTCGTAGCGCGCGAAGAACCGCTCGAGCTCGAAGTCCTCGATCCGCATGCGGGCATCATGAGCCATCGACACGGGCCGCACGGTGACCGCCGCGACGGCGGGCCAGGGGCACATGCGGCTCCCCGGGCGGTTGCCGGCGTGGACGTCCCTGGCGTGGACGTCCCTGGCGCGTCAGGAACGCCTGGCAGGTCGAGGCCGGGGGGTGAGCCCGAAGGGTGGCGGCGGCCCGATCGTGTTGCCCCGGCGGCAGTGACATGCCCCGGCGGCAGTGACATGCCCCGGCGGCAGTGACATGCCCCGGCGGCAGTGACATGCCCCGGCGGCAGTGACATGCCCCGGCGGCAGTGACATGCCCCGGCGGCAGTGACATGCCCCGGAGATCCGCGTGACCGCGATGAGCTCTGCGGCGTCCGGCAGTCGTATCGTTGAACCCGCTACCGAGGAGGAGTTCTGTTGCGCAGCGTCACCTATTCGATGGGCGTCTCGCTTGACGGCTACATCGTCGGGCCGGACGGCACATTCGACTGGACGGCCCCGGTCGAGGAGGTCTTCCGCTTCTGGATCGACGAGATCCGAGGGGTTGGCGTCCACCTGATGGGACGACGGCTGTACGAGACCATGCTGTACTGGGAGACCGCTGCCCAGGATCCATCGCTCGACGCTGCGGAGCTGGAGTGGGCCGCGCTCTGGAACCCGCTCCCCAAGGTCGTGTTCTCCACCACGCTGTCCGCGGTGCAGGGCAGTGCCCGGCTGGCCTCCGGCGGCGTGGAGGAGGAGATCGAGCGGTTGCGGGCCGAGCCGGGAGAGGGCGACATCGCGATCGGCGGTGCGACGCTCGCCGTCCAGGCGGCCGCGTTGGATCTGATCGACGAGTACCGGGCGATGGTCTACCCGATCCTCGTTGGCGGTGGCATTCCGTTCTTTCCCCGGCGTGAGCGTCGGGTGGATCTCGAGCTCGTCGAGACCCGCACCTTCTCCTCGAGCATCGTCTACCTCCGCTACCGCGTGGCGCGCTGACCGGCTGGTCGGCGAGTTGCGGCGGCTTGGTCGGCGAGCGGCGGCTCAGCCGGAGAGTTGCGGCTCGGCCGGTCGCAGATGCTCTGACGGCGAGCGGCGGCCCGTCGGAGAGTTGCGGCTCGGTCGGCGCGGCGGCTCGCTCGGTTGGCGCGGCTCGGCCGGCGGGCGGCGGCTCGGCGGAGAGTTGCGGCTCGGTCGGTCGCAGATGCTCAACCGGCGGGCGGCGGCTCGGCCGGAGAGTTGCGGCTCGGCCGGTCGCGGCGGCTCGCTCGGTTGGCGCGGCTCGGCCGGCGAGTTGCGGCTCGGTCGGTCGCAGATGCTCAACCGGCGGGCGGCGGCTCGGCCGGAGAGTTGCGGCTCGGCCGGTCGCGGCGGCTCGCTCGGTTGCGGCGGCTCGGCCGGCGAGCGACTGGTGTCACGGCGGGGCCTTCCACTCGCTGGGCGAGCCGTTCGTCGCACGGGGCTCGTCGTCCATGACACAGGTCGCTCGCCAAGCGAGCAGATCGACCTGCGGTGCGATGGGTCGCTCGCCGGGAGAGCACGCGATGGGCACGGGGCCGGGCATGGTCAAGGCGCGGGGCCGGGCACGGTCAAGGCGCGGGGCCGGGCACGGTCAGGCACGGGGCAGACCTCGGTGGTGGCGCGACACCCCGATCGGGTCAGCCGCCCACCTGCGCGAACGCGGCACCGAGGGACCGGGTCTTGGTCGCGCCGAGGCCCTCGGCCACCAGCAGCCAGCTGGGCGAGGCGCCCCGATCCACTACGATGGCGAAGCCGCCGTCATCGAGCGCGACGAAGGTGCCGGCCAGGGGACCCAGCGAGGCATCGCCGGCGTCGGTGCCCGCCAGGTCGCAGCCATCGGCGGCGCGGCAGGTGCCCTCCTTGAGGGTGAGCAGCGCGCCGTCAGGTCGCTTGTAGCCGATCTCGAGGTAGCCGCCCCCGCTGTGCCGATAGCTGCCGGTCGTCACGTGCCACTGAGCAGGGAGCACGGCGCACAGGACGGGCCACGCAACGGTCGCGGCGAACGCGGCGAAGAACTCGCGATTCGCGTCCAGGCCCGAGCAGGCATCGGCCGGCCCGGCTGATTCGCTCGGGCCCGCGGAAGCTGAGGGCGGCTCGGACTCGACCGGGGCGCCGGTCGGGCCGGGCGAAGCGGATTCATTCGGGGACGCGGACGCTCCCGGGGACGTTGATGCCCCCGGGGGCCCCGAGCTCCCGGGTGGAATGCTGGCAACCCCAGCCTGGCTGGCACCGGGAGACGCGGGCCCGGTGGCCACGGCACCGGAGCTCGCGGGCGAGGACGGCTCGGCGCTCCCGCAGGCGGTGACGGCGATGGCGATCAACAGCAGGGCAAGCCCGCGACGGAGGTTCACGCTGCTAGGGTACCGGTGTCGTCCCGCCCCGTCCGACGAGGGCCAGCGCCGCACTCGGGGGCCAGCGGCGCTCGCCGGGGCCAGCGCCGCAACGTCGCCGCCCGCAAGATCGCCGCCGGACGCGGGGCCAGCGGCGCACGCGGGGGCCAGCGCCGCACGCGGGGGCCAGCGCCGGACGGCCGCCGCCACAAGGTCGCCGCCGCAAGATCGCCGCCGGACCGTCGCCGCCGCAAGATCGCCGCCGGACCGTCGCCGCAGCAAGGTCGCGGCCGGATCTTCACGGCCCGCAGCGGCGGCCGTCAGCCCCGCTCGATCGACGCCGCCAGCCGGACGAGCGCGGGCTCGACGCCGAACACGTCGCGGATCCGGTCGTCGGTCAGGACCTCGGCGGGCGGGCCATCGGCGATCACCCGGCCGTGATCCAGGACCACGACCCGCGGAAAGAAGTGCGTCGCGAGCCCGAGGTCATGGAGCACCGCGACCAGCGCCGTCCCGTCGCGCTCGTTGAGGTCACGCAACAGCTCCATCGCCTCCACCTGGTGGCGCAGGTCGAGGTGGACGGTCGGCTCGTCGAGGAGGAGCACGGGCGCCTCCTGGGCGACGGCCAGCGCGAGCAGCACCAGCTGCCGCTCGCCGAGTGACAGCTCCCGGGCATCGCGGCCCAGCAGGTGACCGAGCCCGACCCGGTCGATGGCCGCCGCCACCGCGGCCCGATCGGCCGGACCGGACCCGCGCAGCGGCGCCTCGTGCGGCAGCCGGCCGAGGGCCACGACTTCCTCGACCCGCATCGAGAATGGCAGCGCCGTCTGCTGCGGGACGACGGCAAGGCGCCGCGCGATCTCCGATCGGTCGAGCCCGGCGATCGGCTGGCCATCGAGCAGCACCCGTCCGGCGGCCGGCCGCAGGATCCCGGCCAGCACCCGGAGCAGCGTCGACTTGCCGGCGCCATTGGGGCCGACCAGCGCCACGCGCTCGCCGTGGTCGAGGCTGAGCGAGACGTCGCGCAGGATCGCCCGCTCGCGCGCCTCGACCGTCACGCCATCCGCGATCAGGGCGGCGAGGGCGACCGGCCGCGGGGCGCTCACAGCTCGTACCCGGTCCGCGCCCGCCGCAGCAGCACGAGGAAGAAAGGCGCTCCGATCACGGCCGTGACCACGCCGACCGGGATGTCACCGGCCATGCGCGCGGCGAGGTCCGCGAAGACCATCAGGCTCGCGCCCCAGATGGCCGAGATCGGCAGCACCGCCCGGGCGTTGGGACCCGTCAGGAGTCGCACCACGTGGGGCACCACCAGGCCGACGAAGCCGATCAGACCACTGATGGTGACGGCCGCCGCCGTGACCATCGATGCCAGCGCGAGCAGGATGACCCGCTCCCGGCCGACGTTGATGCCCAGGTGGCTCGCCAATTCCTCGCCGAGCAGCAGGGCGTTGAGCGCCCGGGCCCGGGTCAGGATCAGCAGCGATCCGATCAGCACCAGCGGCAGGGCACCGAACAGCCGCTCCCAGGACGACAGCGCGAAGCTGCCCAGCAGGTAGCCGAAGATCTGCCGCAGGGCCGCACCGGAGAAGTACATCGTCATCGCCAGGCCTGCCGAGAGCAGCGAGGCGACCGCGTACCCGGTGAGCAGGAGGCTGGTCAGCGGCGCGAGGCCGCTGACCCGCGAGAGCCGGTAGACCACGGTGATCGCGGTCACGGCACCCACGAACGCCAGCACCTGGACCAGCCCGAACCCGAGGAACACCGTCCGGACGGGGATGAGCACGGCGATCGCCGCACCGAGCGCCGCCCCCGACGCCGTCCCGAGCACGTAGGGGTCCGCGAGCGGGTTGCGCAGCAGCCCCTGGAAGGTTGCGCCGGCGATCGCGAGGCCCGCGCCCACCACGATCGCCGTGAGGACGCGCGGCATCCGAAGATCCCAGACGATCGCGATCGTCGACGCGTCCGCGCTGGTGAGATGGGTGCCGAGCAGGTGGTCGACGACGATCGTCACCGAGTCGGTCACGGGGACAGCGACGCTGCCCAGCCCGATCCCGAGCAGCGTCCCCACGACCAGGACGGCGACCCCTCCGATCACCAGCTGGAGCCGGCGGTCGCGGGCGCGCGCGGCGGCCTGGAGCCGCGCCCCGGTGTCGCCGACGGTCGTCACGCGGGAGGTCACGGCGGAGGTCACGGGGCCGGCGCGATGGGTGACGCGGCCGGGATCGAGAGCTCCGGATGGATCGTCGAGGCGAGCAGCTCGAGCCCCTGGAAGAGCCGCGGCCCCGGACGGGTGATCGTCGAATCGTCGATCGGCCGAATGTCGCCGTTCCGGACCGCCGTCATCGCCGACCAGCCCGGCCGTGCGGCGACGTCCTCGGCCTTGACGCCGTAGGCCGCATCGGCGAGCAGGATGACCTGCGGGTCGGCGGCGAGCAGTCGCTCCGCGGCGATGTCGTACTTGTCCGGCGAGCCGGTCGTGATGGGGTCACCGCCCGCGAGCGAGATCATCTCGGCCAGGAACGAATCGTCGGACGGGCCGTAATAGGCGCCGGTCGCGTCCAGCTCGTAGTAGACACGCGGCTTCGGGGCGTCCGCGACCGCGGCGGCCACGGCGTCGAAGGCCGCCTGCATGCTGGCCACCATCGCGTCGGCCGCGGCGGGCCGGCCGACGGCCCGTCCAAGGAGCTGGATGTCGGCGTAGACCGCATCCACCGTCGGCGCGTACACCACGACCACCGGCAGCCCGAGCTCGCGGAGCTTCTGGATGGCGTCCGGGGGCGTGCCGAAGTTTCCGCCGGCGATCACGAGGTCCGCCTTGGCGGCGACGATCTTCTCCGTATCCACGACGATCGCGGAGCCGTCGAACTTCTCCACATCGGGGACGGCGCTCGCCTGCGGCGGGTACAGCAGCACGTCCTCCGACTTGCCGACGATCCGATCCCCGACGCCCAGCGCGAAAAGGGTCTCGGTGGTGGCCGGGGTCAGGGTGACGATGCGGGCGGGCTCGGCATCGATCGTGACGTCCGTCCCCTCGTCGTCGGTGACTGTGACCGGGAACGGAGGGGCCGCGGTCGGCGCCTCGCTGGGCGAGGTCGTCGGGACGGCCGTGGCGGGCGATGGCGGCCCGGCGCTCGGCGTGACGGTGGAAGGCGGAGGCTGGGTTGCGATGCCGGTCGAGCAGCCGGTCAGGGCAAGCGTGGCGAGGATCAGAAACAGGATCAGGAACGGGTGGCTGCGGCGACGTGCCGCCGGGATTCGTGCGTCCACGTGGGCTCCGGTCAGAAGAACGGGTGGCTTGAACAGCAGAAGACCCCTCGCTTCGGGATCGAAGGAGGGGTCAGGCGGTGGATCGCATAGCACGCCTGACCTTTCTCTCGAAGGCTCGAGCGGCGACGGCGGATCGGCGACCGGACTTCCGCCCCAGGGGGCGGTCACCGTAGCGGGACTGTGCCGGAATTGCACCGGCTTCGCGATCCTGCCGCGTCGGGTTCATGCAGGGACTCGACGTCCCGTTGGCGGGGGCAGCGTACCACCTCGGCCTCGGGCCCCGACCGGCCATCCGTCACGCCGCCGTGGCCGGTCGGCAGATAAGCGCCGGCAAAGTGGCCCCCGCCAGACTGGCAACCTCGCCCTCCTCCCGCCACACGTTGCCCGCCGGAGGAGGTTCAGATGGAGGCCGCACGATGGGTGCGCGGACTGGGGTCCCTCGGCATGCTGGCAGCCGTTGCCACGCTGGCGTCCGGGGGACCGGCCGTGCCGCGCGCCACGGACACGTCCTGGCAGCCGCCGCCGTGTTCGGGGACCGCGGCGCCCCTCGCGCACGGGACCGCCGCGACCCGTGCCTGGTACCGGATGGATCCGGTGCTCGATCGAACGGCCACGCTCGCGAGCCAGCGGCTCACGGTGGGCATGGCCGGCAGGGTTGTCGGGCAGGTCGAGCTGCCACCCGAGTCGTTCGCCACGGGGCCGGTGCACGGCCTGCTGCTGGTCGGTGACGACGATGGGTCACGATCCCGCCTGCGCCTCATCGACCTCGTGCGCGACTGCGTCCGCGCCGAGACGCTCGAGCCGGCCGTGATCCGGAGCGCCGTGTTCGATCCCGACGTCACCGCCGTGTGGGAGCATCGGGTGGACCGCGCGACACGCGAGGATCTCGGCGTCTGGCGGCGAGCGCCCGACGCGGCCGAGGCGGTGCCGGTGCTGGCCGGGCTGGCCCCCGACGCCGTCCACGGGCCGACGTTCACCACCGAGCTCCGCCCCAGCGCCGACGGGCACCTCGTGGTGGCGTCGTGCGGAGCGACGGCCTGTCGCACCCGGATCCTCGACCCGGCCACCGGGCGGGTCCAGGCGGTCGACGACACGGGTCCGGCCCTCGGGTTCACCGGCGGGCGGCTGATCGCCTATGCGCGCTGCGCCGAGACCGTGTGCCCGATCGTTGCGCTCGACCCGGCCACCGGTCAGCAGACCACCGTCGCCGACGACGCCGGTCCCGCGGAGCTGGGCGGGACGGACGACAGCTCGCTCGTCTTCCGGGCCGCCGACGGCATCCTCACCACCCTCGAGCTGCCGACGCTCCGACGGGTGGCGGTCCCCGGGGCAACGACCATGGCCCCGGTGCGCCGAGGCTCGGCCGCGACCGCCGGCGCAGACCTCGCACCCGGGTCGCTCCTCCTTGCGGTCGGGTCCTCGGCGGGCGGGCCGGATGCGGCATCGATCGACCCCGCCTCCGACACCGTCGAGCCCTTCGAGGAGGCGCAGCCGTGACCAGGCTGGACAAGACCGGGCAGCGGGCACGATCACGAGCCGCGATTGCGGGCGCCTGGCTGGGCGCGGCCTTCGCGGTGTCGCTGGCAATGGCGGTTCCAACGGCGGCGCACGATCCGGATCCCACCTTCAGCGACGGACCGATGACCCCGAGCTCGGTGCTCACCTGGCAATGGGCGAGCGGCGGCGTGCCGCCGTCCGCGATGAAGTCGGCGATCAAGGCCGGGGCGGCCGATGCCAACGCCTCGCGCGCCTCGAAGGCCCCGACGTTCTCGCTCGCGTCCACGTCGTCCAACGCCATCTACTACGGCACGAACGTCCCGTGCGGGGTCAACGGCCTCGCCTGCATGCGCCGCTCGACGCCGGGCTGGTTCGGTGTCTGGCTCCGGGAGAATGGCCATCGGTTCGACTGGGGCACGCTTCGATGGTGCGAGCAGAGCGGATCGCCATCCGGCTGCTACCGGGCCGAGACGATCACCCTCGACGAGCTCGGTCACGTCCTTGGTCTGAACCATCACGTTAACTACGGTGACGACCGCGACTACGAGGATGCGGTCGTCCAGACGTACTCGCACACGAAGCCGAAGGTGGGCTGGAACGCGTCGGGCTACGCGCGCTGTGACGTGGCCGCGCTGCAGCAGATGTACGACGTTCCCAACAGCACGACGCTCTACAGCACGTGCCTGGACGTCCCCACCACGCTGTCGCTGCAGGCATCGTCGACGGCGGTCAGCGCCGGCGCGTCGGTGACGTTCACGGCGACGCTCCGCAGCAATGGCACCGGCAAGCTTTCGAACAATGTCATCAGCTCCCGCACGGTCGTGCTCCAGCAGCAGGTCGCCGGCACCTGGAGCAACGTCGCCACGATGGTGGCCGGATCCTCGGGGACGTATCGGACCAGCGTGAAGGTCTGGGCGTCGGGCTCGTATCGAGCCAGGTTCAGCGCGCCCGCGAACGAGGGTCTCCGTGCCTCGAGCTCGGCCGTGGTGTCGGTCAGCGCCGGGTCGGTCGTCATCTGCGCACAGCGGTCGTGCGTGCTGCTCCGCGTCCCCAGATGAAGCACAGGGAGGCCATGACATGAGGTCGCACGCCGCCGGGCTCATTCGTTCGGCCGGTCTGTTCCTGCTGCTGGTCGTCGCGGCGGCGTGCACCTCGGGTGCGCCGTCGACGACATCCATCCCGCCGGAGCCGACCGGCGGCCCCCCGACATCGAGCCCGGTCGTGACGCCGGCCGTCACGGCGAGCCCGTCCGGCGGGGTCGTCACGGCGAGCCCGCCGGTCGTCACGGCGAGCCCGCCGGCCACGCCCGATCCCGCCACGCCCGATGCGGCCGCCGAGCCGCCGGCAGCGCGGCTGGCCGGCCTCGACCGTGATGCGGTCGCCGGGGACCTCGGGACGTTTGCCTGGGACGGCCTGGTCTCGGATGCACCGTGGATCGTCGGCGCGGCTCGCGGCACGGCCGCGCATGATGCCGCCTTGTCCGTCTCCTTCCAGCCCGGTGGTCAGGTCACGGGCTGGCGGGCCCGGTGGGCGCCGGTCACCGCCGGTGAGGCCGGCCAGCCGGCCGACGGCGGTTCCGGGACCACGGGCGGGGTCATCGTGGCGGCACCGCATGCACCCGGGGCCTGGAGCCTCCAGCTCACGGTCGACTTCGGTGCCGGACGCACCGCGAGCTGGTACTGGCGGGTGAAGGTGACGCGATGATCCCCGATGAGGCGCCTGGCCTCAGGCGATCGCGCTCGCCGCCGAGGCGCTGAAGATCGAGGTCTGCGCCTCCTCGGGCAGCATCACCCCGAAGATCTTCTGGAGCGCGAGGAGGTGGACGCACGAACCCCAACTCTCGAAATAGTGGCAGGTGCAATGCCACTGTCCGGCGTCGAGGCTGACGTGATGGGTGTCGTTGTCACCGCGAAACGTCAGGGCAACGCGCTCGATCGAGATCCGGTCCAGCTCCCGAGCGTAGCGATTCGCCTTCTCGACCTTGCCGATGAGAGAGGAGTGCATCGCCGATCAACCTCCAGTCGCCCGGTCACCGGGCGTCCGCGAGGGCCGCCGTCCGGTCGGACCAGGACCGGTGATGGCGGTCGCTGCAGGCAAGCCTACACCCCCCGGGCCGGAGCGGTCAGCCCCCTGAAATCACCCGCTCCGCACCGAAGATCCGGGGCCGCTGCGACGGGCTCAGCCGGGCCGCTGCGACGGGCTCAGCCGGGCCGCAGGGGCGTGCGACGGGCTCAGCCGGGCCGCCGCGACGGGCTCAGCCGGGCCGCAACGGGCTCAGCCGGACCGCCGCGACGGGCTCAGCCGGCTCGCACCAGCCCCTCGCCGATGGCCACCAGCTCGTCCCGGAGGTCCGGGGTCGTCGCCTCTGTGTACACGCGGACCAGCGGCTCGGTGCCGCTCGCCCGCACCAGCAGCCACGAGCCGTCGGCCAGGAACCACTTGAGCCCGTCGTTGGTCGAGAGGACCTGCGTCCGGACGATCGGCTGGCCGGCCAGGGCCGTCGGAGGATCGTCCCGCAGGCCAACGAGGACCCGCTGCTTCACGGCGTCGTACGACGGTCGGTCGAAGTGCACGTCGATCCGTCGATAGAACGATGGTCCGGCGAGCTCGTGGAACCGGGCGACCGCCCTGGACACGGGCCAGCGACCGGCGGCCTTCTCGCGCAGGAACAGGTCGAGGAGCATCAGATCCGCGTAGATGCCATCGCGCTCGGGCAGGTGCATGCCGAAGCCATAGCCGCCCGATTCCTCCGCCCCCAGCATGGCGCCGGTCTCGATCATCCGGGGTCCGATGAACTTGAAGCCGACCGGCACCTCGTGCGTCTCGATCCCGTAGTGGCGCCCGAGCACGGCGGCCATCGAGGTGTTGTTGACGCTCACCACGACCGGCTCGCGGAGCCCGCGATGCTCGGCCAGGTAGTACATGAGGAGGCCGGTGACCTCGAGCTGGTGGAGGAACGTGCCGCTCTCATCCGCGGCGCCGGCCCGGTCGGCATCGCCGTCGAGGAGCAGCCCGAGATCGAAGCCGCCGCCGGCGATCCGGTCCAGCGCCTCGTCGACGTTGGGACGGATCGGCTCCGGGTTGACGCCGCCGAACCAGGGATTTCGCTCGCTGTGGATCTCGGTCACCCGGATCCGGCCACCCGCGAGGAGCCGCGGGATCCAGCCCGCCCCGACGCCGTACAACGGCTCCACCAGGATCGACAGGTCGGCAGCCTTGAGCGCGTCGAGGTCGATCGTCCGGCGCACGAACCGCTCGTAGCCCGGGAACGGGTCGAACCACTCGACGAGGCCCGCCGCCTCCGCGTCCGCGAAGGGTCGCCGCTCGATCGGCCGGTCGCCGTTGCCCGCCAGGACCTGCTCGATCGCGCCCAGGATCTCGGGTCCGGCCGCCGCGCCCGTCGGCGCCTTGACCTTGAAGCCGTTGTCGGTCCAGGGGTTGTGCGAGGCGGTGATCACGATCCCGGCCGCCGAGCCCCGCTCGACCACCTCGAACGAGCTCATCTGGGTCGGGACGCCCGTCCGGCTGATCGCGACGGGGATGTCGTGGGCCAGCAGCACCTCGGCCGCTGCCCGCGCGAAGTCCTCGGACGCAAACCGGCGGTCGTACGCGATCACGACCCCCCGGGCCTGGGCACCGCGATCCGCCACGTAGCCGGCGACGCCCTCGGCACAGCGGCGCACGTTGTGGAACGTGAACTCGTCGGCCACCCGGGCGCGCCAGCCGTCCGTCCCGAACACGATCCGGGTCGGCGTGAGTGCCTCTGCCAGGTTGGTCACGAACGGGCCTCCGCTGCTGCGCATCGATCCAGGAGCGCCTGAACGATCGGGCGCGCGGTGCGAGCACCCTGAAGGACGGCGATCGGTTGGCTCGCGGTGATCGTACCTTCGGCGCCGTCACGGACGACGAGCCCGGTCGGCAGGCGCTCGATGACGAGGTCGTCCGCCGAGAGCGTGACGCGACGCCCGGCCTCGACCACCTCACCCGCGATCCCGGGCGCATCCAACACCGCGAGCAGCGATGCCCACGTCCCGACGTCCGTCCAGCCGACGTCCATCACCCCCATGACGACCCTCGCGTCGCGGGCGGCCGGCTCCATGACCTCGTAGTCGATCGACCGTGCCTCGAGCGACGCGTAGGCCGGGCCGAGCCGGTCCCGCGCGAGGCCGCCCGCGATCGTCGCCATGACCACCGGCGAGCAGCGCTCGAGCGCGTCGCGGATGGCGCGCCGGCGCCACAGGAACATCCCGGCGTTCCAGGCCACGTCCGGCAGGCCGACCAGCCGCACCGCCTCGTCGCGCGGCGGCTTCTCGCGAAATGCCCCGAGCGGGTAGGCCCGCAGCCCCGCGAGATCGGCACCCGCGTCGTGCCGGGGCAGCAGGTAGCCATACTCGACCGATGGGCCGGTGGGCCGGACACCGAGCGTGACCAGCGGCAGGTCGATGCCGAACGGGTGCCCCGTGAGCCCCGCTGCCGCTGCGGCGAGAACGAACCGGAAGGCGCCTTCGCGACCCGGGTCGATCCGGTGATCGGCGGGCAGGACGACCATCACGTCGTCCGCGTCGCGGTCGATGGCAAGCGTGGCCAGCGCGATCGCCGCCGCCGTGTTGCGGCCCTCGGGCTCCTCGAGCACCGCGACGCCCGGCACCTGGGCCCGGACGAGCGGCGCGTACGCGGCGGCCGCGACGACGGAGATCGAGCCGGGCGGAAGATCGAGCTCCGGGCCGTCGAGCAGGCGGGCGACGGTCCGTTGCAGGAGCGTCTCACCCGTGGGCAGCAGCGGGAGGAACGGCTTGGGGAGGGTCGCCGTGCTCATCGGTCTGAGTCGCGTGCCGCCCCCGCCGGCCATGATCACGACGTACATCGTTCCATTCTGACCTACGCTCGGACGGCGCCGTCAGGCGGCCGACCCGGGTGCTCGCACTGGGGCCGATCTACCGGCCGGCCTCGCACGGCACCGGACGATCCTCGCGAGCCGCGCGCCCGGCGCGCGATGCGCACGCCGCCATGAGGCTCGCCGCTACGGCGTCGCGGTCAGCTCGGGCTCCGGCAGGCCGGCCTCGGACGCGAGCAGCGCCGCCTTGTCGGTCCGCTCCCAGGGCGCGTCGAGGTCCTCCCGCCCGAAGTGGCCGTACGCCGCGGTCGGCCGGTAGATCGGCCGGCGCAGGTCGAGCGCGTCGATGATCGACGCCGGCCGCAGGTCGAAATGGCGCTCGACGAGCTGCTGGATGCGGTCGTCCCCGATGCGGCCCGTGCCGAACGAGTCGACCGACAGCGAGATCGGCCGGGCGATCCCGATGCCGTAGGCGAGCTCGAGCTCGAACCGGTCGGCGAGGCCGGCCGCGACCACGTTCTTGGCCACCCAGCGAGCCGCGTAGGCCGCCGAGCGGTCCACCTTCGTGGGGTCCTTGCCCGAGAAGGCGCCGCCGCCGTGGCGCGCCATGCCGCCGTAGGTGTCGACGATGATCTTGCGCCCGGTCAGGCCGGCGTCGCCCATCGGGCCGCCGATCACGAACCGGCCGGTGGGGTTGACGTGCATCACGGGATCGACCGGGCGGAGCTCCTCGGGCACGGTCGGCAGGATCACGTACTCCACGATGTCGTTGCGGATCCGCTCCGGTCGCATGTCCGGGTCGTGCTGTGACGCGACGACCACCGTCCGCACCCGCTTGGGTACGCCCCGCTCGTACTCGACGGTGACCTGCGTCTTGCCGTCCGGCCGCAGGTACGGCAGCTGGCCCGAGCGGCGGACCTCGGCGAGCCGGCGCGCCATCCGGTGGGCGAGCGCGATCGGGAGCGGCATCAGCTCGGGCGTCTCGCGGCACGCGAACCCGAACATCATCCCCTGGTCGCCGGCGCCCAGCTCGTGGACCGGAGCGGAATCCGAGCGCACCTCGAGCGCGGCATCGACACCCATCGCGATGTCGCCTGACTGCTCCTTGACGCTCACGAGCGTTCCACAGGTCAGGTAGTCGAAGCCGTACTCGGCCTTCGTGTAGCCGATGTCACGGACGGTGTCCCGCACGACGGTCTGGAAGTCGACGTAGGTGGTGGTCGAGATCTCGCCCAGGACCAGGACCAGGCCCGTGGTGGTCGCGGCCTCGCAGGCGACACGGGCGTCCGGATCCTCGCGCAGGATCGCGTCGAGGATGGCATCGGAGATCTGGTCGCACATCTTGTCCGGGTGACCCTCGGTCACGGACTCGGACGTGAACAGGTAGTGATCGGCGTCGACGATGCTCATGGTGCTCCGGGGTCTGTGAGCCGCCTGCCGGCCCGTGAGCGGAGCGTACCATCGGCTCGGCCGGACCTCATCGCTGCGACCGGGTCGTTGAGGCGGCCCCCAGGCCGGGGACCTCGAGCGGCGTCAGCTCGTCAGCCGGGGTGAACCCGAACACCTGGCCCAGGAACGACAGCTCCGCCGCGAGCACAGCGCGCAAGGTCTCGGCGCGCCGGAACCCGTGGCCCTCGCCCTCGAACCGCAGCACGACGTGAGGCACGCCCTGCCCCTCGAGCACTGCTTCCATCGCGTCGACCTGCGATGGCGGCACCACCTTGTCGTCGAGCCCCTGGAGGATGAGCATCGGGACGCGGATGCGGTCGAGCGCGTGGATGGGGGATCGCTCCCGGAACACCTCGCGACCCTCGGGCCAGGGCGCGATCATGCCCTCGTCGTAGCGCGACTCGAACTTGTGACCGTCCTGGTGGATCAGCTCGAGGTCGGCGATGCCATAGAGGCTGATGCCCGCCGCGAACGCCTCGGGCCGGAACGCGAGCGTCGCAAGCGTGGTGTAGCCGCCGGCGCTGCCGCCTCGGATCGCCATCCGGTCGGGATCCGCCGACCCCCGGGCCGCGAGATGGCGGGCCGCCGCGACGCAGTCCTCCACGTCGACGATCCCCCATCGGCCCTTGAGCGCGTCCCGGTACGGGCGCCCGTAGCCCGTCGAGCCACGGTAGTCGACGTCGACCACGGCGATCCCGCGGGAGGTGAAGAACGTGCGATCGAGCGACAGCGCGGACGACGCGCTCGAGGTTGGACCGCCGTGGGCGAGCACGAGCAGCGGGGGACGCTCGTCGTCTGGGCCGCGGAACGCCGAGTTCGTCGGGGCGAAGAACAGCGCCCTGGCCGTCTCGCCGTCACCGGTGGGGAACTCGATCGCCTCGGCGTGGGGCAGGACGCCCGGGTCGATCGGCGTCGAGATCGAGCGCGCCAGGACGCCGGCCGGCTGCCCCGTGATCGCGTCGAAGCGGACCAGGGCCGGCGCATCATGGGGCCCGCCCGCGATCGCCAGCGCCCGCGGACCCGCGACCTGCAGGCTGTGGATCTCGCTGAACGGCCCGTCGATCGGCGTGACTCCGGGGCCGATCCGGAGCAGCGTCTCGCGCCCCGAGGATCGCGCGACGGCGAGGATCGACTCGGCCGGCGCCGGATCCATGGCGGACGATCCGGTCCCCGTCCGCGGGCAGAAGCCGTACGAGGAGCGGCCGAACACCCAGGGCGGACCCGAGAGCTCGGCCTCGAGCGGGGCGAGGTTGCGCGCCCGACCGCCGAGTCGCTCCGGCCCGTCGAACGCGTACAGGTTCCACCAGCCGGTCTCGTCGGAGACGAAGTGCAGGATGCCGCCCGGCGACCAGGATGGCTGGATGGCCGAGACGCCGGGGCCGCCCGCGAGGACCCTGGCCGCGCCCAGGTGGCCGTCGGGCCCGACCGGCGCCACCTTGAGCCGCGTCGCGTCCCACGGCATGTCGGGCTGATCCCATTCGATCCACGCCAGCTCCCCGCCGTCGGGCGAGGGCCGCGGCGCGGCCACGAAGTCCGGGCCGGACACGAGCACCTGTCCCGGTCCGTCACCGCCATCGAGCGCGATCGCCACCAGCTCGTTGACGACCAGGCCCGGGCGATCCGGCTGGACGGCATCGTGGGTCTCGCGCACCGCGTACAGGCGCTCCCCGCGCGGGTCGAAGCGCAGATCCGCGTACCGCCAGGGGCCTTCGGGCGTGATCGGCGCCGGGGCCGCGGACCCGTTTGGATCGATCCGCCACAACCGGCCGTCGGCCATCGAGGACACCACGACCCGGCCATGGTCGACCACGTATGACCCGCCGCCGTACTCGTGGACGCGGTTGCCGACGCGGAACGGCGCGGGCGTCAGCTCGCGCGTGATGCCGTCGCCGCCATGCCGGAGCAGCGTTCGCCGGCCGCCCTCGGCCGGCCGGCCCTCCAGCCAGTACACGTCGTCGCCGTCGAGCCAGGGCTCGGACAGGGGGACGGCGGACCCCGATACGACATCGAGCCCGATCGGCGAGGTCCAGGTGCCGTACGGGGCGACGGTGACACCATCGCTCGAGGCGTGGTGCGCGTCGCTCGTCATCGACACCCTAGGTCCCGTGCTGCCACGAGGACACGTAGGCGAGCTGCTCGGGTGTCATCGGATCGAGCGCGATCCCCACCGCGGCCAGCTTGAGCCGGGCCACCTCGGCGTCGATCGCGTCGGGGACCACGTACACCTTCGGCTCGAGCTCGCCGTGATGGCGGGCCACGTACTCCGCCGAGAGCGCCTGGTTCGCGAAGCTCATGTCCATCACGGCGGCGGGATGCCCCTCCGCAGCACTCAGGTTGACCAGCCGCCCCTCGGCGATCAGGTTGAGCCGCTTGCCGCCGATGTCGAACTGCTGCACGTGCTCGCGGACCTCGCGGACATGGCCCTCGGCCATCTCGCGCAGCGCGGGCAGGTCGAGCTCGGCGTCGAAGTGCCCCGAGTTGGCCATGATCGCGCCGTCGCGCATGGTCGCGAAGTGCTCCCGCCGGAAGACATTGATGTTGCCGGTCGCGGTCACGAACAGGTCGCCCCACGGCGCGGCCTGGGCGACGGTCATCACCTGGTAGCCGTCCATCAGCGCCTCGAGCGCCCGGACCGGGTCGACCTCGACGACCGCCACGTGGGCACCGTGCCCGGCCATTCGCAACGCGATCCCGCGACCCACCCAGCCGTACCCGGCGACCACCACGTGGCGCCCGGCGATCAGGAGGTTGGTCGCGCGCAGGATGCCGTCGAGCGTCGACTGCCCGGTGCCGTAGCGGTTGTCGAACAGGTGCTTGGTCAGCGCCTCGTTGACCGCGACGACCGGGAACGCCAGGGCGCCGTCGGCCGCCATCGCGCGCAGGCGGATCACGCCGGTCGTGGTCTCCTCGGTGCCGGCCATGATCTCCGGCAGCTGCGAGCGCCGGTCGCTGTGGAGGAGCGAAACGAGGTCGCAGCCGTCGTCCATCGTGATCACCGGGTGGATGTCCGCGACGGCCCGCAGGTGGGCGTAGTACGTGTCGCGGTCTTCTCCACGGCGGGCGTAGGTCGAGATCCCGTACTCCGCCACCAGCGCCGCCGCGGTCGGATCCTGGGTGGACAGCGGGTTCGACGCCGCGAGGTGGACCTCGGCGCCGGCGGCCTTGAGCGTCCGCGCCAGGTTCGCGGTCTCGGTGGTCACGTGGAGGCAGGCGCCGATCCGGAGGCCGGCCAGCGGCCGTTCGCGCTCGAAGCGCTCGCGGATCTGGCGCAGCACGGGCATCTCGCGCTCCGCCCATTCGATGCGGCGGACGCCTTCGGCGGCCAGCGCGAGATCCGTCACATCGTGCGGGACGGCGGCGATACGTTCGGTCATCGGGACTCCTCGGCGGGGTGGTCGGCAGGGCCGGGCTGGCGCGGATGGGCCTGCTCGATGCGGGTGGTCGTGGCGCCGCCAGCGTCCACCGATTGGCGACCGAGCAGCCGGCGCAGCGGCGCGGTCAGGTCGGCCCACGGGGAGGCGGTCCGGCGCACCAGCCGCTCCTCGAACCGGCAGTGCTCCATGTAGCCGAGGCGCAGGTAGGCCTGGATCGCGGGCGGGTTGTCGGAGCGGACGTTGAGCACCACCTGGTCGCAGAAGCGCAGCAGGTCCGCGGTGACGGCGGAGGTGACGGCCTTGGCATAGCCTCGTCCGCGGTAGTCGGCGTGGGTCAGCACGTTGCCCACGACCGCCAGCCGCGCCTCGCGCGAGACGACGTGGGTCCCGGCGGCGGCAACCAGCCGCCCGTTGACCCGCATCCCGTAGTACACGCCCTCGGCGACCGCGCTCGACGGCAGCCAGGCGGCGAAGCCCAGCTGGTACAGGCGGTTGAGCTCGCCCACCTCGACCGGGAGCATGCGAGCGACCGGGGCGGGCACGGGCAGGAAGCGGGCGCGATCGACCCACATCCGGATCATCGGCGGCCCCGGCTCCACCCGGTAATGGCGGACGACGGCGGGCAGCGACTCGGCCCGGGCCGCGAGGTAGGCCGCACGCGGCTTGACGACGTCGCGCAGGATCGCGCTGATGCCCTCGTTCGTCCCGGCCAGGAACAGCGGCTGCGGCGTCAGGCCTCCGTACTCGAGACCCACGGCGAGCACCTGGTCGCCGGAGGTGGCGACGCCCCACCGGGTGCGACCGAACTCGCGCTCCTCGAGATCGCACAGGGCGTAGGCCGCGAACAGCCGGTCACGCTCGAGGAAGGCGCGCAGGAGCGGCCGATCGGTGGTGTGGCGGGCGACGACCGAGCCACGGGCGCCGATCGCGACGGTGGCCATCAGGAGGTGGCCTCCACGGACGACGGGGCCGGCGGCGCCGCCTCCGCGGACGACGGGGGCGGCGTGACCCCCTCCGGGCCCGCATCGGCGTCCTCGGCCGCGGGCGGCGGCAGGGCCGGGTTCGGCGAGGCGGCGCGACGCGCCGCGGCCGTCAGGACGTGTGCGGCCAGGCCGGCCACGAATGGCGGCCCGACGGCGCCGTGCTCGGTCACGATCGCCGTCACCAGCGACGCCGGCGTGACATCCTGGAGCGGCACCCGGATCTGCGTCCCCTCGGGCGCCACCCGCGTGCCGCCCGCGTAGAGGACGGACGACGGGCGGCCCTGCTCCAGGAACGCATCGCCGCCGGTCGCGAGGGAGGTGTCGATCGCCGAGGTCGGGGCGCAGACGATCAGGGGAATGCCGGCCGCGGCCGCCGCCTGTGCGAGCGGGTACGTCCCGGCGATGGCGATCAGGTCGCCGTTCGCCGCGACCCGTTCCGCCCCGACCAGCACCACCTCGACCTCGCCCGCCGCGATGCACCCGGGCGCGGCGGCATCGGGCACCACGGCATGGGCGACGCCGGCCTCGCGGAGCTCCCAGGCGCAGATTCGCGACCCGTGGAACCCTGGGCGGGTCTCGGCGACCAGCGCGTGGACCGGGCGGCCCGCGTGATGCGCGGCCGCGATCGTGGAAGCAGCCGTCCCGAGCTGCCCGCCACCCATGGGTCCCGTGCTCCCGATCGTGAGCACGTGGAGCGGATCGCCCGCCTCGCCGGGGAGCAGCCGCAGCGCCTGCTGCACGACGGCCCCGTGGGCGTCGGTCGCCTCGCGGATCACCGACTCGGCCTCGAGCCGGAATGCCATCTCGATCGCCTCGCCCTCCGCCTGCACGTCGAACGCGTCGAGAACGGCCAGCATGCGATCGAGGGTCGAGGTCATCGCCGCCGATGCCGGCCGCGTGTTACGCAGCGCGTTCGCCGCACCGCGGAGCGTGGCGCGGCGGGCAAACGGCCGGGAGGTCACCGATCGCGCGGCGATGAGCGCCAGGGCGATCGCCGCCAGCTGCGCCTGCGCCGGACCACCCACGATCGCCTCGTCCCGGATGGCGTTCACGGCTTCGGCGGCCGACCGGATCTCGAGCTCCACCAGCGTGTCGGGCAGGCGGCGCTGGTCGATGACGCGGCACACGTCGCCGTCCCAGCGGAACGGGGCGCGGAACCCGGCACCGGCGGCCGGCTGCTCGAGGGAAACCGGGCGATCGGCCGGCACGGCGGCGACCGGCGCCGTCCCGAGCAGCTCGCGGGCAGCCTCCGCGGACTGCTGCTGGAGCAGCTGGGCCGCCCCCAGCACGGAGCCCACGGATGACATCAGGTCGCCGGCGAACAGGCGAAAGAACCGGCGGCGGTCGGGGTCAGGGGTGCCGGCCGGAGCCGTTGCGGACGGGGTGCCCGCCGGGGCTGGCCCCGCAGGGGTGCCGGCCGGAGCCGTTGCGGACGGGGTGCCCGCCGGGGCTGGCCCCGCAGGGGTGCCGGCCGACGAGGAGCCGGCAGGCGTGCCCGCCGGCGACGCGGTCCCGGCTTCGATCGGCTGCGCGGGCTCGGAAGGACGCGCCGGATCCGTCATCGGCCGATCCCGCTCACCGGGGAGCCCGGCGCGCGAGCAGGCGCCCCGCCACCATGCCGCCGGCCCGCCACGTGGTGGGTCGCCACCTGGCCCGGCCCGACGTCAATACTTGATGACGCTGGTGACCTTCCGACCCTCGAGCCGCTGGCGGCCCTTGAGGAAGTCCAGCTCGACCAGGAATGCAAGCCCAACCACCTCGCCCTTGAGCCGCTCGACCAGCTCGATCGTCCCCTGGACCGTGCCCCCCGTCGCGAGCAGGTCGTCAACGATCAGCACCCGCTGCCCCGGCTGCACGGCGTCGCGATGGATCTCGAGCGTGTTGGAGCCGTACTCGAGCGCGTACTCCACCGTGATCGTCTCGGCCGGCAGCTTGCCCAGCTTGCGAACCGGCACGAGCCCCGTGTCCAGCAGGTACGCCATCGGCGCGGAGAAGATGAACCCCCGCAATTCCATGCCCACCACGAGGTCGACCTGCTCGTCCCGATACGGCTCGAGCATGAGGTCGATGGCCTCCTTGTACGCGGCCGGGTCCTTGAGCACCGTGGTGATGTCGTAGAACAGGATGCCGGGCTTCGGGAAGTCGGGGATCTCGCGGATCTTCGCGCGAAGCGTCTCGGCGGACATCGGGTTCGAGAACCTCCCGGGTGTGGGTCGCCCGCGGCGGGCACCCCGATCGGCCGACGGGCAGGTGCGGCCGGGATGGCTAGTCTACCGCAGCCGTGCGCGCCTCCAAGGGGGGCCGGCTCGGTGCGCCGGAGGGCGTCCGGATGCGGCCCGACGCAGCCAGCCCGAACGTCGCCGCCGCCGCCGACATCGCCAGCACGGCGGCCAGGGCCACACCCAGGCCGTCCCCGCTGCCGCGGCCGCCGAAAGCGGTGATCGCCCCGCCGAGCCCCGAGCCGAGCGCGGTTCCCAGGATGTCCGACAGCTGGAGCGCCGACGAGGCGGAGCCCTGCATGGCGGGCACGACGCCGCGGAGCACGACCAGCGTGACCGCCGAGTACATGAACCCCATGCCGATGCCCGGCAGGATCCAGGTCGCGATGGTGATCTCGGGTGGGACGCCGGTCAGCGCCGCCGGGATCGTCAGCACCGCCCCGGCTGCGACACAGGCGAAGCCGAGCGCGACGAAGCGAGCCGGACCCACGCGATCGATGCGCCGCGACTGGAGCCACGTGCCGCTCGACCAGGCGACGGTGGTCACCGTGAACACGATCCCGGTGAGCGTGGCCGGTGTCCCACGCCACGTCTGGAGCAGCAACGGGATGTACGCGTCGCCCGAGAAGAACGAGAAGGTCATGACGCCCCGCAGCAGGACGGCGGCCGGCACCCCCGCGGCCAGCACCAGCGTGCCGGCCGGCGTGAGCCGGCGGAACGCCGGCAACAGGAGCGCGACCCCGACCAGCGTCCCGGCGATCGCGACGGGAGCCGCCGCGACGGTGACCATCGCGACCCGCACCTCGGCACCCGCCGCCACGACCGTGAGCGAGGCAACGAGCAAGCCCGCCCCGGCCGCCGCCAGGAGGGCGTTGGGCAGGTGCCGGACGGTCGCGGCCGCGGCGTCGTGCTCGGCCTCCGGGGCCGGCGGGACCCCGCGCAGGGCCGACATGGCGAGCCCGCCCGCAACCGCGAGCAGCGGCAGCAGGCCGAGGAACACCAGGCGCCAGGTCGTCGCCTCGCCCACGATCGCCGCGATCGAGGGACCGATCACCCCGGGGATCACCCACGCGGCCGACATCATCGCGAACATCTGGGGCTGGAGCCGCGGCGGCAGCCCTCGCCCGATGGCCACGTAGGCGGTCGGCGCCACCGCGCCGCCGCCCAGGCCCTGGATCAGCCGCGCGCCCACCAGGACCGGCATCGACGGGGCGAGCCCGCCGATCGCGAGGCCGAGGCCGAACAGGCCCAGGCCGATCGCGAATGGCCGCCGCAGCGGCATCCGGTCGAGCGCGCCGCCGGCCACGACCGTCCCCACGAGGTTGCCCAGGAAGAACGCGGAGAACACCCAGCCGTAGAGCTCGAGCTGACCCAGCTCGTCGGCGACCTTGGGCATCACCGTTCCGACCGCGAGCGATTCCAGGGCAACGAGCGTGATCGTCGAGACGAGCCCGACGGTCAGGCCGCGGAGCCTGGGCGAGAACAGGTCCGCCGTGCGGGGCGGCCCGGCCCTTGTGGTCACGGGAACGGAGGACACGCGACCATCATGCCCGAGCGCGACCCCCCGCCCGCTCCGGCCCGGACACTACCCGCCAATGAGCCGCAGGAGCTCGCCCACCACCTCGATCTGCCCGGGCGTCCGGTACAGCGGGTTGTTGAACGTGAACCCGGCGAAGCCGGCGTCGAGGTAGGGCCGCAGCGCATCGGCGCACTGCTCGGGCGTCCCGGTGAACACGTGCGCCCGGCGCTCCTCGGGCAGGTAGCTGCGCAGCGTGTCCGCCTCGGCCTGGGTCGCCGCAACCAGGACCGGCGTCGCCATCGTGCGCTCGATCGTCGCCGGATCCCGCCCGATCGCCTCACAATGCCGGGCCAGGACCTCGGTCTTGTGCCGGAGGACGTCGAGCCCCAGCGGGAACCAGTGGGTCATGTCGGCGTGCTGCGCGGCGATCCGCAGCGTTCGCTGCTCGCCGCCGCCACCGACCAGGATCCGCGGACCGCCCGCCTGGATCGGGCGTGGGACGTTGAGCGCGGCCTCGATCCGGTAGTGCCGCCCATGGAACGTCGGCCGGTCCTCGGTGAACATGGCGCGCACGATCGTCAGCGCCTCGTCCAGCCGGTCCATGCGCTCGCGGATCGGCGGGAAGTCGAACCCGAGCCCGACGTGCTCGGCCTCGAACCAGGCAGCCCCGAGACCGAACACCGCGCGACCGCCGGAGAGCACGTCGAGCGTGGTCGCGAGCTTCGCCAGCAACGCCGGGTTGCGGTACGTGACGCCGCTCACGAGCGTGCCCAGCCGCACGGTCCGCGTCTCGCGGGCCAGCCCGGCGAGGGCCGACCAGCCCTCGAGCATCGGGTCCGTCTGCGGCCCGACGCCGGGGATCTGGTTGAGGTGGTCCATCACGGTGACCAGGCTGAAGCCGGCGGCCTCGGCCGCGCGTGCCTGCTCGACGATCCGATCGAACAGCTGCTCCGGCGGGCTGTCGGCGAAGGTGTAGCTGGGTAGATGGAGTCCGAACCAGGGCGTCGTCGTCATGTCCGCAGGATGCCCCCGATGCCCCAAACGTGTCGGATCGCGGCCCCTGCGTGTCACGACCGATCGCGTGCGGAGAACCTGACCGGACCCGACACGCCGCGGTGGTAGGGTCCCATTGCCATGCCCGCGTTCACCGAGCTCGAGATCGCCTACCTCGAAGCCCACACCATGGGCCGGCTGGCGACCGTGGGCGGGGATGGCCAGCCGCACGTGGTCCCGGTCACCTACCGCTACAACCGCGAGGAGGACGCCATCGACATCGGCGGCGTGGACTTCGGCGCGACGAAGAAGTGGCGCGACGTCCAGCGGAACGCGAGGGTCACCTTCCTCGTCGACGACGCCGCTCCCGAGGGCGCGCATGCCATCGAGATCCGGGGCCTGGCCGAGCCGCACCACACCGGCGGCGGTGCGATCAACCCTCGCTTCCCCGGCTTCAAGCCGCAGTTCGTGCGGATCCGGCCGCGCTATGTCGTGAGCTGGTCGATCGAGGAGCCGGGCTTCCACCCCTACGGGCGACGCGTCGCACCCGAGATGCCGTAAAGCCCGGTCCCGTGCCTGCGCCACCTGGCGCCCGACGCCGGGCTCGTCGCGTCGCCGGAGCGTTGCGGCGCTGTCCGGGCGGTCTGGCTGGGGTCAGCTCGCTCCCGGGGCGCGCTCCGCCAGACGCACCTCGACGATGCGCCGCACCAGCGAATTGGGCAGCGGCGCATTCGCCCGGAACTGGATCGTGGCCTTGCCCCTGACGTACCGGACCACCTCGTCGCCCAGCGCATCGACCACGGCCTGGCTGGCCGGGAACAGGCTGCAGTGGCGCTGGTATGCAGCGTACGAGACGAGGAATTGGCCGTCGACGCGGAACGCCGGCATGTCGTAGGCGATGGCCTCGGTCGCCTGCGGAGCGGCTGCCCGGATCGTCGCCCGGAGGTGCTCGAGCACCCCGCGTTCCCGGTCGGGCAACGCGGCGAGGTAGGTCTCGACGCTGGTGTGGGTGGGCATCGGCAGCCTCCGTTCGAACGAGATGATGCGATCCGGCGCCGGCCGGCACTACGACGTCGGAGGGATCTCGACCAGGCGGCCGTCGTGGTCCGCAAAGTCCCACACGTCGATCGCCGGCGGCTCGATGCCCAGCGCCGTCAGCGCCGTGCAGATCTGGCTCCGGTGATCCGTGCCATGGTGGACGGCCTGGGCCAGCCGGATCCCGACCGGCGCATGCGTCTCGGAGCCGTCGTCGTGGCGCCGGATGACGACACGATCCGGGTCCGGATCCCGGGCGAGGAACGTGGTCCAGGCAGGTCCGTGACGCTCCATCTCCGTCCTGAGCTCCTCGAGTCGCATCGCGTCCTCGTCGATCCTGGGGACGGACCCGTCGGTGAGCGCGTTGAGGTATCCGGCGTCCGCGCCCACGAGGTGACGCATCGTGTCGAGGATCGAGCCGTAGGTTCCGGGCACCGAGGCCGCCCGCTGCTCATCGCTGAGCGGCAGGCACACATCGATCAGCCGGAGGGTGGCCCAGACATGGTGGGCGAAGGCGTCGGACAGGATGGGTCTGGTCATGGACGTACGGTCACTCCACGCGACAGCGGCAGTGCGGGCAGATCCGGATGGACCTGCCGACCATCTGCTTGCAGCACGGACATTGCCGCTCGGCGCGCATCTGGGCAAGCCCGGCGATGACCCCGGTGATCGCGAAGATGGCGAGGATCCAGATCTGGGCAAGCGGCGGGGGCATCGGCATCGTGCTGGGGACCTGCTGCGAGTGCCGCTGCACCATACGCCACCCTGCCGTCGATCGCCGTCAGGGCGCCCGTGTGCCCGACGGGGCGGCATCGAACCCTTGCGCCCGTGCGCCATCCTGCGGTCAGGAGGTGCGGCGTGGGCTACGACGTCGAAACCATCAGCGTGGACGGGCGCACGACGGCGCTCGGATCGGCGGGCTCGTTCACCCTGGTCGTCGATCGGCCGGTCGATGCCGGCGGGCGCGGCCTCGGGTTCAACGGCGGCCAGCTGCTGAACCTCGCGGTCGCGGCGTGCTTCTCGAACGACCTGTTCCGCGAGGCGGCGCGAACCGGCGTCGACGTCCACCGGGTGCGGATCACCGCCCACAGCGAGTACGGTGGCCGGCCGACCGTGTCCGGGCCGATCGAGGTCGAGATCGAGGTCGACGGCGATGCGCCCACCGAGCGCCTGGCCGAGCTCGTCCACCTGGTCGATCGGGTGGCGGAGATCCCCAACTCGCTGCGCCAGGGCACCGACGTCCGGCTGGCCGCCACCCGTGTCAACGGCGCAACCGTCGCGCGCCCGAGCTGAGCGCGTCGGCCGCACGGGGGGACCAACGCCTGATGCCCTGACCGGACGCTACCTCGGCCAGGGCTGGCTCGCAGCCGATTCGGCGCGGTAGTCGGCGCGGGAGATCCCGGCGTGCTCGCCCCGGATCACGCCCATCGATGCGTTCGCACGGTTGCGAGCGTCGACCTGGCGCTCTCCGAGGGCGCTGTGCTCGCCGATCAGCATCGGGGTCGTCGCCTCGATGCTGCCGTTCGTTGGCTGGCCCGCGGGCATGATCGCGAGGGCGGCCATCGCCAGCAGCCCCGCGATGATGACGCCGGCCGCGCGGCGCGATCGGCCGCGGATGGCTGGCGTTCCCACGGCTGACCATGCCAGGGGGCCTCGCTCGTTCGTTGCTCGCTCGTTCGTTGCTCGCTCGTCCATCGTGGCCGTCCTTTCTGGCGGGGGACGTCCCGTGACGTCCCGGACGACACCCACGACGCGAGCACGACGGATTTGTCACCACGGCAGACCTGCCGCCGCGGAGTGTGACAATCGGGCGCGCATCGCGTCATGGCTGCTGTCGCACGCACCCGCCGCGAGGCACGGCGTGCGTTCCAGGGAGCCAACGCTGGTGGATCGGAGCCCGATGCTCGTGGAGCACCGAGAGGTCGTCGAGGTCGTGACCGAGGCGCATGGCGCCACGGACATCGTGGCCGCGTACGACGCGAACGAGCGGGACCTGTTCAGCTTCACGCTGGCCGTGACCCGGGATCGGGCTTCCGCCGAGGACCTCGTGCAGGAGGCATTCCTGCGCCTGGTGCGGGAGGTCCATGCGGGCCGCTGGCCCGAGAACGTCCGTGCGTGGCTCTACCGGGTGGTCGTGAACCTCGCCCGAAGCCGGGCCCGGCGGCGGCTCGTGGCCGACCGCTGGCGGAGCCTGTTCGTGAGCCGGGACGTCGCCCGGTCTCCGGAGGATGACCTCATCCGACGCGAGCGTGGTGCCGTGCTCGAGCGGGCGCTCGCCGCGCTGCCCAACGAGGCACGGATGGCGTTCCTGCTCGCGTGCCATGGCTATTCCGGGCAGGAGGTGGCTGCCCTCATCGGGCGCAGCGAGGGCGCGACGCGGACCTTGCTGTGGCGCGCCCGACGCGAGCTCCGCCGGCACATGGAGAGCGAGGCGGCCGAATGAACGAGCATCGACGGATCCGGGAGCTTGCCGCCAACGCGCTCGACTTCATTCCGCCGGCCGATGACCGACGTCAGCTTGCGGCTCATCTGCGCGATTGCGCCGACTGCCGGCGGTTCGCGGCCGGCCTGCGCGCGGACCAGGACCTCGCCCGCACCCTGCCTTCGCTCCACGCTCCGGACCGCGTGCGAGCGGCGGTGGTCGCGGCAACCTCCCGGCCAGCGCAACGTCTCGGGGTCGAGCACCTCCTGCCTGCCATCGGCGCGGCCGTGATCGTCCTCGCCCTGCTGGCCGGGCTCGGCTGGCTCAACCGCGCCAGGATGCAGGGCCCGGGACAGCTGGCACCACGAACGTGGCTGCCCCTGGGCGATGTCCCGGCGCTCTCGGGCGGGCTGGTCATCGACGTCGTCAACGGCGGCGGGCAGCTCGTCGCCGTCGGCGGGATCCCGGACCCCACGAAAACGGGGCCGTTCGGCGATCCCGTCTGGGGTTCCGCCGCCGTCTGGACCTCTGCCGACGGCGCATCCTGGCAGCGGCTGGCCGACGACCCGTCGTTCGCGGGGGCCGGCGCCGTCAATGTCGCCGTCAACGGCGACACGGTGCTCGTGCTCGGCATGCAACCCGGGTCGCTCGCGGACTCCCTGGGCGTCCGGGCATGGGACACGCACGCCGAGCCACCGACCTTCCGGGCATGGCTCGTCGACGCGGGGCAGATCTGCGCCGGATGCCTGCCACCTTCGTCGGGCAGTCCGTGGCAGCCGGTCGACATCGCGGCACCCGAAGGCGGCGAGGCGCACGCGTACTTCGCCTCCATCACCGCCGGTGGCCCCGGCTTCGTGCTCGTGGGCGGCGTGTACTCGAACAGCCCGAGCGCTGCTTCGGGGCTGGTGACGCCTGTCGGAGCGGTCGTCGCGACGTCGGCGGACGGGTCGGCGTGGTCCTTCACCAACCCAGCGAGCCCCGAGCTCGCCGGAGGCTCGATGCAGAGCGTGGCTGCCGGGCCGTCAGGCCTGGTGGCGGTGGGCGACACGGGCCTGCAGCCGACAGTCTGGACGTCCGTTGACGGCAGGTCATGGGTCAGGAGCCTCGGCGCCATCGCGTCGCCGGGCGCGTCCGTGCGCAGCGTCGCGGCCGGGCCCGGCGGCTTCGTCGCCGTCGGCGACGAAGCGGGATCGGCGAGCTCGTGGGTGTCCGCCGACGGCCAATCGTGGCAGGCCGCACCCGTCTCGCCGGCGCTCGCCGACGCACGCATGATCCACGTCACGTGGCTCGGTTCGGAGTTCGTCGCGACCGGTCAGTCGCAGGACGGAACCGGCATCGCGTGGCACTCGCCCGACGGCCGCACCTGGAGCCGGCTGGACATCGCCTCCGTCCTTGCCGGCGGCCCGGTGCAGGCCGCGGGCGAAGTCGGCTCGCGACAGCTGCTGTTCGGGATCGACCCGTCAAACCGGCTGGCCATCGCCGTGGGCGACGAACCGTAGGGTCGAGGTCGCGTGTCTCAGCGACGGCGACGCTGTCGCTGTCTCGGCCAACCCGGCGGCAGCGGGACCGCAAGTTCGTCCGGGTCCGGCGTGCCCGCCTGCAGGTGCGAGTTCATGGCGTTCGCGCGCCCGATGCCCGTGAACAGGCCGTCAAAGCGGCTACGCCTGCCCGACAGGTGACGGTGGGCGGCCCAGATCAGCCCGACGATGCAGGCGACCGGAATGGCGATCGACAGCAGCACGCCGGCGACCGTCAGCCCGGCGATGACCACCTGGTCCAGAGCGACGTCCAAGCCCGAGGTCCCTCCGCGAGCGCGATCATCGTGCGGTGTCCGAGGACCGTACGGTTGTGTGCAGGTCCAATGTGGGCGCGCGGCCTCGAGTCGGCAAGGGCGAAATCGTCGCCCAGCCGAGAATCTGTGTCGCTGGCTCGCCAGTCCAGCCTGCGGCGATCGAGCCATCGGGCGATGTGAACAGCAAGACGATTGCCTGGCCGAGCGTGAAGACGAACAGGTGGGCAGCAGGATCGCTCCGTCCCAACCCGTGCGTGGCTCCCCGGCCGAACCTGGCTTCTGCCAGATAGTCAAAGCACGGGTACGCGTCGGCACGCGAGGCGGTCTCCGAGCGGATTCACTGACAGGTAGTCACCAGACGCGGGTCTTGGCAGCGATCGTCGGGAGCTGGGGCCGGATCGGTCGGTCGGCGCACCCGCCGGTCGCGACTCGTACCCGTCCTTTGGCTGAATGGCGGGAACGCGATGGCAGAAACGGGCATCCAGCGGGGCATGGCGAAGACCGCAGCGGCCGGGCGGCAGCCGGCGGGACGGGACGGCGGACGCCACGACCGGACGGCCGGCGACCAGGTCCGCGGCAGAGCACGAGGCGCTCGCGGCCGCACAGGGAGTGACCGGGCTCGCGACCGGACGGCCGGCGACCAGGTCCGCGGCAGAGCACGAGGCGCTCGCCGCCGCACAGGTGGTGACCAGGCTCGCGACCGGACGGCCGGCGACCGGGGCCCGCGGCAGAGCACGAGGCGCTCGCCGCCGCACAGGTGGTGACCGGGGCATACTCGGAGCGTGCCGTCCCCGCTCCCGCCGGCGAGATCGCTCGCCGGGCGCCTGCCACCTGGGAGGTCCATCGTGCCCATGACCCCGCGCGACCGCGTCCTGGCGGCTCTGGCTCACGAGGAGCCCGACCGCGTCCCGATCGTGCTCGGGGCCAGCAACGCGACGGGCATCAAGATGGCGCCGTACCGCGGGCTCAAGGCGCTGCTCGGGATCGAGGCCGAGGATCGCTACATCTACGACTGGCCGGAGCTGGGCACGGCGCTCCCTGACGAGGCGACCCTGGAGCGCCTGCACAGCGACGTGCGGCCGGTCCTCGATGCCTTTCCCGCGGCCACCCTCGAGCGCAACCGGACGCGGCCCGCCCACGCACCGTTCATCGACGACTGGGGCAGCGGGCAGATCGAGGTCGGCGAGGGCCACTGGTTCCCGGGCGTCCATCCGATGGCGGAGGCGGAGACGCTCGATGCCATCGAGCGCTACCCGTGGCCGGACATGGACGATCCCTCTCGCGTAGCCCACGTGCGGGCGGAGGCGGCGCGCCTGCGGGCCGAGGATCGCTACGCGGTCATGGCCACGCCCTGGCTGCTGTTTCCCCTCGAGCGGGCGTTCGCGATGCAGGGCATGGACGCCTTCCTGACCAACCTGGCCGTCGAGCCCGAGTTCGCGGAGGCGCTCCTGCACCGGATCGCCGGCCTGTGCACGACCCTGATGGGCCACTTCCTCCGGGAAGCCGGCGACGACATCGACATCATCAAGATCGGCGACGACCTGGGCACCGAGCAGAGCCTCCTCATGTCGCCCGCGATGTACCGGCGCATCCTCAAGCCGATCCACGCCGAGTACATCGCCTTCATCCGCTCGCACACGAAGGCCAGGGTGTTCTTCCATACCGACGGCGATGTCGCGGGGCTGATCGACGACTTCGTGGAGATCGGGGTCGACATCCTGAATCCCATCCAGACGTCCGCCGGTCACATGGCCGACCTCGGCGACCTCAAGCGCCGCTACGGGGACAACATCAGCTTCTGCGGCGCGATCGACACCAAGCAGATCCTCCCGACCGGCACGCCGGCCGAGGTCCGCGCGGAGGTGGGCCGGGTCATCGATCTGCTGGGCCCGGGTGGCGGCTATCTCGTGTCCTCGGTCCACACGATCATGGACGACGTCCCCCCGGAGAACATCCTGGCCATGGTCGACGCGGTCGAGGAGCTGGGGCAGTACCCGCTCCGGGGCTGAGCGAGCGCTAGGTCGAGCGAACCCGGACCCGAAGCCCCTCCAGCCCGCGCAGGACGAAGCGCGGCTTCCAGGTCGGCTCCTCGACCAGCTCCAGGCCGGGCATCCGGGCCAGCATGGTCCGGAACAGGAGGTCCATCTCGAGCTTCGCCAGCGGCGCACCCAGGCAGTAGTGGATGCCCGCCCCGAACGAGAGATACGGGTTGGGGCGGCGGTCGAGGACCAGCTCTTCGGCCCGGTCGAAGGCATCCGGGTCCCGGTTGGCCGACGCGAACAGCAGCGCCAGCTCCTGGCCGCGGGCGATGGGCTGACCCGCGATCTCGATGTCCTCCAGCACCCAGCGCTCGAACATGGGGGCGGGGGTATCGAACCGCAGGAGCTCCTCGATCGCGGTGGGCACGAGCTCCGGGTCGGCTCGGAGGGCGACCAGCGCGTCGGGGTGCCGGAACAGCGTCCACCAGGCGTTGCCGGCGCCATTGACCGACGCCTCGTGCCCCGCGTTGAGCAGCAGGATCGCGGTCCCGACGAGCTCGTCCTCGGTCAGCGCGTCGCCGGCCTCGGCCACCGCGGCGAGCTCGGAGAGCAGGTCGTCGCCGGGATGCGCACGACGCTCGGCGGCGATCGAGCGCAGGTACGCCGTGAACGCCTCCGTGGCCCGGACGGCGCGCCGCTGATCGTCCTCGGTGGTGGCCAGCTCGAACATGAGCGTGATGTCCGCCGACCACGGCCGCAGGCTGCCGCGATCGGCCTCGGGAACGCCCAACAGGTCCGCGATCACGGTCACCGGGAGCTCTTCGATCAGGTCCCCGATGAGGTCCAGCTCGCCCATCGCGAGGGCCCGATCCACCAGCCCGTCCACCACGGCCTGGATCCGCGGCCGCATCCGTTCCACCGTGCGCGGCGTGAAGGCGGTGGAGACCAGGCGGCGCAGTCGCGTGTGGTCGGGCGGCTCGCGGTCGATGAGCTGGCTGCCCAGGCTCTCCCAGAACGGCGCCTGCCAGGCCGGGGGTTCGGAGCGCCCGAAGTCCTCGTGGCTGGCCACGTGGAGGTATGACCGCCCGAGCCGGCGATCCCGCAGCAGCGCGTTGACGTCGGCGAAGCGCGCCACCACCCATTGCCCGGTGGCCTCGTCCCACGCCACCGGAGCCTCGGTGCGAAGCCGGGCGAAGGCCGGGTAGGGGTCGGCCACGAACGCCGGGTCCGACGGGCGATAGCCGAGCTCGACGGGCGATCGAGCGACGCCGCTCACGGCGTCGCTCCACGGCGGGCCGCGGCAGGCGGCGCCACCCCGGCCGCCGGATCGGACCTGGACGCAGCTGCCATGCGGTTGACTCGCGCGGTCAGGTGGCCGATTCCCGCTCGTAGGGCTGACCGTCGGCGGCAGGCGGGATGCTGCGGCCGACGACGCCGGCGAGGATGATGATGGTGATCAGGTACGGCAGCGCGTCCCACAGCTGAGCCGGGACCGAGGTCATGACGTGGCCCAGGTCGCCGCTCGGCGGTGCGATCTTGATCAGCTGGCTGATCTCGAGGAACACGGCGAACAGGAGGGCCGACAGGAAGGCGCCGATCGGCGTCCAGCGACCCATGATCATGGCGGCCAGGGCGATGAACCCGCGACCGATGGTCATCCCGATCTGGAACGAGTTGGTCGCCTCCATGCTGAGGAAGGCGCCGGCCAGACCCGCGAACGCGCCCCCGATCATGACGTTCTTGTAGCGCAGCCAGATGACGTCGATGCCCACCGTCTCGGCCGCTCGCGGGTGCTCGCCGACGGCCCGCGTCCGCAGGCCCCAGCGGGAACGGAAGAGCCAGATCTGGAGGCCGATCACCAGCACGATGGTGGACATCGCGATCGGGCCCAGGTGCAGGAACATGTTGAACAGCCAGCCCACGACGGGCAGCTCGATCAGGTCGCGGGGCGGCTGGAAGGCGGCGAACTCACCGGCGCCGATCGGCGACGATTTCGAGATCAGCTGGTCCAGGTAGCCGGTCGTGCCCGCGGCGGCGATGTTGATGATCGTCCCGCTGATGATCTGGTCCGCCCGCAGGGAGACGGACATCCATGCGTGCAAGGCCGAGATGAGCACGGCCACGAGCACGGCGGCAGCCAGCGAGATGAGCAGCGGGATGGTGATCCCGAAGATGTCCGAGGGGGCGGGATTGCCGAACATGGGGTTCACCGCGATCCCCACCACCCAGGCGGTGAACGCGGCGGCCAGCATCGTCCCTTCGATCCCGATGTTGACCACCCCGGACCGCTCGCAGATGACGCCCGTCATCGCCGCGAGGGCCAGCGGCGTGGCCTGCACCATGATGGTCGCCGAGTTGTCGGGCAGGATCGCGATCAGGTAGCCGGCCAGCTGGAACACGAGACCGAGGAGCGGGATCCCGTCCAGGGCGTCGATCAGCGGGGCGAGGTCCATCAGCGCACCGCCTCGGCGACCGACGCCAGGGCCGACCCACCGCTTGGCGCGTCCTGTACCTCGGCGCGGAGCACGCGACGGATGACGGTGCTGGTCACCAGGGCGAGCAGGATCACCGCCTGCACCACGTCCACCAGCTCAGCCGGGATCTGGGCCTTGATCTGCATGAGGCCGGCACCGGCCCGCATCGCCCCGAACAGCAGCGCGGCGGGGACGATGACCAGGGGGTGCGACCGGGCCAGCAGGGCAACCGCGATGGAGTCGAAGCCCACCGTGGTGCCGAAGCTCGACGTCATGGAATGGGTGACCCCCAGGAGCACGCTGGTGCCGGCGAGGCCGGCCAGGCCGCCGCTGAAGGTCATGGTCGCCACGGTGATGAGCCGCGGCCGCATCCCCGCATATCGGGCAGCGTCCGGGTTCGCGCCCGTGGCCCGCACCTCGAAGCCCCACGTGGTCCGGTAGAGGAGCCACCACACGACGGCCGCGGCGATGATCGCGAGCAGGATCCCAAGGTGCCCGTTGGGCGGGAAGATGACGGGGAAGGCGCCGTTGCCCACGTCGAAGGTGATCGCCTGCGGCGATCTGGGCACCTTGAGCGGGCCGCTGACCAGCGCTGCCAGGAGCTGGATGGCGACGTAGTTCATCATGATCGTGCTGACGACTTCGTGGGCCCCGGAGAAGGCCTTCAGGAAGCCCGGGACGAACCCCCACAGCGCTCCGGACACCAGCCCGGCGAGGGTGGCGCAGACGATCGCGATGGGCGCCGGGGCCGTGCGCAGGGCGACGCCCACGATGACGGCGCCGAGGGCACCGACCAGGAACTGGCCCTGCGCCCCGATGTTGAACAGGCCCGCCTTGAACCCGAAGCCCACGGCCAGGCCACCGAACACGAGGGGTGTCGTGTTCACGAGGGTCGACACGATCGAGTGGAAGTCGAGCGCCGTCCACTGGTCCACATTGCCGATGGCGCCCTCGATCATCGCCTGGTACGCGGTGACCCACAGCCAGGGATCGAACTGCTTGCCGGGGATCAGGGGCTCGGACAGGAGGATGACCGCGGCGCCGAGCACCACGGAGCCGATGATCACGGCCAGCGGCACCGCGACCACCGACCAGACCCGGGCAGCCGCGCTCACCTCCCGGCTCGTGCCCGCGGACGGCGTCGCCGCCGGCCCGCTCACGCCGTCGCTCCCGGGGTCGCGGCCGCATCTCTCGCCGTTCCGCCCGTCGCCATGAGCAGGCCCACCTCGTTCTTGTCCGCCGTGGGCCCGTCCAGCACGGCCACGACGCGTCCCTCGTACATGACCGCGATTCGGTCCGACAGCTCGAGCACCTCGTCCAGCTCGGCCGAGACGAGGAGCACCGCGGTGCCCGCGTCCCGTTTCGCGATGACCTGCTTGTGGATGAACTCGATGCTCCCCACGTCGAGGCCGCGGGTGGGCTGGTCGAGGACCAGCAGCTTCAGGTCGCGGTCGAACTCCCGGGCCACCACGACCTTCTGCTGGTTGCCGCCTGACAGGGTGGCCGCCCGCACCGTCGCGGACGGCGTGCGGATGTCGAAGCGCTCCACGGACAATTCGGCGTCCCGCTCGATGGCCTCGCCGTCGCGGACGACCCCCCGGGCGTAGGGGCGCCGGTAGTAGCTCGTGAGGCACAGGTTGTCGGCGATGGAGAAGGGCAGGATCAGGCCGAAGCGATGCCGGTCGGCCGGCACATAGGCCACGTTGGCCTCGTTGATGGCGCGTGGCGAGTGTCCGGTGATGTCGGCACCGGCCAGGGTCACGGTCCCCGCGGTGGGCTTGCGCATGCCCACGATCGCCTCGACCAGCTCGTCCTGGCCGTTGCCGGCCACCCCGGCGATGCCCAGGATCTCCCCGGCCCGCACCTCCAGGTCCACGCCCCGGACCATCGGATTACCGCGATCGTCGCTCGCCTCGAGGCCGCGGACCCGGAGCGCCGCCTCGCCCGGATGGGACGTTCCCCGGTCCACCGTCAGCTGCACCTCGCGACCGACCATCATCTCGGCCAGGTCGTCTTCGTTGGTCTCCGCGGGCCGGCGCTCCCCCACCACGCGACCACGCCGGATGACGGTGATCCGGTCCGCGATCTCCAGCACCTCGTACAGCTTGTGGCTGATGAACACGATGCTGTGACCCTGGTCGGCGAGGCGGCGCAGGACCACGAAGATCTCCTCCGTCTCCTGTGGCGTGAGCACCGCCGTGGGCTCGTCGAGCACGAGGATCCGGGCGTTGCGGTAGAGCGCCTTCAGGATCTCCACGCGCTGCTGCCAGCCGACGGAGAGGGCGCTGACCCTGACCTCCGGATCGATCTCGAAGCCGAACCGCTTGCCGAGCTCCAGGATCCGCCGATGGGCCTCGTTGCGGTCGAGGAACACGGGGTTGGCCATCGTCTCTTCGCCGAGCAGGATGTTGTCGGCGACCGACAGGACGGGGACCAGCATGAAGTGCTGGTGGACCATGTTGATGCCGCGGGCGATGGCATCGGACGGACCGGCGATCGTGACCGGGGTCCCGTCGAGCAGGATCTCGCCCTCGTCGGGCCGGGCCAGCCCGTAGAGGACGTTCATCAGGGTGGTCTTGCCCGCCCCGTTCTCACCGAGCAGGGCGTGGATCTCGCCGGGCCGCACCTCGAGGCTGATCCCGTCGTTGGCGACGACCCCCGGGTAGCGCTTGGTGATGCCACGCATCTCGAGCGCCGGTGCCTGGATCGTGCCCGACTGATCGCTCATGCCGTGGGAACTCCGGGACTGGGCTGAGCCGAAGATGCAGGACGGGCCGGCCGAGGCGGCCGGCCCGTCCTGAAGTCGCTGCGACTAGGTGCTCAGGGGAGTGCCACCGTCGCGTCGCCGCAGCCCGGGTTGGGGCAGGTCTGCAGCGTGCCGGCCTTCATGCCCGCGAGCGCGGTGTCGAGCGCCGTGCTGACCTCCGCACCGAACATGCTGGCCTTGTCGTGGAAGTCCGACGCGCCGATGCCGTCGTTGCTGGCGTCGAACAGCACGTCGCCCGCCGCCAGGTTGCCGGCGGCGATGCCCTCGATGGCCTGCTTGGTGGCCGACTCGACGTGCTTCTCGGCGCTCGTGATGATGCAGCCGTAGGTCGGGTCGTTGGCCGCGTTGAGCGACACGTACTGGTCGACGTCGACGCCGATGCCGTAGATGTTCGCCGCGCAGGCGGCCTCGAGCACGCCGTTGCCGGTCTTGCCGGCGACCTGGAACAGGACGTCCGGCTTGTTGGTGCTGATGAAGGTGTTGGCGAACGCCTTGCCGCCGGCCGGGTCGTTGAACGCCGCCGCCGAGAAGTCGTTGGTGACGTAGGCGGCCTTGACCGTGATGTCGGCCTTCACCGACTTGGCGCCCATGTCGTAGCCCTGGATGTAGCGCACGCACGGGGCGCACAGGGTCGTGCCGCCGATGGCGCCGATGGTGTTGTTCTGGCTGGCGTAGGCCGCCACGATGCCGGCGAGATAGCCTGCCTGGTCCTCGGCGAAGTACAGCGAGGTGTAGTTCGGGAGCACGGTCTTGGCATCGCCCGCGCAGGTGAAGGTGGTGTCAGGGTTGCCCTGCTCGTCCACGCACACCGGCGACTGGTCCACGCCCACGAAGTTGATGCTGGGGTTGGCCTTGGCCGCCGCCACCGTGTCGTTGGTGAGGTTGAACCCGACGGTCACGATGATGTTGTAGCCCTGGGCGACGAACTGCTGGATGTCCGCCGCGTACTCCGAGGCGTCCTTCGGCACGATGGACTGCGGCTCGGCCGCGCCGATGGAGGTCGCGCCGTCCTCGGCGCCCTTGAAGGTGTACTCGTTGTAGCCCTTGTCGTTCAGGGTCCCGATGTCGGTGACCACGCCGATCTTGAGATCGCTGTGCGGGGCCATGGAGGCCTCGGACGGCGACGGCGACATCGCTGCCTCGGTGGGCGGCGCCGTCGGGGGCGGGGTCGGCGCCGCGGTGGGGGCGGGCGTCGCGCCCGACGAGCACGCCGCGACGGCGAGGGCGAGGGCTGCAAGCGCAGCCGCACCTCTGAATGGACTTCGCATCTTTCCTCCTACACCGGCGGGCGACGATCCGCTCCAGGGGACGCACGCCCCCTGTCGCGCTGGCCCACCGAACCTGGCTCGCCCAGCAACCTTCCGGGCGGCCATTGGCGCGCATCCTAGCCATGGTCCGCTGGCGCAGCAAGCGCCGGACGGGGGCTGTATCGGACGCGACAAGCAAGAGAATAGTCGCTCTCCCCGTCGGCGGCTCATTCGATTCGGCGAGGCCCGCGATCACGCGCGTGAGCCGACCTCCGGGGCCTCGTCGGGATCGGCCTTTCGTCACGCGGCGGGGCTACGATCCGGGTCGTGGAAGCAACGGCGCCGCTGATGCCACCTCGGGGCCACACGACGTGGAGCTGCCGGCCCCATCCGGCTGCGCCGCGGTCCGAGACGTCGGGCGCCGATGCGACGTCCTCAATGAGCATCCCCCCTTGGGCGAAAGGAGCGGCCGTGTCCTACATCGTGGACTTCAGCAACGTCTCGACCGTCGGCCTGGAGTCATCACCGGTGGCGCCCGCGCTCGCCGGCCTGCGGGCGAACGAGGCTCGTTACTTCAAGAACAAGTACGACCACGACTTCACGTTGGAGCCGGCCGGCGACGCCAGGGAGATCGTCGACTGGGTGCATCGCATCCTCAAGGAGGAGCGTGACCTCGTGATCGCATCCCGGCCGCTCGAGGCGACGATGTTTCAGGTCGAGAACATCCGGTGGGCCTACGTCTTCTACGAGAGCGGCCTGTCGATCAACGTGCTGTACACGATCGACGACGCCGGGAAGCGGGCGGTCGGGTTCAAGCTCTCCGACGGGATGGAGGTCCCCGCCGAGCTCGCCTCGCGGTTCAAGTTCGCGCGCCAGAAGTCCAGGCTCGCCGGGACCATCCGCGGTTCGTTCTTCGTGATCAAGGGCGAGTACTGATCGGGCACCGGCGGGCGCCCCTGAACCGACCGCGATCGGCTGCCGATGTCCGTCAGGCCGGGCAAGGCTCCTTCTCCGTCGGTTGTGACGGGCCGGCGTGCGCCGCATCATGGGTGGCGCGGATCCAGGGTTGTTGGCGATGCGCCCCGCCGACGGCGGAGCAGGACTGAACGATGCGACCTCCTCTCGGCCTCTCGATCCTCGTGCTGGTGCTCTCCGGGTGTACGGGCGCGGCCAGCGTCCCGTCGACCAGCGCCTCTGCATTACCGTCGGCGACGGCAAGCACGCCGGCAACGCTGACACCATCGGCGACGTCGACGAAGCCGGCAAGCGCGGCACCGACACTCGCGGTGAGCGTGTCTCCCGTCGCGAGCCCAGGGACGCCGCCGGCCCCTGCCGACGTCACGTGGAGCGCAACCCCGGCCCTCGGCTTTGGGGCTGGGACCTCGACCATGACCGTCACGTGGAGCGAGGCGTCGACGACGGATACGACGATCCGGGTCTACGGAGTGACGGCATGTCTAGGCCCGCCTGACGTCGATAACATGCCCTGCGTCGTCGACACCACGTCGCTGCCCCGCAGCAAGCTGACCCTCGTTGCCACGGCGCCGGCCGCCAAGGGCCGCGTGACCTGGACGTGGCCCAGCTGGGGCGATATCGGAGGAGCCCTGGCCGTCCACGGAAGCGACTCCTACTACGCTTTCGTGGTCGGCGCCTACGGTGCCGCCGGTCACTCGAAGCTGATCGTCGCGGTCACCGCAAGCACCTGCGTGGGCTGCATGTACTGAGTCGGACTTCGGCTCAGGTGTCGGCAGCCCGGCGCAGGCGCTCGAGCTCGCGCCGAAGACGCTTGCTGGGCCGGCCCTCGCCCCGGACAGCCATGATCCCCGGTCGGACCTCAATCACGATCGGAGGCGGGCTGTGGTCCACGTAGCACGTTGCGGCGAGGGGAGCTCCGACCCGCGACTCGATCGGCCGCACGACCTCGACCCTGCGCTCGCGATCCGCGATGCGTGCCTCCACCCGATCGCCGGCGCGAACCCTCGTCGATGGCTTGGCCGGCGCTCCATTGATCCGGACGTGACCGCCCTCGCACAGTTGCGTCGCGAGCGGGCGAGTCTTCACCAGGCGCACCGCGCACAGCCAGCGATCGACGCGCGTCTCCGACGTGGCACCGGGATCAGTCACGCGTTCTAGGGTCGCACGCGATGGGTTCGACCGGCGCGAGGTTGATGCCACCGTCCGCAAGGACGTGGGCCAGGATTCGATCGCGCCGCCAGCCCAATGGACCCGACGCACACGGCTGCGCCTTCTGCCAGCGTGATGTCACGCGACGACACGGCGCTTACCAGACGTCGCCCGGGCGCCAGTCGCAGGTCAGCGGGGCCGTGAGGTCGAGGGGCGGCGACGCGGGCGTCGGCAGCACCAGGATCGAGCCGTCGTCATCCTCGGTGCGGACTGGGCCGTCCGGGGTGCGGACGAAGGTCGGGCCCAGCCAGCGACGCCATCCGAGCCGCTCGTAGAAGGAGAACCGGCCGGTGCCCAGGGCGCCGAGCTCGTACGTGGCCCGGATGTGCGCGTTGGCGGCGCTCACGACCGCGCTCCCGAACCCCTGATGCTCGTGCGAGGGCAGCGTCCCGACGGCCTCGACGTACCCGGTCCGCAGGGTCAGGTCGCCCAGGAACAGGAGCCGTGGTACGACGGCGGCGTGGCTCACGATCCGCCCATCGACCCGGAGCAGCCAGTGACGGCCACCCATGGCGTGATCGAAGTCGTGCCGGTCGAAGGCGCCCGCGGGCCAGGCGGCGATGAACAGCGACCAGAGCTCCTCGAGGTCGGCCTCGGTGAGGCCGGATGTGACCGCCATCTGGACCGCCGGTCGCGTCATGTCGACGACACCGACTCAGGCTCCAGCTCGGCCTCGTCTCGCATCGGTCCCGGGCCAGCGTAGGCCCACCAGGAGATGCGATCGACGGCGTTCGACGTGGTCACGTCGATGATCTTAGGCGGGCCGTGGAGCTCGATCGGTACGGTGGACGGCAGGCGGCGCTCGGCGCGAGGGCCGCGGGCAGCACCGGCAGCCGCGGGGGCGTGAACGCGGGGGCGTGACGGGGACCGGGTGGACCTAGACTTCGCATGAAGGCACGCGATCGATCATGAAGTCACCCGCATGGCCGCCGATTCGCGCCCGCCGCACGTGGGCACTGCTGCTCGCGTGGACCCTGGTTGCCGGCTGCGGCGGGGCGGTCGATCCATCGCCCGCGGTGTCTCCGGGACCGATCGCAACAAGCTCGCCGGTGGCCGCGGCAGCATCGGTGGCCGCGGCAGCATCGGCTTCGCCCGGCCTTCCCGACGCGACCACGGCGCCCGAAGCGACAACCGCCCCAACGGCATCGGCCAGGCCCGCGCTCGAGGGACGGGCGTCGGCCGCCACAGGGACGCCGTTCGCGATCGACCTCTTCCGACGCGGGGACTTCGTGTCGCAGGCGCGATCGGACTGGTGCGTGCCGGCCTCGATCGAGATGATGGCGCGACTCATCGATCGTGCGAGCGCCCGCTCACTGCCGAGCCAGCGCGTCCTCGATCGACGGGCGAGGGCGCTGTCGAGCTCGAGGCTGGTCGGGCGGGGGTCGGAGCCACAGGGGTGGGCCGGCGTCCTCAACCGGCTGGGCTACGGCCCCTACGAGGTCGCCGCGTTCCGGACGCGGAGCGCCGCGCTCAAGGCCGCCGCGCGGGCGCTGCGCCTCACCGGCCGGCCCGTCGGGCTGTTGATGTGGCACGGCGCGCACGCCTGGGTGCTGTCGGGCTTCGCGGCAACCGCCGATCCGGCCCTGACGGGGGCGTACCGGGTGACCAGCGTCCGGGTCAGCGATCCCTGGTACCCGCGCGCGACGTCCGCCTTTGGCCGCACCCACCGGCCGGACGCCCGGATCAGCGTCGCGCAGCTCGCACAAGGGTTCCTGCGCTGGCACCGGCCGCTGGCCAGATATGCAGAGCTCGACGGGCGCTTCGTGCTGGTGATCCCGGTTGTCGCCCGATGATGGCGCGGATGAGCGGCGGCAGCGGGACGGCGTGCCACAAGCGGGTCAGCCCGGCGGCGGCGGTCGCGGACCTGCGCCGGGACGGCGTCAGCGGAGCGTGGCGAGCTCCAGCGACCAGTCGTTGCAGCGCAGCCAGTTACCCCTGGGGTACTCGTAGTCCATCTCGCCCAGCAGCACGAACCCGAGCTTGCGGCAGACCGCGTTCGAGGCTCCGTTGTCCACCGCCGGGTAGGCGTGGATGGTCCGGTACCCACCGGTCGTGGCGGCGATCCGCAGGCATGCCGCCGTCGCGCGCGTGCCGACGCCGTGCCCCTGGAACCCGGCCAGGACGCTCCAACCCGTCTCGAGCGCCGGCTCACCGCCGACGTCGTGCGGCCAGAAGCCGACCGACCCGGCCGGCACGCGATCGGGACCGACGGTGATCACGAACATCCGACCTGCGGCCGGTCCCAGGCTCAGGTACCGCTCGAGGCGCGTCTGGAGCTGCTGGGGCGTCTCCGGACCGCCCAGGTAGACGGTCATCGCGGGATCGCCCAGCAGGCGGTGCATCAGGCCGATGTCGTCCGCCCGCCAGGGGCGGAGGTCGACGTCGAAGGCGGGGTCCGAGGCCAGGTCGATGGGCGTCCGGTTGTCCACGCTGGACAGTATCCGCGACACTCTGGCCATGCGTACCGACCTCGCACGCGACTTCGATCAGGATCTTCCCGCTCTCCGGGCGGCGCCGCGCGACCTCGGCCGCCTCGAGCTCATCGTCCGGCGCCCGGCTGAGGACGAGCGCGAGGTGATCGACGAGGCCGTGCTCGATCCCGACGCCGGCCTCGTGGGCGATGACTGGATCAGGCGCGGCAGCAGCTCGACGCCCGATGGCTCGCCCAACCCGCTGTCGCAGCTGACGCTGATGAGCACGCGCGTGCTGGCCGCGATCGAGCCCGATCGGTCGCGCTGGCCGCTCGCCGGCGACCAGCTGCTGGTCGACCTCGACCTGAGCGTGGACAACCTGCCGGCGGGGACGCGGCTCGCGATCGGCGACGCCGAGGTGGAGGTGAGCGACAAGCCGCACACCGGCTGCGCGAAGTTCAGCGCGCGGTTCGGGAGCGACGCCCTGCGCTGGATCAATGGCCCGACCGGCCGCGAGCTCCGGATGCGCGGGGTGAACTGCCGGATCGTCCGCGGCGGGACGATCCGCGCGGGCGACGCGGTTCGCAAGCGCTAGGGGCTGGGCCCGGGCCGGCCCACTGCGTCAGGCGGCCCGCCGACCCCGTTTCTGCCACCCACCCGGTTTCCGCCACGTAGTCAAAGGACGACTCGGCGTCGGCGGTTCGGGGCCAGCCGGCCGTTCCCTCGTGACAGATAGTCAGCAGGCGCGGATATGACCACCATCTGAGCACGGAACCAGGCTCGCTGCGCGTCGTGGGCGGGTGGGACTCTGTCGTGTACCCGTGCTTTGCCTGGATGACCGAAACGGCCGCGTGAGCGGCGGTGATGCCGGCCGACGGGCCGGCCGACGGGCCGGCCGACGGGCGGGCCGACGGGCGGGGCTGCGATCGGCGTGGTGCCGATGGGCGTGGCTGCGGGGCGAACGCGCTCAGGCGGCAGCCGCGACCAGCCGCGAGACCACCGCCTGGGTCAGCGTCCAGCCCTTGAGCGGGTCGCGCGGCAGCCGGATCCGGACCTGGTTGGACGCGAACGTCATGTCGCCCGGACGCACGCCGGGCAGCGGCGCCGCGCCGCCGGCCGCACCGGGCGCCAGCAGCTGCATCGCCGTCGCGCGCGACAGGCCGCCGCCGAAGCGCACGACCAGCCATCCCTCTTCGCGCGCCAGCGACGCGACGCCGGCGGACTCCGCCGAGAGCCGCAGCTCGGCTACCTCGACCAGCCGCAGCACCGGGTCGGGCATCGGGCCGTAGCGATCGGTGACCTCCTGGCGGAACGCGGCGAGGTCGCCCGCGGAACGCGACCGGGCGAGGCGCCGGTAGAGCTCGAGCTTCTGCGCCACGTCCGGCACGTAGTCGTCGGGGAGATGCGCATCGACGGGGAGATCCACCACCGCCTGCGGCGCCTCCCGGGCGGGCTCGCGGTCCTCGCGCCGCGCCTTCGCCTCCTCGACGGCCTCGGCCAGCAGCCGGCTGTAGAGATCGAACCCGACCGCCGCCATGTGCCCGGACTGCTCACCGCCGAGGATGTTCCCCGCACCGCGGATCTCGAGGTCGGCGAGCGCGATCTGGAACCCGGCGCCCAGCTCCGAGGCATTGAAGATCGCCTGGAGCCGCTTGCGGGCCTCCTCGCTCATCCGCTCCCGGCGTCGGTAGAGCAGATAGGCGTACGCCCGCCGCGAGGACCGCCCCACCCGGCCCCGGAGCTGGTACAGCTGCGCCAGGCCGAGCGCATCCGCGCGGTCGATGACGATCGTGTTGGCGTTGGGGATGTCGAGCCCGGACTCGATGATCGTGGTGCACACGAGGACGTCGGCCTCGCCGTCCGCGAACGAGAGCATCACCCGCTCGAGCGTGCCCTCGGCCATCTGCCCGTGCCCGACCACGATCCGCGCCGCGGGCAGCAGCCGCCGCAGCTGCTCCGCCTGCGCATCGATCGTCTCGACCCGGTTGTGGACGTAGAACACCTGGCCGCCGCGGTCGAGCTCGCGCAGGATCGCGTCACGGACAAGCCCGGCCGACGCCTCGGCGACCCGGGTCTGGATCGGCAGCCGGTCCTCGGGCGGGGTCTCGATGACCGACAGGTCCCGGATCCCGGCCAGCGCGAGGTTGAGCGTGCGCGGGATGGGCGTGGCCGACAGCGTGAGGACGTCGACCGCGGCGCGCAGCTGCTTGAGCCGCTCCTTGGCGGCGACCCCGAACCGCTGCTCCTCGTCGACCACGACCAGGCCGAGGTCGCGGAACGCGACGTCCTTCGAGAGCAGGCGGTGGGTGCCGATCACGATGTCCACCGTCCCGTTCGCGAGCCCGGCGACCGTCGCCTGCTGCTCGCGCACGCCGACGAACCGCGAGAGCAGCCGGATCGTGATCGGGAAGGCCGCGAAGCGCTGCGAGAACGTGGTGAAATGCTGCCCCGCCAGCACGGTCGTGGGCACCAGCACGGCCACCTGCTTGCCGTCCTGCACGGCCTTGAACGCCGCCCGCAGCGCGATCTCGGTCTTGCCGTAGCCCACGTCCCCCACGACCAGGCGGTCCATCGGCCGCCGCGTCTCCATGTCGGTCTTGACCTCGACCGCGGCGCGCAGCTGGTCGGGCGTCTCCTCGTACGGGAACGATGCCTCCATCTCGCCCTGCCACGGCGTGTCGGTCGCGAACGAGAACCCCTGGGCGGCCTCCCGCTTGGCGTACAGCGCCAGCAGCTCCTCGGCGAGGTCGGAGACGGCGCGCCGGACGCGCTGCTTGGTCCGCAGCCAGTCGGTGCCACCCAGGCGCGACAACGAAGGGTGCTCGCCGCCCGAGTACCGGGTGACGCGGTTGATCTGCTCGACCGGGACGAAGATCCGGTCGCCCGCCGCGAACGAGAGCTCGAGGTAGTCGCGCTCCTGGCCGGCCTCGCCGCGGCGCAGCATCTGCTCGTAGCGGGCGATGCCGTGGTCGATGTGGACCACGAAGTCGCCGGGCGTCAGGCGCTCGAGGATGTCACGCGGGACGATCCGGCGGAGCGCCTTGGGCCGGCGAACGCGCACCGATCCGAACAGCTCGCGGTCGGTGACCATCGCGAGCCCGTCGGGACCGCCCTCGAAGCCGCCGTTGAGGCTGCGCTCGACGAGCGCGATCGCGCCCGGCGGTGGGGCCTCCGAGACGCGGTGGACGATGCCCACCGCGTGACCCGCCTCGCCCAGGAGCTCGGCCAGCCGCGGCGCCTGGTCCGAGGCGACGACCACGCGGGCGCCCTCGGCGACCCAGTGCTCCACGCCGTCGACGAGCCGCTCGGTCCGGCCAGGCGGCAACATGGGCTCGCGCCAGCCGAACAGGTCCCCCGACGTCAGGCCGCGCGCGGCGAAGGCCATGCCCTGCGCCTCGCTCGCCTCCGACTCCCAGGTGAGCTCGAGCGTCCGGGCGCCGTGGAGCCGGGCCTTCCAGTCCCGGGGCGCGAGATACGCGACCGGCCAGTCGCGTGGCAGGTCACCGGCCTCGACCAGCTCCGCGTGGCGCTCGTCGGCCTGGCGCCACAGGAACTCTGCGGCGTCGCCGAGATCGCCGGGCTCGTCGAGCACGAACAGGGTCGAGGGGTCGAGATGGTCCAGGGCCGTGGCCGGCGCGACGAGCCGTCCCCAGACCTCGGCTGCGTCGCCGACGGCGAGCGATCGCGATTCGACGTGACGCGTCGCGCCCTCCGATCGCGTCTCGCCGGAGAACCGCGCGAGGTCGGCGGCCAGGCGCTCGGGCAGGCGGGCACCGCGACGGCCGAGTCGCGACGAGATCCCGTCGACGCCTCCGCGCGGCAGCAGGAACTCGGTCGCCGGCAGCAGGGCGACCTCGTCGACGGCGCCCACGCTCCGCTGGTCGGTGGGGTCGAAGGCGCGGAGCGAGTCGATCTCGTCGCCGAAGAACTCGATCCGCACCGGGAGCTCAGCCGATGGCGGGAAGACGTCGACGATCCCGCCCCGGCGGGCGATCTCGCCGCGACCGGCGACCTCGACGACCGGCGTGTACCCCTGGTCGAACAGCTCGCCGACCAGGGCTTCGAGACCGATCCGCGTGCCCCGTGCCAGCGTCGCGACGCGCTCGGGGAGGTCGTCGGGCGAGAGGGTTGCCTGGAGCAGCGCCTGGACGCTCGCGACGATCACGCGGGCCGATCCCGTGCGCCAGGCGGCCAGGGCCGCGACGCGTGCCGCCGTCTCGTCGGGGACGAGCTCGCTCCGCTCGTAGGCAAGCGACGTCCGGGGCTCGAGGACGGCGACGAGCGCAGGATCGCCCAGCCAGGCGCCCAGCTCCTCGGCGACGCGGTCGCCGATCTCCGCGTCCCGTGCGACCCAGCAGATCCGCTCCGCGTCGGGCGCGAGCGCGAGCGCCGCCGCGAGGTAGGACTTCGCGCCGTGGGGAACCGCCGTCAGGCCCGCGTGCCGGCCGTGGATCCCGGGCGCGGCCGGACTTCCACCAAGGCGCTCGCGCAGGGCGGCGAACGATCCTGTGGGGTGGAGGAGACGCGGCAGGACGCGGAGGTCCGGCACGCGGCGGCCGGCGCCACGGGACGGGGCCCCGGCACGGGACGACGATCCGGCACGGGACGACGATCCGGCACGGGCCGGGGCGCGACGCCGGGCGACGACGGATGGCCCGGCCCCCGGCGCACCGGCGGCCGGGCGCGCCGCCGGATCGAGCAGCTCGAGCTCCGCGTCGATCGCCGCGCGCTCGAGATCCACGTCCTGCTCGCGTATCTCGGCCGTCGCGCGTCGTTCCGCCCATTCACCGGCGACCTTCTCGGCAAGCCGCCGCTCGCGCGTCGATCGCCCGCGATACCGATCGGTCACCGGCGGTCGCCCCCGCCGCTCTCGCCACCCCCACCCAGGATCCGGCGCCAGCCGGTGCCCGTCCGCCGCACCCCGTGCTCGTCGGCCGGGCCGCCCACCTCGCCCGGCGCGGGGCCGTCGGCAGCCTCCGCCGGCGCCTGCAGCTCGAACGCGTTGAACCGGTTCGCCGCCTTCGAGGTGCCTTCCCGTGCCCATGCCTCCACGGCGTCGGCCGCGGCATCGATCACGATCGGCAGTCGCGCCTGCTCGTCGGCGGCGAACGTCGAGAGCACGTGGTCGATGGCGCCGCGTCCGGGCTCGCCGATCCCGACCCGGAGCCGGCTGAACTTCTCGCTGCCCAGCTCGTCGATGATCGAGCGCAGCCCGTTGTGCCCGCCGTGCGACCCGCCCTCGCGGAAGCGAAGCTTCCCGAACGGCAGCGCGAAGTCGTCGACCACCACCAGCAGCTCCACCAGCGGGACCCGCTCCCGGGCGAGCAGCTTGCGCACCGCGATCCCCGAGTCGTTCATGTACGTCAGCGGCTTGGCCAGCACCAGGTCCAGGCCCTGGTAGCGGATCTGGAGGCTCTCGGACGCGTCACGCTGGCGCCCGCGACCGGACCGGCCGGCGCGGTCCGCGATCCGGTCCAGCACCATCCAGCCGATGTTGTGGCGGGTCCCGGCGTACTGCTTGCCCGGGTTGCCCAGGCCGATGACGAGCTTCACGATGTCGGACGGTGCCTCGCGATCCAGCGCCGCCGGGCGATCGCCCGGACACGGCGAACGGCCCCGGGACCGTGTCCGACGGGGCTCGCGCGCATGGTACCGCCGGCGCGATGACGGCTGCCTCGCGGTGTGACGGACCGCCGGGTCAACCGGCCGCCGGGTCGCCGGGTCGGGCGAGCGGCGCGGCCACGCGGGCCGCGCAGTCAGGTGGGCTGCGCAGCCAGGCGGGTCGCGAGGTCAGGCGAGCAGGGACCGTTCGAGCGCGCGCATCGCCGCCTCCTCGACCGGCTCCGCGTGATCCCAGCCGCACACGTGCAACGTGCCGTGGGTCACCAGCAGCCGCAGCTCGTCGCGCGCGTCCCAGGAGACATCGCCGGTCTGACCACCGCGACCTTCCGCCGCCTGCTCGATCGCCCGCTCCACCGACACGACCACGTCGCCCAGGTGCGTCCGCGCGCCCGGAGGCAGCGCGAAGACCCGCCCCGGCGGATCGCGCTGCATCCGGCGGCCCGGGTGATCGGGATAGGCCTGCGGGGGCAGGAGCGGGAACGACAGGACATCGGTTGGGCCGGCCTTGCCCATGTGCTGGGCGTTGAGATCCGCGAGCTCGGCGTCGCCGGCGAGGATGAGCCCGATCGAGGCGGGTGACGGCGCACCGGCAACGTCGAGCGCCGCGGCGATCGCCCGGGCCAGCGCCGCGGACGGCACCAGCCGCGGGACGCCGTCACGCCACTCGACGTCGATCCGCCACCGGCCGAGGTACAGGCTGCGCACCTCGTGATGCTAGCCGCCCACGGCGCCAATGGGGATCGCCCCGCACCCGGAATGGGGCGGTTGTCCGATGACCCGCGGGCGGGCCTCGCCGATCGTGGTCACCAGAGCCGCACCAGCGGCCGGCAGCACCGAGGGACACCACGATGACGACCCGGACCAGCTCCCTGACCACCGCCCTGCACCGGCGCAGCATCCGGCTGGCGGCCCCATTCGCGCTCGCCGCGGCCATGGTCGCGTCGATCGCTGCTCCGGCCCTTGCCGCGACGCCGGTCAGCCGCTACACGCTGACGGCCTATTCGAACGTCGGCTGCAACGCCGCGAACGCCACCATGAGCGTGTCCGCCAGCGTCACCACGATGCAGGGCGAGGGCTTCCTGGGCGGCTACGTGCCGACCGAATACGACGCGGGCCAGTGGATGCGCTACCGCGTCTTCGCTCGTGAGATCGGGCAGGCCGCCTGGACCCCGGTGTTCACGTGGAGCGCATGGGAGTGGGTCCAGTCCATGACCTTCAGCGGCGAGGTGTCGATCAACAGCCCGGTGTCGCTCGGCACGAGCGTCGTCCAGGGCACGCCCGGCCACCGGTACGAGGCCCGGGTCCAGGTCGACTACTGGACCGGCCAGGAGAACCTGTACGAGGCCCCGGCCAGCTACTCGCAGACCCTCTCGATCGGCTGGTACACCTACGACGTGACCCCCTCCTTCTGCACGTTCTAGCCTCCAGTCGCCCGAACCGCGCCCCGGCATCGTGCCGGGGCGCGGTATCGTCGCGGGCATGAGCATCCTCGAGATCGTTCGCTTCGGCGACCCGCGGCTGCGGCTGCCGGGGCGCCGGGTGACCCGCTTCGACCGCGAGCTGGCAGCCCTGATCGACGACATGGTCGAGACGATGGACGCGGCACCCGGAGCGGGACTCGCCGCGCAGCAGGTGGGCCGGGACCTGCAGGTGTGCGTGATCCGCATCGAGGGTCGGCTGTACGAGGCGGTCAACCCGCAGATCGTCCATCGCTCCGGCGAGGAAGACGCCTGGGAGGGCTGCCTGTCGCTACCGGGCTACCGGGCCAGCCGGCGACGAGCGGCGCATGCCGTGATGCTCGCCCAGGACCGCCTGGGCCGCCGCTCGACGATCTCGGGACACGGCTGGCTGGCGCGCGCGATCCAGCACGAGTTCGACCACCTCCAGGGCGTGCTCTACACCGACGGGCTGCCGGCGGGCGCGGAGATCATCCTCGAGTCCGAGCTGGACCGACGCCAGGCGCTGGGAGTGGCGCCCGGGGACGTGGTGCCCGGGAACCCGGCACCCGACTGACCGGCCGCGCCGGTATCCCACGACCGAGCGGTCATTCGCTCCCGGCGGCCCGCCGCGACTCCAGCTCCACCACCTTGTTCTGCGGGTACGCGATCCGCTGGTGGTACATGCCCAGCAGCTGCTGGACGAACGCCTCGCGGATCCGCTCGATGTCGCGCAGGGTCAGGTTGCACTCGTCGAACTGGTCGTCCGCGATCCGCTCCTCGAAGATCCGCGCCACCATCGCCCGGATGGCGGGCTCGTCGCGCGACGCGAGCGACCTGACCGAGGCCTCGACCGAGTCGGCCAGCATCGTGATCGCCGCCTCGCGGGTCTGCGGCTTGGGGCCGCCGTGGCGGAACTTGCGCTTGTCCACAGCATCGGCCGCCTTGCGGCCCTCGGCCGTCTCGAGCCCGCCGAACGGCGCCGCCGCCTGCTCCCGCGCCCGGGCGTAGAAGTAGGACATGATCGCGGTGCCGTGGTGCTGCGGGATGAATGCGATCAGCGCCTTGGGCAGCCCGGACCGGTACGCGATGTCGATGCCCTCGCTGACGTGGCTCTTGAGGAGCTGTGCCGAGGTCTCGGGGTCGAGCTCGTCGTGGATGTTCTCGCCGCCGGCCTGGTTCTCGATGAACGCGGCCGGGTTCGAGAGCTTGCCGATGTCGTGGTAGTAGGCGGCGACACGGGCGAGGAGCGGGTCGGCGCCGATGACCTCGGCCGCCCGCTCGGCGAGGTTGCCCACCATCAGCGAATGGTGGTAGGTGCCCGGGGTCTCGACCAGCAGCCGGCGGAGCAGCGGTTGGGACGGGTTGGCCAGCTCGAGCAGCTGGAACACGGTCACGATCCCGAACACCGATCCGATCACGGCGAAGCTGCCCACGGCCGCGACCGCGGCGCCCCCCGCGGACACTGCCGAGGCACCGATGAGCTCGAGCAGCCCCTGGATGTCGCGGTCGCCGAGCAGCGTGAACGTGACGACGACCAGGGCGCTTGCGATGAACACGGCCACGCCCGCCTGGACGAACACGGCCAGGCGGTCACCCCGGCGCACGGTGACGATCCCCGCGATCCCCCCGAACAGCACGTACGCCGACAGCTCGAGGCCGTTGCCGTTGACTGCGGCCGCCAGGACCGCGAGCAGCGCGGTCAGCACGATCGCCGCCCCGCCATCGAGCAGGATCGTGATCAGGATGCCCACAGCCGCCAGTGGCATCGCGTATGGCAGCCAGGCCCGCCCGGCCGTGACCTTGATCGCGACGACCGCGACGAGCATCAGCACCGCGAGCAGCAGCAGCACGTTGTTGCGGTGCCAGAACTCGCGCCGGAAGCGCCAGGTCCAGGTCAGCAGCAGGCCAACGATGAGGATCGACAGGACGACGAAGCCGGCCAGCCGGGCGACATCGAGGCCGCCCTGGTTGAGCTTGAAGAACGCGATGGCCTCGTCTGCCAAGGCATCGACGCGATCGCCCTTGCGAACGATGATCTCGCCACGCTGCCAGGCCTTGGGGACCGGCTCGACCGCCGCCGCCGCCTCGTCCTGGGCCGTCTTGGTCAGCTCTTCCGAGTAGGAGGAGTTGGGCACCACCAGCGGCGAGATCAGCGCAGCCGCCAGGTCCCGCTCGTCGGCGCTCAGGTCGCCGCCCATCTGGCCGGCCAGCCGGTCGCGCATCGCAGCGACCTCCGTGTCGCGCAGCTGCGATCGCTCGGTGTTGGCAAGGATCCGGGCTGCCTCGTTGCGGACCGCGGTCCAACGCTCGGGCGTCAGTGCGAGCAGGGTCGCTCGGGTGGCATTGCTGAGGCCCGGGACGGCCTGCTGGAGCAGCGTTGCGCGGTTCTCGGCGGTGACCGTCGCGCCGAACGCCGTGTCGATCAGCGACACCTCGCCGTCGAACGCCTTCGCCTGCTCGGCGGCGATCGCCTCGGCCTGCGCGGCCGTGTAGTCGTACTGCGGCTGAACCGCGGCGGCTGCGGCCTGGCGGGCCTGATCGGTCAGCACCTCGCTGTCGTACTCGACGGCGCGCGGCGCGACGACGTCCGTGGAAGCCAGCCGGTTCAGCTCGAGCTGCGGCTGTGCGGGGAGGATGTCGACGCCCAGGATCACCGACATCGCCGCCACCAGCAGCACCGACGCGGCGAGCAGCCGGAACAGGTCGCGACGGGTGAACTGGGCGGTGGGTTCGGCGGATGTAGCCAGCATCGGTCAATCCTCCCGGTGGAGGTGCGTCAGTGCCCCGTGTCGTGGGTGGAGAGATCCGCCGCGGCCAGCGCCCTGGCGACCAGCCCCGAGGCGACCTTGCCATCGGCCCGTCCCCGGATCTTCGGGGAGAGCCAGCCCATCACCCTGCCCAGGTCGCGCGCCGAGGCGGCGCCGGTGGCGGCGATCCCCTCGTCCACCAGGGCGCTCAGCTCGGCTTCGGTCAGCGCCTGGGGCAGGTAGTCCTGGAGGATCGCGATCTCCGCCTCCTCCTTGGCCGCCAGGTCCTCGCGGCCGCCGTTGCGGAACGCCTCGACGCTCTCGCGGCGGGTCTTCACCTCGCGCACGACCACGCCCATCACCTCGTCCTCGGACAGCGTCGTCCGCTTCGCCTTCTCGAGGTTGTAGATCGCGTTCTGGGCCATGCGCAGCGTGTCGCGGCGCAGCACGTCACGCGACCGCATGGCGGCGGTCGTGTCGGCGTGGAGTTGTTCGCGAAGGGTCACCGGATGGCTCCTCGGGTGTGACGGGTCGAACGTTCGACGGCCCGTGCCCGCGAGCTGCGCCGATGGTGGGACACCGGGATCCCGGTCCCGGTCGACGCGGCGGCCTCGCCGTTGCCGTCTCGCGACCCGCCATCCGGCGCGCCGCGAGCGGGCGACTCAGCCCTGGCTCGCGCGTGCGTTCTTCTTGCGCTTCGCTTCCTTGCGCTTCCGCTTCACCGACGGCTTCTCGTAGTGCTCGCGACGGCGAGCCTCGGCGAGGATGCCGCTCTGCTGGATCTTCTTGTTGAAGCGGCGGAGGGCGCTCTCGAACGTCTCGTTCTCACCCACTCGGACTTCGGCCAATCCCGGTTCACCTCCTCGGGCAGGGATCTCGCACCCGTCTCCCGCGCGCGGTGCCCGGCGGCGCAGGGGACGTCCCGGCGGGCTCGCGCAGGGGGCGCACGAACCTGCCGGCAGGCGCGCGGAGTGTACGCGCGCACCAGGGGTCGGTCAAACGCGGGAGGGCCATCGCCGGGGTGGCTGCCCTGCGTGCCACGCGCGGCCGGGCAGGCCCCGACCGTGGGACCGGGGAGCACGCTGCCGTGCCACGTCGCGTCGCGTCGGACCAGGTGAACGAAACGGGTCGGGCCCACCATCGTATGAGGCATGGTTGCGGAAGATGGCCGCATCGAGGCGATGGGAGGAGGATTGAGCGCGTTGGCCGAGGCGGACGCACCGGGACGCGTGCTCACGGCCGATGACGCCTTCGCGACCCTGACCCGGCGTCACGTCGACGCTGCGTTTCGGCTCGCCTGGGCGATTCTCGGCAGCGCGACGGACGCGGAGGACGCGGCGCAGGACGCCTTTACGCAGGCATGGCGCAAGCGCGACACGCTGCGCGACGTCGCACGGTTCGAGCCCTGGTTCCAGCGCATCCTGATCAACACCTGCCGCGAGCGACTCCGCCAGCGTGCCCGCAGCCAGGTTCGAGCGCTGGACGACCCGCCCGAGGTGGCGATCGAGGACGACACCCGCCAGGCGGCGACGCGGGGCGCCGTGGGCGTCGCGCTCGGCCGGCTCGACGCCGATCACCGGATCGTGGTCGTGCTCCGGTACTGGGCCGATCTGACGGTGGACGAGATCGCGGATCGGGTCGGCGTGCCGCCGGGCACGGTCAAGTCCCGCCTGCACTACGCGCTCCGCGCGCTGGAACCGGCCCTGGAGGACGTCCGATGAACGACGTCGAGCGCATGAGCCCGGCCGAGCAGCGTCTGCGCATCGAGCTCCAGCGGCTGTTGACGCCACCGGCGACGCCGTTGCGCCTGCTCGAGCACGTGGACGACCTGGCCGTCGCGAACCGCGAGTCGAGCGGTCGAAGGTGGCCGTGGCGGCCGTTGGTGGTGGCCGGCGGTCGGAGCCTCCGCGTGGGGCTCGCGATCACCGCGCTGCTGCTGATGGCCGTGGCCGCGGGGCTGCTCGCCGGCGCGCGCCGCGAGCCCGCCGAGGTCGTCACGCCACACCCGACCCTGCCGGCGCTCGTCGGCCCGATCCTGCCGCCATCGGCGGCCACGCCCACGCCCATCCGGGAAGGCGCGTGGATCAGCGGGGACACGGCCTGGCTCATCGACGATGCCGGGAACCTGCGGCTCACGACCGATGGGGCCCAGACCTGGTCCGAGCCGCGCCCGCTGCCACCGGCGATCGCCACGTTCACGGGCTTCGAGTTCGTCGACGCCGACCACGGCTACCTCGCATCCGCCACCCGGATCGAGGGGTCGGACACGCTGCTCGCCTGGCGCACGGCAGACAGCGGACGCACGTGGCTGTCCTCGCACGTGGGGTCGGTGCCCCAGGCCGCGAACCAGAGCATCCTGGCCCAGGTCCACTTCACGGACCTCGGTCACGGGATCATGCTCGTGGCGACCTCGGTGGAATTGCAGGTCGCCTTCCAATCCTGTGGCCCGGGGTTCACGAGCGACGACGGCGGCGCGACCTGGTCACCGCAACCCGCCGCGCCGTGCCCGACGGGGGCGTGGTGGAACGGATCGGTCGGCGTGACGCAACCCGACGTCCACACGGGCGCCGTCCAGGTCACCGAGGACGGTGGCCGGACCTGGCAGCCCGCGATGCTTCCGGGCGCCGGCGACGGCGTCGAGTTCTGGCCCCGGGCGATCGTGCCGGTGGGGCCGCGCCGGATGCTGCTGGTCGGGACCTACAACGCGAACGGCGCGGCCGGGATCCCGCCCCTCGTCACCCTGCGCAGCGACGACGGCGGCGCGACCTGGCACGAGTCAGGGCGGGTGAGCCTGCTCGACGACGGGGTCGTCCAGTGGCTGACCACGTTCGATCGCGATCACTGGCTCGCGCTGGTGAGCGTCTCGATCACGAGCCGCCCGTTCCAGGCGACCGAGCTGCAGGAGACATGGGACGGCGGCCGGACGTGGGCGATGGCACCCGGCCCGGGGACGATCGAGGGCAGCTGGGCGTCGTGGGGGGACCGGCTGCACGGGATGCTCCAGGGCGTGGACATGGGTGATTGCAGCAACCCCGATGGGTCCTGCGGTGGCACCGGATCCGTGTTCCTCACCAACGACGGCGGGCGGACCTGGCACCAGGTGCCGTTCTGAGCCTGCCGGGCTCCGGGTTGCGCACGGGTTGGGTGACGGCGACCCACCGAGACCGCCGTCACCCGCCACCGTGGGTCAGGCCGCGGTCGACTCCGGCCCGGCGGCGGCCTGCTGGGCGCCGACCGCTGCCGGCGATCGACGCGTGATGACGCCCGCCGCGATCCCGATCACCCCGATCGCCAGCACGACGCCCACGCCGAGGGCGGCCGATGCGCTCCGGGCAAAGGCCTCGGCCGGCGACACGGCGTCGCCGAGCGATGCCATCGTCGCCCCGAACACGGCGGTCATCACGGCCAGCCCGAACGAGCCGCCGACCCACTGCATCGCCTGCGCGACGCCCGACGCCGCGCCGGCCTCGTCACGGTCGACCCCGGCCAGGATCGTCGCGTTCAGCGGCAGGAAGCTCCATCCGGCGCCGATCCCGATCAGGATCAGCGGCACCAGGATCGCCGTCGGGTCGTCGCTGCCCGCGCTGATCCGGGTCAGCCAGGCGACGCCCGCGAGGATGAAGGCGATCGGCTGCTACGGTTGGGCCATGAAACGCGTCCTGGTCACGGGGATGTCGGGCACGGGCAAGTCGGCGACGATCCACGCCCTCGCGAGCCGCGGCTACAAGGCCGTCGATGCCGATGAGCCCGGCTGGTCCGAGCCGGTGGCTGCGCAGCCCGAGCCCGGCGTGTCGTGGTCGGATGCCCGGACCGACTGGGTGTGGCGCGAGGACCGGATCCAGGACCTGCTGTCCGCCGAGGACGTCGACGTGCTGTTCGTGTCCGGGTGCGCGACCAACCAGGTCAAGTTCTACCCCCAGTTCGACCACATCGTGCTCCTGACGGCGCCGACGCCGGTCATGCTCGAGCGGCTCACCACGCGGACGACCAACGGCTACGGCAAGGAGCCCGTCGAGGTGGCCCGGATCGTGCACGACACGGCGACGGTCGAGCCCCTGCTCAAGCGGCAGGCGTCGCTCGAGGTCGATACGAGCATCCCCGTCGAGCGCGTCGTCGAGGCGATCCTCGACCACGTGCTCGCTTGACGCCGAGGGGGCGATCCGCGTCGAGCCCGGCCCCCATCGGAGACAGGCGACAATGGGCCGCGATGGCCGCCCAGCCCGAGCCCCACGAGCCCGCCAGCGTCAGGATCAACCGGCCGGCCGCGGCCGACGAGCCGGGCCCGGAGCCCGGTGCCGGGCCGGTCTTCGACACGCCGACGATCGTGCTCGTCGCCGGCGGCCACCTCGTCCACGACACGTATCCGGCGTTCGTCGGGGTGCTGCTGCCGCTGCTGATCCCCAAGCTCGGCATCAGCCTTGCCATGGCTGGGCTCCTGGCGGCGACGTTCCGGTTCGCGACCGCCGTCCAGCCGATCCTGGGCGTGGTGGCCGATCGAGCCGACACGCGCTACTGGATCGTGCTCGCGCCGGGGGCGACCGCGATCGCCATCGGGCTCCTCGGGCTGGCACCGGTGCCCGCGCTCGTCGCCCTGCTGCTGATCCTGGCGGGGCTGAGCTCGGCCGTGTTCCACCCGGCGGCCGCGGCGCTGGTCACCCGCTCGTCGGGGAGGGCGTGGGGCCGCGGGACGTCGATCTTCATGACCGGCGGGGAGTCCGGCCGCGCCATCGGGCCACTCGTGATCGCCGCCGTGCTGTCGGTCGTCGGGCTCGGCTGGAGCTGGGTCGCGATGGTGCCCGGCATCGTGGCGTCCGGGATCCTGTACCTGCGCATCGCTCACCGCCCGGAGGTGCACCTGCGCCATCCGCCGGGCTCGATCCGGGTCGCGCTGCGCTCGGCTCGCCGCGGGTTCCTGCTGCTCGCGGGCGCCAGCTCGATGCTGTCGATGGCGAGCGTCGGGATGCTCGTGTTCATCCCCACCTACCTCACCGATTCCGGCGCCGAGCTCGTGCTGGCGGGTGCCGCCGTGACCGCGTTCGAGATCGGCGGCGCGACCGGGGCATTCCTGGGTGGCACGCTGTCGGACCGCATCGGCCGGCGGCTCATGCTGGCGCTCGCGGCGGGGATCGGGGCGCCGCTCCTGATCCTCGCGCTGGCGATGCCGATCGGCCCCCTGACGCTGGTCGTCCTGGCGATCTCGGGCGTCGCGCTGCTGTCGGCGGGGCCGGTCCAGCTGGTCCTGATGCAGGAGCTGCTGCCCACCAACCGGAGCGCGGCCGTCGGCCTGAGCATCTTCGTGACCACGCTGACCAGCGCCCTGGGCACGATCGTGGTGGGCGCGCTGGGCGAGGCGATCGGGCTCCAGACCGCGCTCATCCTGGCCGCCGCCGCTGCCCTGGTGGCGCTGCCGTTCATCGCGCTGCTGCCCGAGACCCGGCATGTGAGCGGCGCGACCGGCTGAGGAGCGATCGACGCCTCCGGGCCGCGGGTGCCCGGGTGGCGGTGACCCGGCCGCGTGATGGTGCTGGATCGCCGCGCGTTCCCTCGGGCGGTTGCCGGGTCTGGCTGCCCTTCGAGCCGGGGCGGCGACCGCAGCCTGGAACGGCCCGCGTTCCATGCGCGTTCGATCGGGCCATCGGCGGCACGATCGGTGACCTGCGCCCGCTGCAAACCGCCGCAGTGAACGCGTGGCGTTCCAGGTGGGCGTGCGTCCGGCGTCCGCGGCACGGATCCTGCGTCCGGCGTCCGCGGCACGGATCCGGCGTCCGGCGTCCGCGGCACGGATCCTGCGTCCGGCGTCCGCGGCACGGATCCTGCGTCCGGTCTGCCCACCGACGGTCATGACCAGCGACTACGATCACGCGCATGTTGGACACCCTGGTCGAGCTGCTCGAGGGCACCGCGGCGCGCCACGGGCCGCGCAACGCGCTGGGGCTCCGGCGCGACGACGGGACGACCTACCACTGGTCGTACGCCGAGCTGCTGCGTCGGAGCCGGATCGCGGCCTGGCGGCTGCGAGCGCTCGGCCTGCAACCCGGTGATCGGGTGCTCACGTGGTCGCCGTCCACGCCCGCGCTGCCCGCCACCTACTTCGGCGCGATGTATGCCCGCCTCGTCTTCGTGCCGCTCGACGCGCGCATGGCGCCCGACACGATCGGGCGGATCGTCGAGCGCTCGGGCGCGGTCCACCTGCTGCTGGGCAGCGGCCGCGACGCACCCGACCCACGCGAGGTGGGCCTCGAGCGCTTCCCGACCACGCTGGTCGAGGACCTGGCGGCGGACCCCGACGACACCTTCCCACCCGACTGGGAGGCGCAGGTCGCCGGCTGGGACCGCCCCGCGCCCGACGAGGTGTTCGAGCTCGTGTTCACCTCGGGCACCACGGGCAACCCGAAGGGCGTGATGCTCGCCCACGACAACGTGCTCGCCGGCGTGCAGTCGTTCCATCGGATCATCCACCCGATGGAGCACCGGATGGTGTCGCTGCTGCCGCTGTCGCACTCGCTCGAACAGGCGGTCTCGCTGTACTACGCGCTCGACGTGGGCGCCGACATCCTGTACGTCCGCAGCCGCAACCCCCGGGTGATCTTCGATGCGCTGCGCGACCACCGGGTGACCACGATGCTGCTGGTGCCCCAGGTGCTGGACCTGTTCTGGAGCGCGATCGAGCGGGAGGTGGAGCGGCGCGGTCAGGCGGCGATGTTCGGACGGCTGCGGCGGATCGCGCGCTGGCTCCCGTATCGCGCGCGACGACGGCTGTTCCGGCGGGTCCACGAGCAGCTGGGCGGGGGCGTGCGGCTGTTCGCGACCGCCGGCGCGTTCCTGCCGCCCGCGCTCCAGCAGGCGTGGGAGGACCTGGGCGTGATCGTGCTCCAGGGGTACGGCGCGACCGAGACGGCCGCCGGGTCGTGCACGACGATGGACGACCATCCCCTCGGCTGCGTCGGCTGGCCGCCCAGGCCGGTCGAGATGCGGATCGCCGATGACGGCGAGATCCAGTTCAAGGGGCCGACCCTGTTCAAGGGCTACTGGCGGGATCCCGAGGCGACCGCCGCGGCGTACACCGAGGATGGCTGGTACCGCTCGGGCGATCTCGGCCAGCTCGACGATCGGGGCCGGCTGCACCTCCACGGCCGCAAGAAGGACATCATCGTGCTGCCCAACGGCTTCAACGTGTTCCCCGAGGACATCGAGAACGCCCTGCGCGTGGCCGGCATCCGCGACTCGGTGGCGATCGAGACGAAGCCCGGGCGGATCGAGGCCGTGGTCCTCGCGCCCCGGCCGCGTGAGGCTGCGGGCGCCTCCGGGGATTCGACGGCCGGCCAGCAAGCCGCCGGGGGTGCGACCGCCGGCCAGCTCGCTGCCGGGAATGTCCGGCGCGAGCTCGACGCGGCGATCAGGGCGGCCAACGCCACGCTCGGGGCCAACCAGCGGATCGCCGGCTGGCGGCTCTGGCCCGACGAGGATTTCCCGCGCACGCATACCTTCAAGGTGAGGCGCGATCAGGTCCGTGCCTGGGCCGCGGTGGACGCACCGGCCCTGTAGGCGACACGGTCGCCCGTGAGCAGCGGTGGAGCTGCCCTTCCGGAGCCGGCTCGAGGTCAGCGGACGCGGCCCTCGCGCATGAGCGAGATCGCCCTGGCCACGCGACGGGCCCTCGTCTCGGGGTTGCCGGTGCCTTCGACGCTGAGCGTGAACACCCGCTTGTTGCTGTACGAGAGACCGTCGAAGAACGCCCGGGCCACCGGGTCCGCCTCGAGCGCGGCGGCGAGCTCGGCCGGCACCACCACCTCGCGTGGCGCGGTGTCGAGCTCGAGCGTCACCTGGACCGCGTCGCCCGCGTTGAGGCCGGAGGCCTCGCGATGATCGGCGTTCACCCCGACCCAGAAGCCGTCGTTCATGGGCGCCACGGTCGATCGATACGTGTAGTCGTTCAAGGTCACGACGACGGCCGGTCGCCGGCTGCCGCCGAGGGCATCCACCACGGCTTCGGGCACCTCGATGCCGCACGCGGTCTTGCCGGTCTGCTGGATCGTGGCCCGGAAGGTCTGGCTCATCGACGGAGTCTAGTCGCGGACCATGCCCGGCGCGATCGCCGCCGACCCAACGGTCGCCGCCGACCCAACGGTCGCCGTTTTCGGGACCGGGATCAGGACCCGATCGCGGTCCCCACCGTCTCGAGCGTCGCGGCCAGACGCGCAACCGATGGGTCCGGTGAGACCGACGGCGACCAGGCGAAGAACACCAGCGTCCGATCGACCTGTCGCAGGACGAACTGGGCGTCGCGCGGATACTGGACGGCGCCCGTGCCCGAGGCCAGGTAGACGGTGAAGTCGCGGCCGATCCGGTCGGCGTCGGCCGCCGAGGGCAGCTCGTAGATGACGATGTAGCCGCCGTTCGGGTCGGATGGCAGCACGGCCTGGAGCAGGCGCCGGGGGACGCCGATCAGCGACGGGCTCTCACCCGGGCGATAGGTCGTCAACGGGTCCCGGACCTGGAACGAGGCGGCCTCCAGGGTCGTGGCCACGAGATCGTGCGTCCGCTGGGCCGCCGGACCGGCGGGCGCGATCGTGGCGGCCGGGGCCGGACCGCCGGCACCCAGGCCGAGCACCTGGGCGGCGATGATGAGCGCGGCGAGGACCAGCCCGCCGATCCCGGCGAGGGCGAACCAGACGGGCGGCCCGCCACGCCGTTCGGGCGTGTCGGCCGGCTCCGCCGCGCTCGATCCGCTCATCCGGGCGGCCAGTGCATCGACCGGCCACCGAGGAGGTGGAGGTGGAGGTGCCCGACCGTCTGGCCACCGTCGGCCCCCACGTTCGCGACCAGCCGCCAGCCGTTGTCGAGGCCCTCGTCGCGCGCAAGCGAGGCGGCGGTGGCGAACAGGCGGCCGAGCAGGGGCGCGTCGGCGGCGGTGAGGTCGGCGACCGAGCCGATGTGCGCGATCGGCATGAGCAGGATGTGCGTCGGGGCCTGGGGGTTGATGTCGCGGATGGCGACGATCAGGTCGTCCTGGTGGACCCTGGTGGACGGGATCTCGCCCGCGGCGATGCGACAGAACAGGCAGTCAGCGGGCATGCGCTCCTCCGATCGGGGCGGTGGGGATCGATGATGCGCGGGGACGGGACGGAGAAGTCGGCACGGGACGCTGAAGCGGCACGGGACGGAGAGTCGGCACGGGACGGGGAGTCGGCACGGGACGCTGAAGCGGTCAGGACCGGGAGCGCCGGGCGGGAGACCCGCGGCGCCGGATCGACGGCCAGGATCTCCCCGGTGACCCGGTCCGGGACGGCGCCATCGACCGCGGTCCGGCGCACGGTCAGGATCGCATTCTCGAGATCCCCGGGCACGGCCATCGGCGCGCGCGACGGATCGACGGCCACCAGCACGTGGTCCTCCGCGTGACCCACCCACCGCCCATCCGCGAGCCTGCTCTCGACCAGCACCCGGGTCACCGTTCCGAGGCGCCTCCGCGCGAATGCCCCGCGCGCGTCCGCGGCAACCGCCAGCAGCTCGCCCGCGCGCGCCTTCCGCGTCCGCCCATCCACCTGGCCCGCCATCCGGGTGGCCGGGGTGCCGGGTCGCTCGGAGTAGCGGAACACGTGCAGACCGGCCAGCTCGAGCCCGCGCACGAACGCGACCGTCCGGGCGAACGCCTGGTCGTCCTCGGTCGGGAAGCCCGCGATCACGTCCGCATGGACGGCGACGCCCGGGATCGCGTCCCGCGCCCGCTCGACGAGCCGGGCGTAGTCGTCGCTGCCGTACCGCCGTCCCATCCGCCGGAGCACGCCGTCGTCGCCCGACTGGAGCGGCAGGTGGAGGTGCGGCAGCGTCCGCGGCGCGCCGTCGACCCAGGCCGCGAGCAGGTCGTCGTCGAGGTGCTGGGGCTCGATCGAGCTCAGCCGGATCCGCTCGACCGGCGTCTCGGCGAGGATCCGGCGCACGAGCCCGGCGAGGGTGAGCGTGCTCCGCACATGCGACCCGCGCGCCCCCCGCTCCGACCAGCCGCCGTCGTAGGTGCCGATGTTGATCCCGGTGAGGACGATCTCGCGGTGCCCGGCAGCCAACGCGCGGCGGACGTCGGCCAGCACCACCTCGGGGGCCAGCGAGCGCTCGGGCCCGCGCGCCCTCGGGATGATGCAGTAGGTGCAGTGGAAGGAACAGCCGTCCTGCACCTTGACGAAGGCGCGGGTGCGCTCCACCGATGCCCGGTCGTCGGTGATCCCTTCGATGGCGACCGCGGCGCCGATGGCCGCGGCGCCGGCTTCGGCCTCGATGGCATCGATCTCGGCCTCGACGCCCGACAGCGTGGGCAGCGCGGCGTCCAGAGGCTCGTGGGCGGTTTCGGGCTGCGTGCCGGCCGGCCCGCCCAGCCGGACCAGCGTCTCGAGCTCGCGCAGCAGGCCGGCCTTGCCCGCGTTGTCGACCAGGCGGGCCTCCGGATCGGCCTGGGCCAGCGCCTCGGGGTCCACCTGGACCGAGCACCCGGTCACGATGACCTCGGCGCGGGGATTGGCGCGGCGGGCCCGACGGACCGCGGACCGCGACTTCTCGTCGGCGATGGACGTGACCGTGCAGGTGTTGACGAGGACCAGATCGGCACCGCGGGACGGGTCCACGAGCCGCACCCTCGCCTCGCGCAGCAGCCGGGCTGCGGCCTCCATCTCGGACTGGTTGACCTTGCAGCCGAGGTTGACGATCGCGGCGGAGCGCGGGTTCACCACAGCTCCGGCTTGGTCGACATGAGGAAGCCGATGAAGCCGACGGCGCCCGTGACACCGTAGGCGATGTACCGCTGCTGCCGGGCGCCGGCACGCCATGCGGTGCGGTCGTCGTCGCGCTGGGTCGGCGCTCGCGACGCCTGGAGTCGGAGGAGGGCCGGGCGCTGGATCGCGAGCACCACGGTTGCCGCGAGCCCGTAGGTGGCGAGGCTCACCACCAGCCACGGCTGCTCGACGACGCGGGTGCCCAGCGCGACGACCATCGCGAACCCGGTGATCGCAAGGCCGGCGCCGATGCCGACCGTGCCATGAGCCTGGAGCCAGGCGAGCGCCCGGACGACGCCGCCCGGACGTTCGTGGCTGGCGGACGGCTGCCGGTGAAGCGTGAACGGCAGCAGGATGCCCGGCACGAACAGCGCGATCGCGAGCGCGATGTGCAGCGCGAGGATCAAGGGCAGCAACATGGCAAGGTCGGGCATCGAGCCGTGATCGTAGCGCAGCGCTCCGCCGCTGCCGGGCGCCGCCGTGCCAGGACCATTCCTGCCATCGAGTCAAAGTACGACTCCGTGGCACGCTGGCCGGGCTCCGCCGCTGCCGGGCTCCGCCGCTGCCGGGCGCCGCCGTGCCGGGGCCATTCCGCCATCGAGTCAAAGTACGACTGTGCGGCCTGCTGCCGGTCCCGGAAGGGCCGGCCCGTGGCCATCGTTGTCGCGATGTCGCGGCAGATGGGCGTCTCCAGTTGACATCCAGTCGCCAGCCGTGGCGCGTGCCGGTTTCTCCGCCGGCCGACGCGGAGCCGTCGCGACGGCTACCCGTGCTTTGACTGGATGGCGGGATCGAGGGCGGGTCGGAGGTCGAGGGCGGGACCGAGGACTCAATGGCGGGTCGGGGGTCGAGGGCGGGACCGAGGACTCGATGGCGGGTCGGGGGTCGAGGGCGGGACCGAGGACTCGATGGCGGGTCGGGGGTCGAGGGCGGGACCGGAGCGCTCACGCCCCACGGCGAATCTCGAGCGCCACCCAGTCGCCTTCGGTCCGGCGCCCTTCGATCGTCAGCCCGCGCGAGCGAAACGCATCGGCCACCTCCGCCTCGCGGTCCGCAAAGATGCCCGACGCCAGCAGCGTGCCACCCGGTCGCAGGTCCTCGACGAGGCCGTCGGCGAGCGAGACGAGGAGCGACGCGATCAGGTTCGCGAGGATCACGTCGAACGGCCCCTCGCCGGTTGGCACGCTCCCCTGCCGGGCACGGATGGCCCGCCCGAGCCGGTTGCGCCGCGCGTTGGCCGTCGTCGCGTCCACGGCGATCGGGTCGACGTCGACCGCCAGCACCCGCCCCGCACCCAACCGCGCCGCTGCGATCGAGAGGATCCCGGATCCGCAGCCCACATCGAGGACCCGCGCCGCACCGCCGCCCGCACCGCCGCCCGCACCGCCGCCCGCATCGTCGCCCGCACCGCCGCCCGCATCGTCGCCCGCACCGCCACCCGCGCGGCCAGCCACCCGCACCGCCGCCCGCACCGCGACCCACGGCACCGCCCACACGGGCGCCGACACCCTCGCGCCCGATGAGGCCGCGATCCGCGAGCGACTCGATCGTCGCCAGGCACAGCCTCGTGGTCGGGTGGAGGCCGGTCCCGAACGCCATCCCGGGGTCGAGCACGATGACCACATCCTCGGGCTGCCGGCGATGCCGCCGCCACGTCGGCCGGATGACGAGCCGCCGGCCCACGCGCAGCACCGGAAAGTGCACCTTCCACGCGTTCGCCCAGTCCGCCTCGCGCACGAGGCGCACCGAGAGCTCACCGATGGGTCGAAGGCCGAACGCCTGGAGGTGGCCGAGGTCCTGCTCCGCCCGCCGGACCGCGTCCGTGGCCGTGCCGGCGTCGAGCAGCGGCAGGTGGGCGCTTACGATCGCCGGCCGGGCGAGATCCACCCGCGCCGCCAGCCCCTCGTCGAGCAGCTCGAACGCCGGCTCCACGGCGGTGCCGCCGGGTGCCGCCCGAGTGAGGATCTCGGACACGGCCTCGACGGCCTCGTGGTCGGCCGCCACCGAGAGCTCGAGCCAGGTGCCAGGTTCGGCGGACGCGGCCTCGAGGTCGATCCCTGCGAGGGGATCGCCCGGATTCACCCGAGGCCCAGCTTCTCGCGCAGCCCGCCGGGCGGCGAGACGTCGTCGCCGGCCTCCTTTGCGTACGCCTCCAGCAGCTCCCGCTCGCGCTTGGAGAGCCGGGTCGGGACGACGACGTTGGCGATCACGTGGAGGTCGCCACGAACGGCCTGGCGGCGCAGGTGCGGCACGCCGCGGCCCCGCAGCCGGATCTCCGTCCCGGGCTGGGTGCCGGGCTTGATGTCGATCTCGGTCTCGTCGCCCTCCACCGTCGGTACCCGGATCTTCGTTCCGAGCGCGGCCTGGGCGATCGAGAGGTTGGCCTCGAAGTACAGCTCGGTGCCCTCGCGGCTGAGGTCCGGGTGCGCCGCGACGTGGACCGCGACGTACAGGCTGCCCGGCGCTCCGCCGCGGGGGCCAACCTCGCCCTCGTTGGACAGCCGGATCTGGTGGCCCTCGTCGATCCCGGCCGGGATCGCGACCCGAAGCGTTCGCCGCCGCTCCGTCCGGCCCTCGCCGTGGCACGTTTCGCACGGCGTCTCGACGATCCTGCCCTCGCCGCGGCAGCGGGGGCAGGGCGCCACGTTGACCATCTGGCCCAGCATCGTCTGGCGTACCGACCGGATCTCGCCCCGTCCGTTGCACTGCGGGCACTGGGTCGGCGTGGTTCCCGCCTTGGCGCCCGAGCCGTTGCACGTGTCGCACCGGCCGAGGACCGGGAACTCGATCTCCTTCTCGGTCCCCAGCACGGCCTCGGCGAACGTGATCCGCAGGTCGTAGCGCAGGTCCGAGCCCGTCTGCGGCCGGGCGCGGCGGGCGGCGCCTGCCATCGAGCCGCCGAAGAAGGCGTCGAAGATGTCCGAGAAGCCGCCGAACCCGGCCCCGAACCCGGCATCGCCGCCGGAGGCACCGAGACCAGCGCGGCCGAACATGTCGTACGTCTGCCGCCGCTGGGGATCGGACAGGACCTGGTACGCCTCGTTGATCTCCTTGAACCGCTCCTGGGCCGCAGCGTCGCCATTGACGTCGGGGTGCCACTGCTGGGCGAGCTTGCGAAAGGCGCGCTTGATCTCGGCGTCGTCGGCACCGCGCTCGACGCCGAGCACCTCGTAGAAGTCTCGCTCGCTCACCATGGGCGCTGCCGAGTTTACGTGAGGTCGGCGCCGCGCCTCGCGAGCGCGCCCGAGCCATGGAAATCGCCCAAGCGTGGGAGACGGCCACCCATGCCCATCTCAGTCAGCGTCATCGTCCGACCCCAGGGGCGGGACATCGCGGACCCCGTGACATCGATCGTCGTCGATTGTGGCCTCGCCACCAGCGGCAGCATCTCAAACCAACCGGCAATGCCCGAAGTGCTTCGGCCATCCATGAAGTTCCTGCCCTTCGTGAACGGGAAGGTGATGAACCCCCCGGCCAGCAGGACCCCCCATCTCCCGTCTGCCTGGCCCACCCACCTGCCGCCGCAGGAGCGCACCAGACACTCGCCCAGGTAACTGCCAAACGCGCTGATGGCACCCTCGCGGCGGCGCGGGTCCTTAGAAGATGCCGGCGTCAAGGCCCCTGCGGATGTGGCCGTCGACCCAGGTCACAGACTCGAGGTTGTACTCGAGCGGGTGCGGCGTCGCGTCACTCAGGATGTCGATCAGCTGCCCGGCGACTCCCCCGGCGACTCCCTGGAGGTGGAGGACGAGCTCCGGATCGAGCGGGATTGGCTCGTCTTCGCTCATGGACCTGGCTCTGCCGAAGGGCTGCTGATTCTCGCGCACCGCCCGGTAGTCTCGTTCCGTCGTCATTGCAGGGCCGAGTGTGCGGGAGGTCGGCCCCACGGCCGAGGGCCGCGACCGACGGCTGGACCCTGAGTGTCGTGCGGGTGGGCCGATCAGCCGCTGCCGGGCTCGTTGGCCAGCGTCGAGGCCCGGCGGAGGACCTGCTCGAGCATCGGCAGCGTGAGGCGGCCGGTGAACGTGTTCTGCTGGCTGGGATGGTAGGACCCGATCACGGCGAACGGCCCGAGCACGACCTCCGCGCCGTGGCCGAAGGGGGGCCTGGGCCTCGGTGTCGGGTGGCCCAGGGCGACCAGCGACCGAAGCGCAGCATCCCAGGCGAGACCACCCAGCGCGACGATCACCCGCAGCGCAGCGAGGAGCTGGATCTCGCGAACCAGGTAGGGGCGGCAGGTCGCCTGCTCGGCGGGCGTGGGCCGGTTCGCGGGTGGGGCGCAGCGAACCGCGGCCGCAACCCTGGCCACGCGCAGCTCCAGACCGTCATCCGCGCAGCGGCTTTCCGGGCGGTCCGCGAGGCCGACGGCGTGCATCGCGCGCCACAGGAAGTCGCCCGAGGCGTCGCCGGTGAACACGCGCCCGGTCCTGTTCCCACCGTGCGCCGCCGGTGCGAGACCGACCAGGAGGATCCGAGCGTGCGGATCGCCGTAGCCCGGAACCGGTCGGCCCCAATAGGTCTCGGAGCGGAACCGTTTGACCTTGATCCGCGCCTGCTCCTCGCGCCAGGCGACCAGTCGCGGGCAGGCGCGGCAGCTGGCGATGGCGGCGTCGAGCTCGCCCAGGTCGTGCGCGGATCCGGCGGCGGCAACGGGATCGTGGTCGGGCACGGGATCGTGGTCGGGCACGGGATCGTGGTCGGGCACGGGATCGTGGTCGGGCACGGGATCGTGGTCGGGCACGGGATCGTGGTCGGGCACGGGATCGTGGTCGGGCACGGCTCGATCGTACCTTCGGGCGTCGGACAGCCGCGTGGTCGGCCGCAGGGCCCCGGTGAGCCGGCAGGTTGCAGCAGCCGGGTGATCGGCGGCTGGGCCGGTGAGCCGGGCGTAAGCGGCGCCAGTCACCATGCCGGGTGTGGATCCGGTCCGGCTAGGTCTCGGCATTCGGGCACTACGTCGTCGTCGACGCTGGACGCAGTCGGCGCTCGCCCGGCGTGCCGGCGTGTCGCAGTCGGCGGTATCCCGCGTCGAGCGCGCCGATGTGGACCTGGTGACGCTGCACACGGTCGTTCGCATCGCCGATGCGCTCGGCGCCCGGGTTTCGTTGCGGCTGCTGTGGCGGGGAGAAGCGCTCGATCGGCTGCTCGACGCGGCGCACGCGGGTCTGGTCGACGCGGTGATCTCGATCCTGGCCGAGCATGGCTGGCAGGTGGTCCCCGAGGCAACGTTCAACCACCACGGGGAGCGTGGCTCGATCGACGTGCTCGCCTGGCACCCGGGATACGGTGCGCTGCTGGTCGTCGAGGTGAAATCGGTGGTGCCCGACATCCAGGCGATGCTGTCGGGCGTCGATCGCAAGCAGCGGATCGCACCGCGCCTCGCGGAGGATCGTGGATGGAGGGTTCGAAGCGTGTCGCGGCTGATCGTGCTGCCGGAGGATCGGACGGCGCGGCGCCGGGTCGCCGCCCACACCGCCACGTTCGGCCTCGCCTACCCGGCGGGCACGCGCGCGGTTCGCCGCTGGCTGGCGGCGCCGGCCGGAGCTCTATCCGGGATCCTGTTCCTGTCATCGAGTCAAAGGACGGGTACGCGACGGCGCGGATCGGGCGACGGAGGCGGGATTCGCGCCCAAGGCAGCTCGAGTCATGCCAGGTAGTCACGAGACCTGGCCGATGCCGGCGCTGGGCGTCGACGACGCCGACGGCTACCCGTCCTTTGAATGATTGGCGAAAAAGGGGGCGAAGAACGGCTTCGAGGGCGCGAGGGCGGTGAGGGCGGTGCCGATGCGGCGGCGAGGGCGGTGCCGATGCGGCGGCGAGTGCCCCGGGCGGTGCCGATGCGGCGGCGAGTGCCCCGGGCGGTGCCGATGCGGCGGCGAGTGCCCCGGGCGTGCCGATGCGGCGGCGAGTGCCCCGGGCGTGCCGATGCGGCGGCGAGTGCCCCGGGCGTGCCGATGCGGCGGCGAGTGCCCCGGGCGTGCCGCTGCGGCGGCGAGTGCCCCGGGCGTGCCGCTGCGGCGGCGAGCGCCCCGGGCGTGCCGCTGCGGCGGCGAGTGCCCCGGGCGTGCCGCTGCGGCGGCGAGTGCCCCGGGCGGCAGTCCGCGCCGCCTACTTCAGCAGCAGGCGGTCGAGGCGGCGGCCGACGACCGCGAGGCCCAGCATGCCGACCACGGTCAGGTACGCCACGTGCCACAGGATCCCGGGGTCGACCGCGCCGGTGACCAGCGCCCGGATCAGGTCGACGCCCTGGTACAGCGGCGTCAGCTGGACGAACACCCGGAAGGCGTCCGGATAGGCGCTGATCGGGTAGAACGTGCCGCTGAACAGGAACAGCGGCAGGACGACCAGCTGGATCAGGTCGAAGTCCTGCCACGAGCGCATGAACGTCGTGCACGCCATGCCCACCGCCGCGAACGCGAAGGCGAGCAGCGTCGCCGACGGCACCGCAAGCACGACCCATGGCGAGCGCACCAGCCCGAGCAGGGCGATCACGACCACGAACCCGATCGCGTACAGCGTCGCCCGGATCACTGCCCAGCCGATCTCGCCCAGCGCGACGTCCTCGGGGCCCAGCGGGGTGGCCAGCACCGCGTCGTACGTCTTCTGGTAGTTGAGCTTGAAGAACACGTTGAACGTCGACTCGGCGATCGCGCCGTTCATCGACGCCGAGGCCAGCAGGGCGGGCGCCACGAACAGCGCGTACGGGATGGGCGTGCCGTCGGGTCCGGCCACGTCACCCACGATGCCGCCGATGCCGAGGCCGATCGAGAGCAGGTAGAACAGGGGCTCGAAGAAGCCCGAGAACAGGACCATCCAGCCGCGCCGGTAGACGTAGACGTTGCGCTCGATGACCAGGGCCGCGCGCCGGCTGCCGAGGCCGATCGGCAGCGCCCGCGGGATCCAGGTCAGCGCGGTCACTGGGCGAGCTGCCGGCGGAACATGACGAACACGGCGATCGTGCCCGCGATCGCCGCAACCCCCAGGATCGCGAGGTGCGCGAGCATGACCAGCGGCTGGTCGCCGATCGTGCCCAGCGACAGCGCACGGGCCAGGTCGACCCCGTGCCACAGGGGCAGCAGCCACGCGATCGGGCGGATCTGGTCGGGCAGCTGCTCGATCGGGAAGAACGTGCCGCTGAACAGGAACAGCGGCGTGATACCGAACCGCCAGATGGCGTTGAACGAGGTCGTGTCGCGCTGGGTGGACATGTAGGCGGCGATCGGGGCAGCGAACGCCAGCGCCGTCAGCGTCCCGACCGGGACCGCAAGGATGATCCCGGGCGTCCGTGCCGCCCCGAACCCGACGATCACGATCGCGAAGATCGTGCCCACCAGCGTCGCCCGGGTGACGATCCAGGCCAGCTGCCCGAAGGCGATGGCGTACGGGCTGAGCGGGGTGGCATACATCGCGTGGTAACGCTTCACCCAGTGGAAGCCCGCCAGCACCGGGAAGGTCGCCTCGAACACCGAGCCCTGCATGACCGACGACGCGAGCAGCGCCGGGGCCAGGAACTGCAGATAGGGCACGCCGCCCATCGCGCCGCTGCCCGCCCGGTCGACGAACGAGCCCAGCCCCACGCCCATCGCGAGCAGGAACAGGACCGGCTGCGCGAAGCTGCCGAAGATCGACCCGCGCCACGTCCGCAGGTAGAGCAGCACCTGGTGCTCATACGCCGCGCGGGCGCCGTCGAGCGCGTGCCGGCGCGGGACGGCGTTACCGGTGAGCGGCGGGATGGGCGCCGGCTGCCGCGCCAGCCGTGCAACGGCCATCAGGCGCCGCTCACTCGACCAGGCTGCGGCCGGTCAGCCGCAGGAACACGTCCTCGAGCGAGCTGCGTCGCACGAGCACGGTCTCGGGACGAAGACCACGCTGATGGGCCGCGGCCGCGGCGGCTTCGCCGTCATCGGAATACACCAGCACGCGATCCGGCAGCCGCTCGACCCGCTCGCCCAGGTCGTCGAGCTGGCCGTCGAGCGTCTCCTGGACCCCGACCGGGAATCGCAGCTCGGTCACCTCGCGCGTGGAGTACCGGCGGATCAGGTCGAGCGGGGTCCCCTCCGCGGCGATCCGCGCCTTGTCCATGACCACCAGGCGGTCGCACAGCTGCTCCGCCTCGTCCATGTAGTGGGTGGTGAGGACGAGGGTCACGCCCTGCTGCTTGAGGCGGTACAGGCGCTCCCAGAGCAGGTGGCGCGCCTGCGGATCGAGCCCGGTCGTCGGCTCGTCGAGGAGCAGGATCGAAGGCTCGTTGATCAGGGCGCGCGCGATCGTCAGCCGTCGCTTCATGCCGCCCGACAGCGGCTCGACCTTGTCGCCGCCCCGCTCCGCGAGCTGGGCGAACTCGAGCAGCTCGGTCGCCCGCCGGTTGGCCTCGGCGCGGGCGAGCCCGAAGTAGCGGCCGTAGATCACGAGGTTGTCCCGAACCGAGAGCTCGGTGTCGAGCGTGTCGTGCTGGGGCACGACACCCAGCCGGCCACGGATCCGGGCGCCGTCCGTGGCGGGGTCCAGATCGAGCACCCGGAGCGTGCCCTCGGTCACCGGGGAGACGCAGCCGATCATGCGCATCGTGCTCGTCTTGCCCGCCCCGTTGGGTCCCAGGAAGCCGAACGATTCGCCCTGCGCGACGTCGAAGTCGATGGCGTCGACCGCGGTGAACGACCCGAAGCGCTTGGTGAGGCCTCGGGCGTGGATGAGGGGCAAATCGGCGGCGCGATCGGTCGTAGACAAGGGTAGGGATGGTACCGCAGCGTCCTCGACAGGATCCGTCATGGACCGGCGGTTCCGGCTCCGACGACGACCCACCGGCCGCGTGGGCGATGCACCCGGGCTGGCGCCACAGGACGGCCGCGGCACGGCCGTTCGGCTGGCGGCGATCCGAGGAAGCCGAACCAGAACGGCGCTCAGCGCTCCGGAACGTGGCCCACGTGCAGCGTCACGATGCCGCCGGTCAGGCCGCGCCAGGTGACGTCGACGAGGCCGGCCTCGGCCATGATCTCGGCGATCCGCTCGGGTGACGGATACGCCTGGACGCTTCGGACGAGGTAGGCATAGGCGCTCCCCTGCCCCGCCAGGCGGCCGATGACGGGCACGATCCGATCGAACCACCAGCGCATGAACCGGGCCAGCCGGCTCCGCGGCCGCGCGATCTCGAGGCACAGCACGCGCCCACCGGGGCGCACCGAGCGCGCCATCTCCCGGAAGCCCTGCCGGTAGTCGGGCAGGTTGCGCATGCCGAAGGCGATCGTCGCCGCGTCGAAGGCGCCGTCCTCGGTGGGCAATGCCAGGGCGTCGCCGACCGCGAACTCGAGCCCCGGCCGGTCGGCGAACCGCCGCCGGGCGATCTCGATCATCCCGGGCGAGATGTCGACGCCGAGCACGTGACCACCGGGCTGCGCGCGGCGATGGAGGTCCGCTGCCACCTTGCCCGTCCCCGATGCCACGTCGAGGGCGCGACCGCCCGCCGACAGCCCGGCGCCGTCGACCAGCCGCCGTCGCCAGCGCGGCTCCTGGAACGCGCTGATGACGAGGTTCATCGGGTCGTAGACGCCGGCGATGCGGTCGAACATCGCTCGGACCTCGGTGGTCGCGGCCGTGTTGCCCGACCCGGTCGAGGCGCCCGACGGCGCGCCCGGCGGAGCAGCGTCGGGGCCGGGGCCAGGCACGGTCATGGTCGGGTCTCCAACGCGTCGCGGATGGCGGCCGCCACCCGGACTGGGTCCGTGATGGGCGAGGCGTGGCCAAGCCCGTCGAGCTCGATGCATCGGGCGCCGGGGACGCGCGCCGTCACGGCGCGCGCGATCGGAGCATAGAACGGCTCGCTCGCGCCACCGGTGAGCAGCGTCGTCGGTGCCCTGATCCGGGCCAGTCCGACGGGGTCGAGGCCCGACAGTGCGGCGTCGGCGAGGGCTCCGTCCCCCTGGGCGCCGAGCCACGTCCGGCCGCGTTCCGGCAGCCGGTCCCAGGCGCCATCACCGGCCACGGCGCGCAGGAACGTCTCGGCCGCGGCGGGTGCGCCGCCGGCCCGATGCGCGGCCCGGGTCGCCTCGGCGAGGGCCGCGAAGCGCCGCTGGGTGACGGCGTCCGCAAGCGGTCCGTAGGGCGGCTCCCAGGCCACGACCGCGCCCACGCGATCCGGGTGGCGTGCGGCGAGCTCGAGCGCGATGGCACCGCCGTAGCTGAGGCCCACCAGCGCGACCGTCTCGAGGCCCAGGTGATCGAGCACGGCGACCAGGTCGGCGACGTGGACACCCGCGTCGATGGGCCCGGGGGCGGCGACCCGGCTGGTGCCGCTCGCCCGGCGGTCGACCGCGTGGACCGCCAGCCTGCCGGACGCGGCGAGCGCTGCCGCCAGCCGGTCGAGCTGCGCCGCCGTGGACAGCGTGCCGTGGAGCAGGACGAGCGCCGCGGGGCCGGTGCCCGTCGATCGCCAGCCGATCGCGGTGCCGTCCGGGCGGAGCAGGGAGCCCGGCCTGGGACGATCGAGGAGCTCGCGGACCGCCGCGCGCTGGAGCTTGCCGCCGGCCGTGCGTGGCAGCGAACCGACCCGCACGAACGAGACCGGGACCTTGAACCCGGCGAGCGAGCTGCGGCAGTGCCCGGCGAGCGCTGCGTCACCCGGTTCCGGGACTTCCGGGCGCAGGGCCACCACGGCGACCGGCACCTGGCCCCAGACGGGATCGGGCCGGCCAACGACCGCGGCATCGGCGATGGCCGGGTGGGTCACCAGGACCGACTCCACCTCCGCGGGCGAGAGGTTCTCGCCGCCCCGAACGATCCGGTCCGTTCGCCGATCGAGAACGTACAGGCGGCCGGTCGCGTCCAGGCGACCGAGATCCCCGGTCCGGATCGGATCCCCGGGGCGGCGCGGCGGCCCATCGAGATAGCCGCTGAACGCCGCGGGGGTCCGGACGGCGATCTCGCCGACGCCGTCCCGGTCGGGCTCCTCGATCCACAGCTCGACCCCGGGGAGTGCCCGTCCGGCGCTGCCCGGCGCCTCGCGCGCCTCCCCGGCGGGCAACGCCGTGACGCCCGAGCCGGCCTCGCTGAGGCCATAGGTGGGGACGACCGGCCAGCCGGCCCCGACGGCCCGGGTCACCAGCGCCGGGTCGATCGCGCCGCCGCCGAGCAGGACCGCCCGGAGCGAGGACGGCGGCGGCGCATCACGAACGTGGTCCAGCAGCCGGACGAGCTGGGCGGGGACCAGCGAGACGTGGCTCACGGCGGGCGCCGCCGGGACGCTGGCGGTCAGCCCGGCCATGAGGGCGGCGGGATCGGTATCGCCGGCGATCCGGACGGGCACCCCCTGCGTGATCGCCCGCCACACCACGCCCAGCCCCGCCACGTGACCGAGACCCAGTGCCAGCAGCCAGCCCGTCGCGGGCGGGAGCGCGGCGAGCCAGGCGTCGGCGCTCGCCTGCAGCGCGGCGGACGAGAGGATCACGCCCTTTGGCGCCGCGGTCGTGCCCGAGGTCAGGACCACGACCCCGGGCGCGTCGAGGACCCGCCCTGGCGCGCCGCCATCTGCCGCGCCATCTGCCGCGCCACCAGCCGCGCCGCCATCAGCCGCGCCATCTGCCGCGCCACCAGCCGCGCCGCCATCAGCCGCTTCGCCATCGAGCGCGCCCCGACCTGGTCGGCCGAGCGTCACGATCGGCCGCAGGACCGCCTGGATCGCCGCCCGCTCCGTCGCCGTCAGGCGCGTGGGGACCGGCGCGGCCACCCGCCCGGCCCGGACCGTGCCGAGCACGCCCACGACCGCGTCGATCGACGCATCGGCGGTCAGCGCGACGACCCCGCCCGGTGGGACGCGACGAGCATCCAGGTCCGCGGCCATCGCGTCGCAGCGGCGTTCGAGCCCGGTCCAGTCAAGGATCGCTGCGCCCTCGATGACGGCGGGCCCGGCACGGGTCATGCGGGACACCGCCACGCGTCACGGGACGGCATCGATCGTCTCCACGCGATAGCGGCCGATCGCATCCTCGTCGAGCGCGATCCCCAGCCCGCCGACCGTCCGCCCGCCCGGCGGCGGCAGACGCATCCGACCGTCGCCGAGCACGAGCCCATCGGCGAGCAGGTCGTGCTGGAGGAGCCCCGCCGTCGCCAGGCCGTGGTCCGGGGCCGTCACCTGGCCGTCTTCCATCACCCGGGGAAGCCGGGCTGCCTGCGCGAGCGCCGCCGCGATCCCGACACCCGTCTCGAACAGCGTGCTCACGACCACCGGAACGCCCCGGTCCGCGGCCATCGCCGCGATCTCGGCAACCGCCTGCGGACCGCCGACCCGCGCCGGCTTCGCCACCAGGACGTCCGCCGCCTCGGCCGCCAGCAGCGCACGGGCGGCCCGGACCGAGGTGACCGCCTCGTCGGCGGCGATCGGGACCCGGACGCGCCGGCGCAGCGAGGCGAGCACCGCCGGATCGTCGCCGGCCACGGGCTGCTCGACGTACTCGAGGTCATACCGCGCGGCCGCCGCCAGCCGCTCGACCGCCGTCTCCGGGTCCCAGGCCCCGTTGGCATCGAGCCGCAGCCGAACGTCCGGACCAACCGCGTCTCGGACCGCCCGGAGCCGGTCCACGAGCACCTCGGTCTCCCGCTCGGCGCCCGCCTTGAGCTTGAGCGTGGCGAACCCGGCCGCGACGGCCTGCAGCGCCGCCTCCGCGGTGGCCGACGGACCCAGCGACGGCAGCGTCGCGTTGACGCCCACCCCGGGCGCGTCCTCCTCCGCCAGCGACGGTGCCGGCCGCTCGTGCAGGTCGAGGAGCGCGGCGTCGAGCGCCGCGCGGAGCGCCCGGCCGGGGCGCCCGTGGCCTTCGAGCTCCGCCTCGGACGGCAGCCGCCCGCTCGTGGCGAGCTCGATCGCCTCGCGGATCAGCAGCCGCAGGACGGTCGCCGCAGTCTCGCCGTCGGCCGGCTCGAGGACCGCCTCCCCGACACCCGTCCGACCGTCGGCGTCGACGAGCCGGAGCAGCCACGACTCGCGCTCGACCCACATCCCGGTCCCGGTCGCAAAGGGCCGCCGGAACGGGACGGCGACCAGCTCGGCGCGCAGCGAGGCGATCCCGCTCATGCGGGACGGCTCAAGGCGAGCCCGATGGCGAACAGGATCCCGAAGGCCAGCGCCAGCCGGGCAGTCCCCTTGAGCACCGGGTTGAGCTCGCGGGGCTCGGCGAAGGTCCGGACACGGCCGACGAGCGGCCAGGCCAGCGGCAGCGACACCAGCGGCGCCAGGACCCACGGCGCGCGCCCGGCAACGACCAGGCCGACGGGCACCACGAACGCGATCGCGAGCAGGCCGAGATACTCGATCCGGGTCGCCTCGGCGCCCAGCAGCACGGCCAGCGTCCGCTTGCCCGCCGCCCGGTCGGTGGGGATGTCGCGCAGGTTGTTGACCACCAGGATCGCGGTGATCAGCGTGCCGGCCGGGATCGCCGCGGCGACGAACAGGGCCTCCAGACGCAGGACCTGGAGGTACGCCGTCCCGATCACCGCCACCAGCCCGAAGAACACGAACACGAACACCTCGCCCAGGCCGTGATACCCGTACGGCAGCGGGCCGCCCGTGTAGGCGAGGGCCGCAAGGACCGCGAGCACCCCCAGCGCCAGCAGGACCGGCCCGCCGACCACCGTGAGCCACAGGCCGATGACCCCGGCGAGGGCGATCGTCAGCGCGATCGCGACCTCGAGCTGCCGTTCCGTCACCAGGCCGGCCGCGGCGACCCGGACCGGCCCGGACCGATCCGGCGTATCGGCGCCACGCCGGTAGTCGGACAGGTCGTTGGCGAAGTTGGCCACCACCTGGAGCAGCAGCGCGACCGCCACGCAGCCGGCCGCGGTGTCGAGCCGGGGCGTGCCGCCCGCGCCCAGCGCGGCGCCCAGGCCGACCACCACGCCGGACAGCGCTGCCGGGAGCGTCGCCGGGCGCGCGGCCAGGAGCCAGATGCGAACGGGCGAGGGGCGGGACGCGAGCGTGGTCACGGATCAGGGCCGCCGGGGAAACTTCGAGTAGTCGGTCGGGCGCTTCTCGAGGAACGCGCTCGATCCCTCGTGCGCCTCGTCGGTCGTGTAGAACAGCCCGGTTGCGTTGCCCGCGAACTCCTGGAGCCCGGCGAGGCCGTCGGTCGCGACGAGGAACGCCGACTTGAGGAACCGGATCGCCGTCGGGCTCATGGCCAGGATCTCGGTCGCCCACTGCACGCCCTCGGCCTCGAGCTCGGCCAGCGGGACGACCTTGTTGACGAGGTGCATCTCGAGCGCCTCGGCGGCCGTGTACTGGCGGCACAGGAACCAGATCTCCTTGGCCTTCTTGTCGCCGACGAGGCGTGCCAGGAGCCCGATCCCGAAGCCGGCGTCGAAGCTGCCGACCCGGGGCCCCACCTGGCCGAAGATCGCGTTGTCGGAGGCGATCGAGAGGTCGCACACGACGTGGAGCACGTGACCGCCACCGATCGCATAGCCGTTGACCAGCGCGATGACCGGGATCGGCAGGCTCCGGATCTGGCGCTGGAGGTCGAGGACGTTGAGGCGGGCGATCCCGTCGTCGCCGACGTAGCCGCCGGAGTGGCGCTTGTGGCGCTGGTCGCCGCCCGAGCAGAAGGCCCGCTCGCCGGCCCCGGTGAGCAGGACGCACCCGATCGTCGGGTCGTCGCGGATCCGGGCAAAGGCGTCGATCAGCTCCTGCACGGTCTGTGGCCGGAACGCGTTGTGCACCTCGGGCCGGTTGATGGTCACCCTGGCGATCCCGGTGCCCGAGTGCTCGTACCGGATGTCGCGGTATTCGGCGACGGGCGTCCAGGTGACGGACGGGCTGGCGTCGGTCATGGGGCGGATACCTCCTGCACGAAGTCGAGGATGAGCCGGCGGAACCTGGCCGGTGAGTCGCGATGGGCAGCGTGCCCGGCGCCGTCGATGGCGGCGAGCCGGGCGCGAGGCAGGCAGGCGGCGATCTCGCGCGCCCGCTCGAGCCCGATCGGGTCGAGGGTCCCCCCGATCACCAGCGCCGGAGCGGCGACCCCGGGCAAGCGGTCGTGGAGCGGCACCATCGTGCCCTGACCCGCGCCGCGCAGGGACCGGGCGAGCCCCTCGGGCCGGTTCCGCAGGCGCATCGAGCGGAAGCGGGCACGGGTCGTGGCCGGCAGGCCGCGCTCGGAGGCGAACACGGGCGCGGTCTCCCACCAGCGATCGACGAACGCCTCGATCCCGTCGCGCTCGATGGATGCCGCCAGCTCCTCGTCCTCGGCGCGGCGGCGGGTGCGGGCGGCCGGGTCGGCGACCCCCGCCGACGGGCTCTCGAGGACGAGCGCCCGGATCACCTCCGGGTGGTCGATCGCGAGCCGCAGCGCGACCCGGGCACCGAACGAGTACCCGGCCACGACCGCGGGCGCGGCACGCCGATCGCGCAGGATCCGGGCGAGATCCGCGGCCTGTGCCTCGAGCCCGTGGCGCGACGGGTCGGGCGGGGCGTCGGAGCGGCCGTGCCCGAGGAGGTCGACGACGACGGTCGTCGACGTCCGGCGGAGGGCCGGCAGGAACGGACCCCAATCCGCGCCGCGACCGGCGAAGCCGTGGAGGAGCAGGATCGCCGGCCCGTGCCCGTCGACGCGCACCTCGTAGCACGCACCGTTGACCGCGATCCGCGTCACGCCGGGCTCCCGCCGGCGAGCGCGGCCAGGCGCGCCGCCACGAGCTCGGCGGCCTCCCGGTGCAGGGCGACGTTGCGGCCACGGTCGGTGCGCACTTCGAGCACCCGGACGCCGCGGCGCCCGACGCTGTCCGCGACCGCGGGCCCGAGCTCCCGGTGGCCGACGACCCGGTGCTCGCCGCCCAGCGCCGTGACGATCGGGCCGACGTCGATGCCGTGGGGCGTCCCGAACAGCTCCTCGTAGTGCTCGGGCAGCCCGGTGCCCGGGGCGGCGGCGTTCGGCTGCGCCTGGGGCAGGAACGAGAAGATCCCGCCACCGTCGTTGTTGACCAGCACGATCGTGGCCGAGAGGTCGTGGAGGCGGGCCGCCACGAGCGCGTTGAGATCGTGCAGGAACGACAGGTCACCCACCACGAGCGCCACGGGTCCGTCCGCAACCGCCGCCGAGCCCAGCGCCGTCGACACGACGCCGTCGATGCCGTTGGCGCCGCGGTTCGAGCGAACCGTGATCGCGCGGTCGGTCGACGGCAGCCAGCCGTCGAGGTCGCGGACGGGCATCGAGCTGCCGGCCCACAGCACGGCGCCGTTCGGGAGGGCGGCGGCAAGGGCCGGGAACGGCGCGCCCTCGAACGGCTCCCCGAGCCCGGCCAGCCATGCCGTCATGACCTCGCCCGCGGCCTCGTCGGCGATCCGCCAGCCGGAGCGCCAGGCCGCGTCCGTCCCGCCCGACCCGAGCTGCCGGGTCAGCGCCTCGACCGTCGTCACCGGGTCGGCATGGACGAACGTGGCCGGGATCAGCGCCGATTCGCGCCAGCCTCCGTCGCCATCCAGCACGATCAGCTCCGGCCGAGCGCGCGCCAGGAGCTCCCCGATGGGCTTCGAGGTGGGCATGGCGCCGGTCCGGATGACGACGTCGGGCCGGCGGGCATCGATCCAGGGTCCCGGCCGGCACAGCTGGTCGCCGCGCGCGATGACCATCGACCGGTCGTGCGGCCCGGTGCGCAGCCCCGACAGCGGGTCGGCGAGGATCGGGAAGCCGGTCACGTCGGCGAGCCGCCCGAGCGCGGCCGGGAGCCGCGGATCGTCGTCCGGGCCGGCGACGATCAGCCCCCGCCGGCCCGCAGGCGCGGACCGGGGGCCGAGCCGGTCGGCGAGCCGGTCGATCGCCCCGGCATCGAGCACCCGGGGACCGGACACGCGGCCGGTGAAGGGCGCCTCGGGCACGTCCGCGGCGGCGATCCCCAGCGGCCCGTCGGGCAGGAGCGGCTCGCGGAACGGGACGTTGACCTGGACCGGACCCGCGGGACCGGCCAGCGCCGTGGCCACGGCACGCCCGGCGACGGACCGGACATGCGCCAGGGTCGCCGGGTCGCCGTCCGCGAGCGGCAGCTCCGCGTACCACTTCGCGGCCCGGCCGTAGAGGTGCACCTGGTCGATCGTCTGGGGTGCGCCGCGGTCGCGCAGCTCCAGCGGCCGGTCCGAGGTCAGCAGGACCAGCGGCACGCGCGACAGCGAGGCCTCGACCACGGCCGGCGCGAGCTCGACCGTGGCCGTCCCCGAGGTCGCCAGCAGGACGACGGGTCGCCGGGCCGTCCGCGCGATGCCCAGCGCGAAGAACCCGGCCGACCGCTCGTCGAGCAGGACCCGGACCCGGATGGTGGCGGCCGCCCGGAGCGCGAGGGCGAGCGGCGTGGAACGTGAGCCCGGGCAGATGACGGCATCCTGGACCCCCGCCGCCGCGAGCTCGGCGACGAAGGCCCGCAGCAGGGCGGCGTCGCTCACCGGCCGTCGCCCTCGAGGATCCCCAGCGCCGACACCACGGCACGCAGCTTGATCCGGGACTCCTCCCATTCGGCCTCGGGATCCGAGTCGGCCACGATCCCGCACCCCGCGAACAGCGTTGCCCGGGTCCGGTCGACGATGCCGCAGCGAAGGGCGACGCACAGCTCCCCGTCCCCATCGACGCCAAGCCAGCCGACGGGTCCCGCGTACCAGCCGCGGTCGAATCCTTCGTGCTCGTCCATCAGGGCGAGCGCCAGCTCCCGGGGCTCGCCGCCCACGGCGGGTGTCGGGTGGAGCCGGCCCGCCAGCGCCAGCAGCCCGTGGGCGTCGGGCAGCGTGCCCGTGATCGAGGTCGCCAGGTGCTGGACGAATCGGAGCGCCATGATCGACGGCTCGGGAGCCACCTCGAGGGTCGTCGCAAGCGGCGCCAGCAGGTCGCGGATCGCCTCGACCACGATCGACTGCTCCTCGCGGTCCTTGTCCGAGGACAGCAGCTCCGCCGCCAGGGCCGCATCCTCCGCGGCGTCGGCGCCTCGCCGGATCGTCCCCGCGACGGCCATCGTCAGGAACCGCCGGCCCTCGGTCCGGACCAGCCGCTCGGGGGTCGCCCCCAGGAACGTCCGGCCGTCCCGCCGGAACGCGAAGATCGTGCTCTCCGGCGCGCTCGCGGCCAGCCGCCGGAGCGCGTTCGGCACGTCCAGCTCCACCGGGGACCGCAGCTCGACCCGGCGGGCGAGCACGACCTTGTCCAGCCTTCCCCGCCCGACGGCGCCGGCGAACATCCCGACCAGCCGATGCCAGGCGTCGCTCCCCGGCTGCTCCCCGACGATCGAGAGGGGGGCGAAGACCGGGCGGGCGACGATGCCGTTCGGGTTCGGGGCCAGGCGTCGGGCGCGATCGGCCAGCCGGTCCCACAGCCGCTCCAGCCGGCGTGCCCCGGACGGGCTCGCAGGCTCCCCGGCGAGCGATGCCGTCAAGGTGGCGTCATCCGGCGAGGCCGCGTACAGCAGCTCGGGCAGGACGAGCGAGGCGGGGCCGAACGGACCCCAGGCGTCGGAGGCCGCGGGAGGCCGGCCCCGGAACCCGAGCCCGCCCAGCAGCACCGGGCCTGCCGTCCCCTCGCCCGGCGGTCTCGCCAACCGGGCATCCCGCAGCAGCGCCCGCCAGGCGTCCTCGGCGATCGCGAAGCGATCCTCGCCCGCGGGCTCGACGGCCCACGCCCGCCCGACACCCACCAGCGCCACGCGCTCGGCGGGCCGAAGCCACAGGGCCGCCTCGAGCTCCGCCTCGGCCGCCGCGGCGAACAGCGAGATCGGATCGACGCCGTCAACGGTCTCGGTCGCCGCGATCAGCGCCGGGCCCTCGCCCGGCCCGGCCCCGGACAGCAGTCCGGCCAGGCGCTCGGCGAGACCGGCATCGGCGAGGTCCCGGATCGTCATCGGACCACCCCGGATTGCCGGATCGGAGCGGGCACGGCCCGTCTCAACGGGCGGCCTCCGGGAACTCGTGCCCGGCCACCCGCGCCGGAACCGTGCCGATGCGCTCCTCGCTCACACCGACGCTCCGCAGGAGGACGGCCCGCAGCGCCGGATACGCGTCCTCCAGGCGCTCGGGGTGGTCCGCGAGCAGCCAGCGTCCCACCACCTCGTTGAGCGCGCCGAACCAGGCGATGCTCGCGATCCGGGTGTCGATCGGCGCGATCACGCCGGCCGCCACCGCCTCGTCGAGGTAGCCCTGGATCAGCCGCGCGAACCGCTCGTGGAGCTCGTTCGTCTCGACCTGGAACACGCGCCCGGCACCCACCGTGTCGAGGAACAGCAGCCTGCCATCGTCCGGTGACCGGCGAACGTCGTGAGCACGGTCCGCAGGGCCGCTTCCGCGCGGGCGACCGGCTCCGTCTCGAGCGCGACGGCCCGCTCCGCTCGAGCGACCAGCTTGTCGGCCGTGGTCTGCATCAGCTCGCGGAAGATCGATTCCTTGTTGGGGAAGTGGAAGTAGATGCCCCCCTTCGAGGTCTCGGCGGCGCCCGCGATGTCGTCGACCGCGGTGTCCCGGTAGCCCCGCGTCGCGAAGGCGTGGAACGCCGCGTCGAGGATCCGCTCTCGGCGGCCTCGGCTCTGCTCGGCGGGATCGGGACGGGACATCCGGGCTGACCCTCGACTCGCGACCGACCGACCGGTCGGTCGGTAGCTCGCCACATGCTAGCGCAGACAACAACAACCTGCGCGCACCCGGTATCCAGTTTCGCCATTGCCGCCGTCCCCGACTGGGCTACGGGTACAGCTGGTACTGCTTCCCGACCTCCAGGGCGGCCTTCGCGCTCGCGCCGGTCTTCATGCCCTCGTCCCCGATCTCCTCGGCGGTGGCCTCGACCCCGACGCGGTCGCTGAGGGTCGCGGTCACCGTCACCGAGGTCGAGAAGTCCGACGAGCTGTAGACGCCCATCACGGCTCTCGACAGGCCCGCGGCGGACACGGTGGACGGATCGCCGCTGAGGTAGCCACCGACCGTGTCGATGTACTTCTGCAGGTTGCTGGCCGTCCCGGTGACGGTGACCTTGATCGACCCGTTGCTGTGCGCCAGACCCAGCGACACGATCCGTGCGGCCGCCGTCGGTCCGAACGGCGGCCCCAGCTGTGCGGCGACGACAGCCGGGTTGATGCCGCTGGCTGCCATTCCGAGCTCTGCCTGGGCGGTCACCGCCTGGAGGACGATGCGCTCGCTTGGCCGGTCGTAGAGCAGCAGCGCCTCGACCTTGCCCGAGCCGGTCACGGAGCCCTTGGCGACCGCAACCCTCGGGACGACCAGCTCGCCGGCTGCCTCGCCCTGCACCGAGGCCCCGATCTTGACGACCGGGCGCAGCGCGTTCGGATCCGTCGGTCCCGCGGGCCTCGCATACGGCCCGTTGCGGTTGAGGTCCTCCCGGTCGGCGTCGCTCACGGGATGGGCGGGGGCCGGCGGGGCGGCGGCACCCCACTGGCTCGGTCGCTCCACGCCCGTGGTCACGTACACCTCGCCCTGGCCCTGCCCCTTGAGGGACCCGAGGCCGCTCTTGGACAGGGAGCCCTGGGCGCTGCCAGCGACCCCCACCGTCACCGTGTTCGACACGAGGTTCTCCCCCCAGCTCCCGACCACGCCGGCGCGTGCGAGCGCATCCAGGGGCGAGGGCAGCGATGCGGCGACGCCCAGCGCCCCGAGCAGCGAGGCCACGCCGCCGGCGCCGCCGCAGGTCGTGCCGCCGGTGGTCGGGAACGAGAACTTGAGGTTCGCGGAGCCTTTCAGCCCCTCATCGAACTCGGCCGACTCGCTGACGCCCGAGCCGGAGCCCTGGGGCGGGGTGCCGCCGCCCTTGCCCGGCGCCCCGCTCCCGGGTGCGGGCGTCCCGGCTCCGGGGGCGGCTGCGGCGGGGCCGGAACCCGCGGGGGCGCCGCCCGCCGGCGCGGTGGCGCCCGGGGTCGCGGCCGGCCCGGTCGGTGCCGTCGCCCCACCGCCCGGGGCCGCCGTCCCGGTGCCCGGCGTGGTCGGGCCCGAGCCCGGCGTACCCGTGCCGGCTCCTGGTCCCGTGCCACCGGCGGGCGCCGCACCGGTCAGGTGCTGCCAGACGGTGGCCATGCCACCCATCGGGGTCTCGACCTTGACCTCCTCCTTCGCGCCCTGCTCCCCGAACGCGAGGTTGGCATAGATGGTCGCCTGGCCATCGATCGACACCGTGTACGCGCTCGACGAGCGATCGACCTCGATCGTCGCCCCACGTCCGACCTTGAGGTTGCACGGGATGTCGATCTCCTCGAGAGGGACCGTGATGTCGGCCTGCCCGGTCAGCTTGGCGAACCCCTTCTCGTTGTTGTCCGGCTTGGGCAGGTACAGGTCGATGCACGGCCCGACCGTGTCGCCGATCACCTCGCATGCCTCGCCCTTGATCGCGCGCTCGACCCGCTGCGCGCCCGTCCGCAGGTCGGCGCCCCAGCGGTCCGCCGCCTTCTTGGCCAGGCCGGCGAGCATCACCACGTTCGGCGCGATGGCCGCCGCCACGTAGGGCGCGGCCTTCCTGGCGCCGTCGAGGACCACCTTGGCCGCCGCCTTCGCCGCCTGGTACTGGCGGGCCGCTTCCCTGACGGCCGCGTCGGCGACGTCACCCGCCACCTTGATCGCCGTGTCCTTGGCGTTGCGGAGGCGCTCCTTGGCGTTGTGCAGCTTGGCGGCGAGATACGCCGCCGCATCGCCCAGCGGGTCCTCGCCGATCAGCCCCCGGATCCGGCCGACCACCGAGCCGAGCCAGCCCAGCGCGCCGGAGTGCTGCTGGAGGTAGTTCCGCAGCGGGGCCATCGCCGCCCGCACCAGTCGTGCGGCGCCCTCGCTGGCGGACCGGATGGCGTTGGCGACCCCGGTCTTGGCGGCGTCCCAGGCCCCGACCACGAGGTCCTTCGTCCGGTTGATGGCGTTCCTGACGCTGGTGACCGCGTTGTCGAACCCCTTCTTTGCCGTCGTCAACGCCGAGCCGATCCTGCGCTTGACATTGGACGCGAGGCCGCGCGCGGCGCCGACCGCCGCGTCCTTGATCCCGACCACCCGTCGCTTGACCCCGGCCGCGAGGTCACGCGCCCTCGTGGCCAGGTCCCGGACGGTGGTCCCCAGGACCCGGATATCGCCGATGCGCGTGACAAGACCCCCGGCGAGCTTCTTGATCCTGTCCGTCCAGCCCTTGACCGTCTTGGCAGCCTCGACCAGCTCGCACGTCGGAGATGGGACGCTGTGGCCGGGCGTCGGCGACCCCCCGGGTCCGGCAGGCCCCGCGGGACCAGCGGCAGACCCGGGCACGAGCGGGCCCGCGCCGGGTGCTTCCGGGGCGCTGTGCCCACCGGGCGCGCCACCCGCGGCCGGAGCGTGCTCGATCGCGGGCCCGGGCGCGGGGGCGCTGTGGGGTGCAGCCGTCGGGGCGCCGTGGTCGGCGCCGGGGCCGGTCGCGGCCGGGACGTGCTCGATCTCGGGCGCCGGCTCGGCGGCGCCATGTGGGGCGGCTGGCGCGGGTGGGCCCGGACCGGGCGCGGGCGGACCGGGCCCGTGGGAGATCGCGGGTTCGCCACCGGGCGGGGCAAGCTCGCCTGACGGGCCTGCCGTACCCGCCGCGTGCTCACCGGCTTCGCCGACGGCCTGGTGTCCGGCATCCGCCTCCGCCGAGCCGGTCTCGTGGGCGAGCGGGTCGACCATGCCCTCGACCGAAGGGCCAAGGCCCTTGACCTCGTCCGCCACGTGATCGCCGTGCGTCTTGCCGGCATCGGTTCGGTGCTGCTCGGTGTCCGCCGCCGCGTTGGCGGAGGTCTGCGTCTCGGAGATGCCGGTCTCGCCGGTCCGCTCGGCCTCGCGCCTGCCGGCTTCGAGATCGTGGCTGCCGCTGTCCGCCTTCGCGTCCGATGTGGTCGCGGCATCGTCGGCCTGTTTGCGGGCATCGCCACGCGCCCGGTCGCGCGACTGCTCGGCCGGGCCGAGGATCGACAGCGCCCGGCTGATCAGGCCCGAGATGTCGACGTTGCCCAGGCCCGGGATCTCGAGGCGCTGGAGCCGGACATCGGCGGCGCCCGGGACGTCGGCGTCGAGGTGGTCCGCGTCGGGTGCGGACCCGGCGACCGTGGCTCCCACCCCTCCCCGCGACGCCCGCGGGCCCGACGGGTCGTCCTCGCCGGGCGTCGAGGCGGCGGCGATCATCGCGTCCTCGCCCAGCCTCGATGCCGCGCCGGTCGCGTCCTCCACGCCGATCGCTGCGGCGCCGCTGATCGCGTCCTCCTCGTCCAGCCCGGCGCCCCTGAGCTCGCTGGCCTCTCGGTGGAGCGCGGCGGTGACGGCCGCGTTGCCCGCCAGTCGCTGGAGGTCCAGGAGGGGGCCTCGGGCCATCGCGGCCGGCCGCGACACCCAGTGGACGCCGCCGCCAGCCCGAGGATGCGGTGGTGGTCCCGCGCTCGAACCGCTCAGCTGGAGCGGCATCGCCGGCATGGGCGCCAGCTCCGGGTCGGCGCTCCCCGCCTCCGAGGTGGTCTCCGGTCCGGCGAACGAGGCAGCCAGCAACGACGCTCCTTCGCTCAGGCTCGAGACGGGCGTCGGAGCCGGCGCGGAGCGACGCGCCGCAAGCGGCGTCGGGTGGATCCGCTGCCGGGTGGGCGCTGGGCCGGCTGTCTCGACGCTCATCCGCGATCCGCGCGCATCAGCTGGCGGCGGTCGTCTCGGGCAGCCCGTCCGGATCAGGCATCGCCGCCACGGGGTTGTCTGGGCAGTCGGCGCACGGTTCCCGCTGCACGGTGGCGGCGGCTGCCCGGCGGGTCGTCGGGAGCTGGCCCGCCGGGCTCGAGCCGGCGATGGCGGCCAGCGTGCCAGCCATCGCGCCACGGCCCATCGGTGTCGCGTCGTGACGGATCAGCTCGGCCACGGACCGGTTGCCGGCCTGCCGCTGAAGCTCGAGCGCGAGGTCCATCAGGGGCGTGCCGGACCGCCGGACCTGCCGCCGTTCCGGTCGTCTGTGCGCGATCGGGTCGAGCTCGCGCTGCAGCGTGTGGTCGGCCATGCTGTCCCCGCGTGGCTGGTGATCCTGGGCGAGGATAGGGTCGCGCGGGCCCGCCGCCACAACCCACCGCGAGGCAGAGGCGCCTTCCCGATCGGGCAGGATTTCGCTTCGGTCGAGACGGGTACCCGACGCCGGTCCTACGGACGATTGCCTACGGCGACGGCGCCCTCCACCCCGCTAGACTCGCTGCATGGATTGGCTGACCCAGAGCTGGCCGTTCGTCGTCGTCGGGATCCTCGTGGCGCTGCTCCTGCTGCGACTCGTCATCGGATTCCTGCCGTCGCGCTCGGCGCCGCGCCACACCGGTCAGCAGGCGGTCCGCGTCGTGGGGGTCGGGGGCGCGGGCGGCAACGCCATCAACGAGATGGTCGGCGCCCGCCGGGGCATGGTCGAGTACGTCGCGATCAACACCGACGGACAGGTGCTGGAGCAGTCGATGGCCGATCAGCGCGTCCGGATCGGTGACCAGGTCACGAAAGGGCTGGGTGCGGGCGGCGACGCGGCCGTCGGGCGACAGGCGGCGGAGGAGGACGTCGACCTGATCCGGGCAGCCGTCTCCGGCGCCGATCTCGTGTTCGTCGCCGCGGGCCTCGGTGGCGGGACGGGGTCGGGTGCCGCGCCACTCGTGGCCGCCCAGGCACGCGAGGCGGGTGCGCTGACGGTCGGGGTGGTGACCATGCCGTTCGCGTTCGAGGGGACCGCGAGGCGACGGGTCGCCGAGGCCGCCGCGGACCAGCTCGGGCCGAACGTGGACACGCTGCTGGTCATCGAGAACGAGCGCGTCAACGACCTCGTCTCCGATGACACGCCGATGTCCGAGGCGTTCCACGTGGTCAACGAGGTGCTGAGCCAGACCATCCGCGCCGTCGTCGACATCATGTCCCGGCCGGGGATCATCAACCTCGACTTCGCCGACGTGCGCGCGATCATGCGCAACGGCGGTCCCGGCCTGACGGGGATCGGCCGGGCGACCGGCCCGGACCGCGCCACCGATGCCGCCCGACGCGCGGTGGCGAGCCCGCTGCTGGAGCTCGACCTGCACGGCGCGCAGGGGATCCTGCTGCATGTCGCCGGCTCGTCCCGACTCGCGCTCCACGAGGTGGTCGCCGCCGCGGAGGTCGTGCGCGAGGCGGCCGACCCTGACGCCAACGTCATCTTCGGGGCGACGTTCGACGACCACCTCAAGGACGAGCTGCGGGTCACCGTGATCGCCACCCGGTTCCCCGAGACGGCAGCCACGCGAGGGCCCGGCCGGATGGCCCACCGGGCGGCGGGAGCGGCGAGCGACGCGGGGCAGACCGGAGGCACCGACCCGCTGGAGGCGCGGGCGAGCGATGCCGCAACGGAGCGGCGATCCCGGTTCCGACGACGCGTCGAGCCCGACTGACCGGCGCCGCTGGCAGGCAGAACGGTCACTCGCGAGCGAGACGCTCGAGCTCCTCCGACCGCAGGCGCCGCGCCGACCTGACCCGCGCGTTGTGCTCCTCAAGCCAGTCCTCGATCGACAGCCGCGCCCAGATCGAGACCGCAACCGCACCGAGCAGGAGGGCGATGGAAGGCGCCGTGGCCTGCAGCAGGTAGGCAGCGGCCACGCTACCCGCCACGAGGGCGACCTCGAGGGCCAGGATCCACCACCTGCCGAGCCGGACGAAGATCAATCCCACACCCCAGTACGCATCGCGCAGCGCGTCGCTGACGTCGAGCGTCTCGCCGGTCTCGCCCGGGGCGAGACCGGACAGGGGCGGGACCTCCGGCTGCATGTCCTCGCCGACCATCTATGGGCGCCTCCGTGCGACGCACACGCCTCGACCGGCTTCACGCAGGTCGAATTGGACAGCGGATCGGTCGACCGGCCGCGGTTCCGACGTGTGCCGTCCACACGATGTCCCGCGTGCGGTATCGGTCAAGGGCCGAACGCACCGCGCCGCGCGGGGCCGCTTGAGGCCGTGCGGCGGGTCGCTCGAGCCGCGCAGGTTCCAGGTCCGGACCCTGGGCAAGAACCGGAGGGCTAGACCTCCTTGAACTCGCCCTCGACCGTCTCGTCGCCGGCGCCCGAGCCGCCCTCGGCGCTGCCCGAGCCGTCCTCCGGGGTGGTGCCGTCCGCGCCGTCGCCGGACGGGCTGCCGGCCGCCTGGTAGGCCGCCGTCGACACGCGCGAGAGCGTCTCGACCAGCTCGCGCATGCCCGACTCGATCGGCGCGACGTCCGACCCCTTGAGCGCCTCGCGCAGCGAGGCGACCTGGCTTTCGACGGCCGCCTTGTCCTCGGACGACACCTTGTCGCCCAGGTCGTTGAGCGTCCGCTCGGCCTGGTAGGTCAGCTGCTCGGCCTGGTTGCGGACCTCGACCTCCTCGCGGCGCTTCTTGTCCTCATCGGCATGGCTCTCGGCGTCCCGGACCATCCGGTCGACGTCATCCTTGGACAGCATCGAGCTGGCCGTGATCCGGACCTGCTGCTCCTTGCCGGTCGCCCGGTCCTTGGCCTTGACGTCGAGGATCCCGTTGGCGTCGATGTCGAACGTGACCTCGATCTGCGGGATCCCCCGCGGCGCCGGCGGGATGCCGTCGAGGATGAACCGGCCGAGCGTCTTGTTGTCGGCTGCGAAATCGCGCTCGCCCTGGAGGACGTGGATCTCGACCTGGCTCTGGTTGTCGGACGCCGTCGAGAACACCTGGCTCTTGGACGTCGGAATGGTGGTGTTGCGGTCGATCAGCCGGGTCATCACCCCGCCCAGCGTCTCGATGCCCAGCGAGAGGGGCGTGACGTCGAGCAGCAGGACGTCCTTGACCTCGCCGCCGAGCACGCCGGCCTGGATGGCGGCGCCGATCGCCACCACCTCGTCGGGGTTGACGCCCTTGTGCGGCTCCTTGCCGAACACGGACTTGACCAGCTCCTGCACCGCAGGCATCCGGGTCATCCCGCCGACCAGGATCACCTCGTCGATGTCCGTCGGCTTGAGCCCGGCGTCCTTGAGCGCGTTCTGGACGGGAGCCTTGGTCTTCTCGATCAGGTCGCGGACGAGGTCCTCGAGCTTCGCCCGGGAGAGGTTCATGACCAGGTGCTTGGGGCCCGAGGCGTCGGCGGTCACGTAGGGCAGGTTGATCTCCGTCGACGCCGTCGACGACAGCTCGATCTTCGCCTTCTCGGCGGCCTCCTTGAGCCGCTGGAGGGCCTGCTGGTCCTTCGAGAGGTCGATGCCCTGGTCCTTCTTGAACTCGGCCAGCAGCCACTCGATGACCCGCTGGTCGAAGTCGTCGCCGCCGAGGTGCGTGTCGCCGTTGGTCGCCTTCACCTCGAACACGCCTTCGCCCAGCTCGAGGATCGAGATGTCGAAGGTGCCGCCGCCGAGGTCGTACACGGCGACCTTCTCGTCGTGCTTCTTGTCGAGGCCGTAGGCGAGCGCCGACGCGGTCGGCTCGTTGATGATCCGCTTGACCTCGAGGCCGGCGATCCGCCCCGCGTCCTTGGTCGCCTGGCGCTGGGTGTCGTCGAAGTACGCGGGGACGGTGATGACCGCCTCGGTCACCTTCTCGCCCAGATACGCCTCGGCGTCCGCCTTCAGCTTCTGGAGGACCATCGCGCTGACCTCGGGCGGCGTGTAGTGCTTGCCGTCCGCGACCACGCGGATGCCGTCGGACTTGGGGTCCTTCTCGACGGTGTAGGGCACCAGCGACTTCGATCGCTGCACCTCCGGGTCGTCCCAGCGACGTCCCATGAAGCGCTTGATCGAGTACACGGTGTTGGTGGGGTTGGTGACCGCCTGGCGCTTGGCCAGCTGGCCGACGACGCGCTCGCCGGACTTGGCGAAGCCGACGACGGACGGGACGGTGCGATTGCCCTCGGACGAGGGGATGACGGTTGGCTCGCCGCCCTCCATCACCGCCACGACGCTGTTCGTCGTGCCGAGGTCGATGCCGATGATCTTGCCCATTCGGGGAGCTCTCCTGGTCGCTTGATTCGTTCCTGGTCTGCTGGTTGGTCTCGATGGTTCAGTTGGGTCGGCCGTCGGGCGCGTCGCCGGCTGCGGCGACGGCCACCAGCGCGGGTCGGATGACGCGGTCGCGGAGCCGGTAGCCGCGGCGGATCTCGTCCACGATCTCACCGTCCGCCCGGCCCGTGCCCGGCACGCTCACGACGGCCTCGTGCTCGCGGGGGTCGAACGGCGTGCCCGGCGATGCCTCGACCGCCGTCACGCCCTCGCTCTCGAGCAGGTTGCGAAGCTTGCGGTCGATCGCCGCGATGCCGTCGGCCCAGGCATGGTCGGCGAGGTCCGGCGGGCGGGTCTCGATGGCGCGGTCGAAATCGTCGGCCAGGGCGAGCACCTTGCGGATCAGGTCCTCGCCGGCAAGGCCGAGATCGCGCTCGCGCTCCTCCGCCGTTCGCCGGCGGAAGTTGGTGAACTCGGCGCGCTCGCGCTGGAGCGCCACCAGGTACTCATCGACCTTGGTGGTCAGCGCATCGCGCTCGGCACGCATGGCCTCGAGCTGCTCGGTGAGCGCGGCTGGCGACGCATCGAGGGCCTCGATCCGTTCCTGGGCACGGGTCTTGCGAGTCATGGGTCTCCGGGGACTGGGGGTCTGGTTGCTCATCGGGACCGCCGTCACGCGTACATGTGATCGACGAGCTCGTTCATCAAGCCCGAGACGAAGCGGACGGTCCCGATCGCCTGCGGATAGGCCATCCGCGTCGGTCCCAGCACGCCGACGACGCCGACGGCCCGCCCCGGGTGACCGTACGGGGCCAGCACGAGCGAGACGTCCGCCATGTCGGCGGCGAGGTTCTCGTGCCCGATGAACACCCGAACCCGGTTGGAGCCGGCGACGCCGGCGATCAGCTCGGCCAGGTACGCCCGGTTCTCGAGCGCGGCGAACACGCGTCGCAGCTTCTCGCTCTGGGCGAACTCCGGGGCCTCCATCACGTTGAGCAGCCCGTCCGAGAACAGCTCCTCGATCGCGGCGGCGTCGAACTCCTCGAGCGCGTGGATCACCCGCGCGCCCACCTGGCGCGGCAGCGCGAAGGCGGGGCCGGGATCGAGGCCGTCGAGGACGCGCGCAGCGTCGACGGCCGTGAGCCCGTCGAGCAGCTCGTTGAGGTAGTTCGCGACCGCGGTCAGCTCGTGCTGCTCGATCGCCTCGTCAAGCGCGAACAGGACCTGCTTGAGCGCGCCTTCCCGGAGCACCAGGATGAGGCTGGCCGTCCGGTCGGCGATCGACACCAGGTCGAGATGGCGCAGGTGCGCCGCGTCGGGTTTGGCCGGCGTGGCAAGCCCGGCGGAGCGGGTGAGCGAGGCCAGCGTCGTCGCGGCCAGCCGGAACCACTGCTCGCTCGCGTACTCGACCTGCCCGAACTGGTGTCGGATCATCAGCTGCTCGACGGGCTCGAGCGGCGCGCTGTCGACGATCGACTCCACGAAGTAGCGGTAGCCGCGCTCGGTGGGCACGCGTCCGGCCGAGGTGTGGGGATGGGACAGCAGCCCGGCGGCCTCGAGGTCGGCGAGGATCGCGCGCACGGTGGCGCTGGACACGCCGAGCCGATACCGGTCGACGAGCGCCTGGCTGCCGACCGGCGTGGCGGTGGTGACGTATTCCTCGATGACGGCCCGGAGGATCGCCTGTGAGCGGAGGTCCAGGGGGCCGCTGGAGCGACGCGCACGACGCGCCATCAAGCCTCTCCTGTTGGTTAGCACTCGAACCTTGAGAGTGCTAACGGTGGTACCGACAGTCTACCCGGCGGCCGTTCCGGGTGTCAACGAGGGCCGGACCGGGGGCCCGGGCGTCGGCGGCATGGCTCACGCGAGACGCGCGAACAGCTCGTTGGACAGCAGCCGGCCCCGGGTCGTGAGGCGGATGCGCGGCTCGGGATCGCCGAAGGGCTCGACCAGACCCGCGTCGAGCGCCCAGCCGAGCTGCGGCCCGAGCGGATCCGACTCGGCCATCGCACGGGAGATCCCGGTGTCGAGGCGCAGCCCGAGGACCACGGCCTCCACGCCCGCGGTCGCCGGATCGAGGCGCTCCGATCCTCCGGGCGGCAGCACCGATGCCGATCCATCGGCGGGCACCAGGGCGCCGAGGTAGCCGTCGAGCCGGGCGGCGTTCCAGCGCCGCGTCAGGCCGTCGAACGCGTGCGCACCGGGACCGACCGCCTCGTACGGCAGCCGCGTCCAGTAGGCGAGGTTATGGCGGCTCGAATGTCCGGGTCGCGCCCAGTTCGAGATCTCGTAGCCGCGGAACCCGGCCGCCCCCAGCCGCTCGACCGCGAGGGTGTACTGCGCGGCCGCCCGGTCCTCGTCCTGCTCCTGGATCGCCTCCGCCCGCCAGCGCCGGGCGCCGCCGCGGGTGGGCAGATGGTCACCGACCGGCCCCGTCAGGCCCTCGGCCTCGGGATCGTCGAGCGTCAGGGCGTAGGCGGACACGTGATCGGGCGCCAGCTCGAGCGTCGCATCCAGCGTCGCCGCCCAGGCAGCCATGGTCTGGCCCGGGATGTCGTACAGCAGGTCCAGCGAGACGGAGCCGATCCCGGCGGCCCGTGCCTCGGCCACCGCTGCGGCCACGTCATCGGGCGCGTGCCGCCGGCCGAGCCGCCGGAGCAGCGTCGTGTCGAAGGATTGCGCGCCGAGTGACACCCGCGTGATCCCGGCGGCCACCAGCGCGCTCGCATCGCCACGTTCGTCCGGTCCGGGGTTCGCCTCGATCGTGACCTCGGCGCCAGCCGCAAGCCCGAACCGTGCCCCGATCTCCGCGACCAGGGCGCCGATGGCGCCGGCCGTGAGCAGCGTCGGGGTGCCGCCACCCAGGTACAGGGACTCGAGCGGCGGGCGAGCCGCCGAGCCCGGTGGGCCGAACCGCGCATCGACCGCGTCGGCCCGCAGCCGGAGCTCCTCCACGAGCCCCTGCACGAACGGCTCCACGCGCGCGCGCGGCCCGCGCGTCGCCGCACCCGCGTAGACGACGAAGTCGCAGTACGGGCACAGCGACACGCAGAACGGGACGTGGAGGTAGAGCGCGACCGGCGGCTGCGGGACGGACGGCACCTGCGGGACGGAGGGCACCTGCGGGACGGAGGGCACCTGCGGGACGGACGGCAGCCGGCCCAACACGATCCCGTCAGCGGTCCCGGGCGGCCCCGCGCGGACCGAGCACCCGCCACCCCTCGGGGGTGCGGTGGCGCTTCTCGATCTCCTCGATCTCGGTCCCGCGGGCCTTCGGCAGCCCCGCGTGCCCGGTGGTCAGGAAGATCGCCACCCGCGAGATCGCGTGGCCGAGGAACGCAGCGCCGATCCCGCCCGTGACGCCCGTGACCCAACCGCTGGCGAGCCCGATCGCCAGCACCGCGACCAGCATGTACCACGGCCGGCCCGGCGCTCCGAGGCGGGTCGCGAGGCCGTACAGCAGCGTCTGGGTCACGTTGGCGAGGTTCGGGTCGATCCCGGTGAGCAGCAGGAGGCCGAACACGACCCCACGGAACACCGCCTCGTCCACGAATGCCGTTGCGATCGCGTTGATGACGGCACCCGGGTAGTCGAGCACGCGCGGCGCCCGGACGCGGTGGTAGCGCAGGAATGCGATGACCAGGGCGATCGTCGTCCCGATCGCGCCGTAGGTGACGCCGAGGATCACCGCCCCCAACCGGTCCCCCAGGCTCAGGAACAGGTCGGTCCGTGGCGCCGGATGGATGGTCAGGATGGCCAGGATCCCGGACACGCCAAGCGTGTACCAGGCGAGCCGCCGGAGGAGCGAGGGCGGATTGCCCCAGCGATCGACCTCGTCGTACTCGGCGGCATTGAAGCGCTCGGCATCGAAGCGCAGGAGGACCAGCAGCCCGCTCAGGCCGAGCGCGATCAGGATGCGGATCTGGTCGGGGACGTCCGAGATCCCGGGCAGGCCGGACAGGTCCAGGCTGGGCATTCGCGGGTCAGGCCGCCACGGCGGGGCGGATCACGCCTCGCCCATCCGCAGGATGGCCAGGAACGCCTCCTGGGGGATCTCCACGGATCCGACGCGCTTCATCCGCTGCTTGCCCTCCTTCTGCTTCTCGAGCAGCTTGCGCTTACGGGTGATGTCGCCACCGTAGCACTTCGCGAGCACGTTCTTGCGCATCGCGGGGATGGTCTCGCGCGCGACCACGTGGCTGCCGATCGCCGCCTGCACGGGCACCTCGAACATCTGGCGCGGGATGAGCTTGCGCAGCCGCTCGGCCAGCTGGCGCCCGGTGCCCTGGGCACGGTCCCGGTGGATGATCAGGCTCAGGGCGTCGACCGGCTCGCCGTTCACCAGCACGTCGAGCTTGACGAGGTCCGCCGCCCGATAGCCCGCCTCCTCGTAGTCCATCGAGGCATACCCCTGGGTGCGGCTCTTGAGCTGGTCGTAGTAGTCGACGATCAGCTCCGCCAGCGGCAGCTCGAAATGCATGTGGACGCGCTGCGGGTCCAGGTACTCCATGTTGTCGAACGAGCCGCGGCGCCCGGTGGTCAGCTCCATCAGCGAGCCGATGTAGCGGTCCGGCGATACCACCCCCAGCTTCACCCATGGCTCCTCGATGGACTCGATCTCGCCGACGTCCGGGAAGCGCGCCGGGTTGTCGACGGCGACCGTGCCCCGGCCGTTGGTCAGCTGGACGCGGTATTCGACCGACGGCGCGCTCGCGATCAGGTCCAGATCGAACTCGCGCTCGAGGCGCTCCTGGACGATCTCCATGTGGAGCAGGCCGAGGAACCCGCACCGGAACCCGAACCCGAGCGCGACCGAGCTTTCGGGCGTGTAGGTGAACGACGCGTCGTTGAGGTGGAGCTTCTCGAGCGCGTCGCGGAGCAGCGGGTAGTCCGGGCCGCTGAGGGGGTAGAGGCCGGCGAACACGAGGCTCTTCGCCTCCTGGTAGCCGGGCAGCGGCCGTGCAGCCGGACGAGCCACCGCGGTCACCGTGTCGCCGACCTGCGCCTCGCGCACGTTCTTGAGCCCCGTGGCGATGTAGCCCACCTCGCCCGCGACCAGCTGCCGGACCGGCACCAGCTGCGGCCGGAAGACGCCCAGCTCGAGCAGCTCGGTCTCGGCGCCGCTCGCCATCATCCGGATGACGTCGTGATCGTGAAGGGTCCCTTCGGCCAGTCGCACATGACACACGACGCCCTTGTACGGGTCGTAGTGGCTGTCGAAGACCAGCGCCCGCAGCGGCGCGGCCGGGTCGCCACGCGGGGGCGGGATGCGGCGCACGATCGCCTCGAGGATGTCGGGAACGCCTGTCCCCTCCTTGGCCGACGCGAGGAGCACCTCCTCGCGCGGGATCGCGAGCACGTTCTCCAGCTCCTCGATGACGACGTCGGGCTGCGCCGACGGCAGGTCGATCTTGTTGAGCACCGGGATGATCGTGAGGCCCTCGCGCAGCGCGAGGTGGACGTTGGCCAGCGTCTGGGCCTCGATGCCCTGCGCGGCATCCACCACGAGGATGGCCCCCTCGCACGCCTGGAGGCTGCGGCTGACCTCGTAGCTGAAGTCGACATGGCCCGGGGTGTCGATCAGGTTGAGCCCGTACGTGAGCCCGTCGCGGGCCGTGTGCTCCAGCCGGACGGCACGCGCCTTGATCGTGATCCCCTTCTCGCGCTCGAGATCCATCGAGTCCAGGACCTGGCTGGTCATCTGCCGGGCGTCGATGGTGTGGGTCAGCTCGAGCAGGCGGTCCGCGAGCGTGGACTTGCCATGGTCGATGTGCGCGATGATCGAGAAGTTGCGCAGGCGTTCGGCCGGGATGGTCACGAGGCCGGAGTGTAGCCCCGTTGCAATGGCATCCGGACGGGAGCCGGGCAACTGCGGCCGGATCGACTCGATACCATCGGGTGCCATGGCCTCCACCGGACGAGCCCTCCCCGACGATCTGGCCGCCGGCTACCGGCGGTTCCGGACGGGCCGCGACGCCGCCGAGCATGCTCGCTACCGGCAGCTCGCGGCGGACGGCCAGCAGCCGGGCGCCGTCGTCGTCGCGTGCTCGGACTCACGCTCGGCGCCCGAGGCGGTGTTCGACGCGCGTCCCGGCGAGCTGTTCGTGATCCGGAACGTCGCGGCGCTGGTGCCCGCCTACGAGCCCGACGGCCGCAGCCATGCCGCCAGCGCCGCGCTCGAATACGCCATCCTCGCCCTGACGGTGGGCTCGATCGTGGTGCTGGGACACGGGCAGTGTGGCGGGATCGCGGCCGCGCTCGACGCTACCGAACCACTCGCGCGGAGCGACTTTGTCGGCAGCTGGGTGTCCGGTCTTCGAGACCTCGCCGCGGAGCTCGAACCCGCCGAGCGGGCCGATCCGGCGCGCCGCCGGCGCACCCTCGAGCTGCGGTCGATCGAGCGGTCCATCGCCAACCTGCGGACGTTTCCGTGGATCCGATCTCGCGAGCAGGCCGGGTCGCTGTCGATCCACGGCGCCTGGTTCGAGATCGCGTCGGGCGACCTGTACGCGCTGCTCCCGGACGGTTGGGTGCGCGCACCGAGCACCTGATCCACGGACGATGCCGATCCGATCACACGCGTCGCCTGGTGCCGTCGCGGGCCAGCCCGGTCGAATGCCGTGCGGCACCGGCGCGCCGGATGGCCCACGAATCCCGGTCCGGATGACCCGCAGATGAGCAACCGAAGGTAGACTCCGTCCACCATTCTCTGGGCCCCGTCTGCGGGCATCCAGATACCGCACGCCGGGGGAGGAGGACGGAGCGGCATGACTTCGATCATGCGCCGCCGCGTGTTCGCGGTCGCCCTGGTGGCGATGCTTGCGGCGGGAGCGCTGGCCGTAGGCCGGCTGGTGGCGACGAGCGTGGACCCGGGCGGAGGCGCGCTGCCGCAGGCGGCAACCGATGCGACGTCGACCCCGGCGGACGCGAAAGCAGGAACCGGAGCAGACGCCGACGCCGATGCCGGCCTGCCGTACGGCCCGCGAGAGTTCCTCGAGAGCTCGCAGGGCGAGGCCAGCGGCCAGGGCGCCGGTGGTGAGGCCGCAGAGCAGATGACCGCGATGGAGCAGTTTGCCGAGGCACGCACGGCGCCGGGCATCGTGGCTCCGGGCGCCTACTCCGCGGCCTTCGGCGACCTGTCCGGCCTCAACACGATCGGTGGCTCCTGGTCCGACGTGACGAAGGTCAAGTACGACGCGGACGACCCGCAATACCGAGACTACTGGTCCAACTCGTCGGGCGGCTCCGGGCTGGTGACCGGCCGGATCACGGCCCTCGCGGCCGACAACAGCGGCGACGTCTACGTTGGCGGGGCCGACGGTGGCGTGTGGCGCTCGACAACCGGCGGCGGCGACTGGAAGCCGATCGCCGACGGACTGCCTTCGCTGTCGTCCGGCGACCTCCAGATCGCGTCGGACGGCTCGCTGTGGTACGCCACGGGCGAGGCGAACACCGGCGGCACGAGCTACGTCGGCAGTGGCGTGTACCGCCTCGCGAGCCCCACCACCGGCTCGTTCACGGCAACCGACCGCGTCGGTGGCACCGAGCTCGAAAGCACCACCATCAACGCGCTTCGCTTCGACGGCCACGGGCGCGTCTGGGCGGCCACGTTGCGGGGCGTCTGGTGGCATTCCACCGCGGCCGCCGACGTGCACCAGGGCTGGACCCTGGCCTACGCCCCGAACCCCGACTACCTGCCGGGCGGATCGGCCGCCAACACCAATGATGGCGCCAACAACGCCGCCTACAAGAACATCGTCAACGACATCGCGATCGACCCGCACAACGTCAACCACCTGATCGCCGCCATCGGCTGGCGCAGTGGTGACACCTACAACGGCTTCTACGAGTCGACGGACCGCGGCGTCCACTGGAAGAAGGTCAAGCCGACCGGCGCGATCAACCCCAAGGACATCGGCAACGTCAGCTTCGCGTGGGCAGCCGACGGCAGCAAGCTGTACGTCATGAACCAGTCGCCGGCCCTGCTCAACAAGCTGACCGGCAACGTGACCAGCTACCTCGACGGCATCTACGTCTCGAACAACGGTTCGATCACCGGGCCGTGGAGCAAGATCGCCGACACGCGCAAGCTGTCCAACTCGGGCTCCGCGCTCAAGCAGTCCATCGGCGGCAAGGGCTACGGACCCGGGATCCAGAGCTGGTACAACCAGTTCCTGATCGTCGACCCGAACGACCCACAGCACGTCTACGCGGGCCTCGAGGAGGTCTACGAGACGAAGAACGGCGGGTCGACCTGGTCCACCGTCGGTCCCTACTGGAACTTCTACTTCGGCTGCTGGGCGCCCGACTCGGTGTACCCGCCGAACGGCGATCCGAACCGCTGCCCGCTGACGACCCACCCCGACCAGCACTCGGTGGCGATCGGCACCTACGGCAACACGCAGTACGTGTACGTGGGCAACGACGGCGGCGTCTACCGCCGGCCGCTCGACGGCACCACCAACCGCCACGGCAACGCGACGGACTGGGAGAGCCTCAACGACGGCTCGATCGACGCGCTCCAGTACTACGGCGTGAGCGTCGGCCTCGCCGACGACAACCTCACGCAGACGCCGGCTGGCAGCGGTGACGTGATCGTCAACGGCGGCTTGCAGGACAACGGCGGTTCGATCTATCGGATCGGGTCGACCAACGGCAAGATGAGCTCGAACTTCGGCGGCGATGGTGGCGACTCCTTCACCGACCCGAGCAACGGCTGCAACATCGTGGGCGAGTACGTCTATCTCACGATGTACGTGACGCAGACGTGCGCCAACCCGGTCGGGCACCCCAACGCGCTGCTCGATCCCAACGACGCGACCACGTTCGAGGTCGCACCTCCGGACATCAACGCGAGGTTCATCGCGCCGTTCGTGGCCAACGCGCAGAACCCCGATCAGTGGCTGGCCGGTGGCGCCAGCATCTGGTACCAGGGCAAAGGCTTCGCCATCCGGTCGGGCAGCGAGTGGCAGAAGGTCTACTCGTTCGCCAACCCGGGCGAGACCGCCACGGCCATGGCGTTCGACGGTGCCACCGCGATCGCCGGCTGGTGCGGTCCGTGCAACAACGCAGGCTTCACCCGCGGCGTCGCGGTGGGCAAGTTCGACGGGTCCACCTGGAGCTGGGCGGAGGCCGACATGACCGGCGTCCCGAACCGGTACGTCGGTGGCGTTGCCGTCGACGACAACGGCTACCTGTACCTTGCCATGAACGGCTTCAGCCGCCGCTTCACCGAGGGCCCGGGTGTGGGCAAGTTCCACATCTTCAAGTCGATCGATGAGGGCGCGCACTGGACCGCCCTCGACGACACGGCCGGGGCCGACTTCCCGGATGTCCCCGCGAACAGCATCAAGGTGCTGCCGTCCGGTGGCATCGTGGTCGGCACGGATCTCGGCGTCGTGTACCTGACCCCCGATGGCTCGACCTGGGAGCGGGTCGGCCAGGGCGCGCTGGGCAGCTCGACCGCGATCCCGGTCACCACCGTGATGGACGTCGAGCTCGGCCCTGACGGCTACCTCTACGCCGGGACTCATGGTCGCGGCATCTGGAGGATCGACGCCGGCGGCCTGTAGGCGCCGACCGATCCCGAGATCCACGAGGGCCCGCCGGCGACGGCGGGCCCTCCGGCGTCCGGGCCAGAAACCCGGATCGGCGCCCGGGTATACGCTGCGGTGGCCATGGCCCCAGATGCGACCGCCCCCACCGGCCCGATCGACCGCACCCCCGAATGGCGAGCCCTCGTCACCCACGGCGCGACCATGCGCGACCGCCATCTGCGCGACCTGTTCGCCGCCGACCCGGGCCGGGCCGATCGCCTCACGGCCGACGGCGCCGGCATCTTCCTCGACTTCTCGAAGCAGCGGGTGTCCGACGAAACCATGACGCTGCTGCTCGACGTCGCCCGCGCGGCCGGCGTGGAGGAACGGCGCACGGCCATGTTCGCGGGGGAGCACATCAACGTCACCGAGGACCGAGCCGTGCTGCACACGGCGCTCCGGGCGCCTTCCACGGCCAGCGTGATCGTCGATGGCTCCGACGTCGTCGCGGACGTCCATGCTGTGCTCGACCGGATGACCGCATTCGCCCTTCGGGTGCGCGGCGGCGACTGGACCGGGTTCACCGGCAAGCCGATCCGCAACGTGATCAACATCGGGATCGGCGGCTCCGATCTCGGTCCGGCCATGGCCACCGAGGCGCTGCGCCACTACTCCGACCGCACCCGGACCTTCCGGTTCGTCTCGAACGTGGACGGCACGGACCTCCGGGAGGCGACGATCGACCTCGACCCGGCCGAGACGCTGTTCATCGTCAGCTCCAAGACCTTCACCACCCTCGAGACGCTGACCAACGCGCGGTCGGCCCGCGACTGGCTGCTCGCGTCGCTGGATGACCCGGCCGCCGTCGCCAGGCACTTCGTGGCGGTGTCGACGAACGCCGACAAGGTGCGCGAGTTCGGGATCGACCCGGGCAACATGTTCGGGTTCTGGGACTGGGTGGGCGGCCGGTATTCGATGGACTCGGCCATCGGGCTGTCGCTCATGGTGGCCATCGGGCCCGACGACTTCCGGGACCTGCTTTCGGGCTTCCGGGCCATGGACGAGCACTTCCTGACCACGCCCCTGGACCGGAACCTGCCGGTGCTCATGGGGTTGCTGGGAGTGTGGAACGGCAACGTCCTGGGCTTCGAGACGCATGCCGTGCTGCCCTACAGCCAGGAGCTGTCGCGCTTCCCCGCGTACCTCCAGCAGCTGGACATGGAGTCGAACGGGAAGTCGGTGCGGCTCGACGGCACGCGCGTCGGCTACGACACCGGCGCCATCGAGTGGGGCACGGCCGGGACCAACGGCCAGCACGCCTACTACCAGCTGCTCCACCAGGGGACGCGGATCGTGCCGGCGGACCTGATCGGGTTCATCAATCCGACGACCGAGGTCGGCGACCATCATGACCTGCTGATGGCGAACCTGTTCGCGCAGGCCGAGGCGCTCGCCTTCGGCAAGACGCGGGACGAGGTGGCGGCGGCGGACGTGCCGGCGCACCAGGTGAGCGCGCGCGTGTTCGAAGGCAATCGGCCGACATCGGTCCTGCTGCTCGCACGCCTGACGCCCCACGCGCTCGGCTCGCTGATCGCCCTGTACGAGCACAAGGTGTTCGTCCAGGGGACGATCTGGGGGATCGACTCGTTCGACCAGTGGGGCGTCGAGCTGGGCAAGGTCCTGGCGACGCGCATCGCGAGCGAGCTGATGGCGCCCGACATGCCGCCGCTCAGCGGACACGACCCGTCGACGGCCGCGCTCATCCAGCGCTTCCGCGCCGGGCGGCGCCGCAGTCGCTGAGACGCTCGCCGAACGTGCACGGCGGCCCTTCGCGTGGGGCCAGCTCGCTGGTCCGATCGCAGCGCCTCTGCTACCATTCGCCGTCGCGCCTCGGGCCTGTCCCGCCCGCGCGCCCGTGACCCCAACGCATACGGAACGGAGATCAGCCACCTTGGCCAGAACGCCCCGGAAATGGCAGGGCGCTCGCACCCCGTCCGGGCTGAAGCGCGTCCGCCAGGCTGAGCGCCGGCACGCCATCCTGCAGCCCCGGCGGTCAGCGGCGAAGACGCTCGTTGCCAAGGCCGTCTCGGTTGCGACCACGCAGCCCGACGGCGCCGATGTCGCCGCCTCGCTGAACGAGGCGATCTCGGCCCTCGATCGCGCCGCCAAGGCGGGTGCGATCCACCCGAACGCAGCCGCCCGTCGCAAGTCGCGCCTGACCCGCAAGGTCAACGCGGCGCTCGGTGGCACGCAGGTCATCTCCGGCCACGTGGCCAAGACCACGGGCAAGGCCGCCGCGGCGAAGGCCGCGAAGGCGCGGATCGCCGCCGGCAAGGCCGTCAAGGCCAAGGGCGCCCAGACCGCCGCCGGCAAGGCGCGCGCCGCGCTGTCAAAGACGACCCGCGCGGAGAGCACCACGGCCGCACCGGCCGAAACCGCGCCGAAGGCCACCCGGTCGGCCGCGACCCGGACCGCCGCCAAGGCGGCGGCGCCGAAGGCAGCAGCATCCAGGACGACGCCGTCCAGGGCCGCCGCACCCAAGGCGACCGCGTCGAAGACCGCCGCACCCAAGGCGACCGCGTCGAAGACCGCCGCACCCAAGGCCGCGGCGTCGAAGACCGCCGCCAAGACGCCGGCGACCAAGGCACCGTCCGCAAAGGCCGCCCCCAAGACCGCCGCGAAGACCACCCGCGCCAGGAAGGCCGAGTAGGCAGTTCGCGCGACGATCGACGCCCTGGTCGGCCGACCGGGGCGTTTTCGATTCCGGGTTCGGTCTCAGGCGCGTGAAGGGACCGGTGCGCGCTCGTCGGGCCGGCGCCGGTTCGCCGCACCGAACAGCAGCCCGCCGCCGATCGCACCACCCGTCGTGAGCGCGAGCAGCAGGCCGGCGCTGTTGAGCTGCTCCTGCCAGTAGAACGAGGTGAACGTGTCCACGTCGGTGATGCCCGCCGCCTCGAATGCCGGCCCTCGGCCGATCGCCAGGTACCGCTGGTAGACGCAGTCGGCGCCGGTGGTGCACGAGGGCGGGATCCGGTTGCCGTCCCTGTCCGCCCGGTTGAAGTCGGGATATCCGGTATCCGCGAAGAAGAAGATCACCTTGACGGCGAGCAGCAGCAGGGCGAACGTCAGCCCGGTCACGACTCCCGCCACGAGGGCGTTGGCCACGACGCGCCGCCACGGACCCCCCGCACGGCCGGACCGGGCGTTCGCGTAGTAGCCGATCAGCATGCCGCCAAGCAGCGCGAACGGCGCGACCAGGAACTCGATCGGGATGACCAGCAGGAAGCTGACCGCGATCGTCACCGCCATCCCGACGCCCACCCAGGCGGCGGCGATCGCGCCCCGGTCGATGAACCGGCCGATCACGCCGTCCGCCCCGGGGCGGGACGCTCGGAACGGGCCCGGGTCAACGCCCTGCGCCGCCCTGCGCTCCGGCGAGCGCCGCGCGGCCGAGATAGACCGCTTCCTCGCCCAGCTCGTCGGCGATCCGGAGCAACCGGTTGTACTTGGCCACTCGCTCCGAGCGTGACGGCGCGCCGGTCTTGATCTGCCCGGTCCCCATGGCGACGACGAAGTCGGCGATCGTCGTGTCCTCGGTCTCGCCCGAGCGATGGGAGACGACCGCCGACCAGCCGGCCCGCCGCGCCAGCCCGATCGCGTCGATCGTCTCGCTGAGGGTGCCGATCTGGTTGAGCTTGATCAGGACCGAGTTCATCGCCCGTTCGGCGATGGCACGCGAGATGAAGGTCGGGTTGGTCACCACGATATCGTCACCCACCAGCTGGACCTTGTCGCCCAGCCGCGCGTTGAGCTCGACCCAGCCCGCCCAGTCCTCCTCGGCGAGGCCGTCCTCGAGCGACACGATCGGGTAGCGCGCGATCCAGTCCTCCCACAGGTCCACCATCTCGCCCGCGTCGAGCGTCCGGCCCTCCTTCGCGAGCCGGTACTGGCCGACGACGCCGTCAACGCCGGTCCCCTCGACGAGGATCGAGCTGGTCGCCGGGTCGAGCGCCAGCGCGACCTCGTCACCGGGCGTGTAGCCCGCCTTCTCGATCGCGCGCAGGATGACCTCGACCGCCGCCTGGTTCGAGGGCAGCGACGGCGCGAAGCCGCCCTCGTCTCCCTGCCCGGTCGAATGTCCCTCGTCGTGGAGGATCGCGCGCAGCGCCGCGAAGATCTCCGCACCGGCGCGGAGGGCCTCGGGGAACGATCCGAGGCCCACCGGCATGACCATGAACTCCTGGAAGTCGGTGGAGTCCTGGGCGTGCTTGCCGCCGTTGAGGATGTTGAACTGGGGAACGGGGAGGATGCGGGCACCGACGCCGCCGAGGTAGCGATACAGCGGCATCTCGTGGCTCGACGCCGACGCGTGCGCGCAGGCGAGCGACACGCCCAGGATCGCGTTCGCGCCCAGCTCGCTCTTGTTGGGCGTGCCGTCGAGCTCGATCAGGGTGGCATCGATCGCAGCCTGGTCCGCGGCATCGAAGCCGAGGATCGACGGCCCGATCCGCTCGGTCACGTTCGCCACCGCCGTCAGGACGCCCTTGCCACCGAAGCGTGCCTTGTCCCCGTCCCGAAGCTCGACCGCCTCGTTGATCCCCGTCGAGGCGCCAGAGGGCACGGCGGCCCGCCCCAGCGAACCGTCCTCGGTCACGACATCGACCTCGATCGTCGGGTTGCCGCGGGAATCGAGGATCTCCCGGGCATCGACCCAGGCGATGGTGGTGTCGCTCACTTGACGGCCTCCGGCTCCCGGTCGAGGAGCACTGTGACGCCCGGCAGCTCGCGGCCCTCGAGGAACTCGAGCGACGCACCGCCGCCGGTGCTGATATGGGTCATCTTGTCGGCCAGGCCCTGCTGCTGGATGGCGGCGACCGAGTCACCGCCACCGATCACGACCGCGGCGCCATGCTCCGCGCGATCCGCGAGGAAGCGCGCGATGGCCTTGGTGCCATGCGCGAACGACGGGATCTCGAACACGCCCAACGGACCGTTCCAGAGCACCGTCCTGACATCGGCGAGGGCGGCTTCGATGTTGTCGAGGCTCTGCCGGCCGAGATCGACGATGTGCCAGCTGGCCGGCACCTTGTCGACCGGGATGGTCCGATACTCGGTCCCCCGGGTGACCTCCTTGGCCACGACGACGTCGACGGGCAGCACGACCTCGACACCCTGCTCGATGGCGGCCGCCAGGATCGCCCTCGCGTCCTCGACGCGGTCGGGCTCGGCGAGGCTCTTGCCGACGGGCTTGCCCTGGGCGAGCAGGAACGTGTTGGCCATCCCGCCACCGATGACCATGACGTCCACCTTGTCGAGCAGGTGCTTGAGCACCTTGATCTTGTCGCTGACCTTGGCCCCGCCGATGATCGCGGCGAACGGGCGCTCCGGGTTCTCGAGCAGCTTGCCCAGGTTGGCGATCTCCTTCTCCATCAGGAACCCGGCGTAGGCCGGGCGAAGCTTGGCCACCCCGACGGTCGAGGCGTGCGCCCGATGGGCCGTCCCGAAGGCATCGTTGACGTAGACGTCCGCGTACGAGGCGAGGGCCTCGGCGAACGCCGGGTCGTTCTTCTCCTCCTCGGCGTGGAAGCGCAGGTTCTCGAGCAGCAGGATCTCCCCGTTGCGCAGCCGTCTGACGGCATCCTCGGTGCCCACGCCCAGCGCATCGCCGGTCACCGGCACCGTGCGCCCCATGAGCTGGCCCAGCCGTTCGGCAACCGGTCGCAGTCGCAGGCTGTCGGTTACCTTGCCGTCGGGCCGGCCGAGGTGGCTCGCAAGGATCACCCTGGCCCCCTGGGCCTGGAGATACCGGATCGTCGGGAGCGCTGCGCGGATGCGCGAGTCGTCCGTGACCCTGCCGTCCTCGAGCGGGACATTGAAGTCGACGCGCACGAAGACGCGCTTGCCTGCGGCGTCCAGGTCCCGGACCGTGAGCTTGTCCATGTGCAGTTCCTCCGGATCCGGCGCCCGGTCAGGCCGGGAGCCGGTCCGCCATGTACTTGGCGAGGTCGGCCACCCGACAGCTGTAGCCCCACTCGTTGTCGTACCAGGCGATCACCTTCACGAAGTTGCCACCCAGGATCATGTTGGACGGCAGATCGATGATCGAGGACCGCGGATCGCCGCGGTAGTCGCTGGACACCAGGGGCTCGTCGGACGCGCCGAGGATGCCGGCCAGCGGTCCGGCGGCCGCCTCGCGGAAGACCTGGTTGAGCTCCTCGAGGGTGGTCCCGGTCTCCAGCTCGGCGGTGAAGTCCACGACCGACACGGTCGGCGTGGGGATCCGCAAGCTGAACCCGTCGAACTTGCCCTTGAGGTCCGGGATCACCAGCGCCAGCGCCTTCGCCGCGCCGGAGGTGGTCGGGATGATGTTGAGGGCGGCCGCCCGGGCGCGCCGCGGGTCCTTGTGAGCGACGTCGAGGATGCGCTGGTCGTTGGTATAGCTGTGGATCGTGTTCATCAGGCCACGCCGGATCGTGAACCGGTCGTGGACGACCTTGGCGGCCGGAGCGAGGCAGTTCGTGGTGCAGCTCGCGTTGCTGACGATCACGTGCCGGTCGGGGTCGTAGGCGCCCTCGTTGACCCCGAGGACGATGGTGATGTCCTCCTTCTTCGCGGGCGCGCTGATCAGCACCTTCTTCGCGCCGGCGGTGACGTGGGCGCGTGCCTTGTCGGCATCGGTGAACCGGCCGGTCGATTCGATCACGATGTCGACGCCGAGGTCGCCCCACGGCAGCTGCGCCGGATCCGCGACCTGGAGGACCTTGATCTCGCGGCCGTCGACGATGATGGCGTCATCGGTGTGCGACACCTCACCCGGGTACGCGCCGTACGTCGAGTCGTGCTTGAACAGCAGGGCATTGGTCGGGACGTCGACGATGTCGTTGACGGCCACGACCTCGAGGTCCGGGGCGCGCTCGATGATGGCCTTGAGCGACTGGCGTCCGATCCGGCCGAAGCCGTTGATGCCGACGCGAATGCTCATCGGAAGACCTCCTTCATGCGGGGACGCAGGTCGTCGAGCGCCTGGGCAGACGCGCTCGGCGGGACGTGATCGGTAACCCTCGCGTTCGGCCCGATGCGATGGCCGGCGGCAGCCGGATCAGGCGACGTCGGGAGCGCGGCTGCGGCCGACGGTCCGGCGGCGGCAGCTGCGACCCCGAGGCCTTCGGGGAAGCGGGGCGCTCGGCGAGCCCGGATCGTGGTCGCATCCGGGCGCCCGAACGGATACGGCCCGATTCCCCGGTCGAGGTCGTGGACGATGTTCGTGGGCGCTGACAGAGTGTGACCTCGCGGCGGGATGATCGAGGATGTATCGCCCGAATCTTAGCAAAGCTCCCGATCGGTTCCCGAGACCGGCGGCCCCCATGCGCGAGTCGTTCGCACTCCCCCTGAGACGACGGAAGGGCCCTTCGGCTATGCCGGAGGGCCCTGCGTGTTCGGCGTTCCCGAGGGTCAGCCGCCGATCTTGAACACCTTGCCGCCGCACTTCGGGCATGTGCCCGAGAGCGCCGGCTTGCCGTTCTTCATCGTGATGTGCTGCGGGTTCTGGACCTCGACCTTCATCTTGTCCTTGACGCAATAGGCCTCAGCCATGTGTCCGCTTCCTCCTCACCGCTGTCCGCGTCACGAGAGCACGCCTCCCGAGTCCGCGTGGCCGCTGGGTCTGGCGCTCATGCTGGGGCCCAGAGCGACGGGCGCCAGCGCGCCGCCCCGGCCTTCGACTTCTGGCGGTCGAGCTCCGCGAGGATCAGCAGGCTCTCGAGGCCCGTGTCCACCACGGCGGCTTCCGCCTGGTGCTGCGCATCACCGGTGGGAAACTCACCGGTCTTGCGGTGGGCGAACACGGTGCACACGACGCCGGCCCGGCAGCCGCCGAGACCGGCGAGCACGAGCACCGCGGATGCCTCCATCTCGAAGTTGAGGATGCCCTGGCGGGACATCTCCTCCGCGAGGTCAGGGTAGCGGATCGGAAGCTGGGGGATCGGTCGACCCTGCGCGCCGAAGAACCCGGGTGCCGTGGCCGTGATCCCGAGATGGTGCCGATAGCCAAGCCGGCTGGCGGCCTCCTCGAGTGCCAGCACCGCCTCATAGTGGGCCACCGCCGGATACCCATCGTGCACGAACCAGTTCGTCGTCGTCTCGAGGCGAACCGCCCCGGTCGAGATGATCAGGTCCCCCGGGAGGGTGTCGTCCTGCAACCCACCGGAAGAGCCGATGCGGATCAGCGTCGGCCGGTCGCTGATCGCGAGGATCTCTGCGATCACGATCTCGATGTTGTCAGTGCCGATGCCGGTGGACAGGCACGAGACGCGCAGGCCCCGGTAGGTTCCGGTGGCCGTCACGAACTCGCGGTGCTGGTGCCGGAATTCGACGTCGTCGAACCGGGCGGCGACCTGCTCCACCCGATCCGGGTCGCCGGGGAGCAGGATGTAATCGGCCAGCTCGCCGGGTCCGAGGCCGATGTGGTACTGCCGCTCGCCGGTAGGGACCGCGATGCGGGCATCCACGTTCGGCAACAGGTCGCTCCCACGTACGTCACGCACGTTCGGCGTGACATTGCGCCCGAGGATAGGGGCCAGATTCGAGCACCGTCAAGCGTGATCGCGCTCGATGTCATGCTCACGACACCTCGCCCGACCCCGATCCGGCAACCGGCTGGCCCCCGCTCGACCCCGATTCGGCGACTTGGGGGCCCCCGCCAGGCGACGCCGGATCCGTCGAGCCGGTCGGCGACGGTACCCGCCCGGGAGCAGCCGAAGACGCCTCGCGACCGTCGCCTGGCAGCCCGAGCGCAGCGAGACGATCGGCAACCTGCACGCGAACCAGCCGTCGAGAGCGCTGCCGGCGGATGGAGGTCCCCCCGATGCCAAGCAGCAGGACCAGCGCCAACCCGACGCCCGCCAGGACGCCACCGGGAGCAACCTGGAGACCGGCGGCGGCCGGCCGGGCGATGTCGTCGACCCCAGGCGGCTCAGGCCCGAGCGGCGTCGTTGGGCCCTCGTCGGTCGTGTGATCGAGGAGGGTCGGCGCGACGACCTCGCCTTCAGGATCGCCGGCGAGCTCGACCGCCGTTGGATCGTTCACGACCAGCACGACATCGCCACGAGCCTCCGGTGTTCCGGTCGCAGTGAGCGCGTCGCCGGGCTGCAGCAGCGTGGCGAGGTCTGCGGCGTCTCCGTCGAGCACGACCCGGCCAGTGGCGGTGCCGTCGTCGAGCAGGATGCCGTCGCTTCGGATGTCGCTGACGAGACCGCCGACGCGCACCCGCTCGCCGACGTGGGCCGCGAGGTCGCGCAGGTCGATGTCGGGCGATGACGGACTTCCGTCTGCCGCCGGCCCGCCGGCGACAACCGCGTCCGGATCCGCTGCCGAAGGACCCGCGGCACCGGCACCACGACCCCTGGTGACCGGGCCGAAGGTCAGGTCGGACGGTCCGCGTGGCACGATCGAGAAGCGACGGTCGGTCGCCGTGGGATAGGGCCGCTTGACGATCCCGACCACCGTGGTCGACCGCCCCTCGAGGACCGAGGCCGCGGGGATGCCACTGCCCGACAGGCCCTGGATCGGGATACGGTTCGACCCGCTCTGGAGCTCAGCGAGCCAACGATCCCCGGTCCGATGCAGGTCGACGACGGTCCCGGTGACGCGTACCAGCGTCCACTCGGTCGCGGCGCTCGGCATGCCGCGCAACGCGTGCACCACGGGCTGTTGCGTGCCCAGACGTCGCACCTGGTCGGCCTTGAGCCGCGGCGCGCCCCACGCACGTCCGACCGTGCCGGTGACCTGGACGTGGTCGCCGGCATGGAGCGCCGAGTCGGCATCCGGCAGGTAGACCTCCACGGCTCCCGTCGCATCCTGGACGATCGTCCGCCTGCCGGTCGCATCCAGCAGCGTCCGGTCGACCGTCAGCACGCCCTCGACCGTGAGCTGCCGGCCGTCGCTGATCCGTGCGGCGGCGATCGTGGAGACCGAGCCGTCCGACCCGCCTGGTGACGGCGCGCCATCGGTCGGACCGGGCGCCTTCGCTCCGCTCACGTCGGCCGGGTCCCGGAGCCACAGCCGGTAGCCGTCGAGCGCACCCTTGCGGCTCGCCCGCTGCCCGAGCACCCCGGTGAAGGTGGCGACCACCCCGCGTCCGAGGCTCGCCTTGTCGAGCCCCGCCGACGCATCGGCGCGGATCGAGAGCGTGCCACCGTCGTCTCCGGTGATCGTGAGCGCCAGGTCGTTGCTCGTGGAGCGCGTGGCGCCGACCGTGATCGTCCCGCGGACCGCGGCCAGGCGACCCTCGGTCGCCTCCCCGGCGTCGGCGGCACCCATGACCAGCGGCGAGGGCAGGCTTGCGGTGCCCACCACGGTGACACCGTCGGGACGCGGGCGAACCTCCGTCTGGCCGTAGGGATCGGCGATCGGGCCCCTGACCTCGACCAGCGCGCCGCGCGCGGGCGCCTGGACGCCGTCGGGCAGGCGGACGGGGATCCCGCCCGTGTCGTCAGCCACGGCGACCAGGGGAGGCGTGCCGAGGCGCCCGGCCTCGGCGATGACCACGCCGCGGATCACCACCGTCGCGCCGACCCGGGCGTGGCGGGCGCTCGCGATCGAGATGGCGCCCGGCGTCGGCGAGGGTGATGGTGTGGGCGTCGGCGTGCGCGTCGGTGCCGGGGTCGCGGTGGGTACCGGGGTGGGTGTTGGAGGCGGGCCGCTCGATGGCGGGGGCGTCGACGTGCCGGCGACCTCGATCTCGCCGGGCAGGGTGGCGAACAGGCGATAGCCGGCAGCACCGGTGCCGCTGCTGTCGCGCTGCCCAAGCGGCCCCTCGACCCGGATCGTGGCCCCGTTTCCGACCGTGGCGGCGCCGAGCGCGTCGGGGGTCACGATCACGCGCACCGCACCGGTCCCGTCATCGACGAGGAGCCCGAGCCCGTCGCTCAGCGAGGACGGGGCCTCGGTCACCGTCCCGGCAAGCTCCAGGCGTAGCCCTTCGAAGGGCTCCGACGCGGCCCCGGTAGAGATCCGTGCCGGAGTCGGCAGATCCGACGTTCCGATCGGCACGACGGTCGTCCCATCGACTCGCAGCGTCCGCATCGCGTAGCGGCTTGCGATGGTTCCGGACGCGACGACGACCGTACCTTCAGGGATCGGCTCGTCGAGGGCGGCATCGAGGTAGAGGGCGATCCCGGCGGTGTCGTCCTGGATGAACCCCGTCCGGCCGCTTTCGAGGGCACCGAGCCGGGTCGTCAGGACCCCCTGGATCTGGACGGACGCGCCGTCGGGAAGGCTTCGGGCACGGAGGATCGTGGACGTCATCGGCGTGGGTGCGGGCGACGGCGACGCCGGCGGTGTCGCGGTCGGCGCGGGCGTGGGTGCGGGCGTGGGCGCGACGGTCGGGGTCGGGGTCGGGGTCGGGGTCGGCGGTCGGGGTCGGCGTCGGCGCGATCGTCGGCGTCGGCGTCACGGTCGGCGTGGGCGCGGGCGTGGGCGCGACGGTCGGGGTCGGCACGGGCGTGGGCGCGATCGTCGGCGTGGGCGCGACGGTCGGGGTCGGGGTCGGCGCGATCGTCGGCGTGGGCGCGATCGTCGGCGTGGGCGCGATCGTCGGCGTCGGCGCGATCGTCGGCGCAGGTGTCGGGGTCCCTCCCGGTTCAGGCGCGGGGATCGGATCATCGGCAAGATTGCGAGCCTCCGGTGTGGGGTTCACCAGGAAGTCGGCGGCATTGTCGTTCGTGTCGATCGTGTTGCCGCCGGCACCGCCCGGCCGCCGCTCGATCGAGTTCGCGGGTGACGGGGCCGGCGCCGCCACTCCCTCGACGAACCCGTTCACCGCATCGCCCCAGCCAACTGCGTCGAGCGGCGCCCCGCCGACCGCGCGAAGCACGATCGCACCGCCGGTCGCCGAGAGGCCTCCCGAGTAGGTCGCGTCGGCGAACGACGCATACGCGCCCAGACCGTTGGCGAGCAGCAGGTGTCGACCCGGCTCGATCAGCGACGTCGAATCCCAGGTTGCCTTTCGGGTGACGGTCGCTCCGGAGCTCGTGACGTAGACGACCTCGAGACCCGCGAGATCCTGGGGCGTCGTCGAGGCATTGGTCAGCTCGACGTACTCGTCTGAAGCGGAGATGCCGCCGGTCACGACCTCAGCGATCAGCAGGCCCGACGAGGCGGGCCAGTCGACCGCCTGGGCGACGATGACCGGCGTCTCCGGGCCGGCCGGCATCTCCGGGCCGGCATCGGGCCTCGCCTGGGCAGTGGCACCGGCGAGCAGGACAAGGACCATCGCGACCACGGCCGCGAGCCGAACACGCGCCATCGAGGACCTCCGGGCGGGAGACGTCGTCGGCGGTGACCAGCGCGGATCCTAACGGTCGCCCCTTATCGCCGGCTCAACCCTCCGGGCGCGCACCCGCTACGATGCACCGACCGATCCCGCTCGCGGTCGCGCGAGCCCGGTCACGGCCGGCGAGGCCGCGCACCGCGACGGCCGGACCCTTCCGTCCGGTCGGTCGCTCGAACAGGAGGACATCCGTTGGCCCGCGCGAAGCGCACCGATCGCACCGAGGCCCGCCGCCGGTATCGGGCCGAGCAGGCCGCGCTGGCCGGCGATGCCGAGACCATCGACGAGGCGGAGATGCCGGACGAGGCGTCGGGCGCACGCGGCCAGGCAGCGAAGTCGTCGTCGGCAAATCCGGCCCGGCCGAGCATCACGGCGGCGTTCCGGGGTGCCGTCCGGCCGCTCGACTGGCGCGCCGACCTGCGGGAGCTCCCGAAGCTCGTCCGTCATTGGTCCCTGCTCCTCCCGGTGGCCCTGTCCATCGGATCGACGGTCGTGGTCCTGATCGCCGCGGCCTCGATCACGGAGACCGGGACCGGCACCGGCACCGGCACGGCGCCAGTGAGCAGCGTCGGGGTCGTCGCCGGGCTCCTCTACCAGTTCTTCCTCGTGCCGCCACCCATGGCGGGGGCCTTCCTGGCCGGCCTGGCGGCTCCGCGGGCGAGCTGGCTGATCGGCGCGATCTTCGGCGTCGTATCTGCCCTCGGATATGCCGCGATCGTGCTCGCCGCGCCCGACATCCTGACCGGTCAGAACCGTGGGTTCCTGATCCTGGAGGGCCTGGTGGTCTCGCCCCTGGGCTCCGCGCTGTTCGCGTCGATGGCGGCGTGGTACCGGCGGTTCCTGAACCTGTCCAACCCGAACCGCAGCCAGCGAGCCACCAAACCGAGCCGGGGCCGCGGCAACATGCCGACGAACTCGCGCGCGGCGGCCAGCCGGCGCTCCTGACGGCGCGCTCAGCCCAGCCGGCGCTCCTGACGGCGCGCTCAGCCCAGCCGGCGCAGCCCGGCCTGGCCGATCGCCTTGACACCGAGCGGTGAGGCCGGCCCGCCCTGCGGGCCGGCGGCGTCGACGAGCGAGGTCACCTCGCGCGCGATCACGTTCACCACGTTGCCCTCGCGCTGGAGGTCTCCGTCGACCAGCAGCAGGGCGTGGCGCCGGACGACCGATCGCAGCCGCTGCCACGAATCCGGCCACAGGGTGACGTTGACCATGCCGGTCTCGTCCTCGAGCGCCAGGAACACCGTTCCCCGCGCGGTCATCGGGTGCTGCCGGGTCACGACCAGGCCACCGATCCGGACGGGTCCCGGCCGGCGGTCCGCCAGCGCCGCATTGGTCACCGCGCCCAGCCGGTCCAGGGGCCCGCGGAACAGCCCGACCGCCTGACGGCGCGCGTCGAGCCCGATCACCGCATAGGCGTCGCCCAGCCGCTCCGGCTCGGTGATCGCCGGCAGGGACGGTGCCTCGGTCGCCGGCAGCCGCAGGTCCATCGGCCGCCCGGCGGCCCGGCGTACGCCGGGCCCACCCCGAGCCGCACGAGCGCTCGCACCGCTCGTCATGCGTCCTTGACCCGACCTGCCGGATCGGCCGCGCCCCGAGGTTCCCTTGACCGCCCCGGCGACCTCGCGCAGCTGCCACAGGAGCTCCCGCCGGGGCCGGCCGAGCGAGTCCAGCGCCCCGGCCCGGATCAGCCGCTCCATCACCTCCTCGGACAGCCCCGTGCGGTCCACGACGTCGGCCAGCGACGTGTACGGCCCGCGCGTCAGCTCCGCATCCAGCCTCGCCTGCCGCTCCTCGCCGACCCCCTTGACCAGGTGCAGGCCGAGGCGAACGCCCCAGCCGGTCACGCTCTCGGCCGCCCAGCGCTCGCGCGTCGCCGCACTCGGCATCGTGCACGCCGGCGAGCGGACCGGAGCCGGCCGCGACTCGATCCCGCAGCCTTCCGGCAGCGGCTCGCCCGCATCGCCGTCGTGCGCCCCGTCCTCGCCCGCCCGTCCCGCCAGCGCCCAGCCGGGCCGGCCCACCCACTCGGTGGTGGTCCGCCAGGCGCTGCGATTGACGTCGACCGGCAGGACGGCGACGCCGTGGCGCTTCGCGTCGTTGACCAGGACCTCCACGGGGTAGAAGCCCATCGGCTGGGCGTTGATCAGCCCGGTGACGAACTGGGCGGGGTAGAACAGCTTGAGGAAGCTCGACTCGTAGGCCGTCCGGGCAAAGGCGGCGGCGTGGCTTTTCGCGAACCCGAAGCTGGCGAACGCCGCGCACTGGCGGAACAGCTCCTCGGCGTCGTCGCGCGGCATGCCCTGCACGCGCACGCAGCCCTCGACGAACTGCTCGTGGAGCTTCTCCATCTCGCCCGTCGAGCGCCAGGTCCCCATCGCCCGACGGAACCCGTCCGAGCCTGCCGGCGTGAACCCCGCGACGTCGATCGCGATCTTCATCACCTGCTCCTGGTACAGGATCACGCCCAGGCTGTCGTGGAGGATCGGCTCGAGGCTGGGGTGGAGGTAGGTCACGGGCTCGATCCCCTGCTTGCGCCGCAGGTACGGGTGGACGGCGTTGCCCTGGATGGGCCCAGGGCGGATGATCGCGACCTCGACCACCAGGTCGTCCAGGTTGCGCGGCCGCGACTTGGGCAGCGTCTGCATCTGTGCCCGGCTCTCGACCTGGAACACGCCGACCGTGTCGGCGGCCTGGAGCATCTCGAACACCTCGGGGATCTCCTCGGGGATCCGGTCGAGGTCGACGCAGACGGCACAGTCGTGCTCGATGAGCTGGATGGTCTCGTCAATGGCGGCCAGCATCCCGAGCCCGAGCAGGTCGAGCTTGATCAGCCGCATCGTCTCGACGTCGCGCTTGTCGTACTGGACGACGACGCGATCCTTCATGGTCGCCCGCTCGATGGGCACGATGTCGATGAGCGGGGCGGCGGTGATGAGCATCCCGCCCGAATGGATCGACAGGTGGCGTGGGAAGCCGTCGATCCGGGCGCACAGCTCCAGCCAGCGCTCCCAGTCGGACAGGTGCGCGACCGACCTGCGATGGCGGTCGGGATCCGGCGCCGGAAGCGGCTCAATCCGCGCCACGCTGCTCGCGGTCCGGTCCTCGGCGACGGAATCGTACCGGCGCTCGGCGGGCAGGAGCACGCCGGTGTCCGGGTGGAGTCGCCGGGCGACCTCGCGGCCCAGGGTGACGCGCTCGTCCCGTCGGCGTTCCAGCGCCCGCGATGGCGGCCCATCGCGGATCCAGCGCACGCTCACCGGGGAGTCGCCGGGGCCGCCCTCGTCCTCGCCCGGCGCCCAGGCATGCGGCTGACCGGCGCCGCCCTCGTCCTCGCCCGGCGCCCAGGCATGCGGCTGACCGGCGCCGCCCTCGTCCTCGCCCGGCGCCCAGGCATGCGGTCGATACATGACACGTGTAGCTGAGCCGATTCCGGTGGTCGGTGGAGCGGAAGCCGCATCCCACCGCATCGAAGATGGCCCCGGAGGCACGGTTTCGTGCGTGGACGCGGGATCGGTCGCTGCCGGCGACGCGTCCGAGACCGAATTTGCCGTCCCATCCGCGCCGGCTGAACCTGCTACGTATCCGTCGGGCGCCGGGCGGGCCTCGGTGGTGGGCGCAGGGACGTCGGGCGCCGGGCGAGCCTCGGTGGTGGGCGCGGCTGGTCCTTGCGTCTTGCTCCGGAAGTGCCCGCCCCGCACGTGGTTGAGCTGGCCCATCGCATCGGTCAGGCCGCGGACCCCGGTCAGCGACGCCGTGCCGGTGACCGCCGTCTCTGCGGCAAGCCGCCGCTCTTCGCGGGTCGCGCCGTCGCCGGGGATCTCGCCTGGGAGCGCGAAGAACTGCGCGAACCCACCCTCGGCTTCGAGATCCCGCCGAACCATCACCGAGTCGTAGGTCTCCAGCGCCTTCGCAACCCGGTCGACCAGCGGGCGCGGGAACCCGAGCGCATAGCCCACCTCGCGCACGGCGGACCGTGCGCGGTACGTGACGAGGTTGCAGACCATCCCCGTGTGCTCGGGCCCGTAGCGCTCGTAGACGTACTGGATCACCTCCTCCCGCCGTTCCGAGGAGAAGTCGATGTCCACGTCCGGGTACGCCGTGCGGCCCTCGTTGATGAACCGCTCGAACAGGAGCTCGTGACGGATCGGGTCCACGCGGGTGATCCCCAGCACGTACGCCACGATCGAGTCCGCGGCACTCCCCCGGCCCTGGGCCGGGATGCCACGCGACTTCGCGAACCGCATCAGGTCCCAGCAGATCAGGAAGAACTCGGCGAGCCCGGTCTTCTCGATCACGTCCAGCTCGTGGGCCAGCTGCCGGACGACCGCCGGCGTCAGCGGGTGGTAGCGGCGGCGAGCTCCCTCCCAGCACAGCTCGGACAGCTGGCTGAACGGCGTCTCCCCCCTGGGAACCTCGAAGCCCGGGAACCGGTAGCGCTCGAACACGAGATCGACCCGGCAGGCCGCCGCGATCTCGACCGAAGCGGCGATGCCCGCCTCCCAGGCGCGGGCGAGCACGGGGTCGGCACCGGCAGTCGCGGGATCGCCTGGTGGCAGTGCCCGCAGCTCGTGGACGCCCTTGAGGTATGACTCCCCGTCCGGCCGCCGGAGATCACGCAGATCGGCCACCGACCGACCGTGGCGGATCGCGGTCAGCACGTCCTGGAGCTCGCGGCCCTCGGGCAGCGCGTAGTGGACGTCGTTGGTCACAACGACCGGCAGCCCCAGCTCATCGGCCAGGCGTGCAGTCTCCGAGGCGAGCCAGTCGTCGTCCGGCAGCAGATGGTGTGAGAGCTCGAGCACGAGGCCGCTCCGGGCAGCCGAATCCGGGCTCGCGCTCCAACCACGCACATCGGCCGCTCCGGCTCCTCGCCCGAACAGTCGCGCATACCGTTCGGCGACCGCTCGGGCACCTTCACGATCGCCGGCCAGCAACCGCCTTGCCAGCTCTCCGTGCCGGCATCCGGACAGTGCGATCAGGCCCTCGGCGTGCTCGGCCAGCAGCGCCTGCGTGAACCGTGGCACCGCCTTCGACCCGGCCAGGTTCGCCCTCGACACGAGCCGGCACAGGCTCCGCCAGCCGTGCGCGTCCCGGGCCAGCAGCACGAGGTGTGGGCCCCGCTCCGACTCCCCAACCCCCCGATGATCCTCCTTGACCACGGCGCGGTGGCCGGGAAGCCGTGTTCGCTCGGGACGAGGCCGATCCGGGCGACCATCGACCGCCCGTGACGCACCGGCAGCGACAGGTGACTGTCGGCCGGGTCGCCAGGCGCGCCGTCCCGGGACCACGATCGCGTGGGGATCGGGCACCGCCGCATCCTGCAGCTCGATCTCGACGCCGATCACGGGATGGAGTCCAGCCGCTTCGGCCGCGGTCGAGAAGCGGACCGCGCCGTACAGGCCCTGGTGGTCGGTGATGGCCAGCCCGCCCAGGGCGAGCTCCGCAGCTCGCGCAACGAGGTCGTCCGGCGCAGACGCTCCGTCGAGGAACGAGAAGTGGCTATGGCAGTGGAGCTCGGCATAGGTGGGCTCGGCCACGGGTGAACCTCCAGGGTCACGAAGCATAGAACATCCGTTCTATCTCATGCGGCCGGGTGCCCCGGGGAGCTCCCATCGATCCGGGCCCCCGGACGACATCCCTCCCGTCCGTCGCGCAACCATTCGGTCGGTCCGGGCGTCTCAGGCTCGTGACTGCCGCGCCGGTGCAAAGAACTCGCCGCCGCCTGATCGTCGAGCTCCTGGTTCGGGTCCTCGCGATCGGCGTCGTGCTGGGCCTGATCCTGGTCGCGCTCCCGGCGATGGTCGAAGCCGCCGGCTGACGAATCCGCCGCTCGTGGCTCGTCGCCCGAGCGGACCTGTGGCGACGGGCGTTGCGATGGCGCTCGCCGACCTTGCCCCCGGCACGCTGGGCAGCCCGGGGGAAGCAGGGGCCCCGCCGCGGAAGCGGCGGGGCCCCTGCCATTCCTCGCGATTCCGGCCCCAGTCCCGGCCGCCCGCTACGATGACCCGCGTGATACCGGCTCACCGTTCGTACCCGGGACGCGTCCCCTGGTCGCTGACCCTCGCGCTCGCGATCCTGCTCGCTGGAGGTGTCGCCGCGTGCGGAGGCTCGGAGGCGACCGCCGCGGGGACGGCGACCGGCGCTGCCACCCTCACGCCGGCCACCACCGCCTCGCCATCGGCGGCGAGCGGAACAGCACCCGCCGACCTGCCGAGCGGCGGCGTGGAGCCCACGGTCGTGCCGGGCGGCGTGACGATCTCGCCGGGATCGCCGGCGACGCGGATCCCCACCACCCAGACCGATTGGGGCCTGATCCTCGACGCCCTGCCCGAGGGCTTTCCGATCTACCCCGGCGTCAGCGTCGCCGAGCCGCCGGCGGAGCCGGTCAGCGCGGCGTTCGACTCGGATGCGACCGTGGATCGGATCGCCGCCTGGTACCAGGGCACGCTTGCCGAGGCAGGGTACAGCCTGCTGGATCTCTCCGATGCGCTCGAGGACGGCAGCCGTGTGCTCGACGCGCAGACCGATCTGCCGGAGTGCCGGATCCAGCTGACCTTCCGGCCACAGGGTGGATCGACGATCATCATCGTGCTGTACGGTGCGGGTTGCGCCGGCATCGGCCCCTGAGTCACTGCTGGAGGATGCGAAGGACATGGAGCTCACGCGTCGCGACGTGATCGCCGCCGGCCTGCTGGTCGTGGTCCTGGTCGCGCTCGCCGTGCTGCTCGTGCTGGCCGCGCTGCAGAGCTGAGCGGACCACTGGCGGCTGCCGACGGCAGCGCTGGGCCAGCGGGTCGGGACTGCTCGGTTCGGCCGGCCGGATCACGTGCAACATGCGATCGGACCGGGCCGTCTATGGAGCCGGCGGCCGGCCCGGAACCGGCCCGGGAGTTGGGGACGCATGGTGCAGTCGACTCGGCCTCGCGATCTTGGTGCGCTCATGCTGGTGGTGGGGCTGTTCGTCGTCCTGCTCGTGACATCGATCGCGCTCGGCTCGCCGGCCGTGCATTGACCGGTCGTTCGCTGACGCGCCCGCGCGGCGCCTCGCGAACACCGATACCTGCTTCTTCGTGATGTCGCCCCCATCAGCTCTGCGGTCGACGGCCGCGATCCCCTCGTCACGCGGTATCCGTCAGTCGTAGAGCCGCTCGAGATGCCACGTCCCGGCCGTGAGGTCCAGGTACACCAGCGCGAGCCAGCTCCGGCCGACGACCTTGAAGTAGTCACGCAGGATCGGCTCGCGCCACCACGACTCCTCGACCCGCCAGCGATTGCACACCTCGACGGGCTCCCGGCGGCCGTTCCAGCGGATCGCGGTCAGCCGACCCTGGGCATCCAGCTCTGGATCGATCACGGGGTGCTCGCGCAGGAACCTCGTCACGGCGGCCCGTCCCCGTCGGTCACCTGGGCTCCCGTGACCGGCGCCCACCGCCAGCGCGCCTCGGGGATGACCGCCTCGGGGTCGACGATCTCCACCCGGTGCACCCGGTCCACCCCGAACGCGATCGCCAGCCGGGCGAGCTGCCAGGCCAGGCGAGCGTCCCGTGCGGCCTGTGGCGTGAACAGCGGCAGCTGCTGGCCGGTCGCCGCTTCGACCCTTCCGAGCTCCAGCTCGAGGCGGGCGACCGCCGCCGGTGGGGGCGTCTTCTCGAGACGAGCCAGCAGCAGGCGCTCGATCGCCTCGGGATCCGCCGTCGGCTCGGGCAGCCGTTGCTCGATGCAGAGCTCCGGGATCGTGCCGCGAGGGGCGAACGCGAGATCGCAGGTGACGGTCAGCCGGGCGGTCCCCGCCGCCTGCCCGCGAGCTTGCAGCTGATCCGCGAGGGTCGCGGCAAGCCGGCGAAGCACGAACCGCACCGCCTCGAGCCCTTCGGTGGGTGGGTCGAGCGGCAGGGCCAGCGCCAGTCGCTCAGGAGCCCGGCGGGGCCGGAACCGCTCCGTCTCCTCACCCCGGGCGCGGGCATGCAGCCGGGCACCCTCGTCGCCGAACCTCGCCACCAGCGCGGTTCTCGGCAGCTCCGCCACCGACCCGATCGTCCGCAGCCCGAACCTGGCGAGCCTGGCCCGGACGTCCGGATCCCGGGTCAGCAGGCGGGCCGGGAACGGGGCGAGGAAGCGGTCCTCGTCGCCGGGCGGGACGAGGACCGGCCGGCCATCCTCCGGACCGTGCGCAGCGGCGATGCTCGCCGCGAAGCTGGTGCCGGCGATCCCGGCCCTGGGCGGCCCCGGCAGGATCGTCGCCAGCGCCTCGTCCATCCGGGCGACCAGCGCCTCCTCGACGCCCCACAGGCGGGTCAGGCCGTCGACGTGGACGGCGATCCGGCCAAAGGCCGGGTCCGTGACGTCGCTCGTCCCGGTGATCCCCGGGCTGAACGCGGCGAGCCGCTCGCAGGCCGCTTCGACGGCGTCCCGATCCGCGTCAGGGGCGAGGTCGAGGAAGGTCGCCTCGGGCGCGAGCCGGTGGGCATCCCCGAGCGGGATCCCGCGTCGCACGCCGAGCGCCCGCGCGAGCGGATCCGCGTCGACCACCGTCCCGTCCGTCCAGGGCTGTCCGCCGAGGACGATCGGGCCGGATGGCCACGAGGTGGAGGTGTCGCTCCCCGGAGACTCGCTGCGGGACCGCGCGAGACGGAGCGGCAGGTTCGGCCAGACCAGGTGGAGCAGGCGCATGAGCGTGGACCGATGCAGGGGGGCCTTCGAGACGGGTTGGCATGCGTGGCATGGGTGGGGTGACGGCGATCCCCGGCGGCACACCCGATGGCCGGCCGTCGAGCAGGTCATCCCGCACCAGGCAGGCGTCCCGGGTGCCGCCCTCCGCGTACAGGATCTCGAGCTCCGCGAGGCGTCCGGGCGGCCCGTGCCGGTTCCGGACCACCGTCACCGTGCTGCGCTGGCCCACCACGTCACGACCGAGCCTGATCCAGCCCGATCGCACCAGGTCGAGGCGCAGCCCGCTCGCCTCCTGCAGCGCGGCGGCCAGCCCCGGTCCGAGCGTGTCCGGCTCGATCAGCAGGAGCAGCGTGCCGGCTCGTCGGGCAAGCGCCGCAAGCCGGCCCAGCCGGTCCCCCACGCGAGCCCCGGACGTCGCCGGGTCCCGGCCATCGGGCAGGTCCAGGATCAGCAGGTCCACGGTGCGGGCCGAGAGCAGCGCGGCGGCCAGCGACAGTGCCTCCTCGAGGTCCGCCGGGGTGAGCACGACGAGCCATTCCGGCCGGACCCCGCGAGCGACCGCCTCCACGGGATCGAAGGCGCGGGCGAGGTCCAGCCAGGCAACGATCGCCCCGGTCGCCTGCGCTCCGGCGGCGGCACGCAGCGCCAGCGTGGTCTTGCCCGACGAGACGTCCCCCCGGAGGGCGACCGTGGCCGATCGCGGCAGCCCGCCCGTACCGAGCATGGCATCCAGGGCCGCAAACCCCGTGGACACCGCGCGCCCGTCCGGGAGCGCGTCCGGCACGGGCTCCGGGTCGGCCGGCATCGGCACCCGGGCAAGCGCGCCCTCCACCACCAGGCCCAGCTCACCACCCCGGCGGGGAGCTGCCGAACCCCAGCGCGCCTGGAGCGTCGAGAGGGCCTCGGAAACGTCGGATGCAGGGGTCATCGGACGTCCGATCGTAGAACGGATGTTCTATTTGGTCAAGAGGGTGGCTGCTACCCGAACACCGCCAGCACACCCACGCCCAGGCCGATCAGCGTGAGCCCCAGCCACTGCGTCCGGTGCGGCCGCTCGCCCATCCGCGACACCGCGTAGGCCACCGCCAGCACCGGACCGAACGAGCTCGCCAGGCCCACCAGCCACGTCGGCGCGACCGCCAGCCCGATCGCATACGCGACGAACGCCGTGATGTCGAACGCCCCGGCGACCACGACCAGCACGATCGCCGTCCGCGACCAGCCGGGCGACGGCCACAGCAGCGCACGAAGCCGTGGCGAGCCCGAGCGGAGCGCCACCACCAACAGCAGCACCACCGCCACGACGTTGGCGATCCGCGATCCGACGAGGACCCCGAGCCAGCCGTGAGCCCGGATCGGGCCGGCCAGCAGCACCGCCAGCAGCGCGAACCCCAGCATCGTGATCAGCGCCGCGACGACGCCGGGCCCGACGAGCCGCACGCCACGGAGCGTGCCGGCTTCGAACGTGACCCCCGCCAGCACCACCCCGCCCGACGCCAGCAACGCACCGGCCGCCTGCGGCCCGGTGAGCGTCTCCCCACGGAACAGCACGGCCAGGATCACCGTCGTGCCGCCATACGCGACGATCACCGGGCTCACGATGCTGACCGGACCGATCTGGAGCGCGGTGAAATAGGCGAGGTAGGCCACCGCCGCCAAGACCCCCAGTGGCAGCCCGTCGATCAGCGCCTCTTGCCCGGTCGTCCCGATCAGCGAAGGATTGGCCAGCGCGAATGCCAGCAGCACGACCAGGCTGATGACCTGGGACCCGACCAGCACGCGGAGGCTGCCCAGGCGACGCGTGGACACGGCTGCGGCGACATCGACCACGCCCCAGGTGAGCGACGCGAACAGGCCGAGGGCGAGACCGACCGGCATCGCGCGAGTCTAGGCGGACGCCCCGGTCGGCCGGGCAATCGTCGCGTGCTACACTTCCCGCCCGGTCGACCCGGTCAGCCGGGTGCGGCTCCCGTGGGGATGTAGCTCAGCTGGGAGAGCGCCGCGTTCGCATCGCGGAGGCCAGGGGTTCGAGTCCCCTCATCTCCACCACCGTGGGTCGGTTGGGCAGGTGGTGAGCCCAAGGGTCTGTAAAACCCTCGCCTTCGGCTGTGGCAGTTCGATTCTGCCCCGGCCCACCAGCATCTCCCGAATCGAAACGCCCGTCCGGCACTGCCGGGCGGGCGTCGACGTTGTGGCCCGCGACGGGCGCTCGCCTCAGCTCGATGGGGCCGGATCCCAGGGGAACGACTCGGTGTCCGTCCACGGCCCGAGGATGAACGGCTCGCCCGGCCAGCCCGCCGTGCTGCCGGTGACGGCCAGCGGCAGGGTTCCATCGTTCCGAGTCAGGTTCACGACCAGCGTTCCGTCACCGCGCGCCGGGTAGCGGATGCTGTCGTTGTCGACGCACACGGTCAGGGTCGCGTGGCAGCCGCCGGCCGCCGCGGTCGGGTCGCCGAACCCCGAGAGATCCATCACGCTCACGGTCCGGCCGTCGTGGATCTCGGTCACCGTGACCATCGGCGCAACGTCGCCCGTCTCGACCACGATCGAAAGGCGATCGCCAGCGAGCTGACCGGTGCCGGCGACGTCGATCCGCCAGGCCCTGGCCGCGGGATCCTCGAGGGTGGCCCGGATCGTCGTCGCGTCGACGAGCTCGATCGAGAGCATGGGCCCGGCCGCCGGCTCCTCGACGTTCCCGGAATCGGGGCCCTCGCCGGCCGTCGCCGTGGGTCCGGCGGCTGACGGCGCGGGCGTCGGCGGCACGAACGGGGTCGCAGGCGGCAGGCTGCCGGATTCCCCGGACGGCACGGCGCTCGGCGCGAGCGGCGGGGGCGACGACAGCGGTGACTGGGCGCACGCCCCGACGGCGAGGATAGCGACGGCGGCGATGAGCGCGGGCGCGAGACGGTGCGACATGGGGCCTCGGAGGGGATGGAATGACGGCCGGGCCGTCGGGCACCCCTATGACGCGCGGCGGCCCCGGATTGTGCCCGTGCGCCCGGCCGACCGAAGGTGCCGATCGTCCCAGCTGGGCACGACCGTGGGCCGGACAGCAACGGACGGGCCGGGAGGAGGTCCGGCCCGTCCTGATGTCCGCCGTGGAGGCTCGAGCGGTCAGCCCTTGACGGCGCCGCCCGTGATCCCGCGGACGAAGTAGCGCTGGAGGGAGAAGAACACGACCAGCGGCAGCGCCATCGAGACGAACGCCGCCGGGGCCAGCAGCTCCCATCCCGCTCCCGTGGAGCCCACGAGGTTGGCGAGAATGTTGGTCAGGGGCAGGTTCGTGGGGTCGGCGAGCCCGAGGTACACGTACGCAACAAGCAGGTCGTTCCAGATGAACAGGAACTGGAAGATCGCGAGCGACGCGATCGCCGGAACGCTCATCGGGATCGCGAGCCGGAAGAACGCCGTGACCGAGCTTGCGCCATCGATATACGCGGACTCGAACACCTCTCGTGGCAGCCCGCCCATGTAGTTGCGGAGCAGGTAGACCGCGAACGGCAGCCCATACCCCGTGTGCGCCAGCCAGACGGTCAGGAACTGCCCGGCGAAGCCGAGACTGTTGAACGCCTGGAGGATCGGGATGAACGTGGTCTGGAGCGGGACGACCAGCAGCCCGACGACCACGACGAACAGGACGTTTCGCCCGGGAAAGCTCATCCAGGCGAAGGCGTATGCGGCGAACGCGGCGACGAACAGCGGGATGATCGTCGCCGGGATGGTGATGAACAGGCTGTTGATAAACGAATCGACGATGTTCGGCCGGGCGAGCACCGTGGCGTAGTTGTCCAGCGTCAGGCCGGTCGGCGGGAACAGCGCCGTCCACCAGCCCGACACGGTGATCTCGCTCGACGGCCGGAGGGAGTTCACCAGCAGGCCGATCGTCGGCAGCAGCCACATTGCCATCAGGAGCACGACCACGGCGTGGAGGGCGATGCGCCGCACGCGCTTGCCCACGCCGCTCGTCGACTCGCCTGCGACGGTCACGCGCCGGGCGTCAGAGGTCGCGGTCATCGGATGGCCTCCTGGGCGCGGAACCGGTTGATGTTGAGGGCCATGACCGGGATGATCGCGAGCAGGAGGATCACGGCGAGGGCGCTGCCGCGGCCGAAGTCGCCGAAGGTGAACATCTCCTGGAACATCCGCAGGGCCACGACGTTCGTGTCGTACTGCCCGCCGGTCATGACGTACGGGATGTCGAACGCCTTGAGCGCCGTGATGATGACCGTGGTGGACACCACGGCGATCGTCGGCGTGAGCAGCGGGAACACGATCCGCCGGAACACCTGCCATTCGGTGGCACCGTCGACGCGGGCCGCCTCGAGCAGCTCCACGCTGATGCCCTTGAGGGCGGCCGAGAGGATGACCATCGCGAACCCGGTCCACATCCAGGTCATCACCAGGATGAGCAGGATCGTGTTGAATGCGAAGGCGTTGGACTGGAGCCATGCGACCGGACCGGCGCCCACGACGCCGACGAGGGCGTTGAGCGTCCCGACGTGTGCGTTGTAGTCGAACATGAACCGCCAGATCACGGCGACGGCCGTTCCGCTGATCGCGAGCGGGACGAAGATGACCGACTTCGCGACCGCCTCATAGCGGACGCGGTCGACGAGGACCGCGATGATGAGCCCGATGCCCACGGTGAACACCGTGAGCAGCACGACCCACAGGACGTTGTTCCGGAGTGCCGTGAGCGCGTCGTTGCTGGTGAGGAACCAGACGTAGTTATCGAGCCCCGTCCAGTTGCCCGCGACCTTTCCCTGGAAGCTTCGCGCGACCGTGAGGACGGTCGGCCAGACCAGGAACAGGAACAGGAACAGGAAGGCGGGCAGGAGCCACAGCCACGGCCGGATCCGACCCTGCCGCCGCTCCGGGACCAGCCGCAAGACGACCTCCGTCCCGTAGATGTAGCCGACCAGGACTGCGGGCACCCCGATGACGACCAGCAGCGCGGTTCCGAGTCGAGGATCCATGCACTACCTCCCTGGGTGATCGGCGGCCCCGGGACGGTCGCCCGTCCCGGGGCCGGTCAGTGCCGAGAGCTATTGCGCCGCGTAGGCGTCGGCCTGCACGGTGTCCAGGTTGGCCAGGATCGAGTCCAGCTGGGACTGGTCCTTGGTGAAGTCGAGGATCGCGGTCCAGAAGGCCGCGTTCATGGCGGTCGGCATCAGGTCGGACGCGTCGAACACGAAGATCTTGGCGTTCGAGAGGAGGGCGGCCGAGCGCTTGCTGATGTCATCGGGGTAATCCGCAGCATTCTTGTTGGCGGACAGCGCGCCGCCGATCTTGACCCAGATGTCCTGGGCCGGAGCGGTGACGAGGTACTTCATCAGGGACTTGGCGGCGTCGGTGTCGTGGAACATGCCGAACAGGTCGCCGGCTCCTTCGACCGCACCGGAGTACTGGCTGTTGATGTCAGGGAACGGGAAGAAGTTGTAGTCGGTCCCGGACGCCATGTTCGGGAACGCACCGAGGCCGGTGATGAAGCTGGCCTGGTGATGGAACTCGCATGCCGGCGGCGTGGTGAACAGGCCGTCACCGCCGTTCTGGAACGCGGTGGTCAGCACGGCGTCCGAGCCACCGGCCGCGTTGTCGAGCACCTGACCGAAGGTCTGGAAGGCGCTCTTGATGGCCGGGTCGGTCCACTTGACCTTGCCCTGCCACCACTGGTTGTAGACGTCGGGGCCGGCCTGGCGCAGGACGATGTCCTCGATCCAGTCGGTGCCCGGCCAGCCGGAGGCCGAACCGCTCTCCAGGCCGACACACCAGATCGCCTGGGCGTCACCCTGGTTCGCAGTGGCCTGGCTGTTGAGGTCGTCCCACGTCGCGGGCGGCGCCGACGAGTAGTCATGGAGCTTGGGGTCGTACCAGATCAGGCCCTTGACGGCGGCCTTGATGAACACGCCGGAGAGCTTGCCGTCGACCGTGCCGAGGTCCACCAGCGCCGGGGCGGTCTCGGACGTGTAGGTGGCCTTGTCGAGGATGTCGTCGAGCGGCTTGAGCGCGCCGGCCTTGACGAACTCGGCCATCTGGCCGGGACCCGGCAGGCCGGCAAGGTCGGGCAGGACGCCCGAGGCGACGCCCGTCGTGAGGACGGTGTTGATGTCGCGGGTGCCGGTGTACTTGACGGTGTTGCCGGTCTGGTCCTCCCAGGGCTTGACCATCGCCATGAAGGCCTTCTCCTCGTCACCGCCCCAGGTGCCGATGACCGTCACGCTCTGGCCTCCACCCGACGAGCCCGATGAGCACGCCGCGAGGGCGAACCCCATGGCCGCCAGGAGGACCGCTCCTCGCCTGAGGAGTGGCTGCTGCTGCATCCACGATCTCCTTTCATGTGCTCCGGGTCCCAAGGGGCCGGAGCCTCCTCCAAGAAGGGCAGCGAGCTGCCCTGCCGCGTCAAGCGCGACCGGCGACATGTCGCCGACCCCGCGATCAGGGCCCACCGGTTGTCGGGACCGCCGTCTGGCGTGCGCCACGCGGGGCGGCCGAAGATGCACGTACGATCAGGTCGGTGGTGAGCACGGTCCGCGCCGGGACCGTGCGGCCCCGGAGTCGATCGAGCAGCAGCCTGCCCACGGCCTCGCCCAGGTCGTAGGCCGGGGTGCGGACCGTGGTCAGCGGCGGGTTGGCGAACGCCGCCAGCGGGATGTCGTCGAAGCCGGCCACCGAGACGTCCTGGGGGATCCGCAGGCCTGCCTCGTGGAGCGCACCGACGACGCCGAAGGCCACGACGTCGCTGGCCACGAACACCGCCGTCGGCGGCAAGCCCTCGTGCAGCAGCCGCCGCATCGCGGAGCGGCCGCTCTCGGCGTCGAACGAGGCCTCGACCAGGCGCGCGGCCGGAACCGGCAGCCCGTGGCGTCCGAGCGCATCCCGGAAGCCGGCGGCTCGCTCGCTGGCGGAGGTGTAGGCAAGGGGCGCGTTCGTGACGCACGCGATGTCACGATGGCCGAGCGCGATCAGGTGCTCGACGACGGCACGAGCTGCCGCACGGTTGTCGATGTCGACGCTCGGCACCGGGGAGCCTTCGAGCGCCCCCTGGATGACCATCGAGTAACCCTCGGCGGCAAGGCGGGCGAGCTCCCTGTCGTCGCTGCGGGGGCCGCTGATCACGAGCGCGTCCACGCTGCCCGAGTGGAGCAGCGCCCCATAGTCCCGCTCGCCGAGCGGGAGCGGCTCCAGCAGCACCCGGTAGCCGTCCTGCCGCAGCGCCGCGCTGAGACCACGGAGCGTCTCCGGCAGCAGCCCGTCGACGGCCACCTGCTCGGGAGACTGGAGCAGCACCACCCCGACCGTCTGGCTTGCGCCGGCGGCCAGGCTCCGGGCGGGCTCGTTCACGTGGTAGCCGAGGGAGTCGGCGGCATCGAGCACCCGCCGCCGCGTCTCGGGGCTGATCCGTGCATCCTCGTGACGATTGAGCACGAACGACACGGTCGTGCGTGAGACACCGGCAAGCCGTGCCACGTCAAGACTGGTCGGTCGGCGTTGTCGCACGATCGGCGGTCCTCCTCCGCGCACGAAGCGCTGGCTCGTGTCGCCGTCCGGCCGGGCACCGTGGCGACGCAAGCGCGACCCTGTCGGGATCGCCCTGCGCTCCTGGAAGCGCGCCTCCTGGCGTTGCTAACCGCTAACGCTAACGCGCGTTATCAACGCGTGTTGAGCATGAAACCACGGTCGCGGCCGGGGGTCAAGCAGGTTGCGATCCGGAGACCGTCCGGTGTCCCAGGAGTCGAGTCGGGTCGGGCCGAGGTGGTGGTCGCGCCGATCCTGACCGTGCCGCCGATCAATCGAGCGACGCATGCAGCTCGGCCGCATGGCGTCGCAGCCAGCGCCGCCAGGCCACGTGATCGGGAGCGTGGTCGTCGAGCAGCTCCCGGAACGCCGGCCCGTGGCCGAACACGCGCAGGTGACACAGCTCATGGACGGCGACCGCCTCGAGCGCCGGCGGCGGCGCCAGGATCAGGCGCCAGCTGAACGACAGCGTCCGGGCGCGGGAGCAGCTCCCCCAGCGGCTGCTGGTGTCCCGGATGGCGAGACGCCCCGGTGTGACCCCCAGCTCCGGAGCGTGGCGCCGCAACGCCGCGGCGATCGCCACCCTGGCGCGCGTCCGGAACCACGCCTCGAGGATCGCCGCCACCGGCCGACGGTCCCGTGGCACCCGCTCGACCAGGAGCTCATCCGCCTCGTCGCCACCGACGCGCGACACCCGCGTCGCCCGCATGCCGGGTGGGGCAGCCGTCTCGCGGACGCGGTGCGGCGTCCCGAGATAGGGCACCTCGCGGCCGTCCTCGAGGGCCGGGCGCGCGGCGAGCCTGGCGCGGTCGCTGGCCTGGCGGTCCAGGTGCCGCCGGATCCAGGGCTCGCGCTCGGCGAGGAACGCCTCGACGCGCCCCTCCGCCCGCGCCCAGCCACGGCGCGAGGCCGGCGGCACCGAGACCACGACGCCGCGCTGCGGATGGACGACCAGCCGGAGGTTCCGGGACCGCGGGGACCGCCGCAGCACGTACGGCAGGGCACCGCCGGGCAGGCCGGCGATCGCGGTCGTCTCGGTGATCACGCCTCGGCGATCACCCCGATCGAGACACGGAACCCGGCGCGGCGCTGGAGCTGGGGCATGAGCGTGCTCTGGCCGATGGGACCGTCGCCCGGGAACCAGCGCAGCCACTCCTCATTGAACGAGTCGAACTCGGTCGGGTCGCGCAGGGTCCAGTTCGCCCACACCACCTTGTCCAGGGAGCTTCCGACCTCCTCGAGCCGTTGCTTGAGGTTGCCCAGGCACTGGCGCGTCTGGTCCCTCGTGCCCCCACGGACGACCTCGCCGGTCTCGGGATCGATCGGCCCCATCGCCGAGATGTAGACCATCCCGCCCGCCTTCACCGCGCGACCGAACCCGAGCGGCAGCTGCGATGCCTCGGTCTGGCGGCTGGAATCGCTGCTGCCGAGGCGGCCCTTGAGCGGCTGGCGCGGACCCGGCAGCGCCTTGTCCTCCGACGGGATCCCGAACTCCCCGGGAGGCAGCGGAACGCCGCTCCGCGCGAACTGGCCCATGAACGTGGGCCGGACGCCCGTGGGCTTGAGCTCTCCCTGGATCCGGCCGTCGACGATGCCGGTCTGCTGGAACACGAACACGTCCTGGGTCAGGATCTCGTCGTCCTCGATCCCGTAGACCTCGGTGATGTTCACGACCTTCCGCGAGCCATCCTTGAGCCTGGCCGTGTGGACGATCAGGTCGACCGCGGACGCGATCTGCTCGCGGATGGCGCGCAGGGGCATCGTGTAGCCGGTCATCAGCACCATCGTCTCGAGCCGGCGGAGCATGTCCTTGGGGCTGTTGGCGTGGCCGGTGGACAGCGACCCATCGTGCCCCGACGTCATCGCCTGGAGCATGTCCAGCGCCTCGCCGGACCGGCACTCGCCGACGATGATCCGGTCGGGTCGCATGTGCATCGCGTTGCGCAGCAGGTTGCGGATCGTGATCTCGCCCTCGCCCTCGAGGTTGGGCGGGCGGGCCTCGAGCGTGATCACGTGCTCCTGGCGCAGCTGGAGCTCGGCGGCATCCTCGATGGTGACGATCCGCTCGTCGTTGGGGATGAACGACGAGAGCACGTTGAGCGTCGTCGTCTTGCCCGAGCCCGTGCCGCCCGACACGAACAGGTTGAGCCGCGCTTCGATGCACGAACGCAGGAACTCGAACATGTCCGGCGTGGCCGTCCCGAACCGGATCAGGTCGTCGACCGTGTACGGTCGGGCGGAGAACTTGCGGACCGTGATGACCGGGCCGACCAGGGAGAGCGGCTCGATGATCGCGTTGACCCGCGAGCCGTCGGGCAGGCGGGCGTCCACGCGCGGGCTCGTCTCGTCGATGCGCCGTCCGAGCGGGGTGATGATCCGGTCGATGATCCGGAGCACGTGCTCGTCGTTGAGGAACGAGCTGTCGACCCGCTGGATCTTGCCGGCACGCTCGATGTAGATGTGGTCGGGGCCGTTGACCATCACCTCGGTGATCGTCTCGTCACGGAGCAGGGGCTCGAGCGGACCGAAGCCGGTGACGTCGTTGGCCAGCTCGTCGATCAGGCGCAGGCGCTCGTCGCGCGTGACCGCGTAGCCGTTGGCCACGATGACCCGGTCGACGATCCCGGCGATCTTGGTGCCGACGTCGGTCACCGAGACGTCGAGCAGGCTGTCGAACGACCTGACCACCTCGGGCTGGAGCTTGAGGCGGATGTCGCGCATGAGCGTCTCGCGCGCCTGGACGCGGGCCGCCGGCGGCACGGGTGGGATGGGCGGCGCGACAGGCGCGACGGGCACGAGCGCACTGCCACCAGCTTCGTCCTGCAGCTGCTGCTGCACTTGCTCCACCCGTCGGAGCAGCGACATCGATGAACCTCCGTCGGTCGTCGCGTGAGGCGACGGATCGGGACGTGCGCGGAACGGAAGCACCGGACCCCGGGACCCCGCCGGCACCGAGAGCATAGTCCGGTCTCGCGATCCGGAGGTTGCGGGCGCGCACCGGTCGACCCACCCGCACCTCGACCACGGTTCGCCGGTCGGCCCGGCGCCTCAGGCGGCCCGGCGCGCCTCAGACGAGCAGGGTGACGTCGGCGTCGGCGGCCCAGTCGAGGAAGTGCGTCGCGCCGCACACCGGATCGATTCCGTCGATGAACCCGTCCTTGGAGAAGCCGAACACGTCCATCGTCATCCCGCACGGAATGAGCTTGACGCCCATCTCGACGCACAGCTCGAGCAGCTGGTCGATCGAGGCGACGCCATGGTCCTTGAACTGGCGCTTCATCATCCGGGACGCGATCGGCGTCATGCCGGGCAGGGCAGTGACGATCTGCGGCATCGGGAGCGGCATCGGCATCGCCGGGTTGCCCGTCGTGCCGACCTCGAGGTGGCGGTCCTTCTGCAGGATCTTGAGGCCGTAGAACGTGAAGAAGATGCCCGCGTCCCAGCCGAGCGTCGCCGCCGTCGAGGCGAGGATGAGCGGCGGATAGGCCCAGTCCAGCGTCCCCTTCGTCGCGATGATGGCGATCTTCTTCGGCTTCCTGGCGCGCTCGGCTTCCTTGAGCGCCAACAGCTCGTCGACCCGCGCGGCGACCATGCTGTCGACACGATCGCGGAGCAGGGCGTCGAGATCCACGTTGCCCGCTTCGACCCGGGACGTCTCGACCATCGCTGGTACCTCCAATCTGCGACTCCGCGCCTACGCGGGCACTTCGGTGGTGGTCGCGCGCAGCACGGCGGCGACCCAATCGGCTGGGGTCACGCCCGGGATCTCCGGGTGGACGCTCGCGTAGTAGTCCTGGATCGGCGCGGCCAGCGCGCCCTCGGAGAGCGCCGCCCCACGGAGCACCGACTCGAGATCCGCGGGCACGGTCGGCGGACGGGCGGTGAAGTCGCCCGAGAAGCCGACGTCGTCGAGCCGGTCACCGCGTACGCGCGCCACGCACCGAATGAGACCGCCGGGCGCCTTGTGCGCACCCTCGCCGATGCGGACGTCTTCGTGGATCCGGATCCCGGCGCGCCGCAGGCCGCCGGCCTCCCTCAGCCACTCCTCGCTCGCCAACCGCTCATCGAGACGCCCGGCCAGGTCCGACTCATCGGCTCGGAGCTCACCGGGCTCGATCGCCCGGCCGAGCACCGTCGCGCAGCTCGACAGGTACGCCCCGACGACCGTCTCGCGCGCCGGCGGCTCGCCGAGCTCACGGCGCATCGTCGTCATGTACTCCGCGAGGGACTGGTAGACCTTGTCGCGGAACTTCTCGGAGGGGACCTTGAGGACCCGCGCCATGGCCGTGATGTCGAAGTCGAACATCAGGCTGCCGACGACGACCTCGGCCCGGTCCATGCGCGCGGCGCCGGTGCCCCCGATCTTTCGTCCGGCGACGTGGATGTCGTTGATCGGCCGGTACTGGGCGGCGATGCCGAGGGCGCGATACGTGCGCACGAGCGTGTCGGCGTAGACGGCGAACCGCTCCTCCACGGTTGCCGGAAGGTGATCCGCCCGGAAGATCCACTGGGTGAACAGCTGGTTCTCGTCGAGGTACACGGCGCCGCCGCCGACCTCGCGACGAACGACGGGCAGGCCGTGCTCGCGGCAGTAGTCGAGATCGACCTCACGGTCGACGTCCTGGTGGCGACCGATGCTCACGTACGGGGCGTCCGGCGACACGAGGAGGATCGTGTCCGGGGATTCGGGGCCCATCGCGTAGCCGATCGCGTGGTAGATCGACTGCGAACGAACCGGCGAGACGGTGCCCAGGTCGAGGAGCCTGATCGCGTCCATCACCGTCCCCTAGTCCGCGCAGCGCATGCAGGTGACGCCGAGCCGGTCGATCCTCGCCTCGTAGCTGCGCAGCGCGTCCGGACCGGTGACGAGGCCGCTCTCGTTCGTCGGCGGCCACGCGTCGGGCTCGAGCCGGACGATCCATCCCGCGCCGTACGGGTCGCGGTTGGCGACGAGCATGTCCGCCACGAAGCCGGGCTCGTTGGTCGCGACGACCGTCCCGCCGATCGGGGTCGGGAAGGGGCCGGCCCACTTGGCGGTCTCGACGGTCGCGGCGCTCTGCCCGGCGTCGAGATGCCGGCCGACCTTCTTGAACTGGATATGGAGGAACCTGCCCGCTCGCGACTGGGCGGGATCGGTCATGCCCAGGGTCAGCGTGCCGTCGCCGCCCGGCCGGATCCAGACGTCGCGCTCGACGTCGTACAGGAGCTCCGGCGGGATCTCGCAACCCCGATAGGCGTGGTCGCTCCCGGCCAGACCCTCAATCACAGCTGATCCCCTCCTGCTCGAGGAACGCTCGATAGCTCTCGATGGCATGCCCGCCCGTGTGGAGCTCGGCGCGCTGGACCGACCACAGGCTCGCCCGGACCCTGACCATCCAGCCCTCGCCGTACGGATCGGTGTTGACGATCGTGGGCTGGCTCGCGAGCAGCTCGTTGACCGCAACGATCTCCCCGTTGACGGGACTTGGGACGGGGCCCACCCACTTGCCGCTCTCGATCGTCGCGACGCTCTGGCCGCGCTCGATCGTTCGACCAACCCGTTTCGTCGTCACGGCCACGATCCGTGCGGCCAGGTGCTGCGCGGGGTCGGTCACCCCGATCGTCAGGACCTCGTCGCCATCGTCCCGGACCCAGACGTGCTTCTCGATCCAGTAGTAGAGCGCGTCCGGCAGCTCGCAGCCCTGGACCTTGCTCATGGAGCACCTCCCGATACGGCGTCGTCGGACGGGACGGGTGGCAGCCCGACGCGTTCAGCATGCGCTGCGAGCAGGTGATAGAGCAGGAGATCGAACGCCACGAGGGTGATCTCGCGGCTGAACTCCTCGAGGAAGCCGGGCTCGCGACCGCGCGGGTTCGCGATGCGCTCGAGGCCCTCGTCGCAGAACGGACAGTCGAGCGCGAACTTGAGCCGGGTGTCGCCGTTGACGTCCTCGCGGAACATCCGGATCTGATCGGCGTGATCTTGCCCGAGGTGCGCGTGCGTCTCCATCCTCGTCCCCGGAGCGGCGCAGTACGGGCATCTCATCGCCCCATGGCTCCCGCGCGACGGGCGACCTCGGAGATGAGGTCGACGATCGCCTCGCCGAGCGGGGTGAGCGAGACCCGGTTGCTCTCGAGCTCACGGCTGACGAGCCCCGCCGACGCGAGACCGCCGATCCAGTCGCCGATCGCGAGCGGATCGTGCGTCGGGGATCCGAGATCCCCGCCGAGGCGCTCGAGGGGCCGCGCATCCGCGCGGAGAGCCTGCAAGGCGCGGAGGGTGGTCGGTTCGCCGGCAACCCGCAGCGCGACGCCGACGAAGTAGTCCCAGTCCGCCGTCGTGCCGGCGGCATGCGAAGGCTCGGGGCCGGCGGTCCTCGGCCGTTCGGTGAACGCAAACGACGCCAGCCGGCTCTCCGCCCGGCGCCGGGCATCGACGTGTGCCCGGAGCGCGCTCGCCAGGCGGTCCAGCGGGTCACCAGGGGCGTCGGATGGACCGCGGCCATCGGCGGCCGTGCCGGCGGCGGCCGGCCGTGCCATCGGCGGCCGTGCCGGCGGCGGCCGTGCCGGCGGCGCCGGCGACCTCCCGGCCGGGCGACGCGCTCACGTCGCGGGTCCCGCAAGCACGGCACGCTCGTCGTCGTGGCCGCCCGGCGCGGCGATCGCCGCGGCCTCGTCGGGCAGGTCGATCGCGAGCGCGACCAGCTCGATCAGGTCGGTCACCGCGAGCCGGCCATCGAGGCCCGTCGCCTTCGCGGCGGCGGTGTACATCGTCAGGTCCTTGGGGCACGCCGTGACGAACTCGGTCACCCGCTCGAGCGCCGCCGCCTCGCGCATCCGCTGCTCGGAGGGTCGCTCCCGGAGGCCGGAGTCGTCCATCCAGATCCGCCCGCCGCCGGCGCCGCAGCAGAACGTGTTCGCGCCGTTGCGGGGCATCTCGACGAGGTCGGCACCAATCCCCGCCAGGACCTCGCGTGGTGCCCTGGTCACATCGTTGTAGCGGGCGAGGTAGCAGGGGTCGTGATACGTCACGCGCCTCGAGATCGGCCGGCGCACGGTGAGGTTCCCGTACTCGAGCAGCCCCGCAAGGAGCTGGCTGTAGTGCCATACCTCATAGGTGCCACCGAACTCAGGGTACTCGTTGCGCAGCGTGTTGAGCGTGTGTGGGTCGGTCGTCACGATGCGGCGGAAGCGAGCGGTGCCGAGCTGGCCGAGGTTGTGCTCGACCAGGATCTCGAACAGTCCCTCCTCGCCTGCCCGGCGGACGTCGTTGCCGGCGTTGCGCTCGCCCTCGAACAGGATCCCGAAGTCGAGCCCGGCCGCCTGGAAGACCCGCGCGACAAGGCGCGTCGCCTGCTGCACGCGGACGTCGAACGAGGCGAAGTCGCCGACGAACCAGAGCCAGTCGACGTCGTCCCTGCGAGCGTCGCGCAGCGGCGTGGGCAGCTCGTCCGCCCACCTGGCGCGGCCGCGCCCGGACTGGCCGAACGAGTTGCCCTGCTTGCCGAGGCTCATGAGGGCTGTCTTGAGCCCCGGCTCGACGATCCCCTGGTCGATGAGCGAGCGGCGCATGCCGACGATCGCCGGGACGTGCTCGATCGCGACCGGACACGCCTCGACGCAGGCCAGGCAGGTCGTGCACGCCCACAGGGTCTCGGCCTTGACCAGGCCGCCCGCGACGAGGCCGCCGGGGCCGGGCGGCGCTGCGCCCGCGAAGACCGGCTCGCCGCCGTTGCCGTTGCCGTCGTGCGCCCCGGCCTCCCGTCCGTCGCCGTACACCAGGTCCGATCGTCGCTCCGCACCAGGGGCGAGCACGGCCCAGCTCGCGTCCGCCTGCTGACGCAGGTCGAGGATGAGGTCCCGTGGCGAGAGCGGGGCACCCGACGCCACTGCCGGGCAGGCCGCGTGACAGCGACCGCACTTGGTGCAGGCGTCGAAGTCCAGGAGCTGCTTCCAGCTGAAATCCGCGAGGTCCCGGATGCCCACGTGACCGTCGTCGGTCACGTGGGGTGCGAGGAACGGGATCACCGGGCGAGGGGCGGCGGTCAGCACCGGGAGCCGGCGCCCCGCGAGTGGTGAGCGGAGGACGAGGTTCGTCCCGTCGGCGAGCATGTGGATCGCCTTCGCGTACGGGATGTAGGCGACAAAGCCGAGGGCGGCGATCGCGTGGAACCACCACAGCCAGAGGTGCAGCCCGGTGGCCGCGCCGGCCCGCAGCCCGAGAGCCGCGAATGCGCCCCCGACGACATAGCCGACGGGCGAGAAGACCTCGTACCACGGGAAGTCGTGCGCGACGATCCGGACGCCCTCGACCACGAAGCCGGTCACCCCGAGGAGCGCCAGCCAGCCGAGGAACACCCAGTCACCGACGGCATACCCCCGCCGATCGCTCGTGGCCTCGCCGAGGTCCACCCGCCGATAGTCGAGCTCGGGCTTCCGGTGTCGGGCCCGCCGCCATGCCATGGCCCCGAGACCGATGACCATGGCCAGCCCGAGGATGTCGAGCACGAACGAGTAGACGACGTAGAACGGTCCCCAGAAGAAGTGATGCTCCGGGGCGATCAACCCGACGATGTCGGTGTCGATCGTGAGGATCACCGTGCCGATGAACAGCACGACGAAGCCCCACATGATCGCGGCATGGAACACGCCGGCATAGGTGTCGCGTTTGCGGACGGTGTCACTCCTGGCCGTGCCCAGGATTCCGCCGATGGCCCGGCGCAGGAATGCCGAGAGCGACCCGAACCGATCCTCCCGCCGGCCGCGGAGGTACTTGCGGATCCTGAGCCCGAGCCCGACGGCGAAGATGATCGTCGCGAGGGCGGCGAGCACGTAGAACAGGACCTCGCCCTCCGGCGGCAGGCCCTCGAAGACCTCGCGGCTGACGGTCTGGTCCAGCATGCCGCGCGCCGGCTCAGGCGGTGAGGCGCTTGGTCAGGGCCGGAACGACGTCCAGCAGGTCCGCCACGGCGCCGAAGTGCGCCACCGCGAAGATCGGCGCCCGGGGATCGCTGTTGATGGCGACGATCAGGTCGGCGTCGCGCATCCCCTCGAGGTGCTCCGGCGCGCCGCTGATCCCGAGCGCCAGGTAGAGCCTGGGCTTGACCCGCAGGCCGGACTTGCCGACCTGGCGGGTGCGCGGCAGCCAGCCCGCGTCGGCGATCGGGCGCGACGAGGACACGGCGCCGCCCAGGGCCGTCGCGAGCTCCTCGACCAGCGGGATGTTCTCGGCGTCGCCGATGCCGCGCCCGATCGACACCAGGACGGTCTCGCGGGTGATGTCGACGTCGCCGGCCGCCGGCCTGATGAGCCGGCGGAAGCGGACCCGGCCGTCGGTGGTGGGCAGGGCGAGCCGCTCGATCGCGGGCTCGCCGGTGCCCTGGCCGTCGGCCGCCGGGAAGGCGCCCGCGAGGACCGTGACGATGCCGCGCCCCGCGTCGAACCGTGCGCGAACGTTCACCTTCCCCGCGTAGAGCTGCGAGGTCACCACGGGTGCGCCGCCGTCAAGACTGACGTCGGTGGCGTACGCCGCGAGCGCGAGGCCGGTCGCGATCGACAGGCCCGCCGCCACGTCCATGCCCACGCCGGTGTTCGACACCAGGAGGAGCAGCGGCGCCCGGTCCCGGACGATCGGCGCCAGCGCGGCCTGGTAGGCGCTGGGGGTGAACTCGGCGAGGGACGGGTCGTCGACGACGATGATCCGGTCCGCCGCACCCAGGCTCGCGGCCAGGCCCTCGACGCCGGAGCCCAGGAGCAGGGCGACGGCCTCGCCCGAGGCGGCGGCGGCGAGCCGCCGAGCGCGGCCGAGGAGCTCGAACGTGGGCTCGAGGATCGCGCCGTCGCGGTGTTCGACGAGGACGAAGATGTCGCTGCTCATCCCACGCCTCCGGCCACCAGACCCCGCTCCCGGATGAGCATCGCCAACCGGTCGGCGACCGCATCCGGCGTCCCGACGATCATCTCCGCCTGGTTGGTCACCACCGGGATCGTCATCGCCTCGACCGACAGTCCCGACCCGCCATCGGCCGCGACGTCGACCTGGCCGAAGTCCGCTGTCTTCATCAGCTGCCGGACGCGGCTGACCGGTGCATAGCGCGGCGTCTCCCGCGACGTCTGCACGCCGAGCACCGCGGGCAGGTCGACCTCGAACTCGGCGACGACCCCGCCCGCGTACTCCTGGTTCGCCGTCACGGTCCGCCCGTCTGCGGCGAGCGCGATGTGGGTGACGACGCTCACGTGCGGCAGGTCGAGCGCGGCGGCGAGCAGCGGGCCGACCTGGCCGTCGAGGTCGTCGATCGCCTGGACGCCGGTGAGGACGAGGTCGTGCGGCACGCTCGCGAGCGCCGCGGCAAAGGCGCGCGCCGCGGTGTGCGAGTCGGGTGGTCGCTCGAACGAGCCGACCTTGATGACCCGGTCGGCACCCCGGGCGAGGCAGGTCGCGAGCAGCTCGTCGATGGCGCCGGTATCGAGCGCGAGGCAGGTGACGGTTGCGTCGCCAAACGCCTCCTTGAGCTGGACGGCCTCTTCCAGGGCGTATTCGTCCCACTCGCTCGTCACGTAGGTCAGCCACGCTCGCGAGAGGTCCGTTCCGCCGGCGTCGATCTCGAGCTCCTCGGCGAGATCGGGGACGGATTTCAAGAGCACGACCAGTTCCATCGAGCCTCCTACGATCCTGTGGTGGCGAGAGCGGAGCAGTGGAAGAGCGGGCCAGCGGGGACGCGCATCATTTCAGGCGGCCGGCGGCTGCATCGCCTGGTCGATGAGCTCGACGATGTCGCGAACCGCGAGCTTCCCGTCGTTGCCTGTCGACTTGACGGCGTCCTCGAAGCGGGATGGCTCGTAGGGGCACGCGACCGACAGGACGCCGGTTCCGTCCATCCCGACGGTCGCCACGGCCTCTCGAACGCGGCGCTCGGAGAGGCGTTCCGAGACATGATCGGCGACGAAGCCGTCGAGCCACATCCCGCCCCCGCCGCCGCCACAGCAGTAGCCGTTGGCCTTGTTGTGCGGCATCTCGACGAGCCGGATGCCCGGGATGGCCGACAGCAGCCGGCGCGGGGCGTCGAACTCACCGTTGTTGCGGCCCAGATAGCACGGATCGTGGTAGGTGACGTCGAGCTCGACGCTCGAGCGGAACTCGATGCGATCGACGAGCGGGGCCAGGAACTGCGTGTAGTGGAGCACCTCCCCCTCCCAGCCGAGCTTCGGGTAGTGGTTCCTGAAGGCGTTGAAGGCATGCGGGTCCATGACCACGAGGCGCTTGAAGTCGTACTTCCTGAAGGTCGCGATGTTCTGCTCCGCGAGCATCTCGAACAGCCCGGTCTCGCCGGCCAGGCGCGCCGAGTCGGCGTCGCTCCGCTCCTCGTTGCCGAGGATCGCGAAATCGACGCCCAGGGCGGTCAGGATCCGCGCCATCGCCCCCGCGGCGGCCTGGCCGCGCGGGTGGTACGAGGTGTAGTCCGAGACGTACCAGAGCACGTCCACCGGACGACCGAGCTCCGAGATCAGGGGAACCGGGACGCCGGCACCCGCGACCCATTCGGCCCTCTTCCGTGGCGACTGCCCTTGCGGGTTGCCCGACTTCTGGAGGTTGCGGAAGACATCCGAGAGCTCGTCGGGGACCTTTCCCTCGAGGACGGCCTGCTCGCGGATCGCCGGCATGATCCGGAGCGGGTTGACCTCCTTGGGACACACCCGGTAGCAGTTGCCGCACGTCGTGCACAGCCAGAGGTCGGGGTCGTCGATCAGGTTGTTCCCCCGGATGACCTTCGCGTTGAGCTTGCGTGGCCCATAGCTGCCGACGTGCTGGACGGGGCAGACGGGCACGCACTTGCCGCACTGGTAGCAGTCGCGCAGCGACTCGCCGCCGTCGAGCGAGGTGACCCAGTCCATCGCCTCGGTCGGGTAGTCGGTGATCGAGCGCTGGCTGAACATGCGGTTCCAGTGGCCGGAGATGTCGACGCCATCGACGACGGCCTCGGCCAGCTCGAACACCTGGTCGACCTTGACGATCGGGAGCTCCCGGCCCATGCCCGTCAGCTCCCTGGCCGCTGTGACGGTGCGGCCTGCGGCGCTCCGCCCGGCGACCAGACGCCGTGGAGCCTGCGGACGAGGTCCGGGAGCGCCGGGATGACCCGGTTGAACTCCTGCGTCATCCGGAGCCGGGTGACGGTGTACAGATAGATGCCATAGATCGCCGCCAGGTAGACGTCGACCGCATACGGGCTGGCGCCCATGCGCTGGAAGCCGAGCTCGCGGGCCGTGGCGATGACGGCGGCGGTGGCGGCCCCGACGCGCAGATACACCGCACCCGCGTCGTCGCCGGCGAAGTCGAAGTCCTCGACCATCACCAGCGGCAGCGCCCCGGTCCGAGCCTCCGGATCCCACATCCAGCGGCTCCACAGCCAGTAGCGCTCCGGGTCCGCGAAATGGAGGCACTCGCCGGCCAGGTCGCGCCGCACGGGCGCCTCGATCGCCTCGAGGGCGGCATCGAAGGCGGTGAACCTGGACTCGATCCCTCCGCCACCATGGACGAGGTCACGGATCGCGAGCGCGAGGGCCGGCGCGCCGACGGCGACGATGATGTCGTCCGAGCGCCGACGGGTGCAGAAGACGCGTCCGAGGATCGGCCGGACGGCCGCGGCGTTCGCCATGCCCAGGGAGGCCGCGGACAGGTGCGGCGCGAGGTCCTGGCGCTTCCGGGCGAGCAGGTCGGAGATCGCCCCGATGTCGTCCTCGCTGATCTTGACGAGGGCCTCGCGCATGAACTCGACGGCGCTCGGCGCGTCGACGGCCTCGGCGATCCCGCCGCCGGCGAAGACGCCGCCCCCGAACACCGCGGGACCCCAGGTCATCGAACGGCCGCCGCCCCGGCGCCCGACGCGCCGCGCAGGGCCCCCACAGCACGGGCCGCGGCAGCGCCGGCCATCCCGACGGTGTCCTCGAGGTCCTTGGGTCCTGCCGCCGCGCCGGCGACGAAGATGCCGGGCACGGACGTCGACACCACGTCCATCGGCTCGCCGGGCAGGGCGATGAAGCCGTACTTGTTCTGCTCGACACCCAGGATCCCGGCGATGTCGCGGGTCCCGCGGCTGGGCTCCATGCCGACCGACAGCACGATCACGTCCATCAGGACCTCGAGCGGCCGGCCCATCGTCGTGTCCTCGCCCTTCATGAGGAGCCGCCCGTCCTTGCCGACGATCTCGGTGACGATCCCACGGATGTAGTTGACGTTGTACTGCTCCTGGGCCGGCCAGTAGATCTCGTTCTCCCAGAAGCCGTACATCCGCATGTCGATGTAGAAGATGTAGACCTTGGTGTCCGGCAGCAGGCGCCGGATCTCGATGGCCTCCTTCGAGGCCACGCCGCAGCAGACCTTCGAGCAGTACTCGTTGCCGAGCCGCCGGTCGCGCGAGCCGACGCACTGGATGAAGGCGACGTTGCGGGGCGCCTCGCCGGTCGTGGGTCGGACGAAGCGATGCTCCTTGAGCATCTTCTCGGCGTCGGGCAGGGTGATGACGTCCGGGTACTCGTAGTAGCCGTACATCTGGGTCTCGCGACCGGGATCGAAATGCTGGAAGCCGGTCGCGACCACGATGGCGCCGACGGTCTCGGTCGCCTCGCCGTCCGGACCGGAGAGCGTGACCCGGAAGTCGCCGATCGATCCGCTGCAGGCCGAGACCGTCGTCGATCGGCGCACGTCGATCGACGGGTGCTCGACCCCGGCGCGAAGCGCATCGAGCGCATCCTGGGCCGATCCCATCCGCGGCGTGAGGGCGGCGTAGCTCGATTCGTCGGGCGTCCCGCCGAGGACGTCGCGACGCTCCACCAGCAGCGCCCGGCCCCCGATCGCGGCGACCGCCCGGGCCGCCTCGAGTCCGGCCGGTCCCCCGCCGATCACCAGGACGGTCTCAGGCATCAGCGTCCTCCCAGGTCAGGAACGCCTTGGCGTCGCCCTTGAGGCGCTCGAGATCGTCCTCGAACTCGCGCCAGCGTTCGCGCCAGTCGATCCCCATCTTCTCGAGCAGCGGCCGGTACTCGGTGTTGTGCCAGTGGAGCTGTGCGACGCGGTACGGGTGGGCGCCCATCGCGAGGGCCGCGAACTGCGCCTCCGACATGACCGGCACACCGACCTTGCGGTCGTGGGCACGGGCCGCGAACTGGCTCTGGTCGAGCGTCGTCACGCAGCCGGTGTCGTGCGTGAGGACCACGTCGGGGTTCGCCTCCTCCTGCATCACCTCGATCTTGCGGAGCGTTGCGAACGACCGGGTGAAGTCGCGCTGGACGAGGATGTGGCGGAAGCCGAACCCACAGCAGTCGAACCACGTGCTGTAGTCCTTGACGTTCGCGCCCAGGGCGGTGACGACGGCCGAGACGACGGCCGTCCGCTGGCCGCCGTAGACGTCAGGGTCGTAGATCGCGTCCTCGACCACGAGCTTGTGGTAGTGGCAGGCCGGGTGGACGGTGACGTCGATGCTCGAGAGGTCCAGGACGCGGCGCTTGGCGAACTCGTCGCGCAGGGCGTAGACCCACTCCGAGTAGTGGACGATCTCCTCGGGCATCACGAACGGCTTGCCGAGCTTGTCGCAGATCCGGCGAACCTCGTCGCGCAGCTCGGCGGAATGGACGAGCTCCTCGCGGACCTCCTTGTAGTGCCCGTACGACGTGCCGCAGTGGATCATCGGGAAATAGCCCGACTCGTAGGCCGCCCCGAAGTTGCGCATCGCGACCGCGGCCTGCGCGCCCTGGTTGGAGGTCGCCGAGGCGTAGTAGTTCCAGGCCGTGCACGACGTCTGGTCGCGCGGATCGTTGTAGTCGAGTCCGAGCTTGCGGATGAGCCAGAAGATCGAGGTCGAGTAGCCGGGGATATGGCCGCATTGGCCGCACGACTTGTGGTGCCAGGTCCTGGCGACCGGGATCTTCTTGATCCGGCCGTACTTGGTGGTCACCCCGATCCACGGGTCGGGCACGCGCTGGACGAGCCACTCGCCGGCGGCCTCGAGCTCGAAGACCTTCTCGCGCACATCCTCGGTGGGCGGCGTGGTCGGGCCCCGGCCGTCGCGCGCCTCACGCCGCGTCTCGAGCACGGTCAGCGGAATCGGCATCGCGGGGACCTCCTAGCCGGCATCGAACCCTGCTTCCTCGAGCAGCTCTTCCATCACGTCGTTGAGGATCATGTGCAGGCCGGCGTCGACGCTCTTGATCATGTCGAGCACGCCCGTCATGTGCCAGATCAGGTACAGCTCGGTCAGCGTCCGGTCATCGACCTCCCAGGCGGTCGAGGTCGTGTGCATCGTGTCCGGCGGCAGCGCCCGTCGCCACAGCCCCAGGTTGTCGGAGATCTCCTGGACGTGCGGGCCCCAGTCCGGGAAGGCGTTCGGCTGGAGCATGTCCGGTGAGACCTGGGTCCCCGTCGACATGATCTTGTAGACGACCCGGCCGTAGCCCTCGAGCGCCTGCTTCGCCGAGGCGAGGCCGTTGTTGATCGACACCTCGCGCATCACGGTGATCAGGCCGCCCGGGTTGTTGCCTCGCGGGCAGCGCGTGCACGAGAAGCATTGCGAGCAGTTCCAGATGTCGTCGTTGAGCTGCTCGTAGAACATCGGCAGGTCCTGGCGCGAGGCGGCCTGCGCGATCTTGCGCGGCGAGAAGTCATAGAAGCGCGCCGACGGGCAGGCGGCGACGCAGATGCCGCACTCGTAGCAGCCGTAGAGGTAGGACTTGAAGCGCGGGTCGGCCGCGACCTCGTCGAACAGGCGCTGCTTGGTCTCGAGTGGGACGTCCTCGTAGCGCGCCTGCAGCGTCACGGCATCGATCCGATCAGAAACAGATGACCTGGTCGGCCTCGAGGGCCATGTCGTTGAACGCGGCCCCGCCGATCATCTCGACACCGTCGATGAGGTCCTCCTTCACGAGGCCGTGCAGGTCGAGGCTTGGCTGGCACACGTAGAACGTCACGCCCATGTCGAGGGCCTGGTCGATGAACCGCCGCAGAGGCGCGCCGTTGCCGTCGAACTTGGGGACGATCAGCGACTCCGGGACGCCCTTCTTCAACAGGGTCGGTCCGTTGACGGTGAAGTAGATCCCGACCTGGACGTCCATGGCCGCGGCGGTGGTCGCGAGGTAGATGGGGGTCGCGCTGCGCTCCGGCGTCGCCACGCCCCCCGTGTGCACGTACAGCAGCTTCGGCTGGTGGTCCTGCCCGTTTGCGGCGACCGTCACCGGTCAGGCTTTCTGGAGCCAGAAGCGCATCACCGACCCGTTCACCTCGTGCGCGAGGAGCGCATTGCCGGTGTTCTTGGCATAGGCCTGCACGTCCGGGACGGAGCCCGGATCCGTCGCCTCCATGAGCACGACCTGGCCGGCCTCGAGCTCCTTCATCGTCTTTGAGAGCCGCACGATCGGCATCGGGCAGAGCATGCCCTTGCAGTCGAGCGTTCGGTCTGCCGCCGGAGCCTCAGGCATGGTGACCCTCCATGACGGGGCACCAGGCCCATCCACAGTGCCCGAAAGGAACATCGGACCACGAAAGACAGTCTCTATTGCTCTATCGTGATGGCCCTATATACTGCGGCCGATACGGCCCTGTCAATGCGTTTCTTCGGAGGCTTGGTTGGAGCAGCAACATCCCCTGCCGGGTGGGCCACCAGCGCCGCCACCGTGCGCTTCCGGGTGGCGCGCGCTCGGGCGGGGCGCTCCTGATTGGCGTCCACCCGCATCGAGTGCGGCGTCCGTCGGCGGGCCGATGGCCCGGGCGACGGTCGTCACGTAGACTCGCGGCCATGCGAGAAGCATCCCAGCCCCTGTCGATCGATCCGGCCGTGCTGGAGCGTGCGTCCCGGGTGATCCGCGTGGTCGGCCATCCGATGCGCCTTCGGCTGCTCGAGCTGCTCGAGGGCGGCGAGCGCAACGTCGCCGAGCTCGTGCGGGCAACCGGCGTCGGCCAGGCCATGGTCAGCCAGCAGCTCAGGATCCTCCGGGCGGAGGGCGTCGTCGGCGATCGGCGCGACGGCACGCGAGTGTTCTACCGCATCACGGAGCCGAAGGTGTCGCGGATCCTCGACTGCATCCGCGAATGCGACCTCCCGGAGCTGCCCGGTCCCGGGAGCCAGGGCACGAGCCCCGAGCTGCGGCTCGTGGGCCCATCCAGCGACGGGAGCCCGAGCGCGCGTCAGCAGCGACCCAGGACGACCTAGGAGGCACTGGCAACGCGTGGCGCTCCGCGTCCGCATCGATGAGGGCGTGACGCGGGACGAGGTCCCGGCGTGAGCCAGGCCCACGGGCTCGTCGGGGAGCTCGCGGTCGTGCTCGCCGCGATTGCAGCGGTCTGGTCGATCGCGTACGTCGTGATCCGCCGGCGGGGTGGCCCGATGTTCATGGCCAACTTCGTCTGGATCGCGGTCACGGTCGCCGCTGCCGCCCTGCTCGGAATCGGGACCCTGGTCACGGGTGGACCGCCCCATGACCCCCTCCACATCGTGTATGGCGTGCTCGCCGTCGGCACGCTGCCCGGGGCAGCCCTCGTTGCGAGCGACCGGCCGGACCGCCAGCAGACGATCGTCGCCGCCATCGCGGCGACGGTCCTCGTGATCCTGCTGCTGCGCCTCGTCCAGACCGGAGGCTAGCTCAGCGCGGCGGTTCGAGCTCCCCGCGAACGCCGACCGTCACCGCGTCGCCGTTCCCACCGCTCCCAGCCCGGTGATCGTGGCCTCGGCGCGCGCGCGCCAGAAGCCGGCGACCGCACCGAGGCTGGCCTCGCGTTCGCGGTGGCTCGCGGCCCATCGGCTCGCCTCGTCGGTCAGCCAGGACACGGTCGCCGGGGCGTCCTGTTCGAGCATCGTCCGCAGCATGTAGCCGCGCTCGGCGACGCGCGACCCGACGCCGATCCGGCGAGCGCCGCGACGGAGATCCCAGCGCGTGAGGATCAAACCGCTTCTGACGCCGCTCAGGAGCGCGGCCACCCAGGCCGCATCCGGGCCCTCGACGTCGGGCAGCCCCGAGGCGGCCCGGAGCTGGAGCGGCAGGTCCGGGAGGAACCCGAGCTCGGCGGCCTCGGCGGCGAGCGCGGCGTCCAGGAGCCGGGCCCACGATCCATAGTAGGGCGGCGCCAGCTCGACCACCTTGTCGAGATAGACCGGCAGCCAGCTCAGGAGGTGCTCCCAGAGGAACGCCCTGCGCGATGCGCGGCGCAGCACCGACCGGGCGCCATCGCCCCGCTCGCCCGCGGCTTCCTCGGCCTCGATGAGCGCCGCGTAGAGCCCGAGCAGCGCGGCGACGTGGTCGGGCTCAGCGGGCGGGACGATGCCCACGGCGCGCCAGAAGCCCGCCACGCGATCGCGCGCCTCACCCCCGAGCATCCCCTCCTCGCCCAGATAGACCGATGCGTAGGGGTAGGCGGCGAACAGGAACACGTCGGCGTAGTCACCGGCCGCGGGGGCGGCGGGCAGTCCGAGCTCCTGCGCGATCCGCGCGTGTCCGGGCTCGGGTGGCTCGCACAGGGCGCCGAGCGCGCGGAACAGCTCCGCCCGTGCGCTCATCGAGGTGCCGCCTTGGGGGCCGCCGCTCGCCGGCCGTCACCGGAACCCTCCGGCTTGGTCACCGGAAGCGCGTAGACCTCGCGCGCCGGCTTGAGCGGTCGCATGAGCCAGTACGGCCGCCGCGAGCCGTCGGGCGAGCTTTGGTCCGCCGGCTTGGTCAGCTCCAGCCAGCGGCGGTACACCTCGTGCGACCTGGCCACGTCCACGTGGATGTCACCGTAGGCGTCCGTCGGCTCGGCCCTCCGGACGCGCACCGCCTGGTGCCAGCAGTGCTGGCCCGAGATCGGATCGGGATGGACCGGGAACGTCAGGTTCTGGTGGACGCCGACGTCGGTCCACCAGATCCGCAGGGAGTCGGGGTCCGCGCTCTCGAACGGACCACCGCCGCTCGTGCGCGTCATCCCCCACTCGTCCGCCTCATGGGCAAGCGCGACCGTGGCCATGGCGGTCCGCTGCCCCTGGTCGCCGACCTTCCAGCGACCCATGTGGTGGCTGCACGCGACGATTCCCGGCCGGATCCCCTCCGTCACCCAGGCCTTGACGACGAAGTAGCCGATCTCCGTCTCGACCCGCACGAGGTCGCCTTCGCCGATCCCGAGCCGCCCGGCATCGGAAGGATGCAGCCACAGCGGGTTGGTATGCGCGATCTCGTCGAGCCACTTGGCGTTGCCGCTCCGCGTGTGGATCTGGACCGGCAACCGGAAGGTCGAGATGAGGACCATCTCCTCGGGCGCGAGATTGGCGGGGTGCACGTGGCTGCGGACGTACGTCGGGAGGGCGACGTCGCCCCAGCCCCATTCGGCCAGCATCCGGGAGTAGAACTCGAGCTTGCCGCTCGGGGTGGGGAACCCGCGCCGCACGACGCCATCGACCAGGACCCCCACGGGCCGGCGTCCTGCCGCGTCGGGTTCTGGGCTGCCGACCGGCGCAAGGTTCGTCGGCGAGGGTCTCGGCGACCCGGCATAGACGCGTCCGAAGGGATCCGTGTGCGCGTCCAGGAGCTCGCCCGCGGGCACCTCCTGCTCATGGACCTGGCCGACGCCCTTCCTGAGCTCGAAGGCCCCGTAGCGGCGCATCCAGTCGAGCGGCGTGAGGCCCTCGGCGGCGGCCCGCTCCGGGAGGCCCGGCACCGAGTGCTCGAAGATCCACCGGTAGTACTCGTCCACCGAGAGCTTCTCGCCCGGGCGCTCCTTGGACTCGTGATAGCGGCGAATGCCGAGGCGCCCGTCGGGATCGATGCGCCACGACAGCTCGATCCAGAACTCGTTCTCCTCCCAGACCTCGCCCGGGTTGACCGTCCGCGTGTCGTCGATCGACTCACCGGAGCGCTCGCGGGCGGCCCGCAGGACGGGCTGCCGGAAGCCGATCCACTGGCCGTCGTACTGCTCGTAGCTGTGCAGGTCGTGGCGCTCCGAGCCGAGCCCCATCGGCAGGATGTAGTCGGCGAAGAATGCGGTCTCGTTCCAGGTGGGGGTGAGGGCGACGTGGAGCCCGACGAGCCGCTCGTCGGTCAGGACCTCGATCCAGCTGAAGCCGTCGGGGTTCGTCCAGACCGGGTTGTAGACGCGCGTGAAGTAGACGTCGAGCCTGCCGCGACCCTCCTTGAGGAAGTGCGGCAGGAGGAACGACAGCTCGTTGACCGCGAGCGGGTACTCGATCGGCCAGGTCAGCTCGTTCCAGGTGTGGGGGTGGGGCGGCGTATGGATCGGCACCGGGACGAACTTGTTCCAGGCGTTCGGGTACGTGCCGCCCGGGGTGGCGACCGCCCCGAGCAGGCAGTTGAGCAGGAACAGCGTGCGCGACACCTGCCAGCCGCCAAGGTTCCCCGCCGCGGCCGAGCGCCAGGTATGCGTGGCGAGGGCCGTGCCCGCGCCGGCGACGAGCTCGGCGACCTGGGCGATCGTGGCCGCGTCGACGCCGGACTCAGCGGCGGCGAACTCGAAGGTGTACGTGGCGTAGAGCTCGCGCAGCCGCGCCTCGAACCGCTCGAACGTGGGCTCCTGCCCGGCATCTTCGGCCGCCAGGAGCTCCTGCCAGTTCCACCAGCGGCGGACGAACTCCCGGTCGTAGCGGTTGGTCGCGATGACGTGGTTGGCGATCGCGAGGAGGATCGCCGCCTCGGATCCCGGCCACGGCGCGAGCCAGTGATCGGCGTGCGTCGCCGTGTTCGACATCCGCGTGTCGAACACGATGAGCTTGGCGCCCGCCTGCTTCGCCTCGATCACCCGCTGCGCGTGCGGGTTGAAGTAGTGGCCGGACTCCAGGTGGGCGCTGATCAGCAGGATGACCTTTGCGTTCGCGTGGTCCGGGCTCGGCCGGTCGATGCCCATCCAGTAGTGGTAGCCGGCGCGGCCGCCGGACGAGCACACGTTCGTGTGCGAGTTGTGACCGTCGACGCCCCAGGACGCGAGCACCCGCTCGGTGAAGCCGTCCTCCCCCGGCCGTCCCACGTGGTACATGACCTCGTTCGGGCGCTCCTCCATGATCGCGCCCCGGATCCGGGACGCGACGTCGTCGAGCGCCTCGTCCCACGTGACCCGCTCCCAGCGGCCCGCACCGCGCGGCCCGACGCGCTTGAGCGGATGGAGGATCCGGTCCGGATCGGTCACCTGGTTGAGCGTCGCCGGCCCCTTGGCGCAGTTCCGGCCGCGCGAGCCCGGGTGCTCGGGGTTGCCCTCGAACTTGCGGACCTGGAGCGTCTCCTTGTCCACGTACGCCAGGAGGCCGCATGCGGACTCGCAGTTGAAGCACGTCGTCGGCACCAGCATGTAGCGCTTCTCGACGCGCTTCGGCCAGGAGCGGGAGTCGAGCTCCACCCAGTCGTCCCAGCGCTCCTTCGGCGGGAAGGCCGCGAGATGGACGCGACTCGAGCCCGGGTAGAACGTCTCCCCGCGCGCCTCGACCGACTCGCGCGCGGCGCTCACCCGCCTGGCGATCTCGGTGATATCGGCGGTCTCGGGATCCATGGTTCCTCCTAGGCCAGCGGGACCGACTGGCCGGCCTGGACGTACGCGTGCTCGTGGGCGAGGAGCCCGATGAGGGCGGCCACCGCGGCCACCGGTCCGAGGAACGGCGACAGCGCCCCCACCGCCACGAGCGCCGCGCCGACCCAGAAGGCCCCGGCGAACCGCCCACGCGTCATCTCGTGCGCCGCGAGCCGCGCGTGCGCCGTCGGATGGGTGAGCGTGATCTCGCCCGCGACCAGGGCCAGGTGCGTCACCGCCACCGCGGCGAGCCACCCCGAGACCGGCGCAACCGCCTGCGGCTGGAAGGCGAACGCCGCCAGCAGCACGGCGCCCGAACCGGCCAACGCCGCCTGGACCAGCAGATGCGCGGGCAGCAGCGGGCTCTGCCACAGGTCGCGTGCCTTCGCCTGGGCGAACAGGTACGCCGTGTAGACGGCGGTCAGCGTTGCGAGCGGTGCGCCCGCCAGCGCCAGCCAGCCGGCGAAGTCGATGCGGCCCGCAAGGCTCGCGACGAAGTGGAGGGCCAGGACGGCGCCGAAGCCGCTGATGCACGCCGCGCCGCGGACCAGCCAGCTCCGCGGTTGCGGGCGCAGCAAGAGGAGGAGGAACCGGCGTGGATGCTCGAGGTCCCACAGCAGCACGAGCCCGGTGACGCCGAGGAAGGCGCCGCCGACGACGGGCGCCACCCACCTCCAGAGGACGCTCGACGGGTCGATGATCCCGGCGAGCACGAGAAGCAGGGGGACGAGGTAGGCGCCCGCCGCGATCCCCTTCGTCCACGTGTAGAGGCTCACGCGCCAGTCCCATGGAGCGCGATGGGGCACGTCGTAGGCGACCACCGCCGCCGCGCTGCTGTTCCACGTGCCGGGATGCCCCGAGGGCACGGCGTGCGCGCCGCCTCCCTGCTCGCTCCACATGAACATGCCGCCCGCGGGGCGCCGCGCCGCCAGCGGATCGAGCGTCGCCTGGTGGGCCCCCTTGTAGAACAGCCCGGGTCGCGTCTCCTTCTCCGGGCGACGGACGGCGACGGGCTCCCGGTTGACGATCCGGGCGACCGCGGAGTCCGGGTCGTGCAGGTCGCCGACCAGGATCGCCTGCGTCGGGCACACGACGACGCACGCGGGCTCGAGGCCGCCGTCGATGCGGTGTGCGCAGAAGTTGCACTTCTCGGCGGAATGGTCCTCGGGATTGATGAAGATCGCGTCGTACGGGCAGGCGGCGATGCACGCCTTGCAGCCGATGCACGCTTCCTTGTCGAAGTCGACGATGCCGTCGGGCCGCCTGAACATCGCGGCCGTGGGGCAGGCGGTCACGCAGGGCGCGTCGGTGCACTGGTTGCAGCGGGTGACCTGGAAGGCACGTCGCGCCTTGGGGAAGGTGCCCACGTCGACCGCCTTGACGTACGTCCTCGTGACCCCGACGGGCACCTCGTTCTCCGACTTGCAGGCGGTCGTGCACGCGTGACAGCCGATGCAGCGGGTCTGGTCGATGACCTTGACCCAGCGCGATCCGCGTGCGTCGAGCCCGACGAGCGGCCGGGGGGCGGCCGGCGCGACGGCTCGCAGCGCATGAGGGGTCGGCTCGACGGCTTCGACCACGACCCCTCCTCGCCGCGCGTCAGGCGCTCAGCGCGATGGCGCGCCGGCGCACGCTCTCGCATACGGTCGCGCACAGGGCGTCGATCGTCGGATCGGCGACGCTGTACTGCACGCGCCGGCCGTCGCGGCGCCGGCGGACGATGCCGGCGTCACGCAGCCGGGCGAGGTGCTGGGAGGCGTTCGCGACGGACGTGCCGGTCGCGACTGCCACCTCCTGGACGGAGCTCTCACCGGCCTCGTGGAGCGTGCGGACGACCCGCAGGCGGGTCGGATCGCCCAGCAGCGCGAACCGCCTCGCAACCTCTTCCACGAGCTCGTCCGGCAAGACGGTCATCTCGCGACTTCTAACATCATTCAATCAATTGAGCAACCATCCGTTCTGTGGGTCAGTCCGCGTCCCGGCCCGCGGGATCCGCGCCGCGGACCGAGGCCGTGAACGCCGCCACGATGGGGTTCGAGGTTTCGGCTCGTCGCACCAGGCCCACCCGCCGCCGCAGCGCCGGGCGGGTCCTGACGACCACGCCGCCGGCGGCTCGTGCCTGCTCGGCGATCCGGAGCGGGACGAACGCGATGCCGGCCCCGGCCAGGACCAGCGGCAGGATCGCCTCCCGCTGGCTGACCTCGACCGCGACCCTCGGGGCGGGGCCGACACCCCTGAACGCGCTCTCGACAAGCCGCCGTGTCGAGGTTCCCTCGGGCGTGGCCACCAGCGGCATCGTCACCAGCTCCCGCAGCGAGACGGTGTCTGCCAGCGGGGCCCCGGGCGGGCAGATCACCACCAGCTCCTGCTCGATGACCGTCTCGGCCCGGAGACCCCGGAGCTCACCCTCGATCTCGGCCAGCCCGATGTCCGCGCGACCGTCTCGGACGGCGTTCGGAACAGCGTCCGCCTCCTCCGCCTCCTCGATGTGCACGGTGATCCCCGGCCAGGCGGCTCGGAACCTGCCGATCCACGGCACGAGGGGCTCGACGACCAGGGTTGGCAGCGCGATCACGGAGAGGTGCCCGGATTGCAGGGCGAGGACCTCCGTGGCCGCCATCCGCGCGCTGTCCACCTCCAGCATCGCGCGGCGCGCGGGCGGCTCGAACGCCTGGCCGGCGGATGACAGGCGGACACCCCGCCCCACGCGGTCGAACAGCTCGACCCCCAGCTCCTGCTCCAGCGTCCGGATCCCCTGCGACAGGGTCGGCTGGGCGACGTGAACCGCCTCTGCGGCCCGCGTGAACCCCCCGTGGTCGATCACCGCGAGGACGTACTCGAGCTGGCGCAGCTCCATCGCCTGCACTCCCGTGATCCATCGGTTGTGTCTATCTAAATCAGATAAACAACCTGTTTGACCGATGATACCGGACGGCGTTCAATGGGCCTGGAGGCAAGACATGGAGCGGAGGCCCGAGAGGCCGAGATGACGATCACCGACCCGATGCTGCTGGGCCTGCTCGTGCTGGGGATCGGCGCGGGCGCGCTCGGCGCGCTGGTCGGCATCGGTGGCGGCGTGGTGATCGTGCCCGTGCTCCTGCTCGCCTTCGGGTTCGACGTCCGGATCGCCGTCGCGACCTCCCTGCTGGCCGTCGTCGCCACCTCGGTCGCGGCCGGCAGCGTGCACCTTGGCTCGGGCCTCGCAAACCTCCGGATCGGGCTGAGCCTCGAGGTCGTCACGATCGCCGGCGGGATCGCGGGCGGGCTGATCGCGACCTCGATCGACCCCCGCTTCCTGTCGGTCCTGCTCGCGATCGTGCTCGGCCTGTCGGCCGCCCTCTTGCTCAGGGGACGCGACGAGGACGGGCAGCGCCAGGGATCGAGCGGGACCCAACCGATTGAGGCCTACCAGGCCGTGGGCAGGCTTGCCGGGACCTACCGGGACGGCCGCGGCGGGCACCTCGTCGCGTACCAGGCGAGACGGCTGCCGGCGGGCGCGACGGTGGCGTTCGGTGCCGGCGCGCTGTCGGGGATGCTGGGCGTCGGCGGCGGGTTCCTGAAGGTGCCCGCCATGCACCTGGTCATGCGGCTCCCCCTGAAGGTCTCGGCCGCGACCTCCAACTTCATGGTCGGGCTCACGGCCCTCGCGAGCCTGTTCATCTACGTCGCTCGTGGCTACTTCTACCCGTATCCCGCCGCTGCCGTCGTGATCGGGGTCCTGATCGGGGCCATGGCCGGCGTCCGTCTCCAGCACCGATCGTCCCCGGCCGCCATCCGGCTGTTGCTCTCGTCCGTCCTGGCGATCGTCGCCGTCCAGCTGGTCATCGGCGGCGCGGGTGCCTGAGATGGACCGCTCCATCGCCCGGGTCATCGACCGGATCGGGTCGCAGTCGGCGGCCCAGACCGTCATGCAGGTCGGTCTGGCGATCGCGTCGCTGCTGCTCGGGGTCGGGATCGCCCTGCGGGCCACCGCCGGGGGCGCCGCGGAGCCGGTCCGGTTCACGCAGCTGCTATCGGTGTCTGCGCCCGGTGACCAGCTGCTGATGGCCGGCGCCCTGGTCCTCGCGCTCACACCCGCCGCCCAGGTCATCGTGGTGCTGGCGGGCTGGCTGCGGATCGGCGACTTCCGCTACGCGGCGGTCGCGGCGGTCGTGATCGCGATGATCCTGCTGGGGATGCTGCTCGGCATCACGGGCTGAGCGGGGTCGCGGCCGCTTGCCGGTCCAGGCGAGCACGGCGGGCGCGACCGCCGGGCGGGTGACCGACCGTGTGCTAGATTCCGACCTCGACCAGCAGCGGCTCGGATCGAGCACGAAACCGTGGGGCTATAGCTCAGCTGGGAGAGCGTCTGAATGGCATGCAGGCGCCGCTGAGCGCTGTGGCCAACGGCTCCCCAATCACGATCGAGTTGAGCGAAACTGCGCAAGTTAGCGTCTATGGCGGAGAGACGATAACGACCTGAGAGCCGATAACTGCGATCGCAGCGTCGATTTGCAGTAAGGCACCTGATTGGGAGACCCGATTCGACGAGCGGGCGGGCGACGCAGGTATTGGACACCGGGCCGAGTCTGAGCCTCTTGAGCGCTGTGGCTCCTCTCGTGGCGACCCCACCATCTTGACCCCAGTTATCCGCTGTCGCGCACTGCCTCCGTCGGGGT